>CAVYZA010000007.1:0-407795 GCA_963772865.1 uncultured beta proteobacterium | reverse complement strand
GCAACGCTCTGCGGCCGAACGGCTGGACTTCGGCCGACGCTGCAGGCCTGCCGATCTTTCCTGGTCTGGCACGCTACGACGAGGTCACGGCAGGCGAGATCACTCATGCGCTGCGCTTCTCGGTGGGACAAACGCAGCGTGCCTATGTGTGGCCGGCGCGGCACCAGTCCGGCAGCACGACCGATCCTGCGTTCCCTCCGATGGGGTTGCGGGTACGACTAAAAGCCAACTTCGATATTTCCGCTTTTACGCCGGAGGCACAGGTCATCCTGCGGGCGCTCAAGAAGTACGGGATGATGGTTATCGACAACGGCTTGCCCTGGCATTTGAAAGGCGCGATGGACAGCCGCTGGCCTGAAAGTCTGTTTACCAGCAACCCTCAGGTGCCTGGATCGGCCTTCGAAGCCGTGGATGTGTCGTCGTTGCAGATCGCCCCCGACTCGGGCGCGGCTCGCAACCCGGCACCGGTGGCACAGGTTCCCGCGTTGCCGAACTGGGGGATGCTGCTGCTCGCCGCCTCACTGCTCGGGCTCGGATGTATGTGGGCTGCGCGTTCGCGTTTCGCAGCGCGCGTGGGCGCTGAAGGTTCCCGGAGGAGCCGCCGACACGGGTGCCACTCAGGCCCCGATGGGCGATGTCGACCCCGCCAGTTTGCAGCTGCTGGCGGCTCGCTTGCAGAGAGCAGGTTGCACCGGTCGTACCTTGAGTGCCCTGGCGGCCACACGTAATTCTCGATCCACCTGCAGTCGGTCTCGCCGTTAAGCGGGACCAGCCTCATCGATTTCAAAGCACAAGCGCTGTAAATGGGTTCACGGCTGATACTCATGCTCGGCCCCAGCCTGGCGTATCCGGGAGGCATGACTGCAGTCGCCAGATCGTATGCCGCGGCAGGGATCTTCGGGAATGGCCGGTACGTTACATCTCCACGTACGAAGGGCGAGGAGCATTGACTCAACTGCGAGCATGGCTGCCTGCCTTGTGGGAATTATTGTGGCTGCTCGCGCAAAGGCGCGTCGCACTGGTGCACGTGCATAGCGCAGCGTATGGGAGTTTCTGGCGCAAGTCGGTGCTGTGTGGGTTGACTTGCCTGTTCCGGGTTCCCTACATATTCCACCTCCATGACGGCCGCTTTCCCGTTTTCTACCAGCGCGGGTGCAATACCCTTGCGCAGGCCTGGGTTCGAACCATACTGCGCAACTCCGCGCGCGTCGTCGTGCTCACTCAGCGTTGGCGCGACGAAGTGCGCAAAATCGTACCGACGGCGCGTACGACAGTCATCGCCAATTCCGTGGCTATCCCGATCCGTCTTCTGCCGCTTCGGCACCCGGCACAGACTGTCCTGTTTCTCGGGTGGCTGCAGAAAGAGAAGGGAGTCCTCGATCTTGTCAGGGCCATCGCTCCCGTTCTGCGCTCGGTGCCGGAGGCCGTGTTTGTGTTTGCCGGCACCGGCGATGTCGACTCGCTATCGGATCTGGCTCGATCATTAGGTGTCGAACAGGCGGTGCGCTTCCCGGGCTGGGTCGATGGCGCCAGGAAAGACAAGTTGCTGCGAGAGGTCGACGTCTTCGTGTTGCCTTCTTACTACGAAGGGTTGCCGATCGGTGTGTTGGAATCGATGGCGTGTGGCGTACCCGTAGTGGCCACAGCCGTAGGAGGGATTCCGGACGCAATCCAGGATGGCGTCAATGGATTGCTGGTGGAGCCCGGCCAACCAGAGGCGCTGGCCCGGGCGATCGTCGCAATTCTCAGCGATGATGCGCTGCGAACTCGGCTCAGGGAGCTCGCGCACAGAGATGCTCGCAAGCGGTACTCGGCTGACATCGTAGTTGGGGATCTCGAAAGGATGTATCGGGAACTCGGCATCCGGGTCGAGTCGATCAAACGGGAAGCCTCCTCGAGCGCATCGTAGTCGAAAGCAAGGCATGCTTCTTGCCGGGGTGGTCGACTGGCTGCGCCATTCCTCATCTGGGGTCACATGATGCGACCCTAGAGCTGAAAAATCTTCTCCTCGAAAGGGAAAATATAGCTTGTGCGGCGTCATAGGAATCGTCTCTAACTCTCCCATCGCTCACGTCCCTGGGGCCGCGCTGGACCTGCTGCGCCACAGAGGCCCGGACGGATCGGGTTCGGAATCGATCCGCGTTGGACCCGCCCACGCGTGGTTGGGGCATACGCGACTCTCGATCCTGGATCTTTCCCCCGCTGGTCGCCAACCCATGCGCAGCCAGGACGGTCGCTGGCTGGTGACATTCAACGGCGAGATCTACAACCACCTGGAGCTCCGGAAGGAGGTTCACATGGCTTGGCGCGGGCATTCCGATACGGAAACTTTGGTTGAATGCATTTCCGCCTGGGGTCTAGAGCGAACCCTGCCTCGTCTGAACGGGATGTTTGCTTTCGGGGCGCTCGATTTGATCGCAGGCAAGCTCTATCTGGTACGCGATCCATTCGGGGTGAAGCCGCTTTATTACTCGACGACCCCTGATGGCAACTTCGCGTTCTCTTCGGAAATCAGGGCGTTACGCACTCTGGACGCTAGTGCGCGGCAATTGAACGAGCAGGCCTTTCGGGCATTTCTCACACTGCGGTTCGTTCCCTCGCCAAGCACCTTGCTCGCTGGCATCAAGCGGCTGCCGCCGGGCCACCTCCTGATCCGGGAGCTCGAAACCGGGCGGGATGATCTCCGATGCTATACGCAGTATCCGACGGAGCGGTTCCGGGAACACTCGATGACGCGGTAGAAGGGTACTACGCGCTGTTATCGCAGGCGGTCAAGAGGCAACTCCTTTCGGACGTGCCTCTCGGAGTCTTTCTCTCCGGCGGCGTCGACTCCGGGCTCGTGGCTGCGCTCGCGGTGGAGCAAGTCGGAAAATTGCCCAGCTACACGGTCGGCTTCGGGGCGAACCACGACGAGTGCGAACTGGCCGACGCAGCCGAAACTGCTGCCGTGCTTGGACTGGAGCACAATCCCATCACTGTCACGCCTGACGAGCTGTGGAATGCGTTCGAAGACTGCGTCACCGCCGTCGAGGAGCCCCTGGGAACAGGTTCGGTGCTGCCGATGTGGCACCTGGCCAAGCGCGCTCGCCAAGATGTGACCGTGGTGTTGACCGGGCAGGGCGCCGACGAGCCTTGGGGTGGCTACCGCCGCTACCAGGCCGAGCTGTGGCGCGACCGGATTCCCCTGCCATCGCTGCTCGCCTTGTTCCAACCCGTGTTGCAGCGCTTGCCCAAAGTGCCCGAGTTCATCGAGCGCGCCGCGGCATCCATCCCGGTTGCCGATCGCGCGCGGCGGTTCGAGCAGGCATACGCGCTGTTTTTCCCTTCGATGCGCCGCCAGCTCGTGGGATCGGCTGAACCGGGCTGCGCCGCCGGTTCGATCCGTTACTGGCTGGATTGGCTCAGTTCGGCCGGCGTGTCCGGCGTAGAAGCGATGATGGCAATCGATGTTCGAATGGGACTCGCGGACGACCTCCTTCTGTACGGAGACAAGATCTCCATGGCGCATTCGCTGGAAGCGCGCGTGCCGATGCTGGATATCGAGCTGGTGAAATTCGTCGAGTCCTTGCCTATCGGGTACCGGGTATCTCTGCACCGCAGCAAGATCGCCCAAAAGCTCGCCGCAGCCCGGCATCTCGCGCCGGCCATCGTCAACCGTCGCAAGAAGGGCTTCCTGGTGCCCTTTGGCGGATGGGCGGCGACGGTCTGGAAGGACCGTGTAGCCGAGGTATTGCTGGATCCATCCGCATCGCACTGGGCATGGCTGCAGCGGCCTGCGGTCGAGGCCCTATGGCAGGAGCACGTGAGTGGCAAGGCAGACAGGGGTCGGCAATTGTTTGCGCTCACCTCGTTCTGTCTGTGGGCGAGACAAACGCGTCTTGCGTGACCGCGGCGGCTCAGCGTGTTGCCGCAGGAAAGAGTCCTTCAGCAGACGCCGTCCGAATTCCGCGGCTTGCCAATCGGAATTAACAATGTTTGACTCCTCTGCCTGCAAGGATGTGAGTATCATTTGATTCGCAGCGCGCCGCGGCCTGCCGCGTACGCGCTGCACGCCGATAAGCTGGCAGCGTGATGGTCTCACCGACAACAAGAAGAACTGCAACCCGCTATCGCGGGACAGGGCAGCGAGCACGTCGCAAAGCACCGGCGAAAAGCAACTCGGAAGATCCCGCGGTGCAAGCGCATCTGAGCCTCCGGAATGATGCGTCACCGCGGTGCGCTTGGGGAGGCCCATATGAAAATCGTCTTGTCCCTGGATTACGAGGTGTTCTTCGGCTCCAACACCGGTACCGTGGAGAAAGCGCTGCTCGATCCTACCAACGCGCTGCTGCGGGTCGCCGACCGGTTCGGCTTCAAGTTTGCGCTTTTCGTGGACGCCGGCTTCCTCATCCGGTTGCACGAGCAATCAGCGCAGTTCCCCGCTCTGCGGGTCGATCTCGATGCAGTGCGCAAGCAGCTCGAGACACTCCACCGGCAAGGTCATGACCTACAGCTCCACATCCATCCCCACTGGGAAGATTGCCACTGGGACGGCACCAGATGGGTCGTGGACACGCGCCGCTACCGTCTGCACGACTTCCCACCGGCTCAGATCGAGCAGATCGTCAGCCGCTACAAGGCGGCCCTAACCGAGTTCTCGGGTAACGAACAGGTCTTTGCGTATCGCGCCGGCGGCTGGGTCATCCAACCGTTCGAGAGGATCCGCGAGGCTCTCAGGTCCAACGGCATCTATGTCGACAGCACTGTATTCTCCGGCGGTACTGCCGACTCCGCGACCCACTTCTTCGATTTCCGTGGCGCTCCGGACAAGTCGTCATGGCGCTTCGAGGCCGATCCGCTGCGGGAACAAGAAGACGGCTATTTCCTCGAGGTGCCCATTGCATCGCGCGAACTGTCGCCGCTGTTCTTCTGGAAGCACTCTCTCTTGAAGAGGTTCGGCGGGGATCTGCACAGGTCATTCGGCGACGGCGCCGCCGTCCCTGCAGGCAAGAACGACCTCCTAAGCAAGTTGACGCGTCGCGCTCACCATCCCGTCTCCATCGACGGCTACAAGGCCACCTTCCTTCACGAGGCCTTCCATGAGCATGCTCGCAAGGGAAGCGAGCTCTTCGTGGTGATCGGGCACTCGAAACTCGCCTCGAGGTACGGGCTCGACATGCTGGAAAGGTTTTGTTCCGAAGTCGGGCAAACGCAAATCGTCACGTACCGCGAGTTCGCTCGTCCCCAGGTGCTTCCGAAAGCCTCGGTGTTACCTTCGATGAGCATGAGCTACCGGCCCTCCTCGAGCCAAAGCCGGGTCGCGGCCAATCGAGCAAGGCCCGGCG
The DNA here is from genome assembly GCA_963772865.1 of uncultured beta proteobacterium. GTDB lineage: Bacteria > Pseudomonadota > Gammaproteobacteria > Burkholderiales > SHXO01 > SHXO01. The sequence goes on along the minus strand of CAVYZA010000007.1, from coordinate 402,471 downwards.
TATGACAACTCGTCCAATTCATTCGTCTGATCCCCTCAATGCAGTTCGCTCTCCATTCTCGTCTGAACTCGCTGAAATCTCATCTGCATCGCGCTGCCAGACAGGTCTTGACTCAAGACCAGCGTAACAGCATCAAGACCTGGCTCACCGTTTCCAGGAAGCGCTGGCGCAAGCTCCATCTGCTCGCGCATGGCGAGTACGCAGCACACGATCTGATCAATGAACTGAGGGTCTCGGATACCGGACGATTTCGAAGTCCTCATGGTCCACAGCGCCTACGATCGGCTGTTACCCATGTATACCGGAACACCCCATGAGATCGTGAGGCAGTTGATCGGACTGTGCGGGACAAGCCGAACCCTGGTCATGCCTGCTTTCGTGCTGGGAGGGCGATCCTACAATCCCGCTGCCTACTATGAGTCGCATGTCTTCGATGCCAAGAAGACCGTGTCGGAAATGGGCCTCGTAACGGAGATCTTTCGGAGGATGCCAGGTGTCAAGAGAAGCCTGCATCCTACGCATAGCATCTGCGCGCTAGGGCCGCTCGCGGACATCCTGACTGCAACCCATCACCTCGCCTCGACGCGCACGGGCAAGGGCACGCCTTTCGAGGCGATGGCCCAAAGAAAGACGGCGATTGTGGGATTGGGTGTCGAGTACTTCAGATGTTTGACACAGATTCACGCGGCCGAGGACCTGCTCGGCATCGACTTTCCGATCAGGATGGAGGCACAGACGGTACCGGTGACCATCGTCGACCAGAACGGTGCCCGACTGGCGTATGAACTCGCCATCAAGAAGACTCCCGAGGTATTCGATCTGACCGTTCTGCGGTCCATGCTCCCCGACAGTGACTTGATGGAGTGGAGATTCAAGGGCACACCAATGTTCATGACATTCGCGGACAAGGTCACGAATAGCCTTGTCGCGGCTGCCGGACGAGGAATTACGGTGTACGGCCGGCGCAAGACCTGAAGCCGCGCTCGCACCCCTAATTGAGCGTTGCGGAATTCGCTTACAGCAAGCTTGTCGTCCCGGCAAAAGCCGGGATCCAGGGAAGCCCTCGACGGACGCTGGATTCCGGCTTTCGCCGGAATGACGGTAGTCCGCGTAGGGCGAGTTAGCAAAGTGTAACCCGCCGTATGGTTGGGTCTTCCCCATTCGGCGCAATGGGCTGCGCCTATTCCGCCCTATGGTTAGTGCTCGACGACTTCATGAATAGGCAACGCAGGCACAAGGGGTCCCTGCATTTCGGGAGCCCATTCATGACCGCATCGCCGCGTCGATGAAGTTGCTCTCGGTGTGCGGCGCCCATCCAGCAACCCTGGCTGTTCAGCGACGCGCATGAGATTCCGGAGCGACGTGCGCAACTGTGTACTCGAGTTTGCAATTCATTTGCAAATAGTAGAACTTATATAACGATTCCTCTCTTCCAAACTGGGAGGCACCCCGCTACCATCGTCTCCTGGAAGCATTAACAACAAACGCAGTTGGTTTGTCCCCGTGAGTTGGGTGTGGTTATCTTGCATCCGCTTTCGGGGTTGGGGGGGAAGATGGGCGTCACGCACGTTTCCGATATCGGCCGGACGATTGCTCCGATCGAGCCAGTCCTTACAGTTTCGGCCAGTCCCTGCGGCTTCGGAAAGGATCGCCGGCTTACTGGCTTGAATCATTGCGCCCAGTAGCTCTTCGGTTCATTTGCAGCTCGATGAGCTTCGCGGCATGGTCAGCTTACCCTTGAGCTCCGCCCTCGGTTTTTCGGTGCACTGGTCGTCCGCGCCTGGAGCGCGTCGCCCGCCTCCCTCTTCCTTCGGTTGCGCTACCGCCCGGATCCGCCCCTTCGCTTCGACGGAGATAGCGCGCACCAAAGCAACGCGCGCGCCCCGCGGCGAAGCATTCGCCCTTCGCGCCCACGTCGATGCCGTTCCCGCCAACTTCGTCCCTCGAGTCCTAGGTTCGGCGTTCGCACTACACGAGGCCCGAAATTGGATGGCATTCAATGAAGATCTGGCTTGAAATCTCGAACTCTCCGCACGTCAATCTCTTTGCCGGGATGATCGAGGAGCTCGGCCGTTTGCATGAAATCATCGTCACTGCACGCCCGCTTGCCAACACGGTCGACCTGCTCGACCTCCACAGGATCCGTTACACGGTCATTGGAAAGCACTACGGCGCCGGACGTGTGGCAAAGGCCTGGGGTTACCCGGTCCGCGTCTATCAGCTTTGGGACTTCCTGAGAGACAAAGGGATAGACGTCGCGATCTCGCAGAGCTCCTTCCATTCCCCTGTGGTAGCCCGGCTCCTGGGCGTGAAATCCATCTATATGAACGACAACGAGCAGGCGCTGGGCAATGTCCCGGCCTTCCTCGCGGCGTCCACGATCCTGGTTCCGGAATTCTTGTCGGCGGGTCACCTGCGGAGGCAGTACGCCCGGCTCTCGAAGGTGGTGCGCTATCCGGGGGTAAAGGAGGGGATCTATCTTCATCAGATGGAGAGCAGCTTGAGAAGATCCGAAAGATCGTGCGCCAAGGCGCGCCGTAGCGTCTACGTGCGCCCTGAACCGCGGACCGCTCAGTACTACCGGGGCCGGACAAATTTTCTGGACGATCTGCTGCTGGGTTTGCAGGACGAGCTCGACGTAACTGTGCTGCCACGCGACAAGGAGCAGGTGAAGCACTATGGTGACCCGCGCTTCGAACGGATTCGCGTGGTGGATGGCGCGCTCGACATCGCCGAGATCGCACCGGACTGCGACCTGTTCGTGGGCGCGGGCGGCACGATGACCCGCGAAATGGCGGTGCTCGGAATCCCCACGATCTCGGTATACCAGGATGAGTTGCTCGATGTGGACCGCTACCTCCTGAATGCCGGCGCACTCGTGCACCGCCCCGCGTTGACCGCGGCGGAGGCGCTCGGGTATCTCGACCGAAGCGCGAGACGCCCGGCGAACCGGGAACTGCTGGAAAAGGGACGCCAAGCCTACGAGCTGGTGAAATCCATGACCCTGACTGCCTGACGCCCTACCTTCCGAGCAACTGAGTTGAAAGGTATCTCACAATGATTCGAGCCGCACTAATCGGCCTGGGCAAGATGGGTATGTCGCATCTGGCAATCCTGAACACCCACCCCGATGTCAAGCTGGTGGCGGTGTGCGACTCCACGGCCTACATCCTGGATGTGCTCACCAAGTACACGGGGATAAGAGGCTACAGCGACTACCGCACCCTCTTGCACAAGGAAAAGCTCGACGCAGTCGTGATCGCAACGCCCTCTCGCTTTCATGCCGAGATGGTGCGGACAGCCCTGGACCAGAACCTCAACGTCTATTGCGAGAAGCCGTTCTGCCTCGACGTTTCCGAGGGGCTGGCGTTGGCAGAGCACGCCGATAGGAAGGGGCTCGTCAGTCAGGTCGGGTACCACTACCGGTCTGTGGCGACATTCCAGGAGGTGAAACGGCTCCTCGATGCCCGGGCCATCGGCAAGATCCACCATTTCCGTGCAGAGGCCCACGGACCGGTCGTGCTGCGTCCGACGGGCTCCACGTGGCGTTCCAGCAAACGGGACGGCGGAGGGTGCCTGTATGACTATGCCAGTCACGCCATTGACCTGGTGAACTATCTGGTCGGACGTCCCGACTCGGTCGGGGGTACGGTGCTCAACCAAGTGTTCTCGCGCGACGTCGAGGACGAAGTGTACTCAACCTTCTATTACGCGGACGGCAAGACCGGCCAGCTTGCAGCGAACTGGAGCGACGAGAGTTGTCGCAAGATGTCCGTCAAAGTGACGATTTGGGGGGCCAACGGAAGCATTCTCGCGGATCGCCAGGAGATCCAGGTCTATCTCCGCGAACCGGTGCGTGGGATGCCAGAGCTCGTGCCTGGATGGAACGTGCGCAACACGACGGAGCTGACGAAGCCAGTGTGGTTCTATCTGCGTGGGGAGGAGTACTCCATACAGATCGACCACTTCATCCAGAGCGTGAAGCAGCGCGACCCACACACGGTGTGCACGTTCCGGAACGCAGTAGACGCGGACTTGGTCGCGGCGATGATGCAAAAAGACGTCCATAGGACAGTCCCGAGCCTCGCGTCTCCGCGGCCGAACGGGAAGCGGCAGCAGCCCAGAGGCAGCGCGGTGCAGGTCCTTAGGAGCTTGCTGCGCTGAGGTCTTGGTGCACGCTGCGGTCGGCGAGAAAAGAATAGAGAAAGGAGCTTGAAGTGGAAAGAATTCTTCTGGGCGACAACCAGTTCTTCGGCGTCAATCACATGTCGGAGGAGAAAGCGCGCGCCCAGGCGATTCGATTTCAAACGACACGCTCCATCATGGACGTCCTGGATTCCGCGTACGACGAGGGAATCAGGGTATTCATGTGTACCACGCACGAGCGCGTCCGAGAGATCTGCGACCATGTGCGCGCTCATCCCTTACGTTACGCCAAGTTCCAGTTCTACCCGTGCATGCCGTACGCTCACAAGTACGTCAATGCGGTCACCGAGCATGGCCCTCTTAACGCCCTGAGAATGTTTCTCCCGGAGGACGGCGCGCTCGGCGCCATCCTCAAGGGCGGCGTATCCGTCGCGAGGAAGGACGTCGAAGGCGTCGCCCAGCTCCTGATCGATGCCGAGATGAAGATGTTCGAGGGACTGAGCACCCCCATCGTCTTCCTACAGAACATAGTGACCGACCTTCTTCTGGGGCTCGGATTCCATGAAGCGTTTCGGATCTTTGCGCAGCACGTGCGGGACAAGTACCGCGCCGAGCCCGGGTTTATCACGATGAATCTGCCGAAGCTCCTGGATGTGCTGGAGGGCATCGGAATCGAGAATCCCATCGTCTGCGCGAGTATCAACAAGATCGGCTTTCGCATGTGCGGGGGAGTGGAGGCCTATGAAAAGGCTATCACCACACGCAGATTTCGACCGATGGCGATGTCGGTGCTGGCCTCCGGGGCACTCTCGCCGCGAGAGGCTCTGGAGTATGTCTGCGGCCAAACCAACATACAGTCCATCGTGTTCGGCGCCTCCAGCGTCGCGAACATCCGCCAGACGAAGCGGCTCATTCAAGAGCTCAGCGAGCCCAGCCTGGAGCTGGCGTAAACCCGGGAACTGCGTAGCCGCGGTCGGACTGGGACCCTGAAGCAAGAGGCCGTAGGAGGGTGGACATCCCCTTCCCTACGCCGTGCATCAGACGCGCGGTTCGAGCCACCTGACATCCCTGCACCGGGTCGACCTAAGCAACCAAGGCACCGTCCCCCGCGGCCGGCAAGCAATTTCTTCCTAGATATGGTCGGAGCACCAGACCCATGCGACTCAGTGATTCAACGATAAGCGTTTCCGCAGCTTCCTTTATCGAGCGCTGCAACAATCGCACGGCGGTAGTCGCCGTGATCGGCCTCGGTTACGTAGGCCTACCCCTTGCGTTGCGGTTTTCGGAGGCGGGATTTCGAGTAGTCGGGTTGGACATCGACGCCCGCAAGGTCGCGTCGATCAATGCCGGAAAAAGCTATTTTCTGCACATCCCGGATTCCGCAGTCAACTCGGCACGGGCGCGCGGGCTGGAAGCCACAGAGGACTTTTCCCGCGCCTCCGAGGCCGACGCCCTCATCATCTGCGTCCCCACTCCGCTCAACGCTTTCCGCGAACCGGATCTGTCCTTCGTGATCAATACGGTGGAAAGCATCGTTCCGCATCTGCGAACGGGACAGTTGGTCTCACTGGAGAGCACCACGTACCCCGGCACGACGGAGGAGGAATTGAAGCCGCGAGTGGAGAAGCGCGGCTTCAAAGTGGGCGAGAACCTGTTTCTCTGTTTTTCTCCCGAGCGAGAGGACCCCGGTAACACGCACTTCACGACCCGCAGCATACCGAAGATCTGTGGTGGGTCCACGCCTGCGTGCCTCGAAGTCGGGGTGGCGCTTTACAGGCAAGCGGTGGACAAGGTCGTGCCCGTAAGCTCGACACGTGCCGCCGAGATGACCAAGCTCCTCGAGAACATTCACCGGGCCGTCAACATCGGCCTGGTGAACGAGATGAAGGTGATTGCCGACCGGATGGATGTCGACATTCACGAGGTGATTCGTGCGGCCGCCACCAAGCCGTTCGGCTTCGTACCCTACTTTCCCGGGCCGGGGCTCGGCGGCCACTGTATTCCGATCGATCCTTTCTACCTGACCTGGAAGGCGCGACAGTACGGAGTTCACACCCGTTTCATCGAGCTCGCAGGTGAGATCAACAGCGGGATGCCCCACTGGGTGGTCGGGAAGGTCACCGATGCTCTCAACGAACGACAGAAGTCGGTCAAGGGGAGCCGAATTCTGGTGCTGGGGATCGCGTACAAGAAGAACGTCGACGACATGCGCGAATCGCCATCAGTTGAGCTGATGTCGCTGCTGGTTGACAAGGGTGCCCAGGTCGACTACTCCGACCCGCACGTCCCGGTCTTCCCCAGGATGCGCAAGTACCGGTTCGAGCTCGAGAGTGTCCCGATCAGCCCGGAAACGCTGCAGCAGTACGACGTGGTACTGATCGCAACGAATCACGATGTGTTCGACTACGACATCATCGGCAGGCACGCACGACTGGTCGTTGACACTCGCGGGGTTTACCGCGAAGCGGCCCCCAACATTGTCAGGGCCTGAGTGGAAATCCTCGTGCGGCGTAAGCGCATGCCGGAAAACCTCTAAGATCGACCCACACCGAGTCGATCCGGGATAACCACGAAGATAATGCAGCGCTCGCTGGTGGCAAGCGGCGTGTTGCTGTTGCCTCTGCTTCCGCAACCTGCATCAGCAGCGTTCAGCGGAAGCTACGATGCCTCCAACTGGACTGTTTCGCTCGGCGGAACGCCGCTGGGAGGAGGAGCTTTCGCGGCCGTGGACCTTAGTTAGCGGCGCGCCGAGCGCAGTCACTCTCGTCGGGGGCAACGACGGGTGCTTCTCGGTGGGGGTCGATCCCTGCACCGTTCAATTCACGATCACGGCCCTGGACGACGAGCTCAGGTTTCACTGGGACGTCTCGACCCAAACGGATTTCGGTGTGCCGACGATCAGTTTGGTTACCTGATCAATTCTAGCCGGTTCCAGCTCACCGACGACTTCGGACCTGCGCTGCAATCCGGTGACATGGTGGTTCGCCTCAGCGCAGGGGACAGCTTCGGGTTCTACCTCGACTGCCAGTACTGCGACAGCATCGTCGACGCACCGGCCGGCACCGCGACCGTGTCCCGGTTCGTCGTGCCGGAGCCGAGCTCGGTTACACTGTTCGGACTCGGGTTCGCGGCCCTCGCTCTGGCGCGCAGGCGCGCCGCCGCGTGATGCGATTCGCAGGCCGTGGTGTACCTGGTCGTAGCTCGGCACGGGAGGGCAGGATGGCTCTCGTCCAGTTCGCGCTGGAGCGATCCCGGTATACACAAATCAGTTCCGGCAAGACGCACGCCGGTCAACTCAAGGAAGCCGCACAGGAGGGTTCAATGACGCGACTCGAGGCTTCCGCAAGGCTTCCCCATCTGAGCAGAATGGTCGTTGCCGGACTCTGGGCGTTTCTGTTGGCCATCCCGTGTGCTGATGCGCGGATCACGCGGATCGAGATCGATGCGGCGAACTCGCAGAACCCGACCTTCGGCGGGCGGTCCTTTCAGGGCCCGGGCGGGACGGTCGGGACGTACGAGAAGATCACTGCGAGGGCGTACGGAGAGGTCGATCCCACCGATCCGCACAACTCGATGATCGTGGACTTTGGCTTTGCGCCTACCAATGCCAGTGGCAAGGTCGAGTACTCGATCAACTTCGTGATCCTCAAGCCGGTCGACCTAACACAGGGCAGTCACCGTCTGTTCGCTCTGCTGCCGAACCGCGGCAACCCGTCCGGATTCAGGTCAATCCGTGATTGCCACAGAGCAGGGCTGCATTCCCGCAACCACTGATAGCGGCGCCGCGAGCAGGTCCACAACTACTCGGGTCGGGGTCTGAGGCGCACAGCCACAGGCCTGCAACTCCTGAACCCGCAGGCGCAGCTCCACACCTCACCCTTGTGCCCCCCCCGACCCTCGCTCGATGGGGGGCCGGGGCCGTTCCGAGGTTTGGTCGAATCACGTGCCGGTCAGGTCGCGGGACTCGCCGCCTTCGATCGAATCTCTGCAATGCATTTGTAAAAGATTTAACCCAACTAGCATGCAGCGTCTTCCAAGTTTGCCGATAACGTTACTGTCGTCTCATGGGGACGACACTTCTAACGTTACTCAACGCCGCGCCGCGAAAGCGCAGCGACGAGCAAATGGCCGGCACAGCATTGACCGAGAACACGATAGGTTGTCTCCTGGGTGTGGGACATTCCATGAAGATCGCTCTGGCTGGCCCTGGTCGGCCAGGGCTTACCTATTCGGCTCTGCGCCAGCACGTTCAGCAAACTGTACTTACACTGAACGCTCTCGGGATCGGCCGCAACGATAAGGTCGCGCTCGTCCTTCCGAACGGCCCGGAATTGGCCTCAGCTTTCGTCGGAATCGCGGCTGGAGCGGCCGTGGCGCCGCTGAATCCTGCTTACCGGGAATTCGACTTCCACTTTTATCTGTCCGACCTCGGCGCCAAAGCCCTGGTGGTCGAACGCAATAGCAAGTCTCCCGCGATCGCCGTCGCGAAGGCACTGCGTATCCCCGTCCTCGAGCTGGCGTTCGGCAGAGAGGATCCTGCGGGGATCTTCTCTGTCGTCGGGGATCCTGTCGGACCAGCCCAGCCGGACGGATACGCCGGGCCCGGCGACGTCGCTCTCGTGCTGCATACGTCCGGCACCACCTCTCGCCCCAAGATGGTTCCTCTATCACAGCGCAACCTGACCACCTCGGCGCACCATATCGTCAAGACACTGAACTTGTCGCCGGAGGATTGCTGCCTCAACATCATGCCGCTGTTTCACATTCATGGCCTGATGGGTGGCGTGCTGTCTTCATTGGCGGCCGGGGCGTCGGTTTTCTGCACGCCGGGCTTCGGCGTGCTCGAGTTCTTTCGCTGGATGTCGGAAGCAAAGCCGACCTGGTACACCGCGGTGCCCACCATGCATCAGGCTGTGCTCGCGCATGCGGACCAGAACCGCGCGATTCTCGATCAAGTCCATCTTCGCTTCATCCGCTCGTCCTCGGCTGCATTGGCGCCGGCCGTCATGCGCAAACTCGAGCAGACGTTCAACGCACCGGTGATCGAGTCCTATGGCATGACCGAGGCCGCGCACCAGATGGCGAGCAATCCACTGCCGCCAGCCGTCCGCAAGCCCGGCACAGTCGGCCTTGCTGCCGGGCCGGAAATTGCGATCATGGACCCGAACCGCGAGTTGCTCCCGGCAGGGGCGGCCGGCGAAGTAGTCATCCGCGGCCTCAATGTAACGTCGGGCTATGAAAATAACGCCGAAGCCAACGCTGCCGCCTTTGCAAACGGCTGGTTCCGTACGGGGGACCAGGGCGTGCTGGACGAGGATGGCTACCTCACGATTACCGGACGCCTCAAGGAGATCATCAACCGCGGCGGGGAGAAGGTTTCGCCGAAGGAAGTCGATGACGCGCTCTTGGACCATCCCAACGTCGTCGGCGCCGCTGCTTTCCCGATCCCGCATCCGACTTTGGGCGAGGAGATCGGCGCGGTAGTGGTAGCGGAGCCGGGAACGACGCTGACGGAGCAGGCGCTCGCCCATTTTCTGTCCTCCCGCTTGGCCGACTACAAGATCCCACGCCGGTTCGTGTTCGCGGGCGACATCCCGAAAGGACCAACCGGCAAGATCCAACGCCATACTCTCGCTGCGGCCCTTGGTCTGAGCGGGGTTGTCGACACGTTGCGCGCCACGAAGCATACAGACGAGCGGGCGCCGACACCGCTAGAGGCCAGGTTGAAGGGCTTGTGGGAGAAAACGCTCCGGCTGGACAAAGTTGGGTTGCACGACAACTTCTTCCTGTTAGGAGGGGACTCTCTGCAGGCGGTCGAACTTCTAGCGCTGGTTGAAGCGGTCACCGGCCATTTGCTGCCGCAATCCGTGCTGATCGAGTGCGGGACAGTTGCCGAGATGGCCAAGCGGATCGAAGAGAATGCCCCCGCCGGCTGCGTGGTGCCCTTTCACACTTCAGGGAATCGACCACCCTTCTTCTGCATCCACGACCTCTCCGGGCAAGTGCTGAATCTGCGCAAACTAGCAGGATCCATGGGCAGCGACCAGCCCTTCTATGGTGTTCAGGCCGTGGGGGCAGACAACAAGCAGGTGCCGCTGACGCGCATCGAGGAGATGGCCACCCGTTACATCCAGGAGATTCGGAAGTACCAGCCCGTAGGACCCTATTTCCTGGGGGGCTACTCCATGGGAGGTCTTCTAGCGTTCGAGATGACTCGGCAGCTTCAGTCCAAAGGCGAGCATGTCGCCCTGCTCGCGCTGATCGACGCATATTCGGGTCAAGGTCGTCGCCGTGCTACGTTAAGCCAGTGGCTCGCCCACCGTTGGACGGAATTTTCCCGTTCAAGTCCTACCGAGATGGGAAGATTCCTGGCGCAGCGCCTGCACAATGCACTAGGCATGGTGAGGGACAGCCTTCAGCGCCGTTTGACCACAACCAAATGGTGGCTCTCCGGCGTCGGTGATGCATCATCTCCGAACGTTTTGCGCCACCAGTCCTTGGAGCAGACCATGGCGATGGCTGTATGGTCTTGTCGGATGCACCCGCTTCAGTGTGATGCCGTCTTGCTCAAGGGGAAGCTTCACGCGTGGGATCATCCTGACCTGCACGACGGCTGGAAGCGATTGATCTTGGGTCATCTGGAGACCCGCTCAATCCCGGGGCACCACTTCGAAGTCTTGCACGAGCCGTTTGTGCAGGAGCTGGCAGCCGAGCTGACGGAATGCTTGGCGGCGAGCCAGTCGCGTTACCGACTTACCGACCTGACACCACCTCGGGTACCGAGACGACCGACCCTACTCTGCGTCGAAGTCCGAGGCGAGCAATAGGACGACGCGGACGAGACAGCAACGCTAGGCCTGATGAAGTCCTGAAGCGGCGGACGCGTTTCGCGGCCGCTCAAGCCATTCAGCTGCCGCCCAAGGCGTCGAGACCTCCCTCTCCCGTGAGGGCCCGGAGGGAGAGGGAGTCAAATAGCTAATGCAGGGCAGTAGTCGCTTATGGGCCAACTCGCGTCTTCGATATCGCGACGTCATCGGTGTAGATGACGACCGGCGACGGGGTCAGCAACTCACCGTAGTTGTCCAGAGACCATTGGCAGGTTCCGGTGGGGTAGCGCGTCTTGACACCTTCCAGTTTGAATATCTGTACGCCATCCTGCCACACCTGGACAGCACCGGTGAAATCCGGCGCGCAGACATGGCGTACCTCAACGTGGAACCACCGTCCGACCGGGACCTCGATCGGGGACAACCACGAGCGCCCGCCGCTCTGCCCTGGCTGTGGGCCTTCGATCTTCAGCCCAGGCCACCAGGTCAGCCCAAGGCGCATCGCCCCAGACGAGAAATTGCTCATGCCAAGTATGAAAAACGGGCTGTTGTTTTGCGAATCCACCCCTTTCAACTGCATCCAATTGGTCCAACCATACAGCTGCACCTGGTAACGCTGCGGCACGAAATACCATACGGAGTAGTACAGTTCACGATTCAGCTTCTGTTCACACCAGCGGTATAGCCGAGTCGCGGTTGTCGAACCTCCGCTGCTGGTTGCGCCGATGGTCATTTTCGCAGAGTAGTTCCCGCTGTGCGCGTGGTCCCGGCTGGCTACGGTGGTGCCACCAAGTGTGTCGTACTTCTCGCCGCAGTCGTTGGCGGTCCACTCGTTGAGGTTTCCGCCTTCCATTCCGGCAGTCCAGAGGATTTGAGCCGTCGGTGCCGGCGTGGGTGCAGCCCCGCTACCGGAACTCGATGTGCTACCGCCTGTAGATGCACCGCTGTCCGCGGTCGTCGTGCCACCGGCCGGCGTCGAAGTACCACCGCTGGCGGCAGTACCCCCAGACGTGGCCGCGCCACCGCTCGATGGAGGCGTGCTACTCCCCGACGTCGGTGTGCCGCCCGCAACCGTGGTATCGCCAGGCGTCGATGCACCACCGCTCGACGCGGGCGCACCACCGCCCGACGCCGAAGTACTGCCGCCAGCCGTGCTCGTATCGCTGGATGCTGGACGCACTGCTGTCCGTCGCGGTCGTACCGCCACCGGATGGCGAGGTGCCGGTGCTGGCCGTCGTCGTGTCGGCGGGCGTAGGCGTTGTGCTCGCGGCAGTGGTACCAGCGCTCGGCGCCGAGCTGCCGTTGCTAGCTGTGGCAGTACCGCTGGAACTGCTGCTGCTCGGCGTGCTCCCGCCGCTGGCGAGTGACGACCCGCCGGACGATGATGCACCTCCGCCGGCCCCTCCAGAGGAGCTGCTCGAGTTCGACGTACCGCCGGCGGACGTAGCACTTGTGCCCGCGGCCGACATTCCACCCCCAGCGGCTCCGCCGCCTGACGTCGACACGGTGGTACCGCTGGAAGTCCCACCTCCATCTCTGACCGGTTGCCTGTCCGCGCGCCTCGCGGCGCTGCATCCTTTTGGCTTCCTGAACCCTGAGTCTCTTAACATCCACTGCCCCTGGGGGAGGTGGTGTGTCGGAGTAGTTCAGGACTCCCGCGCGTCGCGCCAGACATAAACGCGCCCGGCTTGGCTGGGGGCGGCTAAGAACAACAATGCCGAAGGCAAGGAACATCGACGTCGCCACTACGTGAGCCCTGAGGTAGCGCGATGATGGCAGAAGCCGCGGCATCGGCGTCGACACTGCCGCGGCGGTTGACCCGAAAAAGCCAGGCCTGTTGCGACTACACGTCGACAAACTCCGACGGATGAACGAGTGCTTGCGGAAGAAGACGAAGAAACAGCGTGTGACGGCTTGAGGTTCTCCATTGCGACGCTCCGGTTGCGTGGCATTCCAACCGCATAAGGAGAGGACGCTTGTAATTATGGCCAGACCAAGAGACAGCGACCCGACGGGGCGCTTAGCCTCGAGCAAAGCCCGTGACCCTGGCGGGTCATTGACTGTTGGTGCCTGGCGGTCCCGCTGTCCTGGGGGTTGCCCCCTGTAGACCGGTGACTTTGCGTCCCCACCTTTCGATGGGTTTGCCCTTTTCAGGTTTACTCTCTCGGTTCGACCTATTTATGTGCAGGTAATAGAAACTGCGTAATCGGTTACGGCATGTAGCGCTGGAACTTTAGTGCGAAAAAATGGCGCCGGTCGACGACATCACGACAACGATGCCGCGAGCTCCAACTAAGCTCGCAATGGAGTATAGCGGCTCCCGATTCATCCGCTAGATCTTTCTTTTCGTCGCGTCGTCGAATCGCGACGGCACGTTCTCGTCTTATGCCGAAGTCATTCTCATCGAAATTCGAGTCGACAGTTTTGTTCCGCGCATGGCTTATGGGCCAACCCGGGTCTGCGAGATGGCGAGGTCGTCGATGTAGATGACCACTGGTGACGGTGTGACGTACTCGCCGTAGTTGTTGGCGGACCACTGGCAATCCCCATTGTCGTAGCGCGTCCTGACGCCTTCGAGGTTGAGAATCTCGACACCGTCCTGCCACACCTGGATAGCGCCGGTGAAATCCGCGGCGCAGACGTGTCGTACCTCGACGTGGAATCAGCGACCGACCGGGATTTCTATCGGAGAGTCCCATATACGACCGCCGCGCTGTCCCGGCAGAGGCCCGCCGATCTTCAAGCGCGTTGCGGACGTCTCACTTGCGTCGCTCGTCGCCGAAATGCTCATCTTCGCAGACCAATCCCCGGTATGAGCGCGGTCTCGACTCGCCACAGTGTCGCCGTCGAGTGTATTGTAAATATCGCCGCAGTCGTAGGCGTACCACTCGTCGAGGTTCCCTTCCTCCATTCCTGCGGTCCACAGAATGTGAGCTGGTGGCGGCGCCGGGGGTGTAGCCCCGCCGGCGGCAGACGCAGTGATGGACAGGGAAGCTGAAACTAGACCCCACCGAGAGAGCCATCCCCAGTAGCCGAGCGCCGACGCAGCGCACGACTCTGGCCGTTCGATCAACGGTTGCGTGGACACAGGCACGGGCGCTGTCTCCCGCCAGCCTCTCGGCTGTCCCGCCTTCGCCGAGTACGCGTGTCAGAGATCCTCTCGACGCGCGGGTAGACATGACAGAACTCGAGGAATGTCTCGAGCAGCACGACAGCGAGGTCAACTCGCATGGACTCACAGCGACCATGCGGTCACCGCCTCCCTGAAGGTCGAAAGGGCGTGATGGGGCCACACCCGAAAATAGCCGATCCCTGCAATCCAGCGCGATGCCCGGTCTGGGGCACTTGGGTCGGCTTTCGTTCTATTCTACGCTCTGCTGCCAAGGAACTCGGCTGCCGCTTAGGCCACGGCCGCCGGCCCGTCAACAGCGAGCACTGGACCAAAGGATACTCACAGCGGCTTCGCGCCGGTTAGTCGTAAGTCAAAGCATTGTCAATTTGGTGCCAAGACCTGAACCCGGAACCGTTTGAGAGCTCAGTCGAGCTCGAATGCGGTCTCATAGTTCTGCTTCAGGGCGGGATCCTGATCTTCCTTGCGCAGGTAGCAATCGCCCACGACCAGAACATCCAGCTCGGTTCCCATGAAGCAGCGAAAGGCGTCCTCGGGTGTGCAGACGATCGGCTCGCCGCGGACGTTGAAGCTGGTGTTGACCAGTACCGGGCAGCCGGTCTCGCGCTCGAATGCCGACAGCAGCGCGTAGTAGCGCGGGTTCGTCTCCTCGTGCACGGTCTGGATGCGCGCCGAGTAATCGACGTGGGTGACAGCGGGAATGTCGGAGCGAGGGACGTTGAGCTTGTCGATGCCGAACAGCATCTTCTCCGCCTCGGTCATCTCCCGCCGCCTCGAGCGGCACGACGTCTGCGACCAGAAGCATGTAGGGGCTGTCGCAGTCGGCTTCAAACCACTCTGCGACACGCTCGCGCAGAATCGACGGGGCGAACGGGCGGAACGACTCGCGGTACTTGACTTTGAGGTTGAGCGTCTTTTGCATCGTCGGTGAGCGGGGATCGCCCAGGATCGAGCGGTTGCCGAGCGCCCGGGGCCCGAACTCCATTCTCCCCTGGAACCAGCCCAGCGCCTTGCCTTGCGCCAGATCTCCCGCGCAGGTTGCGATCAACGCAGCTCTCGTCGAGGACTTCAAAATGCGCACCGGAATTCTTCAAGCGCGTCTCTATTTCGGCTTGCGAGAATGCGGGCCCCAGGTAGGCACCCTTCATCGCATCGCCGTTCACCAATCTTTCCCGACCGAGCTGCAAGTGATACCCGGCCAGTGCGGCACCCAGCGCGCCACCGGCGTCACCCGCCGCGGGTTGGATGTAGATGTGATCGAATCGGCCGTCGCGCAGGACTTTGCCGTTCGCTACGCAGTTGAGGGCGACGCCGCCTGCCAGACACAGATTCCTGATCCCGGTTTCCTCGCGTAGCGACCGGGTCAGCCGTAGGACCACCTCGTCGGTGACCGCCTGGACGGATGCCGCCAGATCCATGTGGCGCTGGGTCAGGAGCTGGTCCGGTTTCCGCGGCGGACCCCCGAAGAGATCGTCGAACCGGCTGTTGGTCATGGTCAGCCCGGTGCAATAGTCGAAGTACGAGAGGTCCAGTCTGAACGAACCGTCGGCCTTGACGTCCACCAAGCGATCGAAGATCGTTTGCGCGTACTTCGGCTCACCATAGGGCGCAAGGCCCATGACCTTGTATTCTCCGGAGTTGACCTTGAATCCGGTGTAGTAGGTAAACGCGGAATACAGGAAGCCCAGTGAATGCGGGAAGTGGATCTCCTTCTGCACTTCGAGGCTGTGCCCCTTCCCGATCGCTGCGGACGTCGTCGCCCACTCCCCGACGCCATCCATCGTCAGGACAACAGCTTCCTCGAACGGCGAGGGGAAAAAAGCACTCGCGGCGTGGCTGAGGTGGTGCTCGCTGAACAAGAGCTGCTCGTTCCAGCCATTGCCCCCTTCAAGGTGCGCCAGCTCCTTGTTCAGCAGGTCCTTGAGGAATAGCTTCTCCCTCAACCACAAAGGGATCGCCATCCGAAACGACTTGAATCCGTGCGGCGCGAATGTCAGATAAGTCTCGATCAGCCGTTCGAACTTGAGGAACGGCTTGTCGTAGAACACGACGTGATCCACGCCGGCCATCCCGGCGCCGCACTCGCTCAGACAGTAGCGGATAGCGTGGGCAGGAAACCGCGCATCATGCGTCCCGCTGATATCATAGACTGGGTTGTTGGCGAGCGCTTTCTGGAACTAGGCCCGCGCAACTGTTGCGGTGAGCGCCTAGCGGAGGAAGGGGTGTATCGAAGGGTGAATTCATGGCATTGGCGAGCATTGCTTACGCCTCCGCCCCGATTCTGTTGACTGCTAGCCAGCCTGCCAGGTGCTGGGCTATCCGATCGGCGGCCTTGCCGTCCCACAGCTCTGGAACCCGCCCGCGTTTGCCACCCGTAGCGAGAATCTCGCCGACGAGGTTCAGAATCCGCCGCCCATCGCGCCCGACCAGCGTATTGGTACCCTGCTCCACGGTGATCGGCCGCTCGGTGTTCTGACGCATGGTAAGGCAGGGCACCGACAGCGCGGTTGTTTCTTCCTGCACGCCACCAGAGTCGGTAAGCACCAGCTTGGCGGCATCCATGAGCCCGATCATTTCCAGATAACCAGCTGGTGGCAGCAGCACTACGCGCTCGCCACTCAACTTGCGCGCCAGACCGAAGCGCTGGATGTTCTTCAGGGCGCGCGGATGAACGGGCCAGATCAGGCGCAGGCGACGGCTCACTTCGACCAGGATCGATAGCACTTGCTCGAGTGTCTGCGGGTCGTCGACGTTCGAAGGCCGGTGCAGGGTAACGAGGCCGAAGCCATCACCGCGTGGGGGCAGCTCGCAACCTGCGCTGCGCAGCACGTGCTCGGGGTGGGTAGCCTTCGCGCGGGCAGACAGCAGTGAGTCGATCATGACGTTGCCCACGAACACCACGCGCTCCAACGGAATTCCTTCGCGCGCCAGGTTCTCGCTCGCTGCCCGCTCCGTGGTGTACAGCACATCCGCAAGCTGGTCGGTGACGATCCGGTTGATCTCCTCGGGCATGCCGCGATCGTAGCTGCGCAGCCCCGCTTCCACGTGCACGACCGGAACCCGCTTCTTGGCCGCCACCAGGCTGCAGGCCAGCGTCGAATTGACGTCTCCCACCACCAGCACGCACGAGGGCATGTAGCTGTCCATCACCGGCTCGAAGCGCTTCATGACATCAGCGGTCTGTTGCGCCTGGCTACCCGAGCCCACTTCCAGATTGACATGGGGCAGAGGCAGATCGAGATCGCGAAAGAAGCGCTCGCTCATCCCCGCGTCGTAATGCTGGCCGGTGTGGACCAGAATCGCGGGAGGAAGGCCGGCGTGCAGCCCGAACGCACGCAGGATAGGGGCCATCTTCATGAAGTTGGGGCGCGCGCCTACCACGCACAGCACCGGGCCCAAGTGGCTTTGGCGATCACCCATGTCGGCCCCACGGATCCGCGACCGGCAGGAATGCTAGCGCCAGTCCGGGGAACAGCACGACGGCGAGGTGAATGCGCCGGCAGAATAAAGTGACCATTCGGTCACTGCCTCCTTCAGGTCTCCGACGGGCGCCGGCCATTTTTCGACCCCATCCCGCCAACGCCCAGTCGCTTTGTGTATCTGGCGCAATCCACCAGAAGCAACCGCGCACTAAGTTGCCCTCTTGTTCTAGCTGCAGGCTCTTGGCTGCAACCCATTACTTGTCGGCGAGCCTGCAAGCTGATGCCCTTAGGCCTCGGCCGGCTGGTGCGCCGCGGACCAGATCATACCCACAGCCAATTGCCGTCCGGTACTTGAGTCAAAGCATTGTAAACCGTATGCCCCACCGGGGCCCGGTACGCACGGCCTGTGGGCACGGGAACAAGCCGGCCAGCAGCCCCGCTCGATCTGTCGCCCCGGGTAACAAGTATCCCCCGACCTGGGTCGCCAGCCCTCCGGGCAATGCAGTCCCATTGCCGGACGCAGTGATACAGTACCCGTCTAGCGAGTCTTGTTTCAGAGGCGCTCGTCCATAGCGAGCGGGAGAAAGCAAGTGGCTGCGGCCAGGAGCGAGGCGATTCTCCGACCAGGGACGAGACTCTTTCATCGTTCTTCGCTGAGGAGGTCGTTTTGGGCCGTAAGTTGGTGTTTACGACAATCATGTTGTTGCTAGTGATAGTCGTTCCGCTCATCTTCTTCGAGATCGCAGTCCGCTTTATCGATCCGCAGTCGATGATGTATCCGCGCTACCGCCACTCCGAACGCTACGGTCATTTGATGCCGGAATCCGAGACCATCGTCGACGAACTGCCGGGAGTCTGGCGCTTCGTGTACCACACGAACGAGTATGGTTATCGGGTCTCCCTCCCAGAAATCTCCAACTGCTACGACCACCCCAACGTCGTGGTACTCGGCGATTCCAACACGTTCGGGTTCGGGGTGAATGACGGCGAGGAGTATTCTGCCGTGCTCGCGAAAGAGTTTGCGGGACAGGCAAGCATCGTCAACCTCGGTGTGGGCAGTTTCGGCCTGACGCATCAGATCCGAACCTTCTACGAGTTCGGGATGCTCTTCCAACCGGCCGTGGTGGTGTTGCAGTTTACCGAGAACGATCCCGATGACAACCTCTACGAGACGGTGACGACACTCGAGAACGGGCGATTTCGCTTTCATCGCGATCGCTCGATGGACGGCGCGATGGCCGGAGTCAAGAATTGGCTCAGCCAATCGATCCTGCAAAAAAGCGCTGCTTACAATTTTATCAGAAACCACGCCTATGCTCTCTGGTATGCCCATGGCGTAAAGAGCGGATCAGCCGCCGAAAAGCAGGGCGAGGAGGTCTTCCACAACCAGCTGCTGAGCGCTTTCGCCGAAGATCTGCACCGCCGCGGCATCCCTCTTCTCCTCTTCGATGTTCCGGGCCACCTCGCAGACTGGCCGGGGATCCAAAGCGAAGCGGAAGCCCTCGACCGCAAGCGCCTGTTGCACTATCTACGGACCGAGCGATGGTTCGACGGTGTTGCCGACTACCGTACGCCGGAAGGCCATGCCTGGGGCGCGAAAGGGCACCGTGTCGTGGCGCAACAGCTGACCGCGCCCCTGCGGGCGGCATTAGCGGAGAGCAAATCCGGCCACCCCGCCGGTTGCCGGCCTCGGGAAGCCCCGCCGTTGCGAACTGAACCAGCCTCCCCGGCCCGGTAAACCGACTGATTCGCCGCTGCCGCCTATGCCGTACTGCCGGCATCGACGGTCAGCACGGTCCCGGTGATGTTCTTCGCCTTGTCTCCGAGCAGAAACTCGACCGCATTGGCCACGTCGTCGACATCGGGAAGACGGCGGAGCGCGCTGCGCCGTGCAACCTGTCCCCGCTGCTCGTCTCCCAGGCTCTGAGTCATGTCGGTTTCGATGAAGCCGGGCGCAACGGCGTTCACATTCACGCCCACCCGTCCGACTTCCCTTGCAAGAGACCGGGTGAATCCGATCATCGACGCCTTGGTTGCTGCGTAGACGGACAGGCCGCTGTAGCCGGTAAACCCGATGATCGAGGCGACATTCACGACCCGCCCGCATCCCTCCGACATCATCGAGCGCACGGCATACTTGGTGAGGACAATGGGAGAGATCGTGTTCACGCGGACAAGCTGCTCGATCTGCGCGTTGTTCATGTTGGCCAGGATGCCGTGCGATCCCAGAGCAGCATTGTTGACCAGGCCGTAGATCGGTCCGAAGTCCTGACGGATCTTCCTGACCAACGCGGGAATGTCCTGGATGTCGCCCAGGTCGAACGCAACGAAGTGAAGCGAACCCGGACCGGGACTGCTCTTCATCTCGCATCGCGGACGCCAGCTGCTCGCTCATGCGTCGCGCGATCGTAATGACGCGGTAGCCGGCCGCCGTCAGCTTTTGCGCGATGCCCAGGCCGAGCCCCCGGCTTCCGCCGGTCACGATGATGTTACGCATGGTGACGCATCAGCTTGCCGGTCGTGCCGACGTCCAGGGAGGCCACGAAGCGAATCGCTGCTGGCACCTTGTACTCGGCCAACGCGTCCCGACAGGCCTGCAGGATCTCACGCTTCACCTCGGCGGCCCGGTCGGCCGCGGTGACGTCCGCGGTCTCCTCTCGCAGCACCACATCGGCGACGACGATCGCGCCCACGATGGGGTTCTTCCGGGACCGAACCAGCGACGCTCGCACGTGCGGATGGCGGTTGATCACCGCCTCGACTTCCTCGGGGTGGACCTTGAGTCCGCCCACGTTGATGATCCCGCCCCTTCGCCCGACGAAATGGTAGCGGTCCCCACGCAACTCTACGATGTCCCCGGTGTCGACGAATCCGTCGGCATCCTTGAGCGCCACCGCCTCCCCGCCGACAAAGCGGGATGCTGTCCGAACCGAACGGATGCGCAGCGAGCCATCCACCACTTTCATGACCACCTCGCCCGCGTCGCCGTCGACCAGGCTCGCAGGGAACCCCTCGAGCTCGTCGCCAACCTCGAATGCCACACCCGCCTCCGTCGAGGCAAACGCATGAGCAATGCGCGCCTGCGGATAGAAGGCCCGGAGACTGTCCAAGATCGATTGGTCTGCGATCTCGCCCGACAGGCGGACATACTGAGGCGAGATCGCGCGCGCCGTTGGATTCATCAGAGCGAACCGCCAGTGTGTCGGGGTCCCCAGGATATGGGTCACCCCACACGATCCCACCCGGGTCAAATAATCCCCGATCGACTCCTTGGCGCTCGAAAGCACCAGTGAGCCCCCGCAGAGGACACCGCGGAAGAAGACCTGGAGTCCACCATATCGGCGGATGTCGTAGAAGGTGCCCCAGATGATTGAGTTCTTCGGGACGTCGCCGATTTTGATTGCCGCGGTCAGACTGCTCAAGCTGTGCACGACCATTTTCGGCATCCCGGTCGTACCCGATGTCAGCATGACCCATTCTGTTCGACGGTCACCGGTTAACGCAGCCTCGGTCGGTACGATCGTCGAGGTGCAGCGGACGCGCAACGGGACACCGCTCTCGCCCGGTACCGGCGCATCGTGGTCGCAGACGATTGCATCCACCTCGGCCTCCGCGATCACATGCGCGAGATGGCTTGGTGACAAATCGCCGGGACAAAGGACGAGGCGCCGCGCGACTCCGTCCAGCTCGATGAACGCCAGCGCCGTCGTGAGCTGATCTTCGGTGGCGACCAGGACGGACCGGCCGCGAAGCTCCGGGAGACGACCACCGAAGCTCGAACCACCGACCAGGTCGCTTAGACGAACACTCTTGTCGACCGCCCAGAGGAAGCGGTCGGACGCGTCCTGTGCGCTGCCCAACGAGCCACGCAGGGTCTTCAAGTCACTTGGCGGCATTCTCGTACGCACTTACGAAATCGCCCAGCGTCACGGGAAAGCCCGCATCGCCTGACTCCGTGAAGGGGTCGAGGCCGAGCGAGTCTTCAAGACGAGCGACGAGGACCGCGAACCAGAGCGAATCCAGCCCAGAGTCCTGCAGAATCAGATCGTCGGACAACCGCGGCAGTTTCACGCGCTGCTCTTCTGCGAGCCGCTCGATCTCCGAGATGATGGTTGGCTTTATCATTTTCGTATCCATTTCGTTTTCCTTCCCCACAGCGTCAAGCGATTCTTTCGGTGATCCACGCTAGCTAGTCTCGATCTAGGAGAGGGCCTGCTTGATTGCGGCGCCAGTCGCCTTTACGGCGGTGCGGGCGTAAGGGATCACGCCGGCCATGCCGTAGAAGTGGTGAATCATGCCTTGATGGCAGGTGTAGCGCACCTCCACACCGGCCCGCTCGAGCTCGTCGGCATAGGCTCGGCCTTCGTCGCGCACCGGATCGAATTCGGCGGTGTGGATGTGGGCCGGCGGCAGGCCGGAAAAGTCCGTGGCGCGCAGCGGCGAGACATGCGGGTGTTGCAGGTCCAGTCCAGGGAGCCCATTGTGCTTCAACGCCCAGTCCAGGGTTGCCTGATCGAGGAAATAGCCCTCTGCGAATGCGCGGCGCGATTCGGTGTCAGCGCACATGTCGAGGACCGGACACAACAGGACCTGGAGCGCCAGACGAGGACCGCCCTTCTGTTTTGCCAGTTGACAGACCACGGCGGCCAAACCGCCACCCGCGGAATCGCCGCCTACCGCGATGCGGTCGGGATCGATGCCCAATCGCGAGGCATTCTCCGCTACCCACTTCGTGGCGGCATAGCTGTCCTCGACAGCGGCGGGGAACTTGTGCTCGGGGGCGAGTCGATACTCGACCGAGACAACGCGGCAACCGGAGTCGTTGGCGAGCATGCGGCAGAGGCCTTCGTGCGTGTCGAGGTTTCCAAACACCCAGGCACCGCCATGGAAATAGATCAAACCCGGACAGCGTCTGGCATCAGTTCCCACCGGCGCATAGCTGCGAATTGCCAATGGACCGCCAGGACCCGGCAGCTGCCCGTTCTCAATCCTGCCGACAGGTACGTCCTTGACGTCCACCATCTGCGCCAAGCTGACGAAGGCTTGGCGCATCTGTGCCGGAGTTTGCTTCGATACGCCGGTGACGCCGGCGGCTGCCGCCATCACCAGGAACCTCTTCACGTGGGGATCGAGCGGCATGATCACCCCGGGCGAACGTGCAATCCGCACAGATCGGCGGCAGCATGGCGTGGACGCCCGAGTGGCGGCGCCTCGCCGCCAGTGGAATGCAACCTAACGGTCACCGAGGTCCTGGAGACTCCCTCACCTGTCGCGCAGCAAAGTCGTGACCAAAGTGTCCACCGCGGCAATGGTCCGGAAATTGTCCAGCGTCATGTCGGTCTCGGGTATCGTCAGGTCGAACGCGGCTTCGACGGCGAGCATCAGACTCACCATGTCCATCGATGTGAGGCCCACGGCCCGCAGCTCGTCATCGGCCAATACGGCCTTGCTCACCGAACGCTTCTCGAGTATCTCGCGGACGATGTCGCCCACCCGCTCTTTCACAGACACATCAACCACCTTAGTCATATGTAATCGTCCCCACGTCGGCGTAAGGAGCATCTGCTCCAGCGTTGCCTAGCTGTGGCTAAATTTATTGGAACGACGTCGGCTCGTCAACTTGCTTGATCGCACTGCTCAAATGCGCGGACCTCCGAGGGCTTGGATGTGAATCGATGTCAATCGCCGCGAGCAGGTGGGATTGCCGTCCGCCATCCGCACCAATGTATTGGTCCGCGTGGCGGGAGACACCGCGCCTGCTCGGCCGCGAAGCAGGACCGGAAGGGCATGGAAGTGATTGACCTATATCGAGAAAGGGCGTAGGCGAGGCACGGTTCACAATGCTTTGACGGTATTATCCGGGACGACTTCGCTCTGCCTATCATACGCACTGCAGCACGCAATTCGGCTTCCGGCTATGCGCGCCCGAATTGGGTGGGTAGCCGGGCGGCACGAGCCGGCGGCCGAACTCGACGACGAGAGCGTGCGGCACCAAGAGCCTGTAGTCAGAACAAGAGGGCAACCGGATTCCGCTTGGGGTGCGTCGCCCCGATGTGCATAGCGGCCGGGCATTGTCGGGTGCGGCTCGAAAGAATCGCGCCTTTCAAACCTTCAGGGAGGCAGTGACCGCATGGTCACTTATCGTTCTACCAGCCTGTTGCGCTGGCCATCCAACTCCAAATGTTCCGCGGGTTGGCGTTGGTTCTCCCCCGAATCCGCGTCCCGTTGATCCTCGCGCAAGGCATATCGCAGTTGAGGCTCCAGGATGCTAGCCCCACCACCACCGATCGGAGAGTCCATCCCGATAGTTGCCGTGCCAGTTGGCGCATGTAGAACGCCACAATCATCGCGCGGCCGGGCTTCCGGTCGGCACAATCGTGGCAGCGTGCGTGTTACGGCTCGGGCCTGGAGTCGAAGTGGGGTGGGTCACACAAGGATGTCATCATGCTCATGAAGAATGGCTGGACCTCAGACTTGAGTCTTGCTGCCGACGCGCTCGCTCCCGCAATTGAATCATCCGTCAACGCGGCAGATCTCAAAGCCCGCGCTCAAGCTACCGCCGCAATCGCCGCGAGCAACGCCGACGCGGTCGATCGCGAAGCGCGCTTTCCCCGCGAAGCGTTCGACTCGGCGCGAGCGGAGCGCCTCCTGGGCATTCAGATACCCGCGCGAGTTCGGTGGCGAAGGCGCCAGTCTCTCCGACGTCGTGGATGTTTGCTACATGCTCGGCCGAGGATGCGCGTCGACAGCCATGATCTATGCCATGCATCAGATCAAGATCGCCTGTTTGCTTCGCCACGGGCGCGGCAGTGCGTGGCACCAACGCCTGCTGCGCCGCATTTGCAGCGAGCAGTTGCTGCTGGCGTCTTCGACCACGGAAGGTCAGGGCGGCGGCGACGTTCGCAAGAGCGCGCTCCGGTCGAGCAACGCGACTCCCGCATTGCTCTGGAAAGAAGTGCGACGGTCATTTCCTACGGCGAGCAAGCCGATGGAATCGTAACCACCGCGCGCCGCTCTCCGGACGCGCCAGCGTCCGACCAGGTGCTCGTCGTATTCATGAAGGAAGACTATTCCCTCGAGCGCGTTCTGGAGTGGGACACGCTCGGCATGCGAGGCACCTGCAGTGCCGGGTTCACGCTCAAGGCGACCGGCGAGCGCGAGCAGATCCTGCCGGACCCCTACGAGAAGATCCATCCCCAGACCATGGTGCCGGTTGCGCACCTTGCCTGGAGCGGGGTCTGGACCGGTATCGCCGCCGGTGCGGTCGAGCGCGCTCGCCTGTTTACCCGCGCTGCCGCCCGTCGCGCAGAGGGCCAGCTCCCGCCCGGTGCCGCCCATCTCACCCGTGCCAGCGCGTCGCTGCGGACGCTGCGAGGACTCGTGGCTTCGGCGCTGCGCCGCTTCGAAGGCGCCGCAACCGACGAACGCGCGCTCGAGTCGGTCGACTTCCAGACCGCAATGAACCTGCTCAAGGTGAACGCATCCGAGCTGGCGATCGCGACGGTGATGAGCTCGCTGCAAGCCGGTGGGTTGACCGGATATCGCAACGACAGCGAGTTCAGCATCGGCCGTCATCTGCGCGACGTCTTGTCGTCGCCGATCATGATCAACAACGACCGCATCCTGGCGAATGTCGCAGCCGCATCGTTGCTGAGCGAAGTACCGCCATTGTTGAGGGATTGACGTGGTCGACCGCCGCCAACCTGCGCCGACCCGGAGCTCCCCCGTGAGATCTAGAAGAATTGGAGTACAAACCGCATGAACGATATAGCCGAGAGTCTTACCAAACTGAGAGATCCGCCCGACTCGCTCGCTCGCGCCCTGTTCCAGCCGATGAGCATCGACGGCGTCTATGCGCGCACGGCTCTCTTCGAGCAAGTCGTTGAAGGCCTGTCGACGCTGATCTCGCGGCATCGCGAGCCCGGTACGGAGATCCTGCGGTTTCCGCCCGTCATGAGTCGTGCCCACCTGCAGAAGTCGGGCTACCTGAAGAGCTTTCCGCATCTTCTCGGGTGCGTGAGCTGCCTGCACGGCAACGAAGTCCAGATCAATGCCGTCGTGGAACAGATCGAGGCCGGCCAGGACTGGGGGCCGGCGCTGGCGCCGGCCGACCTGGTACTGAGCCCGGCCGCTTGCTATCCCGTCTATCCGCTCGTAGCCGAGCGCGGCAGTGTCCCGGCGGGTGGTCTGCTGTTCGACGTCGCCTGCGATTGCTTCCGGCACGAACCATCGAAGGATCTGGACCGCTTGCAGTCCTTCCGGATGCGGGAGTATGTGCGCGTCGGGACACCGGAGCTGATCGGCGACTTCCGCGAGCGCTGGATGACGCGGGCGAAAGAGATTGCCGATCGTTTAGGTCTGCGGTATCGGATGGAGCAAGCCAGCGACCCGTTCTTCGGGCGGGCCCGCAAGTTGATGGCGATGAGTCAAGTCGAGCAATCGTTGAAGTTCGAACTGCTGATTCCGCTGCGCTCTGCCGAGCAGCCAACCGCCTGCATGAGCTTCAACTATCACCGCGATCACTTCGGGACGACCTGGGGTCTGCGGACGGAAGCCGGTGAAGTCGCGCATACTGGCTGCGTTGCGTTCGGCATCGATCGGCTCGTCCTGGCGCTGTTCTGGACGCACGGGGTAGATCTCCGCAGGTGGCCCGCGTCCGTTCGCGAAGCGCTGGCGGTTTAGGCGTCGGGAGCGGCGGGCGCCACTCATGTCACTCGCGGCCGTGTGACAGAATCATCGCAACACGAAGGTCCGTTTCATGCGCGCCGGTGACCTAGCCAGGACTGCCGCCGAGGTATTGGTCGACCAGTTGACGGCCAATGGCGTGCACCACGTATTCTGCGTTCCCGGCGAAAGCTATCTTGCCGTGCTCGACGCCTTGCGCGACCGCGAAGTCACCGTAACGGTCTGCCGCCAGGAGGGTGGCGCGGCGATGATGGCGGACGCCGTCGGGAGGGCGACCGGCCGCCCCGGCATCTGCTTTGTCACCCGCGGTCCCGGGGCGACCAATGCCTCGCCTGGCATCCATATCGCCCACCAGGACTCGACCCCGATGATCCTGTTCGTGGGCCAGGTTGCACGCAACACCAAGGAGCGCGAGGCGTTCCAGGAGCTCGACGTTCGCGCCGTATTCGGCGGCATGGCCAAATGGGCGACCGAGATCGACGATGCCACCCGGGTGCCTGAGCTCGTGTCGCGTGCTTTCTACACCGCGACCAGCGGCCGCCCGGGCCCGGTCGTGGTGGGGTTGCCCCAGGACATGCTGCTCGAACGGGTCACGGTGATGAACACGCCCGCCTTCGAGCCTGTGGAGACCTGGCCTGGTCCGCCAGAAATGGCGGCACTCGAGAAGCTGTTGTCGGAGGCGGAACGGCCCGTCCTCATCCTCGGCGGGAGCCGCTGGTCGGAGAAGGCGTGCGGCACGATTGCGCGATTCGCCGAATCCTTCGATCTGCCGGTCGCGACCAGCTACCGGCGCCTGCCGCTGTTCGATCCGCTGCATCGGTGCTACGCCGGAGACCTCGGGCTCGGCCCCAATCCGAAGCTGATCGCGCGCGTGAAAGCGGCTGACCTCGTCATGGTTGTCGGCGGCCGGCTCGGAGAGATACCTTCGCAGGGTTACACGCTGTTCGATATTCCCCGGCCACAGACGAAACTGGTCCATGTCCATCCCGGCGCCGAGGAGCTGGGCCGCGTTTACTGTCCCGATCTTGCCATTCACGCCGCCCCGACGGCGTTTGCCCAAGCGGCGGAGGCGCTGCGGCCGCCGAAGCAGGTGAACTGGCGCGAGCAAACGCAACTGGCGCACGCCGACTACCTCGCCTGGACGGACGCGCCGACCGACCAGCCCGGCGACGTCAATCTCGGCGCCGTGATGGTATGGCTGCGCGAAAACCTGCCCATCGATACCATCCTGTGCAACGGCGCGGGCAACTACGCCGCTTGGATCCATCGCTTCTACCGTTTCCGTCGTTTTGCCACGCACATCGCACCTGCTTCTGCCTCGATGGGCTACGGCAGTACCCGCAGCAGTCGCGATGAAGCGCCTGTACCCCGAGCGAACGGTCATCTCCGTCAACGGTGACGGTGATTTCCTGATGAACGGCCAGGAGTTCGCCACAGCGGTTCAATACGATCTGCCGATTGTCGTGATCGTCTGCGACAACGGACTCTACGGCACCATCCGTATGCACCAGGAGCGTGACTACCCCGGCCGCGTGTTCGCAACCGGGCTGAGAAATCCGGATTTCAGCTCCTACGCTCGCGCATTCGGCGGATTCGGCGCGACGGTGGAGAAGACCGCCGAGTTCGCCCCGGCATTCAAGGCAGCCGAGGCTTCGGGAAAGCCTGCCATCATTCACCTCAAGATCGATCCCGAGGCGATCACGCCTGCAACCACGCTCTCGAGGATCCGCGCACTGGCGCTGGCAGCGCAGGGCCGATAGAGCAGCAGCCGCTTATGTAGTGAGGAGCATTCGGAATGCCAGATCTGCCAACCCCCGACAAGCATGAAGGCGCGTCTGTCGCGGACATGCCCGCCAAGCCGGCGCCTCGTCCACTCCACGGTTCTGGCCTGGAGGCCGGGAAGCCAGGTGAACACATGCGCAGCGAGACGATAGCCATTCACGGCGGCTACGACGTCGAACCGACGACCAAGGCCGTTGCTGTCCCGATCTACCAGACGGTCGCGTATGCGTTCGACAGCGCCGAGCATGGCGCTGCGCTGTTCAACCTCGAAGTCGAAGGCTACCGCTACAGCAGGATATCCAATCCGACCAATGCGGTGCTGGAGCGACGCGTCGCTGCGCTCGAGGGCGGGGTGGAGGCACTGAGCGTCAGTACCGGGCAGGCGGCTCTGAACTATTCCGTGCTCAACGTCACCGAGTTGGGCAGTAACATCGTCTCGGTTCCGCAGCTCTACGGCACTACGCACACGCTGTTTGCGTATGTACTGCCGAGCCAGGGTGTGACTGTCAGATTTGCCGAGTCCGATCAGGCGGAGGCGATCGAGCGGTTGATCGACGACAAGACCAGAGCGGTCTTCTGCGAAAGCGTCGGCAATCCGGCGGGGAATATTTGCGACATCGAGAAGCTGGCGCAGGTCGCACACAAGCATGGCGTCCCCCTCATCGTCGATAACACGGTTGCCACGCCCATCCTGCTGAGGCCGATCGACTACGGCGCGGATATCGTCCTGCATTCACTGACCAAGTTCCTCGGCGGGCACGGCACCACCATGGGTGGAATCATCGTCGACAGCGGACGATTCCCCTGGAAAACGCATAGCCAGCGTTTTCCCATGCTGAACCAGCCGGACCCCTCCTATCACGGGCTGGTGTACACGGAGCGCTACGGCGCGAGCGCCTATATCGCTCGCTGTCGCAGCGTCTACCAGCGGACTACGGGAGCCGTTCTCGCGCCGTTGAGCGCTTTCCTGCTGCTTCAAGGGATCGAGACGGTAGCGCTGCGCGTCGAGCGGCACGTCGACAACGCCAGAAAGGTGGCTGAGTTTCTGCGCGACGATGGCAGGGTCGAGTGGATCAACTATGTGGGATTTGCGGACAACCCTTATCACGCGCTTGCCCAGAAGTACCTCGGTGGTCGTGCGTGCTCCTTGATGACTTTCGGAGTCAAGGGAGGCTATGAGGCCGGAACGAAGTTCTACGACGCGCTCAAGCTGATCAAGCGACTGGTCAACCTCGGTGATGCAAAGTCCTTGGCCTGCCATCCGGCTTCGACCACGCACCGGCAGATGTCGACCGAAGAGCAGGCGAAAGCCGGGGTGAAGCCCGAGATGATCCGGCTGAGCATCGGCATCGAGCACATCGACGACATCATCGACGACATCGACCAGGCGCTGGGATGAGAGAGTCGCAAGGTTCAAATCGAGCGGACTAACCCCGCTGGACGGCCAGACGGAAGGAAAGAGACGTCGTGCATGAGCGCACCACCCCGTCACGCTTCGCGTGCCACCCCTCCTCGGGAAGGAGGGGAGTTTCCTCCCCGCCTCTCACGAGGGGGTGGCGCCACCGAGGCGCCGGGGCGGTGTGGTGTTCGCGCCTTCGCATGCCGCCGCTCCCTCGAGAAGGAGGGGAGTTCCTCCTCTCACGAGGCGGGGTGGCGCCACCGAGGCGCCGGGGCGGTGTGGTGTTGGCGTCTCACTACTCGCACGATCAAGTGGTTGTGCGAGGTTACTTGAGAGGGGTAGCAAGATGTCGATAGCAGCAGACCCGCGCGAGAGTGTGGTCGAGCGGCGGCCCGCCGCGGTCACGGGGCGCTTCAAGCCCGTGAGCGTTACCAAGACGTGGACCTTCTTCGACGGCGACTGGCTGGAAGGCAGCGTACCGATCATGGGACCGCGCACCCACGGCGTGTGGCTGGCCTCGATGGTGTTCGACGGTGCGCGCGCATTCGAGGGAGTGACGCCCGATCTCGACCTGCACTGCGCACGGGTAAACCAATCCGCAGTGAACTTCCTGTTGCGGCCAGTG
Source organism: uncultured beta proteobacterium (assembly GCA_963772865.1). Lineage (GTDB taxonomy): Bacteria > Pseudomonadota > Gammaproteobacteria > Burkholderiales > SHXO01 > SHXO01. Next base: position 372,455 of record CAVYZA010000007.1, on the reverse strand, counting down.
CTTTCCACCGAGGACTGGATCGGACTGGCGAGGGATGGGTTGAAGCGCTTCGATCGCAACGCGGAGCTCTACATTCGCCCCATGTACTGGGCCGAAACCGGCTCCCCGGGCGGGATCCGTCACGATCCGGAATCGACGCGCTGGTGTCTGTGCATCTACGAGGCGCCGATACCTAAGCCGACTGGCAGCGCAATCACCTTGTCTGAGTTCCGTCGGCCGACCGCAGAATGCGCGCCCGTGCACGCCAAAGCTGGATGCCTGTACCCGAACAACGCGCGCGCCATCATGGAGGCGCAAGCGCGTGGTTTCGACAACTGCCTGCTGCGCGACATGCTGGGCAACATCGCGGAGCTCGGAACCGCCAACGTCTTCATGGCGAAGGACGGCGTGGTCTATACTCCGGCGCCGAACGGAACCTTCCTGGACGGTGTTACGCGCCAGCGCGTGATCAAGCTCCTGCGAGAGGCGGGAGCAATGGTCGTCGAGAAGACGCTGAACTATGGCGACTTCCAGGGCGCCGACGAGATCTTCTCGTCGGGAAACTTCTCGAAGGTCTCCCCGATCACGCGCATCGACGAGCGTCCTCTGCAGCCCGGGCCCTTCTACCGCAAGGCACGTGAGCTGTACTGGGCCTTTGCGCACAGCTAGCCGCCGGACCGCCGTCCGTGCCTCCTTCATCTGCCACCTTCGCGAGCCTAAGCGTTGAACCTCTAAGCCTCCTCCCCTTCAAGGGGAGGGGTGGGGTGGGGATGGGTTTGAGCATCTATCTTGACCCATCCCCCTCCTAGCCTCCCCCTTGAAGGGGGAGGAACTGGGATCTCTGGAGCGAGAGGCGTGCGTAACGGATGTGTAACCGCGTCAGCAATGGACCTGGATGACATCGTGACCGGTAAGAGGCCGGCCGACGGCAACCCATCTGCTGTGCGGGCGTGGCTGCGTGCGCTGGAATTGACCAAGCCGATCGGGAGCCGTCCCGGGCGTGTCTTCCCGGTCCTGATCGAGGAGCTTGCGGAGAAGTTCGGTGACGCACCGGCGCTCCTTTCGGACCGCGAATGCCTGACCTATCGTGAGCTGACGGAGCGGTCGAATCGCTATGCGCGGTGGGCGCTCGGACTCGGTCTCGTCACGGGCGATGCCGTCTGTCTGCTCATGCCCAATCGACCCGAATACATGGCCATCTGGCTCGGCATCACTCGGGTGGGTGGTGTTGTCGCGTTACTGAACACCAACCTCTTCGACCGCTCGCTCGCGCACTGCATCGACGTCGTCGAACCCAAGCATGTCGTCGTTGCCAAAGAACTGTTCGGCGCATTCGCCGGCGCACGGCCGCACCTTTCGACCAATGCCAAGGTATGGGTGCATGGAGGCGATAGCGACGGGGTTGCCGATCTCGCATGCGAGATCGATGGGCGCTCGGGCGAAGCGCTCACGGAAGCGGAGCGCCGGCCGCTGACCATCGCCGACCGCGCTCTGTTGATCTACACATCGGGTACGACCGGTCTGCCTAAGGCCGCATACGTCAGCCATTACCGGCTGATGATGTGGAGCTGCTGGTTTGCCGGCATGATGGATACTCGGCCGAGCGACCGCATGTATAACTGTCTGCCGATGTATCACAGTGTCGGCGGAGTGGTGGCGAGCGGAGCGGTGCTGGTCAACGGCGGCTCGGTTGTCATCCGGGAACGGTTCTCCGCCAGCCAATTCTGGGACGAAGTCACGCGCTGGGAATGCACTCTGTTCCAGTATATCGGGGAGCTGTGCCGTTACCTCCTGCACGTCCGCCCCCATCCGCGAGAACGCAACCACAAGCTCAGGCTATGCTGTGGCAACGGGCTCAGGGCGGACGTGTGGAACGACTTCAAGAGCCGGTTCCAGATCCCGCAGATTCTGGAGTTCTATGCTGCCACCGAAGGCAACGTCACACTGTTCAATGTCGAAGGCAAGCCCGGCGCCATCGGTCGCATCCCGCCGTTTCTCGCGCACCGCTCTCCCACGGCGCTGGTGAAGTTCGACGTCGAGGCAGGCGAGCCGGTCCGCGATGAACTGGGATTCTGTGTTCGCTGCGGTCCCAACGAGGTGGGGGAGGCCATCGGCAAGATTCTCCGGGACTCGGCGAGCCTGGAAGGCAGGTTCGAAGGCTATACGAACAGCGGAGCCTCCGAGAAGAAGGTCCTTCGCAATGTATTCGAATCAGGGGACGCCTGGTTCCGCACCGGCGATCTGATGCGCAAGGATGCCAACGGCTACTTCTATTTTGTCGACCGCATCGGCGACACCTTCCGCTGGAAAGGGGAGAACGTGGCGACCTCGGAGGTGGCCGACGTGATCAGCGTGTTTCCGGGAATCACGGAGGCGAGCGCTTACGGTGTCGAGATTCCCGGGAATGACGGCCGCGCCGGTATGGCCGCACTGGTCGTCGACAAGGCGTTCGATCTCACGGCGTTTCGAGAGCATCTTGTCAGCCGCCTGCCCGCCTATGCCTGTCCGCTTTTCCTGCGCATCTGCAGCAAGCTCGAGATCACCTCGACTTTCAAGCAGAAGAAAAGTGATCTGGTGCGCGATGGTTACGATCCGACTGCGACCGCGGATACGATCTATTTTCACGATCCCGAGCGCAACGGCTTCGTGCCTCTCGATCCGGTGCTCTACCGCCGCATCCAAAGCGGACGGGTTCGGCTCTAAGTCCAAGGTATCGCTCGGCCGACACAGGGATCACGTGCGTGCTCGCCGAAGCAGGCCTCCTCAGCGGGTTCTTCTCAGCGAAGACCGGCAGCAGCTTGTGAGCGCAAGTGTAATTCCAATACGAACACGCGGCAGAGGCTTACAGTCGATTCCAATAGAGGTTTGAGTCTGAACCGGTCGGTTTTGACTTTGAACTTCTCTTCAAATTGATGACGGGCCTGTGGAGCTTGGAGGAGACGAAATGGCTGAAGCTTTCGGGTAAGCGTGTCACGAAATACGGTGACAGCGCGAGTGTGCAGGCCGTAACGCGAGTGAACGCCGAGCAAGCCTCGAAAAGGACGATGTGCAGGCCGACCCGTCTACCCTTGCGGGGAAGGCTGACACAATTGAGGAGCATGAGCGAAGAAGTAGCCTCAGTCGCTGCGCCGGGGTAGTGGCGACAGCATGTACACAAGGAAAGCGCGCGCAACACGGGAAGCCCGATGGCGTGGTCGGTCGTGACGACCAACCTGAGACCGGTAACGGTCAGAGAGGGCGCTGTCGGGTGGCGGAGAGGTCCGCTGTACCGACGAAGCCGGGTAATGCCGGCGGAGGGAAGGGACCTCAGTTCAAGGCTGACGTTGAAAGTGGCGAAGAGCTGGAGATTGGGGCAACCCTAGCAAACTCCGTCAAGGCACGGAGCCGCGGCAGGCGTCACATGCTGAAGTGAAGGAAGGATTCGGGCCTGGCCCGGGAAGCAGATGTCGGCCCAAGCGGCCACATCGGCGGTTGTGCCTGCTTAGCCGTGAGAAGTGCAGTGAGGGACACACGACCCTTGCTGTTGCTCGGTCACGTAGAGCGCGACCTTTCGTGCGCAAAAGCATGCGTCTTGTCCGAGAGCCGGATGCGTTAGTAGCGCCTGTCCGGTTCGATGAGCGGGATGTGGAACCGGAGCTATGGTTCGGCTAGTGAGGCACCGCCAAACGAAAGGGGCGGTCACAGATATGCTGCGTCTACCGCCACCGCGCCACATCTCGACTCTGCCGAAAGCCGGATTCATTGATCACCTGCGCCACTGCTTGTGCCATCAGCCGGTGCCCGACCGGGTTCCAGTGGCCGTCCTGAAAGTCGATAGGCTGGCGGGTGGCCGCGTACCAGCGCCGGAAAACCGGCGCGCTGTCGATCACGCGCATGCCGCGCTCGGTCGCGAGCGCCATCAGCCGATTGCGCGCCAGCTCGTCGACGCTTGGGCATTCGGTGGCGGCGGCCAGCGTGCCGGCGTAGATGGTCTTGCGATCGGAGTCGAACACCAGGATCACGCGCGCGGGGAGCAGGTTGAGCGCTCTCGGTAGCGCATCGATGTAACGCGCGGTCAGCGACTCGTCGAGCGGGGAGAGCGTCCGATGCGAGCAGGCCGGTTGCGGGCCGCCGTCGACCGCGCGGTGCAAGTGGATCAGGTCGCCGAATCGGATCGCGAGATTCCCGCGCACGTAGCGCACGAGTGCGAGGCTGCGGGTGAATTTAACCAGCGCCGAGCGCTTCACCTCCGGCACCAGCTCGATCGGCGGATCGCGCCAGGGCGCCCAGCGATAGAAGCCGCTGTCGGCGGAGAAGCCGCCCTTGTAGTCGCCCTCCGTGATCAGCACGACGGCCCACGTCGGCGAGAAATGCCGGCTGACGGTCTGCGCCGTGCCCAGGTAGTGCGGCAGATCTGCCCCGGACATGCCGAAGTTCATCACGATCTGCTCCGTCTCGAGATAGCGGCCCAGCTCGCCCTGGAGCGTTTCGTGATAGTCGTTCATCAGCGATTCGATATAGCTGTCGCCGATCACAACGATGGCAGACTCTCCCGGCCGGTAGTCGCGCGGCGAGACGTAGCCGAAGTTGTTGATGCGGCCCCGATGGAGATTCCCGGCGTCCCAGCCCACCGAGTACGTGTAGCTCGAATCGGCGATAAAGGTATGGAGCGGCCACGTGGCGCGAGGATCGGCGGCATACGTCCCGTTCACGATCGGCGCGAAGCGCAGGACGATCTCCAGCAGCACCAGCATGCCAACCACGCCGCCTCCGAACGCGCTCATCCGCAGAAGAAATCGCTGAACAGTCATGTCAGAAGTTGAAGTAGATGAATTCGGTGACGTTCCGGGACGCTGCGATCAGCGCCAGCAGCACGATTGCAACGATCATGGCACCGCAGAGTGCAGCGATCCGCTCGCCGTACCACGAGCCTTCGGCGACCCGGTCCAATGCTTTCGCCATGTTGCCGTCGATCAGTTGTTGAGAGTTTCTGGCGAATAGCGCGATGGCGCTGAAGAGTACGATCCACATCATCGGCGCATGCGGCGGCGGCGCGGTGGCAGGCGTCGATTTGCCGAGCCCGAACATGCTGCCCACGATGCCGAATGCGGAGTGAATGGTCGTCGCACGGAAGAATACCCACGCGACGATCACGGCCAGCAACGTCAGCGTAACGCTCGATACCCTCGCGGCCGCCGACCACACCGGCCCTTTCGGGTGGCGCTCAGCGGGTATGCACTCCCACAGCCACTGCCACGCGTGATTGACGCATAGATAGATGCCGTGCAATCCACCCCAGACGACGAACGTCCACGAGGCGCCGTGCCACAGGCCGCCGAGGAGCATCGTGACCAGCAGGTTCGAGTAGCGCCGGAAAAGCCCGCGCCGATTGCCGCCCAGCGCGATGTACAGGTAGTCGCGCAGGAAGCGCGACAGCGTCATGTGCCAGCGACGCCAGAAGTCCGAGATATTTCGCGCCTGGTACGGCGAGTTGAAGTTGTATGGCAGGCGCACGCCGATCAGCAGGCTCAGGCCGACGGCCATGTCGGAGTAGCCCGAGAAGTCGAAGTAAATCTGCAGCGTGTAGGCGAGCATGCCGAGCCACGCGGCGAACGTCGTGAGCGGCCCAACGGTGGCCTGCGCGAACGCGTCGTTCGCTAGCGGCGCGACGCTGTCCGCCACCAGGATTTTCTTCGCCAGCCCGATCGTCAGGAACGCGAGGCCGATCGTCATGCTGCGCAGGTAGGCGCGATAGATATCCGCCTTCGCGAACTGCGGCATCATTTCGGCGTGATGCAGAACCGGCCCGGCAATCAGATGCGGGAAATAGGTGACGAAAAGTGCATAGTGGATCGGATTCCGGTCGGTGACCTTGCCCACGCGCACGTCGACGAGATACGCAATCTGCGTGAACGTGAAGAACGAGATGCCGAGCGGCAGCAGGACGTCCACGGTGCCCAGCGGTTCCCCGGACACCGACGCGACCGTGCTCACGAAGAAGTTGGCGTATTTGAAATAGCCGAGCACCACGAGGTTGGCGGCCACCGCGGCGGTCAGCAGCCCCCGCGCCGACGCGGGGCCCTCGCTCCGCGCCCGCGAGATCAGAGCTCCGAACAAATAGTTGACGAGAATGGACGTGACCAGTAGCGCGACGTGCTCGGGCCGCCAGTAGCCGTAAAACACGAGGGACGCGAGCGCCAACCAGACGGCGGCCGCGGCACGTCCGGCCACGCGCGCGATCAGGAAGAACGCCCCGAGCGCCACCGGCAAATAGACAAAGAGAAACTCCCCGCTCGTGAACAGCATCGCCATCTCTCCAGGCGCGACTCGTTCTTCTGAACTGGCCTAAAGTGTGGCAGGGTGCAGTATTCGTGCCTGACGTTCGCGAGGTCAAATGCGCCTTGCTCAAGTAGACGCAGAAAGCAAGGCCGCTCCCGCCGGCGAGACGCGCGGGCCTCCCCCATTGTTGTTCAAAAATAGTTCCTCGAGCTCCGAAAGCGTTACCGATACTCCGTTGACGGAGGCAGTGTGGTCGTGCGAATGAGAGGCACAATGCTTGGCCTCGCCCAACCGATGACACTCACAAACCGGTCGTATATTGGGCAGCAAGCGAAGCGCGTCAACCAACGAAGGATAGGGGCTAGGCGCGGGCTAGGCGGGGTTACGAGTCGCTTTCATTTGACATCTCTGCAGATTCTCAGCCAGGTTGTAGTCTGCAGACGACTAACGCAAACGCTATGCCATACGTTGCCTGTCCACTGAGCGTCGACTGTCCAGTTATGAGGCCTCGCACAGCCGTGATGCTGCGGACTTCATAGACTTGGTTTCATCGTCTGCCGATTGGCGATCCTGCTGACAGCCGCGTGCTGAAGTGCGCCGCGGCTGGCGTGAAAACTGCTCGGCTGAAGCCGAGCGGGAGTGAGCACGTGACAGCAACGTCAAGCGCGGAGCGGACTGCAAGGCGTGCCCCGCTGCGGTGGACTGAGGAGGAAGTCTGCGACCTATCCGAGTCGGACACGCGCCTCCTGATGCAAATGGCAACGTTACGCTCCACGCCGCACGATTGATTCATCATCCGCTGGTGCACCGCATACCTGCGCAGGCTGCAAGACGGTTTGGACACAGCGATGGAACCGAATCGCGAGAACGACGAGCAGCCTGACGTTTGGCCTTATGCGGGGCACCGCACACCGACGCTACGCGAACGCATCCGGGAAAGCCTGTCCGGAGACGCCGTGATTGTATTGCTAGCCATCGCGTCGATTGTCCTGCTGGTGATTGCGATACACCTGGGCGCGGCGTAGCTGCTAGGCATTGAGTGAAGCCCCTCGGGCTTACATTAAGTTCAGGACTCCTGACATGGTCGCAAAAATCTATGCAACCTCGGGCGCCTCGTAGACCAGCGTCAGGTCGGTGCCCGGATAGCGAATCTCGAGCGCGTTGAGCGTTGTGCACAGTTTTGTCAGAGCGTGGTTGCGTCTTGCATGAGCCAGCGAATGTACCCGCACCAGCAGCGATCGGCTTGGGGCACGATGTCCGCACTGCTGAGCAACATCTCGCGCACCAGCGCGTGCCCCTCGTCCTAGCCGTTGAACAGCCCCCGGGTGTCGTACAGCCACTTTATACTCCACTGCTCCCAGCCGAAGCCTTGGCGATTCCGGGCTCGCATCATGTGTCGGCGTACTTTCAACTCCACCCAGCGCTTAGCGACTTGGAAGCACCGGCTCGAGTGACCAATGGTGAACAATTCACCCAGCCCCGCAGAATCGGGTTGATCTCCTCCACTTGACCACCCGGTGCTGAGGTTGACAACTCGGCATTGCGGACGGGAGCACCATTCAGCCGTCCCTGTGGCCCTTGCCGTTTCCATGTCCATGGCCGTGACCCTCGCCACCGTCATCGCCATGATGCTCGCGGTGACCCCGGCCGTGGTCCTCACGATAGCGCTTCGCATACTCCTCGTTGTACCAGCGATCCTGCACGAAGTAGACGGGCTGGCCACAGGCGTTGTACTCGCGGCAATGCTTGCCCCAGTGCTTCGCGTGGCCCGGAGGTACGCGTAGGTAGATCGGCGGGCGCACCACGCCGACGGGCACAGGCTGGATTACGACGGGCTGCGGGTAGATCACCTGGGGCTGCGGGAAGTTGCCGATGTCGATGCGGCCATAGAAGCCAGGCTCGCCGACCTGCACAGATACCCCGACATCGGCGGCAATCGCGGGAACCGTAACTGTTCAGTGCAAGCGCTTGGCTTGGTAGCCGCTGGTGCCTCGCAGGTTGTACAAGTGCGACACCGACAGCCCGGCCAAGCGCTGGTAGCAGACCTCCCCGTACACGTGGTAGGCGCCGCGCAGCAAGTGCACCGTGGCCGGCCCCGAGAGGGTCCCGTGCAGGGCATCGAGTTTCGGCCAGCAGCTCCACATCGCTGGGGCTGAACTTGCGCACAAACGGGTGCGCCGGAGCACGGTAGCGCTTGACCAGCGGCGCACCCTCGGCGGCCCGGCACACCAGGCGGGTGAGCTGCTGACGTGAGTAGCCCGTGGTGCGCTGCAGGTAGCGCAGCACCACGCCCTTGTCCATGCGCCCCACCTCCGGGTAGCCAAAACGCTTGACCAGCGTGCTGATGAACGCGTAGCGCTGGGTATCGTCGCTCAGAGGGCAGAACTCGACCTCCAGAGTGCCATCGAGAAAGGCGCGTAGCTGCGCCACCGTATTGAGCCGCGATTCGTTCATGTCGATCACCATGTCCGCAACGATCGACCCAAAGGCGAGGCTTCAGACTCATACCTCGTTGGAAACAGGCACCCCCCTTCAGACTCATACCACGTTGGAAGAGACTCTTACCTCGCCGAGGCCAAACAGGCAGGGCATAATGGCGACCGGCATTGATGCCCAACGGCACGTGAGCTCGCGGAAAACGTCCGCGGCCGCGGCCGCTATCGGTCAGGTCGACAATCGAGCGATGGAGGAAGACAGATGGGAGTGGTGCACCGTGGTTGTGTATGCATGCGCAGTGTAGCGGCGATCGCGCTGGCAGTCGCGGTTGGCGGCGGCTGCGCGAGCGGCAGCGGCGGATTCAAGCAGACCATGCAGACCGACACCGGTAAGGGCGTAGCATTCGGCGCTGTAGGTGGCGCCGCGCTGGGGGCGATCATCGATCACGGTGATCCCTGGGCCGGGGTGTTGATCGGCGCGGCGGGTGGCGCGCTGGCCGGCGGCCTGACCGGCCACTTCATGGACCAGCGCAAGCAGGACCTGGCCAAGCAGCTGCAGCCGGAGATCAACGCCGGCGACGCTCAAGTCCAGCTCCTCAGCGGGAATGCGGTGATGGTGAGCATGACCGGGGCCACGCGCTTCCCGGCCGGCTCGGCGGTCATCAACCCGGCGTTCCTCCCGACCCTGGAAAAGGTCGCTTCGGTTGTGCGCACCTACGGCAAGATGTCGGTCTCGATCATCGGCCATCCCGACGCCGGCGGCACCACCGCGGAGCGCCAGACCCTCGCCAACCAGCGCGCCGAGGCGGTGCGCATCCAGATGCTCGGGATGGGTGTCCCGCCGGCTTTGCTGACCTCGTCGGGAACCGCCACGAGCGACTACAACGACGGCCGCGTGGTCCTCATGCTGCATCCCATCACCACCACCTGACCGGGATGCAGTCGAGGATCGCGCAACGCCGCAGATCCAACGATCCTCGCGACTCCTGCCGACGCGTGAAACGCGCTCCTCCGCAGCTTTCGCGCCGGGATCAGCTCTTCTTGCCTTTGGCTTCCTTGGCTTTGCCCGCGTCGAGCGCCAGGATCTCCGCGGCCTCGGCTGCTTCACTGTCGAGATCCGCGAGCAGCCCCTCGTCGCTGAGATCGAGCGGATGCGAATGCCCCCAGTCGTGATGGACGATGCCGTGCAGGCGCTTCACCAGATGCCCGTCGTCCACCTCGATGGCCAGCTCCCGCCGGCTGTCGAAGCTCCCGGGGGCGAGATTGATCGAGCCGATGACCGCGCGCTCGCCGTCGGCCAGCATCATCTTGGCGTGCAGCTTCAAGCCCTTGAGCTTGTGCACCTTGGCGCCCACGTCCTGGAGCAGGCGCAACCCCTCGACTCCCTCGACCAGCTTGCCCTTCTTGAGCGTGTGGGCCGGGCGCGCCAGCACGTGCAGCTTGACCCCGCGGTGCGCGGCCCGCACCAGGCGCTCGATGATGACCTCGTCCTGGTAGCGCTCGTTCTCCAGGAACAGCGACTCCTTCGCGCTGGTCGATGAACTGCGCGACGCGGTTGCGTCCGTTGAGGTTGCACCAGATCAGGTGGGCGCTCTCGCCGGGGTTGAAAGGCTTGCGATGCCAGTCCGCCTCGAAGCATTCGAGGATCTCGCCCACCTCGTGACGATGGGTCGTGACCACGGCATAGTCGCGCGTCTCGGTCAGGTTCCTGGGCTCCCAGTTGGCCGAGTGGACGAAGGCCGTCGCCTCGTCGATCACCATCGACTTCTCGTGCGTGACGTCGAAGGCGGGATTGGTGTCGATCACCTCCACACCCGCATGCGCGAGCGTCTTGTGGGTCGCTTCGTTCTCGGCCTCGCCGCTGCGGCGGGCCGGGTTGAGCATCACACGGACCTTGACGCCGCGCTGGTGCGCAGCGATGACAGCTGCCAGCAGCCCGGGATCGGAGAAAGAGAACATCTTGACGCGCAGCGACTGCTTGGCGCCCGGCGATGGCGTCGAGCAGCGGCTGGGCGGTATCGTCGGGCAGAATGATCAGGGAGCGGGACATAGGGGCTCAGTGGGTAGGCAGGGAGTCAGACTTTCGCGGGCGCGGGCTCGACCTGGGCGCGATGCAGCTCGGCGTACACGCCGTTCGCGGCCAGCAGCTCGTCGTGCGTGCCTTGCTCGGCGACCAGACCGTCCTTGAGGACGATGATCTTGTCGGCGTGGCGAATCGTGCTCAACCGGTGCGCGATCGTGATCACCGTGCGGCCCTTCATCAGGCGCTCCAGGGCGTCGATCACCAGCTTCTCGGACTCGGTGTCCAGCGCGGCGGTGGGCTCGTCGAGGATCAGGATCGGAGTCTTGCGGATGATGGCGCGGGCGATGCCGATGCGCTGGCGCTGGCCGCCCGACATCGTGAGGCCGCGCTCCCCGACCTGGGTATCGTAGCCGTTGGGCATGCGCGCGATGAACTCGTCCGCGTTGGCGGCCTTCGCGGCGTCGATGATCTCTTCCTGCGTCGCCGACGGCCGCCCGTAGGCGATGTTCTCGCGCACCGTGCCCTTGAACAGCACCGTGTCCTGCAGCACGAAGCCGATGCAGCCGCGCAGCCCCTGCAGCGTGTAGTCGCGAATGTCGACCCCGTCGATCTTCACGCTGCCGGCGCTGGGGTCGTAGAAGCGCGGGAATCAGGCTCACGACGGTGGATTTTCCGCCGCCGGTGGTGCCCACTACGCCCACCAGCTGGCCGGGCGCGATGCGCAAGCTCACGTCCTTGAGCACCGGCGCCTTCGGATCGTAGGCGAACGCCACGTTCTCGAACACGATCTCGCCCTTGAGCGCGCCCGGGTCGCGCGCGTTGGGACGCTCGGGGACGATCATGTCGGTATTCAGGATCGTCTGGATGCGCTCGATGGCCACCGCCGTCTGGGCGATGGTGTTGCTCATCTTGGCGAGGTCCTGGACCGGCTTGAAGAACTTGCTCAAGTAAGCGAGGAACACGGTCAGCTCGCCCACGGTCATGGCGCCGGACATGATCAGCGCGGTGCCGCGATACAGCACGAATCCCGTGCACAAGGCCACTGCGATGGAGACCGCGGGCGAGAGCAGCGACTTCACCCGCCGCGCCGCGAGCGCCGCATCCACCGTCGCGCGGCTGACCTCCTTGAGGTGGGCCTCCTCGGTGGCCTGGGCGCCGAACGCCTGCACCACGCGGGCCGATTCCAGGCCCTGCTGCACCACCGCCATGACGTCGCTCTGATGCTTGCGCACCTCGTGGGTCGCCCGCTTCACCACCCGGTTGATGCGCGCGACGAACAGCAGCAGGAACGGCGTGGCCGCCACCGCGATGAGGGCGAAGTCCCAGTTGAGCCAGAACATGATGCCCAGCATGCCGACGATGGTGAGCAGGTCCACCAGGATGCCCAGCGTTCCCGACGATGCGAACGCCTGGATCGTCTTGACGTCGTCGATGACGGTGGACAGGATCGTGCCGAGCTGGTGGCTGTCGTAGTAGGCGAGCGACAGGCGCTGGAGGTGGTCGTACAGGCGGTTGCGCAGGTCGTACGCCACCCACTGCGCCACGCTCTCGGTGTAGTAGTTCTCGATGTAGCCTGCCACCGCGCCCACCGCGGCGATGAGCACCATCCCGATGGCAGCAATAGCCGCCAGCTCCATCTTGTCGCCTCTGAGCACGGAGATGTGCAGGGCCGCCAGCCATTCGGGCACCTTGTGGCTGCCGACGACATTGTCGATGACGATCTTCAGGGGCCACGGCGCCGCCAGGCTCATCACCGTCTGCAGCAGCATGGCCGCGAAGATGATCAGCAGCCAGCCCCGGTAGGGACGCAGCAGCTCGCGCACCAGGCGCATCTTGCTCCCGCTGCGTCGGATCGGCGGGCCGAGGCGAAGGAAAGGCCGGAGCCGCGGAGCCGCCGGGCGGCAAAGCACTCTGGTCGCCGTGGCGCCGTTGGACACGTAGATCTCCCGTGCCGGACACGAGGCTATCCCCTTGCTGCAGATGCGGTCTAACATGGTCGCGCCCCGGCGGACCAGGCCGTACAAGCCAAAGCTGGCACGCGCCGGAGCCGTCCGGCGCATCGGAGGACGACATCATGAGCGAACAAAGGCGGCGCCGCATCCTGACGGCCTTCAACGACAAGGCCTTCATGAGCAGCAAGGACGCGCGCGCGCTGCGCATCCTGGCGGAGTACCTCGAGCCGAAGAGCCGCTTCGAGCATTTCCGCGTCGACGACACCATCGTCTTCATGGGCTCGGCGCGCACCAGTCCCGCGAGCAGGCCGAGGCAGCTGCTGCGCGCGGCAGAGGCGGGGGACGGTGACCTCGAGCGGGCGCGCACTGAGCTGGAGATGTCGAGCTTCTACGAAGACCGCGCGCCAGCTCGCCTTCCGCCTGACGCAGTGGTCCAAGGCGCTCGACCCGAAGGAGCGGCGCTTCGTCGTGTGCACCGGAGGCGGCCCGGGGATCATGGAGGCGGCCAACCGCGGCGCGGCCGAGGCGCGCGGCCTGAACGTCGGCCTGACCATCTCGATCCCGATCGAGGAGTTCGACAACCAGTACGTCACGCGCGAGCTGGCCTTTCACTTCCACTACTTCTTCATGCGCAAGTTCTGGTTCGCCTACCTGGCCAAGGCGGTGATCGTGTTTCCCGGCGGCTACGGCACGCTCGACGAGCTGTTCGAGCTGCTCACCCTGGTGCAGACGCGCAAGATGACCAAGCCGATGCCGATCGTGCTGTTCGGCACGAACTACTGGCGGCAGGTGATCGACTTCGACGCGCTGGTGCGCTATGGCACCATCAGCCCGGACGACGTGAACCTGGTGTACCGCACCGATTCGGTGGACGACGCCTACGAGTGGATCGTGCGCCGGCTCGGCGAGGAGGCGATGGATCAGCCTGGGCGCTATGCTCTAGCCTACCGCCTACTACTTGAACCGCAGAGGCGCGGAGGCGCAGAGAACTGCAAGAGCAGCGAGCTGACGCAACTGGACACGTGCGGTCTGGTTGAATGCATGCGCTCCGCGCGTGTCGCGGTCACATGCGCTACACGTCTCCCTGCCGTTCTCTGCGCCTCCGCGCCTCTGCGGTTCAGGCGTTAGGTCTTAGCTCAAAGGCCAGCCGAGCCACTCGCACACCCCGCGCCCCATCACCCACTCGAGATCCTCGCCCTTCAGCCAGCCGAGCTCTGTCGGTGAACAGGTCGATGCATTCTCGATACGTGCACGGCATGCGGGTGAGGTCCGTGCCCCAGAACGTGCGGCGCGGGCCGAACGCGTCGAACAGCCTGCGCGCTACCTCGTGCACATCGCGGAACGGATAGGGCTGTGCCGACCAGCCCGACAGACCCGAAGCCTTCGACCGCCACGTTGGGATGCTTGGCCAGCGCGCACACCGCAGGCAGGTCCTCGAGCACCTCCGGCGCCTTGGCGTGGAGCTGCAGCCCGGCATGGTCGATCACCAGCTTGAGGCCGGGATGGCGTGCGGCGATGCGTCCGATCGCCTCGAGCGATCCCGGCACCAGCACCATGAGCGGGATGCCGTGCTGCGCTGCCGCCGGCCAGAGCCAATCCGCCGTGCCGTCAGTCAGGAACTGGCGATAGTGCGGCTTGTGGAAGGTGAAGCGCATGCCGAGCATGCCCGGCTGCTTCTTCCAGCCCGCCAGCAGGTCGCGGCTGATGCCGGATCCTGCAGCGCGAGGCGACCCATCACGGCGAACCGATCCGGATACTGGTGCGCCGCCTCCAGCGCCAGATCGTTGCGGTCGCCCTCCCAGGAGGGCGGCACGAGCACCGCCCGGCTCACCCCGGCCAGATCCATCTCGAACAGCAGGGTCTCCTTCGTGATCGGATACGGGCCGCTGCGCATCGCGCTCGCGGCCCGGCGGCCACGGACGCTGCGGTGTGTTCGCGGCCCACAGATGCAGCTGGGAATCGACGATGTGCATCGGTGCTACGTCCTCGCGTCGCGCCGGTGCTCCCGTGGTTGGCTCCTCAGCCGATTGCTGGCGATTCGATGTCGAGCGTGGTCACGCGGCGCAGCTCGCGCCGGTCACTTTCCGTCGTCGAACGGCCGGGCGCGATGCATGGTCGCGCGGTTGTCCCAGATCACCAGGTCGCCGGGCCGCCAGACGTGGCGGTAGACGAACTGCGGCTGGGTCGCGTGCTCCATGAGGTCGCGCAGCAGCAACCGCCCCTCCGGCAGCGGCCAGTCCACGATGCGCGAAGCATGCGACGCAAGATACAGGGATCGGCGCCCGGTGCGCGGATTGGTGCGCACGAGCGGATGGACCGCGCCTTTGAGCTTGTCCTCCTCCTCCCGGCGAGAACTCGAACCCGAGCGTCTGCCGCGAGTAGGCGATCGAATGGTGCACCCGCAGGCCCTCGAGCTTCGCTTTGGTCTGCGGCGTCGAGCGCGTCGTAGGCGCCGCGCATGTCGGCGAACTCGGTGTCGGCGCCGGCCGGCGGGATCACGCGCGCCGAGAGCATCGAGTAGCGGCCCGGCGGGTCCTGGAACGACGCGTCGGTGTGCCAGAGGCGATTGCCGAGCGCGTACATGCGGCGACGGTCCTCGGCTAGCGCAGGATCTCGCCCTTCTCGTCCAGGTTCGAGATGTCCGTGAGCGCCTCGTTGCCGAACCGGTTCTTGCCCAGCACGGCCACGCCGGTATTGGAGTGCAGGACGCCGTCGAAGCGCTGCGCGAAGGCGAGCTGCTCGGCGTCGGTGAACGGCTGATCGCGGAACACCAGGATGGCGTACTCGTCCATCCCGGCGCGGATCTCGTCCAGCGTGTCGCGATCGTCGACGCGCCGCAGATCGACCGGGCCCGACCTCGGCGACGAAGAATGGGTGCAGCCGGCGGAAGGTGAGGGCCATGGCCACTCCTCCGGGAGATCCGTCTCCACCGGGTGTGCACCGGAAAGTCTACCCTACCGGAGCGCCGGACGGCTAACCGCTTCCAGCTCAACCGCAGAGGCGCCAAGACGCTGAGGACCCGCAGAGGCTCATTCTCGCGTGCAAACGCTGGAGCCTGTGCTCGGGAGCAAGTACGAACTGACCTTCCCTTCTCCGCGGTTCCTCTGGCCCTCCGCGTCTCTGCGGTTCAGAGGGGTAAGCCCTACGGCACGTTGGACAGCTGGGCGCGAATCAAGCGCAGATGCATCTGCGTGTCGATATCCTGCGTCTGGGCAAGCGCGGCATCGATCTGCTTGTAGAGAGCCGCGACCGCGGTGCGGATAACCGCACGGTACTCGCTCAGCGATTCGGCGCTGCTCGTGTACTGCTCGCCCACGCCGGCGAGCGCCGAGTCGAACGAGCGCGTCGCCCGCAGGTCGGACTTGGACGCGCGGCGGCTGCCGCCGTCGGTTTGCTCGCTGTCGAGGCTTTTCTCGCTCTGGATGTTCCTGCTCGAGGAAGGATCGTTGACCACGCCGGTGGCCACGAGCAAGACCGTCACGTAGCTGCGCTGAACCTGGCGGCGATACGGGCCTGATGACCGGAGCCTTCGCCTGCAGCTCGCTGAACAACCCGTTGTTGAGGTCGTACAGCAGCTCGAGCCCCGTGTAGCGGCCCTTGCCCTGGCTGCTCGCGGTCATCATGCGTTTGAATACAGCCGGATCGATCAAGCGGCCCAGCAAATCCACGTTCGAACCCTGCAGCGGATCGGTGCCGCCGGTGGGCGTGATCCGATTGAGCACGTCCGGATCGAGCAGGGGCTTGGGTTCGATGAAAGCGCGATCGACCAGGAACTTGACGGCCTTGCCGCTGGCGCTCCGGATCGACCGGGTCGAACGGCACGGTGCCGCGTCCCGCCTGATAGCGGGTCTCCTCAACGCCGCCCACCAGCCGGGACACATACACCAGCTCGCGATGGCGCTGCTGTACGAGGGCTTCGTACATGGTGCTCAGCTTTTCGTAGCCTTCGCCGGTGCGAGTCGTAGCCGGAACGATGAAGGACATGACCCGGTCGATGTTGCGCAGCCCCAGATCGCCGGCGGCGATGGCGTCGGCTCCCAGCACGTTGGAGTAGACGCTGGGATCGACCTCCGCCGCGGCATCCTCGCCGCCGAAGCGCAGGAGCGGATTGCTCACCTGGCGCGCGGCGATCTCGTCGAGCAGCACCAGCTCCTCGTCGGGGGTCACGTCCGCTGCGAAGACCTTGTAGCCCCACTCGACTGCAAAGTAGTCGTAGGGGCCGAACTTGGGCACCAGCCCGGCGCCGTCGCCCGGCTGCGCCACGTAGTTGAAGCGCGCATAGCTCATGGTGGAGGCCGACGTGCCCCACAGATTGGTCCATTGCGGATCGCGCAGTTCCTTGACACCCACCGCGGAGGTGGCCTTGAAGTTGTGCCGCAAGCCCAGCGCGTGCCCGATCTCATGCCGCAGCACATAGCGGAGCAGCTCGCCCATCAGCTCCGGCTGGAGCGGCAGTTTCTGCGCGCGCGGATCGTTCGGGCTCGCCTGCGTGAAATACCAGGTTTCCAGCAGCTTCAGCACGTCGTGCCACAGGAGCGTGTGCGAAGAAATCACCTCACCGCTGCGCGGATCGACCACGGCGGCGCCCAGGGCGTTGCGGCGCCCGCTCGGGGTCCAGCGGATGACGTTATGGCGCACGTCGTCCGGATCCCACGTGGGGTCCTCGGTCTCGAGGGGCGCGTCCCGCGCGACGATCGCATTGCTGAAGCCGGCCTGCGCGAACACGCCCCGCCAGTCCTCCACCGCCTGCTTGATGTACGGGCGCCAGACTTCCGGTACCCCGCGGTCGATGTAGAACACGATGGGCTCGACCGGATCCGACAGCAGCGCCTTGCGGTCCTTCTTCTCCAGGCGGTAGCGCTGGATGAAGCCGCGTGAGACACCGCCGTAGTCGCCCGTGCCGTAGTCGCGGAAATCGGTGGCGAAGTAGCCCACCCGGGGGTCCCAGAAGCGGGGCCGCATCGGCTTCTCGGGAAGCAGGTACAGGTTGGTATAGAACATGAAGCCGGCGGCTGCGATCACCGACTCCTCGCCTACGTCCACGCGCGATCGCAGCTCGTCGCGGTCGGCGAGCCAGGTCTGATAGTAGCGGACGCCCACATTCTCCGCGAACACCTTGACGCTTTCGATATGGGAGCGCGCCGGGTCGATCTCGCGCATGCCGAAGTGCTTCATGAACCCGAGCGCGAACCCGCGCGGCGGCTCCTTGACGAATCCCGGGGTGATGTCGACGATCGCCTCGCCTTGGGCGCCGCGCCCCACGACGTCGAAGGACCTGAGCGTCGTTGGCAGCGAATTCGCCTCGACGGCGCGTTCCAACCCGCTGGTGCGCGCGGCGGCGATCTCGTAGGTGACCATCACCAGGTCGACCTTGTTCTTGCCGCGGCGGACAAAGCGCACGACTCGATTGTCCACCACCGTGCCGGGGGCGATAAAGTTCGATCCGCCGGACAGCGCGGCGAACTCGGTGTTGAGCAGCAAGTCCCGGCCGTATATCGCCTCGGGAAGCTCGAGCAGCAGGCGGTCGCAGACCAGGTGGGCCGTGACCAGGCCCGTGCTGGTGACGATCGGATCGTCGGCTCCCGGCTTGCATCCGGCCAGGTCGCGCAAGGTTACGGCCCCGGCCGTAACCGGCAAACCGAAGACCAATGCTAGCGCCAGCGTGAAGACGTACTTCAGCATTTCAGGCATCCATAGAGTTAGTTTTTCTGCCAGTCCGAACGGCATGGCGATATCAGTGGCGCGTCATCGTACCCGCTCAGGGCCGGGGGCGCAAAGGGCCTTGCCCTTCACCCTAACCAGCCAGCCTACTTCGGAAACATGAGCTGCACCTGCGCGCGGATCTGCCAGTTCGGGCCGAAATCGGGGCGCACCACGTTGTAATACGCCGAGAGTTGCGCGTTCACAGGCAGCTTGCCGAAGTGGAAGATGCGTCCGATGCCGCCGCCCACGGGCACCGTCCAGCGGTTGCCGCTCTCTGCCTTCCAATCGACCGTGGCGACCGGCGCGTTCGTCAGGTAGGTCCCGCCTTTGAAGTTGTAGCACGGTTCCACCTTCGGTGTGTTCGAGCTACGACAGTTCTTCATCGGTCTTGAGCAAGCGAGCCAGCGCGGCCCGGGTCACCACGCCCACGACATCCGCCGCCCGCCGCGCGTCCGGATTGCGCGATACCAGGATGAGCTCCGCCTCCGCCTCCCACAGCGCAGCCATGGCCGCCAGCGGCGTCGCCTGCTGCGACACTACGACGTACCGCACGGAGCGGCCGGCAGACGCTGCGCCGGCTGCGCCTAACGTGACATCCTCGAGTCTCGTCACACCTGAGATCACCACGCTGTCAGAATGCACGGCGATCGTGGCAGCGGCCGGAACGTCGCCGCCTTGGGGAACAACCGCGAAGTCCGTTGTCATCAGATCCTCGATCCGCTCCGACGTCAGCAGCGACGCGTGCAAGCCCTGCGGCACCGAGTGCCGGCGCGCGCGCAGCTTCATCGTGTAGATGCTCTCGTCCATGATCGCCTTGCGCACCGCGTAGGCGACCGAGCAGGTGATGACGAGAGGCAGCATGATGGAATGATCCTTGGTCATCTCGGTCAGCATGATGATGCCGGTGAGCACGGCCCCGGTGGATCCGCTGATCGCCGCAGCCATGCCGGCGATGGCAAAGGTGGGAATGGCAACGTCCAGGCCGGGGATCAGCGCCTGGCACAGATGCCCGAATGCCGCACCGCCGGCCGCGCCCATGAACAATGCCGGCGAGAACACGCCGCCGGATGCCCCGGAGCCGAGCGACAGGCAGGTCGCCAGGAGCTTCAGCGCCGCCAGCAGGAGCAGGAACCACGGGTCGGTCAACGCTCCCCGAAGGATGTCCATGATCGTCGCGTACCCGACCCCTTCCACGTAGTAGTGACCGGTCTGGCGCGCGAGCAGCAACATCATCACGCCGACGCACAGCATGCCGAGCGCATGACGCGTGTAGTAGTTGCCGGGCATGGCCTCGAAGAGGTCCTCCATCCCATAGAGTCCGCGGATGAAGGCGACCGACACCAGCCCCATCAAGCCGCCCAGGACGAAGAATGCGGCCAGCCCGAGCGGCTGGTTCAACTGGAAGTCGGGCCTCTCCAGCAGCGGCAGGAAGAAGGAGGGATCGGCTCCCAGCAGCAGGCGGCTGATGTGCGTCGCGATCACGGTCGCCGTCACCGTCACCAAGACCGTTCGGGCGTTGATGGACACCAGCAGCAGTTCGATCGCGAACACGATGCCGCCGAGCGGTGCATTGAAGGTCGCGGCGATCCCGGCCCCCGCCCCGGCCGCGATCAGCGTCACCCGGTCGCTCGTGCGCATGGCAATCAGCGAGCCCAGCGTCGAACCGAAGGCCGAGCCGATCTGGACGATCGGTCCCTCGCGTCCCACCGACCCGCCGCTTCCGATCGAGACCGCCGAGGCCAGCGACTTGATCACCGCGACCCTTGGACGGATCCGTCCCTGGTGGTAGTAGATGGCGTCCATGACCTCGGGGACGCCGTGCCCCTTGGCTTCGGGCGCGAAGTTCTTGACCAGCCACGCCACCACCAGCGCACCCACGACGGGAACCAGCACGACGCCGACGCCCCAGGGGCTGAGCGCCGTGTGCACGTTGGCGTCGTAGGCAAACGCGAACTGTCCGAGAAAGAGCACGTTGTGGACAAGCCCGATCAACATCCGAAATCCCCAGGCGCCGAGCCCGGCGACGACGCCCACGGCCACCGCCATCACCATCATGAACGGCAGGCTGCGAGCAGGCGCCTTCGCGCGCATTCTCGGATCCGGCGCGGCCCCTCCACCAGGTTCAGTAGCGCGTGTATTCATCGGCGTGACGACACCGCCTCCGCGCCAGGTGCCGGTCGCGCCGCCCGGCCCACCAGGGCGGCAGCGGGAAACAGGATCAGTGCCCCGACCAGAATCGTCACGACGACCATCACCGCCGCGTCCGGATCCTGTGTGACGTGGGTCGCGATCAGCAGCGCCGCCGCCAGCACGAGCACGAAGTTGCCAATCAGCGCATCGACGACGAGCCGCCGATCCCGCAGCGGTGAAAGTACCTCCGCGACCGTCAGCGCAATCCCTGCGTTGGAGCAGACTCGTGGTCACGAAGAGCGCGACGCAGAGCTTAGTCAGAAGTGCGGGGTCAGCCATGAGAGGGGAGGTCCTTCACTGTCCGGACAGCTCATCCCATGAGTCATGGTCGGGCTAAGACGGTCGGGTTGTCCTCTCGGCGGGTAATCCTACTCCAAGTTACCGATGCCATATCATGACAGTCCTGCTGCGTTGCTCGAACGCACGTATCCTATTCGCCGGAGGCAGGCCAGAGGCGTCGGTACAGTCGCTAAGGCAGGCGGCCGGAGAGTAGTTTGACAAAGGATGCCGGCTAATACCCCGTTCGATGGAAGCGTGAACAACTGCCTACGGTCATTTGTCGTCGCCGGGGAACTAGGCTGTTCAAGGCATAGAGCAGTCACAACCGCACGTTCGACCTTCACGCGGAAATTGCCTGAAAAAGTGACCCTCCAGCCACTGGGAGTGCAGTCCTTCGGCAGCGGCGTCGATGCTCAGAACGTCACGCGGATCGACCGACGTAGACGGGCAATTTCGGAATGTCATGCCGCGGCACCTAGTCATCGCGCGAGTACTTCCTGTCCGGGAGTACCCGCCCTGCGGCATCGCGCAAGGCACGGCTCGGAGCCCTCAAGGTGCTTGTTCACCGAGAGTTATAAGGAGCTGTGCGAGGCGCTCTGGAAAGGACTTGCGCCGCAATTTTTCCGAGCCGCTCGATGCGCACCACCGCGACGATGCGTGAACGCTAAGCCGATGCAGCGCGCGCTGCTCGCCCTAGTCGCCGAACTGGCCGCTCGCGCTGATCGCGACCTTGCCCGCCAGAGCCCAGATGCCGGGGCAGATCATCGTGGCCCCGCCGCCCGAGTCGGCAGCCCAGAAGGAGACGCCACTGGAGAGCTCGTTTCGGGAACGATTGGTCGAGCCCGGGCGGCTGCGGATTACGGGCGATCTAGCAAAAAAGCTCGAAGGCCTGCCCGCTTTTCTTCGCGACACCAACTTCACGTTCAAGCCGCGCACCTATTACTTCAACCAAGTCGATCCCAGCGGCAAGATCGAGGAAGCCTGGGCGCTGGGGGGATCGTTCGAGTACAAGTCCGGGCTGGCCTGGGATCGGGTATGGGTGGGCGCGGAATTCTTCGGCTCCTGGCCGCTGTAACACGGGGCCTAATGCGGGCGACACTTTGCTGCTCACCTCACAAGGGACCTCGTACACGGTGCTCGGGCAGGCCTACGTCGCCGCCAACCTGTCCGAAGACCAATCAACTGATCGCCGGAGACTTCACCAGCATCGACACACCGTACGCCAACCGCCAGTTCAACCGCATGACGCCCAACGCCTTTCAAGGCGTAATGCTCAACGGATTTACGACCGACCCGCACGAGCCGCAAAGGCTGCACTATCTGGTTGGCTACCTCGACAAGATCAAGGAGCGCAACTCCGACCGACTTCATCCCCATGTCGCAGGCGGCCGGCAGCAGCGCGAGCACGGGGACCGCGATCGGTGCGGCGCGTTACACGCGAGGTGAGTTTGCGTGTGGGTCGTGGCGGAGTACTACACAGCCCAGGTCATGAACATCGCGTTACCTCGGGGCGAGCCTATACGCCTCATCTGCCCGCCCCCTACGAGTTCAAACTGTCCGCCCAGTTCACCGACCAGCGCTCGCTCGCTGGCGCCAGCGGTACACCGCTGCCCAACCAGTGGGGGATAGAGGCTGTCGGAAGCCGCGACTTTGCGGTGCTCACGCTGAGCTTCACGCAGACCTCCAGCGCCGGCAATCTGAGCAGCCCCTGGGGCGATGCCCCCAGCTTCACGCGCACGGAAATCCACGATACCGCCCGCGCCGGGGAGAACGCGGCGCTGGGCATGCTCTCCTACCACTTCAACCGCTTCGACCTCCCTGGTGTGAGTGCGACCGCGGTGGGCGCGTACTACTGGGACGCGGTGAGCACGGCGTCGAATCCGCAGCCCAATCAGACCGAAGTGGATCTGTATCTCGACTACAAGATTCCCAAGGGCCCGCTCGAAGGCCTGTGGTTTCGGGTGCAGCGCAACTGGGAGTGGAATGCGGGCGGGGGACAGACCACACAGTGGCGCGCCATCATTTATTGGGAGATCCCGCTGATTTGATTCTGTGGCGGCGTCCCCACGAGAGCGACGGCTTCGATCTGAATGGCCGGTCTCGGGATATTTGACCCGATGCTCGCGTGTCCGCAGTTTAGTCGCAAGGCGAAGTCTGCGAACGTCTGCTTTTCTAGAGCGGAACAGGCAGCTCAGGGTCGGACTGCGTCGTTCGCAGAAGTGTCCGTCGGCCAGAACCGGAGGTTGACGTGCGTGCCGCAAAGCGGACCATCATCAACGGTGCTATCGACGACAACCGAGGAGCGGGTGCCTTTGCAAGGATCGGCACTGTCGTCGGCACGGAAGCACCTTGGATGGCTTCCGCTTTGCCCTCGCTCCGTCCGCGCAGCTTCAAAGGCATTCCAGCGTTTACTGCGACTTTCCCTTGGACTTGTGCGGTCCGAGCGGGATCGCCAGCGTCGCGAACACCGCATAGCCCTCGAGCCGGTTCTCCGCCCAGAACTCCCAGTAGCCACGCAGGTTCGCATACGCGGGCAATCCGCCCATGGTGAACGCGTAGCCGACCTCGGGGCCGACTGATGCGACCTTTGATTTGAACGACCCGAGCTTCGCTCCCGAGCCGCTGTCGCCGGTGAGCTGGTAGTACACGTACCCGACCACGCCCACCTCCCAGTTCGCGGACAGGAACTGGGAGGCCGCCCAGTCGAGGTGCGAGTCGATGCCGTTCTTGTAGTTCGTACTGGTGTTCTCGAAGTTGTAGGTGAAACCCACCACGGCAGAGAACTCCCGGCCGTTCTGCTGGTTGAGGTAGGTGTACCCCCCGCCCGCGTCGATCGCGCCATGACCGATGCCGATGTTGGCGAGCCGCTTGCTGTCGTAGTCGCCGACCGGGATGTCGCCGGTGAGGTAGGTCATCCAGTTGTTGACGCCGCTCGACCATGCCAGGTTCACGACCGGGTAGAGGTCGGTGAAGCCCCACACCGAGTCGCTTCTATCGAGCTCGATGCCGCGCGGAGACATCGAGACGTCGGCTTGCGTCGTGTTCTTCCCGTAGCCGAATCCGACCCCGACCGCCAGCTGGCCGCCGAGCAGTTTCGTGTCGGGCGCGTACGTCGGCTGAGCGAGGAGCAACGGCAGGCGCGATTTGAGACCGAGCGTGACACTGTCGCCGCGAGGAAGCGACTTGTCGCGGGACGCGTCGCCGTCGTAGTAGTAGCCCTGCAGCGGCAAAGACCAACCCGGGTGGCGGGCACTGCGGCGAGGCTCGCGTACGCGCCGGAGAACCAGAACGGCACCCCGCCTTCGTCGGCGCGAGCGCTCGCCCAGGGCAGAAGCGTGACGCCAAATACCAGCGTGACGCTCGCAGAGCGAGCGATGAATCCGCGCTCGTGAAACAGGCGTGACGGCCTCATCGTCAACTCTTTGCCATTGTCCGAACCCTCACGAGGTGCACCGCCTCAACTCATGCAGACCATTGCGCGCGGTCGCGGGCTGCCCTGTCGGAGCAGCTCGCGGCGCGGCAGATCAGTCACTACGACCACGAAACTGAGTGATGTTGGCCGCGGGCGGATTCGGATACTTCTTGACCGACACCAGGTATTTTTCGACCTCCCCCAGAATCAGCCGTCCATCCAAATAGCCCCGCAATGTTGAGATCCTCATGCGGGTCCATCTCGATGTTGTAGACCTTCGGGTAACCGGCCATGGGCGCGCTGGCCGAAAACATGCCGTCCAGGCGCTGCGTGCCGGTACCGGTCGGATGCATATCGGTGAAGTACACACGCCACTGTTTCCACCGCGCCGCCAACAGGTCGGGACCGACGAAGCTCAGCAGGCTGTCGCGGTTTCCGGTCTCGCTCTTTCCGAGCAACACGTCGGTCTGATCGACGCCGTCGATCGCACGGTCGGTCGGGACCTTGCCGCCAACGATCTTTGCGAAGGTCGGAAAGAAATCCATGATCGAGAACATGGCGTACGAGCTGGTGCCCGGTTTGACCTTTCCGGGCCAGCGGATGAGACACGCCGTGCGGATCGAACCTTCGGTGACGTCCCCCAATTCGCCGCGGAATGGGCCTGCGTTACCGTTGTCCGGTGTTCCCTGGTTGCCGAATTCACGCACAGCTTGACCGGCCGGCCCGTTGTCTGAGGCGAGCACCAGAAGCGTGTTCTCGTCGATCCCGAGTTCCTTCAGGGCGTCCATGATCAGGCCAACGTGGTAGTCGCCTTCCATCAGCTTGTCGCCGTACTGGCCGATGCGCGATTTGCCTTTGAATGGAGGCGCCGGGTAAGTCGGCGGATGGCCGACCGAGAGCGGCAAATACAAGAAAAACGCTTTGCCGGCCGCTTTCTGCCGCTTCATGAACTCGATGCCCTTGGCCACGAGCGTACCGTCGATCACGGCCCTGACTTCCTCGGTATACGGCTCGACGGTCTTCAACGGACCGCCTGCGACGGCCTCGTAGATCTGCGGCCCCTTCTTCAGCAGTACATCGCGCGGCAGGTTGATCGAGTGCGTGAGTTCGATCGTAGTGACGTAGGTCGCGGAGTCCCATGATTCGTCGGGCGGAATGCCGTAATACTCGTCGAAGCCGTGCGCCGTCGGCAAGCTCTGTGGGTCTTTACCCAGATGCCATTTGCCATATATAGCAGTGGCATAGCCCACGTCCTTGAACATCTGGGCCATGGTGATGGCTTTCCCGGGCAGCGTGTTAGGGCTACCGGGAAGGATGATCAGCGACAGGCCGCTGCGAATCGAGTATTGCCCGGTCATCAGTGCCGCGCGCGACGGCGTACAGGCAGGTTCGACCAGGAACTGCGTGAGGCGCAGGCCCTCGCGGGCAAGCTGGTCGATGCGCGGCGTGGGCGCTCCGCGCAGCTCGCCGCCACCGTAGGGACCCAAGTCGCCGTAGCCGACGTTGTCGAAAAGGATGAATACGACGTTGGGTTTGTTCTGCTGAGCCATCGCCGGCAGGGCTGCGAACGTCGCCACGGCAATAATGGCGCAGCCTAGTATGTGCAGCATTGTGTTTCGTATCATCGTGTCGTCTCCTTCGTGAACTAGATTCATTGTTTTGGGTCGCATGCGGCTCGACCGATCGAGTTCACGAGGTTTCCCGAGCGATAGGCCGACTTTGCGCGCTAAGGTGCACCCTACCTCCTGAAACCTCCGAACCGCCCACCACCGAATCCCCCGCCGCCAAATCCCCCGCCACCGAAATGATCGCCGCCACCGAAGCCGCCACCGCCACCACCACCGAACAGTCCGTGACCGCCGAACAGACCGCCACCGCCTCCGAAGCCGTGGAAGCTGTCGGAGCCGCCGTGCCATCCACCCATTCCGCCCACGCGGGAGTTGCCGCCGCCTAAGCCGCTCGCAGCGTTGTGCACGCTGTCGGACCAGTTGCCATAGCTGCGCGCCTGCTGCTGCCGGTCCAGGCCGGATGAAGATTCGTGGCCACCGCTGAAGTCGGACTTGTTCCAGCCGCCGCTGCTGTGTTGCTGCCAGCTCCCGTCGGAGCCGCGCTTGTAGGCGTTGCCGTCCTTGCCGGCGTACACATCGTTCGGGCGCGTCGACGCGCGGTTCTGGAGATTGCTGCGCTGCTGTGAGGTGAGCTGGCCGGTCCGCTTGTTGTAGTCGCGCTGAGCCTGCTGGCGCTGCTGCGGGGTCATCTTGTTGTAGTCGTTCTGAACGTTGGTGTGGACCTGAGTCGAGCTCCAGTGATTGTAGGAGTTGAAGTTGTTGACATGAACGCTGGTGAAGCTGGCATAGCCGCCGTAGTGACCCCAGGCCCCGCCCCAGATCGCGCCGGCCGCGGCACCGAAGGCGAACCCCGTCACGCTGCCCCAGAAGAAGCCGGCACCGAATCCGTAGGTCACAGGCGGCGGGTACCACACCGCGCCCACGTAGATGGGCGGGTACACATAGCCCGTGCCATAGACCACCACCCCGGTGGGCGCCAGCACCGTGCCGTAGTAGCCGGGGGTGTACCCCACGGTCACGGTTTGCGGCGTGCTCGCGAACACGTAGACGTAAGTGACGTAGTGCAACGATGAGCTGGGTGGGATCGTGTAGATGATTTCCGGGACGAAGGCGGCGACGGACCAGGGTCCATTCACCGAGCTCCCCACGAACCAGACCGCGTCCTTCAGCGAGTACCAGGTGTAGGCATCGACCTTGATCACGGGGTACGGGGAATTCACCACGTACTCCAGCGTCGTCCCCTCGATCGGCTTGATTTGCGGAGATCGAGCTGTACTTGATCGCCAGCGTGGTCGTGGCGCGGTTGACCGTCGCCGTTTCCGGAATGCTGTTGTCGATGACGGCCTCTTGCGCAGGTGGCGTCCCCGCCACCGACGGGAGCACGACCCCGCGCGGGTGGGTCACAGGAATCTGGGCGAACGCCGCCGGTAGCTTGTCGTTCGGCACGTACTGCCACGGCCCCGTCTCCATCGATTGCGCGGCGAACCAACGCCCCGAAATGAGCACGTAGTGAAGGCCGGTGTCCATGTCGACGATGATGTTGTCGTCGGTGTTGATCACGTCGAGGATCGACAGGCCGGCGATCGGCTCGTAGGACGGGCTCCCTCGGGTCATGATGAGCTCCGCCGGCACGGTGCTCACGTAGATCCTCGGGGATATGCCGTTCGCGGCCGACTGCGCGACGTACGCGCCGGGCTGGTCGAGCGCGTTGACCTGTCCACCCTTGGTGAGCGTGCCCATAACCTTGTTCAGGCTGGACGGAGGCGCTGCGGCAACGGACCACTGCGCTTCAAGCGCGGTGGCCTGCATCCATCTGCCGACCGCGTGCAGGTAGTACAGGCCTTGCGACTGATCGAACAGCAGCACCGCGTAGGTGTTGATCACTCGCATCAGGTTGTTGTATCCCTGCACCTGGCGCAGTTCCGCCGGTCCGTCCACCTGGACGAGCATCGCCGGTCCCGTGCTGAAATAGATCTTCGGCACATCGTTCCTGACCTCCACGGGCTTCTGCGGCGTGCTCTCGGCCTGCGTGACGGAGAGTTCGGCCTGAAGGTGCCCGTAGGAGAGGTCGGCCATCTGCGCTGGCGCAACCGAGCGCAGGGCCTGCAGGTACTGGTCGGCCTTATCGGGGCTGGCCGGGAAGTTCGCCTTGGTGAGCGTGATGTCGTCCAAGGTCACCAGGTTCCCTGCCCGGTTGACGTTGGTCTGCGCAGTGAACCAGACGACGCCAAATTGCTCCTGCGGCGAGGCTGCGTCTTTCACCGACACCGCCACGCGTCCCGCAAGAGTGCGCCATTGCCAGCTCTCGACTTGCGGCTGGTACACGGTGAAGGCGGTGGTCCCGCTCTGAAATTGCCGGGGCCAGGTCTGGGAGCCGGGCGCAGCCGGCGGCGTCTGGGCGAACGCCGACAACGATACGATCGAAAGCAACAGGAGGAGAAGGAGCAGAGATGGCTTGCTGGACGGTTGTCGAAAAGTCATGACTTACTCCACTTCTAGTCAGGTAGTTAGGCGGTCTGAAGGTGCGACGTGGCGGCGCACGCAAATCGTCACTGCATTCCGGCGCGCTGGAATCGATGGTCACCGTGACGCTGGACGATGTGAGCTCTACCCTCGATTTGCTCACAAGTAACATTAGCGCACTTGGTCGGTCCGCTGCGCTGTCCTCGCCGGTGTTTCGTCGAAGCTACACGTCTCATTCGTCCTTTTCCTGGAACGGAATCTTCGCGTCCCGTTCGAACCGCGCCTTGCGCTTGCGGGCGAATACCCACGCGACGATCCCGACGAAGAGGACAACCAGGATGACGAGATAGAGTGCTTGGTCCATAGTCAGTCCCTCATGTCGTGCTAGCTACGGCATCAACCTGTCTTCGACGCCGGATTGCTGCTTCGAACGCTGGACCGCGTTACCAGGGATGGAAAGGCCCCGGCCCAGCGGCAAAACAACCGCTGCCGCCCTCGGGACAGATGACGACGAAGGTGCTGCGCTGACCGCAGCCGGCCACGCCGACCGTGTACTCGGCTCGTTGGATCCCACCGACATACGGGCCTTCGAGCGCAGGCTGAACCACTTCCTGCGAGATGAGCGTTCCGGTCGCCGCCGGACAGTTCATCTCGAATTGGCCGCGACTGACCGCTGTCTGGATCGCCATCGCTTGCCTGCTCTGAAGAAACTGCTTCTGGCTGGCGCACCCCGTGATGCTCAACGCCAACGCCATGGCGAGAACCGGCTTTGTCATGATGATCACCTCCGTGAGGTTGGTTGGCTACTGCGTGCCCGATGAGAAGCACGCCCGTTATTCATATTTGACCAGTCTCGTCGCGCCTCGAGTCTCACCGCCGGACTCCGCGGAAGCAGCCGGCTCTGGCTCCAGGGTGCATCTCTTCTCGGCCGGCACGACTCGCTCCCTGCTCAAGCTCATTTCGGGAACATCAACTGCACCTGGAACCGCAGCTGCCAGTTCGCGCCGTTGTCCGGATGCTCCACGTTGTAGTACGCGCTCAGCTGCGTGTTCACCGGCAGCTTGCCGAGGTGGAAGATCTTTCCGACGCCACCGCCCACGGGCACGGTCCACTGCTGTCCGCTGTCCGCCTCCCAGTCGACCGTCAGAATGGGAGCGCTGGTGAGGTACAAGCCACCCTTGAAGTTGTAGTTGACGAATGGCTGGATGAGGCCATTGTTGTAGGAGCCGCCGCGCTGGTTGCTGGACACCGACCAAATGTTGTTGACCAACGCGCCGTACACCCACGGGCTGCCGTGGTCCAGGTGGAGCAGCACGGCCGAGGGCCCGAGTCCCCAGTTGTTGTTGCCAAGCTCGGCGTTGCTGTTGGTCGGGATCTGCACGACAGGTCCCGCACCCCAGATCCACTTGCCCGGGTTCGCCGGAGACAGGAACGCCGTGAACACCGTGTCGCCGATGCCGGTGGTGGAGCCGTCGCCCGGCCCCAGCGACGGGTTCCAGATTACCGGCAGGATCGTGCGCGTGATGATATTCCAGTCGCTGCTCACGGAGATGGGGATCACCGGCTGGATGTTGAGGATGTTCTGCGTGCCGCTCTCCGGCCCGAAGTTGAAATTCGTGTTGTTCTGGAACGGCAGGCTGATGAGATTGCCGACCGGGTTCTGTGCGAGCTTGGCCAACTCCTCGGCGCTCATTTCGGCATGCGCGGGCGCCACCTCCAACGCGCAAACGACAAGCGCGGCGACTGTGCGAAGGGTCGATCTCGATTCCATCGCCGTCGTCCTCCGTCATGGCATCCCGCCGTCGCTCGTCCGCACCTTCCCGCGAAAAACCCAGTACACGCCGATCGTGTAGGCGGCGATGACTGGCAGCACCACAACACCGCCGTAGAACAGAAAACGCAATGAGGCGTCCGGTGCAGCTGCGTCCGCAACAGTGACGGAATAGGGAATCATGTACGGCCAGAACATCACCCCCAGGCTCAGGAAGGCGGCGACGAAGAAGAGCACGGTCATTGCGAAGGGCACGCCGTCGCGTTTCCTGCGTGCGCCGACCAGGATCCCGGCCAGCGCGAGCACGCCGATCACGGGGAACGCGAGACCCCAGGATCTCGCCTGCAAATCGCCGCGCGCGAGCACGCTGTAGTCGAACGTGACTGTGAACGCGAGGAACAGCACGCCCAGGACGCCGGCGGCGAGCCACCGGATGCGGGCGTAGGCCCAGTCACGCAGCTCGCCGTCGCTCTTCAGCACAAGCCAGCCCGCCCCGAGCAGCGCGTACCCGAGCACGAGCCCGATCCCGGTCAGGATCGCAAACGGGTGCAGCCAGGCGAACGGACCGCCGGCGTACTGGCCGTCCACGACGGGGATGCCGCGAATCATCGCGCCGACCGCCGCGCCCTGGACGAACGCGACCACCGTCGAGCCGAGGAAGAAGCCCCAGTCCCAGACCCGGCGCATGCGCTCGCTCCGGAAGCGGAACTCGAACGCGACGCCGCGGAAGATCAAGCCTAACAGCAGCAGCAGGACCGGGAGATAGAACGCGCCGAGGAACACCGCGTAGACGTCGGGAAACGCCGCGAAGAGCCCGGCGCCGATCACCACCAGCCAGGTCTCGTTGCCGTCCCAGAACGGGGCGATCGTGCCCATCATCCCGGACCCGGTGCGCCTCGCTCCTGGGTCGTGCCGAACAGCACGCCGACGCCGAGATCGAGGCCGTCCAGGATGACGTAGAGCAGGATCGCGCAGGCGATCACGCCGGCCCAGAACAATGCCAGATTGCTCGGTTCCATGGCGTCTACCCTCCGGTCCGCGAGCTTGCTGCCGGTCGCCGTCTCGGCGCTGTCGGCGAACGCCATCGGCCGCCTGCCCGTGGCTCCCGGGATGGCCTTGGCCTCGGTGGTCGGCCCCTCGTGCAGCAGCTTGAAGATGTAGTACACGCCGAACGAATAGACCACGGCGTAGACGAGAACGTAGCAGGCGAGCGAGAACAGCACGTCGCCGGTCGTGAGCGACGGTGTGACCGCGTCCTTGGTGCGCAGCAGGCCGTACACGACCCACGGCTGACGCCCGACCTCGGCGGTGAACCAGCCGCAGAGGACGGCGACGAAGCCGGTCGGGAACGCGAGGAACGTTCCCCAGAGAAACCAGCGCGTCGTCTCGAGCCGGCCGCGCCAGCGGAGGAAGTTACCGAACCACGAGACCGCGAGCATGATCAGTCCCATCCCCACCATCAGGCGAAAGCCGAAGAACGGGATCAGCACCGGTGGGCGGTCTTCTTGCGGGAACGCCTCCAGTCCGATCTCTTTCGCGGTCCAATTGCCCGAGGCGATCATGCTGCCGAGTTTCGGGATTTCGATCGCGAAGAGATTGCGTTCGTTCTTCTCGTCGGGAATCGCGAGCAGCACCTCGCTCGCCGGCTGCTGCGTCTTCCAGCGCGCCTCGATCGCCGCGAACTTCGCCGGCTGATGCTTCAGCACGTACAGGCCGGTCAGATGGCCGAAGAAGAGTTGCACCGGGATCAGCACCGCGACCAGCCCGAGACCCCAGTGCAACATCACGCGCGCCTCGGCGCGATGAATGCCGCGCAGCACGTACCAGGCGCCGGTGGCCGCCACGCACATGCCGGTGGTCAGGAACGCGGCGAGCAGCATGTGCGGCCAGCGCACCATCATCACCGGCCCGAGCACGATCTCCCGCCAGTCCGCCGGGATGATCTTGCCGTCCACGATCGTGTGGCCGAGGGGAACCTGCATCCAGCTGTTGTTGGCGAGGATCCAGAACGACGAGAACATCGTCCCGAGCGAGACCATGCAGCAGGCGAAGAAGTAGAAGCGCGGCGAGACGCGGTTGCGCCCCAGCAGCATCACGCCGAAGAACGTCGCCTCCAGCATGAACGCGGTGAAGGCTTCGTAGCCGAGCAGCGGCCCCTGGATCGAGCCGGCCTTCTGCGCCAGCACCCCCCAGTTGGTGCCGAACTGGAACGCCATCACGACGCCCGTCACCACCCCCATGCCGAACGAGACCGCGAACACCTTGAGCCAGAAATCGAAGACGCGCCGGTAGAGCGGGTTGCCGGTGACGAGCCGCGCGCCCTCGATCGTCGCCAGCCAGGCTGCCAACCCGATCGTGAAGGACGGGAAGATGATGTGGAAGCTGATGAGGAACGCGAACTGGATGCGCGAGAGGATGACGGGATCGAGATCCATGGTTCGAACTCCCCAGTCATTGTTTCGTGGCGGCGCTGTCCAGGCCCAGGATTACGACCCTTGCGCGCCTCGGCTTCGTTGGCCACGCGGCCATCGTGTAATTGTCAGCTACGGCAACTTTCTGCACGCCATCCACGGTGTACGTGATCACGCCGCCGCCGATCCCGCCGCCGGTTCCGAGCGGCCCTCCCCAGAGTTTCTGGCCGGTGGAAGAATCCAACGCGTAGAAATTGCCGCCGATGTCACCGACGAACACGATTCCACCGGCCGTCGGCGTGATGCCGGCGACAAAGGGATAGTTGGACTTGGCACGCCATTTCCAGACCCCGGTGTCGGCGTCGCTGGCATAGATCCATCCGGCCCAGTGCCCGTCGGTGCGGTCTTCCTTGCCGAACATGTTGATCGGGTTCCACGTCGCCATTCCGGTCCAGGGCTGCCCGACGGCCACCGACCGAAGTCTGCTGTCATCCTTGATCGTCACGGTATCGCACCAGTCGACGGTACCGGTGATGATGAGATTCGTGGTCGGATCGAAGCCCGGGGTGTTCCATTCAGTGCCTCCCACCGGACCCGGACAGAAATGAACTTTCTGGCCGACGGCGAAAGCTGCCTTCGGCATTCTCGATCGTGGTTACCGGCACGCGGTAGAGCAGGTTGTTGGTGGCGAGATCGTAGCCATAGAGGTGCCCATCCTTCGGTGCGACCGACATGAGCTGCTTGCCGCCCATGGTCTGAAGCAGGATGGGTGGGCTGGACACGTCCCAGTCATGCCAGTCCTTCTTCACGACCTTGAAGTTGTTCTTGAAGTCGCCCGTCTTGGCGTCGAGCACCACGACCGAGTCGGTGAAGCGATTGTCGCCTTCGCGTGCCCCCGAGGCGAAGTCGGGGGCCGGATTGCCTCCCGGGACGTACAGCAAACCGTTCTTGATGTCGAGGGTGTACGAGGTCCAGGTCCCGGCGCCGCTGATGGGTATGCCGGGCGCGTTGTTCCAGGTCGCCGCGTCGAGCGGCGACTTGCCCAGCGGGCCCCGAACCACGTCGCCTTCGACTTTGGGGACGAGAAAGAACTGCCAGACGATCTTGCCGGTCTTTCCCTCGAGTGCGTATACATTGCCCTTGCCACCCTTGTAGTCTCCGCCGGCATTGCCGACGTAGACGAGGCCATCCCAGGCGATCGGCGCCGACGGCACCGACTCGCCGCGTTTCGGGTCGCAGATCGTCGTCTCCCACACTTGTTTACCGGTCTTGAAATCGAAGGCCAGCACCCGACAGTCCTGAGTGCCGCGAAACAACAGGCCGTCCATGTAGGCGGCGCCACGGTTGGAAGGCAGAAGGCCGGGCGGATAATCCAGATGCGTACGCCAGTTCTCCGCGCACGTGGCCGGATTGATCGAGAAAATATCGAACTCGGTGGCGCCGATCAGAGCGTTGTTCACCATGATCAGACCGGATTCGAAGGCAGTGAACACACCGAGCTCGTAGGTGCACTGGACCTTCAGGTTTCCGACATTCTTCGCGTTGATCTGGTCGAGCGGCGAGAACCGCTGCGAGGTCGGAGTCCTGTTGTAGCTTGGCCAGTCGCCGGCCGCAGCATTGGGCCATGCCGCCTCGGCCAGCGGTGGTGAGGGCACTGCAGCTACCGGCGCTTTGTAGGCGGGATTCGTCTCGAGGGCCAGCGTGCCTGCCGGCGCAAACAGCGACTTGAGAAAGTTGAGTCCCATGGCGCCATAGGTCGTCATCTGCACGGGGAACGTTACGTAGAGCACTCCCGCGATTGCCACGCCTGCCACAAACAGCAAGCCGAGGATGACAAAAAGTCTTTTCATTTTGAGTGCCCTCTCTCGATGAACGGTATTCGGTCTAATTGTCGTTGAGTGCTGCGAGAATCGGTTCGCCGGTATGAAACAAGGTCACGTCCAAGCCCAAGAGCAATAGGCTGCGATTCCGCTATCGAGACCCAGTCACGTCTTGCGATTGCGGAGCACCCAAGCACCGATGGCGAGTGCAGGGTCGAGAATCGCCATCGCCGCCAACGTATGCGGAAAAACCCCCGCTATCGCGAGGGGTACGAGCACCGGGACGAGCACCACCCGATCGAGTATGGAAGCCGGGCCGAATTGTCGAGCGCCGGAACGACCGCCGAATACGTAAAGCCAGCCAATGACGGCTAGCGCCATACCAGTCACACGGAAGATCGCACCCTCGTCTCCGACGAATGGCCTATCCATGAAGATCGTCTGCACCGCACCGGGCCAAACAATCAACAGGGCTCCGATCGCAAGATAGATATAACCATTCATCACCGCGTATTTCGATGCGGTGGACAAGCTAGCGGGCTTCTCAAGAAGATCGTTGAAAAAAGTCATGGGGTGAACCGATGACATTGACTAGGCGCGCGGGCTGCCTCGAGCAAGGCAGTCCGCGCGGCACCTGGAGAAACCGCTCAGCCGGTTTCAGCCGCCACCGGCTTTTACGCGCGGCGGCTTATTCGGATCCATGCCGGGACCGGGTTCGCCGGATCCTGCAGGTTGGGCCGCAGGTCGTCCGAGGCTCCGCCCGGGAAGCGACGGATGCTCGGATACTTGATGATCGACTGGTTGAAGGCGATCAGCGGCGGGTAGATCAGCGCCAGGAGCCACCCGTTGTCCTGACCCGCGTACTTGCCCGGCGAATTCGTCGGCTGGCGGGTGGACACGGCGCCGTTGAACGTCATGTCGTACTTCTCGAACGGATCCATGGTCAGGTTGTAAGCTGCACCGATGCCGCCGAGATTCATCTCCGGACCGAGCCACGTATCCTTGGCCGTCCACATGTATTTCCACGCAATCTTCAGGTCGGGATTTTCGGGATCGTCGCCGATGTCGGCGCGCACGGCGCCCAAGCTCTCGCCATCGATGTAGATGAACGAATTGCGGGCGGAATGCTTGGCCTTGCCGGTGACGTAGGTGCTGTTGTCGATCCCGTCGAAATAGATGCCCTTGCCGTTGTTGTCGACCCAGTCGGCCGGCGGCGGCTTGATGCCCGCCATCGCCGCAGTCGTCGGCCACACGTCCATGTGCGACATCATCTGGTCCAGGACCTGTCCTGCCGGAATCCTGCCCGGCGCCCACATGATGCCCGGCACGCGGAAGGCACCTTCGAACACAGAGCCCTTCTCGCCGCGGAATGGCGTGACGCCGGCATCGGGCCAGGCATCCTGCCAGGCGCCGTTGTCGGCGGTGAAGACGACGATGGTGTCGGGTGCCTCGGCGCGAATCACGTCCATGATGCGGCCGATGTTGGAGTCGAGCTCCAGCACCGAGTCGGAGTAGCTGCCCAGCTTCGTTTTGCCCCTGAATGGCTTCGCGGGGTTGGTCGGGTTGTGCAGCTTCATGAAGTTGACGCTCATGAAGAACGGGGCGCTGCCCTTTGCGTGCTGCTTGATGTAGGCGATCGCCGAATCGGCCTGCCGCACGTCGAAATCGGCCAGGTAGTCGAAGGTGATGCGCGCGACTTTGGTGGCGGGTTTTCCGGCCACGCCTTCCCATTCGTCCAGGTTGACGATCTCCTGATACTCCTTCCAGAACGGCGCGTTGAACTTCGGAAACCACGGGTGGAACTGGTACGACGTGTCGTCGTACGAATAGACGCCGGGGTAGTAGGCGGCGAACTCCTTCATCTCGTCGTAGCCGTGCTCGATGGGGTACATCGACGGCTTGTCGCCCAGGTGCCACTTGCCGGAGAAGTAAGTCGTGTAGCCGTTCTTCTTGAAGAACTCCGCGATCGTCGGCGTTTCCTTCTTGAGGCCGTTTTCGTCGCCCGGAGCGACGACCACTGACAGCGCCGTACGGATCGGAATGCGTCCGGTCTGAAACGAAGACCGGCCGGCGGTGCAGCTCGACTGTCCGTACCAGCTGGTGAACAGCGCGCCTTCCTTGGCGAGACGATCGATGTTCGGGGTCGGATGGCCGAGCGCCCTTCCACCGCCGGTGTAGGCACCGAAGTCACTCCAGCCGAGGTCATCGCCCATCAGCACGACGACATTAGGTCGTTTGCTCTGACCGAACGCCGGCCAAGCCATTGACAGCGCAACTGCGAGCACCGCTAGCAGTCCGATTCGTATCCTAGATATGTGGCCCATTTCGATCCCCTCGTCTCCAGTCTGTTCAAACCTGCTCATTGAGCCGAGTACACACCGATCGTGTAGACGGCGATCACCGGCAGCACCATGACGCCGCCGTAGAACAAGAAAGCTACTCGAACGCGAAAATCCGCTTCCAGTCCTTCTTCATGCTGATGACGATCCAACCCTGCTTGGTGGCCTCGTCATACAGCGCCTGGGTGAAAGTGCCGACCTTGGTGTCGGGGAGGCCGGTGCGCCGGGCCATAGGCGTACTCGCGCGTCGGCGTCGTCGTGCAGCACGAGCATCGACAGGCGCGCGCCGTCGCCGGCCTTGGTGTACTCCAGCATCTGCCGGTCGCCGGTCGAGTTGCCGAATGCGGCATGCGGTCGGCGGCCGATCATGAGGTGGATGCCCTCCGGCTTGCCGGCGTTGTTGTCGTTCAGGAGAAGCTTCGGCTCCTTGGTCAGAAACGGCTTGCCGTCCTTGTCGTAGCCGTATTTCGTAGCGCCGGCGGTGCCGACCACCTGCTCGGGCGGGATGCCGTAGATCTGCTCGGAGTACACGCGCACGAAATCCTGCCCGCCGCCGGTGACGATGTAGGTCTTGTAGTCGTTGGCGCGCAGGTACTGCAGCACCTCCTGCATCGGCTGATAGGTCAGCTCGGTATAGGGTCGCTTCCAGCGCGGATCCTTGGCCGTCGCGATCCACTTCGTCACTTCGGCGTTGAATTCGTCCACCGACATGCCGGTGAAGGTCGCGGCGAGAATCTTCTCCAGATCCTTCATCGGGAGCTTGGCGATCGCTTCGCGATTGCCGGACAGCACCGTCTTGAACGGCTCGACCTTGGCGAGCTCGGGCTTCGCCTTGACCAGCGCCGGCACGCGCTCCAGGCAGTACATCACCTGCGAGTACATCGGGTGCTCGACCCACAGCGTCCCGTCCTGGTCGAAGGTGGCGATGCGCTCCGCCGGGGGCACGAACTTGGCACTTCCTTGCGTCGTGGTGGCCTGCACGAACTCGATGATCGCCTGCTTGGCCGGACCGTCGTTCCACGAAGGCAGCGGATCGGTCTGAGCGTAGGCGGCGGCCGCGAGCAGAGCCCACAGCACGAACGCGGTCAGATTGCGGAAAGGTAAGGAAAACAAGACACGTTGCATGACAGTCTCCGGTTGTCGTCGGTTGAGAGCTATGAGTTCATCGCGACTCGCGCGGCTCTGCGCCGCCCGATCAATTGCTCGGTGGAGAGAGGCTCTCCAGCTGCTTCAAGCGCTTCATGGCTTCCATCGCTTGCAGCGAGGTGTAGTTGATGCCCGCGGCGTTCAGGCTGCTGCCCTGCTGGAATGGGTATTCCGGCAGCGTGGTGAGGAATTCCTTGAGTTTCTGCTGCACCGGCACGAACAGCCAGATGTTGTCCGCATACCAGCGGATATACAGCCGGACTCGTGCGGCGCCTTCTCGAACGGGTCGGCGCGCAGGTTGACGATCACCGGCCAACCCGGCACATCGCGGACCGCCGTCGCGATGTTGCCGTTGGTCACGGCGAAGTGGACCTTCCAGTCGTTCCAGCGCACGGCGTTCAGCTCGCCGCCCTGGCCGAAGTAGTAGATCTCCTCGCGCGGACCTTTCTTGGCCTCGCCCTTGAAGTAGGGCAGGAAGTTGTAGCCATCGGGATGGACTTTGAAGGTCTTGCCGTTGGCGGTGTAACCCTGCTTCAGCTTCCCGACGATGTCGGGCTCGCCTGCCGCGGCAAGCAGCGTGGGCATCCAGTCTTCCTGGGACATGATGTCGTTGA
Organism: uncultured beta proteobacterium; assembly: GCA_963772865.1. Taxonomy (GTDB): domain Bacteria; phylum Pseudomonadota; class Gammaproteobacteria; order Burkholderiales; family SHXO01; genus SHXO01. The sequence continues at coordinate 334,092 of CAVYZA010000007.1, read as the reverse complement.
TGAGGCGTGCCCGGCTTGATCACTCCGGGCCAGCGCACCAGGCACGGCACCCGGAAGCCACCCTCCCAGGTCGTGCCCTTCTCCCCGTGGTACGGCGTAGTGCCGCCGTCCGGCCACGTCACCGTCTCGGCGCCGTTGTCGGTGCCATAGATGACGATGGTGTTGTCGGCGATGCCGAGGTCGTCGAGCTGTTTCAGCAGTTCGCCCACCATCTTGTCGTGCTCGACCATGCCGTCCGGGTAAAGGCCGATGCCCGTCACGCCTTGGGCCGCCTTGTTCAGGTGGGTCCACACGTGCATGCGGGTGGTGTTGAACCAGACGAAGAACGGCTTGTCGTCCTTGACCGAGCGGTTGATGAAATCCTTCGCTGCGGCGTGGATCTCCTGATCGACCGTTTCCATGCGCTTGCGCGTCAGCGCGCCGGTGTCTTCGATCTTCTGCCCGCCCTTGCCGTCGCTCCACGTGTGCAGCACGCCGCGCGGACCGTACTTCTTCCTGAATTCGGGATCCTTCGGGTAGTAGTACGTCTCGGGCTCCTCCTCCGCGTTGAGGTGGTAGAGGTTGCCGAGGAACTCGTCGAATCCATGCACCGTCGGCAGATGCTTGTCGCGGTCGCCCAGATGGTTCTTGCCGAACTGGCCGGTCGACGTAGCCCTGCGCCTTGAGCAGGTCGGCTATCGTCGGCGACCAGTCTGGAATGCCCTGCGGCGAACCCGGCATGCCGATGGTGAGCAGCCCGGTGCGGAACGGATGCTGGCCGAGGATGAAAGAGGCGCGGCCCGCGGTGCAACTTTGCTGGGCGTAGAAGTCAGTGAACAGCGCGCCTTCCTTCGCCAGCCGGTCGATATTGGGTGTCCTGTAACCCATCCCGCCGAGGTTGTAGGCGCTGATGTTGTAGATGCCGATATCGTCGCCCCAGATGACGAGGATGTTGGGCTTTTTGTCCGCGGCCTGCGCGGGCGCTTGCGCCCACAGGGCAGCGGCACAGACCAACGACGAGGACTGCGGTGAGCACTCTGTTCATGGCATTCCTTTGGAGTTGTTCCGAACACGCTCAACGCGTCGCGGAACGTGCGGGCGCCCGCTGCTGGGGCGCCCGCTTCGTCACATCACGCTCGTCTCACGCGGCTACTCGCTCGCGGCATTGGCTTTCTTGACCTGTTCCAGGATTCCACTGAGGTTGTAGGTCTCAGGCGCCTGCAGCGGCGGGTACTTCTCATACGACAGCAGGTGCTTCAGCCACAGTTGCTGGCCGATGGGAAGCATGTTCCAGTCGTACTGGAAGGCGGTCATCGGGGCGGCGAGCGCACCGCCCAGGCTCATGGCCGACTTCTGGTCGATGCCGACCGCCTGTTCGAATGGATCGCGCTTGATGTTCTGGACCAGGGTGAAGTGGAACGGGACCAGCGGCATGATCCAGCCGGCCGGCCCGGGCTGCGACATGGTGTAGTACATCTTCCAGTTCTTGTAGCGCACCGCGGACGGGGTCGATCCCGAGAAGTAGAAGAAGTGATCGCGCGCCGACTTGTCGGTCTTGCCTTCGAGCAGATCGCGCTGGTCGAAGCCGTCAAGCGTGGTCTTGACGATGCCCGGATACTTGCCCGCCTCGATCTGCTCTTTCAGCCCGTCGCCCTTCGGTCCACCGGCGATGTCCACCAGCGTCGGTACCCAATCAAGCGCCGCGAACAGCTGGTTGTGCACCGTGCCCGGCTTGATGGTGCCCGGCCAGCGGATGACCATCGGCGCGCGGTAACCACCCTCCCAGGCCTCGCCTTTCTGACCTTTGAACGGAGTAATCCCACCGTCGGGGAAGCTGATCGTCTCGGCACCGTTGTCGGTGGTGAAGACCACGATGGTGTTGTCGAGCTGGCCCATGTCCTCCAGCTTTTTGAGGACGTAGCCGATGTTGTCGTCCATCTGTTTCATGCCGGCTTCGTTGACGCCCCAGTCCTTGCCGCCCTTCGTGCCCAGCATGGCCTCGTATTTCGGCGGCAGCATCGTCACAACGTGCATGCGCGCCGGGTTGTACCAGACGAAGAAGGGCTTGTTGGTCTTCTTGGGGTCGTTGCGGTCGAGGAAGTCGATGACCTTGGCCGAGATTTCCTCGTCGACGGTCCTCGAGCGATCCAGCGTCAGCGGACCCTCATCTTTGCACGTCTGGTTCTTCTCCGTGCCGTCGGAGGACTTGCACCAGAGCACCGGCCGCGGGGGCGTCAGGCAGGTCGTCGTCCTGGGGTCCACCGCGCCGGGTACCTCGGGAACGCCCGGGATGGGTGTGTTCTTGCACGGCGGCGCAACGCCCTGAACGGTCGGGGTGCTGTTGATGTCGGGGAAGCTCACCTGCTGCATCGCATCCAGGTGGTAGAGATAGCCCCAATACTCCTGGAAGCCGTGCGCCGTGGGCAATGCCGCGGTATGGTCACCCAGGTGGTTCTTGCCGAACTCGCCAGTGGTGTAGCCCAGGTCGCGCAAGAACACTGCGAGCGCCGGGGTGCCGGGTCGCAGATAGGACGGGCTGCCCGGCAGCTGCGGCGGAATCATGCCCGTGCGCAGCGGATACATGCCGGTGAAGAAGGCGTTGCGCCCGGACGTGCAGCTCTGCATCGCGACGTAGTCGACGAACAGCGCGCCCTCTTTCGCGATGCGGTCGATGTTGGGCGTCTCCCCGACCATCAGGCCGCGGTGGTAGACGCTCGGCTGCATCCAGCCGATGTCGTCGCCCATGATGAACAGGATGTTGGGCTTGTTCTGCGCGAACGCCTGGGAAGCGAGGCTGCAGCTAAGCAGCAGGCCTGCGACCCAGGTCAGCCAATGTGAAGCTTTGAAACGAAACATACGGTGGTCCCCCGTAGATGAAAAAAACCCCAGCGATCGGTTTGCTGGGGGCGTGGCAGTAGTTACTGGCTTCGACCTGGCCCGGTCGGCGTCGGGCTGGTGACTGCTCCGCCGCCGGCGGCCGGCGCACCCGAAGGATCGCCACGACCCTGTGCTGCGGGCGCTCCGGCCTCCACGTTTCCTCCGCCGGCGGGCTGGGCTGGCTGCCGGCGGATTTCTTCTTCTTCTTGGCCTGTTTCTGAGGCGGCTGCTGAGTGTTTGGATCGGCTGAATAGGCCGAGACGGAAGCCGCTGCGAATGCAGCCATCAACAAGCTCACGAAAAGCTTACGCATGATGAGTTCCTCCTGGTTGGTAGTGCTTAAGAGACAAGACAAGACGTTCGAACCGCAGCGTGCGTAGGGTAGATTAACAACGCTCTGCACGCTAGCGTATCGAACACTTACCGCCGTATGTGGAAGTACATACTGTTGCCGGACGCTTTGAAGCACGATCAGCACGAGCGCTGGAATCCTGCACCAATTCGGTGCCTGCACGCTGACGGCTTGCGGCCGGCCCGGTAACCATCAGATACACCCATTCCCGCTTACCGCTGAATCCCCCGAAAGAGGGAGGATCGCGGAAAGACCTCAACGTCATACACCTGCAACACTTGCAATCAATGGTGGAGAGGAGACTGTCGGAGGCCTCGCACCGCTGATCCTGACCCGCAGCCGGAGGCGACCCGGCGTCGGGCGCGGCTTCAGGAGTCGCCCCCGACCGCCTGCCGAACCGCTGCCAGCAGCCGCCGATCCGACACCGGTTCCTCGAGGAAGTCGGCCGCGCCTGCACGCATGAAGTCGACTGCCACGGCGAGATCCGACGCTTCTCCGACCACGATCACGACGAGGGGCAGGCCACGCTGTCGAATCTCGTCGATCAACGCTCGCGTCCCCGCAGCGGGCAACTCCGCGCTCGCGATCACGCACCCCGAGGCTGTCGCGCAGGCCTGGTCGAGGAACTGACAGGCGCTGTCATAGCTTCGCACGCACAAGGGCTCACCGGCCAGGGCGGCGGCAAAGCGGGCGCGGCGATCCGCGTTGGGATCGATGATGTAGACCGTTTCAGCCATGCGTGCTCGTTCCGCGTCCCGATGGCACGCGAACCACGGGCGCAGCATGTTCGCTGCAGACCGCGCAGACAATATGGGGAACTACGTATGCTCCCTACGTATTCGGGCGTTCTAACGCAAGCCGAATCAGCTCGGCGACCGTGCGCACGCCGAGCTTCTCGAGGATGTGGCTGCGATGCAGCTCGACGGTGCGGTAGCTGATGCCCAGCGTCTGGGCAATCACCTTGCTGGACAAGCCCTTGATCATCAGGGCCATGACTTCGCGCTCGCGCTCGGTGAGCGTCGCCTGGCGTTCGGCGAACCCGGTGTGTATCCCTGCTGCCCGCCGCGCCGCCGCATCCCGCTGCAAAGCCTCGTTGATGCTGTCGAGGAGCTGCTGCTCGCGATAGGGCTTCTGCACGAAATCCACGGCGCCCGCCTTGATGGTCTTGACCGCCACGGTGATGTCGCCATGGCCGCTGATGAACACGATCGGGATGCTCGCGCCCAGCGTGTTGAGCCTCTCTTGCAACGCTGGTCCGCTCATGTGTGCCATGCGCACGTCGAGGACGAGGCAGCCCGGCCGGTTAGCGTCGAACACCTGGAGAAACGACTGTGCCGAGGCGTAGGTCTCAGCGCCGAGACCGACCGAGCGCACCAGTTCCTTGATCGAGTCGCGCACGGCCTCGTCGTCATCGACGATGAAGACTGTGGGCGGGGTCATGGTGCCGCTCGCGGGTCGACTGCCGGAAGCGTGAACTGGAACACGGCGCCGCCACCCGGGTTGGGGCCACACGACAGCACTCCGCCGTGCGCCGCCACGATCGCACGGCAGATTGCGAGTCCCATTCCGAGCCCGGACGCCTTGGTCGAGTAGAACGGCTCGAAGACGCGCTCCGTTTCCTCCGGCGCGACGCCGGGGCCATTGTCGACCACTCGCACGACCAGGTCGCTCTGGCCAGAGCGCTGCACATCGAGCGTGAGGCACGGGCTGCGAACGCCAGGGCCTTCCATTGCCTCCAAGGCGTTGCGCGCCAGGTTCAGCACGACCTGCTGGATCTGGATTTCGTCGGCCAGGACAGGCGGCAGGTCCGGGGCGATAACGACCTCGACATGGGGATCCGGGGACCCGCCTCCTATTTCCACCAGCTTCACCGTGTCGGAAACCAGTCGGCCGAGGTCCAGCTCGGTGGTCTGCGGTTCGTGCTTTTTCAGCATGGAGCGCAGGCGCTTCAGAACATCGCCTGCGCGCGCCGCTTGCGCCGCGATCTTGTCCAGCAACTCCTCCACCCTGCTCGTGTCGATCGTGCCGCTGGAGCCCAGCCGGCGGCGCGCAGCCAGCGCGTAGTTTTCAATCGCCACCAGCGGCTGATTGATCTCGTGCGCGATCGACGTGGACATCTCCCCGACGGTGTGCACCCGCACCAGGTGGGCGAGTCGCTCGCGGTACTGTCCCGCTTCGACTCGGGCTTCGTGCAGGCGCTGCGACGCGCGTGTGCGCGCGCGCATGACGGCGAACATCTCGCCGAGCAGGCGCATGCGCGGTAAGAGGTCTTCGGGCCAACTGCGGATGACGCTCACTGCGGCCAGCGAAAGCGCCCCGGAGACGGCGCCCTCCACCATCACGGGCACGAGCAGCAGCGAGCGCACGCCGCGCTGAGCCAGCGTATGTTCGTCGACACTGGCTTCCAACGGCAGCTTCTCGGAGGAGGAGAGACTGACGATGTCGCCTTGAAGGAGCCTGTGGAGCATCCACGGAAGCTCGGCTTTGCCCAGGGACTGCGGCATCGGCTCCGACCTTTCGGCAGGCCAGCTGTACTCCAGCTCGAGGCGATCCGACTCGACGCCCAGCCACCACAGCGCGACCCTCTCGGCGTGAAGTGATTCGCCGATCGCCTGCAGCGATCGTCCAGCGGCCTCGCCCGGATCGTGCAGTGGCTCCCTCAGGAGCGAGGCCGAGATATCGGCCAGCAACCGCTCGAAACGAAGGGCCCGCTCGACGTCTTCCGTCGCGCGCTTGCGAGCCACCGCATTCCCGAAGATGTTGGCCAGGCTCCGCACACGGTCCAGATCGGTTTCGGACCATGCACGTTCGTCCCGGAGGCAGACCAGGCTTAGCGAACCGGCCAGCTCGTCGCCCACGTGCAAGGGCCATATGACGAGAGATCGCACCCCGGTGCGCTGCCAGAACACCTCGTCGATACTGGCCTCGCGCGGCAGATCGCTCATTCGATCGACGACGACCGGCAGCTTTGCCTCCAGCCGGGCGCATGCCCAGGGAACCAGGTCCGTCGAGACAACCCCGGCCACCGGCTCCGCACCGTTGGCTGCCCAGGAATGCGTAAAGCGTAGAAACCCGAGGTCCGGTGAGAATTCCGCCAGCGTGCTGCGGTCGATGCCTAGCGTCCCGACCACCCGCCGCAGCGCTGCACCGATGAACTGATCGATCTGCGCGGGAGCGAGGTAAATGAATCCCGTCGACAGCTCCGCCGCGAGCCGTTCGAAGGCGAGCGCCTCATCGATTGCCACGGCCATCGAGCGGTACCGCGCCTCGCTCTCGCGCAGGGCCTGCGTCCTCACCCGTCGTTCCGCGATCAGCGCTGCCAGGAACATCAACGGGAGGGAGAGCATGACCAGGAACAGCTGGAGCGGGAGCACGTTGTCCGCCGGAGCGGGCGTGGCAAACGGCCCGCGGCCCTGGAGGATGCCGGAGATCGCGAGGAACGCGACGGCCATGAGCGCCGTGTTGACTCCGACCGGACCGAATCGCACCGCCGCCCAGAGGAGGAACGGCAGAGGCAGATAGACCAGCACCGGGACGCTGCCTTCGACGGCGGGCGGCCCATGCAGGACGACGAGACTGATTGCGATCAATCCAGCGGCGAGCATGCCCGCCTCGAGAGAGCGTGCGAGCGAGATGCCCTTGGGAGGTGCGCGGGCGGTGGCGATCCAGGTGAGGATCGCCGGAGCCAGCACCAGGAAGGCGAGGGCCTCGGACATGCACCATGACCGCCAGTAGAACCAGTAGTTTCCGCCGCGCCCGCCAGGGCGGCGATGAACGCGGAAGTCACGGGAGCGAGCACGACCGCGAAGGCGATGTAGAGAACGAGGCCACGCAGGTTGTCGAATGCGCGCAAGCCACCGGCGAACCGGCGCACGCCGACCGCTGCGATGAGGACCTTGACGATGTCGGCGACGTTGTACAGCACGTCGGAGGCGAGGAAGCCGAACCGGGCCACGTCGAACGCGTACGTCGAGTAGCCCGCGAGGAGGTACACCCACCAGTGCCGGATGGGGGACGCGATCAGAATCGAGACCAGGACGGCGCTCGTGGGCCACAGCGCGGAAATGTCGTGAGGCGGAAACTTGAATGCGTGGCCGACCTGGATGCTCAGGTGGCAGACGACAGCCACGAGCAGGGCTTTCAGCGCCAGGCGGACGGCAGGCGGCGCGTGCTGCGTGATCTCGCTGACTGCTGCGTATGGTTGATTCATGACGATACAACTGCGTAGCGCGGCTCTTGCAGCCGCAGTTAACACCGGTCCACTGCCCGGTGATCCTACATGAAAGCTATATCCGCAGGGCCAGCAGGCAGCAGCCCGGGCAGAGAAGTTGGCGGGGAATGTACTCTTCGGCGCCGCTGGGGGCGTCCGCTGCCACCGGCAACTCGCGGAGAACCGAGCAGGACACTACCTCCTCGCGGGCAATGCGCTCGACGAGCCTCCCAAAGCACAGTCTGCTTGACCCGCCAGACTGCGGAGGCTACGATCCCTGTAGCTCATTTGTGATACAAGGTGTGTCTATGGCAGTTTCCCTGCGGGTACCCGAAGAGGTGAAGAAGCGGATCGTCAAGCTGGCCAGGCAGCGTGATGTAACGCCGCACGGCTTCATGCTGGAAGCGATCCGAGAGAAGGTCGAGGCCGAAGAGGCGCGCCTGGCGTTTCATGCCGAGGGCGAACGCCGGCTGGCGCAGATGAAAAAGACCGGGGTCGGCATCCCCGCAGAGGAGGTGTTCGAGTACCTCCAGCAGCGCGCCGCGGGGCGTAAGGTCGCACGTCCGAAGGCTCGCAAGCTGCGGTGATCGTCTTCGATACCGGAGCGCTCGACGATCTTGACCGCATCTTCGAATTCAATGCGCAGCGCGACCCCGCGACGGCGCTCGATCACATAGAGGCAGTGCGCAGCGCAGTGTCGGTTCTCGACGCCCACCCCGAGATCGGCCGGCCTGCCGGCAGGCGCTCCGCGCTCCGGGAGCTGGTGATCTCACACGGCAAGACCGGATATATCGCACTGTACGAATATTCGCCGATCGAGAGACTGGTCCGTGTCGTAGCGATTCGGCACCAGCGGGAGGTCGGATATCGGAGCTGGGAGTAGCAGCTGGTTGCCCAAGCTGCCAGCGACGCAGCGCTCCAAGCGCCGCCTCGCCCCTTGCGGGACTCACTTGCGCACATCGTCCGGCTGCGCCGCCTGCACCAGCCGCAACCCAACCAGCTGCGCCACCAAAATTGCGATGTAGAACTGGCCGAAGATCGCCTCGAGCGTCGCGAAGAGGGTGGCCGGCGCACGCGCCGGTGTGACATCCCCATATCCCATTGTCGTCAGGGTCACCAGGCTGAAGTAATCGAACACCGCGGCGCGCCCATGCCAATCCGGCAAATCGGCTGCAAACTGCTGGCTCATGTTGAACGATCCAGGCAGCAGCAACTCGGTGAGGGCGTAGACGTTGGCCCAGGATGCCCCCGCCAATAGATAGCCGGCCACGGCACCGAGGACCTCATCGGTCGTGACCAGCGTCTGCTTGAGGACGTTGCGCAGGATCACGATCACCGCAAAGCCCAGGAACAACGCGTGCAGCGAATAGTGAACAACCGCCTGCGCCAGTTGATGCTCGTGCGGCACGACATGATGTGACCAGGTCACGACAATGGAGGCCAGCGTGGCCGCGAACGCCACCTTGCGCTCGAGCCGGCCTGCGAATACTGTCAGAAAGACAGCGAGCAGCGCCACGGTGACCAGCACATTGGAGACAAACGCGCGCAGCGCCACGCCGTGAGTCAGGGAATTTACAAGCAGCGCGGCGACCACGCAGACGATCAAGATGAGATATTTGCGTTGGCGCACCATTTCCATGTGCTTTCTCTCCCTCTAGGACGCATTGCCGACAGCACGCCTCGATCCGTGGACGGCCCGCGCACGAGGCGGCCAGAACGATACCATGCCGCTCGGTCGTCACAACGGGCGCTGCCTCCGGTTCGAGGGCGATCGGCTACAGTACCGGCATCAGGCTGACCACTCCCCACCGATGACTGCTGCTACGCCCGCGGCCCCGATGCGGCCCAGGATCACGCACCGTGCGGTCCTGTCGATCGCCGTGCCGATCATGCTTTCCAACGTCTCGACGCCCTTGCTGGGGATCGTGGACACGGGCGTGGTCGGGCAAGTCCCCGAGCCGACCTACATCGGCGCGGTAGCGCTGGGCGCGCTGGTTTTCAACTTCGTGTTCTGGGGATTCGGGTTTCTGCGCATGGGCACCACCGGGCTCACCGCGCAGGCGCTGGGCGCCGGCGACCCCAACGAGATCCGCGCCAGCCTCGGACGTGCCGCCCTGATTGCTCTGGCGGTCGGCGCAGCGCTGATCGCCCTGCAGTGGCCGATCCGGGAGATCGCCTTCTTCCTGATCGAAGGCAGCCCGCGAGTCGAGGAGCTGGCGCGCAGCTACTACGACATCCGCATCTGGGCAGCGCCCGCGACCTTGATGAACTATGCGCTGCTGGGCTGGTTCATCGGCCTGGGACGTGCGCGCATGGCGCTGACCCTGCAGCTCGTGCTCAACGTCACGAACATGGCGCTGGACGCGTTGTTCGTGCTCGGGCTGGGCCTGGGCGTTCAGGGAGTCGGCCTGGGAACGCTGCTCGCGGAGATGACCGCGGCCACCGTCGGCCTCGCGATCGCGGCGCGTCATCTGCGCCGGCTCGGCGGCCGCTGGGACTTCGCGTACCTGCGGGCCGGTGATCGCATGCGGCGCACGATCGCCGTCAACCGCGACATCATGATTCGCTCGGCCGCTCTGATCGTGGCCTTCGCCTGGTTCATGGCCCACAGCGCGACGTCAGGGCGACACGATCCTGGCCGCGAATGCGGTGTTGATGCAGTTCGTCACGTTTGCCGCGTTCTTTCTGGACGGACTGGCGTTCGCCGCGGAGGCGCTGATCGGCAAGGCGGTGGGAGCGGCGGATCGCATTGGGTTGAACGCCGCCGCGCGCCTCACCACGGGCTGGGCGGCTGGGGTTGCAGCGGCCGCGTGTGTGGTGTTCGCGGTCGCAGGCGGCACGATCATCGACCTGCTGACCGTGGACGAGGGCGTGCGCGCAACGGCCAGGATCTATCTGCCGTGGGCCGTGGTCACCCCCCTGGTGAGCGTATGGGCCTTTCAGCTCGATGGCATCTTCGTCGGCGCGACCCGCACGGCCGAGATGCGCAATGCCATGCTCGCGGCGCTCGTCATCTTTCTCCTCGCCTGGTGGCTGCTGACGCCGCTGCAAAACCACGGACTCTGGGCGGCGCTCTACGTTCTCTACGCCGCGCGTGCGGGCACTCTGGGCTACTACTTCCCGGCGCTGGTGCGCTCGGTGCCGGCGCAACAGCAGGTGTGATTCACTTCAAGCGAACTCTGCAGGAGCACACGAATGGCAAACTTCAAACGCATCGGTCTGCAACGCAAGCGCGCGGACCTGTCGCACGAGCAGTTCGTCGCGCACTGGGTGAACGTGCACGCCGAGCTCGCCAAACGCCTGCCCAAGCTGCGCCGCTACTCGATCAATGTCGTCGACCGGGCGCGCAATCCGGATCTGGCCTACGACGGGTTCTCGGAACTGTGGTTCGACTCGTACGCCGACTTCGAGGCGGCCTTCAAGAGCCCGGAGGGCGTCGCCGTGCTGGCCGATCTGCGCAACTACGTCGAGCACGTCGATCCGGTGTTTCTGGAAGAGCATCGGATCATCTGGCCCTGAGCGTGGCCAGGAAAGAAAGGTCCTTCAGAGTTTCGTGTGGGTCCCGGCGACGCCGCCGACTGTTCCCTCCCCTTCAAGGGGAGGGCCAGGGTGGGGATGGGTACGTGGCCCGGCTCACCCATCCCCCTCCCAACCTCCCCCTTGAAGGGGGAGGAGAACACCGCGGCATCGCGCGGTTTAACCAGTCCCTTCGACCCACACAATTGTCTGAAGAACCATGAAAAAGCCCCGGCTGAGCGGGGCTTTGGGATTCTGCCGGCTGCACGCCGGAGAATTACATCTTCACGCCGTGCCGCTTCCAATGCTCTGCGTTGAACTCCGCCTGCTCCTTGCTGAAGGAGAGCACCCAGTAGAGGGCGCCGAGGATGAGGAAAAGGGGGCCGCAGAGGAGGACTACCGTGGTCATTTTTTCTCCGATCGAGGATTCAAAGTGAGCGCAATGCCACGGGCACATGCGGGCTAAGCCGGGCTTGTGGCCCTGGCCCGATCAAAAGAACCCCTGGCCCGATCCATAAGGCTGGTTGAACCTCGGGAGCAGCAAGGGGATTGGATACCGCGCGGCGGGGCGCAGTTTACCCGAAGCGCTCGCGCTGTGGGGATTTGACCAGGGTGACACAATGGACCGAGGCTCAATCGGAGCCACGTCCCGCCAGCATGGAACAACAGCGCGCGATCCTGGACTACCACGAACGCAGCAAGCACCAGTTGCGCCGCTACGCACCCGGCCCCGGCTATCTTGATTGGGCGAACCAGCCGGATCCATTCCGCACCTATGCGGGCGCGCCGCGCATCGCTCTCGCGCTGGCGGCCGATGAGACACGCACGCGCTTCGCGGACGTGCGGGCTGGCAGGCTGCCCCCCGCCGCTCCCGTAACCCGGGAGACGATCGGCGTGCTGCTCGAGCTTGTCGCTCGCGATCTCGGCCTGGAAATCCTTCGGCGGCAGTTCGTGGGCGCTGCGCTGCAATCCCTCGAGCGGCAACCTGCACCCGACCGAAGGCTACGTCGTCGCCGATTTGCCGGGCTTGGAAGGCGGGGTCTACCACTACGTCAGCCGCGACCACCTGCTCGAGCAACGCGCACGGTGGGCCGATCGCAGCGCCACGGATCGAGCGAGGCGTCGATCGTCGGCCTGGCGTCGATCTACTGGCGCGAAGCCTGGAAGTACGGCATGCGCGCGTTCCGCTACTGTCAGCACGACTGCGGCCATGCCATCGCGGCGGTGAGCTACGCCGCGGCTTCGCTCGGCTGGCAGACGCGGCTCCTCGACTCCGCAGGCGACGATGACGTGGCGGCGCTGCTCGGTCTGGACCGCCTCGCCGACGCAGGTCCGGCCGAACGCGAGGAACCGGATTGCCTGCTGTGGGTCGGCGCTGGCGACCCTCCCGCCATCGATGCGCTCGTCGATGCAGCGCGTATGGCGCATTGGGCGGGACGTCCGAACCGATTGAGCGCTGAACACGTGGATTGGCCGGATATCGATCTCGCGCACGAAGCTACACGCAAACCCCGCACCGCGCCGGCAGCTTCAATTGCGCGCGCCAGCGGCGCACTGGCGGCACCGAAGCTCGATCCCGCAGCGAGCACCTTGTTTCGTCAGCGGCGCAGCGCGGTCGACTTCGACGGCGCGACTTCGATCTCGGCCGACGCCTTCTACACCATGCTCGAGCCGCTGCTGCCGCACGTAGACGCACCCCCGTGGAACGCGTGGCCCTGGGCCGCCGCGAGTGCATCTCGGCCTGTTCGTGCATCGCGTCGAGGGACTGGAGCCAGGGCTCTACGCATTCCTGCGCGATGACTCCGCGCGCGCGCCCCTGCAGAACGCGATGCGGCCGGAGTGGTTGTGGCGCAAGCTCGGTCCCGCACATCTGCCGCTCTATCTGCTGCTGGCGCACGACACTCGCGATACTGCGAGAGTGATCTGCTGCCAGCAGGACATCGCCGCGGATTCCTGTTTCGCACTCGGAATGCTCGCCGATTTCTCGGGCATCGAGGCCTCACCCTGGCTCTATCGCAGACTGTATTGGGAGTGCGGCCTGATCGGGCAAACCCTCTATCTCGAGGCCGAGGCCGCGGGGATTCGCGCCACCGGCATCGGCTGCTTCTTCGACGACGAGATGCACCGGCTGCTCGGGACTCGAAGGCAGGCGTGGCAGAGCCTGTACCATTTCACCGCCGGCGGCGCGGTCGAGGACACCCGTTTGACCACGCTGCCGGCCTACGGCCCCCGCGCCGCAAACGAGATCTGATGCCCCCTCGATCGTCTCACCCGGTGATGCGCGCCGCGCTCTGGATGTGCGGCGCGCTCGCCTCGTTCATGGCGATGGCAATCGCCGGGCGCGAGCTCGCAACAGAGCTGACCACGTTCCAGATCCTGTTCTTTCGCAGCTTCGTCGGCCTTGCTGCGGTCGCCATCCTGTTGCAACGTTCGGGCTGGGCCCAGGTCCGCACCCGTGTATTCGGCACGCACCTGGTGCGCAACATCGCCCATTTCGGTGGACAGTACGGGTGGTTCTACGGGCTCGCGCACATCCCGTTGACCGAGGTGTTCGCCATCGAGTTCACCATGCCGATCTGGACCGCGCTGCTGGCGACCCTCATCCTCGGGGAGCGGATGAACCGCCTGCGCAGCCTGGCGATCGGCGTCGGCTTCATCGGCGTCCTCGTCATTCTGCGGCCCGGGACTCGCCGCGGTCAGTCCAGCGGCCCTTGCGGTGCTCGCCAGCGCAGCCGCGTACGCGACATCGCACGTGTTCACGAAGCGCATGTCCGCTACGGAGACGCCGCTGACCATTCTCTTCTACATGACCGTCATCCAGCTGCCGCTCGGACTGATACCCTCATTGCCGAACTGGGTGTGGCCTTCGGCGGCGATGTGGCCCTGGGTGCTCGTGGTCGCTTTGACGGCATTGTCGGCGCACTACTGCCTGGCGCGCGCCTTCCGGCTCGCCGATGCGACCGTGGTCGTGCCGATGGACTTTCTGCGCCTGCCTCTGATCGCGCTGCTCGGCTTGGTGCTGTACGGGGAAACCTTGAAGATGTGGGTCGTCCTGGGAGCGGCGATCATTCTGGTGGCGGCCTGGCTCAACTTGCTCAGCGCGCGACCGGCGCGATCGTGACGGGCATGAACCGGCGCCGCTTCCTGCGCATGCTTTCGGCCGCTGCGGCAGCTCCCGCGCTGCAGGTCAATGCGCGGCCGCTGGATCTGCCGCGAGCGGCGGCGGTTCCAGGCGGAGTTGCAATCGTGAAGCTCGGAGCACAGGCCGAACCTCCTGTCGCACGCTTCAGCGGGGAGCAGGCGCTGGTCGTCGGGAACGCTTCGGGATGGCTGGCGGTGGTCGGTATTCCGCTGAGCACCAAACCGGGCAGCAGCCTGCCTCTGGTAGCCGAACACGTCGGCCAGGAACCGCAGACCTTCGCTGTCAGCGTGCGATCGAAGCGCTACGCGACCCAGCGCCTGAACGTGAAGCCCGGGCAAGTGGATCTCTCGCCGGAGGACATCGCTCGCTACGAGCAGGAGCGCGCGCATCTGGCCGAAGTGCTGCAGACGTTCTCGCAGACGCAACCAGCATCGCTGCGCTTGCTGCCACCCTGCCCCGGAACCCGCTCGAGCTCATTTGGACTGCGGCGCATCTTCAACGGCCAGCCACGCAATCCCCACAACGGAATGGATATCGCGGCGGCCGCGGGCACGCCAGTCGTGGCTGCCGGCACAGGTCAGGTGATCGACGTCGGCGACTACTTCTTCTCCGGTCAGACGATGATCGTCGATCACGGGCAAGGCTTCCTTACGCTGTACGCGCACCTCAGCGCGATGGACGTCGCGGTAAACGCCAGCGTGACAGCAGGTGAGCGCATCGGTGCAGTCGGGGCCACCGGCCGCGTCACCGGGCCGCACCTGCACTTCAGCGTCTTCTTGAACCGGACCGCGGTGAATCCGGCGTTGTTTCTCGACTAGCTCGCGTAGAACTGCGGACGGGCGAGACGAAGCGGCTGTCCGGGTCGTAGAACCGCCATGGCTTGTCGGCCCACGTTCCCGCGTAGTCCACACCGATGCGCTTGGAACGCGCGACCTTCGAGGCCGGACCTTCCGTGAGGTAGAGCACCCGGCGCGTCAGATCCGCCCCGTACAGACTGGCATCGATCCCGAACGCCTGGCACAGCTTGCCCGGGACCGTTCGTGAGCTCCCTGCGTTCCGGCGCCAGTCCGCGCCTGCGCGCCATCAGCTCGATGCCTTCCAGCGGCTCGACCGCGCGGATCAACACCGCCTCCGGTGCATCGACCGCCGTGGTCACGATGTTGACGTGCCAGTGCATCCCGTAGACGAAGAACACGTAAGCATAGCCGGGCGGGCCGAACATCACCTCAGTGCGCGCGGTGCGCCGACCGCCGAACGAATGCGCGGCGCGATCCTGCGGCCCGCGGTAGGCCTCCGCTTCGACGATGCGGCCCGACACCCGTCCCTGCGGGCTCTCGTGAACCAGGATCTTTCCGATCGTCGCGCGGGCCACCTGCAGCACCGGACGGGCATAGAAGGCTCGCGGCAGCGGACGCAAGGTAGTCACAGTCAGCTAGAAATACCTGACGCTATGAAGTGACGGCTCCATAACAAGAACGTCCAAAAACTCGGCAAAGGCATCCAATATCGGCACCGATCGTTGCTCTAGACTCCACTTCCATCAAGCAGGCCGGCCGCGCGGGAACATCTGCCCGGGTCGCGCGCCGCCAGGAATACGGAGCACCATCTGTGACAACCACCAGAATACTCAAGACCCTGCTGCTCGCCGCCGTGTTGTTTTCGGGCGTTGCGCACGCTGCCGGCAACACCATCACGATCGCAGCCGAAGACGGCAAGCCCGTCGCCCAGTTCACAGTCGGAGATTCGGACTGTGTGCTGAAGGATGATCGGATTCAGTGCACCCCGACGAGCAGATAGGGCGATGCCGGGCGGTAGCATGTGGCAAGATTGCGCCGTGACCTCACGGAGGGAAGCATGGCGCGCGTACCTTACCTGGAACCGTCCGACTTGTCGCCGGAAAACCGCGACCTGCTCGCCCGCAACATCAACCTCTTCAAGGCGCTGGTCAACAGCCCTGACTGCACGCGCAACTTCCTGGGCCTCGCCAAGTACATCCGCTTTCAGAGCCGCGTCGACCCGCGCCTGCGTGAAATGGCGATTCTTCAGGTCGGCTATGTCGCAAAGTCGCCCTACGAGTATTCGCATCACATCAAGATCGGCCGTGAGTTCGGCGTCACCGATGCCGACATCCATGCGATCGTAGCCGAAACCAAAGGGCAGGCGACCACCCTCCCGCCGCTCACCAAGGCCGTTCTGCGGGCAGCCCGCGAGCTGACCGCGCAACCCGAGCTGTCCGACGCCACGTTCGCGGAGCTGCGCAGCGGCCTCGACAATGAGCAGATCGTCGACCTGCTGATGACCATCTCGTTCTACGCGGCAGTGGTGCGGCTGCTGGCAGCGCTGCAGATCGACGTGGAGGACGACTACCTGCCCTATCTGCGGGAGTTTCCACTGCCGGCATAGCCAGAGCTGCTCAGAGACTCACCCATGCCCAGCGGCGCCGCGCTGTTCGGCTCATTGATGTTCGGTGTAATCGGCCTTGCCGCTTTCCTCTACGGAAAACGGTCCGCCCTGATCGTGCCCATGGTCCTGGGCATGGCGCTCATGGCCTTTCCGTATTTTGTCTCCGAAACCTGGCTGCTCTACGCCATCGGCTGTGCCTTGACTGCCGCGTGCTGGTATTTCCGCCAGTAGGGCCGCCGACTGGTTGCAGGACTGCTCGGTCAGATCGCACGCCACTCAACAAAAGTGCACCGCGCCGGGCGTTCCGGCGTAGGATCCGGGTTCACTCCTGACCTGAGGCCTGTGCCATGAGCGCTCCAACCAAAGAACCCGCCCGCGACGGGTTGTCGGACCTGGCAGCGAAGATCTACATGGAGTTGATCTGCCGCAACGTCGTCGTCACCGAGAGCGCCGCGCAGATCAAATCCAATCCGGAGAACCTGGCCAAGATCAGCTTCAAGCTGGCGGAGGCATTTCAGCGCGTCGAAGCCGATGTGCGCGGCGGAGGGGCGCCCAAGAATCAGAATTTCGACGTCAACGACGTCGACCTGTCCAACTGGAACGCCGCCAAGGAGTGAGCGCTCAGCGGCTCACTTGCGCAGCAGCTTGAGCATCGCCTCGAGCGCCCAGCACATAGGAGTGCACCCCGAATCCGCACACCGAGCCGACGGCGACAGGGGCCAGCACCGAGTGTATGCCGCGCTTCTCGATGTTGGTCATGTGCACCTCCACGTACGGAAACGGCAGCGTGACGACGCAGTCGCGCAACGCGTAGCCGGCGTAGTTGAAGCCGGCCGGGTTCATCACCAGACCCTGCACGCCCTCTTCTACGGCACGATACAGGCGGCTGATCGCCTCGCCCTCGATGTGCGTGTAGTAGATGTCGAGCTGATAGCGCGTTGGTCTTCGCGTGCGCGAGCAGGATCTGGTCGAGCTCGGCGGCGGTCGTCGTGCCGTACAGCTCGGGCTGGCGCCGTCCGAGGTAGCTCATGTTGGCGCCCTGCAGGAGGAGGATCTTTTCCATCACTCGTCCGGCGGTGACGTCACCACGATGAAGCGCAGATCGACCATGCCGGTGTTGTAGATGGCATGCTCGACACCAGGCGGGATGAAGATCACGTCGTCCTTGCGCACGACGGTGCGCTCGCCCTCGATCTCCATCAGACCCTCGCCGTCGAGGACGTGATAGATCTGCTCCTGGATGCGGTGCTTGTGCGGCGCCACGTAGGCCTTCGGCTGGTAGACCGAGACGCGGTAGTCCAGCGCTTTCGAGTTGCAGGGCTCCGGACGCACCAGCATCTTGGAGTAGGCCCCGCCGTAGTGCGCAGGCGGCTCTTCCCACATCACGCTGGCGGCGGGTCGTATCATCGCTTTGCGGCTTTTCGTGTCGCTTTGGTCCATTGACCTCTCCTTATCTCTGCCAGGCTCCCACCACCCCGCCTGCTTCGCAGGCACCCCTCCTCGGGGAGGAGGGGAGTGTTTTGTCCCCGCCTCTCACGAGGCGGGGTGGCGCGCACTGCCCTCACCCTACCCTCTCCCGCGAGCGGGAGAGGGACCTTTGTGTCTGCTCCGCCGGGGCGGTGTGGGGTTGACGCTGCGCAACTCGCTACAGATTGAACACCACCAGGCGCTGCTCGGTCATCTCCTCGATCGCGTAGCGCGGACCTTCGCGACCGATGCCGCTCGCCTTGACGCCGCCGTAGGCAAGCTGATCCGTGCGCCAGGTGGAGGTACCGTTGATGATTACACCGCCCACGCGCAGCGAGCGGATCGCCCGGAAGCTGACCTCGTTCGAGCGCGTGAAGATGCCGGCGTGCAGCCCGTACTGGCCTGCGTTGACCACGGCGAAGACCTCGTCCAGTGTCTTGTATGGGAGGACATTGACCACTGGACCGAAAACCTCCTCGCACACGACCTTCATGCTCTGCGAGACACGTGGTCAGCAGGGTCGGTTCGACGGCGGCGCCATGACGTCGCCCGCCGGTCACCACGCGCGCGCCCTGCGACACCGCTTCCTGAATCCAGCTTTCGACCCGCCGGGCCGCGCCTTCGTCGATCAGCGTGCCCACGTCGGTGGCTGTTTCGAGCGGATCGCCGAGCTTCATCTTGCGGACTTCCGCTTCGATCAGACTCAAGAACGCGTCGTAGACGCGCTCCTGCACGTACACGCTCTGCACCGAGACGCAGCTCTGGCCGGCGAGCCGCATCGAGTTGCGTGCGCACGCTTGCGCCGCCGGCGCGAGGTCGGCATCGTCGTGGACGATGGTGGCGTTGTTGCCGCCGAGCTCCAGCGCGACGCGGCGCAGGCCGCTCGCCGCCTTGATCGCGGCGCCCGCGCGGCTCGAGCCGGTGAAGCTGATGAAATCCACACGCGGATCGGCGACCAGCGCAGCGCCGATCGTCAGCGCCGCCGTAGACAACGTTGAGCATGCCCGGCGGCAGCCCGGCCTCGACGACCAGCTCGACGAGACGATGCACGATCAGCGGCGCCTGCGGCGGGGGCTTCAACACCATCGAGTTGCCGGCCGCGATGGATGGGGCGATCTTGTGCGCGGCCAGGTTGAACGGCGCGTTGAACGGCGTGATCGCAGCGACCACCCCGACCGGAAAACGCATGAGCACCGCGAGCTTGCCGGCGCCCATCGGGCTGCCGTCCAAGGGGATGTGACGTCCCTCGATGCGGATCGCTTCCTCCGCGGCCAGCAGCATGGTTTCGAGCGAGCGCCGGATCTCGGCCTCGGAATCCTTGATGGCCTTGCCGGTCTCGCGCGTCATCAGCTCGGCAAGCGCCGCCACGTCGCGTTCGATCAGCGCCGCTGCACGACGCAACAACGCAGCGCGCTCGTAGGGCGGCATCGCGGCGGCCGCCGCACGCGCTTCGACGGCGGCGGCGACTGCCGCCTCGGCATCCGCAAGAGATGAGACCGGCGCGGTACCGACCACCGCGCCACGATAGGGATCGCGAATTTCAACTACGCGACCCGCATCACGCCAGCGGCCGCCGATGAGCGCTCGCGCCGCAGCGGGACGCGAAACATCGCCCGCGGCGACTGCGCTCATTTGGCTCCGACCGGATCGCGCTTCATCGGCTTGCCGAAGATCGGCTCCTTGAACGGTGTCGGCGGCAACTGCCAGGTGCCGGTGCCGGGCGGCTTGACCTTGTCGTCGACGTGCACGTCGAGCAGGCAGGGCTTGCCCAGCGCGAGCGCGTGGCGAAGCGCATCGCCGAGCTGATCGGAATGCTTGACGGTGATGCCCTCGACGCCGTAGCTGCGTGCCATCGCCGCGAAATCAGGGTTGTAGGGCTGCGCCTTCGAGCCGGCGTAGAAGCCGGTGCCGAGCTCGCGGCCACCGAACATGCCGTATTGAATGTCACGGATCGCGGCCCACGCGAAGTTGTTCCACACCAGCCACACGGCGGGAATGTCGTACTCCACCGCGGTCGCGAGAACGTGCGGCGTCATGGTGAAGCCGCCGTCGCCGCAGATCGACAGGCAGGGACGGTCCGGCGCCGCCAGCTGCGCGCCGAGGATGCCGCTCACGCCGAAGCCCATGGCCGAAAAGCCCCAGGTGTTGAGCATCGACTGCGGGCGGCGCGCCTCCCAGAACTGCATGAACCAGTTGTGGTGCACGCCGCTGTCGAGCGAGATGATGGCTTCGTCGGGCAGGGCGTTGCGGACTTCTTTCACCACGCGCTCTGGACGCAGCGGCGTGCCGCTGATGTCGAAGTTCGGCGCGGTGAAGGCCTGCCATTCGCGCTTCCAGCCTTCGATCGCCTGCTGCCACGCGGCGAAGCGCTTGCCATTGGCGCCGCGATCGGCCGCCTCCTGCGCGAGCTGACCTAGGAACACCTTGGCATCGGCAATGATGCCCAGCGCAACCGGATAGTTGCGCCCGATCTCCATCGGATCGATGTCCACGTGCACCAGCTTGGTCGGCGGGATATTCCAGGAATAACCCGGGATCCACGACGACGACGAGCGGTCGTCGAAGCGCGCGCCCACCGCGATCAGTAGATCGCAATGGCGGCCGATCTGGTTCGCGGCGTAGGTGCCGTTGCGGCCGATGAACCCGACCGCCAGGCGGTGGGGCATCGGCAACGCACCCATCCCGTTGGGCTGGGTAATGACGGGAATATCCAGCATCTCAGCCACGCGCGTGAGCTCCGGCCCCGCCTCCGCGAGCGTGACGCCGTGACTCACGAAGAATGCCGGCCGCTCCGCCGCTTGGATCATGTCGACGAGCCGCCTGATATCTTCGGGCGCCGCGCCGGGACGGGCGAAGCCGGTGGCTCGGTCGGAGCGCAGGATTTCGACGTCGTCCTCCTCCTGGAACAGGTTGAAAGGCACGTCGAGGTTCACCGGTCCCGGACGCCCCGTCAGCATCAGGTTGTAGCTCTGCCGGAGCGCAAGCGGCAGCATGTCTACCCGCGTCGGCTGGAACGTGCGCTTGACGTAGGGCCGCAGCGCCTGCGGAAATTCAGCCGCCTGGTTCCGGTGACTCTCCTGGAACGGGCCGCGGTTGAACTGCGACGTCGGCACGTTCGCGGTGATCGCGTAGAACGCCGAGGAGTCGGCCGAGGCGGCCGCCGTCGCCATGATCAGATTGCAGGACCCGGGACCTGTCGAGGTCAAGGTCGCGACCGGCTTGTGGGCGACGCGGAAGTAGGCGTCTGCCATGTGCCCCGCAGTTTGCTCATGGCGCGGCGACACCAGCTTGATCTTGTCCTGGCGTGCCCACAGGGCGTCGAGCAACCCGACGTTGCCGTGTCCGCAGATCCCGAAGACGTACGGCACCCCTTCCTGAATCAGAAAATCGGAGATCAGGTCTCCGCCCTTCATGCGCGGCATTGCGGCCCCCCGGGAGATTGCAACGACTGCTGTGACTATAGCAGAGGGCAAGCTGAGACAGGCTCGCAGCGCCAAGGGGAAGCACAGTCGAACCTGCCACGGAGGATGCAGAGGAAAGACCAGGACCAGCGGTTGTACCCGACGGACACAGGACGTCCGCGGCCATTCACGCCTTGGGCCGCAGGGAGGTTGCCCGGCCGGTTGGCGGTCGGTTGCCTCTTAGGTTGGCGGGCGTGTCGCGGTCCCGCCGCGGCGGGCGGCGAGTGTGACGCGCGAGCCACTCGACAATCAAATATGCGCAATACAGCGGCACAACCAGAACGGCGAGTGTGATCGCAAGACCGAAAAACGTGTCCATGCAGGTACGATAACGCTGGGCACGCAAAAATGGCATAAAGAAAGCGTCACCAAGGCAAGACCGCCTCAGGGAGCATGGAGCCTCAGCCAGCCGGCTGGTCACCTGAGCGCACCCGGGTCACGAGCAGCTTGTCGACGCGGTTCTGGTCCATATCGACGACTTCGAAGGTGACCCCTGCGGCCGTGAAGCGGTCACCCACCTGCGGCACCCGTGCGAGGGCCATCATGACGAAGCCGCCCAGCGTCCGATAGGCCTCCACATCCTCGCCGGGCAGCACATCTTCGATCTGTGCAACTTCCTTGAAGCGCGCGATCGGGACGCTGCCGTCGACCAGCCAGGATCCGTCCTGGCGTTGGACGATATCGGGTTGCAACTCGTCCTCGACGGTAGCGACTTCGCCGACCAGCGCTTCCATGACGTTATTCATGGTCACCAGCCCCTGGACCTCGCCGAACTCGTCGACCACCAGGGCGAGATGCTGCCGGTGCTTCTTGAACACCTCCAGCAGCTTGATCATGCTGAGCGATGAAGGCACGTACAGCGGCTTGATTGCGCCGCTGGCGAAATCGAAGGGCCGGCCTTCGAGCGCAGCGTCGAGGAGGGACTTGGCGCGCAGCACACCCAGAACCTGGCCGAGGCCTCCGTTGCAGACCAGGAACCGCGAGTGCGAGCTATGGAGCAGCTTCTCGCGGTTGGTCTCGAAGCTGTCGTTGAGGTCGAAATACGCGATATCGCCCCGCGGGGTCATTACGTTGCCGATCATCTCGTCGTCGAGCCGGAACACGCGCGAGACCAACGCCTGCTCATGCTTTTCGAACACGCCGGCATCGGCGCCCTGCTCCATGAGAACGTTGATCTCCTCTTTGGTGACTGGGGGTTCGTGGGAGGCCCGCACATCGAGCACGCGCAACACGAGCTCCGTCACGAAGCTCATCAGCCTCACCAGCGGAAAGGTGACCTTCGACAGCCACTGCATCGGACGGGCGGTCGCGCTCGCGATGGCTTCGGGGTTGATGAGCGCCAGCCGCTTAGGCACCAGCTCGCCGAGAATCAGGGAAACGAAGGCAATCCCGATCACTACGATCCAGAACGCCAGCGTGTGCGCGTACGGCCGGAGCGCAGCGACCAGCGAGAGGGTGCTCGCGAGGCTTTCGGACAGCGTGGCCTCGCCGAACGCGCCGCTCAGGATCGTGAGGACCGTAATTGCCATCTGTGTCGTGGAAAGGAAATGCGCCGGAGCGTGAGCAAGAGCCAGGGCCGTGTCGGCGCCGGGACGCCCGCCATCGCTCCACTGCCGCAAGCGCGACTTGCGGGCCGAGACCAGCGCCATCTCCGACATGACGAATACGCCGTTGAACACGATCAGCACAATCAAGAGCAGGATTTCCATGGGTCAAAGGAAGGGCGATCGCAAGTGCCGCCGTCGCGCGCGGCCCTTCATTTCCAGATGTTGAGCAGGATGTTCGCCTTGATGCGCTTCTGGAACTCCGTGCAAAGCAGCCTCGAGAAGCCGCAGGAGCCGCCGCCGCTTGGCCACAGTCTAGCGCTGCAGCTCGGTCGGCAGGGCCTATGCATGCAGCGCGGCCCAGCCCCACTGCACGATCTTGCGATGGCTCTCGACGATGTCGGTTACGGGGTTGGGCGCCACGATCTCCAACATCGAGGTCCGCGCATAGCCGATCTCGCGCAGAGCGTGCCCGAAGCCTGCAAAGTCGCAGCTGCCTTGGCCGACCGGATCATGGCGCCAGGCCTGACGCCCGGTGTCGGACAGGTGGACAATGCCCAGCCGCGAGCGCACCTGACGCACGCCTGCCGCGACGTCCTCGCCGATGAAGTGCGCGTTGGCGATGTCATAGCAGATGTCCACGAGCGGACTGGCGATGCGCTCGGCAAACGCCATGAGCTGGTCCGCACGCGGATAGACGCCCATGGGAATGTTCTCGAGCAGCAGACGCACGCCGGCTCGCTCGGCAGCGCGCAGCACGCGCTCGAATGCGCCGCCAAACCAGCCTTCCAGGTCCGCGCGATCGGGTGTGATGAGGGGATTGACCCGTCCGGTCACCACGACGACTGCCGCGGCTTCGATCGTCTGTGCAATATCGACAAGGCGCTCGAACAAGCGCACGGTGTAGTCGCGCATCTCCGGTGAGGCACTGGCCAGATTCTGATCCAGGCTGGGCATGTTGATGGTCTCGACCGAGAGGCCGGCGTCGTGCAGGAAGCGCGCAAACGCGAGCGCTTCCGCACGCTCCATGAACGGGTCGAAGTGGGGGCGCTGCGCCATCACTTCGAAGCATCGGTAGCCCTCGCGGGCGAGCGTTTCCAGCGCCTCGCGCGCGGATGTCTTCCACATGAACGACATCGTATTGACGCCGACCTTCATAGGCGCTGTTTGGCCTTGAGTCACTCTTCCTCCCTGCGACCGGCAACCGGCGTGGAAAACGGATAGGCACCGTACCACAGCTGGTGCGAAGAGATGTGCAGGCAAGCGCGCGAGGCGGCCTCGGGAGAGCTCGAGACATGGCTCCCGATGTGCCTATCGATGCCCGGCTCCCATCCTGTGGGAACCGGGTCTGCAGATCAGCGCATTCTGTCCAAACCGCACCTGGGCGCGGATCTGATGCGGACCGACTTACCGGCCCGATTGACCGGGATGCCCAGCTAGCCCGGATATTTCACCAAGCCACCCCCGTATCGCTCGCGCATCCGCACCAGCACATGCTCTTAGAGCATTGCCTTTACCGCACACTTCGGCTTTGGGGTTACGCGGCTGGACGTGGTCAGCCGGTCCGCCGCCCAGTCAGGCGGTCTGTGCGCTCGACCTTGGATCAGGATTCGGTGTTCTGGCTGTAGCAGGCTTCCATCACCGCGCTGGAGAACTCGACGTTCTCATCGTGGTTGTGCGACCAGACGTAGGCGATCACTGCGCTCACCTCTTCCTTCATCACGCGGTTCCAGCGGGGATCGAAGGGATTCTCGGCGCGATACTCCTGCTCGGACTTGCCGCGCTCTTTCACCATAGACATGGTCTGCACGATCAGCATGCGGCCGAGGCAGACTCGGTCGACCTGCTTGACGCGCTCGACGTCCTGAGCGGACGCGGGTACAGCAGAGCAAGCGAACAAAACAGCCACTGCAAACAGCGCGGTTCTCACATTGCACCTCCAGGTTGGTTAGCTCCTCCCTGGACTCACACGGATGATGCATTTCCTTCACTTCTTGCTGTACCGCATCAGCATAAATGATGCCCGGATCGCCAATTCCCGGCGGTTGGCCTGCGAAGAGAAGGCCTGAGCCGAGGCATTCACATCGTTGCCCCGAAGCGCATGGTTGGAACGCGCTCAGAAAAGGAGCAAGCGGGGAGCGCTTTTGCCTTCCGGTGGTGCGAATCGACCAGCAGCTGCTTCTTGTGGCCGCGGGCACGTATCCGCTCCTGAGTCCTGTCGTTGCCTCTCCAAATTTCCGTGTTCTTGACAGGACCGGCAGGCGCGGCTTGCCTGCCATCGCATTTCCTGTGACGCGGTTGAGCCCGCGAGCGCGACGGCGTTGACGCACATTTGTCAAACCCGTCGGTTTCATCCAGTCGCAGCGTTTAAGCATTCCGTCAGACATCTTGCAGTCGCGCTTGAAATTATTAGTGCGAGCGCGCCGCGGCATAGCAACGTCCGGTACGCAGCGCGGCCGAGCTCGCCCCAGAAGCTGCGCATCTGTGACATCGTGAAATCAATCCGTCCCGGCACTGCCGGTCACAGCTCTTGCTTGAACGGTGCATGGCCCGCGAGGGATTGGAAACGTTCAAACCCCGGATCCGCTGCAGCAGCGACTCGATGCGTACCTTGCTCCTCCTCACCCTGTGCGTCGCGCTGTCGGGCTGCGCGGCCATCGCGACCGGGCTGGTATCGGTTGGCGCGGGCGTGGGGATCAGCCATCGCATGAACGGCACCAACTACCGCACGTTCACCGAGCCGTTGCCGCGCGTGAAGACCGCCACGCTCACCGCGCTCAAGCGCATGGCCATCGAAGTGCAATCGACCAAGAAGACGAAGACCGGCGAAGTACTGAAGGCCACCGCCAACGACCGCAGGATCGAAGTCGAGCTCGAAGCGCTCACCCCCAATGCGACCCGCATGCGCTCGGTGGCGATGGAACCGGGCGGTCTGGTCCTCGACTCGGCGACCGGGTTGGAGATCGTGGTGCAGACCGAGAAAGTCCTCAACCGCTGAGTCGCAGTTGCCGGAAGCTGCGTCGGTCTCGCACGCGCTCGTCATGAACCGGGCGCGCGTGATTGAAGTCGATGACGTGCGAATAGGTCCGCTTGACGTACCGCTCGTGAACGACAGTCGCTGAGCGCTGCGCCGTCGCAGCCGAGCGACACGAAGAGCCCAAGCAAGCATCCAACCCCCTGTTTCCTTTCGATCCTTTGTAGAAGTACGCAACTTGCTACGGAGGGAACGACGCTCGACGTCGCAGGTATGGCGCAACCCGCTGAGCCTGCGGCGAACGGTGTTCCAGCCTGAAAAGGGCAACTCATCCGAAAGGGTGGGACGCAAAGCCGACGGCCTAACTCCCTGCGGGGACATGGCGGCGTGGCTGCCAGGCGAGTGCGCGATCGCGGTGTACACAGCACACCCGCGGAGCGGAATGGGACGACGCGTTGCGCAGCGCCGAGCGCTCTTCGCTCGGGCATGCGCGCAGCGCGCCCACGCCGCCCCGATCCGATCTCGGCCGCGCAGCCTCCTGGTCGTGCGCCTTTTGCGTTGGCATGTCGCCGGCATCTCTGCATGCCGGCCGGTTTCGTCGACTACCGGGGGTGATGACTATGGATTGCGCTCAGTTTCGTATGGCCTGGTGGACCGCCGCTGTCGCAGCCGTCTGCTCGGGCTCATTGCTGATCCCAAGTGCGTCGCATGCTGCTTCGGTGACCCTGGCGTGGGACGCGGGCGCCACAGGTACCGTCGGCTACACCGTCTACTCCGGCGAATCGTCGCGTACCTACTCGAATCGCAACGATGTCGGCGCCACGACCACCATCCAGGTCAATGGTCTTGTGGAAGGCACGACCTACTACTTTGCGGTGACTGCCTACGACACCGCAAAGCAGGAGAGCGTCTATTCCAACGAAGTCAGTACAACTATTCCCTACCCCCCACCCGTGGTCACCTTCAGCGGAAGCCCCGGCAGCGGCACCGCTCCGACGACGGTGAGCTTCAGCAATACGACGACTGGCCAGGTCACCAGCTGGTCGTGGAACTTCGGAGACGGCGGTACCAGCACGGCGAAATCGCCGTCGCACGTCTATTCGTCAGCAGGGAGTTACGTGGTAAGGCTGACCGCCACCGGGCCGGGTGGGGTAGTGAGCAAGACCTCTACAACTCCGATCACGATCGCGGCTGCGCCGACGCCGACCCCGACGCCGACGCCCACTCCGACGCCGACGCCTACCCGACTCCGACGCCGACGCCGACGCCGACGCCCACTCCGACTCCGACGCCGACGCCGACGCCGACCCCGACGCCGACTCCGACGCCGACGCCGACGCCCACTCCGACGCCGACGCCGACGCCGACGCCGACTCCGACGCCGACGCCGACGCCGACGCCGACTCCGACGCCGACGCCGACGCCGACTCCGACGCCGACGCCGACTCCGACGCCGACGCCGACGCCGACTCCGACGCCGACGCCGACTCCGACGCCGACGCCGACGCCGACGCCGACGCCGACGCCGACTCCGACGCCGACACCGACGCCGAAACCTACTCCGGCGCCGACGCCGACGCCTACTCCGGCGCCGACGCCGACTCCGACGCCGACGCCTACTCCGACGCCGACGCCGACTCCGGCGCCGACGCCGACGCCTACTCCGGCGCCTGCACCTACTCCGACGCCGACGCCGACGCCGACTCCGACGCCGACGCCTACTCCGGCGCCGACGCCGACGCCTACTCCGGCGCCTGACACCTACGCCGACGCCGACGCCTACGCCGACTCCGGCGCCGACACCAACGCCTACTCCGGCGCCTGCACCTGCTCCGACGCCGACCCCGACGCCGACGACCGGCTCGGCCGCAAGGCCCACATCGTCGCAAGCGGCCACCAGCGCGACATCCGCCACCGGGAAAACGCGCGGCGGGATGTCCAGCAGTGCGGGAACGTCCTCCGGAGGAGGGGGCGGGTCCAGCACGGGCGGCGGCGGAACGACACGAAGCGGCGGCGGGGGCGAAACGTCCAAGCCGATGCCGCCGCTGGCCGCGTATAGCCCCGCCAGCTCAACCGGCGGACCAGGTGACAACGCCACCCATACCAAGCCCGGTGCCGAGCCCGCGTGAGAGTTCGATCGGCAACGACGGGCCAGCGTCGACGAAAGGACGACCCAGGATCATCACGCAGATGGCCGCTCCATCCGCGGTGGCGGGACTGGTCGCCGCGTATGCCTTCGACGAAGCCGAGGGGCCGCGCGTGGGGGACGCATCGGGCAACGGCAACGCCGGCTACATCGGCGGCGCGGCGTGGAGCGATGGGCGCTTCGGCAGTGCGCTGCAGTTCAGCGGCAAGGACGCCATGACTATCCGTGCCGCGCAGCCGCTGGACGCGACCGGCGAGATCACGCTGCAGGCGTGGATCAATCCGTCGGAGGCGCAAACCGACTGGCGCGACGTGATCACGCGCGAGAACTCCAACGGCGCAGGCGCGTTCTCGCTGCCGGCCGCTTCAGCCGATGGGGTAGCGGGCGAGGGCTGGGTGGTCAAGGAGAAGTTCAAGCTCGTACCGGGCCGCTGGTCGCATCTCGCCACCACCTTCGACGGACGGGTACAGAGGCTGTTCTTCAACGGCAAGCTGGTCGCGGTGCGTCCGCAGGCACGCAAGAAGATCGAGTCCGGCGCCCTCTACATCGGCGGCAGCCCGACCTGGGGCAACCGCTTCAAGGGCAAGATCGACGAAGTGCGGATCTACAACCGCGCCCTCACCGGCGAGGAGATTCGAACGGACATGAACCGGCCGGTGTTCGCGAGCAAGTAAGACCACGACCGCGGTGTGCAAACGTGCGCGGGGAGGCGGTGCCAGCCGCCGACCCCGCGCCCGTTGCTGCTCGGCACTCCGGCAGCGGTCACGCGCCGATAATCCGACTCACCACCGGGAAGTACTGATCCGCAAAGCCTTGCGCGATCGCCGCATCGAACAGGCGATCGACCCGGCGCGCGCCTTGGGCGTCCACGCCGGCTTCGTGCGCGAGCTCCAGCGCGTAGCCGAGATCCTTCTTGGCATACTCGACCGAGAAGGCGCGCGAGGGGAAGCTCTGCGGGAGGATGGCCTTCACCCCGTGGTTCCGGAGCGCAAAGCTGTCCGCCGATCCCTTCGCGAGCGTGTCGAAGAGCAGCGCTGGATCCACCCCCGAGCGGCGCGCGATCGCGTAGGCCTCGGACAGCGCGGCCACTGTTTGGAACAGCACCATGTTGTTGAGGATCTTGGTGACCTGGCCGCTGCCGAGCCCGCCGCAGTGAGTGATCTCCGAAGCCAGGCATGCCAGCACCGGCTTGACGGCCTCGAATGTCGCGGCCTCTCCGCCCACCATGACGGAAAGCGTACCCGCCTCGGCGGCCTGGCGCGTGCGCGCAACCGGTGCGTCCAGATAGCGTACGCCGCGCGTAGCGAATTCCGCCGCGAGCTCGCGAGTCAGATTGACCGGCGAGGTGCCCAGATCGACGAAGATCTGACCGCTGCGGATATTCTTCAGGAGCCCATCGTCCGCGTGCGCCAGCTCCTCCAGAACCCGTCCCGAAGGCAGCGCTGCGAGGACGATGTCGCTGCTGCGAACCAGCGCGCCAACGCCAGCCACCGCCTCCACGCCATGCCCCGCCAACCTTTCGACAGGTGCGGTATCGCGATCGAACGCTAGGACTCGATAGCCGCCGCGCACCCTGACGTTGCGGCACATGGGCTCACCCATCACACCCAGGCCGATGAACCCGATGACCGGCTTGCTCATCTGCGCTGCTCCCGCATCAAGACGGATGGATCACGCCCTTCCCCGCGGTCTGCGCGTCGAACAGGCGATAGGCTTCCTCGGCCTGCTCCAGCCTCCAGCGGTGGGTGAAGAGCCGATCCGCGTCGATGCCGCGATCGGCAACGAAGCGCGCGCACTCGGCCTGGCCGACTGTGGAGAAGGTCCACGACCCGATCAGCGTCACTTGCCTGCGCAGCAGGTCGTTGCTGACGTCCAGCGTGACCGTGTCACCCTCTCCGAGGAAGCAGGCTTTGCCCCATGTGCGCACGCACCGCACCGCTTGTGCGCGCGCCGCCGGCGAGGACGACGCGTCGATCGAAGCATGCGCGCCGCGGCCATGGGTGAGCTCCCGTATCGCCTGCACCGCGTTCTCGGTGTCCTTGGGGTTGATCAGCTCGTCCGCCCCGAACTCCTTGGCGCGAGCCAGCCGCTCCGGCGAAGTGTCGAGCGCGATCACGCGCGCACCCATCTCCGCTGCGAGCAGCGTTGCCGACAACCCCACCGGCCCCTGGCCGAAGATCGCGATCGTGTGATCGCCCTGCAGCCCGAGCCGTTGCAGGGCACCCCACGCAGTACCGGTGCCGCAGGAGATCGCCGCGCCCGCGTCGAACGACAGCTCGTCTGGCAGCGGGACCAGCGTCCGGGCGGGACACTTCATGTAGCGGGCGTGCGCACCGTGCCCGGTGGCGCCGTAGACTTCCGCCACACCCTCCACGCACATCTGCATCCAGCCGGTCGAGCAATGCTCGCAGACGCCGCAGCCGCGGTAGTGGTGCTGCATCACCCGCATGCCGACGCGCGCCTGTTTGTCGGACACGCCTGGTCCGATCGCGGCGACCACGCCGCAGGGCTCATGTCCGGCGATCACCGGGCCGGCGCTGGCCTTGAAACCCAAGGAGGCTGCGCCGCCCGAGGCGCGGTAGTACTTCAGGTCGCTGCCGCACATTCCCGACGCCCTGATCTCGAGCACCACTTCGCCCGGACCGGGTGTAGGGTCGGGAAAATCCAGGATCTGCACTTTCCGGTCGCCAGGCAGGACTACGGCTTTCATCGATTTGCTCCTTTCGCTGGGGTCTTTTGTGCGCGCGGTCACTGTAGCGAAAAGGCGCGCTGCGTGCTCAGTCGACTACGGCACAGCATCATCTGCGAATGCCGCCAGGTGCAACGCATGCGTGGCTCGCGTAACATCGACGCAGCGGCACAGGTCGCAGCAACCGAGGAACCGAACATGGCCGGTACTGGCTTCGCGCGAGATCAGCTACCCGTTCGCCGACACGCCGGCAGCGGGCGCTTATCGCGAAGTGGCGCAGGGCGTGTATTGGCTGCGCATGCCGCTGCCCTTCCGCCTGGATCACATCAATCTGTACCTGCTGCGCGACGGCGACGGCTGGACCATCGTCGACACCGGGATCCGCGGCCGCAAGACCCGCGATCTATGGGATCAGGTCTTCGCGAGCCTGTTCGGCGACGCCCCGGTCAAGCGCGTCATTGCCACTCACATGCACCCGGACCACGTCGGCCAGGCGGGCTGGCTCGCGCGCCGCTGCGGGGTGGCATTGTGGATGTCGCGCACCGAGTTCTTCATGTGCAAGATGCTGGCGGTGGACGGGCCGACCGATATTCCGGAGGACGCGATCCGCTTCTACAAGCAGGCCGGCTACGACGCGCAGCAGCTCGCGCTGTACCAGCAGCGCTTCGGCCGTTTCGGCGCGATGATCGAGCCGCTGCCGGCGGGCTATCGGCGCATGGAAGACGGTGACCGCATCGTGATCGGTGAGGACGAGTGGCAGGTCGTGGTCGGGCGGGGTCATTCCCCTGAGCACGCCTGTCTGTACTGCGAGAGCGCGCGGCTTGCTGCTGTCGGGTGACCAGGTGCTGCCGCGCATCAGCTCGAACGTGAGCGTGTTTCCCACCGAGCCGGCCGCCAATCCCCTGCACGAGTGGCTCGAGTCCTGCCAGTCGCTGCGCAGCCGGCTGCCACCCGATCCCCTGGTGCTGCCGTCGCACAACGAGCCTTTCCAGGGATTGCATGTGCGTCTCACCGAGCTGATCGAGGGGCACGTGCAAGGACTGACCCGGCTCTACGAGCTGTGCGCAACACCCAGGCGGGTCATCGACGTATTTCCAGCGTTGTTCAAGAGTCAGATCAGCGACGAGAACCTGCTGTTCGCCACCGGTGAGAGCCGCGCCAACCTCAACTACCTCGCGGCTCATGGCGCGCTCGCCGAGGACATCGGTCCCGACGGCGTCAGCCGGTTTTCACAGTCTGGGCCGTTCGACCCCACTCGCCTGAAAGAGCTGGCCGCCTGAAAGCGCTGGCGGCCGGAGCTCGCTCGCCCTGACCGCGCTGTAGCCGCACGGCGACTGCGGCGCTTGGGCCCCAGAGTGCACGTCGGCCGCCGGTCCTCCAGAGTCGGCGAATCGAGCCGTTACTGTCGCTGGGGGAGCAACGACTCGCCGGCCGCGAGTGCGCTCGCGGCACCCCCGCTGCGCCGGCCTGCCGCTGTATTCCTGCAGACCCGCCCCGTCCGCGCTCCCGAGCCGATTCCGATGACGATCACGTCCCACCAGTTCGCCCTGCCGCCTGGCACCCTGCTCATGGAGTATCGGGTGACCGGTCTGCTCGGCGCGGGCGCCTTCGGGATCACCTACCTGGCGCGCGACGCGCACCTGGACAAGGACGTCGCGATCAAGGAGTACCTGCCGAGCGCGTTCGCGGCCCGCGCCGCGGACGGGCAGCGTCGTCGCGATCACGCCGCAACAGGAGCAGGACTACCGCTGGGGCCTCGAGCGCTTCAGCCAGGAAGCGCGCACGCTGGCTCGCTTCAGCCATCCCAATATCGTGCGCGTGAACCGCTACTTCGAGGCCAACAGCACCGGCTACATGGTGATGGACTACGAGCGGGGGGAATCGCTGAAGGCGTTCGTGCGAGCGCATCCCTTCCCGGCCGAAGCCAGACTGAAGGCGTTGATCGCGCCGTTGCTCGACGGCCTCGAGAAGGTGCACGCGTGCGGGTTTCTGCACCGGGACATCAAGCCCGACAACATTTTTCTGCGCCAGGATGCGGGGCCGGTGCTGATCGACTTCGGGTCGGCGCGGCAGACTGCCGGCGACAGCGGGCAGGCGCTGACCACCATCGTCTCGCCAGGCTACGCGCCGTTCGAGCAGTACACCACCACCAAGCAGCAGGGTCCGTGGTCCGATCTCTACTCCCTGGGCGGGGTGCTGTTCTTCCTGGTGACCGGCCACAGCCCGCCCGACGCGCTCACGCGCATGAAAGGCGACACGCTCGGCGAGCGGCTGGCCGAAGTGCGCAAGCACTACAACCCGGCATTCCTGGAGGCGATCGCGTGGTCGCTCGCGCTGGAAGAGAGCGCCCGGCCGCGCGATGTGGCGGCCTGGCGCAGTGCGTTGCTGCCTGCAACAGTGCCCGAGGGCGCTGCGCTCCTGAGCGGTGCGCAAGGGGTCAAGGTCGAGCCCTGGGTGCCGGCCACGGTCTTGCGGTCCCATGTCGGCGCCACGCCGCAACTGGACCGAACCGAACCGACCATCGTGCTGCTGAACGCGACGGAGGAGGAGACGCGCCAGCGCCGCCCCGCGGTACATCCACGCGCGCACGGCTGGGATCGGCTGGTCGGCCAGCTCCTGGTGATCGGCGTCACCTGCACGCTTGGCGGGTTGATCGGACGGCTGCCGGCCTTTCAGGAGACGCAGCTGGTGGAGGGCAGGTTCACCGCCACCACCGCGATCGAGTTGCTGGGCGCAGCCGGGGCGATTGTATTGCTGTGGCTGTTCGGCCGTGGGCTGGCGTTGCGTCTGCGTGCCAAGGGCGGCCCGCGCTCCGTCCTCTACGACTTGTTGATGCCGCTCGTCACGCTCGGCTCGCTCGCCCTCGCCTACGCAGTCATGCTGCGGCTGCTGGCTCCGGCGCTCGACGAGACGCACATCTCGGTCTGTGCGTGGGCCTTCCTGCTGGTCGCGTGCGGGTGTGCGATCTGGTTGTGCATGGCCGTGTTCAGCCACGCTGAGGCGCTGCGCGCGCTCCTGCACGACTATCGCCCCGCCGCCCGTACCAGCGACCAGAGCGGCTCGGCTTGAAACGCGAGAGAGACGATGCGATCCTGGACCTGGATAGGCCGCTACGCGCTGGTGCTGCTGGCGGCCGTCGCGCTCGGAGCAGCCATCGGCGAGCTGACCGTCTTCAAGACGACCACGCTGGGAACACCGAAGCTGTCCGCCGCCGCGTTCGCCAAGTTCCTCGGCTACGGCGGGGCGCTCGTGGTCTTCGCGCTGCTTGGCCAGCGTGCCGCCAGCCAGCTGCGCGCTTCCGGCGAACGGCACGGCACACCTCGCGTTCCTCGTGCATCCGCTCACAGCCTTGATCGTCCTCAGCGTGGGGTACGACGTCGTGCTGGCGATCCTGCACCCATTCCTCGGCCCGGCCCACAAGAACCTGTACAACTGGCTCTTCGTGCTGGGCATCTCAGCCTCTGCAGTGTGGCTGGTGGCAGCGCTGCACCGGCATTCGGAGGGCCTGGTAGAGCACTTGAAGAACGCGTACGCGCCTGCGCGAAGCTGCGAGTCCTGCGGCGATCCGCTGCAGACACACGCCCGGTTCTGCGCCGGGTGTGGGAAGGCCGTCCCAGCCTGACCGCAACCCGTAGTCGGCGCCGCCGCGGGTCCCCAGGGCCTGGCAAGGGTCTTGCTCAGAAGGAGACAGCCACCTGAAAGGGAAGTCTCATGACGCTGCAGAGCGAGAATGCCAGAGTCACTTCGGTGCTTTCCCGTGCCCTGGAAACGCTGTGCGAAGGTTGCTGGTCCGCTGTGCGAGTCGCCTGCGTGCCGAATGGGCTGGAGTACCGCTTCCTGGTGCGGATCGAGGCCCCCTGGCGCCCAGACGTCTACTCCTACCTGGCCAAACACACGAAGATCTGGATCCCACCCGACGGTGGACCCCTGAACCTGTCCATGGATGAAGCGCTGCGCATGGGCGACCTGGCTGCGCAGTACAGCAGCGATGAACCGCCCGCCACGCAGCCCGAGCAACCCGCCTACCGCGAGCCTGCCTTTCGCGAGCCACGTCGGATCCCCGCCGATCTGACCGGGGACGCACTCAGGGACACTTTCCAGCCCTGATCTGACCCAGCGCAGCGCTGCTCGGCAATCCGCCGAGCGCGCGCCTGCCCACCGGCAAATCACCTGCTGGTGTCGGAGGTCGACGATGCACTTGCGTCGACCTCTCTGCCACATCTGCACATTCGTCTGCTGACCGCTCCGGTCGACACGGCGTCAGGTTGCTGTAAGCGCTGGTGCGTACAGTGATTTCTGTCCGGACCGCAACGCGCGGGTTAGCCGACACGCTGCATGCCCCAGCACTCACGATGACGCGTGTTTGCGGTTCGGACGGTTGCCGCAGCCGTGTACAGATCAACCGCACTCCTTCGTTACAGCCCCTTGGCCGCTTCGACAGACCAGAGCCCCGCCGGCGCGTCGATGAACCGCGGCGCCCTCCCTTCGGCATCGATGCTGGTGGCACTCGCGGAGGACGATCCCGGAGAGCGCCAAGTGCTCAGCGCGTGGTTGCGTGAAGCGGGCTACCAGTGCCATGCGTTCGATCGGAGCGAGGCGCTGCTGCGGGTGGCGGCAGTGGACGACTTCGACGCGCTGGTGGTCGGGCACCTGCAGGGCACGCGCAGCGCCGAGGTGGTCGCGCACGTGCGCAGAAGGCAAAAGCGCTGGGTGCCGATCCTGTGCGTCGGCCAGGGCCGCGGCGAGAGCGACGTGGTGACCGCGCTGCGGCAAGGGGCGGACGACTATATGACCAAGCCGATCCGCCGCCTGGAACTGGCCGCGCGCATCGAAGCCATGGCGCGGCGCAGCCGCCTTCGCCCGCAGCCACGCCCGGCGCTGAAGGTCGATGTCTTCAGCATCGACCTGGAGGCCCGTACGGTGCGCCGCAGATCGCAGCCGGTCCTGCTCACCACCAAGGACTTCGAGGTGGCGGTGCTGTTTCTGTCCAATGTCGGCCGGCTGCTGTCACGCCGCCAGATCCGGGAATGGGTGTGGGGCCCGGCGGACCCTTCCGGCTCGCGCACCCTCGACACGCACGTCTGCCGCATCCGCAACAAGCTCAAACTCATCCCCGAGTACGGCTGGGAGCTCGCGGCGGTCTACAGCTTCGGCTATCGCCTCGCTCATCTCGGTTCGAGAAACGCAGAGGTTGCCATGCTGTCCGACATCGCTGCGGAACGGCATCTGAACGACCGGAGCGGCGGCGCCGAGGCTTCGCCCGTGTTGTAGCCGGAATCACCATCGGTTCGGTGGCGGCTGTCCCCCGTGCTGGGGGATCGCAGAGATGACGCACAACGCAACGGAACGCCTCAGCACCCGCAGTGCGGGCCGGCTCCGTGTCCTCAGAGGCGGCAAGAGCAGCCTCACCTTCGCATGATGCGAACTGCGTATTCCGCGAAGCCTCGAACGCCTGCGAACCATTCTGCGCCCGGCGCCACGGCCTTGCAACCGGGATGTTGCGCGCGCGCAACGGGCGGGGCTAGCCCGGCCGCGGCGGGCCCAAACCCCAGTACAACCCCTTCGCCTGCTGGTACAGGCGCAGGCCGCCGACGCCCTTCTCGCGGCCCACGCCGCTGTCCTTGAAGCCGCCGAACGGCGTGGCGATGGACAGCTGCTTGTAGGTATTGATCCAGACGGTGCCTGCTTCGAGCGCGCGGGCGACGCGCCACGCGCGCTGGTAGTCGCCGGTCCAGATTCCCGCCGCCAATCCGTACGCCGAGTCGTTGGCCTGGGCGATGAGGTCGTCCTCGTCGTCGAACTGCAGCGCGCACAGCACAGGGCCGAAGATCTCCTGCTGGCACACGAGATCGGCATTGGCGAGGCCCGCGATCACGGTGGGCGCATAGAACGCCCCGCTGGCGAGTCTGCGCTCTTCGGGCCGCGCTCCCCCAGTTGCGATCTTGCCGCCGGCCTCGCGAGCACTGGCAACGAACCCCTCCACGCGCTCACGATGCGCGAACGAAGACAGCGGCCCGAACTGCGCTCCCGCGGCATCCGGCAGGTCGATCTTCAGCGCCCGCGCTCGCTCCACGACTAGAGCCAGGACTCGTTCGTACGCAGCACGCTGCACGAACAGCCGCGAACCCGCGACGCAGGATTGCCCGCCGGCCTCGAAGATGCCGTCCGCAACGGCGGCAGCCGCGGCTTCGAGATTGGCGTCGGCGAAAACAATATGCGGGGACTTTCCACCCAGCTCCAGCGCGACCGGCATCAGCTTCTCCGCCGCTGCCGCCGCAATGCGCCGCCCGCTCGCGGTGCCCCCGGTGAACGATACGAACTTCACGCCGGGATGGCGAACCAGTGCGTCGCCCGCGACCGCACCGGTTCCGGGCAGGACGTTGAGGATTCCGGGCGGGATGCCCGCATCGAGGGCCGCCTGGCCAAGTGCCAGGCCGGCCGAGGGCGTGACCTCCGAGGGCTTCAGGATGACCGCGTTGCCGGCGGCCAGCGCCGGGGCGACCTTTTGCGCTTCCATGGTGAGGGGCGAGTTCCACGGCGTGATCGCGGCCACCACTCCATAGGGCTCGTACACTGTCATCGACAGATACTGGCCGCGCGCTGGCGTCACTTCGGACTCCAGCGTCTCGCACACCGCAGCGTAGTAGCGGAAGATCGCGGCGGCCGAGCCCGCCTGCGCACGGCACTCGGCCAGCACCTTGCCGTTCTCCCGCATCTGCGTGCGCGCCAGATCTTCACCGCGCGCCTCGATGATGTCGGCGAGCTTGGCGAGCAGGCGCGCGCGCTGGTGCGGCAGCATGTTCCGCCAGGCGCCGCTGGCGGCGGCCCGGTGCGCCACATCGACCGCTGCTTCGACCTGGCGCGAGGTCGCAGCGCTGACCTCGTAGTTGACCTCACCGTTGGCCGGATTCACCGAAACGATTGTCTGCCCGCTGTCGGCAATCCATTCGCCGCCGATCAACATCGGCTTGGGTCCGCTCATGCCACGCTCCCGGCGGCCTGCGCCGCCGAGGCTCCGGCGACGCGCCCGAACACGGCGCCGTTCGTGAGCCCGCTGCCCCCCGGATAGTTGAAGTAGAAGATCCCGCCGACCAGCTCACCCGCGGCGTACAAGCCCGGCGATCGGTTCGCCGTCGGTCGAGATCACTTGGGCGTCCGTGTCGATGCGCAGTCCGCCGAACGTGAAGGTGATGCCGCAGGTGACCGCGTACGCTTCGAACGGCGGCTCATCGATGGTGTTGGCCCAGTTCGACTTGTTCACCGCGAGCCCGGCGGTGCCGCGCCCGTCCTTGACGTTCGGATTGAACGGCACCTGCTGCATGACCGCGGCGTTGTAGCGCTTGATCTCCTCGAGCGCCGCGCCGGCATTCACGTCGTCGAGCTTGCCGACCAGTTCCTCGAGCGTGGTGGCCGACACCTTCGTCACCTGGCGAATGCGATACTCGTCACGCAGCAGGTGCAGGACCTTCTTGTCGAAGATCTGCCAGGCGAACTGGCCGGGCTGTGCGAGGATCACGCGGCCATACTTGGCGTAGGTGTAGTTGCGGAAGTCCGCGCCCTCGTCGACGAAACGACGGCCCTCTGCGTTGAGCATGATGCCGAACGGGTAGGAGTGCTTCTGGAAGGCGTCGCCTACTGCCAGGTCGCCGAACTCGGGCGCGTTGCGCTCCCAACCCACCGCGTGGCACCCCGACCAGTTGCCGCGCAGCAGCCGCGCCGATGTCGAGCGCCATCTTGATGACGTCTCCGGTGTTGAAGCGCGTGCCGCGCACCTTGGCGACGTCCCAGTTCGGCCCGAGATAGCGTGCGCGCCACTCCGGGTTGGCCTGAAAGCCGCCGCCTGCGAGCACCACCGCGCCCGCGCGCACGTCGACGCTCTGGCCGGAGCGCCTGACGCGGACGCCGCTTACGCCGCTGTCGTCGTGGATCAAGGCAGTGGCGCGCGCGGTGTACCAGATGTCGATGCCGTTCTTCCTGGCGGCGCCGGTGAGCGCCTCGACCAGCCCCGGGCCGCCGCCCCATGCCTCGACGGTGAGCCCGCCCCAGAACTTGAAGCGCCCGTCGATCTTGAAGGCCTGGCGGCCATAGATCGGCACGAAGCGCACGCCCTTCGAGCGCATCCACAACAGCGCGTCGAAACTGCGCTTGACCAGGACTTCGGTGAGATCGGGATCGCAGCGGAACTGCGTCACGCGGGTGAGGTCGTCGAAGAACTGGTCTTCGGTGTAGGTGCCGAAGTCGGTGCGGGCGATCTCCTCGGCGGTGAGGTCGGGCATGAGCCGCTTCAGATCTTCGACCCCGTTGTAGGCCACGCGCATGGCGCCGGCCGTGAAGCGCGAGTTGCCACCCGCTTCATCTTCTGGCGCGCGTTCCAGCACCAGCACGCGCTGGCAGGTCTCGCGCGCCGACAGCGCTGCGCACAGGGCGGCATTGCCGCCGCCCACGACGATCACATCATAGTCCCGACCCATTCTTCCGTTCCGCGCTGAACTCGATATCAGTCCGACTGTAGCACCCTTGCAGGAGCTTGGCGGTCGGCTGCCTCACTCCGCGTGCAGGTCCAATTCCCGCACCAGCTTGCCGTAGCGCTCCCATTCCGCTTTCACGAAGCGGGCGAACTGGGCCGGCGAGCTGGTGGACGATTGTGCGCCGGTGGCCACGAGATGCGCCTGCACCGCGGGACTCGCCAGCGCCGCGGCGATCTCGCGGTTCAGCCGCTCGACCACCGCAACGGGCGTCCCGGCAGGCGCGAAGAAGCCGGTCCAGGCGTCGACTGCGTAGCCCTTGTACCCCGCCTCGGCGACGGTCGGAACGTTGGCGAGGATCTCGGCGCGCTCGCCACTCGTCACCGCGAGCGCACGCAACTTGCCCGCCTGCACGTGAGGCACCGCCACGACATAGCCGCTCATCATCAACGGCACGCGCCCGGCCAGCAGGTCGGTGAGCGCCTGCCCGTCGCCTCGATAGGCGACGTGCACCATCTCGATGCCCGCGGCACGCGCGAACACCTCCATCGCCAGATGCGGCAGCCCGCCGGTGCCGCTCGAGGCGTAGCTCAATCGATCCGGTCGCGTGCGCGCCAGGGCTACGAGCTCCGCGACCGTCTTCACCTGCAGGCTGGGATGGGCCACCAGAACCATGCCGGACAGGTAACCGGGAGCCACTGGCGCGAAGTCCTTGATCGGGTCGTATCCGGGCTCTCGGTAGACGTGCGCACTGATCACGATGCTGTTGTTGGTGAACAGCAGTGTCGATCCGTCCGCTTTGGCTCGCGCCACCTGGCCGGTGCCGATCGTGCCGCCCGCACCCGGCCGGTTCTCGACGATCACGCGCCGCTTCAAGCGCTCTCCCAGCGCGTCTACGATCACGCGCGCGCGGGCGTCGAGGCTGCTGCCGGCGGTCAGCGGGACGATCACCCGGATCGTCTGTTCCGGCAGGTCCTGGGCGCGCGACCAAGACATCGCAAGCACGGCCGCACAGCAGACCAATGTTGGCACGCAGCGCATCGCTCCTCTCCAAGTTCTTCGCATCCACCCTGGGTGTGGCGATCATGCCGCAAATGTCCGTGTGCGTGCAGCCTGAAGCCCGGAGCTGTGGTCAGACTGGCCTTCCCGGTGGACGAGGAATCGGCAGCCGAGGAAACCGGCGCGACGGCACCACACGGTCCGACCACCAACTGAGGGCTTGCAACGGCTCGGCAGCCAAGGAAGAATGGCGTGCCCGCGCGCTCGACCCACTCGCGGCAGTGGGCGGCACGCGCAGCGTGCACGCAGCCGCCCGAGGGGAGCCGAAATGAACTACACCGAACTGACCGTTGCCGACGCGGCGAATGCGCTGCGCACCGGCACGATCAGCGCGGAGCGCTACGCTGACGCCCTGCTGGAGCGCTGCGCCGTCCACGCCGACCTCAACGCCTTCATCGCCCTCGAGCCCGAGCAGGTGCGCGCGGCCGCGCGTGCCGCCGACCAGACGCGGCGCAACGGCGCCGCGCTTGGCCCCCTGCACGGGGTGCCGCTGGCGCTCAAGGACAACATCGACACCGCCGAGCTGCCGACCAGCGGCGGAACGCCCGCTCTGCGCGGCCATCGCCCGAAACGCAATGCCCCGATCGCCGAAGCGTTGCTGCGCGCGGGAGCCCTGGTGCTGGGCAAGGTCAACCTGCACGAGCTCGCCTGCGGGGTGACGAATAACAACGGTGGCTTCGGTCCGGCGCGCAATCCATGGGATCGGCGCTTGATCCCCGGCGGTTCCAGCGGCGGAACCGGCGTGGCGGTCGCAGCACGGCTCGCGCCCGGCGGAATCGGCACCGACACGGGCGGCTCAGTGCGCATCCCGGCAGCGCTGTGCGGCATCGTCGGCTTCCGCCCCACTACGCAGCGCTGGTCGCAGGCCGGCATCGTCCCGATCTCCAGCACGCGCGACACCGCCGGGCCGATGACGCGCTCGGTGGCCGATGCGATCCTGCTCGACGGTGTGGTCACCGGCGGCCCCACCACGGTTCAAGCCATCCCCCTCAAAGGCCTGCGCCTGGGCGTGCCACGCCAGTACTACTGGACGGATCTCGATCCGGAGCTGGCGGCGGTGTGCGAGCAAGAGCTGGCGCGGCTCTCGTCGCTGGGCGTCGTCCTGGTCGAAGCCGATGTGCCCAACCTCAAAGCGCTCGACGAAGCGGTGAGCTTCCCGGTTGCGCTGTATGAGCAGGTGGTCACGATGAAGGCGTATCTGCGGGACACCGGCACTGGCATCAGCTATCAGCAGCTCGCCGAGCAATGCGCCAGCCCCGACGTGCGCGGCATGCTGACCAGCCTGCTCGGCGCGAACGCGGTGCCCGAGGCGGCATACCGGGAGGCGCTCGGCAAGCATCGCCCGGCTTTGCAGGCGGCCCTGGAGGGCTATCTCAAGCAGCACGACCTGGCCGCGATGATCTTTCCCACCACGCCGATGCCGGCCCGCCCGATCGGCGAGGACGAGACGGTCGAAGTGAACGGCCAGCGTGTCCCGACGTTTTTCACCTACATCCGCAACACCGATCCGGCGAGCAATGCCGCCCTGCCTGGGCTGAGCCTGCCTGTCGGGCTCACCCGCGGCGGCCTGCCCGTGGGGATGGAGCTGGACGCAGCGTCCGGGCAGGATGCCCGGCTGCTCGCGATCGGCCTCGCCTATGAAGCATCGCGGCCGCCGATGCCCGCGCCGAAGCTCTGAGTAAACCAATCACAACAAACAAAGGACGACCGCACCATGACGACCTCCGCCTCACGCAGAAGATTCCTTGCCGGCGCGGCTGCCGGCACTGCCTTGATCGGCGCACCGGCTTTTCTTCGCAACGCCAAGGCCGCCGAGCCGTTCAAGATCGGAATGTTCTACGCGATCGCCGGTCCGGCGGCCAACCTGTTCGGTCCCACTCAGAGGGCGTGCGCGGAGCTGGCTGTCGAGCAGGTCAACGCCAACGGCGGCATTCTCGGGCGCCAGGTGGAGCTGCTGTTCGCCAACGGCGACGCCGCCGTCGCGGACGCGAGCAAGGCGGCGGTGCGCATGCTGCTCGAAGACAAGGTCGACTTCTTCCTCGGCTCGCACAACAGCGCGGTGCGCGAGGCGCTGGTCGCCACCATCAAGGGCAA
The DNA here is from genome assembly GCA_963772865.1 of uncultured beta proteobacterium. Taxonomy (GTDB): domain Bacteria; phylum Pseudomonadota; class Gammaproteobacteria; order Burkholderiales; family SHXO01; genus SHXO01. The sequence continues at coordinate 291,714 of CAVYZA010000007.1, read as the reverse complement.
GGTGCCGTACGTCTACACGCCGATCTACGAGGGCGGCGAGTGCTCGCCCAACACCTATGTCATCGCCGATACCCCGCAGCAGCAGATGGACACGGTTCTGCCGTGGCTGCACCGGAAGACAGCGTACAAGTCCGTTTACCTGATCGGCAACGACTACGTGTGGCCGCAGGTCACCAACAAGCACGCCAAGGGCATCCTCGACAAGCTGGGCGTGAAGGTGGTGGGCGAAGAGTACGTGCCGCTCGGCGCGCCCAACAAATTCGAAGAAGCGGTGGCCCGCATCAAAGCGGCGCAGCCCGGATTGGTGCTGATCACGCTGGTCGGGGGCGACAACGTCAACTTCAACCGGACCTTCGCCGGCTTCGGCCTGGACAAGAGCATCGTGCGGGTGTCGTCCCTGCTCGAGGAGAACACGCTGCTCGGCATCGGCGCGGAGTCCAGTCACGGGCTGTACGGCTGCATGTCCTACTACAGCAGCGTGGACACGCCCGTGCACCGCGCCTTCAAGGCGGCGTACCAGAAGAAGTTCGGAGACAACGCGCCGATCCTCGGGTTGATCGGCGTGGACACGTATGCCGGTGTCAAATTCATCGAAGCGGTGATCACCAAGGCGCAGTCCAACGCTGCCGCCAAGGTCAAGGCGGCGGCCAACGGCCTCACCTTCCCGTCCGCCACCGGCAGCATGACGATGCACAACCGGCACGTGGACAAGACCATGTACGTCTCGGAATGCAAGGGCACCACGTTCGACATCGTGGCGACGTTCCCCAACGTCAAGTCGGGGCAGACCTGCAGCTGAGAGTCAGGCCGGCAAGTGCTCTCATGCATCACGCTTTCCTCAGCAGACTCCCCCTCCCCTTCAAGGGGAGGGCTGGGGTGGGGATGGGTTGCGCGTAAAGCCAAACCCATCCCCCTCCTAACCTCCCCCTTGAAGGGGGAGGGACGTCGTTGTCATGATTCCAGTGCGAGCGATGCGGGTTGACGATCGTCCAGCGCACCACTGAAAGCGCTCGATGGACCCCCTGCTCGTCACCCAGACGCTCAACGTCCTCTACGAGGTCGTCACGCTCGCCGTCATCGTCCTGGGGCTGGCGATCGTATTCGGGTTTCTCGGCGTGATGAACCTGGCGCACGGCGAGTTCATCGCGCTCGGCGCCTACATCGCATACGTCTGTCAGTCGCACGGCCTGCCGTACCTGACCGCGGTGCCGGCGGCGATTGCCGCCTGCGCGCTGCTGGCCTGGCCGGTCGAGCGCTTCCTCATCCGCCCGCTCTACGCCCGCCCGTTCGACACGCTGCTGGCGACCTGGGGCCTGAGCCTGTTCATGCGCAAGGGCATCGAGATCGTGTTCGGCGGCGGCTACAAGAGTCTGAAGATTCCGCTCGCCGAATCCGTGCCGGTGCTGGGCGCGCCGTTCCCCGCGTACCGCCTGCTGCTGATGCTGTTGAGCGCAGCGCTGATCACCGCGCTGTTCATCTGGTACCGGCGCAGCACCACCGGGGCGCGCGTCAAGGCGATGGTGGGCAACCGCGAGCTCGCCCAGGCGGTAGGCATCCGCACCGACCGCCTCGCGCGCAACACCTTCATTGTCGGCATCTGCTTCGCCGGACTGGCCGGCGTGATGATCGCTCCGCTGACCTCGGTGCAGCCGTACATGGGCCTGGACTACGTGCTGCGCTCGTTCTTCGTCCTGGTGGTGGGCGGGCCGGGCAGCCCGCTGGGCTTGCTGAGCGGCGCGGTGGCGATCGGCGGCGTGGAAAGCGCCGTGTCTGCGATCGTCGATCGCACTGCCGGCTACTCGACGGTGCTGCTGATCGCAATCTTTTTCCTGTGGCGGCGTCCGTATGGGATCTTTGGCCGCGCGTAGCGTCCTGTTCCTCGCTGCTGCTCCTGGCGCTGCCGTTTGCGCTCGGCGAGTACTGGGCTTACCAGCTCGGCCTGTTCTTCCTGTACGCAATCGCCGCGCTCGGCGTCGCATTGTGCTGGGGCCAGGCTGGCTTCCTGTCGCTGGGACAGGCGCTGTTCGTCGGGCTGGCCGCCTATCTGTCGGGTCATGCATTGATTCAGTGGGGCGAGTCCGTCTGGGTGGTGGCGCTCCTGCCGCTGGCAGCGCTCGCCTCCGGCGTGCTGGCGTTTGTCCTCGGGCTGGTCATCTTTCGCGGACGCAGCGAAAGCGGACCCTACTTCGCGATCATCACGCTCGCCATCTCGTTGCTTGCGTTCCAGGTCGCCAACAGCTGGAACGAGGTGACCGGCGGCTACAACGGTATGAAGGGGATCCCGAGCCTGCCCGGGCTGGAAGAGTTCAGCGACATGTACTACGTCGCCGCGGTCGCCCTGGCGGGCGCGGTGGGGTTGTGCGGATGGCTGGTGCAGGCACCGCTCGGCACGCTGTGGCGCGCGATCTCGCTGAACGAGCGCCGCGTCGCTTCCTTCGGCTACGACACTGCCGTGCTCAAGGCCGCGGCCTTCGGCGTAAGCGGGGTGCTGGCAGGGGTCGCCGGTGCGCTGTACGCCCCGCAGCAGGGCCTGGTCACGCCAGAGCTGGTGGGCTTCGCGTTGTCCGCGGATCTGGTGATCTGGGTGGCGGTGGGCGGCCGCCGGCGCGTGCTCGGTCCGGTGCTCGGTGCGGTGCTGATCGGCATCATGAGCGCGGAGCTGCGTGAGCGCACGTACTACTGGGAGCTGATTGTCGCGGCGGTGTTCGTGGTCGTGGTGCTGTATGCGCCCGGCGGGCTGGGCGCTCTGTTGGCGCCGCTGGAGCGGCTGCTGCCGGCCCGCCGGCGTGACCCCGGCGCCGTTGCCGGCACCGGCTTCGAGGCTGGCTCCCGGCGCCGTCAGTCTGGACATCGAAGGCGTGAGCGCAGCAGTCGGCGACGTTCGCATCCTCGACCAGCTGTCGCTCGCAATCGGGCGCCCCGCCATCTATTGCCTGATCGGCCCCAACGGCGCCGGCAAGACCTCGACTTTCAACATGCTCACCGGCGAGCTGCCGGCACAGGCGGGTCAGGTGCGGCTGAACGGCGAGGCGCTGCACAAGCCCGCACCCTATCGCCTGGCCCGCCGCGGCGTGGGCCGCAAGTTCCAGATCCCCAGCGTATTCGGCGACCTGAGCATCGACGAGAACCTGCGCATCGCCCTGTGGAGCGGGCGCGCCTCCCTGCTCGACTGGCTGCGGCCGGCCCTGCTGCGCTGGGACACGCCGGTGCTGGCGGCGTTGCGCCAACGCTATCCCTTCCTGAACGATGGCGCGCGCAGTGCTGCCGAGCTCTCTCACGGCGAACGCCAGTTGCTGGAGCTGGCCATGGCGCTGGTTACCGAGTCGCGGCTGCTGCTGCTGGACGAGCCTTGCGCGGGGCTCTCGGCCGACGAGACGGCACAGGTCATGGATGTGATCCGCTGGGCGCGCGACGCGCTCGGCATGTCGGTCGTGATCATCGAGCACGACATGGCCGTCGTGAAGCAGCTGGCAGAGCACGTGTTCGTCCTGCACCAGGGGCACCTGCTCGCCGAAGGCGATGTCGCAACGGTCCGCGCCGACCCGCGCGTGCACGAGGTCTACGTCGGGGCGACGGAATGAGCGCGGCGGCCTTCGAGTTCGAAGACGTTACCGGCGGGTACGGCACCAGCGTGGTGGTGCGCGGACTGAGCGGCAGCGTGGCGCCGGGCGAGGCTTTGTGCGTGCTCGGCCGCAACGGGGTCGGCAAGAGCACGCTGCTGCGCCTGCTGCACGGTTTTCTGCCTCTGGTCAGGGGAACAGTGCGTTGCGCCGGCCGCGATCTCGCCGGTCTCGACTCAGCCGATCGAACCGCGCTGGGTGTGAGCTTCGCACCGCAGGAGCGCAGCGTATTCGACGACCTCACGGTACGCGAAAACCTCACCCTCATGCATCCGCGCCGGCCGCTCGCTCAGCTCGAGCCTTACTTCGCGCGCTTCCCGCGCTTGGCCGAGCGACTCGGCCAGCATGCGGGGACGCTGTCGGGAGGTGAGCGCAAATTGCTGTCGCTGGTGCGCGTGCTCGCTGAGGAACGTCCGGTGGCGCTGATGGACGAACCCGCGGAGGGCGTCCAGCCGGAGAACGTGAGGCACATGGCCGCGCTGATCGCCCAGCGTAAAGCAGCAGGCCTGGCCTTCGTGATCGTCGAACAGAACCTCGAGCTCGTCGAAGCGGTCGCCGACCGCTACCTGGTCCTGGATCAGGGTCGCGCGGTCCAGGCCGGCGACCGCAGCACGCTGCGGCGTGCTGAGCTGGTCGCTCACCTCAGAGTGTAAGCACCTCAGCTTCACAATCGTCAATTCCCGCGCCGAGGCACCTCGCGGAAGCCAGGCTATGCTGATACCCTTGATCCGCTGCGTCGAATGCCCGAGGAGGCAACGTGCCTAGACATCCCGACTATCTTCCGCATGGGGTGATTCCAGCGGTCCTGCTGCCATTCAACGATGACCTTTCCATCGACGAGCGCAGCTATCGTTCGCATCTGCGCGACGTGGCGAGTGTCGAAGGCATCTCGGCCCTGACCGTCAATGCCCACGCCTCCGAGGTCGCTTCCTGCAGCTTCGACGAGCAGCGGCGCGTGCTGGAGATTACGCAGGACGAGATCGGCGCGCGCGTGCCGATCATCAACGGCATCTACGCCGAGGGCAGCCTGGAGGCGGCGCGAATCGCCAGGATGGCGCACGAAGGCGGCGCCTCGGCGTTGCTGGTCTTTCCTCCCGGCGTCTTCACCTTCGGCCAGCGGCCGGAGATGGCGGTGGCGCACTTCAAGCGCATCGCCGATGCGACCGACCTGCCACTCATCGTATTCCAGTACCCGATTGCCGGCGGGCAGGGCTATCCGCTGGCCACGCTGATCAAGATCATCGAGTCCGTGCCCAGTGTGCGAGCGATCAAGGACTGGTGCGCCAACCCGCAGCTGCACGAGCGGCAGATCCGCACGCTGCAGTCGCTCGAGCCCGCGGTTGCCGTGCTGACCACGCACAGCGCGTGGCTGTTCAGCTCACTCGTGCTCGGTTGCAACGGCCTGCTGTCCGGGAGCGGTTCGGTGATTGCCGATCTCCAGGCGCAACTGTTCCGCGCCGTGCAAGGCGGCGACCTCGTTGCCGCGCGTGCGATTCACGACCGCATCTGGCCCACCGTCGAAGTGTTCTACACCGAGCCCTGGGTCGACATGCACAACCGCATGAAGGAAGCCCTGGTCCTGCTCGGCAAGCTGCCACGCGCCGTGGTGCGTCCCGCCGCTCACCAAAATTTCGGCGGCCGAGATCGAGCGTATCCGGCTGGCGCTTGTCGCTGCGGGTCTGCTGCCCACCCAAGCTAATGACTCGCAAGACCGCTTGAGCTGTACGAGCCTCGGTTCGATCCCCCTGTCAGCGAGGCGCGAAGGCTGGGCCGCTGAAGCGAGGTGCGCCGGCCGAGGGCGTCCCGTTGCGTTGCCCGTCGCCCTGGCGCGGGGCGGAGCGAGACTCACGCATCCTGTCTGCGCCCCTGGAGCCGGCCTCGGCAGGGGCTCTGGAGGGTTGTTGCTGCATGCTGCGCGGCGCGGCCGGCATGGCATCCCGCGCTCCCGGCTCCGGCGACCAGCCGTTGTCGCGACGCGTCCATCTGCCGTCGTCGCGCTGCAACCGTTGTCGGCTCTCGAATCGGCCATTTCGATCGGGCAAGTGCGAGCGCGGCTCGACGGCCCCGGCATTGCCTTGCGTTGGACCGGCGCCGCGCCACAGACCCGGCGATCGCGGCAGGTCCGTGGCGGCCGGTGCGCGGGCGGGTGGCGCCCCTGGCGGCTGCAGAACATTGCGCCGCGCGGATGGATCCGGCGGTTGCGCAGCTCGATCCCATGAGTTCGGTCGGTCGCGACGACCCTCCGGCCTCACCCAATGCGGAGCATCTGCCTGGGGTCGCTGGCGTTCGCCGGACCATTGGTTGCGTTCGGCCGGCGATACTCGCCCATCGCGTTCGCGGGAGAGAGGTGGACCGGACTGGACACTGCGATCAGTCCCAGGCACCCCGGTCCGTGTGTCCGCACGCGCCGCAAAGCGGTGAGTCGGTACACCGTGTGGGTCCCAGCGGCGATAGATACCGCCCGCGATCGCGGGATTCTCGCGGAACGTGCTGCGACCTGAGATCCGACCGCCCATGACCACGGCGCCGTGCCCATGTCCGCGCGGCCCGACCGGGCGTCACGACTGCGACGCCGAACGTTTTCACCCCGACGTGGGCGTACGGCCACGGGCCCCACGCCGGACGGAAGCACGGCACCGGCCTCCAGGCGGGCCACCATGCACGCCACGGCCACGGATTCCACCAGGAATAGTAGAAGCTGAAGCCGAAGCCCCACGTCACCGGCGGCGCGTACCAGACAGTGCCGATCCACGGCGCGTAGTACCAGCCGGTTCCGTAGACCACCGTGCTCTCAGGCGTGACGTACGACCCGACGTAGCCGGGGGTGTAGCCGACGTATACCTCGTCGCCCACCGCGTCATACACGCGCACGTAGGTGACGTAGTGCAGAGGATGGCTGCGTGGAATCGTGTAGATCACCGGAGGCACCGAGGTCGCTGCGATCCACGGCCCGCCCGCCGACTCGGAAAAGAACCACACGCCGTTGTCCAGCGCGTAGTAGGTACGCCCGTCCACGCGGATCACCGGCACCGGGGCGTTCGCTGCCGCCTCCAGGGCGGTCGCGGGAATGGGGCGGAACTCCGGCGCACCGTCATAGGTGATTTCCAGACGCGCCGCGCTGCGCTTCACGGTGGCGATCTGCGGCACGCTGTTGGCGATGACGGACTCCTGCGCTTCGACCGTGCCGGGGACGGCTGCTCGCACACTTGCGGTCGGGTGGCCGTCCGGAATCAGGGCGAAATCGGCGGGGAGATCTGCGCCAGCAACGTAGTTCCACGTTCCGCGCGCGAGCGAAGAGGTGCGGTACCAGCGTCCAGCCAGCAGCACGTAGTGCGCCTGGGTGCGCAGATCCAGAAACAGCCGGTTGGGCGAATTGGTCACGAACAGCAGGTCCCCTTGCCCAACCGGTGCGTACTGCGGCGGACCGTCCGTCTGCACCAACTCGGTCGGACGCGTGCTCACGATCACGTTCGGTGGTCGCGAGCCCGCCGGCTCCTCGTCCTCGAGCAGATCGACGGAGCCCTCGGCAACCGCCTTCTGCTTGGCTTCCTCCAGCGCCAAGGGCCGCACCTGCGCCTCGCCCCAGCGGCCTTCCAGCGTCGGCGTCTCCAGCCAATAGCCCGCCACGTTGAGGAAGTAGTGGTTGGTGAGCTTGTCCTGAAGAATCAACGCACGCGTGTTCACCACCCGCAGCAGACCCAGCCCTGCGATCTCCCGCAGTGCGGGCTCGCCGTCGATCGGCACAAGGATCGTGGGCGACTGCACGTAGACGATCCGCGGCGGCTCGTTGCGCAGCGGCTCGCTCTGCGCGCGGCCGGCCGCCTGATCGATCGCCAGATCCGCCTGCAGGCGCGCGCGTGTAACCTGCCAGGTCAGGGTCGCCAGATGGCGCCGCACCGCGTCCAGATATGCACCGGCACGCTCCCCGGCGCTCGGGAAGCTGCCCGAGGCGACAGCGATATTGCCCACACTGACCATCGCGGAGCCCGGATCCACGTCGGTGCGGGCGGACAGCGAGATCGCGCCGAACACCGGCGTTTCGGCGCCTTCGGCCTGGACAGTCACCGCGGCACGCCCCTCCAGGAGATCGCCCTCCCAGCGCTCGAGCTGGGGGGGATAGAGGGTGAACGTGTCGCCTCCGACAGCGAACCGGCTCGGCCATACCGGCGACACGCTCGGCGTCCGCTCCGAGATCGCCTCCGCGGGTTCCTGCTGGGCCCAACCCGCTGCGCCCACAGCACAAGCGGCCATCCCAAGCACGGTAGCTCTCAATAGTTTGCGTAAGCTTGTTCGCATGGCGGCCTCATTTCCTTCAGACAGCGCGCCGGCACGGCCGTTTCAGCGCCTTGGTCGGTCTCGCGCAGCCATTACTTTCAAGAGCCTGCTAGTCGTCTCGCGTGGACGGAGCAGCGCAGCAGTCGCGCAACTCGTCGCCGGGATGCAACGGACGGCAACCTGGCACGACTGCAGGCTAAGCGTACTCTCGCTGGGCTGAACGCAGGCTGAACGGCTGCGGCGCAACAGGGCCGGCAGTGCATTCCGTTGCTGACCCCCGCGGTTTGTATTGGCCCTTCCGCGTGCCCAAGAGATTGGGGGCGCCGCTTTCCGCCGCAACCGCCAGTGTGGTACGGTGGAAAGTGGTTCAGGCACCTATCCGAGGGGACAGCCGAATGGCACAACTGCTTGGTGAAATCGAGTGGGGTCCGCCGCTGGTGTCGGCGGTGGTGTTGCCGGAATGGGAAGACGAGGCGAAGCGGCGCTTCGGCGGCAGCTCGGATTTTTTGCGCCGCGTCGCACCGATCCCCTGGCTGCGGCGCAGCTGCGCGGCGGGGACGCTCTACCCGATCAGCGTACTGCCGGTGCGGCTGGCGGATCTCATGTTCCTGGTAGTCTCGCAGGAGAACTCCTGCCGCTACTGTTACGGTGCCGCGCGGGCCCACATGCGCATCCTCGGCTACTCCGACCGAGTGATCAGCCAGATCGAGCGGGAGACCCAGCTCGCCGAGCTCGACGCAAAGGATCAAGCGTTCATCCGCTTCTGCCGCAACCTCGCGCGCAGCAATCCCCGGCCTCCCCACGCCGAGCGCCAGCAGATGCTGCAGCTGGGGTTCTCGCCGGCGGCGATCACCGAAGCCGCTTTCCTGATCGTCAATCACTGCTTCATGAACCGGATCGCGACGTTCCTCGCCTGTCCTCCCGTGGTGGTGTATGAGCGTCTCGGCAGAAGCCTGCTGGGGCGCCTGCTGCGGCCGATGCTGGCGACCGCCAACCGCCGGTCGGTCCCCGTTCCAGCCGATTTCAAGCTGCCGCAAGGCGCGCCCTTCGCCGAGATCACCAACACGCTGAGCGGTTTGCCCGCGGCCTATCTGCTCCACCAGGCGCTCACCGGAGCGTTCGATTCACCGGTGCTGTCCCGTCGCATCAAAGCGCTGATGTTCGGCGTGGTGGCGCGCATGCTCGACTGCCGCTTCTGCCGGCCGCAGAGCCTCAGGTTGCTGCAGGCCGAAGGATTCGATGAGGCGGAGGCAGAAGCGACCCTTGCGGCCCTCGCATCGCCGAAGCTCAGCCCGAGCGAAGGCGCGATCTTGTCCTGGGTGCGCGAGACCGTGCGCTACAACCCCAGCCAGGTCCAGAAACGCACGCGCGCGCTGAGCGAGGTGATCGGCATGGAAGCCATGCTGGAGGCGGTGGGCGTGGCCGCCCTGGCCAATGCCACCGTGCGGCTCGGCATGCTGCTCGAATAGTGGCGGGCATGCTGCTCTGGCTTGCGTGCGCTGGCACGCTGCTCGGCCTGCTCGCCTGGATCGGCTGGCAGCAGCGTCAGATCCGTCAGCTCGAGCGGCTGGTGGACGACACCCACGGCAAGCTCGAGCAGCTGCAGCTGCACTTCGCCAGGTTCGCACCCGATGACGTGGTCGAGCAGCTCGCCGAGCATCGGGGCGAGGTCAAGGCGAGCCGACGCGTGGTTACGGTGCTGTTCGCCGACCTCAAGGGCTTCACCGCGCTGTGCGACCGCCTCGACTCGGAGCAGATGGTGCCGATCCTCAACGGCTACTTCCGCTGCATGAGTCAGGCGATCACGCTGCACCACGGCCGCGTCACGGAGCTCACCGGAGACGGCATCCTGGCGCTGTTCGGCGCGCTGGAGCCCAATCCGTGGCAGGCGCAGGACGCCGTGCTCGGTGCGCTGGCGATGCGGGAGGCCCTGACGGGCTACAACGAGACACTGCGGGGACGGTCCCTGCCGGCGCTGGAACTGGGTATCGGCATCCACCGCGGGGAGGTCGTGGCAGGCGTGATGGGAAACGAGGAGCTCAGCAAGTTCGGCGTGGTGGGCGACACGATCAACGTGGCCGCGCGCGTGGAGCGCTTGACGCGCGATCTGTCGGTCGACGTGCTGATCACCGAGGAGGTGCGGCGGGAGCTCGACGGCCGCTTCCGGATCCGGACCATGCCGGCGCAGCCGGTCAAAGGCAAGCCCGAGCCGATCGTCACCTACCTGGTGGAAGGCGTGGCAATGGCCGCGCAGACCGCGTGAATGCGTGGATGCGAGCAGAACCGAGAGGACGCTATGACAGACGCGATTGCACCGAGCCTCGAGAACCGTTCCGACCAGGGCACCAAGCTCGTGCTCCAGGCCGAAGAGGGCCGCGCTTACTGGCAGCCGAAGCCGGCCAACGGCTACGTCATCGTCAAGGTGAACCCGGACAACTGCTCGTCGAACGTGGTGACGATGGGCATCCAGGTGGTCGCGCCCGACGGCTGCTACGTGCGCGAGCACTGGCACTCGCGCAACGACGAGATCCTGTTCTGCTTCGAGGGGCGCGGCACCATCGTGGTGGACGGTGAGCCGCATGCGTTCGTACCCGGCACCACGGCCTATCTGGGTCGCTGGGTCAAGCACAAGATCATCAACGACGCCGATCAACCGCTCAAGTTCACCTGGACGTTCCTGCCGCCGGGGCTCGACGAGTTCTTCGCCTCGATCGGACGGCCGCGCGTCGCCGGCGAGCCCACCCCGGAACCGTTCGAGCGCCCGGCCGAGACGCTGGCGGTGGAACGGCGCACCGGGTTCGGACCGCCGGTCGGACGTTGACGCGCCGATGCCTTTCGCGCCCGTATCCGACGGCGAGCTGGCCTACGAGAAGAGCGGCAGCGGCCCGCCGCTCTTGCTGATCACGGGGCTGGGTGGCCTGGGGTCGTTCTGGCGCAACCAGGTCGAGCTGTTCCGCGCGCGCTTCACGGTCGTCACCTTCGACCAGCGTGGCACCGGACGCAGCTCCCGCACCGACGCCGCGTACTCGATCGAGCAGATGGCGGCCGACACCCTGGCGCTGATGGACCATCTCGAGCTGGTCCGGCCGGCGATCGTCGGCCACTCGACTGGGGGCGCCATCGGACTGTGCCTGGCTGCGACCCGGCCGGAACGGGTCGAACGTCTCGTCCTGTCGGCGACCTGGACGCACACAGATGGCTACTTCCGACGCCTGTTCGAGGCACGCCGCGAGCTGCTCGAGCGCGGTGCGGGTCAGCTCTACCAGCGCGTGAGCACGCTGACGCTGCTGCCTCCGGAGTGGATCGCGAACAACGAGGCAGCCGTACGCGAACGAGAAGCACAGGCGCCTGTCGATCCGCTCGATCTGCGTATCCTGGCACACCGGATCGATGCCCTGCTGCGCCACGACGGTCGCGACTGGGCGCGCAAAGTGCAATGCCCCGCGCTGGTGATCGCGGCGCAGGACGATGCGGTTACGCCTGTGTATTTCTCGCGGGCGCTTGCCGCGCTTGTGCCGGGTGCTGTGTTGACTCTGCTGCCGGAGGGCGGACACCTGATCCCGCAGACCGAGTCGGCGGCTTACAACGCGGCGCTGGCGGGTTTCCTCTAGCCCGCTCAAACACCCCTCTCCCTACCCTCTCCCGCGAGGGCAGAGGGGGTTTCGTCGCTCGCGTGGTCGAGGGCCACGCGCGCCTTCGCGGTCGCATCCCCGCCAAGCGGGGCCCCTGCTCCGCGCTCCAACGCGCCCTCTCCCACAAGGGGAGAGGGAACGACAGCTCCCTCTCCCTCAATGGGAGAGGGCTGGGGTGAGGGTGAAAAAGGAGGGCCTGGCAGTTATTCACGCGAGCCAGCGCTCCAGGTTGGCGCGCACGAACGCGTCGTCGGCCAGACCACCGTGCTCGGCGCAGACGCGCTCGATCGCTTCCTTCTGCCCCGGGCTCAAGCCCTCGTTTGGATCGAGGCACCAGGTTCCCTGCAGGAGACCCTGGCGCCGCAACACCTCGTGGCACCCGGCGATGCAGCCGCGGAATTCGTTCGCAACATCGAAGAAGGCGGCGTTGCAATCGGTCACCTGGCTGTCGAGCGCCAGCAGCGCATTGCTTACGGACCCTGAGCGGATCTCCTGCTTCACGCGTTCGAGCAGATCGACCGCCGAGCGCACCCACACCGACCAGTGTCCGAGCAAGCCGCCGCGAAACCGCAGCGCAATCGCTTCGCCATCGCGCATGACCGAATACGGCGTCACAAGATCCAGCACGATGTGGTCGTCGTTGCCGGTGTAGAGGCCGATGCGATCCTCGGCACGAGCTTCGGCGACGCCGCGCACGACGTCGAGCGTGCGATAGCGATCGAACGGCGCGACCTTGATCGCCACCACGTTGTCGATCTGCGCGAAGCGGCGCCAGAATCCGGCACTGAGCGCGATGCCGCCAACGCGGGGTTGCAGATAGAAACCGACCAGCGTGATCTCTTCGGCGACGGCTCGGCAATGTGCGATGAGGTCGTCCTCGCCATCGCCCTGCAACGCGGCGAGACTCAACAGTCCGGCGTGATAGCCAAGGCGCGCGGCTGTGCGCGCTTCGTTCAACGCCTGCGGCGTGCGTCCGCACACCCCCGCGATCAGGACCAGCGGGCGCTGCGTCCAGTCGCGACTGTCTTCCACCGCGGCTTGCAGAACCGCCTCGTACAAGCCTGCCTCACGGATCGCAAACTGCGTAGTGTGCACACCGACCGCCAGTCCGCCGGCGCCGGCATCGATGTAGTAGCGGGTGAGCGCGCGCTGACGGCGCCAATCGAAGCGACGCGCGGCGTCCAGGGCGAGCGGGTGTGCGGGGATCACCGCGCCTTCGCGCAAAATCGTCAGGACGCCCTGCGGCAATTCGTTTCGATGCATGACGGTCACTCAAAGTGCACGCGCGGCACAGTTGGAGAGCTGCACATCGCCAAACCGCCCCGGCGCGCCGATGGACCGGGACAGGAAACGGGACGGAGTCGGCCGGATTTGACGATACCGGTCAATTGTCCTACCTTTGAGGCTAGTCTGCGGCGGAGGCGCTGCCCACGCAGGCATTCACCAAAACTCGATGGCGCCGTTCCTGTTGGTGGGCGTGTCCGCCTTTCACAAACTCGTTGGGAGAAATTTCGCCATGGGAAGACCTACGGGAGTATTCCGCGCACTGCGCTCGCTCGGCGTTGCGTTCGCGGTGAGCTTTGGCGCTGCGGGGCCCGCAGCGGCGCGCGATGTGAGTGACCAGATGCTGCTCAATGCAGCCAGCGATCCGGCCAACTGGATCATGGCTCCTCGCGACTACTCGAGCACGCGATTCAGCCCGCTCACGCAGGTGAACACCGCGACGGTCAAGCGGCTGGTGCCGGTCTGGAGCTTTTCGTTCGGCGTGCTGGACGCCCAGAACACCACGCCGCTGGTTCTGGACGGGGTGATGTACGTGACGTCGTCGCACGGCAGGATCTTCGCCGTCGATGCGCGCACCGGGACACCGATCTGGAGTTATTCGCATCCGCTGCCCGAGGGCATCGGCAAGATGCTGTGCTGCGACCTCGGCAACCGCGGCGCGGCACTCTACAAAGACAAGGTCTACTACGCCACGCCGGACGCGCATGTGATCGCGCTGGACCGCGCGACCGGTAAGGTCGCCTGGGACGTGACCGTGGGCGACTGGACCAAGGCCTACACCATGACCGTGGCACCGCTCGTCGTGAAGGGCAAGGTCGTCGTCGGCATGTCCGGGGCCGAGTATCCGACGCGCCTGTACATCGAGGCGCTGGATCCGGACACCGGCGCGCAGGTGTGGCGCCGCTATACGATCCCGGGCCCGGGCGAACCCGGGCATGACACCTGGGGCAACACCGATCCGGACATCTGGAAATTCGGCGGCGGCTCGGCCTGGATCACCGGCTCCTACGACCCGGCTTTGGACACGCTGTACTGGAGCACGGGCAACCCCAACCCGGACTGGGACGGGTTCGGCCGCGTGGGCGACAACTTGTACACCAACTCCACGCTCGCGCTCAACCCGGACAACGGCGAGATCAAGTACCACTACCAGTACACGCCCTGGGACGTATGGGACTTCGACGGGGTGAACGAGACCATCCTGGCCGATCTGGGCGACAAGCGTGTGTGGCTGCATGGCGATCGCAACGGCTTGCTTTACCAGGTCGATCGCACCAACGGCAAGCTGGTGTGGGGCAAGGAGATCTCCAAGGTCAACTGGATGACCGGGTTCACGCCGGAGGGTCGCCCGATCATCAACCAGGACAAGGTGCCCACCTACACCAAGAAGGCCAAAGACGTGTGCCCCGCCTCGGAGGGCGGCAAGTGGTGGAACCCGATGGCCTACCATCCCGAGCTCAAGATGGTGTTCGTGCCCAGCCGTGAGATCTGCGTCGACATCCTCGCGGGCAAGTCCGAACGCGTCGAGGGCAAGTACAACCTGGGCATCGCCGAGGCCGACTGGGTCAAGGGCTACGGCCAGCTGGTCGGCTTCGATGCCGTGACGGGCGAGAAGGTCTGGACAGTCAAGGCGGCCTCCCCCTTCACCAGCGGTGTGCTCACGACGGCCGGCGGGCTCGTGTTCGCCGGAACACCGGAAGGGGAGTTCAGCGCCTACGACGCCAAGAGCGGCAAGCGCTTGTGGTCGTATCAAACCGGCTCGGGAATCGTCGGCAGCCCGATGAGTTTCTCCATCGACGGAAAGCAATACATCGCCGTTCCATCGGGCTGGGGCGGCTGGACCGGCTGGGCGACCTGGGGCGGCAAAGGCGGCGCCCCGCATCTGAAGGACAACCGCAAAGGCGGATACGTCACCGTGTTCGCGCTGTTCACCGAGTAAAGCTGACGCGCGGCCGACTCGACACCGCGACGCGCATTCACCGGCTGCTCCCTCGACGTGAGGGAGCAGCAGCATCGCACACGACTCATTCATGCGCACGATTCTCTGCGGCGCTCTGCTCGCCGCCTGTACCCTGACCGCGCCCGCCTCGCAGGCGCAGCAGTTGAAGAATCCCTTCGGGCTCGATCCCGCGGCGGCGGCCGAGGGCAAGAAGCTCTACGACACGCAGGGCTGCATGGCCTGCCACGGCAACAATGCACGCGGCGCAGTCGGACCCGATCTGACCGACGACGAATGGCTGCGCGCGCCCAGCGACGAGATGATCTTCAACACCATCAAGAACGGCCGCTCCGGCACCTTGATGTCGCCCTTCAAGGACGCGATGAGCGACGAACAGATCTGGAAGCTCGTCACCTATCTGCGCGACGAGAACCGCAAGCGCAAGGAAGCGGGCAGCTAGCGAGTCTGCTTTCCGGTGCTGCGCCGTTCAGCCGTATTCCGGCCCGGCGATCGCGAACATCCGCGCCGGATCGCCGAAGGGCGGCGTCCCCGCGAGCGCCATGCGCAGCAATGGACGCTGAGGCGTGAAACCGTAGGCAGCGAGCCGGCGGCGATCTGTTCCTGAGCATCCGGCACATCGACGTAAAGCAGACCTCGCGTCGACGCGATCGCTGCACCGATCAGCTCCACGGCGTCGTCCGCATTCGGCGCAATCACGGGCCCGATGTGTGAGGCAATGCGGCCCGAACGCACCAAGGCGTAGCCGGTCCCGTCCGCCAGCTCCGAAGGCGCGGCTTCCGGCCCTGTCCGCAAAAATTGGCCAGCAAGCCCTTGCGGTTCGCGCCGAACACGGACGCGTCGAGCAGCGGTCATCCGCGCAAGCCCCGACGCTGCCAGCACGCGAACGCGTCCGTGGCGCGCGCGAACGCCGCCCTCGCCCTGCCAACGCTGTAGACGCGAGCACGGGCTTGAACCCCAGCGGCAGGTACACTTTCTCGCCTGCCGGCGTGGCGTCGAGCAGGCCGGGAAGCGAACGGCTGCGAAGCTCGGCGATGCACTGCTGCAGCATCCGCGTCCCCAGTCCGTGCCCACGCTGCGACAGTGAGACGATTACCAGGCTCACCCAAGCGAAGGCGAGCTCGCCGGATGAAAGGCCGGGATAGGGGAGGATCGCGGCAGTCGCGACCAGATGTCCGGAGGCATCGCGCGCCGCGTATACCGTTCCGTTCGCGAGAAAGAACGCCCAGTCTTCGGCGGTCTGGTTCCACCCGGCCTCGGCGGTCAACGCCAGTGCGTCTGCCACGTCGCGCGCTTCGAAGGGTGCGATCGCGGGCCCGTCAATAGACGCCATCCCGCACCTCGAAACGGGTCGGCTTGTCGAGCGTGGGCAGGCCGCGTCCCACCCAGTCCGCCGTCCAATCAAGCATCCGCTCCAGCGGCACCGACGGCGCGCCGAACAGGGTGGTGGCCGCAGCGGTGTTGGTGAGCCAGGCGGTCGGCGCTTCCGTGCCGACGATGTGTGCAGGGCGGCCCAGGCGCGCCGCGAGCTCCTGAGCGAGCGAGCGGATCGAAAGGGACTCCGTGCCACTGATATTGATCGGCGATGTGGGCACGGTGCAGTGCGCGAGACAGCGCAGCGCACGCGCATTCGCGTCTCCCTGCCAGATGACGTTGACGTGGCCCATGGTGACGTCGATCGGGCTGCCGTCGCGGACCTTCAACGCGAGGTCCGTGAGCACGCCGTAGCGCAGATCGATCGCGTAGTTCAGGCGGAACAGCCGCCCGGGCGTGCGCAGCTCGCCGGAAAAGTGCTCGAGGACTCGCTCGCGTCCGACGCAGGAGTTGGCGTACTCGCCCGGCGGCCCGAGGGGCGTGGACTCCGTTGCGCCTGGGCCATGGACATCCACGAACGGATACACGCAACCGGTGGAGAACGCGACGATGCGCGAGTCGCGGAAAGTCTCCGCGACCAAGCCCGGCAAATAAGCATTCAGTGCCCAGGTCAGCGGCTCGCTGCCGCCGGCGCCGAACTTGCGGCCCGCCATCAGGATCACGTTGCGTGCGCGCGGCAGGCGTTGCAGCGCCCCGCTCTGCAGGAGGTCGGTCGCGATCGTCTCGACGCCGGCCGCCCGCAGCGACTGTCGCAGGCCCGGCTCGGTGAACCGCGCCACGCCGATGACGCGGCGCTGCGGCGCTGCGTTGCGAGCCAGGCGCGCCAGGGTCGGTCCCATCTTTCCACCCACGCCCAGGATCAGAATGTCGCCGTCCGCCGCAGCCAGGTCGGCGCACAAATCCGGATCGGGGCGGCCCAGGAACGCTTCGAGCTCATCGACGCCCGCGAAGCGCTCGGGTAGTGCTGTGCTGGCGGATGTCATGTCAGGCTTGGCACATTGTTTCCCACCGGGGTGGACTGCACTACGCTAGCACATGCCGTGTGACTGGGGGCCAATTCAGCCGGCCTGTGCCCGCGGAGGCCACACCGGCGCATCGTGGCCGAGCGGCACCGGCGGTCGCGTCCAGCGCGGCGGCGGTCGCGGACATGCGCGCGACCGGCGCAAGGTGCCGGATCAGTCCGAGCGGAGACGGGCTTTGCTGCGTGATGCGCTCGATCTCGTCCGCCGGCAGCTCAGCCGGGGCGGCGACGGCCGCAGGGCCATCCAGCAGGCCGCGATCGACGAGCCACTTGCCGGTGCGCGCAAGCGACACGCGCACCAGCCAGCTCCCCCCCTCCCGCGCCCGGCGCGCGAGGGCAACCATGGCGCCGAAGGCCATCAGGTAGCCGCTGACGTAGTCGATCGCCGAAACCGGCATGGTGCGCGGCGGCCCGTCTCCACCTTGGACCATCGCCATTCCGCTGGTGCACTGCACGATGGTGTCGAAGCCGCGCCGGTGCGCCCACGCGCCGTACGCCCCCACGCGCTCAGCTCGACGCAAACGATTCCCGGTCGCAGCGCCGCCAGCGCCTGTGCGCCAAATCCGCGTGCCGCCAGCGCGCCCGGACGATACGACTGCGAGAAGACGTCGCAGCGCCCGTCGCGCACCAATGACGTCAAGGTCTCGACATCCCCCGGCTGGCTCAGATCGAGAAACGTGGAGAGCTTGCCCAGGCCGGTATCGATCTCGATCTCGCCAGAATGCGGAAGGTGCGGGCTGGAGACCTTCAGCACATCGGCGCCGTGCTCGGCGAGGGTTCGAGCACAGGTCGGCCCGGCAAGCACCCGAGTCAGATCCAGCACGCGCACTGCGTCGAGCGGCCGCTCTCGCCGCGGGCAGCGGCTCGCGCGGTGCGTCGCCTACCCGCTCGAGCTCGAGCACGGGTAGCGCAGCGATCGCGGCAGATTGCGGCTCTTGCGACCATTCTGCCTGGCTGCGCACGAACGCGGCGCAGCCACCCGCAGCATGCACCGCCTGTTCGAGGGTCCGGCCATCCCGATCGAGCACCACGTGAGCCACCGCGTCCCGCCCGGCATCCGCGGGCAGACCCGAGCACGCCCAATACTGCGGCGCGATGGTTCGAGAAGTTGCAGTGCAGGTAGACCCAACGGCCGTCGCGCGCCGGATACAGGCCGCTCAATGGATCCCACGGCTCCTTGGGCGCAGCCCCATCGATACGCAAGTAGCGTGGACTGCGCAGCGCGGCAACCGCATGGCGCAGATCCACCGAGACGTGCTGGCGCCGATTGTCCCCGCAGCGCAACGCCCACAGCTCGGCCGCAGCGATCGCTCCCGCGGCGACCGCCGCAGCGGCAGCCTCGCCGATGCGAAACCGGGTCGGGAATACCGGATCGCTGCCGCCAATTTCCACCTTGCCTGCACACGGTCCCGGGAACCGCGGCCAGGCTCAGCAGCTCTTCGAGGGCTGTGTCAGGCATAGCGGAAGAAACTATAGCGCCATTGGGCCTGCGGCAGCGCCTGATATATCCCACCCGATAGATTGCTGGCGCTTTGCCTTCCGTGGCAACATGCCTGTTCCTGCGCCGGCGGGAGCAGGCCGAACGGTGAGCTGACGGCGTTGCGAGCGGAGAACTGGCATGTCTCAAAGGGCCGTTGAGATCATCCTGATGCGGCAGCTCGCGAGTTACCTGGCGATGCCGATCATGCTGTTCGACCTGGACGGGAATCTGCTGTACTACAACGAACCGGCCGAGGCGATCGTGGGCCGGCGCTTCGACGAGACCGGCGAGATGTCGCTCGAGGAGTGGTATGCCCTGTTCGAGCTGACGGGCGAGAACGGCTCTGCGGTCCCGATGCAAGCGCGGCCGCTGGTCATCGCATTGCAGCAGCGCCAGGCCGCCCACACCGCGCTGTGGTTGCGCAGGGCGGACGGCACACGCAGCCGCCTCGAGGCCACAGCATTCCCGCTCGAAGGGCAAGGACAACGGCATCTGGGGGCCGTGGTGATCTTCTGGGAGGCGGATCCGGCATGAGGGTCACGCTGTGGGGCACCCGTGGCTCCTTGCCGACCCCCGAGCCGGAGACAGTACGGTATGGCGGCAACACCTCCTGCGTCGAGGTGTGCGGCACCGACGGTACCCGGCTGGTCCTAGACGCGGGCACCGGCATCCGGCGGCTCGGCGCCAAGCTCGGACCCGAGACGGGGCGCGTGGACCTGCTGCTGAGTCACCTGCACATGGACCACATCCAGGGGCTCGGCTTCTTCCGTCCGCTGGACGAGCCCGGCCAGGAGGTGCACATCTGGGGGCCGCCTTCCACCACCCTGGACTTGCACGCGCGCCTCAGCCGCTACCTGTCGCCACCGCTGTTCCCCGTGCGCCTGCGCGATCTGCCCTGCCGCCTGAGCCTGCACGATGTGCCCCTTGACGGCTTCGAGATCGGCTCGCTCAGGATCTCGGTGGCACTCGTATGTCATCCCGGTCCGACGGTGGGATACCGGATCACCGAAGGAAACGTCAGCGTGGTCTACCTGTCCGACCACGAGCCGGCCCTGGGCAAGCAACGATTTCCGGACAGCCCGGAGTGGACGTCCGGCTTCGATCTGGCCGCGGGCGCCGATCTGCTCATCCACGACTCGCAGTACAGCACAGCCGAGTACCCCGATCACGTCGGCTGGGGCCACAGCACCGTTGCGCATGCCGTCGCCTTCGCAGGCGCGGCCGGCGTCAAGCGCCTGGTCACCTTCCATCACGATCCCGGTCATGACGACGCGGCGCTCGACCGCATGATCGAGGAGGCTCGCGGCATGGGGAAGCTGCCCTTCGAGCTGATCCCCGGCACTGAGGGCGCGCGATTCGATCTGTAGCGCGGAGCCTCAGGTCGCGCGGTAACGGCGGATGATCTCGGGATCGGGATCGAAGCCCAGCCCAGGGCCTTGCGGCACATCGATGCACCCGTCCCTCGGCACCCCGGCAGAGCCGTAGAGCCGCGCTTCCAAATCGAAAAAGCGCCACTCCACCAGCGACCCCTGCCCCAGCGCCGCCGTCACGTGCACGGCGGCAAGCAGCCCCGGACCGTCGTAGAAGCTGTGCGGCATCACCGTGGTGTCGTGCGCGCCGGCGAGCATGAAAACCTTGCGCAGCTCCGACACCCCGCCCATCTTGATCGGGCTGGGCTGGACGAAGTCGACCGCGCGCGCCTCGAGCATCTGCTGATACTGCAACAAAGTCGCTCCATTCTCGCCCGCGGCAATCGGGATCCCGCCGCTCGCGCGGATCTGAGCGAGGCCGGCGTAGTTCTCCGGCGGCCACACCGGCTCCTCCAGCCAGCGCAGATTGAACGGTCGCAGCTTCGCGGTCATGTCGAGCGCCTCCTGCAGCGACCACGGACAGTTCACATCGAGCATGATGCCGATGTCGTCGCCGGCGGCCTCGCGTGCGGCTCGCGTGGGAGCGACCTCCACCTCGTGCAACTTGACGTGCCGGAAGCCCTGGGACAGCGCGCGCTCGACGTTGGTCGCCACCACCTTGGGCTCCGCGTAGCGGATCAGGCTGGCGTAGCAGGGCAGCTTCTCAGCACGCGCTCCGCCCAGGAGCTTGTGCACGGGCAGGCCGGCGACCTTTCCGGCGATGTCCCACAGCGCGATGTCGATCCCCGAGATACCGAAGATCACCGGCCCGCCGCGCCCGAAGATGTGCAGCTTCTGCTGCAGATCCAGCATCAGGCTTTCGATGGCCAGCGGGTCCCGCCCGATGCACATCGGCGCGATCATCGTGTCGATGGCTGCCTTGGTAGCGGGGATGACGTTGTAGCCGAACGCCTCGCCCCAGCCGGTCACCCCTTGATCGGTGTGGACTTTCACCAGCAGGGCATCGGCCGTCAACCATGCCTTCCCGCCCCAGGGCTCCGTTGCCCGGCTTCCACCGGAGGTGTAAGGCACGCGCAAAACGATGGTTTCGATCGATTCGATCTTCATGGGGTCGGCTTGTTCAACGCTCGTTGGAGGACGATCCCGATGATAGGACACCGCCCACCCTTCTGCTGGCCCGGAGCGGGCTGCAGGGCCTGGTGGGATCGCTACGTGAAACCGACCCACGCCGCACCTGGCAAGGCGTTGAAGTTTCGTGCACGCGCCTCGATCTTGAGTGGCTTGATCCTGGCGGTGATCTCGACCATAGTCGCGTCCGCAAGACCCGGAACAGAGGCTCATACTGAAGGGTCGCGCCGGAGGCAAAACCTCAAACACGCTGGAGAAGCCCATGCGATTCATCGGCAAGACCGTGACCGGAGTGCCCGCGACCGACGGAGCAGGCGTGAAACTCAAGCGCGTGATCGGCACTCCTGCTCTCGACCTGATCGACCCGTTTCTGATGCTCGACGAGTTCGGTTCCGACGACCCGGCATCCTGGATCGCAGGCTTTCCCGATCATCCGCACCGCGGCTTCGAGACCGTCACCATCATGCTCGACGGGCGCGTCAAGCACGCCGACTCGGTCGGTAACCAGGGCGTGATCGAGGCAGGCGACGTGCAATGGATGACGGCCGGCCGCGGCATCATTCACTCCGAAATGCCGGAGCGAGCCGACGGCAGGTTGCGCGGATTCCAGCTGTGGGTGAACCTGCCCGGCAAGCTCAAGATGCGCCCTCCGCGCTACCAGGACGTGCCGGCTGCGCGCATCGCATCGGTCGCGCGCGACGGAGCGACCGTGCGTGTGATCGCGGGCGAGGCATTCGGGACGCAAGGCGCCGCCAGCACGCTGATCCCCGTGCGCCTGCTCGACATCACGGTCGCCGCGCAGGGCAGCTTCTCGATCGACGTACCGGACTCGCACGCGTGCTTTATCTACGTCTACGAAGGCTCAGTCGACGCTCCCGACCGAAGCGGCGACCAGCACGAGATTCGCAAGGGCAATCTCGCACTGCTCGACGGAACCGGCGGTGTCACGCTTGCAGCGGGCAGCGCCGGCGCGAAGGTCCTGTTCGCGGACGCCGAGCCGATCCGGGAGCCGGTCGCCCGTTACGGCCCATTCGTGATGAACACCCGCGAGGAACTGACGCAGGCGTTCGAGGACTATTCGCGCGGCGACGCTGGATCGGGCGACGGCGTAGGGCTAGGGGCTAGGGGCTAGGGGCTAGGGAATCAAAACGGCGCGGCTTCGCCGCACAAAGCCCCCTAACCCCTAGTCCCTAGCCCCTGTCCCTCTCAGTACAGCTCCCACCACGACTCCTGCGATCCGAGCAGTTCGGCAGCGGGTTTCTCGAGCACGATCCGTCCCGACTTCATGACGTAGGCGCGTCGCGCCATGGCGAGCGCCGTCTTGATGTTCTGCTCCACCAGCAGGATGGCGGTGCCGAAGCGCTGGTTGATCTGCACTGCAGTTTCCAGTACGCGCTGCACCAGCACCGGCGCGAGCCCGATCGAAGGCTCGTCCATCATCAGCAGGCGCGGCTGCTGCATCAGCGCCGTGCCCACCGCCACCATCTGCTGCTGACCACCCGACATGGTGCCGACCCGCTGGGCACGGCGGTCGGCCAGAGCCGGAAACAGCTCCAGGATCTCAGCCATTCGCCGCAGCATCCCTGCCCGGTCGCGCTGGGTGTAGGCGCCCAGCGCCAGGTTCTCCTCGACCGTGAGGTCGGGGAAGCAGCCTCTGCCCTGGGGCACCAGGGCGACCCCGGCCTGGACGTTGCGCGCAGGATCGGCATTCGACCAAGGCCGCCCTGCGAAGCGCACTTGCCCAGCGCGGGCCTGCAGCAATCCCAGGATCGTCTTCAGGGTAGTGGACTTGCCGGCGCCGTTGTGCCCCAGCAGCGCGACCACCTCGCCCTCCTCCACCCGCAGGGACACGCCCTGCAGCACGGTCTTCTTGCCGTAGCCCGCCTCCAGACCGTCGACTTCGAGCAGTGCCACGGCTTCAGACCCCGAAATAGATCTCGGTCAAGGCCGGGTCGCGCGTGATCTCGGCCGCGCGCCCGCGTGCGATCACGCTGCCCTGATGCAGGAACACCACCTCGTCCGAGAGCTGCGCGATCAGCTCCATGTTGTGCTCGATCAGCAGCACCGTCTTCCCGCGCTCGACCAGCTTGCGCACCATCGGCACGATCCTCGCCAGCGATTCGGTATCCAGCCCGGACGTCGGCTCGTCCAGCAACAGCACGTCGGCTTCGGTGGCCAGCATGCGCGCCATCGACAGCAGCTTCTGCTCCGGATAGGCAAGGTCCTCGGCGAGCTCTTGCGCCCGTCCCGCGAGCCCGAAGAACTCCAGCACCTGCAGCGCACGCTCGCGTGCGGCGGCTTCCTCGGCGCGCACGCGTCCGGGACGCAGGAACAACGTGAGGACATTCTCGCCCGCAGGTGTGCGGCAACCCACCAGCACGTTGTCCAGCACGCTCATCTTCGCCCACAGGCGCAGGTGCTGGAAGGTGCGCACGACACCCTTGGCCTCGACCTCATGCGGGGGCAGGCCGGCGATCTCCTCGCCCTTGTAGCGGATCGATCCGGTGTCGGCGCGCAGGAAGCCGGTGATGAGGTTGAACACCGTGGTCTTCCCGGCACCGTTCGGACCGATGAGACCGGTGATGAGCCCCGGCGCCACATCGAAGGTGCAACCTTGCACCGCCTGGATTCCGCCGAAGGCCTTCGACACGCCTTGAATCGAGAGGATGGGCTGCATGGAAGCCGGGGTCATGCCTGCGACCTGGTGCGTGGCCGGCCCAGAATCCCCTCCGGCCGCACGAACATGAACAGGATGAGCAAAGCACCGTAGATGATCTGCCGCATCGGCGCCGCGACCGCGTCCGGGATGGCAAGGAACTTGAGCGCCTCGGGCACAGCCAGCAGAATGAACGCACCGACCATCGGCCCCGCGAGGCGCTCCGTGCCGCCCAGTATCACCAGCGAGGCGATGAAGATCGATTCTTCCAGCGTGAAGCTGGTCGGGTTGATGTAGGTTATGTAGTGGGCGTAGAGGCTGCCGGCCAGCGCCCCCAGCGCCGAAGACAGGGTGGCGATGAGGATCTTCACCCGCACCACGTTCTTGCCGCTCGCCTGCGCTGCGATCTCATCCTCGCGGATCGCGCGCAGCGTTCTGCCGAACGCGGAATGCGTGAGCCGATGGCAGACGGCGTACGTGAACCCGGCCAGAGCCAGCGCCAGCCCGACGTACTTGAACGGGTTGTCGATCACGTAGCCGAAGATCTGGGGCCGGGGAATGCCGGGCAGGCCGGCATGGCCGTTGGTCAATGAGGTCCAGTTGATGAACACCGTGAGGATCACCGTCTGGAGCCCGAACGAAGCCACGATGTAGTAGTCGCCCGCGACGCGCAGCGATGGAATCGCCACCAGCGCCGAGGCGAACGCACCCACCGCACCGGCCACCACCAACCCGCCCCAAAACCCCATCCCCAGCTTCAACGCGACCAGCGCCGAGGCGTACGCCCCGATGCCGTAGATCGCGGCGTGGGCCAGCGAAAAGATGCCCGAGTACCCGATCAGCAAGTTCAGCGACAACGCCAGGATCGTGTAGATCCCGACCATCACCAGGTAGTGAGCGAGGTATGCGGCCACGGAGGACTCAGGGCTGGGGCGGACTCAGGGCTGGGGCGGACTCAGAGCTCGGCCGACTGCACTCTGCGCCCGAAGAACCCGCGCGGGCGCAGCACGATGAACAGCAGGAACACGCCGAAGCTGATGGCCGACTGCCACTCGGAGGGCAACTGCCAGATGCCGACGTTCTCCAGCAGGCCGAGGAACAGCCCGCCCAGCATCGCGCCCGGAATCGAGCCGATGCCGCCCATGATCACGGCGACCGAGGCGAGCAGCACGAAGCGGGTGCCGCGGAACGGCTCCGCGCCCACGTCCATCGCCACCAGAATCCCAGCCGGCGCGGCCAAGGCGGAGCCGATTGCATAGGTGAGGAGGTGCACGCGCTTGAGATCGATTCCCACCGTGCGCGCCATCTCCGGCGAGCTCGACACCGCGCGGATCGCCTGCCCCCACCGCGAGCGCTTGAGAAACAGCATCAGCGCCAGATAGCCCGCCACCGCCAGCACCACGGTGAGCACGTGCAGGTAGGTCAAGAACACCGGGCCGATCACCAGCGACGTATCGAGTACGCCGATATCCAGGCGCATCGGATCGGGCGTGAACACGATCGCCAACACGTTCTCGATCAAGATGAGCAGCCCGAGCGAAGCGATGAACAGGCTGGTGCGCAAGGCCCCGCGCCGCTCCAGCTGCTGGTACAGGAGCAGATCGATGAGCAGGCCGGCGGCCGCTGCCGCGAGGATCGCGCCGACCACCGCCACGCTCAGGGGCAGGTGCAGCAACTTCTGGCCGACGTAGGCGAAGTAGGCGGCCAGCGAGAACACCGCCCCGTGCGCCACATGGAAGTGCAGGGTGGTGCCGTAGATCAGGCCCCAGCCCAATGCGCACAGCGCGTACAGGCTGCCGACCACCAGGCCGGTGGCCAGCAACTGAAGCAGCAGATCCACGCGAGCGTGTCCGCGCCGCTCAGTGCTTCGCCTGAATCAGCTTCTCGACCTGCACCTTACCGCCTGCGAGCACGCCGACCTCGATGTCCATCAGCGCGGCGTGGTTAGGCTGGAACACGAGCTTGCCGGCGATGGTGTCGAACGCGCGGGTCGACTCGATGGCCTCCTTGATGCCGTCGCCGTCGAGGCGGCCGCCGTTCTTTTTCATGGCAGCGGCGGCGGCGGTCGCGAAGATCTTCGTGGCGCTGTAGTACTGGACCGCGAAGAAGCCTGCGTCGGTGCCGTAACGTTCCTTGAACTTGCGCGCGAACGGTGAGCCGGGATCGAACGGCAGCCTGGTGACGAACATGCCCTCGGCACCCTTGGTCTGGATCACTTCGGGGATGAGCACCCAGGAGGTGGCGGCGAGCGGAATCTGGATGCCGATCTCACGCGCCTGCCCGGCGATGATCGCGACGTTGCGGCCATAAGAGGAGACGAACAGAAGGTCGCCTCCCCTGGCCTTGAGCTTGGCGAGTTGCGCACGGAAATCGTTGCCATCCAGCGCCACCAGCTCCTCGCCCAGAACCTTTCCGCCGTCGGCGGTGAAGCGCTCGCGGAACGACTTGGCGGCGTTGCGGCCAGCCTCGTCGTTGGCCACGATCACGACTGCGGCCTTGAACTTCTTCTCCTTGGTCAGCCAGTCGCACAGGACGTCGACCTCGTTGGAGACGACCGGGATATTGTTGTAGAGATAGTCCTTGTTCGCCAGATTGTCCGATTGGCCGCCACCGTTCATCATCAGCACGTGGCTCTGCACACCGATCGGCTGGACCGCCAGCGTGATCGCGGAGTACGAGGTCAGCGTGAACGGGACCTTCTCGACTTCGACCAACCTGCGCATGGCATTGACCGCCTTGGACGCATCGGCGGCATGATCCTCGTAGATCACATCCAGTTTGCGACCGCCGATTCCGCCGCCAGCGTTGATCTCCTCCGCGGCGATCTCGGTGCCCCCCTTCATCCACACCCCGTAGGAAGCGCCCGACCCGGTGAGCGGCAAGATCGCGCCGATCTTGATCGGGGGCTGCTGGGCTGCCGCTTGCGCTGCAGCAAACAGCAATGCACAGACCAGCAGGACTACACGTGCAGGCATTCGAGGCTCCTCCCGTTTTCTCGACAGCTTGATTGGGACCGGTCCAATGATACCGCGCAAAGGGCGATGGTCTGATTCACTTGCGTCACGTGCAACAGGCGCTATCATCGAGCCTGTTCCTGGTTGCGCTTGGCGGATCGGCGTCATGTGCCAGCTCCTCGGCATGAACTGCAACGTGCCGACCGACATCGTGTTTTCCCTCACCGGGTTCCAGCAGCGCGGCGGCGGCACCGACGAGCACGCGGACGGCTGGGGCATCGCCTTCTTCGAGGGCAAGGGCTACCGCGCGTTTCTCGACCCGGAGCCGGCCGCGCACTCGGCGCTCGCCGACTTCGTGCGGCAGCTATCCGATCCGCTCGCTCAACGTCATCGCCCACATCCGCAAGGCAACGCGCGGTCCGGTCGGTCTCGAGAACACGCATCCGTTCGTGCGCGAGCTGTGGGGCCGCTACTGGATCTTCGCCCACAACGGGACGCTGGAAGGCTACGAGCCGCCTCCAGGCGAACGCTATCGGGCGGTGGGCAGCACCGACAGCGAGGCGGCGTTCTGCGAGTTGCTGAACACCCTGTGCCTGCGCTTCCCGAGCGGGGCGCCCGACGCCGGATGCGGTCAGGGCGGAAGTCGCAGCGTGGGCGAGCGCGGCTCTCCGCGCTGGGCGCGTTCAACTTCCTGCTCTCGGACGGCGAGCGCTTGTTCGCTCACTGCTCGACGCAGCTCGCGTACATCGAGCGGCGCGCGCCGTTCACCAAGGCGCGCCTGATCGACGCGGACCTCGAAGTGGATTTCAGCCAGGTCACCACGCCGCAGCGATCGCGTCGCCGTCATCGCCACCGTCCCGCTCACCGACAATGAGCAGTGGACTCACGCTGGCTCGCGGGGGAGGTCGCGGTCTTCCACCAGGGGCAGCGCGTCTAGCCTCGAGCGCACTAGGCCGCGTTCCACAAGAGCACTCACAGACCGGGAGGAAGACGACATGGAAGGACCCCTGCGCACGATCAGCATCGACGCGCTTTCGGCGCGCGTCGGCAGCGAGCTGGGCATCTCGGAGTGGTTCCGCATCGATCAGGGGATGATCGATGCGTTCGCCGATCTGACGCAGGACCGCTATTTCATTCATATCGATCCGGCGCGTGCGGCCGCGACACAGTTCGGCGGCACCATTGCCCATGGCTTCCTCACGCTGTCGATGCTCTCGGCCATGGCCTACCAGGCGTGCCCGGCGGTGGAGGGCACCAAGACCCAGGTCAACTACGGCTTCAACCGGCTGCGCTTCGTCGCACCGGTCCCGACCGGGTCGCGCATCCGCGGGCGCTTCCTGCTGAAGAGCTTCGACGTGCAGCCGAGCCGGTCGCTGGCAGGTCGATCTACGATGTGAGCGTGGAGATCGAGGGGCAGCCCAAGCCGGCGCTGGTGGCCGAGTGGATCGGCGCAGGGTTTTTCTAGCTGGAGGAACGTCGGCTCGCTCGGTCATCGCCGGCGAATGCCTGTCGCAGTCTGCGCCGCAGAACGGCACGCGCAGGCCGTCAACTGTTCGGTGCAGGGCTCCGCAGGCAGCGGAGGCCGCGCTGCGGCGGCGCGGGGCTGAGCGCCGTTGCGGTCTGGCGGGGCGCCGGTCCCAGACGTCGGTGAGCACGTCCAGCAGGGCACGGATCACCGGGTCCTGTTCCCGCTCCCGCAGATAGACGAACTGCAGAGTCGTCGTCAGCCGCACGTCGCGCCACAGGCAGATCTGGCCTGCCTTCGCCTTCTCGAAGGCGAGATCCTCGCGCATCAACGCCATCCCCACGCCCGAGACGACCAGCGAGCCCACCACCACTTCGTCGTCCGCTTCGACGACCTTGGTCGGTCCGACGCCGTGCTTCTCGAACAGCGCGCTCGCCAGCTGGTGGTGCGTGCTGATCGGCGGGGTCATGATCCAGGGCTCGCCGGCGATCTCCTTCCAGTCGGCCTCGGCCAGCCGCGTCTCCCACGCGGCGGGCGCGACGATCCGATAGGTGATCTCGCGCAGGGCCAGGCCGCCCACGCTGGGGTGGCTCAGCTCGCCATAGTAGAAGCTGGCGTCGAGCGCGCCGTCGCGCACTTTCTCGAACGCTGCGCCGGAGACCTCGTGCTGGAACTGGACTTCGACCAGAGGGTAGCGCTCGACTGCCGCGCTGAGAAACTCGCCGACGCGGATGAACTCCGGATCGGAAACCGTGCCGACCCGCGCAACGCCGCCAACCTCTCCCTTGATCGCCTGCGCCTCGTTGCGAAACGCGTGGGCGGCCGACAACAGCTTCTCCGCGTCGGCGACCAGGCGCTTGCCGGCGGCGGTCAACTCCATGCCGCTCGACTTGCGCTCGAACAGGTCGAGGCCCAGCTCTTCCTCCAGGGCCTTGATCTGCGCGCTCAACGCCGGCTGGCTGAGATGCAGCCGCTCTGCCGCCCGGGTGAGATGCCCGAGCGATGCGACGGCGACGAAGCTGCGTAGCTGGTAGAGCTCCACAAGCACCTTGCAGGGAATGCGACAAGCCCAATCTTACCATATATATGGTGCAATGCATCGTGAATCTTCTTTGACCATTTGTGGCGCCTATCCCGCCCATCCAAACATGCGATTGGCCTTCGGCGGCGGCCTCCAGTATCGTTCGTCCAACAGCCTGCAATACCGATTAACCTTAGGCTAGACAAGGAATTACACCATGAAGACGAAGACTATTTGGAATGAGCGGTTTGGCATGTTGATGGCGAGCGGGAGCCCGGGCAGCGCCTTGGCCTACCAGCTGGGCAACAGCCTTTCCGGCTCCGGATATGATGCGTCGCAATACAACGACGGTCAAGACCACGGAAGCTGCCGAGGAACCGGCCAAGCCCGCGGTCCGGACGGCCGGCTGCGTGGCTGGGTCGGCTTGTTCGATCGGTTCGAGGCATGGACCTACGCTCGAGAGATGCGTGAGATCGAGGCCTACCTCGCGCAGGCCCAGAACCATGCCGACCTGGAGGCCCGGATGCGCCATCTGCACGACGACCTGCTCTCCCGTGCGCGATCATTGCGCTGACCGCAGTTACTGCATCTGGAGGCACGCTGAAACGATTCATTCAAGACGCGGTGCGCTGGCTTTCCGCCGGGTGGAATCAGAGCGACGCGACCGATACCACTGCGCAGCGCCGGCGAGCCCGAGAACGAGCGCCGGCTGCGCGAGATGCAGGAGAGCGGCAGGACCCTGTTCCTGCCCTGAGCTTCACGAGTCCTAGCGGCGCGCGCGCGGTCCGCCGCCAGCAACTGGTACCGATCCCGCCCGCGCGCCCGCTCGCGAGACGGCTTGTCAGCCCCGCGGGGGCTGCGCACAATACCCTCCCCGAACGCTCCAGCCGTGTGCAGCCGCACACGGCACGCGTTCGTCTGGAGCCCGCCGTGACCGCGCACGCCGATAGCACTCTCCTGTGCGAGACAGCCCAGCCCGCACGTGCTGCTCGTGACCCTGAACCGCCCCGAGGTGCGCAACGCGTTCAACACGCGCATGGGGGAAGAGCTGCTCGACCTGTGGACGCGCCTGGCCGCCGAGCCGGGAGAGGTGCGCTGCGTCGTGATCACCGGGGCCGGTGAGCAGGCGTTCTGCGCTGGAGCGGACCTCAAGGAGCGCAAGGGCATGCCCACACCAGGCCTGGCGTGCCCAGCACGAGCTGTTCGAGCGGGCCTTCTGGGCGCTGGGCGATCTGCCGCTGCCGGTGATCGCAGCGGTCAACGGTCCGGCGTTTGCCGGCGGGCTGGAGCTCGCGCTGATGTGCGATTTCATCTACGCGGTGCGCACCGCCCGCTTCGCGCTCACCGAGGTGTCGCTGGGCATCATTCCCGGCGCGGGCGGCACGCAGAACCTGCCTCGCGCTGTCGGCGAGCGTCGCGCCAAGGAGATCATCCTCACCGCCCGCCCGTTCTCCGCAGAGGAAGCGCACGAATGGGGACTGGTGAACCGGCTGTGCGAGCCCGGCACCGTGCTCCAGGAGGCGCTGGACACGGCAGCAGCGCGATCGCCGGCAACGCACCGCTCGCGGTCCGGCAGGCGAAGAAGTCGATCCGCTACGGCAGCCAGATGGAGATCCGCACCGCCTACCGCTTCGAGGTCGAAGCCTACAACCAGCTGGTCGACACCGAGGACCGGCGCGAAGGCATCCTGGCCTTCAACGAGAAGCGCAAGCCGCAGTTCAAGGGGCCGCTGTCATAGCCCACGGCGACGCCGGCCCGGAACCTGCGCTGGAGTCAGCAGTACCATAGGAGCCCTTACTCGATCCGGTAGGGCTCTCGCGATGAACAGCGCAAAGGCGGTATTGCTTGCGGGAATGCTTCTGGTGGTTGCGGATGGCTGGGGGCAGCAGAACGCTGCGCCCCCGATGAAGCGACCCAGCTCCGCGCGCTGCGCCAGCAGGTGGCGGCAATGCGCAAGCAGCTCGCGGCCGCTCGCACCGAGCTGTCCGCACAAGCCGCGGCGCGCCAGGATCTGCAGGCCCAGTTGAGCGCCTTGCAGACGCAGCAGGCCGATTTGAACACCTTGCGGCAGCAGGTCGAGCTGCTCAGGGCCGAGGTCAAAGGCCTCAAGGCCAACACCGTGCTGGACCTCAACGGCTACCTGACGTTCGACGTGTCCAATGGCTATCCGACCGCGCTGTTCCGCGGGATCAACGTGCAGATCGTCAACGGCACCGGCGACACGCAGACCATCAACGGGATGGGAAACCTGATCGTCGGTTACAACCGTCCCAGCACCGGCAGCTTCATCTGCTCGATCGGCTCCGCCGACTCAGAGGCGGCGTGCGCTGGCAAGCGGTGGCGTCTGGGCGCAGAGCCACAAGAGTGGTTCGCACAATATCGTCGGCGGCGACTTCAACAGCTACTCGAGCTGGGGAGGACTTGGTCCTGGGCCTGGAGAACGCCCTCAGCGCGCCCTATGCGGCGATCATCGCCGGGGCCCGCAATCGCGCCGGCGCCAGCTTCGCGAGCGTCAGCGGCGGCAGCTACAACACCGCGAGCGGCATCTACAGCAGTGTGAGCGCAGGCTTCGCCAACCGGGCGAGCGGCGATTTCGCGGGCGTAGGAGGCGGGACGAACCGCACGGCGCAGAGCAACGCACAGCTGGTCCGCCGGGACCTTGCCGCAGGGCAAGTAGCGCCGAGCCCGGCGCCGCGCCGCGAATGCCCGGTGCTGCGCGGCGCGAGGTTACACCGGCATCGGCCGCTCGTCGCGCAACGCCAGCCAGCCCCGCGCAATCCGATAGATCGCCCACAGGCCCAGAACGAACAGCATCAGCGGCCAGGTCAGGAAGCCGATCAGGACCGGCGCCAGCAGCAACGAGATCAGCAGCGGCGAGGACCAGCCCACAGCAGCGCGTACCAGAAGGTGCGGATCTGCCAGCGGAAGTGCGACTCGAGCCAGGTGCCGCGCGCCTCCCCTCGCTTCACGTAGTTGATGATGACCGCGATGATCGAGGGCCAGCCGAACACGAAAGCGCCGACCACGGTGGCGGCCCCGAATGCACCGATCACCAGGCTCAAGGTGTGCAGGGCGTACACGAGATGTGCGACGGTCACCAGAGACGGTGCGGGCACGACGGACACATTTTGATCCTCGGTGGTCATGGGGTCTCGATGAACGGTGAGGAGGGGTGGCGTCCACAGACATGAGGGCGGGCGGGCTGCCCACAAGTGTCTGCCATGGCCGGATGTTGGATATATTGCCGGTTCGCTATCGCCCGGCCAGACAAGGAGGACACCGATGAGCGCCGTCACACCGAAAGCCCCGAATCACGCCAACCTTCCGCCGCTCGCTTCGCGCTTCGTGGACGTCGCGGCGCTGCCCTGGGAGAAGAGCCTGCTGCACCCCGGCATCGAGACCAAGACGCTGGTCGTGGACCCGGCCTCCGGTCTGCTCACCACGCTGCTGAGGATGGCGCCAGGCGCGAGGCTGCCGGACCACGAGCACGTGCTGGTGGAGCAGACCTTCGTGCTGGAGGGCAGCCTGGTGTGCGGCGAAGGCGTGTGCCGGGCCGGCGAGTTCGTCTGGCGACCGGCGGGCAGCCGGCACGAAGCCTGGGCCGGACCCGAGGGCGGCCTCATGCTGGGCATGTTCCAGATCCCCAACCGCTTCTTCCAGGCCAACGGCCGCGTCGTCGACTTCCTCGGCAACGACTGGGAGAAGACCTGGGGCGCCGCCGCACGCGCGGCAAGAAGAAGCGAAGTTCGCGTGAACACTGCTCGCGGGAGACACCGCGCTCGTCACCGGCGCGGCGTCCGGGCATCGGACGCGGCATCGCGGTTGCGCTGGCGCGGGAGGGAGCGCGCGTGGTGCTCTCCGACGTCGATGCGCAGCGCGGCGAGGCGGTTGCGGGGCCGCTGCGCGCCGAAGGGCCTGGATGCGCGTTTCATGGCTGCCGACCTCGCGGCTGGAGGACGGGCCGGCGGCCTTGCTCGAGCGCACGCTGGAGGCGCTCGGCGAGCTGTCGATCCTGGTCCACAGCGCGAGCCCGCGCCGCCTGGAGGTGGACAACATGCTCGCGGTCAGCGACGAGACCTGGGACCGCATGCTGACCGTGAACGTGCGCGCGGGCTTCGTGCTGGCGCGCGGAGCCGCGCGTCAGATGATGGCGCGCAAGACCAAGGGGCGCATGCTGTTCATCACCTCTCTGCACGCGCACAGCCCGCGCAACCTGCCTCACTACAGCGCCGCCAAGGCCGCCCAGACCATGCTCGTGAAGGAGCTGGCGCGCGGGCTGGGCCCGCACGACATCCGCGTCAACGCGATCGCGCCCGGCGCCATTCCCGGCGGGGGTTTCGACGCGAAGGGCGCCGGCCTCGAGCGCCTGACCGCCTGCACCAGCCTGCGGCGGCTTGGCACGCCCGAGGACATCGCTGGGATGGCGGTGGCCCTGCTCGCAGACCGCTTTTCCGCGTACGTCACCGGTACGACCGTGGTCGTGGACGGCGGGCTCGCGCTGCACAACTGGATCGAACCCGCCGAGTTGAGCTGAAGCAGATCTGGTCGCCCTCCGCGGTTCCGGTCAAGCCGAGTTGCGCGTTCCGCCGGGCACCTGTCTCGGCCTGGAGGAACTCCGCATCCTAGGGGAGATCGGATTGATATCCAGCGATCCGTCGATGCCGACTGCCTGACCCGCGCCACGGCAACCCCATATGCAACGCCTGCGCATCACCCATCTGACCGAATACCGGTTCGCCAGCCCGGTCACGCTGCTGCCTCACCGGCTGCTGCTGCGCCCGCGCGAGGGCCACGATGTGCATATCGAGACATCGAAGCTGGACATCGCGCCCAGCCATACCGTCAAGTGGCACCGCGACTGTTCGACAACTCCGTGGCGGTGGTCAGCTTTCTCGAGCCGGCCGCGGCCCTGAGCATCGCCAGCGAAGTCGTCATCCAGCACTACGAGGAAGCGCCCCTGGATTTCCTGGTCGAGGACTATGCCGTCAACTATCCCTTCGTGTATCGGCCCGAGGAGCGCGCCGATCTGATCCCATTCCAGCAGCCCGCCTATCCCAACGATCAGAAGGCGATCCAGGACTGGCTGCGCGAGCTCGGCGTAGGTCCCGGCCCGACCGAGACCTATGCGATGCTCGATCGAATCAACCGCGCCATCGGCGCAGCCTTCACCTATGTGGTGCGGGAGGACGAGGGCGTGCAACCGCCGTCGCAAACGCTGCGTGAGCGACGCGGCTCGTGCCGGGACTATGCGGCGCTGTTCATCGAAGCCTGCCGCGATCTCGGGCTCGCCAGCCGATTCGTCAGCGGCTACTCCCACGGCCTCGCGAGCGAGAGCGGGAACGCTGCCACGCACGCCTGGGCCGAGGTCTACTCTGCCGGGGCCGGGCTGGAAGGGATTCGATCCGACTTCCGGCCAGATCACCGGCAGCTCACCATATCCCGTTGCCGTAGCCCGGCACCCGGAAGCGATTCCCCCGGTGGCCGGGAGCTTCGTCGGGCCCGCCGGCTCGCGGCCGGCGCTCATCGTCAACGTGCAAGTGGCCGCGCTCTGACCGAAGCGGCGGCGGATCGTGACTCGCGCGCGAGCTTCAGGCTACGCTCCTCGACTCGCCGCCGGCCATTGCCGGATCCGTCGGATCGCCGCAGCTCACGCGCCGGTTGCGCAAGTTCAGCCGCTGCGACCGGGCGCCGCCGAGCGCCGGCGGCCGTTCGTCCAGGCCGTTTCCGCCTCGTTCACCGCGAGTCATACGAGGTCCGGCAGGAATCGACTGGCACGAGAGCCCTGCGCGACACAGATTCGAGATGTCCGAAATCGTCGGGAATGGTCCTGGCGGTCGAGCAGGCTTGTCCATAAGCTGTCTGCAATCCGCCATCACCGCGAAGAGGACCCGAATGCTCGAACTGCAGACCCAGCTGCGAACACTGCCAGACCGCGTTGCCCGCCGGACTCGACCGAGGCCATGATCTGCAGCTTCGAATGCACCTTCTGCCGCGCCTGCGTGGAGACTGTGCTCGGCAACGTGTGCCCCAACTGCGGCGGAGGCTTCTGCCCGCGGCCGGTGCGCCCGGCGCACAACTGGAAGGGCGACAATTACCTTGGTAAGTTTCCGGCCAGCACTACGTCCAAAGCACCGTCGCGTCGATGTCGAAACCCACCGGCAATGGGCGCAGCCGATCGAAGCGCTCCCGCCCGAGAAACGCTGACCAAGGCACCAGCAGAGGCGTCCGCAGTCCCGCAGTAGGGGCGGCGCACGGGATCCGCATCGGCATCCTTGGCTTCGACGGCGTGACCGCGCTCGATCTGGTCGGGCCGGCGGACGCCTTCTCCACCGCCAACGACGTCTGGCAAGCCCTGCACGGCGGCCCGCCTCGGTATCGAGATCACGCTGCTCGGGCTGACCCGGCGCGGCTTCGTTGCCGAGTCCGGCTTGAGCTTCGAAGCGCATGCGCTTCTCGACGCCGCACCGCCGCTGGACACCTTGATCGTTCCCGGCGGGCGCGGCCTGCGCGAGAGCGAGGCCAACGCCCGCATCGTCGCCTGGCTGCGCGCGCATGCCCAGGACTGCCGCCGCATCGCCTCGGTCTGCACCGGCATCTACGGGCTTGCGCCCAGCGGCTTGCTGGACGGTCGCCGGGTGGCCACGCACTGGCGCTTCGCGCGCGACGTGGCGCAGCGATTCCCCAAGCTTCTGGTCGATGACAATGCGCTGTACCTGCGCGACGGCCGCTACTACACGTCCGCCGGCATCACCGCCGGCATCGACCTGTCGCTCGCGCTGATCGAGGAGGACCTCGGTCCGCGCATCGCGTTGGCCGTGGCCCGCGATCTCGTGGTCTATCTCAAGCGCCCCGGCGGGCAGGCGCAGTATTCGGAGCCGCTGCGCATGCAGGTGCTGTCCGGCGATCGCTTCGCCGATCTGGCCGCCTGGATGGTCGGCCATCTCGATCAGGATCTGTCGGTGGAGGCGCTGGCTGCGCGCGCCAGCTTGAGCCCGAGGCACTTCAGCCGCCGCTTCACCGCTGTGTTCGGCTGCGCGCCGGCGCGATACGTCGAGGACCTGCGCATGAGCGAAGCGCGCCGCATGCTGAGCCAGGACGGCGTCAGCATCCAGCGCGTGGCGGCCGCCGTCGGCTTCGCCAGTGCGGATGTGTTCCGCCGCGCGTTCGAGCGCCGCTTCGGGCTCTCGCCCGGTGACTATCGCGAGCGGTTCCGCTCCTGATCCAAGCATGAGGCTGGATGCGTTACGTAGGCCGCCGGAGTTCTGCGTGCTCCACTGCACAGGATCTCAACCGCCTGGCGCACCGCTCGCGGGTGCGCATGCGCTTGCGCACGTGCCCACTGGCGACCAAGGAGATCAACAGATGCACAAGCTGTTCGCTTTGGCGGTAGCGCATCGTGGCTCTTAGCCGGATGTGCCGAGATGGAGAAGATGATGGGAATCGAGGTCAAGTCGAAGCTGGTTGCCTGCCCCACCAAGACACCCGATCGGCGAGGTGCCCTCCTGCGGCAAGGTCTGGAAGCTGGCGTCGGGCAGCGCCGAGCTGAAGAAGAACGGCGAGCTGGCAGGCGGAGGTGAAGGGCCTCGTGCTCGACGACCCCTCCACCGGGCAGTTCAACGGAACGCCCGACGGCGTGGATGGCGTCGCCGCGGCGGTGGTGTGCGGCGGCAAGGTCGCCGCGCAAACCAGCGTCAGTGCCGCTCAGCAAGACGGGAGACGCGACGGTCAATGCGAAGGTTTCCGTGCCCGGCGACTGCGTCAAACCCGTGATCGTGCTGCGCGAGCGCTACGAAGGCAAGATCGGCGGCTGGCTGGCCGCAACCTCGATGTAGCACCGCGAGACGCGCAGTGACTGCCCGGTGAGAGGCACGGGAAGCGCGGAAGCGCCGCTCGCCGGGTCGTCCAACCGGCGAGCGGATGCAGTCGAGGCGCACCGTCGAACGCACTCGCTCCTCCTTCTGTCAGGGCGTTTCGCGGTCTTCACAACGACTGCAGAAACGCGATCAGCGCCTCGCGGTCCTCGCGCGAGAGCTGCCGAAATGCTTCTCGCGACACCTGCGCCTCGCCGCCGTGCCAGAGGATCGCTTCGCTGAAGTTGCGCGCTCGGCCGTCGTGCAGGAAGGCCCCCGCACCGTTCACCTTCTCCGACAAGCCGATTCCCCATAGCGGCGGGCGTGCGCCACTCGCTGCCTCCGGCCAGGAAGTCCGGGCGCCCGTCGGCGAGCCCCTCTCCCATGTCGTGCAGCAGCAGGTCGGTGAAGGGCTGGATGGTTTGCCCGGCAAGCTGCGGCATGGGCGCGAAACTCGCCGGTCTTCAGCTCCGGAACATGACACACCGCGCAGTGCGCGTCGACGAAGAGCTGCTCGCCGCGACGGACCTGCGCATCCTCGGTCTGCCTTCGCACGGGCACCATGAGCGCACGGATGTAGAGCTCGGTCGCCGCGAGCCGCAGCGGCGTGATCTCGGGCTTGCCGGCGACCATCTGCTCTTTGCAGCCGCTCTGGATCGCCGGGCAATTCTGCTCGGGATAGACCGGCGTGCTCAGCCCGATGTCGTTGATGAAGGCGGCCGCGACCTGCTCGCGGAGGCTGCCGTGGTTGGCTTTCAGCCCGAAGCGCCCGAGCACGGTCTTGCCCTGGCTCTCGTCCCAGACGCGATTGACCCGGCCGCGAATGCCGGCGACGGGCGCACGCGCCGCCAACTGCACGATCGTCTCCTCCGGTATCGCCTCGAGCAGGCCGAGCCCGATCAGCGGCGGCGCCAGCCGCAGCCCGGTCATCGCATCGGCGCCCAACGGTCCATAGGCCAGCTCGGAGATGGTGAGCGTGGGGGCGCGCAGAGCAACCTGCTCGCCGTCGGCCAGCGTGACGAGTTGTTCGTGCCATTGGACGTCGAACTTGCCTTCCGCGGGGATGACTCCCTTCACCCCGAACACCTGGAGCTGATCGCCGTAGTAGGGATGCGGCTTGCGGTCCGCCGTGCGGGTCCTCTCCCTTGACGCTGATGCGAACCACCAGGTTCGGCGCCGGCTCGAAGGGCACGGTGATGTGGTGGTCGCGCACAGCGCCGTCCACCCCGGTCGCGGGCAACGGCGTGCCCGTTGTGAGTCCTCTGCCGTTGTTCGTATGGCATGCCGTGCAGGCCTGCGCGTTGGAGGTCGGCCCGCGTCCGAACTCGGCATTCTCGAACCAGAAGAAGGCCCAGCGGTTGTTGAACATCTGGTGGCCGAGCGCGAACAACTCCGCTGCTTCGCGTCGAGGCCAGGCGTGGGATGGGTGTACGCGGATTGGGAATCGTCGGCGACGCTGAACTGCCCGCCCGAGAGCGCTCGCGCCGGCAACTCGGCCTCGGGCTGCAGCCAAGCGGCGGCAGGCGCGAGCGCAAGCGCTCCAACCAGACAACTGCAGCGCGGACCCTGGACATCGGCAGCGACCAGTGCGCTTGCAGCGACGCGCGCCCAGGACGCGGCGATCAGAGGTACGCTCCACCGGCGGGGCATTGCTCAAGCTCAGCCGAGCCCTCGGGATGCGCGCGTGCGCCGCGAAGCAAGCGGCCAGGCAGCGCGCCGGTGGGCCGATCGTGGTCGATGACGACTTCCCCGGAGACGACGGTGGCGACGTAGCCCTTGGCCGTCTGCATCAGGCGGCGGCCACCGGCCGGGCAGGTCGTGCACGATCGTCGGCGGCGAGAGGTAGAGGTTGGCGTGGTCGATCAGATTGATGTCCGCCTTCATCCCGGGCGCGATCAGGCCACGGTCGTACAGACCGATCAGCTCCGCCGGCGCACGGGTGTAGCGGCGCACCGCAAACTCCAGCGGCAGCCGCTCTCCGCGGGTGCGGTCGCGGCCCCAGTGGGTCAGCAGGTAGGTGGGGTAGCTGCCGTCGCAGATCGAGCCGCAGTGGGCGCCGCCGTCGCCCAGACCGACCACGGTGTGCGGATGACGCAGCATGGTCAGCGCGGCCTCGTAGTCGCAATCGACGTAGTTGGCGGCCGGGGCGAACAGCAGCTCGCGGCCGTCGCGTTCGAGCAGCAGCTCGTACATCAGCTCCATCGGATCGCAGCCCATGCGCGCAGCGCGCGCCGCGACGCTCGCCTCCGGCGGCGGCTCGTAGTCGGGCGGATCGCCGAGCGCGAAGACGCGATCGAGCCGCGCCAGCACGTTGACGATGAAATCGGGGATGCGGCCGGGAAGAGCGTCGAACGGCTCGGCGAGAATCCGTGCGCGCAGCGCCGGATCGCGCATGCGCGCCACACGCTCGGCGAGAGGCAGCTGCGGCGATGGCGAGATAGCTCGGCTTGGTCATGAACGGGTGCAGCGTCGCCTGCAGCCCGAGCACCAGGCCGATCGCGCGCGGGCGCCACCTGGCCGCGAATCGGCAAGCCGCGCCGCTGGGCGTCGTCGATCAGCTCCAGAAGGCGCTGCCATTGCTGCGGCACCTCGAGGCGCTGCACCAGCGTGAACGACAGCGGCCTGCCTCCGCTCGCCTTCACCCAGTCGCACAGCAGCTCGAACTCCGCCTCGAGGTCGTCGAAGTCGGACAGCAACTGCAGCACGCCACGTCCGGCGCGCTTCACACCCGCGGCGATGGCGTTGAGCTCGCGGGCGGCAGCGCCGAAGTTGGGGACGTACTGCCCGCGCGCGGTCTTGTGCAGCAGCGTGCGCGAGGTGGTGAAGCCGAGCGCGCCGGCGGTGAGCGCCTGCTCGGTGAGCTCGGCCATGCGCTGCAGGTCTTCGGCGTTCGCCGGCTCGCGCGCGGCACCGCGCTCGCCCATCACGTAGTAGCGCAGCGCCGCATGCGGCAACTGCGCACCCAGGTCCATGATGCGCGGCTTGGCTTCGAGCGCATCGAGATACTCGGGGAAGCTCTCCCAGCCCCAGTCGACCCCTTCGGCGAGCACCGCCCCGGGAATGTCCTCCACGCCCTCCATCAGCTCGATCAGGAACTGGCGGCGCTCGCTCTTCATCGGCGCGAAGCCGACGCCGCAGTTGCCCATCACCGCGGTGGTGACGCCGTGCCAGCAGCTCGGCGTCAGCAGCGGATCCCAGGTCGCCTGACCGTCGTAGTGGGTGTGCACGTCGACGAATCCCGGGGTGACCAGCAGGCCGTCGGCATCCAGGGTGCGGCGTGCCGCGCCTTCGACGCGACCGACCGCAACGATGCGTCCGCTCTGCGACCGCCACATCGCCGGTGAAGGCAGCGCTACCCGGAACCATCGACAATGGTGCCGCCACGGATCAGCAGGTCGTACATGGAAGGCAGCCTCGCTTGCGCTTGCAGCAACTTCAGAGGAGCTCGTCGAAGACGACCAGGGTCCGCGCTTCGATGCTCTCGCGCGGCACGAACACGCTCGGGCAGGCGGGATTCTGGAAGCCGGTGTGGGGCATGAACCGCGCGCGTCCGTCCGCGTGCGAGTCGTAGCACTTCAGCAGCAGGACCTCGTCGGGTTGCATCTGCGACAGGTAGAACCAGCGGTGCGCGGGATTGTAGCG
Organism: uncultured beta proteobacterium; assembly: GCA_963772865.1. Lineage (GTDB taxonomy): Bacteria > Pseudomonadota > Gammaproteobacteria > Burkholderiales > SHXO01 > SHXO01. The sequence continues at coordinate 250,985 of CAVYZA010000007.1, read as the reverse complement.
CACCGAGTAGATCTGGCCGCTGTGACGCGGGGTGGTCAAGTCGTCCTCGCCGAAGTGCTGGATGTCGGTGTCGACCAGGTCCTCGGGCGCGACGCTGCCTGCCTCGCACACCGCGAGCGGGTTGTCCCAGATCGGACCGACGATCGGCCGCCACAGGTTGACGAAGGCGAAGTGCCGGTCCGCCAGGTCGGAGCGCCCGGCGTCAGCGAGTATCTCCAGCTTGCGCTTGGGTCCCGAACTGCTCGGTGTAGTCGTTGTGCACCTGATCGACCGGCAGCCGCACGCCCGCGCTCACCGCGCGCCGCGCGCGCCGCGCTGCGCACGTTGTGGTCGAACACGATGACGGCGAGCGCACCAGTCATGCGCGCGCATCGCAGCTTCCACCTCCGGGTAGTAGCGCGCGCGGACCGCGGCCTCGTCGTAGAAATCGGTGAACTGCGATCGGTGACGAGTGCAGCTCGAACCCTTGCTCATCGAGCCGCAGCTCCTGCGCAATCGGGCGCGCGTCGCGGATCGTCACCTCCCGCTGCACCGCAGGCGGGCGTACCGTTGCGCGCCCGCTGCCGGGCGGATAGACGCGCACCTGCACCGGGCCGTCGCCGGCCGCGAGATAGGTGACCCGCGCATTCACCGTCGGAAGCTCGTCCGGGTTGGACACTTTGCGCGACGACTGGGTGGACGGCATGGCGGCTCCGGAGCACTCGTGAAGTTGCGACCTATGGCGACGGCACTGGCGCGCGCGCACTGTCTCCCTGACACGAACCCTGCGTACTGGATGGGCAGTGCTGACCCTGTCAATCCACCTCTGAGTCGGATCCGCTCGCCGATGGGAGCGATGCCTCGGTCGCGTGAAGTGCGATTCGGGTGTAGATTCCGCGAATTCAGGGCCCGACCCGTGGACCAGGTCGAGGCCAATAACGCCACAGGCGGGGGATCGCATGCAGCTCGGTCTTTATGTCGGTACCGTGGGAACGGCGATGTGGATCAGCGAGGACCTGCGGCGAGACCTGGAAGCGGCCTTACTCGCCCTCCGGCCTGTACATGGAATCGCGGGTCTGGTCCCTGACCAGCCAGCCGGCATGGGGCAGCCACGTCTTCGCGGGTACTGACCGAGGGGTGTATCGCTGGCATGGTCCCGACGCAGAAGTGGGAGCACATCGAGTCGCCGCTGGACGCCTTCTCGACCTACACCATCGCGCAGTCTCCGCATGACCCGAGCTTCATGCTGGCGGGCACGCACCCGGCGCGGCTGTATCGTTCGCGCAACGGTGGCCGGACCTGGGACAAGCTCGCGATCGACCTGCCGGCAGAGTGCGAGCTGATCGGCGAGACCAGAATCACCAGCATCCTGTTCGACAGCGCCGATGCCGGCACTGATCTGGTTCGGTGTCGAGATCGGCGGGGTCTATCGCTCGCGGGACGGCGGGAACACCTGGCAGAAGACCTCTGCATGGGCTGGTGTCCGAAGACATCCATGCCCTCGCGGTCGTCCGGGACAACGGCAGGCGCAAGCTGTTCGTGGCCACCAACCGCGGCGTGGACGTGAGCTGGGACGATGGCGATCATTGGGCGCCCGAAGGCAATCGACGTGCCTCGCCCCTATTTCCGAGCCATCGTCCCGAGGGCGGACACCGACCAGGTCCTGTTTCTCACCAACGGCGACGGTCCGCCCGGCTCGACCGGCCGACTGCTGCGCAGCGATGACTACGGCGAGACCTGGAAGGACGCCGGCCTGCCTGGTGTCCTCAACAGCACGCCCTGGTGTGTCGCCGTTCATCCGACGCAGCCAGAGCTCGTCTTCGTCGTGACGAATCTGGGTCAGCTATTTCGCAGCGAGGACGGCGGTGCGAGCTGGACGAAGCTGAAGCGGGAATTCGGTGAAGTGCGTGCGCTGATCCTGCGGCCGCTCGAGTCGCGCTGAAGAAAACCGCCGGTGCAGTGGACTGTCCCCCGCGCGGGCGGCTTTTGACTGGCGGCTGCGCGACTCGCGGCAGCCGAGTGGGCTCAACGCCGATCAGGCGCGAATGCTCGTGGTACCGCCATGCAGAATCGATTGGTCCACCAACTGGTGCGGATCCGCAAGGTCAGACGCTGCTCGATGGCGCCTTCCGCAGCCGTCACCGTCACCGCGATGCATCCGATGATAGTCGGCCCGATGGCGAGGCAGAAGAGCACACCGACGCACACTTCCACGAACGGAGGCTGCGCCGCCAGCCAGCTGAAAATGCTGCTCCAGATGTCCATGGGCAGCCATTAGAGCAAGAAATATTCTCACTGTCGCCTGCCGAGGACAATGTTAAATGACTGTCGTTTGGCAACAACAGCTTACGACGCGCTGGCGGCCGGCGCACAACGATCGCCAAGCGCCAAACGTGACGAAAAGGTGACGAAGCGCGGCATTTCCGCCGCGCCTCTTGCGGCACAACGGCCTCACCCGGCCTGTGGCGACAGGAAGAGTTCGCGCACACCGAGCGGTCCGGTGCGCAACTCCAGCCGCTGCGCGTGAAACCGCTCGAGGGAATCGCGGTGGGCGATACTGACGATCGTCGTATTGGTCAGGCGCTCGGTCAGCAGCCCGTAGAGGTGCGCCTGACTTCGATCATCGAGGCTGGAGGTCGCTTCATCCAGGAACAACCAGGCAGGCTTCTCCAGAAGTGCGCGTGCGAATGCCACCCGCTGCTGCTCGCCACCAGACAGCTGCATGCTCCAGTCGGCTACCTGGTCCAACCGCGGCAACAGGTGCGGCAGACCGACGGCGGTGAGGGCCTCCTCGACCTCTTTGTCGCTGTACGCTTCGGGTTTGGCGGGGTAGCACACGACATGACGCAGTGTCCCCAATGGAAAGTAGGGGCGCTGCGGGAGAAACAGCCCGTCGAAGTGAGCAGGATGAAGCACGCGCCCCTGGCCAAAGGGCCAGATGCCGGCGATCGCGCGGAACAGGGTGCTCTTGCCCGAACCTGAGGGGCCCTGGATCAGTATGCGCGAACCGGGAGCAATACCCAGATTCGCCTCCGTCGACCAGGGTCTCACCATTGGGCAGGCCCAGCTGGACACCGTCCAGCTGCAGATGCGGCTTCTGAACCCTGGGCCAGTTCGACCCCGGGATTACGCTGCTGCGCTTCGTGCGCGGCCTGGATGGCGCGGTGAAAACCGATCAGCCGGTCCACCGTCGCCTTCCACTCGGCAAAGCTGGGATAGACATTGATGAACCAGGACAGGGATTCTCGTACATAGCCGAAAGCGCTGGCGGTCTGCATCAGGCCGCCGAGCGGGATCGCCCCGGAAAAGAAGCGCGGCGCTGCCACCACGAACGGGAAGACGACCGCCAGCTGCCCATAGCCGGAAACGAACCAGGTGAGCTGTTTCTGGCGCTTCATGATCGCCCACCAGTTCGAATAGATGCTCTTGAACCGTGCGCCGAAGCCGCGCAGCTCGTCGTCCTCTCCACGGTACAACGCCACGCCTTCCATGTTTTCGCGGAACCTCACCAGGCTGTAGCGGAAGTCGGCCTCGTAGCGCTGCTGGTGAAAATGCAGATCGATGAGGGGTTTGCCGATCTTGTTGGCGAGCCAGTTGCCGAGCACGGCATAGAGCAGCGCCGCCCAGAGCATATATCCCGGGAATCGATATCACGTCGTCTCCCAGCGGTATCTCCAGGGGTCCCGAGAGCACCCACAGCACGCCGACGAAGGACACCAGCGTGACCATGGCGTTGAGCAGGCCGATCGACAAGCTGAGCGTCTGGTTGACGAATATCTTGAGGTCCTCTGCAACGCGCTGATCCGGGTTGTCGGTTTGGGCGCCTCGCAGTTGCATCGGATAGTAGGTTCGGTCCGCCAGCCATTCCTTGAGGTACCGGTCGGTCAGCCACCGCCGCCAGCGGATCTGCAACATCTGCGTCAGGTACAGCGAGTAGACCGACATGACGATCCAGCTCGTTGCCAGCATCGAGAAACGCAGGACCTGCCGATAGAACTCGGCTTTGTTCTTGTCCTGGAGGGTATTGAAGAACAGGTTCTGCCACTCGTTGATCAGCACGTTCATGTACACCATGCCGAGGGTCAGACCGATGATGGCGAGCAGCAGCACACGTGCAATCAGCCGCTCCTCCGAGAACCAGTAGGGCTTGAACAAGGCCCAGAAGTCACGCCAAAACCCAGAGCGGAGTGTAGTCATATGAGCCATCCTGTCATTCATGCGGCCACCTGCGACCCGCGGGCGAATAGCCGTCCTGGCTCACGTCCGCTTCGATCGCGCCTGTGCGAAAGACCGCGATCGGATGATACGTTAGGGCCTCGTCTTGCAGGGGGCTCGTTGCGTCTTCAGCTGACGACATACTCCAGGTGTCTTGCGCACTTGTCGCCACCAACCGAACTCGCCTGCAAACAGCGTGCGCAGCTTCGACAATACGGCGTGACTTTGTTTCCGAGAGCGAAGGAATCCCGTTCCGAGGCAGCTGTCGAGCGTCCTGGCGAGGCCCGATGTCTTCCGCGTCCCTGGACTATACTTCCGCGCAGTCTTCGCCCGCCATCCGACGCTTGCGCTGAACGTCACGCATCGGTGCGACCGCTGCAATCGCGCCGACTCGCCCTAACCTGGAGCGCCCAAGTTGACTTCAGATCTCGAACAAAGCGCCGGCTTCGACGGCAAGGTTGCGATCGTTACCGGCGGGGGCGCGCAGGGCACGGGCATCGGCAACGGTCGAGCGGCCTGCATTCTGCTCGCCCGCGCGGGCGCCCGCGTGCTGGTGGTGGATCGGCAGCTCGACCTGGCGCAGGCGACCGTAAAGATGATCGCCGAGGCCGGCGGCAAGGCGGTAGCTTTTGCCGCCGACGTAAGCGAAGAGAGCGAGTGCCGGGCGATGGTCGAAGCGGCGCTCTCCGAGTTCGGCCGGCTCGATCTCCTGGACAACAACGTCGGCATCTCCAGCACGGGCAGCGTGGTCGCGGAGGATCCGCAGCGCTGGCGCCGCCTGATGCAGGTCAACGTCGACAGCATGTTCCTCGCTTCCAGGCACGCGATCCCGGCGATGATCAAGACGGCCGGAGGCGGCGCGATCGTCAACGTCGCATCCATTGCCGCGCTGCGTCCGCGCGGGATGACCGCCTACTCCGTTTCGAAAGGTGCGGTCATCGCGCTGACCCGGGCGATGGCGGTGGATCACGGCCCCGACGGGATCCGCGTCAACTGCGTCGCGCCGGGACCGGTCTACACGCCGATGGTCGTGGTGGCCGGCATGAGCGAAGCCGCGCGCGAGCGGCGCCGCAAGGCCTCCGTCCTCGGCATCGAGGGCACCGGATGGGACATCGGCTACGCGGTGCGCTTCCTGCTCTCGGATCAGGCCCGCTTCATCACAGGACAGACCCTGGTAGTCGATGGCGGCGCCACTCTGGTCGGGCCGGCGCGCGCGACCGAGTCGCAGTAGACCGGCGCCTGCCCTATGGTCGCGAGAGGCGTGAGAGCGCTCCGAGTCTCAGAACTTGATCGTCCAGCCAGGATTGTCCGCCTGCGCCTTGGTGTAGCTGACGCCGTCCACCCGCAGCCCGGCTTCGTTCAGCACCGTGATGATGCCGCCCTTGTTCGGCAGCATCACCGGCGGGACCAGCTTGACGCGCAAGGTTTCTCCGGCCGGGATCGAGCCCGACAGCGCCATCTTGTTCTTGTCACGGTCGGCGATCTTCCAGCCGCGCAGGTCGATGGCCTGGTTGGTGGTGTTCAACAGGGTCACGTACTCGACCTCTGGAGACTGGACCGGATTGACCAGCGCCGCGACGATCCGTACCGCCCCATCGGGCATGGCTGGCGTCGGCTGACCACCGGGATCGAACGGAGAAGGCACGGTCCCGCCGCCGTCGGACGGCGGCCCGCTCGTGGGCGTCTCGGTCTGGTGGCCGGTGTGATCGTCGCTGTGCCAGGTCTGGGACTGAAACTTGAGGAACACGCCGACCCACTGATTCTGCCTGGGGAACTCGAGGAGCAGCGCTCCGTCCTGGTAGACGCCATCGTCCTTGACGAAGCTGCCGACGTTGGCCTGGTTCATGTGGATGTCGTGCACGCCGTTCCCCGGCAGGAAGCCGAAGATCTTGTCCTTGATGCTCTCGGGGCCCCAGCGCTCTCCGAATGCATAGAGCTGCGCGTCCTCGTCTGCCATGGCGCGCTGAATGTAGTGATCGATCTTTTCGTTGAGGTCGTTGTCGGGCCCGGGTACGTTGAACGCCAGTTTGCGCATCCGCCGCGGGTCGAACAGATTGCCGCGAATGAAGTCCAGAGCGATGCCGCCCGGCTTCGACGGCAACGCTTTCCATCCCGGCGTCAGCTCGTGCAACGCCTCGACGATGGGATGACGAAATTCGGAGTCGATCAGATACTCCAGCTCGGAGGGCTGCAGCTGCGAAGCGACATTCACCGCGATCCGGTAGTCGTTGCTCTGGTCCACCAGGTGAACTTGATAGTGCGGGCTCCCACCGGAACCCAAACGTCGATCGATGGCGCGTCCCTTGAAGACGCCGTAGCTCTTCAGCGGCATGGCTTCAATCCTCCTGTCTCAAGCTGGAAGCGCGATCGACTGCCGGCTGTCACGACGCTGTACGGATCGCGGCTACACGCTCCCCTGAGACGAGTCATTCTGCCGGGTTCGCGGAATCTGGGTATAGACCGAACGGCATACCCGAGTGAAGAGGTCGGCTCGCCGCCCGTCATCCGGCCTGGCGCGCGTAGCTCACGGTCAGCATTTCCCATTGATGACCGTCCGGCTCGTTCCAGTAGACGATGCTGCCGCCGTTGTGAGTTCCGATCCGGGAATCGATCGGTCCATGGACATTGCTGCGGTACGCGATTCCCGCTGCCTTGATGCGCTCCAGGATGGCGTCGAAGTCGGCCTGATCCACGCGAAAGCAGTAGTGAATCATGGGAAAGGGCTCGGTCCATTCGTCGAAATCGATCGTCAGGCCATCGTTCAGGAATACGGGCGCGAACGGGCCCACGCCGGTTTCCGACCAGGGAACCCCCAACAGCTCAGCCAGGAGCCTCGCCGACGCCAGCTTGTTGCGCGACGGCACCATCAAGTGATCGAGATGGATGGTCATCGTGACCTCCCGCATGCAGGCAGCAGAGGGCATTGTAACGTGCCGGTCTGTCGGGACCCGCGTGCCGATGCTGCTCGTGCACGGGACCGAGGACCGCCGCATTGCTTTCGCAGAGGGGCGTCAGCTCGCCGCGCGCATCCCTGGACCAGGCTCAATCCGATGGTCGGATTCGGTATCTGCCGGTGTTTGCCGCGCGCCGGGGCTTCTGTGAAGCCCTGCGGCAGTTCGTCCGTGCCTAAGGGTGGTCCGTGCCGGCGATCGCAACGACCCCGAACTGGGGGGATGGGAGATGCAGCGAACTTAGCACTACCGCACCAGCCAGCAGGAATACGAGAAGCAGAAGCAGCGCTGCTGTGTCGCTTCCCGAGGCAGCCGCAGCCGCACCGAATATCAGCGGTCCAAGCGCGGCAGAGAGCCTGCCCGCGATTGCATTGAAGCCGAACAACTCCCCCGCCTGGTGGGGCGCCACCAGGAGCGCGAGCAGTGAGCGGCACACGGACTGGATCGAGCCGTACACCAGACCCAGCAGGACCACGACCACGATTGGCACGATCTTGCCGGCGCCGAAGGCGAGAAGCAGGATCGCGGCGCTCAGGATCACCGTCATCACGTAGATTGCCATGCGCTGCCCCCAGCGGTCTGCGGCATGGCCAAACGCAAGCGTCGCCGGCGAGGCGAGGAGGTGATAGAGCAACGCCAGCCACAGCAGCCCTTCGATGCTCAGCCCGAACCGGGTGCGGAAGATGATCGCTATGAAGAACAGGATCGTGACCAGCACATCGTTGATGAGGTAGAACGCGACGAGGAACCGAAACACGTCACGGTGGCGCCGCCAGTGCCGCAGCGTATTCATCACCGACACGTATACCTCGCGGACCGTGGAAGAGGTTGTTGGACTGTGCGGCGGGATCGAAGCGAGATGGCGCAGACCGAGGAGACCCGGCACGGCGAACGCCGCGTAGAGCAGCCCCGCGATCATGAAGACGTCCTTCAGCTGCGCCGGCTGTGCGTCGGCGGGCACCCAGTGCATCACACCGAGCGCTGCGAGTAGCGCAATGATTCCGCCGCCGAACCCGACGGTCCATCCAAACGCGGATACGCGTCCGACGTGCGTCGGCCGCGCGACGCGGACCAGCAGGGAGTCGTAGATCGCTGCCGCCAGGGTATACCCGACCTGCGCTGCGATGAACGCCGCTGCGGCACGGAATACGTCGCCGCGACCGGCTGACACCATCGACATCGTCGCGACTATGCACAGTGCCGTGGTCCCCGTGAGCAGAGCAAGCCAGCGCCCGCGCCGGTCTGCCCAGGCGCCGACGAACGGAGACAATGCGCCGGCGAGCGCGAGTGCGAGCGATGCGATCGCGCCCCAGCGCACCTGCGCGCCGGACAGATCGGCTGCGACAGTCGTGACGAAGTAAAGCCCGAAGAACGTCGGCACGAGTGCGGCGAACGTGGAACTGGCGAAGTCATAGAGCGACCACGTGAGCACAGGCCGCGTGAGCCAGCGTTCGTTACCGGTCATCGATCGCTACGCCTTGCGCTCGCTTCGGGCGGTTCGGTTGACGGCCGCCGCCGGGCGATCGATTCCGCCAGCTCGGGATCGACCGGGGCGTCGGAGTGGGCCAGACGCACGGGATCGAGCACGCGGATGCGCCGGAACGTGACCTCGATCAGCCTTTTCTCATGCAGCTTGCCGAGGATCGCGTTGAGGGTCTGGCGCGACACACCCACCATCCGCGCCAGATCGCCCTGCGAGACGGCGAGGGAGACCGGCACAGCGCTGGGTCGATCCTTCTGCCGCTGCCACACCATCGCGGCGAGCCGCCGCCGCAAGCGCGCCTCGGGGCTCAGTCCAGGTACGCCGACGAAGACGCGAATCAGGGCCGCGTACCGGTCGAAGGCGAGCTTGGCGAACGCTTGATAGTGCCGCGGATCCTCCTCGATGATGCGATCGAACTGCACCTTCGGCAGCATCAGGGCGCGCACCGGCGTGTGGGCCACGGCGGTGACGACGGTCGGCTGCCCGGCCAGCACCGCGAACTCGCCGAACCAGAAGCCCGGTTCGGCAACGTGGAGGAGCGCTTCCTCGTCCGCGACCTCGCGGACCAGATGCACATCCCCCTCCAGCACGGCGTAGAGGCCCTTCGCCTGGCTGTCCTCCAGGCTGATCACCTGTCCCTTGGCGAACTTTCGCACCAAGGATCGGGACAAGATGAGCTGCTGCAGCGCAGCCGTCAGGCCACCGAACCAGTCGCCTGCACTCAAGAACTGCTGAATCTCTCGCTGCTCGTCCGCGTGCACACCCTGTCCGTCAATTTGTCCCCAATAGACCAATTATGCGCCACTTCCTGCAAGTGTCGTCCAGACGACAACTACAACGCATCTCGCGGTCGTACGACGTGCGCATGGGGCCTGAGAAAGGCTGGTCCCAGTGTGGCCGCTCCTCCGTCCGGTCGCAGCGATGGCGTCTTCGTGTGCTGACGCCTCCACGTGTGGGAGCAATTGTCGGGCAGCGGACAAGTGCGTGCCACGACCGGCCCTAACATGCGCTCCGCAAGTGAGGACGTTCGTTGCCCGGATTCACCCCGCTTTCCCGGGTCGCTCCGTGCGGTCGCCTGCAGATGTCGGAAGGATGACGGTTGACCGCACGCTATGTACGCCAGCCTACGGACACGCTGGTAGCAGGTGGAGTAGCGCTGGAGAAGACCGAAATGAGCTTGCGAAGACTGCTGCGCTCATCCGAGGTGCTCGATCGGCAGCTGCGGGAGTACGCGAATCCGCGGCGCCGGGGTTATTGAGTTTCTACCAGAGAGGAAGACCAGATCATGATCCCCAGCAAATATTTCCCGCTCAAGCTGCTCATCGTGGCCTTGGCCGCAGCCACGGGCGGATGCGCACAACTACCGATCACCAGGCCAACAACCCACGCGACTACACGTACTGCGTGAAGTACGGCGAATAGCCCCGGAATGCGGTGGTGCCCAGCCCAGCCGGTCGCCGCCGCGCCGGCGCCGGAGCCGGTTCGCGGCCGCGGCCGCGCCGGTATCCACCGAAAAGACCGTCGCGTGTGTGGACTCCGGGGCGCCGCCGAACACTCCGGGCCAGTGCTTCATCAAAGAGGTGACGCCGGCCGAGTGGCGCGACGAGCCCCGCAGCAGATGGTGCGCGCCGCGGGCGAGCGCACCGAGTATACCGAGCCGGTGTACGAGACGGTCGAAGAGCAAGTCGTGGTCAAGCCGGCGTGGAAGCGCATCACGGTGGTGCCTGCCGAATACGCGCAAGTCGAAGAGAAGGTGCTGGTTCGCGAGGCCTATCGGCGCGAGATCGAAGTGCCGGCGCTGTACAACACCTACTTCGAGAAAGTGATGGACAAGCCGGCTCGCCAGGTCTGGAAGCCGGGCCGCGGCACGGTTGAGAAAGTCGACCCCAACACCGGCGAGATCCTGTGCCTGGTGGAAGAGGAGGCGGTGTACAAGACCGTGGAGCGCAAGGAGCTCGCGCGCCCGGCCAGCAAGACCTACCAGGACGTCCCGGCCGAGTACGCCACGGTCAACAAGACCGTGGTGAAGACGCCGGAGCACACCCAGGAGGTCGAAGTGCCGGCGGTGATGGAGACCAGGAGAGTGTCCAAGCTGGTGACCCCGCCACAAGCCACGAAGGTGGCGGTTGCTGCCGAGTACGCCACGGTCAACAAGAAAGTGATGGCCAGCCCTCCGCGGTGCGACTGGGTGCAGGTGCTGTGCATCGACAACTCCAGCCCGGCGAAGATCCAGGAGGTCAAGCGCGCGTTGAATGCGCAGGGCGCCTCGCCGCAGCTGCACGTGGATGGTGAGCTCGATCAGAACCTGACCGACAGCGTGAGGACGTTCCAGGAAAAGAACGGCTTGCGCGCCGACGGCTTGATGACCGCGGACACGCTGGCGAAGCTGGGGGTCCCCCTGAATTGACGTCCGGGTTGCACCTCTCGCACCCCTTCGTAGATCTACTCAAGCAGCACCCGCCGGTGGCGGGTGCTTCTTTTCCTTGCTGATGTGCGTGCCAATGAAGCGAAACCTCTCCCCGACCTCCAACGGGAGGTGCAGTCCATCCGCGTTGAACCGTTTGAAGGGGAGAACCAAGACAATGTGGAAATCGCCTGAGCAGAATCGAGCAGCGTCACTGTGGCAGTCCGCGTCGGGGCGGTCCGTGCTGGCGGGCGCGATGGTTGCGGCCCTCGTCGCATTACCCCGGACCGTCATTGCCGGCGAAGGCGGCACAGCACATGTGCTGCCCGGCTCCAACGCCACGCTCGTGGATTTGTCGCCGACCAAACCAGGGGGCTTCCTCAAGCCCATGTATATGAACTACCGCGGCTCCGCAACGGCACAGATTCCGACAGCTGCGGGGCTGGCGGCGAACCTGGACGCCACTGCGAACACCCTTGTGCTCGGCGGCGGATACACGCTCGAGCCACCAGTCCTGGGCGGTGCGCACTACACCGCTGCCGCCTTCCTTCCGTACACCTGGCTGCAGATCTCGGGCAACCTGCAGACGCCGAGCGGCGCTGTAGGGACTCAGAGCAACGTGTCCGGCCTCGGCGACTTGACCTTGGTGCCGGCGATGCTTGCGTGGAAGACCGGCAACTGGCAGTTCGACGCCTTGCTGCCGATCTATGCCCCCACCGGCAGCTATGAGGTGGGACGACTCGGCAATCCGGGCCTGAACTACTGGACGTTCGATCCGATGGTTGGTGTGGCCTACAGCAACCAGAAGAGCGGCTTCAATGCGATGCTGCATGCCGGTTATGCGATCAACACCGAGAACCCCGACACCGACTACCTCAGCGGCTCGCTGCTGCACTTCGACGGCGCGATTCAGCAGCTTCTTCCAGCGGGCCGAGGGTTCCTGACGCTCGGCGTCGAAGGCTTCTATTTCGACCAGGTCACCTGCGACAGCGGATCGGGCGCGGTGCTCGGATGCTTCGAGGGGCTCACGGCAGGCGCGGGGCCGGTGCTCGGATACATTCTCCCAGTCGGCAAGCAGTCGCTGGTTTTCGAGCTGAAATGGCTTGCGGAACTGGATACGAAGAATCGCCTCGAGGGTGACTACATCTGGCTCAAGATGGTCTACAAGTTCTGACGATCACGAGCTATTCGCCATCCGCTGGCTGTCAGTATCCAAGCGCCACTGAACCTCGGTGCCACCCACAACCGGTTGCAGTGGACGATGCATAAAAGCGATGCACAAGACGCATACCGAAATCGAAGGAGAGCGAGCAATGACTAAAAGCATGACGAGGATCCCGCTGACCGTCCTCAGCCTCGCCCTGGGTGCGGTATGCGCGGCAACGGCGCTGGCGCAGGAGATCCTGCCCTTCCCGCCCACGCCGTCCGCCTCCACCGCGGGGCTGCACGATGGAGAGCTCGACGTACAAGAAGCGCATCGAACCGAAGCGTCTCGCCGAGGGGGCGCCGAACATCCTGATCATCCTGATCGACGACGTAGGGCCGGGCACGCCCTCGACGTACGGCGGCGAGATCAACACGCCGACGCTCGATCGCGTGGCGAAGATGGGGATCTCCTTCAACCGCTTCCATTCCACCGCCATGTGCTCGCCCACGCGGGCCGCCTTGCTCACAGGGCGCAATCACACCTTTGTCGGGAATGGCCAGATCTCGGCGATTGCCAACGACTTCGACGGCTTCAGCGGGATCATTCCGAAGTCGTCGGCGACCGTCGCCGAAGTCCTCAAGGACTACGGCTACAACACCGGAGCCTGGGGCAAGTGGCACAACACGCCCGAAGAGCAGATCACGTCCAAGGGGCCGTTCGACTATTGGCCCACCGGCTATGGCTTCGAGTACTTCTACGGATTCCTTGCGGGGGAAGCGTCGCAGTACGAGCCGACCCTGACGCGCAACACCACTCAGGTCACCGGGCATCTCCCCAAGGGTTACCACCTCACCGACGACATCGCGACAGACGCGATCAAGTGGCTCCGCGAGCAGAAGGCCTATGCGCCGGACAAGCCGTTCTTCATGTACTGGGCGACGGGCGCATCGCATGGCCCGCACCAGATCATGAAGGAATGGGCCGATAAATATAAGGGCAAGTTCGACGACGGCTGGGACAAGTACCGTGAGCGCGTCTTCGCGCGCGCCAAGGCCAAGGGCTGGATCCCCCAGAACGCTCAGCTCACGCCGCGCCCGGCTTCCATGGCCTCCTGGGACTCGATCCCCGAGGCCGAGAAGCCGTTCCAGCGCCGCCTGATGGAGGTCTTCGCCGGCTTCACCGAGCACGCCGACTACAACGCCGGACGGATCATCGACGAGATCGAGAAGCAGGGGAAGCTCGACAACACGCTGATCTTCTACATCTGGGGCGACAACGGCTCCTCGTCCGAGGGTCTGAGCGGCACCATCAGCGAGCAGCTGGCGCAGAACGGCATTCCGACCAAGATCTCGCAGCACATCGAGGCGCTGAAGGAGCTCGGTGGACTCGACGCGCTCGGCGGCCCCAAGACCGACAACATGTACAACGCCGGATGGGCGTGGGCGGGCAGCACGCCGTACCAGGGCACGAAGCTCCAGGGTGCCTACTTCGGCGGCATACGCCAGCCGATGGCCGTCGCCTGGGTGAACCGCATCAAGGCTGATCCGACGCCCCGGCCGCAGTTCCACCACGTGATCGACATCGTGCCGACGATCTACGAGCTGACGAAGATCACCCCACCCCGCGTCGTCAACGGGTTCGAGCAGGATCCGATCGCCGGCGTCAGCATGGTGTACACGTTTAGCGATCCCAAGGCGCCGGGGACGCGAACGACCCAGTTCTTCGACATCATGGCCAGCCGGGGGATCTACCACGACGGCTGGTTCGCGAGCGCCCGCGGCCCGCGCGAGCCGTGGGTCGGCGGGATGCCGAAAGGCATCAAGGAGTGGTCCCCGCTCACGGACAAGTGGGAGCTCTACAACCTCGACGAGGATTGGAGCCAGGCGAACGATCTCGCCGCCTCCAATCCGCGGAAGCTCGAGGAGATGAAGCTCCTGTTCCTGCTCGAGTCGACGAAGAACAAGAACCTTCCCATCGGCGGCGGCCTCTGGTCCACCGCGATGTTCCATCCTGAGGACGCCCCCGCCTCGTCGCTCACCGAATGGACTTTCGACGGCCCGATGACCCGGATGCCGGAGTCCGCGGCTCCCAAGCTCGGGAAAGTCGACAGCCTCGTGACCATGGAAGTGGACGTGCCGGAGGACGCTCACGGTGTGCTGTACGCGCTGGCCGGCTTCTCCGGTGGAGTCACCTGCTACGTGAAGGACGGCATCCTCAACTACGAGTTCAACCTGTTCGAGGTTCAACGCACGAAGATCAAGGCGAAGGAGAAGCTGCCGACGGGCAAGGTCAAGATCGAGGTTGAATCCAGGCTGGCCGGCGCCATCGGCGGGCCGATGAACGTCATTCTGCGGGTCAACGGTAAGGAAGTGGGGCAGGGCCGTGTGCCGGCGGCGATGTCGCTGCACTTCACCTCCAACGCGACTTTCGACCTCGGCACCGATCTGGATTCGCCGGTGTCTCTCGACTATTTCGACCAGGCGCCGTTCGCCTTCAACGGCACCCTGGGCACGACGACGATCACGTACCTCAAGAAATGAACGTAATCGCGACGAGCGGAGACATCCAGCTGTGACAGTGCAGTCAACCCGCGCCGGCCATCGCGGCCGGCCATATTGATGGAGGACATGCCATGAAGAGATTTGCAGTGACAATCGTGACGTTCGCCGCAGCGATGTGCGCCCACGTAGCCCTGGCCGGCGGCCCGCTCGACCCGGATTGCACGGCCGAGAAGGCAGCCAAGGGCACTGCCGCCAAGGCCACCGTGGGAGTCGGCGGGCGCTGCTCGCCCGGCGAGGCCGCGAAGGACTCGGCGAAAGAAGCGGTCGGCGTCGAGGACAAAGGGCCGATCGAGAAGCGACGCGACGACGACAAGCCCGCAGACGCTGCCAAGGGCGCGGTGAAGAAAGCCGTGAACTGACGCTGGGCGCCGCCGCCGTGCCGCGGCTGAGTCCGCGGCACAGAGCGGGCAGGCGCGAAGATATCTGGGCTCGTCGGCCTCAGCGTGCTGCAACGAATCGACGCGCCCGACTGGAGAACTATGAAAGTCAAGCTCGCGTTCATCGGCGCCCTGTGCGCGCTGCTGCCCCATGCCTTCTGCGAGGCTGCGCAGCCCGCCGACGGCTCGGTGTTGCCGTTTCCGCCGACGCCTTCGGCGAGCGTGGCCGGGCCGACGCTGCAGACGTCGAAGCACCAGCGGCGCGTGGAGAAGAGCCACCTGCCGAAGGATGCCCCCAACATCCTCATCATCCTGCTCGACGACGTCGGCTTCGGCCTGGCCGACACCTACGGCGGGCCGATCCACACGCCCACGCTGACGCGCATCGCGAACCAGGGCGTCAGCTACAACGCCTTCCACACCACGGCGATCTGCTCGCCGACGCGGGCGGCGCTGCTGACCGGACGCAACCACCAGCGGGTGGGTTCCGGGACGATCGCGGAACGCGCGGTGGACTGGGACGGCTATACCGGCGTGATTCCCAGGACCTCTGCGACCGTTGCGAAGGTCCTGGGCGCTTACGGGTACAAGACCGCCGCCTTCGGCAAGTGGCACAACACGCCGGCGACCGACACCACGGCGATGGGGCCGTTCACGCTGTGGCCCACCGGCGAGGGGATCGGCTTCGACTACTTCTACGGCTTCCTGGCCGGCGAGACCTCGCAGTGGGAGCCGCGGCTGGTCGAGAATTTCAACCCGATCGAGCCCCCGCACGACGAGAAGTACCATCTGAGCGAGGATCTCGCCGACCAGGCGATCGCCTGGCTGCGCAAGCATCGCGCGTACGCCCCGGACAAGCCGTTCTTCATGTACTGGGCGCCCGGCGCCGGTCACGGTCCGCACCACATCTTCAAGGAGTGGGCCGACAAGTACCGGGGCAAGTTCGACGACGGCTGGGACGCGCTGCGCGAGCGCACGTTCGCGCGCCAGAAGGAGCTCGGCTGGATCCCGGCGAACGCCAAGCTCACGCCACGGGCCGACAGCATGGCCGCGTGGGACAGCATCCCGGAGTCGCAGCGTGCGTTCCAGTTGCGATTGATGGAAATCTACGCCGGCTTCGTCGAGCACGTGGACGTGCAGGCCGGCAAGGTCATCGACGAGCTGGACCGCCAGGGCATCCGCGACAACACCATCGTGATCTACATCTTCGGCGACAACGGCTCCAGCGCCGAAGGGCAGCGCGGCAGCATCAGCGAGCTGCTGGCCCAGAACAACATCCCCAACACGGTCGAGCAGCAGCTCGAGGCGCTGAACAAGCTCGGCGGCCTCGACGCGCTCGGCGGGCCGAAGGTGGACAACATGTACCACGCCGGCTGGGCCTGGGCGGGCGACACGCCGTTCCGGCACACGAAGCTGGTCGCCTCGCACTTCGGCGGCACGCGCAATCCGATGGCGATCTCGTGGCCGGCACGGATCAAGGCCGACAAGACGCCGCGCTCGCAGTTCCACCACGTCAACGACATCGCACCGACGCTCTACGAGGTCCTCGGCATCAAGCCGCCGAAGGTGGTCGACGGCTTCACGCAGGATCCGATCGACGGCGTCAGCCTGGCCTACACCTTCGCCGATGCGAAGGCGCCGGGGCGCAAGCACACGCAGTACTTCGAGAACAACGGCAGCCGCGGCCTCTATCAGGACGGCTGGTACGCCGGCACGTTCGGGCCGTTCGTTCCCTGGGACAGCGCCGGGTCCGCCAAGAACGTGCTCACCTGGGATGCGAGCAAGGACGTGTGGGAGCTCTACAACCTCGCGACCGACTTTTCGCAGGCAGACGACCTGGCCGGGAAAGACCCCAAGCGGCTGGCGGCGATGAAGGCGCGGTTCCTCGAGGTGGCGAAGGAGAACAAGGCGTTCCCGATCGGTGCCGGCAACTGGCTGCGCATCCATCCCGAGGACCGGGTCGCCTCCCCGTACAGGAGCTGGCGCTTCGACGCGACGACCAACCGCATGCCGGAGTTCACCGCGCCGGGGCTGGGCCGGGAGAGCAACCACGTGACGATCGACGCCCAGATCGGCGAGAACGCCTCGGGTGTCCTCTATGCGCTCGGCGGCGCCTCCGGCGGGCTTGCGCTGTACATGGACGAGGGCGACCTGGTCTACGAGTACAACATGATGATCATCGAGCGCTACACGGCGCGTTCGAACGGCAAGCTCGCAGCGGGCAAGCACAAGATCGAAGTCGACACGACGATCGCCAAGCCGGGTGCTCCGGCGGAAGTGGTGCTCACGGTCGACGGCAAGGAGGTCGCTCGCACGACGGTCAAGCGCACCGTCGCCCGCTGCGTTCACCGCGAGCGAAAGCTTCGACGTCGGCATCGATCTCGGCTCGCCGGTGTCGCTCGACTACTTCGACCGCCGGCCGTTCAAGTTCGACGGGACGATCTCGATCGTCGACGTGCAGTTGAAATGAGCGGTGGGGTGCGCACAGCGCACCGCGCTCGCTACCCAGTCCAGCTTCAGTGGTTAAGCTTGCGGCGAGGGGCGAGCAGATCGCCATGCATTGCCGCCGCGGTCAGGTCCGCTCGAGCACGCGCACTCACCCAGGTGTGCAAGACTTGCGCGACCGTGGCTTGGATGCGCTGCCATGGGCGCGCCGGGCGCTCGGCGGGAAACGCAGACGCGATGTCGCGCATGCGTCTGCGGCGCGCGATTTCGCAATCGGGGGAGCAGGTGAACTGCCGGCCATAAGCGACTTGCGCGCGCGCCGGATGAACTTCGTGAGTGCGGCCGCAGATCGGACAGGTATGCATGATCATGACAGCACCTCAGGCCGCGCGCCGCGCATAGCGGGCCAGCGCAAGCGCCACTTCCGTCTCGGTGTCGCCGTTCGCCGTTGCGGCCCGGTGCGGCAGCGCGGCTGGACGCAGCAGGATCACCTCGGCCTCCGGGAGTTGACCGAAGGCCAACGCAAGCGGCAGCGCCTGGCCGCCGGTCGATGCGACGCACACGCGCGGCGAACGCGATGTCTCGCGTACGAATTGCACGACCGTCGCCGCCTGCTCGGGCCGGAAGTGCCGGATGCTCGGCTCGTCGCCTTCGTCCGATGCGACCATGACCGATCCATCCTGGCGCGCCTCGACCCCGAAGCAGCAATGATTCGTGACCTGACCTCCGATCGCGACTCCAAGATCGGAGCGACGATCGCAACCACTGCCCTTGCAAGTGCTCATGACCCACCTCCTCGTTGCCGTTCTCGCGTACCGCGAAGAACGCTCGAGTATCAATCTACGGGATGGGACGACAACTTGGCGCCAAGCTTGGGTCTGGTAGGGTCAAAACCGCGTAAGGATTCCGCGCGGCGTGCCGGCAAGACCGGCACGCGCACGCCACCGTTAGAATGTGTCGCCGAGTGACAGCACATCCTGCGCAGGCGGCCCGTCAGATATGGTGTTGCGGCTCGCAAGCGCATCGGCCTACGATACACGCCGCGGACTGGTGCAGCGGGAACGAACCAGACCGCTTTGTTCGGGCGGCAGCTACTCCGGCTCCGGCTACTGAGAACGGAGGGCTGATTAGAACGTGCGGCCGAACTGCAGATACAGGGTCCCCTTGTTCAAGTCCTTCGTATCGGGTGAGGTAGTCGACACCGACTGGGTCTTCTCCCAGAAGTTGTTGCTGGCCTGCACGTAGAACAGGCCCAGGTTCCAGCCGCTCTGCCAGGTCTTGCTCACCCCCAGCTTCCAGTCCCAGTAGCTGGGGTCCGTCTCGCCGTTCACCGGCGTCGCGAAATCTTCCGAGTAAAGGGTGTAGCCGACGTGGGCAATGATATTGAGCCCTCCAAGGACTTTCACCGGGGCGTTGGCCGACAGGTCGAAGTACATCGTGCCGCTGGTGTCGCCTTTGAAGCCAGTGCTGGCGTTGCCCCCGAAGTAGTCGGTGAACGCATAGGACCACTTGAAGGCCAGGAACTTCCACGCCGCAGACAGGTTGCCCTCGAATGTGTTGTAGCTCTGGTCGGCGCACGGAGTCAGTGCACAACTGGCGCCCTTGTTCACGTTGGCTCCGGGGTACCAGTAGTAGTACAGCCCCGCGCCGAGTGTGACGTCCTCGCCGAGCTTGTAGTTGTAGCCCCCATACCAGTCGGTTTCCAGCGAGCCGCCGGCGTACTGGTTGCCACTTATGTTGGAGGCCCAGAAGCCCGCGTACAAGCCGCTTGTGTGGTTGACGTCGAACCCGCCCTGGATGGCCGGGCCGCCCCAGGTCTGGGTGAGTCCCCGGAAGTAGTAGTCGGTTACGACGTTTACGTTGGCCGTAAAGGAAAACGGTGGGGGCGGGGCCGCCGGCGGTGAATCCTCAGCGAGCGCGGCGGTCGGAATGGCAGCAGCCACAAGGATCGCAAGGCGCAGCGCCCGCCCGCTGGGCGATGCGATGCATGCTCTCGGTGAGTGCGATTTCTCCCGGACGAATTGCACGACCGTCCCCGCCTGCTCGGGCCGGAAGTGCCGAATACTGGCCGCTTCGCCTTCCTGCGACACGACCATGACCGATCCGTCCTTGCGCGGCTCGACCCCGAAGCATGATTGGCTCATGACCTGACCTCCGGAAGAAAAATCCAGAATCGGAGCAGCATCAAGACAGCGAGCATCACGATCATCATGACGACCAGTGCGACATGCGGCCAGGCGCTTCGGACAACCTGGCCCAGCTCGCCTGTTGCTTCGCGCCAACCTTTGTAGCCGTTCATCACCCTTCTCCTCGTTCCTTTCGCTTCCCGCGATATGCCAAGAACGCTTAGTCTCAATTTACGGGATGGAACGACAACGTTCCGACAAGCTTTGGCCTGCCGGGATCAAGATTGCATAAAGATTCCGCGGGGCGTGCCGGCGATGCCAGCCCGCGCACGCCGCGCGCTGGGATGTGTTGCCGGGTGGGAGCACGACCGTCGGCCTCTCCCCGTAGTGCTGCAGCGCCTTGCGTATGTGCGGCGAGAACGGGCTGGAGCGCCCGTTTTTGCGATGTTACGGCCGCCCGGCTACCCTGCGTTTTGGCGAGGGCTTGCGATAGATCAACTGCATTGCACCACGCCGTAGTAGCGTGTATCTCAGACTCGCGGGGGCCGGGCAACGGTTGGGGCGCATATGCGCTTTTCATTGATTCCGAGCGGGTTTTTACGTTGTTTTTACGCGCGCTCGCCTATAGTGCTGTGCGTTTTGACCAAAGGAGGCGGCAGTGGACATCCTCTATATCGTGCTGGTGGTCGGTTTCTTCGCGGTATCGGCCGCGGTTGTCTACGGTTTCGAACGCTTGAGGAGGCCTTCATGAGCTGGCTCTACGTCTTGAGCGGACTGGTCGCGCTCGTTATCACGATCTACCTCGTAATCGCGCTCCTGTTCCCGGAGAAGTTCTGATGACTGCGAACGGTTACCTGCAACTCGTGCTGTACGTAGTGGTTCTGCTGGCACTGGCGAAACCGCTCGGCAGCTACATGGCGCGCATTTTCGAAGGCCAGCCTGCGGTGCTGAATACCGTCGGCGGCCCGCTCGAGCGGCTGCTCTATCGCCTGTGCGGGGTGGATCCCGCCAAAGAGATGCGCTGGACCCAGTATGCACTGGCGATGCTGGCGTTCAACCTGCTGGGCGCACTGGCCGTCTACGGCCTGCAACGGCTGCAGGCCTACTTGCCGTTCAATCCGCAGAGCTTCGCGGCGGTATCGCCGGACTCGTCATTCAATACGGCCGTCAGCTTCGCCACCAACACCAACTGGCAGGGGTACGGCGGCGAGACCACCATGAGCTACCTGACCCAGATGGCCGCGCTGACCGTCCAGAACTTCGTGTCGGCCGCGACCGGCATCGCGGTACTGGTCGCGCTGATTCGCGGTTTCGCGCGCCAGAAGACCGACACGGTGGGCAACTTCTGGGTGGACCTCACGCGCACGACGCTGTATATCCTGCTGCCGTTGTCGCTAATCCTGGCGCTGGTGCTGGTGTCTCAGGGCGTAGTCCAGACCTTCTCGGCCTATCACAGCGTGCCGCTCGTGGAGTCGGTGGAATATGACACGCCGAAGCTCGATGCGGCAGGACAACCCGTCAAGGATGCACAAGGCAATCCGGTGACGGAGAAGGTGGTTCAGAAGGATCAGATCCTCGCGGTGGGACCTGCCGCCTCGCAGATCGCGATCAAGCAGCTGGGCACCAACGGCGGCGGCTTCTTCAACGTCAACTCGGCGCACCCCTTCGAGAATTCCACGCCGCTGTCGAACTTCCTCGAGGTGCTCGCCATCCTGGTGATCTCGGGTGCGCTGTGCTACACCTTCGGCAAGATGGTGGGAGATACGCGCCAAGGTTGGGCCATCCTGGCCGCGATGACCTTCGTGTTCGTCGTCTTGCTCGCCGTGTGTGTCGGCGCCGAGCAAGCGGGCAATCCGGCGCTCACCAAGCTCGGCGTGGATCAGACCCCGAGCGTGCAGCAATCGGGCGCGAACATGGAAGGCAAGGAAACCCGCTTCGGCATCGTCAACTCCGCCCTCTGGGCGACCGCGACGACCTCCGCATCCAATGGCTCGGTCAACTCCATGCACGACTCCTTCACGCCGCTCGGCGGCCTGGTGCCGATGTGGCTGATGCAACTGGGTGAGGTGATCTTCGGCGGCGTGGGCTCGGGGCTGTACGGGATGCTGATCTTCGCCATCGTCGCGGTGTTCGTGGCGGGGCTGATGATCGGCCGCACGCCGGAGTACCTGGGCAAGAAGATCGAGGCCTTCGAAATGAAGATGGCTTCGATCGCCGTCCTGATCCCGCTCGTGATGGTGCTCGGCGGCACGGCGCTCGCCGTTTCGCTGGATGCCGGCAAGGCCGGCGTTGCCAACCCGGGGGCGCACGGATTCTCCGAGATCCTGTACGCGTTCTCCTCGGCAAGCAATAACAACGGCAGCGCGTTCGCCGGCCTCTCCGCCAACACACCGTTCTACAACACGGCCCTGGGGTTCGCCATGCTGTTCTCCCGCTATTGGCTGGCGATCCCGGTGCTGGCGATTGCAGGAGCACTGGCCGCCAAGAAGAAGGTCCCAGTGGGCCTGGGCACGCTACCCACTCATACCCCGCTGTTCGTGGCCATGCTGGTGGGGGTAGTCATCATCATCGGGGCGCTCACCTTCTTCCCTGCGCTCGCGCTGGGGCCGATCGTCGAGCACCTGGCCCTGTACGGCGGGAAATGATCCGTCGCGAATCACGACCCTTTGCGGAGTTCTCTCTATGAGCACCCAAGTCGGTACGCCTGCAATGCCTCCGGTCCACGCGCTGCCACGCGCGCTGCTGACCAAGAGTATCTTCCAGCAGGCACTGATCGATTCGCTGGTGAAGCTGCTGCCGCAGCACCAGTGGCGCAACCCCGTCATGTTCGTGGTCTACATCGGTAGCATCCTGACCACGATCCTGTATGTCCAGGCCCTCGGGGGGCAGGGCGAGGCGCCGGCAGGATTCATCCTCGCGGTCACGCTGTGGCTGTGGTTCACGGTGCTGTTCGCCAACTTTGCCGAGGCCGTGGCCGAAGGCCGCAGCAAAGCCCAAGCGGCCGCGCTGCGGGCGGTCAAGCGCGAAGTCGGCGCCAAGAAGCTCGGCACGGCGCAGCGCGACGCTGCGTTCACGTGGGCGCCTTCGACGGATTTGCGCAGGGGAGATCTGTTCCTGGTCGAAGCCGGGGACGTGATCCCCGCCGACGGCGAGGTGCTCGAGGGCGTAGCGTCCGTCGACGAGAGCGCGATCACCGGTGAATCCGCGCCCGTGATCCGCGAGTCCGGCGGGGACTTCAGCTCGGTCACAGGCGGAACCAGGGTCCTGTCCGATTGGCTGGTGGTGCGAGTGACCACCGACCCCGGAGAATCTTTTCTCGACCGGATGATCTCGATGGTGGAGGCTGCGCGCCGCCAGAAGACTCCCAACGAGATCGCTCTCTGGATTCTGCTGGTGAAGCTGACGCTGGTGTTTCTGCTGGCTGCGGTGACCCTGCTGCCCTTCTCCATCTACAGCGTCGAGATCGCCAAGACCGGAAGCCCCGTCACGATTACGGTGCTGGTGGCCTTGCTGGTCTGTCTGATCCCAACCACCATTGGTGGCCTGCTCTCAGCGATTGGTCTTGCCGGGATCGGCCGGATGCTGCGAGCCAATGTGATAGCGACCTCGGGGCGCGCGGTAGAGGCCGCTGGAGACGTCGACGTCTTGCTGCTGGACAAGACCGGAACCATCACGCTGGGAAACCGGCAGGCCGCCACCTTCCGTGCGGCGGCGGGCGTCACCGAGCAAGAGCTCGCCGACGCGGCGCAGCTAGCCTCCCTTGCCGACGAAACACCGGAAGGCCGCAGTATCGTCATCCTCGCCAAGCAGAAATTCGGGCTGCGTGAACGCGATGTGGCCGCGCTGGGCGCGAGCTTCGTACCGTTCTCGGCTCAGACGCGTATGAGCGGGGTCGACGTGGGCGGGCGGCAGATCCGCAAGGGCGCCGCCGACGCAATTCGCAATTGGGTAGCCGGAAGGGGGGCCGCCTTTCCAAACGAGGTGTCCGGCTTCGTCGACACGTTCGCGCGACAAGGCTCCACCCCGCTGGTGGTTGCCGATGGCACCAAGGTTCTGGGCGTCATCGAGCTGAAGGACATCGTCAAGGGCGGTATCAAGGAGCGTTTCGCGCAACTGCGCCGCATGGGCATCCGCACGGTGATGATCACCGGCGACAACCGGCTCACCGCGGCCGCGATCGCCGCCGAAGCCGGTGTGGACGATTTCCTCGCCGAATCCACGCCCGAGGCCAAGCTCCAGTTGATCCGTGAGAGCCAGGCGGGCGGCCGACTGGTGGCCATGACCGGCGATGGCACCAACGACGCCCCGGCCTTGGCGCAGGCCGACGTGGCGGTGGCCATGAACACGGGAACGCAGGCGGCCAAGGAAGCCGGCAACATGGTCGACCTGGATTCCAATCCGACCAAGCTGCTGGAGATCGTCGAGATCGGCAAGCAACTGCTGATCACCCGCGGTGCCCTGACCACGTTCTCCATCGCCAACGACGTGGCCAAGTACTTCGCCATCATCCCGGCGGCGTTCGCCACCACTTATCCGCAGCTGATCGCGCTCAACGTCATGGGTCTAGCCACTCCGGCGAGCGCCATTCTGTCGGCCGTGATATTCAACGCCTTGATCATCGTCGCCCTGATTCCGCTCGCGCTGAAGGGCGTCAAGTACCGGCCCCTGGGGGCGGGACCCTTGCTGCGTCGCAATCTCTGGATCTACGGCGTCGGCGGTATCATCGCGCCGTTCATCGGTATCAAGGCGATCGACCTGCTGCTCGTCGCGCTGCGCCTAGCCTGAAGGAGACTCATCGTGTTGAAAGAGCTCAAGCCTGCATTTTTGATGCTGGTCGTCTTTACGATCCTCACCGGTCTGGTCTATCCGTTTCTCGTGACCGGCCTGGCTCAGGTCCTGTTTCCGCGGCAGGCCAACGGCAGCCTCATCGAGCGCGACGGCAAAGCCGTCGGTTCCGAACTGATCGGTCAGCCGTTCTCCAGCCCGAAGTACTTCTGGTCGCGGCCGTCGGCTACCGGGCCCTACCCCTACAACGCGGGGGCTTCCTCGGGATCCAATCAAGGTCCGCTCAACCCTGCGCTGACCGATGCGGTCGCGGCACGAGTCAAGGCGTTGCGCGAAGCCGATCCCAAGAACACTGCCCCCGTGCCGGTCGACCTGGTGACTGCATCGGGCAGCGGACTCGACCCGCATATGAGCCCGGCAGCAGCCGCATATCAGGTCAATCGGGTGGCGGGCGCCCGCGGCTTGGATCCATTGAAGGTACACGCTCTGGTAGCCGAGTTTACGGAGGGACGCCAGCTCGGCGTTCTCGGAGAGCCGCGAGTGAACGTGCTCAAGCTCAATCTCGCACTGGACACTCTGCACTGAACAGCCAAAGTTGCGAGCGCACTAGTGAACCGCAGAGGACGCAGTTTGCCTGCTCCAGGACACGACTAACGCGCACTGAACGGGAGATCAGTCGCCGGTGAACATTCTCAGCGGTCTTCTCTCCAGCGAGGACGTCGTGCTCGGGCTCACGGCCACCGACGCCAAGGCGGCGTGCGAACAGATCGCCCTGCTGGCTGCCCGTCGCCCCCTAGTCGATGACAAGGTGGTCTTCCGAGCTCTATGGCGACGAGAGCAGAGTGGATCCACCGCAGTTGGACACGGCATCGCGATCCCACACGCTCGTATCCCCGACATCACTGACCCGGTGGTGCTCTTCGTGCGTACCAAGCTTCCAATACCCTTTGGCGCACCAGATCATCAGCCGGTGTCGGCCTTCTTCGTGATCCTGGTTCCCGAGCAAGCGAACGAGAAACATCTGCGGATCTTGGCCACCGTATCGGAGATGTTTTCCGATAAGGCATTTCGAGATCGACTGGAAGCTGCGACCGAACCCCTTGCAATCCAGCGTCTATTTGGCCAATACCATTCCGAGCGCACGAACGCGCCATGATCGCCAGTCTTGGCGTAGCGACGCTGTGAGAGCAGCGGCACCGCTTGCTGTCGGCGCTATACTTACTGTCAGCTCTTATGCCAGATAACGACGTCAAAGCCGAGCAGTCCCCGGACAGCACAGCCGAGCTCGAGCTGCGGATGCGTCGCATCCATCGGTAACGGCCGCGAACTTATTAGTTCACGGCAGAGCCATGGCCCCGCGCGGTCCTCCGCGTTCGTTTCTCATCCGTCGCTGCTGAAGGTGGCGCTGCTGGACGCATTGCGCAAGCTCGCACCGCGGGAGCAGGCGCGCAACCCCGTCATGCTGGTCGTCTACGCAGGCAGCATCCTGACCACCCTGTTGTGGATCGAGGCGCTTGCGTGGCACGGGCGAAGCCTCGGCCGGCTTCATCCTGGCGGTGGCGCTGTGGCTGTGGTTCACGGTGTTGTTCGCCAACTTCGCCGAAGCGCTGGCTGAAGGCCGGAGCAAGGCGCAGGCTGCCGCGCTGCGCGGTCAGCGCAGGGAGATTCTCGCCAAGAAGCTGTACGAACCGAGGCGCGACGCGCAGGTGTACCTCACCGCTGCGAGCCAGCTCGGGGCCGGAAGCATGGTCGTACTGGTCGAGGCCGGCGACCTGATTCCGTCCGACGGCGAGGTCATCGCAGGCACCGCCTCGGTCGACGAGAGCGCGATCACCGGCGAAAGCGCACCGGTGATTCGCGAGAGCGGCGGGGACTTCGGCTCGGTGACCGGCGGAACGCGCGTGCTGTCCGACTGGCTGATCGTGCGGGTCACAGTCAATCCGGGCGAGACGTTCCTCGACCGCATGATCCGGATGGTCGAGTCCGCACGCCGGCAGAAGACCCCGAACGAGATCGCACTGACCATTCTTCTGGTGGCGCTCACCCTCGTGTTTCTGCTGGTGACAGTCACGCTGCTACCGTTCTCCCTGTACAGCATCCGGGCGGTGGGCGCAGGAACGCCGGTCACCGTGACGGTGCTCATCGCGCTGCTCGTATGCTTGATCCCGACCACCATCGGCGCGTTGCTGTCGGCTATCGGCATCGCCGGCATGGGCCGCATGCTGCTCAAGAACGTGATCGCCACTTCCGGGCGTGCCGTCGAGGCAGCCGGCGACGTCGACGTGCTGCTGCTGGACAAGACCGGCACGATCACCCTCGGCAACCGGCAGGCCATCGCATTCATTCCGGCGGCAGGCGTCAGCGAGCGCGACCTGGCAGACGCTGCGCAGCTGGCCTCGCTGGCCGACGAGACGCCGGAGGGCCGCTCGATCACCGTGCTCGCCAAGAAGCGGTTCAACCTGCGCGAGCGCGACGTCGCTGCGCTGGACGCTGACCTTCGTCCCGTTCTCGGCGCAGACCCGCATGAGCGGAGCCGATGTCCACGGGCGGCGGCTGCGCAAGGGTGCCGTCGACGCGATACGCGCATTCGTCGAGACGCGCGGGCGCAGGCCGTGCCCAGGAAACCATCAGCGCGGCCGAAACCGTCGCGCGGCGCGGCGGCACACCGCTGCTGGTGGCCGAGGACGCGCGAGTGCTGGGCGTTATCGAGCTGGCGGATGTGGTCAAGGGCGGCATCAAGGAGCGCTTCGCGCAGCTGCGCCGCATGGGGATCCGGACGGTGATGATCACCGGCGACACCCGGCTCGCCGCGGCGGCCATTGCCGCCGAGGCCGGGGTCGACGACTATCTGGCGGAGGCCACGCCCGAAGCCAAGCTGCAGCTGATCCGGGACGCCCAGGCGCAGGGCCTGCTGGTGGCGATGACGGGCGACGGCACCAACGATGCGCCGGCCCTGGCGCAGGCCGACGTCGCGGTGGCGATGAACACCGGCACCCAGGCCGCCAAGGAAGCCGGCAACATGGTCGACCTCGATTCCAATCCGACCAAGCTCATCGAGGTCGTGGAGACCGGCAAGCAGATGCTGATGACGCGCGGCGCGCTCACCACGTTCTCGATCTCGAACGACGTGGCGAAGTACTTCGCCATCGTTCCGGCTGCATTCGCGTCGGCGTATCCGCAGCTCGGCGCGTTGAACATCATGCACCTGACCAGTCCGGCCAGCGCCGTGCTGTCGGCCGTCATCTTCAATGCGCTGATCATCGTGGTGCTGATTCCGCTCGCCATCAAGGGTGTGGCGTATCGGCCGCTCGGGAGCGGCCGCGATCCTGCGGCGCAATCTGCTGATCTATGGGCTCGGTGGCTTCGTCGGTGCCGTTCGTCGGCATCAAGCTCGTCGACCTGGTGCTGGTCGCGCTGGGGGCGGCGTGAGCCGGGAGCCGATCAGGCGATGAACGACCAGCGTCCCGATCCCGACAAGCTGCTGGAGAAAGTCCAGCGCAACGAAGCCAAGGCCAGAGCCGGACGGCTGAAGATCTTCTTCGGCGCCTGCGCCGGCGTGGGCAAGACCTACGCCATGCTGTCCGAGGCGCGCGAGGTGCAGGCGCAGGGCGTGGACGTGGTGATCGGCGTGGTGGAGACGCACAAGCGCGTCGAGACGCAGGCGCTGGTCGAGGGCCTCGAGCTGCTGCCGCCGCTGATGGTGCCGTATCGCGGCGTGACGCTGCGCGAGCTGGACATCGACGGCGCGATCGCGCGCAAGCCCCAGCTGATCCTGGTCGACGAGCTCGCGCACAGCAATGCGCCCGGCTCGCGCCATCCCAAGCGCTGGCAGGACGTGAAAGAGCTGCTGGCCGCCGGAATCGACGTGTACACGACCGTCAACGTCCAGCACGTGGAAAGCCTCAACGACGTCGGTCGGGCAGATCACCGGCGTGCGGGTGTGGGAGACGGTGCCCGACAAGGTGTTCGACGAGGCCGACGAGATCGAGCTGGTGGATCTGCCCGCCGACGACCTGCTGCAACGGCTCAAAGAGGGCAAGGTGTACATGCCCGAGCAGGCCGAGCAGGCGGTCAAGAGCTTCTTCCGCAAGGGCAACCTCATCGCGCTGCGGGAGATGGCGCTGCGCCGCACCGCCGACCGGGTCGATGCCCAGGCGCGCGAGTATCGCGAGGACGAGGCGATCGCCGCGTATGGCAGCTCAAGGAGCGGCTGCTGGTGGCGGTGGGTCCGGGTGCGCACGCCGAGCAGGTGGTGCGCGCGGGACGGCGCCTCGCCGACAGCCTGCGTGCGGACTGGATCGCGGTATACGTCGAGACGCCGCGCCTGCAGCGTCTGCCCGAAGCGCAGCGCGCCCGCATTCTGCGCGCGCTGCGGCTGGCGCAAGCAGCTGGGGGCGCGCACGGCAACGGTGCCCGGGCAGGACATCGCCCAGGCGCTGCTCGAGTACGCGGTCGAGCGCAATGCCGGCAAGATCGTGCTGGGGCGCTCCAGCGGACACCCATGGCTTAGCGTGCTCAGAGCAGACCGTGTTCGACCGCCTCTCGGCGCGGGCCTCCGGAGTCGATCTCCTGGTGGTGAGCGGCGAGGCGCAACCCGCAACGCCAGAGACAGAGCACGCGGCCGCGCCCGCGGTATCTTTGGCGCGGCTACATCGAGGCGCTGGCCGCGATTGCGGTGGCGACCGCGATCGCCATGCCACTGCGCCAGCACATCGAGATCGCGAACATCGCCATGCTCTATCTGTTGAGCGTAGTGCTGGTGTCGGTGCGCGCCGGTCGCGGACCGGCGGTGGCCGCGTCGGTCCTGGCGGTGGCCTCGTTCGACTTCTTCTGCGTCAAGCCGTATCTCACGTTCGCCGTATCCGATACCGAATATCTGCTCACCTTCGCGGTCATGCTGGTGGTGGCGCTCACCATCACGCACCTCACCGCGGGCATGCGCTATCAGGCACGGGTGGCAGGAGCGCGCGAGCGGCGGGCCGCCGCGCTGTACGCGATGAGCCGCGAGCTGTCGGGCGCGCTGGCCGTAGAGCAGATCGTGGACATCGCATTGCAGCACCTGCAGGGCGTATTCGAGGCGCCGGGCGCGGTGCTGATCGCCGATCTCGATTCGCACGTTACCTGGCCGCCCGGCGAGCATGCCGGCGAGCTGCGCGAGGTGGACCTGTCGATCGCGCAGTGGGTGTACGACCACGAGCAGCCGGCCGGCTTCGGCACGAACACGCTCGCGGGCACTTCCGCATACTACCTGCCGCTGCGGGCGCCGGTGCGCACCCGCGGGGTCCTGGCGCTTGCTCCTCGCAACGAGCGGCTCATCTTCACGCCCGAGCAGCATCGGCTGCTCGAGACATTCGCCGCGCAGATCGCGCTGGCGCTCGAGCGCGTGCACTTTGTCGAGATCGCGCGGGTCACCGAGGTGCACATGGCTTCGGAGCGTCTGCGCAACTCGCTGCTCGCGTCGATTTCGCATGACCTGCGCACGCCGCTCACGGCGCTGATCGGCTCGGCCGACACGCTGCTGTCTGACGCAGCCCGGCGCTCCCCGAAGCACAGGCCGAGCTGGCCCGCGGCATTCGCCAGCAGGCGCGTCGCATGGCGACGATGGTGGACAACCTGCTCGACATGGCACGGCTGCAGGCCGGCGGTGTGACGCTCAATCGCCAGTGGCATTCCATCGAGGAGCTGGTCGGCAGCGCACTGCAGCAAGCAGTCGTCGGTGCTCGCGCGTCACCGCGTCGACGTGCAATTGCCCAGCGGATCTGCCGCTGGTGCGCATCGATGCGGTGTTGATGGAGCGCGTGCTGTGCAATCTGCTGGAGAATGCGGCCAAGTACACCCCGCCGGGCACTCTTGTCGAGATCGGGGCCCGCGCCGCCGGAGGCGAACTGCAAGTGTGGGTATCCGACAACGGCCCCGGGCTGCAGCCCGGCAGTGAAGAGAGGATCTTCGGCAAATTCGTGCGTGGCGACAAAGAGTCGGCCACCCCCGGTGTGGGGCTCGGGTTGTCGATCTGCCGCGCCATCGTCGAGGCGCACAACGGGTCGATCCGGGCGGAGACGGCGCCCCAGGGTGGCGCGCGCTTCGTGTTCACGCTGCCGGTCGAGGCAGCGCCTGCGCTCGACCCCGAGCCGGATCTGCAGACCCGACGGGCAAACGCAGTGAGCACGCCCGCCCCCGTCGTCCTGGTCGTCGAGGACGAGCAGCAGATCCGCCGCTTCGTGCGCACGGCGCTCGAAGGGGAAGACTGCCGCGTGCACGAGTGCGAAACCGCCAAATCGGCACTGATCGACGCGGGCACGCGCAAGCCCGATCTGGTCATCCTGGATCTTGGGCTGCCGGATGCCGATGGGGTTTCATTCATCAAGGACCTGCGTGCCTGGTCGCAGGTGCCGGTGCTGGTGCTCTCGGCCCGCAGCGAGGAAGCCGAAAAGATTCGCGCGTTGGATGCCGGAGCGGACGACTACCTCACCAAGCCGTTCGGGGTGGGAGAGCTGCTGGCCCGGACCCGGGCATTGCTGCGGCGTCGCACGCGCATCGACGGCGACACGCCGGTGTTCGAAATGGGGGACGTGCGCGTCGATCTGACGAGGCGCGTGGTGCAGCGTGCCGGAGCGCCCGTGCATCTGACTCCGATCGAGTACCGCCTGCTCAGCGTGCTGATCACAAACGCCGGCAAGGTGATCACGCATCGGCAGTTGCTCAAGGAGGTCTGGGGACCGGCCTACGTCGAGCACAGCCATTACCTGCGCATCTACATGGGCCAACTGCGGCACAAGCTGGAGCAGGATCCGACCCGCCCGCGGTATCTGCTCACGGAGCTCGGCGTGGGGTACCGCTTGGCGGCAGACGGCTGAGGGCCGCACGCTTCGCGAACTACCGGGCAACTGGCGCCAAAGCGGCGCGTGCCGCGATCGGCACGCCAGCGTGCTGACGCACACGCAGCCCAGCTACGAACGCACCGCTCACCTCGCGAAGGTTTATGATCGCGCAACGGACGAGCCTGCGTCTGCCGCAAGCTCGACGCGGATAGCCAACACGCGGGAGAAAACCGAATGACACGAATCGCGGTGCTCGATGACTGGCAGGGGGTCGCGCGCGCGAGCGCCGACTGGTCTGCTCTGGAGCGGCGTGCCGAGATCAAGTTCTTCGAGCAGCCGCTGGGGACGCTCGACGCCGTGGCGCAGGCGCTGGCCGGATTCGACATGGTCCTCGCGATGCGCGAGCGCACCGCGTTTCCCGCCGCCCTCATCGAGCGACTGAACCGGCTGCGGCTGCTGAACGTCACCGGTTCGCGTACGCGCACCCTCGACCTCGACGCCTGCACAGCGCGCGGCATCCTGGTCTGCCACACGGGAGGAGAGCGCTCTGGCGCGGCGACCGCGGAGCTGGCTCTGGGACTGCTGCTGACCGCAACACGCCATCTCGCCGCCGCCGATGCCTCCATGCGTGCAGGCCGGTTCCAGAGCGGGGTGCCGGCCGGACGCGTGCTCGAAGGGCAGACCCTCGGCGTAGTCGGCCTGGGCAGGATCGGCGCCCGCATGGCGCGCTACGCGCAGGCCCTCGGCATGCACGTGCTGGCGTGGAGCCAGAACCTCACTCAGGAGAAGGCGCAGGCGGCCGGTGCGCGTCTGGTCGACAAGGCCACACTGATGTCGGAGTCCGATGCGATCAGCCTGCACCTGGTGCTGTCGGATCGCACGCAGGGCATCCTCGGCCCCGAGGATCTCGCCCGCATGAAACCCGGCGCGATCCTGATCAACACCTCGCGCGGGCCGCTGGTGGACGAGAGCGCGATGCTGCAGCTGCTGCGTGCAGGCAAGTTCGTCGCTGCCCTGGATGTGTACGGCGAGGAACCCCTCCCCACTGAGCATCCGCTGCGCCGCCTGCCCAACGTCGTCCTGTCTCCGCATCTGGGCTACTGCACGCACGAGGTCTACGCGCAGTTCCACCGCGAATCGGTGGAGAACGTGCTGGCGTTCCTGGACGGCAAGCCAATGCGCGTGCTCAACCCCGAGGTGCGGCCGCGGAGCTGACGCCGACCTGACGCCCACGCTGCGGCGCCCGCAGAGCGTCTGCTTGTCTGATAATCTGCCCAATTCTATAATTGCTAGTGCTAATCATTAGCGCCTGCGCGACGGGACCCGAGCGGGCGGCTGTGCACGCTCGCGGTTTGAGCGTGCGTCCAGGTTGCTACGGACGCCGGCATCGGTGTGAGGACAACAACAATGGGTGCAACGAAAGAGCTCGCAGCGTATGTCGTGTCGAGCGACGCAGGCGCGATCCCTCAAGACGTGCGCCATGAGGCGCATCGCGCGTTACTGAACTATGTCGGTTGCGCAATCGGCGGGTGCCGCGAGCCGGCCGTCGAGATCGCCCTGCGCGCGCTGGCGCCCTACTCCGGCAAGCCGATCGCGTGCATTCTCGGACGGTCCGAGCAACTCGATCCGTTGCATGCGGCGCTGATGAACGGCATCAGCTCGCACGTCCACGACTACGACGACACCACCCCCAAGAACTATATTCACCCGACCGCCCCGGTCGCGTCGGCGCTGTTCGCGTATGCCAGCACGCAATCGGTCGCGGGCGCAAGCTTCCTGCCCGCCTTCATCCTCGGCTTCGAAGCGGAGTCGCGCGTGGGCAACGCCGTCTATCCCGCGCACTACGACGTCGGCTGGCACATCACCGGTACCGCCGGCGTGTTCGGTGCAGCCGCCGCGATCGGCCGGCTGCTCGGCCTGCCGGTGCAGAACATGGTCTGGGCGCTCGGGCTGGCGGCGACCCAGGCGGCCGGGTTGCGCGAGATGTTCGGGGCCATGGGCAAGGCGTTTCATCCGGGCCGCTCGGCGCAGAACGGCTATGTGGCCGCGCTGCTGGCACGCGAGGGCTTCACCGGCAGCGACACCGGCATCGAGGGGCCGCGCGGCTTCGCGGCGGTGCAGGCCGCCAAGTCCGACGTGTCCAAGGTCACTGCGCGCCTGGGCGTGGATTTCGATCTGCGCGCCAACACCTACAAGCCGTTTCCCTGCGGCATCGTCATCCACCCGACCATCGACGCCTGCATCCAGATCGCCCGCAGTCACACGCTCAAGCCACAGCAGATCGCGGCGGTGCGGCTGCAAGTCGCTCCCTTGGTGCTCGATCTGTGCAGGAAGAAGGAGATCAGCGTCGGCCTGGAGGGCAAGTTCTCGGTGTATCACGCCGCGGCGATCGGCCTCGTGCGCGGCAAGGCCGGGCTGGCAGAGTTTTCCGATGCGACCGTCAACGATCCGGACGTGAAGAGCGTGCGCGAGACCAAGGTCATCGCCACGGCGGACCCGGCGATCGCCGAGGATGCGGTGCACGTCGAGGTCGAGCTGAGCAGCGGCGAGCGCATCCACAAGCAGGTCGATCACGCCATCGGCAACCTCGGTCGGCCGATGACCGATCGCGAGCTGGAAGAGAAATTCCTGGATCAGGCCTCGGCAGTGCTGCCGGCGGCGCAGGTGCGCGAGCTGATCGCGCTGTGCTGGAAGGCGGGTGAGCTGGGCGACATGCGGCAGCTCATCGAGGCGTCGCTGCCTCGGTGAGAAGAAAATGCGAATTCACAGGATTAACAGGATTTCTCAGGATTAACAGGATTAAGCCTGAGGAACGTCATCTCTGCGAAAGCACGATCCAAAGACGCTCCAGCACGGTGGGTTGCAGCTGCGGCGGGAACGACGATTCGGACGTTGCGCACGCACGACAAGACGACGCGACTTGTGTCGTGTCTCTAATCCTGTTGATCCTGAGAAATCCTGTTAATCCTGTGAATTCCCTGCCCGCGGCCACGCCAGCGAAGCGAGCGCGATCTTCGCCGCTTGCTGAATATGGTGCAGCGATGCCTCGTACGCGGCCTGCGGGTCGCGGCGCTTGATGGCGGTGAGAACCGCGCGGATCTCGCGCAGGCTGGCAGGGCCGCGTTTGGGCGATGACAGCGATACTCTGCGCAGCATGGTGATGCGGGCGTTCATGGTGTTGAGGATCGTCGCGATCATGCTGTTGCCCGACCCCTGGTACAGGACGGCGTAGAAGCGTCGCTTCGCGTCGACGATGCGATCGACGTCGCGCGCTTTGTAGGCCTGCTCGAGCACCTGCACCGCTGCTTCCAGCTCGGCAACCTGAGCGTCGCTTGCCTGCGCCGCGAACAACTGTGCAGCCAAGGCTTCCAGCGCGCCACGCACCTGATAGATGCTGACGGCATCCTGAGGCGAGAGCCGGGAGACCGACGGCCCGCGATTGGGCAGCGTCTCGATCAACCCTTCGCTCTCGAGCTGGCGCAGCGCTTCGCGCACCGACGCCCGGCTCACGCCGGTCAGTTCGCACAGATCCTTCTCGACCAGGCGCTGGCCCGGAGCGAAGCGGCCGCTGGTGATGGCCGTGCGCAGCACCTCTGCGACCTGGTGTCGGACCGGCGCCGCAACCGCGGCCACCCGCATGGAGAGATCGGTCATAAGAGCCTACCGGGAATGGGCCTGACGTCAGCATACAAGCCCGCGTGCGGTGACGACAAGCCAACATAGTCTAGCGCTTCGGCCAGACCGGCGTCGCGACCGCGAGGTCCGCCGGAAACACGGTGAGCGGCTGGCCGTTCTGCCACTGGACGATCAGCAGCTGCGCACCGACTCGCCGCCCCTTGTCGTCGAACTTCACCCGTCCGCCGGGAAAGAAGCGCGCGGCTCCGTCGGTCAGATCCATGCGTGCGCAACGCGGCGGCGACTTTCTTGCGGTCGGCGGCACGGGCGCTCTCGAGCGCGGCCTTGAAGATCCACATGTCCCCGTAGGTGCTGACCGTTTCCTGCGTCATCCACGGTTCGCCGGTGCGCTTCTGGTACTCCGCGAGCAGGGCCTCCTGGCCCTTGACGCGCCAGTTGCCCACGACCGTCATGATGCCTTCGACCATCTCCTTGCCGAGCGCGCTGAGCATTTCCGGCGCGGCGATGTGGGCGCCGTTGGAGACAACGGGAACGCGCCCGCGTCCCAGCCCGAACTCGTTGAGCTTCTCGACCAGCAGCTTGTCGTCCGGCAGCGCGGTGGGCAGCAGGAACAGCAGGTCGGGGCGGGCCGAGCGCACCTTCTGCACCAGCGCGGTGGCGTCGGCCAGCGGCGGCGTAAAGGTCTCGTCGACCACCAGCGTCATGCCGAACTTGGCCAGCCCGCTCTCGCGCATCGGCTTGGCGAAGCTGACCGACGCGGCGGTATTGTCCATCACGATGGCCACGTTCTTGGGGACGCGCCCGGTGGCGGTCTCGGCGAGGTTGACGATGGTCGGCAGCGCTTGCAGGGCCTGCTCCGCGCCGGTGGGCGAGGTCTGGAAGATGTACTGGAAGCCGCGCGCGGTGATCTGGTCGGAGTACGACAAGGTAAGGCACGGCAGACCCGCACGCTCCGTGACCTCGGTGACTGCCAGCGTGAAGGAGCTGAGCCATGCGCCCGTGCAGCCCACCAGATCGGCTTCCTGCGCCACCATGCGCTGCGCCGCGTTCTTGGCCTTCTCGATGTTGTCGCCGGCGTCGATGACGACGAGCTTGAGCTTGGCTCCGCCCAGCGCCTTGATGCCACCTTGAGCGTTGATGTCGTCGATCGCCATCTCCGCGCCCTTGAGCATGAGATCGCCCTGGCGCGCCCAGGGGCCCGAGAACGGCGCAATCAGCGCCACCTTGACCTCCTTCGTTTGCGCGGACGCCTGGAGCGACGAACGTCGTGGCCGCGAGCGCGACTCGCCAGGGTCGCGATCGATCTCGTCGACCGCTGTTTCGAGAGCTCCTCCTCAGCATTTGTCTTCGTCTCCTCCTCGCTGTTGGCTTGATCGCCTCACATCCCTAGATACGCCTTCCTGATCCCGTCGTTTGCCAGCAGCACATCGCGCGAGCCCTGCAGCACCACTCGGCCCGTCTCGAGGACGTAACCCAGGTCGCAGGTCTCGAGCGCTTCCACCACTCGCTGCTCGACCAGCAGGGTGGTGACACCGTCGCGATGAATCTCCTCGATGCACTCGAAGATCGTGTCGGCCACGCCCGGGGCGAGACCCATCGAGGGCTCGTCCAGCAGGAGCAGCTTGGGCGCGGAGGCGAGCCCGCGGCCGATCGCCACCATCTGCTGCTCACCGCCCGAGAGCGTGCCCGCGAGCTGCTGCTGGCGGTCAGCCAGCACCGGGAACAACGTGAAGATCCGCTCCAGGCTGCGGCGCCATGCAGCACGGCCCGCCGGCAGGTAGGCCCCCATCTCCAGGTTCTCCAGCACCGTCAAGCTGGCAAACACCTGGCGCCCCTCGGGAACGTGGGCGATCCCCAGACGCGGCCGCTGCGGCGGGGGCACCGCGAGCAGATCCTCGCCCTGGTACAGAGATGCGCCCGGACACCGGCGTCACGGTTCCGGAGATGGTCTTGAACAGCGTCGTCTTGCCGGCGCCGTTCGGTCCGACGATGGCGACGAACTGTCCATCCCCGATGCTCAGCGAGACATCCGTGAGCGCATGCAGGCCGCCGTAGGCGACGGTCAGGGAATCAACCTGCAGCACCGGCTTTCATCCATTTCTTGCCGAGATAGGCTTCGATCACCGCCGGGTCGCGCGTCACCTCGGCAGGTGCCCCGATCGTCAGCACGCGCCCATGATCGAGCACCAGCAGGCGCTGGGCGAGGCGCACCATCGCGTGCATGGTGTGCTCGATGATCACGACCGTGGTGCCATCGGCTGCCAGCGAACGAATCACCTCGAGCAACTCCTCGGTCTCCTGCCGCCCCAGCCCGGCGAGGGTCTCGTCCAGCAACAGCAGCTGCGGCCGCGCGGCCAGAGCCCGCGCGAGCTCCATGAGGCGCAGCTCCTTGGTGCTCAGCGTCGCCGCGCTCGCCTCCATGCGCCGCCCGAGACCGACCCGCGCCAGCGCACTCCGCGCCATCTCGACTGCTGCGACGTCGTCGCGAGCAGCTACCAGAGCGCCGCACACGACATTCTGCAGCACCGACATGCGGCCGAACGCGCGCACCACCTGGAACGTGCGCCCCACACCGAGCCGGCAAACGCGGTTCGGCTTCAACCCGACGAGGTCTTGGCCCTGGAACAGCACCCGGCCCGCATCGGGACGCAGGAAACCGTTCAACAGGTTGAACAGGGTGGTCTTGCCGGCACCATTGGGTCCGATGATTCCGAGAATCGAGCCGCTCTGAACGCTGAAGCCGACGCCTTCCACCGCCTTGAGGCCGCCGAAGGACTTCGACAGTTCCGTCACCTCCAGGATCGGCTGGCCTTGTCGAGGCGGTATCGCGGCCGGCATCGGCACGACGGCGGGATAGGATGCGCCGGGTTCGATCTCACCGGCTAGCGGCAACCGGTGGACGGCGCGCCGCGAGCCGGTCGCGCAAGCGCCACAGCACGCCTTCGGGCGCAACCAGCATGACGATGATGATGGCGAGCCCGTAGACCACGCCCTGGATCCCGGGAATCACCGCGCCCAGATGAGCGTGCAACGTTTCGCTCAACGGAACCAGGATCGCGGCGCCGACGACCGGTCCCCACATCGTGCCGACGCCGCCGAACAAGGTCACCACCAGGGCCTGCGCCGAAGTCAGCATGCCGAAGACCGACTGCGGCGTGACCACCAGCAGGACCACTGCGTACAGCCCGCCTGCGAGGGCCGCGATCGCACCGCTCACCACGATGGCGTGCATCTTCCAGCGCAGCGTGTCGATCCCGGCCGCCTCTGCGGCCGGCTCGTTCTGCTTGATCGCCGCAAGTGCCAGGCCGAAGCGCGAGCGCTCCACGGCCAGCGACACCAGCAGCGCCAACACCAGCAAGACGAGCGCCACCACGATATAGGCATAGTGGCTGGAGAACTGCATGTACCATCCCGCGATTGGCCCGCTTCATCGGCAAAGCCACCTCCTGATAGCCGAGCCACTCGAACACGTACAGCAGCGCCAGCGGGTAGGCGAGCATGCACAGCGCGAAGTAATGGCCGCGCAGCCGAAAGGTGGGAAACCCGATCACCAGCGCCGCCGCTGCACCCACCACCATGCCGAGCGGGATGCCCAGCCACGGGGTGACATCGAAGTGCACCAGGAGCAGGGTGACTGTATAAGCGCCGAGCCCGAAGAACGCAGCGTGGCCGAACGACACCAGCCCGCCGTAACCGCTCAGGATATTCCAGGACAGCCCCATCACCGCCCAGATCGGCACCAGCGTCAAGATCAGCTGGTAGTACTCGTTGTCGACGAACGCGGTGCAGATCGCGTACGCCACCGTCAAGACGGCGATCGCCACCAGCGATCGTCGCGGCGCGGCCCTGCGCCGCCCAACCCGCTCACGTGCGCTCCACGCTGCGCCCGTACAGGCCCTGCGGCCGCACCAGCACGATCAGCACGAACATCACGAAGATGGCGACGTTCTGCAGCTGGAACGGCAGCACCAGCGCGGACAGTTGCTGCACCAGGCCGATGGTCATGCCGCCCCAGAACGCACCGGTGATGCTGCCCATGCCGCCGAGCACCACGCCCGCATACATGATGATGACGAAGTCCAGACCGACGTAGGGCTGGAACGGGTAGTAGGTCGCCACCAGCCCGCCGGCGATGGCGGTCACTCCGGTGCCGATTCCGAACGCGAGTCGATGGGCTCGGTCCACGTCGATGCCCATGTACACGGCGGCTTCGGGATTGTCCGCGGCGGCCCGCAGGGCCTTGCCCAGACGTGCCCGCGCAACGAACCAGTACAGGACCGCGGTGACCGCGACCGAGATCACGGCCGACACGACGCGCGCCTTGTTGACGAACACGGCCGCGAACTCGTCGAACGGCAGCGCCGACCTCCCAGGCGCTGGCCGAAAGCGGTGTACGCACCGATTGCGGCGTCGAGCCGAACAGGATCAGCCCGCCGTTCTGCAGCACCAGCGCCACACCCAGGGTGAGGATGAGCTGCGCGTAGTGGCCCTGGTTCTCCGCGCCCAGCGCGCGGATGCCGGTCACGCGCGAGATCAGGTAGCGATGCAGCAGGTAGCCGCCCACCATCAGTACCGGACCGGCGAGGACGGCGCCGGCGAACGGCCCCACCGTAGGCCCCAGGAACGTCGCCAGGCCGAGCCCCGTTACGGCATAGAAGGTGAAGTACATGCCCAGCATCAGGAACTCGCCCTGGGCGAAGTTGATCACCCGCATCACGCCGAAGATCAGCCCCAGGCCGACGCACATGAGCCCGTACAGCGCGCCGACAAGAATGCCGGCCACCAGGGCCTGCAGGAAGTTCTCGATCAGCGCGCTGGCCGCCATCGCCTCAGCTCGCGCTCCAGCCGCCGTCGA
This sequence comes from uncultured beta proteobacterium, assembly GCA_963772865.1. Lineage (GTDB taxonomy): Bacteria > Pseudomonadota > Gammaproteobacteria > Burkholderiales > SHXO01 > SHXO01. The sequence continues at coordinate 211,203 of CAVYZA010000007.1, read as the reverse complement.
TCGGCAGCGTGGCGCCGGTGATGTCCCGCCCGGCATCGCTGCACAGGAACGCCACCAGCGCCGCCACGTTCTGTTCTGCGATGAAGCGTCCAGACGGCTGCCTGCGTAGCCAGATACTGGCTCACCGCCACCTCGTGCGTCAGCCCCTCAGCGGCCATCAGCGCCTGCAGCCGCTCCTCGATGGCCGGGGTGAGAGCGGTGCCGGGATTCACCGCGTTGCAGGTGATGTCGTGTTCCGGCGCACTCGAGGGCCACGGCACGCGTCATGCCGATCAGCGCGGTCTTGCTCGTCACGTAGTCGACCCGGTTCACCGTCGCGAACAGACCGTACACCGACGACATATTGACGATGCGTCCCCAGTTTCGCGCCAGCATTCCGGGAAGCGCGAGCCGGATCGTGTGAAAAGCCGCCGACACGTTGACCGCCATGGCGCGGTCCCACGCCTCCACCGGGAACGCCTGGATGGGCGCGAAGTGTCGCACCACCGCATTGTTCACGAGGATGTCCACGGCGCCGAACGTATCGATGGCAACCCGCATCAGGTCGGCAATCTCGCTGGGCACCGCCAGGTCCGCACCGTGGTACACGACGCGCACGCCGTGGGTGCCCTCGAGATCGCGACGTTGCGCCTCGATGCGTCCGACGTCGCCGAGTCCGTTGAGCACGATGTGGCAGCCTTCAGCGGCCAGCCGCGCCGCGACCGCGGCGCCCAGCCCAGCGGTCGAGCCGGTGATCAACGCGCACTTGCCTTTCATTGTGCCCACCGGCGCCGCGCTTCAAGTCATTCCGCGATCGGCGAGCTGAACCAGTTCGCTGGCGTCCGCTGTCGATTCCAGCACCGCAATCGCCGCCACCAGGGCCTTGATCTGCGTCGCGCTCAGCACGCCCGCGGCATTGCGCTCGAACTTGTCCAGCAGCTCGTCCCGAGTCATCGGATTCTGCAACGAACCGCGGTTGTGTTCCTCGACCGCTTCGAACACATCGCCGTTGTTCATCACGATCTTCACCGCGCCCTTGAACCGCTCTGGCCCGGGAAAATCGGGGCGACCTGGTAGGTGACCACATCGGCCAGACGCAGAATCTCCGGATCGCGCAGGGAGGTGGCTTGATAGGCATCCTTCCCCAGCTCGCCGAAGTGCAGCGCCTCGGCCAGCGTGTACTGAAAGCTCACGCGGCCGTGAGAATCGGTGTTGGGACGGCGCTTCTCCGCGACCGGCTCGCAGACGATCGGCACGATGAAGCTGGCGACAGGGCAGATGATGGCGCGGATCGCGCGCGGATCGATCCGATGTTGCGCACGCAGCTTCAGCGCCGCATCGATGTACGGATGCAGGACGTGCGCGGCCGGGAACGGTTTGAAAGACGCGTTTCGGCTCTCCCAGACCTCGCCCAGCGCGTCGGTGACACGATTCAAGGCGCGCGCGACGCTGCGATCCTGCAGGTGCGAGTCGAACAGGCCGAACCGCCCTTCCAGCACGGCGGTCGGACCGGTTGCCCCCGCCTGTCCGAGATAGGCTGCCGCGATGCCGCTGTGCGCCGCCCAGCCGGGGTGCAGGAACTTCGACTGCGTGCCGTCCACCCAGCACTCGAGAATGCCGGCCGCGAAGCTGCCGACGATGCCGGCCGCGTTGACGTGCTGCGCCCGCGTCAAGCCAAGCATCCACCCGGCGAGGTAGCTTGCGCCGAACGGGGCGAACAGCCCGGTGGGATGAAACCCGCGGCGGTGAAACTGGCCGGGCGCCACACTGCCGACCCGGCACGAGATCTCGTTGCCCAGTGCAATTGCCGTGATCAGCGCCTTCCCGGAGATCTTGCCGGTTTCCGACAGCGCGAGCGCCGCGGCCACGGCCGGGCTGCTCATGTGGACGATCGACTCGTTGTGGGTATCGTCGAACTCGAGCGCCTGCGACAGCGCGCCGTTGGCGAAGGCAGCGGCGCCTGACGCCGACGCGTTGCCCGCTGCCGAGAATCCGGCTCGGTCCGGGCGCGCTCATCGCTGCGCTTGCCCGTGTCACCGCGGCGCCGAACGGCGTCGGCAGGCCGGCGAGCGCCAGGCCGATCACATCGAGTACGCGGTCCTTGGTGCTGGCAACGACGTCCGCGGGCAGGTCGTCGAAGCGGAGCCCGCACACCCAGTCCGCCAGTTGTTCGGAGTAAGAAGGCATCGATTCGAGCCGCCGGGTTGGATGGGCGGCGCCGGTTGCTGTTCGATCTTGTCAGGCCGATCTTATCGTATTATTGTCTTACAGTCCGCTCATTCGATACCCCGGCCCCTGCGCCGGCACGGCGGGACGCCGGCAGGCGCGGACTCTCAATGCAACCAGGAGGAACATCATGGCGACCAGCCTGTACGAACAAGGGCTCGCAGTGCGCAAGGCCGTGCTCGGCGATGAGTACGTGGAGACCTCGATCCGCAATGCAGACGACTTCAACCGCCCGCTGCAGGAGCTGGTCACCGAGTACTGCTGGGGCGCGGTGTGGACGCGCGAGGGCCTGCCGCGCAAGACCCGCAGCCTGCTCAACCTCGCCATGCTGGCCACGCTGAACCGGCCCCACGAGCTCGAGCTGCATCTGCGCGGCGCCTTGCGCAACGGCTGCACCAAGGAGGAGATCCGCGAAGTGCTCCTGCAGGTAGCGATCTACGCCGGGGTCCCGGCCGCAGTCGATTCGTTCCGCACGGCGCGCAAGGTTCTGGCCGAAGAAGCCGCCAAGTCCTAGTCGGGAACGCCGAAGTCATAGTCGGAAACACCGGAGTCATAGTCGGAAACAGCGGGGCAGGAGAGCGATCGTGGGCAAGGAACTCGGGTTCATCGGTCTGGGAAAGATGGGCGCGCCGATGGCGGGCCGCCTCCTCGACGCGGGTTACGCGCTGACCGTCTTCGACACGCGCGAGGCGGCGGTGGCGCCGTTTGTGGCGCGCGGCGCAACGCGGGCTGGCTCCCCGGCTGCGGTCGCATCAGCCGTCGACACGGTGCTGGTGAGCCTGCCCACTCCCGACGTGGTGCGCCTGGTCGCCCTGGGCGGTGACGGCATCGCGGCGGGCACCAAAGTGCGCACCTTCGTCGATCTGTCGACCACCGGGCCGCGCGCCGCGCAGGACATCGCCGCGCAGCTGGCCAGCAAGAACATCACGGCCGTCGACTCGCCGGTGAGCGGTGGCGTGGCTGGCGCGCAGAAGGGCACGCTTGGCGGTGATGACCGCGTGCGCGCGCCCGCTGTTCGAGTCGCTCAAACCGGTGCTCGAGGTCATCGGCAAGGTCTTCTACCTGGGCGAAAAGCCCGGCCTGGGTCAGAGCATGAAACTCGCGAACAACCTGCTCTCAGCGACCGCGCTGGCGATCACATCCGAAGCGATGGTGATGGGCGTGAAGGCCGGCCTCGACCCGCGCGTCATGCTGGACGTCATCAACGCGGGCAGCGGCCGCAACAGCGCGTCTCAGGACAAGTTTCCCAAGGCCATTCTGCCGCGGACGTTCGACTTCGGCTTCACCAACGAGCTGATGTACAAGGACGTCAAGCTGTTCCTCCAGGAGGCCTCAGCGATGGGCATCCCGACGTGGGTGGCGAGCGCAGTGGGACAGCTCTGGCAGCTCACGTACAGTCAGATGGGCGCGCAAGCAGACTTCACCACGATCGTGCGGTGCGTCGAGCAGTGGGCCGGCGTCGAGGTCAAGGCGCCGAAGTGAAACCGGCCGGTCACGTAGAAGAGGAGAGCCCAATGTCTGCCCCGGAAACCTACGAGCTGTACGCGATCCGCTACGCGCACCACGACCGGCCCGCGAGCGAGAACTTCATCGGCGGGGACCCGCACAACGGCCCCATGCCGCTCGACTACTTCGTGTGGGCGATCGTCGGCCAGAAGCGCACCTTCGTGTTCGACACCGGCTTCGACGCCGAGGTGGCGCAGCGGCGCAAGCGCGAGTTCCTGCGCAGCCCCGGCGACGGGCTCAAGCTCATCGGCATCGATCCGGCCAAGGTCGAGGACGTGATCATCAGCCACATGCACTACGACCACGTCGGCAACCACACCCTGTTCCCCAACGCCCGCTATCACCTCCAGGACAAGGAGATGATCTACGCCACGGGCCGTTACATGTGTCACCCGGCGATGCGCTACCCGTTCTACCCGGAAGACGTCGCCGCGATGGTGCACCGGGTGTTCGCCGGGAAAGTGGTCTATCACGACGGCGTGGACGAGCTCGCACCGGGGCTGAGTGTTCACCACGTGGGCGGACACACGATGGGACTGCAGATCGTGCGGGCATGGACGCGGCGCGGCTGGGTCGTGCTGGCCTCCGACGCCGCACACTTGTATGCGAACATCAATCAGGGACGGCCTTTCCCGGTCGTGTACAACGTCGGTGACATGCTGGAAGGACATCGGCGCTGCTTCCAGCTCGCGAGCTCGCCGGATCACGTCATCCCTGGACACGATCCGCTGGTCCTGAAGCGCTATCCGGCGCCGCGGCCGGAGCTCGAGGGGATCGTCGTGCGACTGGATGCCGATCCGCGGACTTGACCTGACACCTGGAACGGAGCGCGATCATGGCAGCAGGACGTATCGGATTTGTCGGCGTCGGCGTGATGGGCAGCAGGATGGCAACACGGCTGCTGGACGCCGGCCACGAGCTGGTCGTCTACGACACCAACGAAAGCGCGCTGGCACCGCTGGTTGCTCGGGGAGCACAGCGCGGCGCTTCGCCAGCGGAGGTCGCCTCGGTGGCGGAGACGGTGCTGGCGAGCTTGCCGACGCCAGCGGTGGTACGTGCGGTTGCGCTGGGCGAGAACGGTGTTATCGCAGGTTCGCGCGTGAAGACGTTCGTCGATCTTTCCACCACCGGACCACGCGCAGCCATCGAGGTGGCGAAGGGTCTGGCCACCAAGGGCATCGCCGGCGTCGACGCGCCGGTGAGTGGCGGCCCGAACGGCGCTCAGAACGGCACGCTTGCCGTGATGGTGTCCTGCCAGCGCGCCGTCTTTGCGCAGCTCGAGTCCATCTTGCGGGTGCTGGGGAAGCCGTTTCTGGTCGGCGAGCAACCGGGCATGGGGCAGACCATGAAGCTCGCCAACAATCTCCTGTCGGCCACGGCGCTCGCGATCACCTCCGAGGCGCTGGTGATGGGCGTGAAGGCCGGCCTCGATCCACGCGTGATGCTGGACGTCATCAACGCCGGCAGCGGCCGCAACAGCGCCACGCAGGACAAGTTTCCGCGCACCGTGCTGCCGCGCACCTTCGACTTCGGCTTTCCTAACGCCCTGCTCTACAAGGACGTCAGGCTGTGCCTGGACGAGGGCGAAGCCTTGGGCGTTCCGATGCTGGTCGGCAATGCGGTCGCTCAGCTGCTGGCGGTCGCGAAAGTCCGGCAGGGCGCGAACGCCGATATCAGCACCATCGTGCGTTGCGTAGAGGAATGGGCGGGCGTCGAGGTCAAGGCGCCCTGAGCTGCGCAGGCGCCCGCGCGCTCGCTCAGTTCGTCTCTATTGCCCGGGCGCGGGCGGTCCGTCTCTGCTGCGCCGGCCGCGTGCACGACGATTCGGAGCTGGTCTGCCAGCATTTCTCCCCCGGGCTCGGCTCCCAGGCGCACAGCCAGCCGTTTCCGGCCAGCGAGCGGTAGCACGACTGCCCGTGGCGCGCAGGCTGTGAATCGGGAACCGAGAAGGAGCTCGCCATCAGACCGAGCAGAACGAGGCAAAAGCCAGCAGGTACGAGTCTTTCGAGCATAGTCTTTGTTCCGACCCCGCCGGCTCTTCTACCGAAGCCGGGCGGAGCCGAGGTCTCCTTGATTGTGCCGGCGCAGGAAACCGCTTCCCGCGCGTCGGAACGCTGCGTGAACCGCGCTTAACGCAACAACGTCTGCGACCAGATGTCCTGCTTGGCCGGCGGCAGGCGTTTGCTGTTTCTACCCTGCAACAGCATGAGCTCCGCGATCACGGCCGGCGGAAAACCCTGGCGGCCACTGCGGGATGTCAGCAGCAGCTCGTTGAGACAACGCTGCGCCTCGCTCGGAACGCTCCACGAGCGTGCCAGGCGATTCAGGACATGCGGGTACTTGGTCGGGAGCGCTCGAACCGATCGCGTTGCATCGAGGGCAAGCAGGAGGCGGACTGCTTCTCGCGACAGATCTGCCGTGGGCGTTGCAGACTCGCCGATTTCCGGCGCGACGCGTGCGGGCCAATCGCGCGCGGGCCGCCCATAAAATGGGTCATTCATAGGCCAACCAGGTCTCCTAGTTATTGTGGGCCCATCCTCGTCCCCGGTACGGACGGCGTCAACGATTGCAACAGAACGATAAACGCTGCGCCGGGCTCACCACTCCCCGGGCCGGCCTGCGCGTGCAGGTTGCGTCGCATCGAGGAAGTGAGCGTTGCTGCAACCGGGCTCAGTGCGGGTCGGACCAGCGCCGGTGCAGCCAGTTGCTCGTGGGTTGTGCTTGCTCGACCAAGATGCGCTCGACTCTCGTCGCGTCCGCCCGAGTGATCCTCGTAGAGCGTGAGCTCCCGGATCAGAGCTTCAAACCGCTCGGCCTCGAGCAAGACATAGATGCCCTTGCATCGGTCGACGAGCAGACGCTTCACCGCCTGGTAGTCGCGCTCGGCCAGGATCGGCCGCGCCATACCGACGTAGGATCCGAGGTACTTGGCTCCCATTCTGGCCTCCCTCTTCTTCGGAGCTCGTGCGGTTTGGCCGCAGCAACTGCGATCGCTGCTCGCCAACCGACGCCGCCAGTATCTGCTTTTGCTGCACAGAATCCAGAATCGTCAAAGAAGTTTGGATCACACTGCTGAAAGGATATTTGCTGTTGGTGGACGGCAAGCGCAGCATCGTCCACGGAGGCGCCATCTCCTCCGTGGGAAGTTGTCTCTCCCATTCGGCCCGGCATCGCTCGCGGTGTCGGGCCGCTTTCATTGCCGAATCAGTTCGTTCCACCAGGCTTCCTGGGTGGATCAACAAGTGTTGGGAGCGCACGCCAGCACCGCACAGCCCGCTCGCTTAGAATGCTGTCCAACGCGATTGGTTCCGCTCTACGGGAGTCGACTCCATGCATGCATCGACGACGCAGCCCGCGTCGGTCAGCGCGCATATCACCTACTCGGTCGACACCGGCGAGAAGCCGGTGAACGAGACGTTCGAAAACGGCCAGGTGATTCGGCGCCGCACCGGCGCGACGCAGCAGCACCAGGTACAGATTCACGACGCGCGCGCCCTCGCCGCAGAGTGGTCTCTCGACCGCAACGGCTTTGTGCTGGCGCAGCATCCCACCGCGGTCGCCGACTTCTTCGATCCAGATGAGCTCGCCGCCGTCTACTATCCCGAGGTCGAGCAGTTGATCAAGCGCGTCAGCGGCGCCTCACGCGTGGTCGTTTTCGACCACACCTTGCGCTCGGGAGACGAAGACGAGCAATCCGCACGCAAGATCCGCGAGCCGGTGCTGTGGGCGCACAACGACTACACGGAGTGGTCTGGCCCGCAGCGTGTGCGCGAGATCCTGCCCGACGAGGCGGCAGAGCTGCTCTCGCATCGGTTCGCGATCATTCAGGTCTGGCGGGCCATTGCACAACCCATCCAGTCCAATCCGCTGGCGATCGTCGACGCGCGCAGCGTGTCGCCGGCTGATCTGATCAAGGCCGAACGCCGCTATCCCGCACCGGGTCGGCGAGACGTATCAGCTCGCCTACAACCCAGCGCATCGCTGGTTCTACTTTCCGCACATGCGGCGCGACGAGGCGCTGGTGTTCAAGGTCTACGACTCGCAGACGCGACGGCCGCGCCCGATTCACACCGCACTGCTCGTTTCGTCGACCCGACCACGCCGGCGGGCGCACCACCGCGTCAGAGCATCGAAGTGCGGACCCTCGCGTTCTTCGAGACGGAACCCGGCTCGCCGCCGCCATCCTCCCACACGCAAAGCGGATGAGCGCAAGCGTCCTGCTGGACGCCGCGCGCGAGGTGTCGCGGACGCTGGCCAGGTTGGAGTTTCCGCCGCCTGTAGCGCATGTCTACGATCCGCTTCAGTACGCCTGGGCGTCCTACGAAGCCTACGTCACCCGTTACGCGGGCGATGGGACCAAGCGCGTGGTGCTGTTGGGAATGAATCCGGGACCGTTCGGGATGATGCAGACCGGTGTGCCGTTCGGAGAAGTCGCGGCAGTGCGCGATTGGATGGGAATCCATGGGCGGGTGCGCAAACCGGAGCGGCAGCACCTCAAGCGGCCGATCGAGGGCTTCGACTGCCAGCGCTCGGAGGTGAGCGGCCGGCGGCTGTGGGGCTGGGCAGCGACTCGTTTCGGCTCGGCCGAAGCATTCTTCAAGAACTGGTTTGTGCTCAACTACTGCCCGCTCGTGTTTCTGGAAGGCTCGGGCCGCAACTTCACGCCGGACAAGCTGCCGGCGAAGCTGCTGACCTCGGTGTACGCAGCATGCGATCAGCACTTGCGCGCCGCCCTGCGCGAGCTGCGTCCGGAGTGGGCGATCGGCGTGGGAGCCTTCGCGGAGAAGCGCATCCGCGCCGTGCTCGAAGGCGATGGGATGGAGAGCGCGCTCGCGCGCGGAATGCGTGCCGGTCAGATCCTGCATCCAAGCCCCGCCAGCCCGGCGGCGAACCGTGGTTGGAGTGAAGCGGTCGAGCGGCAGCTCGCGGCGCTGGGCGTTCCGGGATTTGAGCGCAGCTAGTCCGAGGTGCTCGATCCTCCCCCGCGAACGGGGGAGGATCGAGCAGTACTGCTAGCCCATCGACTGATAGACCTGCTTCTCGAAGGCGTAGAACAGGGGCAAGGCCTGCTCATCGGCAAAGGGCAGCACCTGCGTCATATACACGCCGCCGATGCCTTTGCTCTGGTCGATCCAGAAATAGGTGTTGGCGAGTCCGGCCCAGGCCAGGCTCCCCGGCGTGCGCCCGGTGGGCGCGCGTTCCTCGTTGATCATGAAGCTCAGACCCCAGTTCTTTGGCATGCCGGGGAAGAACTCGGCGTCGTTGGTCAGATTGGGCATCTGCGTCTTCAGCATGCCGACCTTCAGATTGCCCATCGCGTTGCGCGACATCAGCTCGACGGTCTGCGGCTTCAGCACCTGGTTGCCATTGCCCTTGCCCTTGTTGAGAAACACGCGCACGAACCTCGAGTAGTCCGAAGCAGTCGAGTACAAGCCGCCCCCGCCCATCTCGAACTCGGGCTCCTGCGGCATCTCGAAGTCGATCGGCGTGTACTTGCCGTCGGCGTGCGCATGGACCTTGGCCAGACGGCTGCGCATCTCCGGCGTGATCTTGAACGCGGTGCTGGTCATCCCCAGAGGACCGAAGACGTTTGCCTGCAGATAGTCCCCAAGCTTCTGACCGCTCACGGCCTCGACGGTCTTGCCGGCCCAGTCGATGCCGATGCCGTAGGTCCAGCGCTCACCCGGATCGGACAGCAGCGGGACGGTCAAGCAGATATTCTTGCAGCTGCCGATCCCCGGGATTTCCTTGAGCTTCTGGTAACGCACCAGATCCGCGCTCCACAGATCGTAGCCCCAGCCGCCGGTGTGGGTGAGCAGATGGCGCAGGGTGAGCGGGCGGCTGGGTGGGCGCAGTTGAGGCTGGCCGTCGGCATCCCAGCCCGCCAGCACCTGCGTGCGGCCAATTTCCGGTACCCACCGTCCGACCGGGCTATCCAGGTCCACCTTGCCCTGCTCGACAAGCTGCATCGCCGCCGTGCCCGTGATCGCCTTGGTCATGGATGCGATCCAGACCACAGTGTCGGGCGTCATGCGGGTCGGTTGGGTGTTGTTACGCTGCCCGAAGCCCCCTTCGTAGATGATGCCGTTGCGATCGGTAGCCAGCGCGACGACGCCGGGAACCACGTTGGTGTCCGCCGCGCCTTGCAACAAGGCGTCGGCGCTGCTTTGGAGAGATCCTTGGCTGCGCGCGGTGCCCGCAGTCCCAGTGGCCAGCAGGGCGGCGCCCGCTTTCAGGAATGTTCGGCGATCGGTCTTCATGGTCTCCTCCAGGTTTGGATTGTGGTGTGACTACGCTGTGGGATAGGTCCGGACCCTTCGCGCTGAAGACTGCGTGCGCTCAGGGCTTGCAGTGACGATGATCCTCCTCGAATGAAGCGCCGTAACGATACGCCTGCCGGCGCAACTTTGCGCGGCTGCCAGTGGGCATCGGCCCACTGCAAAGCGCAAAGCGCGCGCCGTGGAATGAGCAGCACGGTGGCGTGCGCGTGGGAATCGGGTAAGCTTCGTATCCCCGACTGCAAGGTGCCCGTGCGATATGCGGCCAATCATTCTTCTGCTTGCAGTGCTGACATCCTCTGCCGTGGCAGCCCCGCAGGACACCCTGCCGGATCACGAGCGCACGCCGGGCGCGATCAATCCCCAAGTCACGCAGGACAACTTGCAGGAGACGGTGTGCGCTCCGGGTTGGACCGACAAGATCGCGCCGCCGCAAGCGCAGCTCGACAAGCTCAAGACCAGGCAGCTCAAACAGCTGCATCTGAAAGGGCCGGCGAAGAACTACCACGAGGATCACCTGGTGCCACTGTGCGCGGGCGGCAGTCCAACCGATCCCCGCAACCTCTGGCCGCAGCGAGTGGAAGGCGATTGGAACTACAAGGTCAAGGACCAGCTGGAGACAGCCGTGTGCAAGGCGCTCTGCAGCGGCGATCTCAGCTTGGATCAGGCGCGCTCGATGTTCCTCGAGCCCGACTGGACGAAGGCATTTCTGATGTTCTATCACGTCGAGTGAGAGCGGCGCGGGTCCTCGCACCTCTCGCAATCTCCGTTAGCTGGGCACGCACCACCATCGCGCATCCTCGCAAACACATGCGTCCAGATGGTGCGTCGAGCCGCTCCGCGCGACCCGCCGGATCGAGGAAAATCTTCTGTCTTGTCTATAGTTAGACGCGAGCGCGGGACGCGGCGCGGAAGCTGCTAAGGGCCTGCTGGAGACCAATCCAAGGGAGACTTGCCATGTCGCAGCTTCGCCGCCTCGCGGCTGTTGTGTGCACCGTCGTATTCGCCCTCGTCGGCGCCGTGCCCGCACTCGCGGCGAACGAGATCAAGGTCGGCACGGTGGTGTGGATCGGCTACGGCCCGTTCTACGTTGCCGAGGCGCTGGACCTGTACAAGAAGTCCGGCTACAAGGTGACCCTGCAGGTGTTCAGCGATCCGGCGCTGATCCCGCCCGCGATCGAGGGCGGCAGCGTGGACGCCGGCCATCTCACCTACGATCAGGTGATCGGCATGGTCGCGAAGGGCAGCACGCAGCGCGTGGTGATGCCGATCGACTACTCGGCCGGCGGCGACGCCATCGTCGCGACCAAGGACATCACCAAGGTCACTCAGTTCAAGGGCAAGAAGATCGGCTTCAACCCGCTCTCGCCGTCGGACTTCCTGCTGTCGTACGCGCTGTCGGTAAACAAGATGTCGGAGAAGGACATCCAGCCGGTGAACATGACGCCCGAAGCGATTCCCGCGGCGATGGCCTCGAACGCGTTGCCGGTGGGCGTGACCTACGAGCCGAGCGTGTCTCAGATCCTGGGGCTGGACAACGGCAAGAAGTTCCACGTCGTGTTCTCCTCCAAGGACGCGCCCGGACTCATCACCGACGTCATGGTGTTGAAGAGCGAAGCCATCAAAGCCAACCCGGAAATGGTCAAAGTGCTGATTCAGGGCTACCTCGACGGCTTGGAGTACATGAAGAAGAACCCGGACCAGGCCGCCGAGCTCATCGGCAAGTTCATGGGCATCACCGGCGCCGAAGTCAAGGAACAGATGAGCGGAGTCTATAATCCGACGCTCAAGGAAATGGCCAAGGTATTCACGAAGAGCAAGGACACGCTGTCTTTGTACGGCAGCGGCGCGATCGTGTCGCAGGTGCTCAAGGCCAAGGGACAGATCACCACCATCCCTCGCACCGAAGACACGTATGACGACTCGTTCGTCAAGGCACTTCTGAAGAAGTAGAACGAGCGCGGAGCGATGTGGCTGACCTGATGGTCGAACCATGGCAGCGGGGATCTTTCGTAATCGTCAGGGCGCCTGGCACAACGTTGCCGCGCTGACCTACACGCTGCTGGGCTACGCGCTCGGTGTCGGGCTGCTCACCGCCCAGCACTGGGCGCTCAATCTGCTTGGGGTGCTGCTCACCGGCCACACCCTGGTCTACGCCGCGTACTTCATCCACGAATTTGCGCATCAAGCGGTATTTCGCAGCCCGGAGGCGAACAACCGCTGGGGCACGCTGATGAGCTGGATTGCGGGCAGCTGCTATGCGCCGTTCTCCGCGCTGCGCCGCAAGCACATGCGCCATCACACCGACCGCGCCGACGTGCTCACGTTCGACTACAAGAAGTTTCTGAACGAGTCGCCCCGCGTGGTGCGCACCGCAGTGGTGGCGCTGGAGTGGTTGCATATCCCCGCGGTGGAATTCGTGATGCACGGCTACGTCATGCTGCTGCCGTTCCTCAAGCCTGAGCGCAGCGCACGAGCGGCCGCGCCTGATCGCGATCGTGCTGGTGCGGCTGACCCTGTTCGCACTGCTCGGCTGGTACTCGCTCAAGGCGCTGCTGCTCTATGCAGTGTCCTACATGATCATGTTGCACGCGCTGCGCTTCACGGACGCGTTTCAGCACACCTACGATGCGTTCGCGGTGCTGGAGAGCGGCGAGATTCCAGACGACAAGGTGCGCGATCGCGACTACGAGCAGGCCAACACCTATTCCAACCTCGCGTCCGTCGGCCACCCCTGGTTGAATCTGCTGCTCCTCAACTTCCCCTACCACAACGCGCATCACGAGCGGCCGATCGTTCCGTGGCACGACCTGCCGCAACTGCATGCGCAGCTGTTCCCGTCGGACTACGCGCAGGTCCTGCCCATGCGCAAGCTGCTGTGGGGCTATCACCGCGATCGCCTGCGCCGGGTGTTGTCCGACGACTATGGCGTCGTCGGACAGCGGGCCGAACAAGGCCGACGGCTTCTTCGGTGCGGTCGGAGTCTCTTTCCTGACCGCGGTCTGATGGCACCGGTCGCGCTGAGCCTGGGCGGCCGGACTGCGCTCGTCACCGGCGCCGCCACTGGAATCGGCCGGGCTATTGCCGCGCGTTTTGCCGACGCCGGCGCGGCGGTCGCGGTCAACCATTTCGGTCAGCCGGCAAACGCCGAAGCGCTGGTCAGTGAAATCCGCAAGCATGGCGGCCGCGCCATTGCAGTCAACGCGGATGTAAGCGATGCCAAGCAAGTGGCTGCGATGGTGCGCACGGTCGAGGCCGAACTCGCGCCGATCGACGTGCTGGTGAACAACGCCGGGGTGATCCTCGAGAAAGCCTTTGTGGACCTCACGGAACAGGACTGGGACCACGTGGTGGACACAGACTTGAAATCGGTATTTCTGTGCTGCCGCGCGGTGCTCCCCGGCATGACGGCACGCGGCGCCGGCGTCGTGATCAACATCGCCTCCGAACTGGGTTTCCTGGGCCGCGAGCGCTATGCGCCGTACTGCGCCGCGAAGGCCGGCGTGATCGGCCTGACCAAGTCGCTCGCGAGAGAGCTGGCCCCGCACATCCGCGTCAACGGCATCGCACCGGGGCCGGTGAACACCCCGATGCTCTCGCCCGGGCAGCATGAGTGCGGAGTGGCTGCAGAAGGAGCTTGCAATTCCGGCGCGCCGGCTCGGCGAGCCCGATGAGATCGCCGCGACGGCGCTGTTCCTGGCCTCCGACCACGCGCGGTTCTACTATGGACAGATGCTCAGTCCCAATGGCGGCGCCTGGATGGCATGAAAGCGACCGGTTCGGCTGCGCCGGCGGTGGCGGCACTGCTGGCGAGCGGCCTGTTTTGGGGCCTGACCTGGCTGCCCCTGAAGTACTTCGCCGAGCACGGTCTGGGCGGCCTGGCGCTCACCCTGGTGGCCTATGGAAGCGTGGGGCTGGTCGGCCTGCCGCTGCTCTGGCTGCAAGCGCGCCGCGTGGCGCCAGCAGGCCGGGCTGCTGGCGCTCGTCTGTCTGCTCGGCGGCACGGCCAACGTGTGCTTCGTCAACGCCCTGGTGTACGGCGAAGTGGTGCGCACGATGCTGCTGTTCTACCTGGCGCCGATGTGGAGCGTGCTGGGCGGGCGCGTGTTCCTGGGCGAGCGCATCACCGGCGGGCCGGGTCGTCCACCGTGTGTCTGTCGTTGATCGGCGCAGCGCTGGTGCTGGGCCGCGACGCGGATCTGACTGCCGCGGTGCGCCCGATCGATCTGCTCGCGCTCGGCTCCGGCTTCTTCTACGCGATGCAGAACGTGTGCTCGCGCAAAGCCGACTCGGTGCCGACTGGGGCGAAGTCTGTCGCGGTGTTCTTCGGCGGCGGCGTGCTGGCGGCGGTGCTGATGCCCGCCCTGGGTCACACCCTTCCCGTCATGCCGCCGATGCTGATTCTGCAGATCGCCGCCTTTGCGGCCTGGATGGCGATCGCGATGTGGACCACCATGTACGGCGTCACGCATCTGGAAGCGGGTCGCTCGGGCGTCCTGCTGGTCGCGGAATTGGTCGTCGCGGCGGTGAGCGCGATGCTGATCGCGGGCGAGCGGCTGGAAGGATTGGAGTGGCTGGGCGCGGCATTGATCCTCGTGCGCGGCGGTCGCGGAGGCGCGCGGGGCTGGAACGCCGAAGTGCGCGCGCGCAGACGCGTGAGGGCCTGCCGTCGTCACGCCAAGTCAGCCCTTCCGTCAACCCGCAATGGAGAACGATGCAAACCGTCTTGATGAATCGACTGAGCTGGCCCGAGTACCGCGAGCGTACTGTGCAGGGCGGCGCCCCTGTGCTTCTGCCGGTGGGCGCGACGGAGCAGCATGGCCCGCATCTTCCTCTGGGCACCGATGCGCTGCTCGCGAGTGCGGTGGCCGAGGGGGTGGCCCGCAACGTCAACGGTATCGTCGCGCCGGCGCTCGCATACGGCTTCAAGTCGCAACCCAAATGCGGGGGCGGACAGCACTTCACCGGCACCACGAGCCTGGATGCGACTACGCTGATCGCAACCGTGCGCGACACGGTGCGCGAGTTCCATCGCCATGGCGTGCGCAAGCTGGTCGTCGTCAACGGGCACTACGAGAACCAGTGGTTCCTGATCGAGGGTATCGACCTGGTGATGCGCGAGCTCGGGCCGGACTGCGGTCTGCGCGTCATGCGCATGGAGTACTGGGATTTCTTCACCCCCGCCACCCTCGCCAAGGTCTTCCCCGACGGATTTCCAGGGTACGCGCTGGAGCACGCGGCGGTGATCGAGACCTCGATGATGCTGCACTACCATCCTGACCTCGTGCGTCTCGACGCGATCCCGCAGCACGGGCCGGCCGAGTTTCCGCCCTACGACATGTACCCGACGCGCACCGAATGGGTACCGCCCTCCGGCGTGCTGTCCTCGGCGCGCGGCGCCACACGCGAAAAGGGCGGCGCAATGGCCGAGGAGCTGGGCGCGGTCATCTCGCAAGCGATTCGAACGGAATTCGGGTGAGATATGCAAGGCAGTCTGCGGCGAATTCAACCTTCGCGCACCGCGTTGCTGGTGATCGACATGCAGCGCGACTTTCTCGACCCCGGCGGCTATGCCGCGCAGGCCGGATTGGACATCTCGCGGCTGCGACAGGCGATTACACCCATTCGCGCGTTGCTGGCCGCCGCCCGGCACGAGCGCGTGAGCGTCGCGCACACGCGCGAAGGTCATCTGCCCGATCTGTCCGATTGCCCGGCGGCCAAGCTCGAGCGCAGCCGCGCCGCGGGCGCGCCAATCGGCTCGCAAGGCCCGCTCGGACGACTGCTGTTGCGAGGCGAGCACGGCCACGACTTCATCGACGAACTGAAACCGTGGCCCGGCGAGCTGGTGGTCGACAAGCCGGGCTACAGCGCATTCGAGCAGACCGACCTCCAGGGCTGGCTCGACGCGCGCGGCATCGACACGCTGGTTCTGACTGGCGTGACCACCGAGGTCTGCGTCAGCTCGACTCTGCGCAGTGCGGTCGATCGCGGCTACCGGTGTATCACAGTGCGTGATGCGTGCGCATCTTCATACGCAGACCTGCACGCGGCCAGCCTGGCCACGATCGGCGTGGAAGGCGGTATCTTCGGGCGCGTGATGGACAGCGCTGCGGTCGTCGCTGCGTTGACCTGACGACAACGATGCGCCCTACCGTCTCGGAGGACTACGTTGGACTCTGGCGACGCACCCTCCTGCGTGCGCCCGGCGTGGAGGACACCACTACCCAGGTGTACTGGCTGCAGACGTCAAGCTGGCACGCCGACATCCGGGTGCCGGCCGACCGTCCCGTGCTGTCGGGGCGGACCGGGCTGGCCGCGCTGAATGCGCAGGAAATGCGTGCGCTCGCGCGCCAGCAGGGCTTCGCCGGCATCACCGAGGTGGAGGCCGATCTGTGCCGCTGGCACCGCCGGTTCGACTATCAACCGCCGAGCGGGTTCAACGATGTCGGCCGCATGCAGTTCGAGGGACCGGATCGGCTGCTCGAGTACGGGGTGGAGCAGGACTACTTCGAGATCTGGGAGCGGATGCCCGGGAGCGGCGCTGGCAAAGTGCAGGAGGCGGACGATCCGGAAGGGCGTCCTGCGCTGCAGCTCACACTTGGGCCTTGGGTGATGTTCGTCCGTCCGCGCCACACGGCGCTCGAGAGAGCACCGGGACTGGGCGAGCTGGTGGCCGCAGCCGACAACGCGACGCGCGCCGCACTGCTCGACTTCGAGATCTCGTTCGGCCAGCGGCACGGGTCGGGCAAAGCCTGGCGCGTCGAGCTGTCGACCCTGCCGTGGCTGGAAGGGACTGATCGGGAGCACGACCTTAGCCGCCGATGATTCGACATGAAGCAAGACCGCACGGACATCATGTGAGGTTCCCACTCCCTCTAAGGGGGTGAGGGCGCAACGCACCGCGCCGCGCGAGCTGCGCGGCGATGTTAGCGGGCCCGGCGTCGAGCGCGTTACCCGCCACGCACCTGCTCGGGGTGCGATCCCCTGATGATGCCGGTGTCTTCGGCGCCCATCGGCGTGAAGTCCTTGTACATGTCCGCGCCGGGCAAGGCAGCAGCGCCGGCCCGTGCAACGGCCAGATCCTGGGGTCCGGTTCCCGATCCTGCTGCCACGGCGCCGATGACATAGCCACCCACCTTGATCGGCAGGCCGCCCACCAGATTGGTCCAGCGGCAGTCCGACGCGAGCGCGATCTGCAGCTCGACGTCGGCATGGACTCCGCCCGTGGGCGTAGCCGGAGAGCACAGCGGTCACCGCCTTGTTGGTTGAGGAGATCACGCTGAGCGCCTTGGAACCGTCCATGCGCGCGAAGGCAAGAAGGTTGCCGCCGATGTCCACCACCGCGATGCACATCGGCTGTCCAATGTGGTTGGCCTCCGCGATGGCGGCGTGCAGCACTTTGAGCCCTCCTTCCAGCGTGAGGGTGCGCGTTTCCTTGATGTCTGCCATAGATTCCTCCGGGTAACAGGTAGCATCCCGCGTCAACTCGTCCGCCTGCGCGGAACGATCAAGTCCGCCTGGAGGAGATGCGCGATGAACCAGCGCCGACCGACATATTCGGCCTGCCGGGTGCACGAGCGGCATCCCGCTCGGTGCGTCTTGTACGCAGCTTGCGCGACAGCCAGAGGTAGATGCCGCTCGCACCCAGGAACACCGGCACGAGCCCGATCACCAGGACGATGAGCTTGCCGGTGACGCCGAACACCTCGCCGGTGTGCAGGGGCCGCTGCCAGCCGAGGAACGCATCTCCGGCGGTCTCGCCGAACAGGCTGCGCGTGTCGAGAACGGTGCCGTCCTGCATGCTCACGTACACGTTGGTATCGCCGCGCTCGTAGCGATCCCCGGGCAACTGCAGGCGCACGCGGTAGAAGGCTTTTGCGTCGTTGATGGCCACGGACTGCGCGCGTGCACCCGACATCGATTGCTCCGCCACGGCCATGGCGCGTTCGACGCCGACCGGTGCGGCCACTGGACGGCTAGGCCACTCGCGCTCCGGCGGCGGGCTGACTCGGGAGAACCACTGCACCACCGAGGTGAACTCCTGGCGCAGGTTGAGATAGATACCAGAGAGCGCCACCGCAATCACAGCAACCACGCTGATCAGGCCCGAGGCTGCGATGCAGGTCGAGCAACGCACGCCGCAGATTGGCGCGCAGATTGACCGCGAAAGCGCGCCGAAAGCCGCCACCCTGCTTGATAGCGAGATAGATCCCGATCAGGCTGAGCACGATCCACACCGCCGAGGCGATGCCCAGGATCCAGTGTCCGGGCAAGCCGAGGAACAGATCGTGATGGATCTCGAACAGCACGCCCAGCAGGTTGGCGCGATCCAGGCGGAACTCGCCGCGGTTGCGGGTGCCGGTGATCTCGCCCGAATACGGATCGACGTAGACGATCGCGGGAGAGAATGGCGCCGCACGCATCTCGCCCCCACCTGGGCGCCCGCTCGGCGGCTTGGACAGGAACAGCATCCATGCGCTGTCGGCGGCGGCACCCGGTGTGACGCTCGCGATCACGGCTTCCGGATAGCGCTGCTGCACGCGCGCCATGAGCGCATCTGCGCCCAGCGCCTCGCCTCTCGGGGAGACGACCAGCATCTCCGGGTTCAGCCAGCGGTCCAGCTCGCCGCGAAACGCAAGCGCACTGCCGGTAATGCCCGCTACGATCAACAACGCGGCTGCGACGATCCCGCTCCAGCGATGCACGAACACAAGACTGCGGTACACGTCCTACTCCTTCCGGCAGAATGGATTCAAGGCTCCGCCCACATGCGGAGCAGGTTGTGATACACGTTGGTGAGCGCTACCACGTCGGGAATGTGTCCCCGCTCGCGTGCGAATCGACCGATCGAGGCATCCAGGTCGAACAGCACGGTGCGCTGCAGCATCGTCCTTGATCAGGCTCTGAATCCAGACCACGCACGTCAGCCGCGAGCCGCGTGTCGACTCGCTGCACGCGGTGCATGCTGGTCGCAGGATACAGGATCAAATCGCCCGCCGGCAGCTTGATCGACTGCACGCCTCGGCCGTGCTCGATGAGCAATTCGCCGCCGTCGTAGTCCGCACGGTCGCTCAGGAACAGCGTCGCCGACAGGTCGGTACGCAAGCGTGCCCCTGTGGCGGGGATGGTGCGCACCGCGCTGTCCACCACGGTCGGCGAATCCCATCCCGACATCGAAGCGGTCGAACAGCGGTGGAAACACGCGCTGCGGCAACGCCGCAGTGAGAAATACAGAATTCTTCTCGAGCGCTCCCAGCACGATACTGCCGAGCTCTTGCGCGCCTGCCGACCCGCCCGCAACCTCCAGGCTGCGCTTCACCTGCGTGGACCGACTGCCGGCACCGGCGCCGGCGCCCCCATCCCGCCACTGCGCGCGAGCGAGCAGTCGGCACGGCAGCGGCGGATCTCCTCGGGGCTCAACAAGCGCTCGACATGGACCAGCATCAGAACCGGTAGGTGAAGGTCAGCGCCCCCCAGCGGTCCCGACCCGGAACCGCGTGCCCTGAGTAGTAGTTGTCGATGTACTGCTCGTCCGTCACGTTGTAGACGTTCAACTGGACGCTCCACTTCGGCTGGACATAGGCCGCCATCACGTCGAACCGCGTGTAGCCCTCGACCTTGATGGTGTTCGCGTTGTTGGCGTACGCGTCGCTGGTGAAGAACAGGCCGCCGCCCGAACTGCCAGCCGCTCGGCCACGTATAGGTGGTCCACAGCGAGCCGGACCAGGGCGGGGTGCTCTGCAGAGTGTTGCCGGCCCGCGAAACCGGTACCCCGCCGACCGCTTCGAAGCCCTCGACGATCTGGCCGTCCTGATAGACCAACCCGGCGAACACCTGCCAGGCGGGCGTGATGCGTCCGACCGCACCGAGCTCGACCCCGTCCACCCGTTGCTTCCCGTCGAGTACCATGACGGTGGCGTTGGTCGGATCGACCGTGCGTGCGTTGGTTTTGTCGGTACGGAAAATTGCACCCTGCAAGGTCAGGCGCGAGGACAGAACGTCCCAGCGCGCACCCAGTTCGAAGGTTTCGTTCTCCTCCGGGTCGAGCTGTTGCGTCGCGGCCGACAGAGTCAGGAACTCGGCCGACGGATTGAACGAGGTGCCGTAGTAGCCGTAATACATCTGCGTAGCGGTGGGTTGAAACACCAGCCCCGCGCGCACGCTCCACGCCTGGTCGTTGCGCTCGAAGTGCGGCGCCGTGCCGGTAGTGCTGGTGTACTCCGAATCGACGTCATCCCAGCGCAGGCCGCCGAGCACTTTCCACTGGTCGGTGATGGACAGAAAGTCCTGGGCCAGCAAGGCCAGTGAGTTGAGCTCCGTGTCGACGTTGCCGTTGTCCGCGGTGCTGGCTACGCGCAAGCCGACCTGGCTTTCCGCGAGGTAAGGATTCGGCGCGAAGATGGTGTCTGGCGTAGTCGGCGTGATCATCGGGCGCGACCGCGTGTAGCGCACGATGTGTTCCTTCTCGACGCCGAACTCGGCGCCCAGCAGCACTTCGTGCTTGAGGCTGCCGGTGTTGAAATTGATGCGCAGGTCGGTCTGGTTGTAGAACACTTCGTTGGTGACGGTGCGCTCCTGGGACTGCCGGTTCAGGCTGACGTTGTTGAGGTTCGAATTTACCGTGACGATTCCGACGAAACGCGGCGCGGTTGCGCTGATGTCGGTCTCGATGTTGGAGAAGCGCGTGGCGTTGCGCAGCGTCACGTTGGGCGCCGAGACGATAGTCCAGCCAGGCGGTGACGATGTTGGCGTCCTCGCTGGTCCGATCGGCAGCGGTCCCGTAGAAGCTGCTGTAGTCCACCGGCACCGGCTTGCCGAGCTGGCCGCCCGCCGCCTGCAGATAGGGCAGGCCGTAGTCGGGCGTGTAGTCCTGGAACAGACCGAGATAGCCGATATACAGGCTGGCGTCCGGGTTCAAGCGCAGTTGCACGGCCGGCGCCACGCCCCAGCGGCGGTCCCAGACGGACTCGCGCGAGCTTTCCGAGTACTCGCCCATCAGGTTCAACCGGAATGCGGCGCTCTCCGAGAGCGGCTTGTTCAGATCCGCGGTCCCGCGCCAGTAGTCGTCGGTGCCGACGCTGCCCGACACCATGTTGTAGTCCTGCATCATCGGGCGCTTGCTGATCTGGTTCACCACCGCTCCGGTCGATCCGCGTCCGAAGATCATCGACGAGGGGCCCTTCAGCACCTCGACGGCATCCAGGTTGAACACGTCGCGGCGGTACTGGCCGAGGTCGCGGGTGCTGTCGAGAAAGATGTCGTTGCGCCCGGAGAAGCCGCGCATGGTGAAGTTGTCGCCGTACTGCCCGCCCTCGCCGGCCGAGAACACCATGCCGGGCTGATTGCGCAGCACGTCGCGCAATGTCGTGGCCCCTTCCGAGCGCATCAGCGCATCCGGAATGATCGTGACCGATTGGGGGATATCGCGCACGGCCCCGGGCAGCCGAAAGTCGTCCGTGGTCACGGCGCGGAAGTCATCGATGATCGGAGCGGCGGTGACTTCAACTTGCGGCGCGGTGGATTCGGCGATCTTCTTCTCCTTGTCGTCGGCCCAGACGTCGAACGGTGCGGCGAACAGTGCGCTCACGGCAGCGGCCAGCGGCCTGAGCTTGGTTTGACTGCGCATTGGAGCTCCCTCTGGTAGCTGTGGTCATGGCTGGCTACCGGAGCGAGCGGCTCCCTGGCTGGCGGGACGGTCGTTTCTTGTTGTTGCTGTTCGTGTCGCGCTTTATGTAGTGCGAATGAGAGTAATTATTATTTGACTCCGAGGGACCTGTCAATTGGATCCAGTCCGGGAATGGCTCACTCCAGGGACCGAGCCGTGGCCAGGGTCAACGCAGTCCGCGGGCCGGGCGTGGGGCCGAATACCGCGCCCAGTACCACGCAGACACGTCGGTCCAAACCCTGCCTTCGCTGTCATAGATGCGCTCGCACACGGCGAGTCCTCGCGGCCGCCCCGGCAGGAACGCAGGGATCAGCCCGGCAGCCGGCCTTCCTCGACGGCGTGGCACGCGACCGGCGAGCCGTCGCCCCAGCCGCGCAGTTCCGGGCGCTCGCGCCGGCAACGCTCGTTGGCGTGCGGACAGCGCGGGTGGAACGCACAGCCGGACGGCGGGTCGAGCGGGTTGGGCACTTCACCTGCCACCGGGGTGCGCGCTCGCCCGCTCATCTCCAGGTCGGGCAGCGCGTCCAGCAGCATCCGCGTGTAGGGATGCCGCGGTTGCGAGAACAACGTCGCGGCATCCGCCAGCTCCACCAGCCGGCCGAGGTACATGACGCCGATGCGGTTCGCGATGTACGCGACCACCGCCAGATTGTGCGAGATGAACAGATAGGTGAGTCCCATCCGCTCCTGCAGGTCCTTCATCAGGTTGAGGATCTGGGCCTGCACCGACACGTCGAGCGCCGAGGTCGGCTCGTCGCAGACGAGAAACTCCGGATGTGCCGACAGCGCGCGCGCGATGCAGATGCGCTGGCGCTGCCCGCCGGAGAACTCGTGCGGGTACTTGTCGCCGTCGTCGGGCGCCAACCCGACTTGCCGCAGCAGTTCGGCCACGCGCGCTCGCACGGCCGTTCGCCCTTTGATCTGGCCTTGCGCGCGCAGCGGCTCCGCCACGATGCGCGCGACCCGCCAGCGCGGGTTCAGGCTGGCATAGGGGTCCTGGAAGATCATCTGCATGCGGCGGCGGGCGCGGCACTGCAGCCCGCGCCGCCCGCCATGTCCACGCCGTCGAACTGGATGTCACCGCGCGAGGGCGCATGCAGGCCGACGATCAATCGCGCGACCGTGGACTTGCCGCAGCCGGACTCGCCCACCAGCGCCACGGTTTCGCCCCGCCGGATGTCCAGGGAGACGCCGTCCACGGCCTTCAGGGTCCGGCGCGGCGCACCCTCCAGCACGCGGTCGAGCCAGGGCGGCGACACGTCGAAGTCGCGACCCAGGTCGCGCAGCGCGAGCAGCGGCGCCTCAGGCTGCGCGTGCATCAGCGTGCAGCCAGCACGCGGCCATTCCAGCGCCGGCAGGCATCAGCTCTGGACGTTCGGCACCGCACCGTGCAGAACCGCCGCGGGCAGCGCGGGTGATAGGCGCAGCCGCCGGGGATGGCGTTTAGACGTGGCATGGACCCGTCGATCTGCGCCAGCCTGGAGCGCGCCTCGCCAAGCTTGGGAATCGAGCCCATCAGGCCAGCCGTGTAGGGATGCTGCGGCGCGTGGATCACCTCGCGCGCCGGCCCGATCTCGGCCAGGCGCCCGGCGTACATCACCGCCACGCGATCGGCCGTCTCGGCGATCACGCCCATGTCGTGCGTGATCAGCATCACCGCGGCCCGGTGCTCGCGGCACACGCGCTTGAGGAGCGCGATGATCTGGGCCTGGATCGACACGTCGAGCGCCGTGGTCGGCTCGTCGGCGATGATCAGCTCCGGGCTCCGCGCACAGCGCGAGCGCGATGACCACGCGCTGGCGCATGCCGCCCGAGAACTGGTGCGGATACTGATCGATGCGTTGCTCGGGCGCCGGGATGCCGGCTTCGGCGAGCAGGGCGATCGCGCGCTGCTTCGCCTCGCGCGCCGGACACCGGCAGGTGCGTGCGGATCGTTTCGATGAGCTGCTGGCCGACGGTGTAGAGCGGATTGAGCGAAGTCAGCGGATCCTGAAAGATCGCACCGATGCGACGCCCGCGGATGCGCCGCAGCGCTTCCGGCGGCAGCGTTGTCGATGCGCTCGCCGTCGAGCCGGACCTCGCCCGCCGCGATGCGGCCAGGGCGCTCGAGCAGACCGATGATCGCCATGCCGGTGAGCGACTTGCCGGCGCCCGACTCACCTACCACGCCGAGCACTTCCCCGCGCCCGATGTCGAAAGACACGTCGTCGACCGCCACCAGCGTTCCGTGCCGGGTCGGGAACTCGACTCTCAAGGCTTCTTGACCTCCAGCAACGGCGATTGCACCGGCTTCATCGCAGCTTGGGATTCAACACATCGCGCAGCCAGTCGCCCAGCAGGTTGACCGACAGCACCAGCACGACCAACGCGATACCGGGGAACACCGCGATCCACCATTCGCCCGAGAACAGGTACTCGTTACCCACTCCGATCAGCGTGCCGAGCGACGGCGTGGTGGGCGGCACCCCCACGCCGAGGAACGACAGCGTGGCCTCCGTGATGATCGCTGTGGCCAGGTGAATCGTCGCGATCACCAGCACCGGCCCCATCACGTTGGGCAGGACGTGCTGCCACATGATGGCGAGGGGACTTCGGCCGATCACGCGTGCGGCCTGGACGTACTCCTTGTTCTTCTCGACCAGGGTCGAGCCGCGCACCGTCCGTGCGTACTGCACCCAGCCCGACACGCCGATCGCCAGCACCAGCACATACACCGCCATGTCTCCATGCAGCCGGGCAGGCAGGGCCACCCGCGCCAGGCCGTTGATCAGCAGCGCAATGAGGATCGCCGGAAACGACAGCTGGACGTCGGCCAGACGCATGATGAAGGCGTCGATGCGCCCGCCCGCGTAGCCGGAGATCAGCCCCAGGCTCACGCCAAGCAGCAGCGCGAACGTGACTGCCGCGACGCCCACGCTCAGCGAAATGCGGGCGCCGTACAGGATGGTCGACAGGATGTCGCGGCCCTGATCGTCGCTGCCGAGGAGAAACGCGGCCTTGCCGCCCGCCTCCCACGCCGGCGGACTGAACGCATCCAGCAGGCTGACCGAGGCCAGGTCGAATGGATTGTGCGGCGCGACCCAGGGTGCGAACAGCGCTCCGCCCACGCACAGCAACGCGGCGCAGGCGGCCGCGATCGTCACCGGCGAATGGCGGAAGCTGTAGAGGACGTCGGAGTCCCAGAGCTGGAGGAGCGCGGAGCGCATTGCCAAGTGATCCGTGATCAGTGATCGGTGATCAGGAGACGAGCGGGACCCATCAGCGATGCGCTGATCACCGATCACTGATCACGGATCACCGTCATTTCACCACCACCCACCTCAGGTAGTTGAAGTTGTCCGCCAACTGCACCAGCTCGATGTTCTTCTTCATGCCCCAGGTGAGCATCTGCTGATGCAGGGGAATGTGTCCGATGTCGTCCTGGTGGACCTTGAACGCTTCGCTGATCATGGCCTGGCGCTTCGTGGCATCGGTTTCGGAGGCGATCTCGCGGGTCAGCTGGTCCACGCGTGCATTCGAGTAACTGCCCAGATTGAACTGCCCCTGTCCGCCGTCGCCCGGCGTCGACATCAGCGAGAACAATGGGTTGTGGCTGTCGTAGGTACCCGGGGTCCAGCCCAGCAGGTAGAACGACGTGTTGCGCGAAAGCACCTTGGGAAAATACGTGGCCTTGGGCTCGGCCAAGAGGTCGACTTTGACGCCGATGCGCGCCAGCATGACCGTCACCGCCTGGCAGATCTCGGCGTCGTTGACATAGCGGTCATTGGGGCAGTTCATCGTCACTCCGAAGCCGTCCGGATACCCGGCATCCGCCAGCAGTTTCTTCGCGCCGGCAGGGTCGTAGGGCAGACGCTTGTTGAGCGCCGGATCGAAGCCGTTGATGCCCGGCGCCACCATCAGCCCCGAGGGTGTCGCCGCTGCGCGCATGATGCGCGTGCGGATCGCCTCGATGTCGATGGCTTGATAGAAGGCCTGACGCACACGCCGGTCCTTGAACGGGTTCTTGCCTTTGACGCTCGAGAACAGCAGCTCGTCTCGCTTCTGATCCATGCCCAGGAAGATGGTGCGCAGTTCGGGGCCCTGCAGTACTTTCAGGTTAGGGTCGCGCTGCACGCGCTGCACGTCCTGCAGCGGCACCGGCTCCATCATGTCGATCTCGCCGGAGATCAGAGCTGCCACCCGCGTCGCCGCGTTGGCGATGGGCAGAAAGACGGCTTCGGTGACGTTGTGCTCGGGCTTGCCCCACCAGCTGGAATTCACCTCCAGCACCGTGCGCACACCGGGCTGACGCGACTTGAGCATGAACGGTCCGGTCCCGTTTGCGTGGGTACTGGCGTAGTTCTCCGTGCCCTTGCGCACATCGACGGGGCGCGTGGCGCTGTTCTTCTCGGACCAGCTCTTGGACATGATGTACCACAGCGGCAAGACGTTCGGCAGGATCGGAAACGGCTCGAGCGTCACGATGTCGATCGTGTGGCTATCGATCTTGCGGATCTCTTTGATCTGACCGACATAGGTCTTCATGTCGGAGCCGTCTCCGCGCGCCCGCTCATACGAGAAGATCACATCGTCGGCGGTGAAGGGGCTGCCGTCGTGGAACTTCACCCCCTTGCGCAGATTGAAGCGCCACACGGTGGGCGACGTCTGCTTCCAGTCGGTCGCCAGCTCCGGCTGCAGCTTCAGCGTCTTGCTGTGGCCGATCAGGGCCTCGTAGACGTTACCCAGTACGCTGAGCTGCAAGCTCTCGTTGATCATGTGCGGATCCATCGACAACACGTCGCCCTGGTCCGCATAGGTGAAGGTCTTGGCGTGGGCCAGGCCGGCCGCGCAGCAGGCGCGCAAGAGCGATGGCGGCGATGGTCGATCGGACTCGCAGCATGCGTGGATTCCTCGGCGATTGCATCAGAGCGGCAGCGCCGCTTCCACCAGCGCGGCCAGGTACCCGGCGCCCAGCGGGATGATCTCGTCGTTGAAGTCGTAGTTGGGGTTGTGCAGATTGCATCCCCTCGCCCCGCCGCCATGTCCGAGCCAGACGTAGGCACCGGGCCGCGCCTGCAGCATGTAGGAGAAATCCTCGCCGCCCGTGGTGGGATCGGCGTTGCGGATGACGTTGCCCGCACCGAAGATGCGCTCGCCGACCTGCGCAGCGAAGACGGCCTCGCGCTCGCTGTTGATGGTGGCGGGATGGACACGCCGGTAGTGAGTTTGGGCGCTCGCCCCCAGCGCCGAGGCCACGCCCGACGCAATCTCCGCGATGCGCCGCTCCGCCAGCACACGAGTGGCTTCGCGGAAGCTGCGCACGGTGCCGACCAGGCGCACGTCGTCGGGGATCACGTTGAACGTGCCGAGCTGGCTGGTCTCCATCGAGCACACGCTCACCACCACCGCATCCAGCGGGTCGACGTTGCGGCTGGCGATGGTCTGCAGGGCCGTGATGACGTGCGCGGCAACGACCACGGGATCCACCGCGAGGTGAGGCATGGCACCGTGGCCGCCTTTGCCGCGGATGGCGATCTCGATCTGGTCCACCGCGGCCATGACCGGCCCCGGCCGCACCGCGATCTGCCCGGCGGGCAGCCCGGGCCAGTTGTGCAGGGCGTAGACCTCGCGCGCAGGAAACTGCTCGAACAGGCCCTCGTCGACCATCACCTTGCCGCCCCCGCCGCGCTCCTCGGCCGGCTGGAAGATCAGATAAGCGGTCCCGGCGAAATTGCGTGTCTGCGCGAGATAGCGCGCAGCGCCCAGCAGCATGGTCGTATGGCCGTCGTGGCCGCAAGCGTGCATGCGGCCATCGTGGCGCGATTTGTACGGCACGCTCCCGGTCTCGTGCATCGGCAGGCAGTCCATGTCGGCGCGCAGGCCCACGGCGCTGTCGCCGGGCCGGCCGTGCACAACGCCGACCACACCGGTCTTGGCCAGCCCGCGATGCACCTCGATGCCCTGCTGTGCCAGCCACTGCGCCACGATCTGGGCCGTGCGCGTCTCCTCGAACGCCAGCTCGGGATGGGCGTGGATGTCCTGGCGGACGGCAGCCAGGTCGGATTGAAATTTACGGATGTGTTCGACGGGATTGCTCACGCTGTGCTCCTCAATGCGCTGCCGCCGTGCGCTCGATGCGCAGGCGCGGATCGACCGCATAGTACAGAAGATCGACGACCAGGTTGATCACTACAAAGAACAGCGCGACCAGGCACAGGTAGGCCGCCATGACCGGAACATCGGCGAACATCACCGACTGGATGAACAGCAGCCCCATGCCGGGCCACTGGAACACCGTCTCGGTGATGATGGCGAACGCGATGATCGAGCCCAGCTGCAGCCCGGTGATGGTGATCACGGGCACCAGCGTGTTCTTCAACGCATGACCGAAATACACAGCCCGATCGGTCAAGCCGCGGGCACGGGCGAAGCGGATGTAGTCGGTTCGCAGCACCTCGAGCATCTCGGAGCGCACCAGCCGCATGATCAAGGTCATCTGGAACAGGCCCAGTGTGATCGCCGGCAGGATCAGCGCCTTCAAACCCGAAATGGTCAGCAGGCCCGTGCTCCACCATCCCACCGCAACGGTATCGCCGCGGCCGAACGAAGGCAGCCAGCCCAGCTCGACCGAGAACACCAGGATCAACAGGATGCCGATGAGAAACGTGGGCAGCGACACGCCGATCAGCGAAACGGCCATGAACACGTGCGACAGCCAGGAATTGCGGCGCAGTGCGCTGTAGACGCCCATCGGAATGCCGACCGCGATAGCGAACAGGGCTGCCGCCAGCGAAAGCTCGAGCGTGGCCGGCAGGCGCTCCACGACCAGGATCGATACGGGGCGCAGCTGCCGCAGCGAGAACCCGAAGTCTCCTTGCACCGCACGTCCGACGAACTCGGCGTACTGGACGTAGAACGGCCGGTCGAGACCGAGCTCGCCGGCCAGGTGCGCGCGCTCCTCCGGCGTCGCGTCCTGGCCCAGCATGAACACCACAGGATCGCCGACATAGCGGAACAATGCGAAGGCGACCAGCCCCACAACCAGCATCACCACCACGGCCTGAGCCAGGCGTCGAACGATGAACGCTAACATCGGGAAGTGGTCGATGAATGAAGGCCGCCTTGCGAGCGGTTCGTCGGTGGTGCTGCGCAACAACCGCAACGATGTTGCCCAATTCGGGCAAATGCGTCAACGCACGGCGTGTGCAGGCCGTTGCACACGCGCAGCGTGCGCGGGTCTCACGCTCGACCCGACCGGCAAAAGCGCGCATCATTGACCGGTCGCACCAGATGCAGGTCGATCCAGAGGAGGAGCTGGAGATGAGTCCAAGCAGGTTCGATCGCCGCCGCTTTCTGGCCGGCACAGCCGCAGCGGCTTCGGCGGCCGTGCTCGGCCCCTACGTTCACACGTCCCGCGCGGCCGGATCGCTGGCGGTCGGATTCTGGGACCACTGGGTGCCGGGGGCGAACGATACGCTCACCAAGCTGTGCAACGAATGGGCGAGCGAAGGAGAAGGTCGACATCAAGATCGACTACATCACCTCGCAAGGCAACAAGATCCTGCTGACCATCGCGCAGGAGGCGCAGGCCAAAGGCGGGCACGACATCCTCTCGTTCCCCACTTGGTACTGTCCGGGCCAGGCCGCAAACCTGGAGCCGGCCGACGACCTGGTGCAGCCGCTGATCGCCAAGTACGGCAAGCCCGGCGGTGCGGTCGAATACCTCGGCAAGCAGGACGGCCACTGGGTGGCGGTGCCGGCCACCGCGGGCAGCCAGGTGAAGGGGCCGTGCGGCCGCATCGACCTGTTCAAGCAGCACGTCGGTCTCGATCTGACCAAGATGTACCCGCCCGGCGCACCGGCGGACAAGAGCGCTCACCGACAAGTGGACCTGGGACACTTTCCTGGACGCTGCGCAGAAATGCCACAAGGCCGGCTTCCCGTTCGGGATCGGCATGGGCCAGACCTCCGATTCGGTCGATTCGGCCGGCGCGATCTTCGCGGCCTATGGCGCGCACCTCGTCGATGCCAAGGGCGACATCACGGTGAACTCGGATGCGACCCGCCAGGCGCTGGACTACTGCAAGCGGCTGGTGCCGTTCCTGCCCGCGGACACGTTCGCGTGGGATGACGCGTCGAACAACAAGTGGCTGATCTCGGGCAAGGGCGCGCTGATCTTCAACCCGCCGAGCGCCTGGGCAGTCGCGAAGCGCGACAACCCCAAGCTCGCCGAGCAGCTGTGGACCTTCCCGGCGCCGAAGGGACCCAAGGGACGCTATCAGCCGGTGTTGCCGTTCTATTGGGGAATCTGGAAGTTCTCCAAGAACAAGGCCGCGGCGAAGAGCCTGCTCACCTACCTGTCGCAGCGCGAAGCGGTGGAGCAGCTGGTGAACGCGAGCGGCGGCTACGACGTGCCCGCGTTCACGGGCCTGCGCAACTTCAAGATCTGGAACGAGGTCGGTCCGCCCAAGGGCACGCTGTCGCACTACCCGCCCGGAGACGATGAGATCGAGTCGATCTCCGGTAGCCCTGCGCCGGCACCGATCGCCACGCAGATCTTCGCGCAGGCGACCATCACGAAGATGATCGCCAAGGTCACGCAAGGCAACGAAAAGCCGGACAAGGTGATCGCCTGGGCCGCGTCGGAACTGGAAGGGTTCATGCGCGCCTAGCGCAGTTTGGCCGGCCAAGGGGAGGATGCCGGATGGTTGTCGCTCATTCCACCCGCCTGCCGGCGGTCCGCGCGCGCACGCGGGTGGCGCGGCTGTGGCGACGCAAGTCCACGATCGCGTTCGCGATGGCGCTGCCTTTGTTGCTGATCATCGGCCTGCTGGTGCTGTACCCATCGCTGTACGCGTTCTACCTCGCCATGCTGAACAAGTCGATGGAGCGCTTCGTCGGGCTCGCGAACTTCGCGTTCCTGTTCAAGCGCGAGACGTTCTGGATGGTGGTCAAGCAGTCGGTCATCTTCGCGGTCAGCGCGGTGATCTTCAAGGCGCTGATCGGCCTGTTCGTCGCGCACATGGTCCACAACGTTCCCACCAAGGGCCAGCGCAAGTGGCGCGGGATGCTGCTGATCCCCTGGGTGATCCCGCCGGCCATGAGCACGCTCGCCTGGCTGTGGCTGTTCGACCCCTCCTACAGCGCGTTCAACTGGCTGCTGCAGCGCATGGGGCTCGGGGCCGTGCCGTGGCTCGGCGATCCGTACTGGGCGCGCTTCGCCGTGATCCTGGTCAACGTCTGGGTCGGCGCGCCCTTCTTCATGATCATGTACCTCGCCGCGCTGAAATCCGTGCCGGAGCAGCTGTACGAAGCGGCTGCGATCGACGGGGCCAACTGGTGGCAGAAGCTGTGGTTCATCACGCTGCCGATGATGCGCAACATCATCGCCATCACCGTGCTGTTCTCGCTGATCGTGACCTTCGCCAACTTCGACATCGTGCGCGATACTCACCAACGGCGGTCCGGTCGACCAGACGCACGTGTTCGCCACCTGGGCGTTCAAGGTCGGCATCGAGGGCAACGACATTCCCGCTGGGCGCCTGCGTGTCGCTGTTCATGGTGCCGATCCTCGGCCTGGCCGCGGTGTTCATTCTGCGCGACATCAACAGGCGCGGCGGCGAGGGCTGACCGTGGCCGCCGCAGTGCTTCCCGGCGATGCGCGACCGGTGCGCCAGCGGCAGCATGCAGCGTGACCGCAAGCGCGCCCTAGTGTGGTCCTACTTCTTCCTTTCGTGTTCGTGATCTTCTTCCTGACGCCGCCGATCTACATGCTGATCACCTCCCTCAAGACCAGCGCGGAGATCTCGGCGGGCTCCGCGCCCTGGTGGGTCTTCGACCCCACCATCCGGAACTACGTCGAGATCCTCACTTCGGCGACGTACCTGACCTTTTTCCGCAACTCCGCTCTGGTCTCCGCTGCTGGTGGTCGCGCATCACCATGCTGGTGAGCATCCCCGCTGCGTTCGCCCTGTCGCGCATGAAGTTCTGGGGCTCGGCAACGCTCGCGACCGGGGTGTTCCTCACCTACCTGATCCCCGAGCACGCTGCTGTTCATCCCGCTGTTCAAGATCTTCGTCTACCTGCGCGAGCTGGACCGGCATCGAGTTCATCAACCACTGGTGGGTGCTGATCATCCTCTATCCCACGCTTGACCGTGCCGTTCTGCACCTGGATCATGATCGGCTACTTCGGCAGCATTCCGAAGGAGCTGGACGAGGCCGCGTTGATCGACGGCGCCGGCTACCTGCAGATCCTGACCAAGATCTTCATCCCGGTGGCGCTGCCCGGCATCATCGCCGCGACCATCTTCGCGTTCACGGTGTCGTGGGCGCAGTTTCTCTATCCGCTCGCGTTCACCACCTCCGCCGACCAGCTGGTTGCTGCCGGTAGGCATCATCACCACGCTCATCAAGGGCGACGTGTTCAACTGGGGCCAGATCATGACCGGCGCGCTGCTGGGCGCGGCGCCGCCGCTCATCATCTATGCCTTCCTGATGGACTACTACATCGCCGGCCTGACGGCCGGTGCGACCAAGGGCTGACCACAAGAGCCAACACGATGGCCCAGGTAACGCTGCGCAAGCTGTTCAAGAACTACGACGAAACGCCGGCTGTCCGCGGCATCGATCTCGACATCGCGGACAAGGAGTTCGTGGTGCTGGTCGGTCCGTCCGGCTGCGGCAAGAGCACCACGTTGCGCATGATCGCCGGGCTGGAGGACGTCACCGGCGGCGAGATCCTGATCGGCGGCGACCTGGTGAACGACGTCCCGCCGAAGGACCGGGACATCGCGATGGTGTTCCAGAACTACGCGCTCTACCCGCACATGACGGTGTTCGAGAACATGTCCTTCGGGTTGCGGCTGAAGAAGGTGGCCAAGGCCGAGATCAAGGCGCGGGTCGAAAACGCCGCGCGCATCCTCGACATCCAGGAACTGCTCGAGCGCAAGCCCAAGCAGCTCTCCGGCGGGCAGCGCCAGCGCGTGGCCATGGGCCGCGCCATCGTGCGCGACCCGAAGGTGTTCCTGTTCGACGAGCCGCTGTCCAACCTCGACGCCAAGCTGCGCGTGCAGATGCGCACCGAGATCAAGCGCGTGCACCAGAAGGTGCGCACCACCACCGTCTACGTGACCCACGACCAGGTGGAGGCGATGACGCTGGCCGACCGGGTGGTGGTGATGAATGCGGGACTCATCGAGCAGGTCGGTGCGCCCAACGAGCTGTACCACGCGCCGGCGACGCGGTTCGTCGCTGGTTTCATCGGATCACCCGCGATGAATCTCATCCCCTGCAGATTGGAAGAGACTGCCGGGGCGCTGCGCGTACACCTCAACGGTGAGGTCGCCTTCCCGGTACCTTCCGGGCGCACGGCTCGCTACCGCCCGCATGTGGGCCGGGACAAGCTGCTGTTCGGCCTGCGCCCCGAGCACGTCCTGGAGCGGCGGCCGCAACTCGAGCCCAACCAGGAAGTATTCGAAGTCGGCCTCGAGGTCACCGAGCCGATGGGGATGGAGACGCTGGTCTACTTCGGTGTCAACGGCGTGGAGGTGTGCGGGCGCGTGAATCCGAGCGCCGGCGCGCAGGCCGGCCAGCGCATGCGGCTGGTCGCCGACCTCAATCACATGCATCTCGTCGACGACGCGAGCGGCAAGGTGCTGTAGGACTTGCGGGCTGCGTGAGGTCGTGGCCGCGGGCGGAGGCTCGCAGCGCGCCAGCCGACCCGGCGCCCAAGGCCCGAGAAGATCAGCGCCCGAGAAGATCAGGGCAGCAACAAGCGAACGCTCTTGGCGTGTTCGGCTTCACGCGCCGTGTCCCAGTCGCCCGTGCAGTAGACCGACAGCGCGCAGATTGCCTCCCCGCGCACGTCGGCCCGAAACAACTCCCGGCAGTACCAGTCCTTCCCATCCTGAGACCAGCGCTCTTCGACTTCGAGGACCAGGCCGGTGGGCGTGGGGTCGCAGCGCCAGCGTGGCACCTTGCCCGGCCCGGGGTGCCCCTGCAGGCGCAGCGCGACGACCTCGTTCACCCCTTGAGCTTGCAGCCGCCAGCGCGGCAGGGTGAAGTCGCAGAAGACATCGGCCGTAAACAACCCCTCCGGGGGCTTGCCGGTTTCCAGAAACTGAATGAATCGTGCAGCGACCGCATTGGCTTGATCCGGACCCATCGAGCTCCTCTCGCTTCGGCACGGGCCGCAGCCCGAACGGACCAAGAACGTCGAGCATCCCTGCGCCGTTTACGCGGCGCTTCAAGGTGCAGCTTGGGGCGGCTTAAGCCGCGGCAAGCAGCCGCTGCTCCAGCTCGCGCAGCACGGTTGCGAAGATATCCACCGCCCGGTCCAGTTCCTCGCGGCTGATGGTGAGGGGAGGCGCGAAGCGGACCACCGTTTCGTGCGTCTCCTTGCTCAGGATGCCGTGCGTGAGCAAGCGCTCGCAGACACTGCGCGCGCTCACCCAGACCGGATCGAATTCCACCCCCACGAACAAACCGCGTCCGCGCACCGCGCGGATGAGCTGGCTCTTGAGGCCTTTCAACCGGCCCAGCAAATGCTCTCCCAGCCAGGCGCTGCGTTCCGCCAGACGATCTTCGACCAGGATGTCGAGCGCTTCGAGCGCTACGCGCGCGCCCAGCGGGTTGCCGCCGAAGGTGCTGCCGTGGCTGCCGGGCGTGAATGCCTGCATCACGTCGCGCCGGCCGAGAAACGCGGACACGGGGAGCAGCCCGCCGCCCAGGGCCTTGCCCAGGATGATGCCATCCGGCTGCACGCCTTCGTGCTGGCAGGCGAACAGCTTGCCGGTGCGGCCCAGGCCCGTCTGCACCTCATCGCAGATGAGCAAGACGTTGTGGCGCGCGCAGATCTGCGCGCAGCGTGCCAGGTAGCCGTCCGGAGGCAGCACGATGCCGGCCTCGCCCTGGATCGGTTCGACCAGGAACGCCGCGGTGTCCGGCGTGATTGCTGCGGCCAGTGCGTCGGCGTCGCCGAACGGAATCAGCTTGGATCCGGGCGGAAACGGCCCGAACCCGTCCTGATAGGCGGGCTCGGAGGACATGCCCACGATCGCAATCGAGCGGCCGTGGAAGTTGTTGCGGCAAGCGATGATCTCGGCGCGATCGGCGGCAACGCCCTTGACCTTGTACGCCCAGCGGCGCGCGGCCTTGAGCGCCACCTCGACCGCTTCCAGCCCGGTGTTGACCGGGATCCCCTGATGCTGCCCGGTGAGCTCGCACAGTCGCTGCATCAGCCGCGGCATGTGGGTGTTGTGGAAGGCGCGCGAGGTCACACCCAGCGTGTTCGCCTGCTCAGTGAGGACTCGCACCAGCCGCGCGTTGCAATGGCCGAAGCTCTGCGCCGAGTACGCGCTCAACATGTCGATGTAACGGTTGCCGGACTGGTCCCACACGCAAGCGCCGCTGCCGCGGGTGATCACCACCGGCAGCGGCTCGTAGATGTGCGCCGCGTAACGCTGTTCCAGCTCGACTGCCGGCACCGCCTTCACCGGAGCGAGTGCGGCATTCAGGAGGCTCCCGACATGACCGGCGGTGAGCCCACCCTCGTCCAGGATCGGGTTGAGCTCGGCAATTTCCACCGCTTGCAGGAGCGGATTGCCGCGCAGCCCGCCGATCGCTGCCACGAGTTCGCGCGCGCGTATCCCCTGCTCGGCAGGCGTGCCCACTCCGGGGGCTTCTTCGGGGTCGAGCGCGTCGAGATCGATCGAAATACCGAAACCCGCAGTGCCGGTCTGCACGATGCTCAGCGCCTCGGCAAACACGGCGGCGAGCCCGCGCCGGCGCAGCTCCTGCATACCGAACACCCGCACGCCCAGCTGCATCAGCAGCGCAGCTTCGTCTGGCTCGAAGCTGCGCGCGCCGATCAGGCACACGTGCGCGGGGTCGAGCGTGGGCTTGGTGCCGAACAGCTGCGCCAGGCGCGCGTCGCCGTGACCGAGCAGGCAGGCCATCGGCATCCCATGCAGAGCCTGGCTAGGCGAGGTGTGCGGCAGATGACTGTCGAGATGCGCATCAATCCAGATCAAGCCCAGAGGTCCGCTGCTGCGCAGTCGCCGGCGCACAGCCCCCCACGTGCCAATGGCGCAGGTGTGATCACCGCCCAGCACGACCGGCAGGCAACCTTCGCCCATCGCACCATCGACCTCGCCGGCCAGGCGGGCGCATAGCTCTCTCACGGCCGCCGTGCGGTCCTCCGGGTTCTGCGTCTCGCTGGACACGATCGCACCCCAGTCCACCTCCAGCCCCGCTTCGCGCAGCGAGCGCGCCAGCCTGCCGGCACGCAACGCGGTGGGCCCCATGTCGCAATGTCCATCGCGGGCCCCGATCCCCCATCCTGCGCCGATCAATCGGACCGGCCGGGAGCGAACGTCGATCAAATCGGTTGAATACGACATGCAAGACTGCTCCGTAAACTGTGCACCTTGGAGTGCGCGCCACATCGGGCCGTTCCACGCCGCAACGCATAGGGCGTGCCTAGCTTGGTGGCACCCTGCCACCGGGCGCCACCTGCTCGTGCTTGCGGCACTTGGATCGCCGGATCGGTCGATGTTGCGGCGCGATGAAGTAACCGCGGACTCAGCTGCGCATCGGCATCCGGGCGGGAAATTTCAGTTGACGATTCTCGACATCCGCCGCCAGCCGCGATAGAAAGGCGAACGCACCGGGTCCAAAAGAAACCCGGTCGTCGAACCGCAACTTAGGGAGGCAACTGCAATGCAGGACCGACGTACCCGGCCCCTTGCGGGCAAGGCACGCCCGCTGGTCACGAGACGGGACTACGAGGTGGCAAGGAAGCTGGTGCTGCAGTACGTGCGCCAGAGCGAAGCCGAGCGCGACTGGGATCGCACCAAGGCGCTGCTGCGCGAGATCGCCCAGTACGAGCGCAATCGCAGGAGTGACGACTCACCTCAGGCGGCTGGTGATCTGGGCGCAAGGCGTATTCGTGAACAGCTCCTTGTATGCGGGCCCGCGCCGCCGCAGGCTCGATCGACCCGCGCCCGGCGACCGCTGATAGCGGCCGCTCACCCGGACAGTTCAGGCGTGGGCCAGCCGCGGGCGCCCGCGCTGCAGCAGCCAGACCACGATCGAAATGTTGACCAGGTTCCACAGCACGCCATTCACGAAGGCGACGCGGTAGGACCCGGTCAGATCGAAAATGGCGCCGGACATCCAGCCGCCCAGCGCCATCCCGAACACCGTGGCCATGATCACGATGCCGAGCCGGCCTCCGGCTTCGTGTGACGGGAAATACTCGCGCACGATGATGGCGTAAGACGGCACGATGCCGCCCTGAAACAAGCCGAACAGCGCCGAGATCACGTAGAGCGAAACGCACCCCGTCGAACGGGACGAACAGCACCAGCGCCAGCGCCTGCAGGCTGGAGCCCACCAGCAGGGTGCGCAAGCCGCCGATGTGGTCAGTGATCCAGCCCGAGGTGATGCGGCTGACGATCCCGAAGCCGAGCATCAGAGAGAGCATCTCCGCACCCCGCGCCGGGCCGTAGCCCAGGTCGCGCGCAATACGCCACGATGTGGACTTGCGGCATCGACATCGCTACACAGCACGACAGCCCGGCGATGGTCAGCAGGATCTGCACGGTGCGGGGCGAGAGCCCGGCACTCGCCGCGGCATGCACACGCCGGAAGATTACGGCGATGCTCGGAGGCCGCCCGCGCAGCGCCAGGGCTACCGGAAGCATCGTGACCAGGCAGAACAAACCGACCCCCAGATAGGTCGCGCGCCATCCCTGCGTGGCGATGAAATGCTGCAGCACCGGCGGCCACAGCGTTCCCGACAGGTAGTTGCCGCTGGCGATGATGGCCACCGCAATGCCGCGCCGCCGTGTGAACCAATGCGAGGCGTCGGCCAGCAGAGGCGCAAAGGTCGCCGAGCTGCCGAGACCGATCAGGAGCCCCTGGACCAACGCGAACTGCCACAAGCTCCCGGTGACGCTCGCAACCGCGTAGCCCAGCGACAGGCAAACCGCGCCGGCGAGCACCGCGGAGACTACGCCGAAGCGGTCGGACAGGCGGCCCAGCAGCATGCCACCCAGGCCGAAGCAGATCATGGTGAACGTGTATGGGAGCGACGCGTCGGCTCGGGCCACACCGAATTCCGCCTGCACCGCGGGTAGCGCGACGACCACCGACCACATGCCGACCCCGCCCAGCGTGGAGAGCAGCAGCGCTGCGGCGAGGCGCCGCCAGGCGTAGGCCGAGTCCACCAGCGCCGCTGGCGCAGACGGGCTGGCCTGCGCTGCGCTGCTCGCAGATTGCTCCGCGCTGTGCGGTTCGTTCATGTCGTTTCCTGGATCGGTCCTTCGGTGCGGGTCTGCAGGGCTGTTGAAAAACACCCTCCTAGAACTTACACGAGATCCCCCCAGCCGGTCGAACAGAAGCAGGGCAGAATAGACAGGACAGTTGCCCCCTGCCAGCCGCGGATCTTGAACCGAGGAGCCGCCATGCCGTCCGTCGAATCGCTCGAAACTCCGGCCGTGACCGTGGACTTGAACATCATGGAGGACAACATCCGGCGCGTGCAGTCGTATGTGTCCAAGCACGGTATCGGCTTCCGTCCCCACATCAAGACCCACAAGATCCCCGCGCTCGGCAAGCTGCAGATGCAGGCCGGCGCGGTAGGCATCACGTGCCAGAAGATCGGCGAGGTGGAAGTGTTTGCCGACGCCGGTGTTGCGGAAGACGTGCTGCTGACCTTCAACATCGTCGGTGCGCAAAAGACCGATCGGCTGATGGCGCAGATGAAGCGGCTGCAACGCCTCGCTGTGGTCCTCGACAACGAGCCGGTCGCAAAGGGCCTGTCGGAGGCCGCCATCCGGCATGGGACGCACGTGCGCTTCCTGATCGAGTGCGACACCGGCATGGCCCGCAACGGCGTGCAGACGCCGCAGGCTGCGCTCGACCTCGCCCGCGCCGTCATGCAACTGCCGCGCATGCACTTCGAGGGGCTGATGACGTTCCCGATCCGCCAGCCCAAGTCTGGCGAGTTCTTCGCGGAAGCCTTGCGTCTGTTCGGCAGCGCCGGCATCCCGGTGCCGGTGGTCTCGGGCGGCGGCACGCCGGCGATCTTCAGCGTGGACAAGTTCCCCATGCTCACGGAGCATAGGGCGGGCACCTACATCTTCAACGACGTGATGACCGTGGCCTCGGGAACGGCAACGTGGGACAACTGTGCGATGCGGGTGCGCGCCACCGTGGTGAGCCGGCCCACCGACGCCCGCGCGGTGTTCGACTGCGGGACCAAGGTCCTGACTTCGGATCTATACACCGTAACCGGGTACGGGCACGTCCTGGAGTACCCGGACGCGGTGATCCCGCATCTGTCGGAGGAACACGGCGTCATCGACCTGACAGCATCGAAGAAAAAGCCGGAGGTCGGAGAAGTCATCCACGTCGTGCCGAACCATTGTTGCGTAGTCAGCAACATGGTCGACGAGATGTACGGGGTGCGCGGTGGAAAGGTCGAGGTGACCTGGTCGGTGGCGGCGCGCGGAACGGTGCGCTGACGCCTCTGGTGCGACGCTTACTGTGCGGTGAGCACCTCGACTTCGTTCGAGGGCCGGCTCTGGTTGCCCTGTGCGTCGACCGAGACCGCCACGATGTAATACCTGGTTGCCCTCTGCAGGCCGGTAAGCGTTGCGGTGGTCTGGTTTCCCACGTTCAGCGATTCGGGGTGGATGCCCGGCTCAGTTCCGTACAGGATCTTGTATCCGGTTACGCTCTTGTCATCAGCGCGGTCCCAGGCAAGCCGAATCGATGCGGTCGCTGTGGAGAGGGCAGGTTGCCTCGCCGACGTGTCCCGCGTCGCGGAAGCTTGTACCGGAACAGATGTTTCAGGAGCGCTCACAGCGTGTCCCGCTGTGTCGGGCCCGGAGGGTTCGGCCGAAGCGGCAGGTTGCCGCGCGCCACCTTCGGCTCGCGCTGGAGGCGGCGCCTCCGAGCCGTAGAAGCTCACCCACCAGAGACGCCCGCCGATGAACAGGACGGCCAGCAGGAGAACACACAGGACCACTGCGACCAGCACACCCGTGAGCTTCGTTGCGGCTTTTCTTCTGCCGTGCCCTGGCACCTCCAAGCTCCTCCACCTAGCCGCCGCGGGTCACCACCGCGGCGCGCCCATGCGATCCGAATCCCCTTCGAGCCGGTCAATAGTAGCGCGACCGTCATCGCGCGGCAGGCAAGCGAAAAAAAAGCCCGGTTTCCCGGGCTTTTCGTTGGATCTGTTTCGTCCTGGCTTATTCGGCGGGGCGGATGTTGGTCGCCTGCTCGCCCTTGGGTCCAGTGGTCACATCGAAGGTGACGCGCTGATTCTCCTTCAGCGTCTTGAAGCCGCTTCCCTGGATGGCAGAGAAGTGTGCAAAGAGGTCCTTGCCGCCGCCGTCGGGGGTGATGAAACCGAAGCCTTTGGCGTCGTTGAACCACTTCACGGTACCTGAACTCATTCGAATCGTCCTGTCAAAATTGAGAGTAGTGGGCTCGCGCCCGAATGCGGATACTTCAAGAGGAGAACAGATCTGAGGAGCACCGCGGAAGCGGAGACTTACGGACCGGCAAATTCAGCGCTTGGAGAATCCTGCGGCGCCGTTATACCTGCTTCCCGCCGGCATGTCAAAGGGATTTTGAGGCGTTGCGGGGGCCGGCAATGGATGCAAACTCCGTGCCGGCGTGTGCGCTTCGCCTCGGTCTCGAAGCTCGGCCTGCCGGTGGCTGGAACAGCGACGATCCTTAGCGTTGCGCGGCGGGATGCGATTCCGCGCACGCCGACTCTCGCAGGCCTCGATCACACACCCGTCCTCCTGCGCGCGCACCCACTCAGTGCCGCCCTGGGCTGGCGGCTGGCGCGCCGTGCGTCAGCGCACGCCATTGCAGTTCGAGTTGAGCGCAAGCGGAGCGCAGCGTCGGCGAGCACGGGCCGCCCGCTTGCTGGGAGAGCAGATCCAAATGTTGCGCCACCGCGTTCGCAACGCACGGACAGCGATGCGCGTGGTAATGGGTCATGAGATAGAGCGTAGATGCGAGCAACACATCCAGCTGCGGAAGCGGCGGTGGGCTCACGGCAACCCCGCGCAACGGAATGCTTCCAACCTGCGCAAGCAGACTCCTAAGCCGTACCGGCGAACATGGGCGCGCGACGAATCGCGCTCGCCTCTGAACCGCACACGCAACTCCTCCCGATGACGTGGCCGCTTACCGAACATCGGCTTGGCTGGCTACGTCCTCGGGCAGGGTTTCGGTCCTCGCGGAGGATTTGGCTGGCTGCGGACCGGGACGAAACGTCCCGCGGTCCTAAGCGGTGAGGATCAACTTCCCGTTCTGGGTCAGCCGCAGCCGGTACTCGCGACCATCATGCTGAATGATGAGCTCGCCCCTGGGCCCGAGGAGCTCGCTGCTGCTGACACGGCGAACGGCCGTTTCCGTCGAGGGCGCAGCCGCATCCAGCGGAGTGGGGTCCGTCCCCGGAAAAGGTCGCATTTCCCTCGCCATGCGTAAACGATAATTATTCTTATTTAGGCTGTCAAGCGCATTGTTGCGTCCCAGCTGATAGCCCGCCACGCCCGGGCTGACTGCGCAATGGCAGAGAGTCGTTCACATCCTCCCTTGACTAAGTGTCCCCGCGCGCAGACGGTGCCTGCGGGGAAACGCCTGTGGCACTTCGTGCACCGGCTCACGCAGCGGGATCGAGGAGCCGGCCGCCGAGACGGGTCAGCACCGCTGTACGCATTCCCTCAGGTACCAGCGCGGCGACCTTGGTAAGTGCGTCGGCACGCCAGGCGCGCCGCGGTCCACGGCTCAGCGCATGCGTGATCAGCACCTCGCAGACAACTGTTCACGTCCCAGTGAATTGCGCCGGGCGCTTCTCCATGAACGCGCGCCGGCCCTCGACATAGTCGTTGCTCTGCATGCAACGGGCAATCCGCTCGCGCGCTGCAGACACCTCGTCGGGGGGCGCGATCACCGTTTCGATGACCGCCTTCGCTGCGGCGATGGTGAGGGGGGCGTTGGCGGCCAGATCCAGCGCGAGCTTGCGCACGTACTCGTCGAGGTCCGCTTCAGGGAGGACGCGGTTCACCAGTCCCATCGCCAGTGCGTCTTCGGCGCTGTAGCGGCGCGCCGTAAACATGATTTCGCGTGCAGCCGCGTGACCGACCGTGGCGACGAGGCGGCTGGTGCCCGCCACCCCGTATGCCAGACCCAGGCGTGCAGCCGGAATAGCGAACACTGCGGACGGCGCCGCGTAGCGCAGATCACAAGACAGCGCAGTGGCGAGCCCGCCGCCGATGCAGAAGCCATGGATCAACGCGATCACCGGCTTGGGCGATTCCTCGATTGCGCGGTGTGCGGCATTCACCGCTTGCTCGTATGCGCGCACGCCCTCTTCGCTCGAGCGGTTCTTCTCGAACTCGGAGATGTCGGCTCCAGCGGCAAACGCCACCCTGCCCTCGCCGCGCACCACCACGCAGCGTACCGCCGGATCGGCATCGAAGTCGGCCATGGCCGCAGGGATGGCGCGCCACATGTCGCCGCCAATCGCGTTGCGCCGCGCAGGGTTGTCGAGCACCAGCCGCCCGACCGGTCCGTCGCGCTCCACGCGCAGTTTGCCTTCGCTCATGCCATGCTCCTCAAATGACTTTTCCAGCGCGCAGGGCTGCGATCTGCGCGTCGTCGTAACCCGCCTCGCGCAGGACTTCGGCGTTGTGCTCGCCGGCGGGTCCGATCGTGCGCTTCATTCGTGCCTGGGTGCGCGAGAGCCGCATCGCCGGACCCACCAACCGCACCTCCCGACCGTCCGGGGTCGGCACCGGCACCGCCATCCCCAAGTGCTGGACCTGGGGGTCGGCAAACACCCGGTCCATCTTGTAGATGGGCCCGGTCGGGACGCCCGCCTGGTTGAGCAGCGCAATCAATGCATCGGAGGTGTAGGAGCGCGTGCGCGCTGCGATGGCCTCGCTGAGGGCTACACGATTCTTCGAGCGTCCATCCGCGGTTGCGTAGTCGGGATGCACCGCAAGTTCGGGCACACCGAGCGCCTCGCAGAAGCGCGTATAGATGGCCGTGCCGGCGGCAGCGATGTTGACGAAGCCGTCGGCGGTTGGATAGACGCTGGTCGGCATCGAGGTGGGATGGTCGTTGCCGGCCTGTCCCGGCACCTGGCCCTCCATCAGCCAGCGTGCGGCCTGGAAATCCATCATCGTCACCATCGCCGACAGCAGCGAGGTCTGCACCCATTGCCCCTTGCCGGAGCGGCTGCGCTCCTGCAAAGCGATGAGGATGCCGAGCGCAGCGAACAGGCCCGCGCTCAGATCGGCGACTGGAATGCCCGCGCGCACCGGGCCCTGACCCGGCAAGCCGGTCACCCACATCAGTCCACCCATGCCCTGCGCGACCTGGTCGAACCCGGCTCGATCGCGATACGGGCCGTCCTGCCCGAACCCCGAGATGCTGGCGTAGATGAGAGCCGGGTTCTCCTTGGCCAAGGTGTCGTAATCGATGCCGAGCTTGTGCTTGACGTCGGGCCGATAGTTCTCCACCAGGATGTCGGCGGACTTCACCAGGCGCTTGAGCACCTCGACGCCGCGCGGGTCTTTCAGGTTCAGCGTGAGCGAGCGCTTGTTGCGGTGGAGGTTCTGGAAGTCCGAGCCGTGGCGCGGCCCGAACCCGTCTTCGGCCGCGTCGGCGGCCGGCATCTCGACCTTGATGACTTGGGCGCCCCAGTCGGCGAACTGCTTGACGCAGGTCGGACCGGCGCGCACGCGGGTGAGATCGATCACCCGCAGGTGGGAGAGGGCTTCGTCGGCTGGCATGGTCTGATCACTGGAAATTCGAACCCGCAACTCAGGCCGCCCGGGACGTCGGCAGCGGCTCTAGTCAACACAGTCGTCGAGCTACTAGACCCGCGCCGTCCAGCGGCCGGCCTCGACCTGATGGAAGAAATTCTCCAGCAGGAGATTGAACAACGCCGGCTCTTCCAGGTTCATCAAGTGGCCGGTCTTGGGCAGCACGGCAAGTGCGGCACTCGCCACCGTGCGCTTGATCAGGACGGAGGGGTCCAGCGTGGGATCATCCTCGTCACCGGTGATCACCAGGAGCGGCGCATCGATGTGCCCCATCTCGTCGGTCAGGTCGTACAGGGACGGGCGCCGCGCCATGTAGCCGAGCATCGTATTGGCCGACCCGCGCGGAGAATGCTCCGCGAAGTGGCTGAGAAACTCGGCGAACCCGCGCGGATCCTTGTCGCGGAGCTGAACCCGCACCTCGCTGTGGCCGTAGGTCGCGGCGGCGTAGGCCATGCCGTGCTCGAGCATGGTGGCGGCGAGCTTGCGCGAGTTGTCCTGGAACTGGGCTCGCTGCGCGGGCTGGGCGCCGTGGCCGCACCCGGCCACCACCAGCGACAGCGCACGCGAGCCGTAGCTCATCCCGAAGTGCAGGGTGGCGAAAGCGCCCATCGACAGGCCCACCACATGGGCGCGCTGGATCCCGAGCGCATCGAGCACACAGCGGACGTCTTCGCGGACGCGCTCCTGGGAGTAGCGCTCGACCTCCACCGGCACATCCGACGGAGGATAGCCGCGCGCGTTGTAGGTGACGCACCGGTAGCGCCGCGAGAAATGCCGCACCTGCGGTTCCCAGCTGCGGTGGTCGCCCGCAAACTCGTGCACGAAAACGATCGGCAGGCCGGTCCCCGTCTCTTCGTAGTACAGCTTGATGCCGTCGTCTGTCAGCAGGGTGGCCACGGCCGCTCGCTTCTTGCGCAGAGGCAAAAGCGCAAGCCTACCCAAAAAACCCGCGCACAGCGAGGCTCGCTCGGGGTTGCTGCCCGGCTACCAGCACCAGGAGGTCAGACCGGACCCTTCGACGCCCCGTCCAGTTGCACCCTGTGGCGGGGGCGCGCCGATCAGCCCTTGGTGCCGGAAGCGCCGCGCGCGCGGGCGATGTACGGGTCGGCGAGGACGGCGCGGGCGCGAATCCTGGCGCGCGCCTCCTCGGCGACTTGCTCCAGGTGCACGTGCACGGCATG
Source organism: uncultured beta proteobacterium (assembly GCA_963772865.1). GTDB lineage: Bacteria > Pseudomonadota > Gammaproteobacteria > Burkholderiales > SHXO01 > SHXO01. The sequence continues at coordinate 166,530 of CAVYZA010000007.1, read as the reverse complement.
GACCCCCTGCATCACCATCATCTTGAAATACTTCACGCCCGGATCGACGCTGGCGAAACGCACGGCGTCGGGATAAGAGGTGAGGTCGTAGATCGGCGGGAACCGTTCCTTGCGCTCGTAGGTCGCGACCTGCAGATCCTTCATCTCCTGCTCGGATCCGGGCACGCCGTACTTCAACCGATCGGTGAAAGTATAGGTCTGCAGGGTCAGCTCCCCCACGAACCATTCGATCACCTGCCGCTGCAGCTGCCCCGCCCTCGCTGCGGAAGTGCACGGCAATCTCGTCGGCCTGCTCGGCGTCGAGGGTCTGCGAGATCAGCTCGGACCACGCCTCCCGCACCCATGCGCTGTTCGCGACCCTGCGCTGGATGAGCTCGTCCACGCCTTGCATCAGCTCGCGTTCGGCCGCCTGCCATTGCGCCGTCTTGGCATTCCACTCGCCTGGCCGCAAACCCGCAGCGCTGCCCCGCTCCGTGAGCAGGTCGCGCGCGGCGTTGAGGGCCGCCTGCTTGACGTACACGCGACCGATGCCTACCGACAAGGCCGGGTCGTGGCTGGACACCAGCCGGGAGACCGCATCCTGTTTGATCTCGTCGTCGGATGGACCGGCGAGGGCCGAAGCCGAGAACACCGCAACCGCGGTAAGTGCGGCAACGGCCGCCATGCCCCATCGGTTCAACACCTCACCTCCACGCAGCAATCCCCTTATCCCTGGATCAAGACAATGTCCCACACGACGAGGTTCGCGGTGGGCTCCTCGGCGGCCGTCGGCGGCAAGACCTGCGCGATCAGACTGTCTTTCGCCCAGGAATTCTGCAGCAGCGGATCCTTATCGTTGAGCGCCTCGCCCGGGAAGTACATTTGCGTGATGAGCCGGTTGTACTGGCCGGTAATGTCGTAGTGAATATGGGGTGGACGCACGTAGTCTGCAACCACCGGATACGCGCCCGGCTTCACCGTCTTGAAGCGATAGCGTCCCTGTGCATCGGTGACAACCGTCGCGTAGCCGTAGAAGTTCGGATCGAGCGGCGCCGGGTTGCGATCATGCGGATGAATATAGCGGCCAGCGGCGTTCGCCTGCCAGATCTCCAGCCGCACACCGCTACAGGGCTCGCCGCGCAGGTTCAGCACTCGACCCATGACATAGATGACCGGACCCTGCGCCTGCCCGGAGCGCCCTGGCGGGTGGGTGAGATCGTTGCCGCCGTCCGGGGGCTTGCGCACCGGATAGAACGGGCCGAGGATCTGGTCCGGCGTAGGCATCGGCCCGCGCGGATCGAAGCCCGTGTCCTGCGCCGCGGCGGCCAGCGGCGCGGTCAGCGATACGGCGCCCAGCGCCAACGACATCTTGAGGATTTGTCGGCGCGAGTAGCGCTCGGCGTGAAACGTCGGCAGCCGCCCCATCGGCGAGGTCGCCACCAGTCTGCGTGCGTTGCTCGGCATTGTCATGCTCCTTCCGTTCGCCGCGCTGTCACCGACAGCCTGCGGCGGGCCGCCATGATACCGTGCGACCGGCGAGCGCTGGCAACACCGGGCGCGTAATGCAGGCTAGAATCAAGCATCAACGCGGCGCGTTCCTTGATCTGCATCAAGGTGCAGCGTCGCCGTCCGAGGTCACCCCACGATGGCTGCATCGTCCAACTGGGCGTTTCCCGATTCGCTCCAGCCGAGTCCGGAGGATTTGCGCTTCGAGCTCGACGCTGCGCTCAGCGCTGTCGTCATGTTGCGCACCGAAGCACCCGAGGACGCTTTTACCGCCTCGATCCTCGGCACCGAGCGCATCGGCAGCGGCGTGGTGATCGGCGACAACGGCCTGGTGCTGACGATCGGCTACCTGATCACCGAAGCCGAGACCATCTGGCTCAGCGCCAACAACGGCACGCTGATCGCCGGCTATCCGCTGGCATACGACTTCCCCACCGGCCTGGGATTGGTTCAACCGCTGGGCCGTTTGAACATTGCGCCGTTGCAGCGCGGCTCGGTCCGAGACTGCGCGACCGGCGGCGACGTCCTGGTGATCGGCAACGGCGGACGTGCGCATGCTCTCAAGGCCAAGATCGTCGACAAGCGCGAGTTCGCCGGCTATTGGGAGTACGTGCTCGACGAAGCGCTGTTCACAACACCCGCGCATCCGGAATGGGGCGGATCGGCGCTGCTCGGAATGGATGGACGCCTGCTTGGCATCGGCTCGCTGCTGGTGCAGGAGGTGATCGAAGGCCAGCAGGTCCAGGGCAACATGTTCGTGCCCATCGACCTGCTCGAGCCGATCCTGAACGATTTGCTCACCATGGGACAAGCCAACCGGCCGGCCCGGCCCTGGCTCGGGATGTATGCCACCGAAAAGGACGGCCACCTCGTGGTCGCCGGACTGGCGAAGGGCGCGCCGGCGGAGCGGGCCGGCGTACAGCCGGGCGACGTGGTGATCGAAGTCGCCGGCGAGCGCGCATCCGGTCTCGCCGACCTGTTCCGCAAGGTGTGGCGCCTCGGTCCCGCCGGAGTCGAAGTGCCGCTCACGCTGTCTCGGGACGGCACCCTTACGCGAGCGAGAGTCCGCTCAGCTGACCGCGGGGAATACCTGAAGAAGCCGCGGATGCATTAGCGGGCTGTTCCTTTGAACAGCTCCCGCAGCGTCGCATCCATCGCGTCGTCCAGCGGTGTCGCCGGCACGCTGCCGAGAACCGAAGTCAAGCGCTGACCCGCAAGCCGGTGCGGCACATTCCACAGGTAACGCATCTCGGCGATTTCCCGATACATCGGCACGGCTAAGCCGGCGATTCGGAGAAACGCCCATGGCATCCCGGCGCGGTCCAGGGTCCGCCCTTGCCCGAGCAGACCGACGCGGCGCGCCGAGCGCTCCAGGCACTCCAGGAATTCCCGGCCGGTCGGCGCGCACCCGGGGAAGTGCAGGGTCTCGAACACCGGCAGGGCCGCACGCCGCTCCGCGACCAGAACGAATGCCTGCGCCAGGTCCGGCAAGTACGCCCACGCGTGCACGGCGTCGATGCGGCCGGGATAGACCACCTTGCCCTGGCGCAGCGATTTGGCGATCACCAGGTCGAACCACGATCCGCGTCCCGGCCCGCCGAAAAAGTCCCCGGCACGGATGACCACCACGCGCAAGCCCGAGCGCGCGGCTTCGCGCATCGCGGCCTCGATCTGCGTGCGAATGCGGCCTTTGCGAGTGGTCGGGTCCTGCGGCGTGGCCTCGGTCAGTGTCTCGGGCATGCCTGCGCCGAAGTTGTACACATTGCCGGGAAACATCAGCACCGCATTGAGGCGGCGCGCCGTATCCATGGCGTTGCGAGCAAGCGGCATCGCTTCCGTGCGCCAGTGCGTATACGAGGGATTCGCCGCGTGCACGACAACGTCGGCCGTCCGCGCCGCCTCGGCCAGCCCGGCGGGATCCTGCGCCGACGCCTGCAGCCACTGCAGACCGGGCTCGGCAACGCGGGTCGACGCGCGCCGCACCTGCGCCAGCACGCGCCATCCACCGGCCAGGAACGCGCTCGTGAGCACTTGGCCGAGCCGGCCGTTGGCGCCGATGATGAGAGCGGTCTTGCTCATAGGCGATGCGGGTATTTGACCACATCCGGCCGGCGCGGCGCGGGCATCCCAGCCAGCGGGTAGACTATCCGCCTCCCATCGACCATCAGACCGAAAGGCGCGCCATGGACGCTGCTCGACAAACCGAACTCCTGGCCCTGGCGGGCCGCTATCTCGCCGGCGGCGGCACCGGCCTGTTCGTTCTGCCGCCCGAGTTGAATCTCGTGGTCGCGCGCGGCGAGGGCTCCCGCGTCTTCGACGTCGCCGGGCGCGAGTACATCGACTACCACCTGAGCTCGGGACCCGCGCTGCTCGGGCACGCGCACCCGGCCATCACCGAGGCGGTCAGCGAGCAGCTGCCCAAGGGCACCACGTACTTCTTTCTGAACGAGCCGGAGATCCGGCTCGCCAAGCGCCTGGTCGATGCGATCCCGTGCGGCGAAGTGGTGCACTACACCGGCTCCGGCACCGAAGCAACGTTCTACGCCTTGCGCATCGCCCGCGCGTTCACCAAGCGCAACAAGGTCCTCAAGTTCGAAGGGGCGTGGCATGGCATGCACGACTATGGATTGTGGGGAACGGTGCCCACCCGCGCCTCCGAGTATCCGCGCGCCGCGCCCGATTCCGTGGGTGTGCCGCGCGAGACCGGCGACACGGTCCTGGTGACGCCGTTCAACGATGCACAGGGCGCCGTCGACATGATCGAGCGGCACGCCGCCGACCTCGCCGCCGTGATCGTGGAACCGCTGCAACGCGTCCTGCTGCCGGAGCGCGGGTTTCTGCAGGCGATTCGCGAGGTCACCCGCAAGCACGGCATCGTCATGATCTACGACGAGATCGTCACCGGCTTTCGCATCGCCTGGGGCGGGGCCCAGGAGCGCTACGGCGTCGTGCCCGATCTGGCCTGCTACGGCAAAGCCATCAGCGGCGGCTTCCCGTTGGCGGCGGTGGTCGGCGACGCACGGATCATGTCGATGCTGGATGCGCGCAGCCGCCCGAAGGCCGAATGCGTCTGGGCCACCAACACGCTGAACGGCAACCCGGTTTGCGCGGCGGCGGGTCTTGCGGCGCTCGACGTGCTCGCGCGCCCTGGGACCTATGAGCACCTGCATCACATCGGCGCGCGCCTGCGGGCCGGCATGGTCGAGGCGGGCCAGCGCCACGGCTTCCCGGTGCAGGCACCCGGCGAGGACGCGGTCTGGGGCATCCGCTTCACCGAGCGCAAGCCGTTGCGCACCTGGCTGGACCTGACCACCCACGACAAGGACCTCGGCTGGCGCTGGGCCATCGAGCTGATGAAGCGCGGGTTGCTGGTGAACCCGAACGAGAAGTTCTACATCTCGATCGCCCACTCCGACGCCGACGTCGACCGCACCCTGCAGATCGTGGACGACTCGTTCGCCGCGCTCAAGAACAAGTAACCAGCCCGACGGGAGGCATGCATGCAGCCTGACGCTGCCGGAGGTCGCGAGGCGCTGTGGCAGCCGAGCCAGCGCTATCCCGACGCTTCCATCCGGGTCCTCGACCAAAGCTTCGCGAAGTACCGCCTCAACCTCGCAGCCGTGGAACGGCTCGCACATGGCTTTCGCTGGTGCGAAGGGCCGGTGTGGTTCGGCGATGGCCGCTACCTGCTGTGGAGCGACATCCCCAACAACCGGATGATGAAATGGGAGGAGGAGACCGGCGCGGTCAGCGTGTTTCGCAAACCCTCCAACTTCGCCAACGGCAACACCCGTGACCGCCAGGGCCGGCTCGTCACCTGCGAGCATGGCGGGCGGCGCGTCTCGCGTACCGAGTACGACGGCACCTTCTCGGTCGTCGCGGATCGCTACGACGGCAAGCGCCTGAGCTCCCCCAATGACGTGGTGGTGAAGTCGGACGGCTCGATCTGGTTCACCGACCCTCCATTCGGCCTGCTGGGCTACTACGAGGGCTACCTTGGCGAGCAGGAGCTGCCGATGAACGTCTACCGGGTCGACGCTGCGACCGGCGCGCTGACGGTGGTGGAGAGCGAAGTGAATCGCCCCAACGGACTGTGCTTCTCGCCCGACGAGTCGATCCTCTACCTGGTCGAGTCCGGCAGCACGCCGCGCAATGTATACGCCTATGACGTCATGGACGGCGGGAGACGGCTGGCCAATCGCCGCAAGCTCATCGACGTGGGGCCGGGCACGCCCGATGGCATGCGCTGCGACGTCGACGGCAATCTCTGGATGGGCTGGGGGATGGGGTCTGCCGACCTGGACGGCGTGGCCATCTTCAACCCCGACGGCAGGCTGATCGGCCGCATCGATCTGCCCGAGCGCTGCGCCAACCTTTGCTTCGGCGGTACCCACCGTAACCGCCTGTTCATGGCCGCAAGCAAGAGCCTCTACGCGCTCTACATCAACACGCAGGGTGCGCCTGGCGGCTGAGGCCTGCCGACTCCCGAAGCACGCTGCTGCGTCAGCGAGCTTCCCCCCGGCTCCTGACGGATTCGGATCTGCGGACGCGCGCATCGTTGCGCAACGCAACATCCGCTGCGCGCTGCAAGATTGGCTTATGATTGCGCGCGGAAGCCAGCCCCATCCCAGAATAACCCCAGACCTCCCGGCGTCATGAACGCTTCTGCCGCAGCGGCGCAGGCTGCCGACACCTTCCCCCGACTTCTGCTGCATCACGCGCGGACGCGCCCGTATGAGACCTGCATGCGGGAAAAGGATCTCGGCATCTGGCAAGCGTGGACCTGGGCGCAGGTGGCCGACGAGGTTCGCGCGCTGGCCCTGGGGTTGCGCAGCCTGGGTTTCGGACGCGGCGACAACCTCGCGATCATCGGCGACAACCGGCCACAGCTGTACTGGTCGATGGCAGCGGCGCAGTGCCTGGGCGGCGTGCCGGTGCCGCTCTACCAGGACGCCGTGGCCGAGGAGATGATCTACATCCTCGATGATGCCGACGTGCGCATCGCCGTCGTCGAGGATCAAGAGCAGGTCGACAAGCTCCTCGAGATCAAGGACCGCCTCCCGAAGCTGGAGCAGATCGTCTACAAGGATCCACGCGGCATGCGGCACTACCGCCAGACGTTCCTGCATCGCTACAGCGAGCTGCAGGAGCGCGGCCGCAGCCTGGACGGCGATGCGGCCGGCGGGTTCGAGGCCGAGCTGGCCAAGGGTCAAGGCAGCGACGTGGCCATCATGCTGTATACGTCCGGCACCACCGGCAAGGCGAAGGGCGTGCGCCACACGCATGACGCGCTGATCGCCGCGGCGCGCGGCAGCAGCGAGTTCGACAAACTCGGCCCGCGCGACGAGATCCTGTCCTATCTGCCGATGGCCTGGGTCGGGGACAACTTGTTCTCCTACGCCCAGGCGCTGGTGGCCGGCTTCACCATCAACTGTCCCGAGTCGGGCGAGACGGTGATGACCGACATGCGCGAGATCGGCCCGACCTACTTCTTCGCCCCGCCGCGGGTGTTCGAGAACCTGCTGACCCAGCTCACCATCCGCATGGAGGACGCCTCGCGCATCAAGCGTTGGCTGTTCCGCACCTTCCTCGCCGTGGCGCGGCGCTGCGGCGCCGAGATCCTCGACGGCAAGCCTGGCGTGCCCATCGGCGATCGCGCGCTCTATGCTCTGGGAGCGATGCTGGTCTACGCACCGCTTCGCAATGTGCTCGGGATGAGCCGCATTCGCGTGGCCTACACCGCCGGAGCGGCGATTGGTCCCGACCTGTTCCGCTTCTACCGCTCGATCGGCATCAACCTCAAGCAGTTCTACGGATCGACCGAGACCTGCGCCTACGTCTGCCTGCAGCCCGACGGGCAGATCAAGCTGGACACGGTCGGTCTGCCCGCGCCCGGCGTGGAAGTCAAGATCGCCGACAACGGCGAAGTGCTGGTGAAAAGCCCCGCCATGCTGCGCGAATACCACAAGCGCCCGGACGCCACCGCAGAGGTGTTCGACGAGAACGGCTACTTTCGCACCGGCGACGCTGGCTTCTTCGACGCCGACGGCCATCTCAAGATCATCGACCGCGCCAAGGATGTCGGCCGGCTGGTAGGCGGCGCGGTGTTCGCGCCGAACTATATCGAAAACAAGCTCAAGTTCTTCCCGTTCATCAAAGAGGCCGTGGCATTCGGTCACGAACGCCCGATGGTGTGCGCGTTCATCAATATCGATCTGGGGGCGGTGGGCAACTGGGCCGAGCGCCGCGGGCTCGCCTACTCCGGCTACACCGACCTCGCCGCCAAGCCGGAGGTGTACCAGCTCATCCAGGAGTGCGTCGAGCAGATCAACGCCGAGCTGGCCGGCGACCCGATGGTTGCCGACTCGCAGGTGCACCGCTTTCTGGTGTTGCACAAGGAGCTCGACCCCGACGACGATGAGCTCACGCGTACGCGCAAGGTGCGGCGCGGGTTCATTGCAGAGAAGTACGCCGCTCTGGTGGACGCGCTGTACAGCGGCAAGGACAGCTGCTTCGTCGAGACCGAGGTCAAGTTCGAGGACGGCCGCAAGGGTCGGATCAGCGCCGATGTGCGCATCCGCGATGCCAAGGTATTCCGTGCGCCTGCGACGCCGGGTGCGCGCACCGCCGCGCGCCAGGAGGCGCACGCGTGAACCTGCCGGCCGCCTCGCAGCGCATCGGTGAAGTCGTCCTCAGCGTGGACAACATCTCGCTCGCCTTCGGCGGCGTGAAGGCGTTGACCGAGGTGAGCTTCGACGTACGCGCCGGCGAGATCCGCGCCATCATCGGACCGAATGGCGCGGGCAAGTCCTCCATGCTCAACGTGATCAACGGCGTGTACCACCCGCAGCAGGGCACCATCCGCTTCCGCGGCGAGACCCGCCGCAAAGTGAACCCGCATCGCGCCGCCGCCCAGGGCATCGCCCGCACCTTTCAGAACATCGCGCTGTTCAAGGGCATGACCGTGCTGGACAACATCATGACCGGGCGCAGCCTGAAGATGCACGCCACTTTGCTGGAGCAGGCGCTGTACGTGGGGCGCAACCGGCGCGAAGAGCTCGAACACCGCGCGAAAGTCGAGGAGATCATCGACTTCCTGCAGATCGAGCACGTGCGCAAGACCCCGGTCGGCCGCCTCCCGTATGGCTTGCAGAAACGCGTCGAGCTGGCGCGCGCGCTCGCGGCCGAGCCGGTATTGCTGCTGCTGGACGAGCCGATGGCCGGCATGAACGTCGAGGAAAAACAGGACATGTGCCGCTTCATCCTCGACGTCAACGACGAGTTCGGCACCACCATCGTCCTGATCGAGCACGACATGGGGGTGGTCATGGACATTTCCGACCGCATCGTCGTGCTCGACTACGGCGCGCAAGATCGCGGACGGCTATCCCGCCGAGGTTCGCAGCAACCAGGCGGTGATCGACGCTTATCTGGGCGTCGCGCATTAGGCTCGACCGCAAAGGCGCAAAGACGCAAAGGTGACGCAAAGAACTGCCGGGATAGTCAAGGAGCGTCCACAGCCGTCATGGCTTTGCGTATCCTTTGCGCCTTTGCGTCTTTGCGGTTAGGGGCCAGTGCATGCAATTTTTCCTGGAAGTACTGATCGGCGGGCTGCTCGCGGGCGTGATGTATTCGCTGGTGGCGCTCGGCTTCGTGCTGATCTACAAGGCCTCCGGCGTGTTCAATTTCGCCCAGGGCGCGATGGTGTTCTTCGCCGCGCTGACCTATGTGAGCCTGCACGACAAGTTCGGGTTCAGCCCATGGCTGGCGTTTGCTGCGACGCTCGGCGTAATGGTGCTGCTCGGCATCCTGATCGAGCGCATCGTGCTGCGCCCGTTGGTGAATCAGCCGCAGATTTCGCTGTTCATGGCGACCATCGGGCTCACCTTTGTGCTCGAGAGTCTCGCGCAGCTGTTCTGGGGCACCGAACCCCGCCCGCTGAGCCTGGGCATCGAGGACGCCCCGATCGGCTGGCTGCTCGACCGCCACAACATCATGGTCAGCAGCTTCGACGTGGTGGCCGCCCTCGCGGCCGGTGCCCTGGTGGCACTGCTGGCCGTGTTCTTCAACCGCACCCGGATCGGCCGGGCATTACGGGCGGTGGCCGACGATCATCAGGGAGCGCTGGCGGTCGGCATCCCGCTCAAGCAGATCTGGGCCATCGTCTGGTCGGTGGCAGGCTTCGTCGCGCTGGCGGCCGGACTGCTTTGGGGGGCACGCAGCAGCGGCGTGCAGTTCGCCCTGACGTTCACCGCGCTCAAGGCGCTTCCGGTGCTGATCCTCGGAGGTTTCGACTCCATCGCCGGGGCCATCGTGGGCGGGTTGATCATCGGCGCCTCCGAAAAGCTCGCCGAGGTTTATCTCGGACCCCACGTCGGCGGCGGGATCGAAGGCTGGTTCGCGTATGTCATGGCGCTGCTGTTCCTGCTGGTGCGGCCGGAGGGGCTGTTCGGCGAGAAGCACATCGATCGGGTATAGCTCTCCGACTGCATAACAGACCATGCTCTACCGCGAAGCCGGCCAGTTCAAGACCTCGTACGCAGCCGACCAGCAGGTCTTTCCGATCCTGCAGGATCGGCTCGCCTTCGCAGCGCTGCTCGTCGCTGCCTTTGTCGGCGTGCCGCTGCTGGCCAGCGACTATTGGCTGACGGCCCTCCTGATCCCCTTCCTGGTGTTTGCGCTGGCGACCATCGGGCTCAACATCCTCACGGGCTATGCCGGCCAGCTCTCGCTCGGCACGGCCGCGTTCATGGCTGTGGGGGCGGTCACCGCCTACAACTTCGAGCTGCGCGTGCCTGGCATGCCGCTCCTGGCAAGCTTCGCGTTGGGCGGTGTGGCGGCGGCGCTGGTCGGCATCGCCTTCGGACTGCCCAGCCTGCGCATCAAAGGCTTCTACCTCGCGGTCGCCACCCTTGCAGCGCAGTTTTTCATCCCCTGGCTGCTGATCAAGGTCGGCTGGTTTTCCAACTACAGCGCATCCGGGGTCATCACCGCCCAGCCCATGGAGATCCTCGGTTACACCTTCGAGACGCCGGCGCAGCGCTACGTACTGGTGCTGGCAATCGTGGCGGTGCTCGCGCTCTTAGCCAAGAACCTGGTGCGCAGCCGCGCGGGTCGCTCCTGGATGGCGGTGCGCGACATGGATGTGGCGGCTGCGGTGATCGGCATTCCTATCGTGCGCGCGAAGCTGACCGCGTTCGCCGTGAGCTCGTTCTACTGCGGCGTGGCGGGCGCGCTCTACGCCTACGCTTCACTGGGCACGGTAGCGCCCGAGGACCTCAACCTGGATCTGTCGTTCCGCATCCTGTTCATGGTCATCATCGGTGGAGTCGGCAGCATCCTCGGCTCGTTTCTCGGCGCTGCCTTCATCAGCCTGCTGCCGATCCTGCTGGACCAGGTATTGACGTTCGTCGCGGCGCAGTTCAATCTCGGCCTCGGGTCCGGAGTCACCTCGATGCTGCAGCTGCTGGTGTTCGGATCGCTGATCATCTTCTTCCTGATCGTGGAGCCGAACGGACTCGCCCGGCTCTGGCAGATCGCGAAGGAAAAGCTGAGGTTGTGGCCGTTCCCGTACTAGCGGCGGGCCGTCGCAGCGCGCCGGTCAACCGAGCCGCCCCGATGTTGCGTTAAAGGCCCCGGGGGATGCGTTAAGGGCGCAAGGCACGCCTGCGGGCGCGGCCCGGAACGCACCGCGAAGAGAACAGGTCGAAGCACACACTGGAGGAACACCATGCGAGGATGGAACAACGCTTTGCTCACGCTGCTGATCGCCGCTGCCGCCGCTACCGGGGCAGCCACGGCGCTCGCCCAGCAGCCCGGAACGCAGTTCATCGGCATCACCAGCTACCGGGTCGGCCCGTACGGCGCCAACGGTGCCACGTTCTTCAGTGGGTTCGTCGACTATCTGGCGCTGGTGAATGAACGCGACGGCGGGGTCAACGGAGTGAAGTTGTCGTGGGAGGAGTGCGAGACCGAATACAACAACACCAAGGGCGTGGAGTGCTACGAGCGGTTGAAGACCAAGACCGCCACCGGCCCGACCGCAATCCACCCGATGTCGACCGGCATCACTTACTCGTTGCTGGATAAGGCCCCGACCGACAAGATCCCGCTCATCACGCTCGGATACGGACGCACCGACGCCGTGGACGGGCGCGTATTCCCGTGGGTATTTCCGCTTGAATCCAACTACTGGGATTGCGCCACGGCGATCGTGAAGTTCATCACCGAGAAGGAAGGGGGTGCGGACAACGTCAAGGGCAAGAAGATCGTCCTCCTCTATCACGACTCCGCTTACGGCAAGGAGCCGCACCCGGTTCTGGAAGCCGAGTCCGCCAAGCTGGGCTTCGAGCTGAAACTGATCCCGGTGCCGCACCCGGGCAACGAGCAGCAGTCGCAGTGGCTGCAGATCCGCCAATACAAGCCCGACTGGGTCATCCTGTGGGGCTGGGGCGTGATGAATGCGACCGCGCTCAAGACCGCCCAGAAGGTTGGCTTCCCGCGCGACAAGATGGTCGGGAACTGGTGGGCCGGCGCGGAGACCGATACCGAACCCACCGAAGGGGCGGCCACCGGCTATTACGCCGCCAGCCTCAACCTGGCGGGGAAGGATTTCCCCGTCCTCAAGGATGTGGAAAAGTACGTCATCTCTGCCGGCAAGAGCACGACCGATCCCAGGGTAGTGGGGCAGGTTCTGTACAACCGCGGACTGTCGGCGGCGATGATGACGGTAGAGGCGGTGCGCACCGCACAGGCCAAGTTCGGCAAGAAGCCGATGAGCGGCGAGCAGGTGCGCTGGGGCCTGGAGCAGCTCAGCCTCGATGCCAAGCGGCTGCAACAGCTTGGTTTTGGCGAAATGATTCCGCCCATCAAGGTCAGCTGCGACAACCACAGCGGCAGCGGACTGGTGCGCTTCCAGCAGTGGGACGGCAAGCAATGGAAATCCGTCTCCGGCTGGATCAACGGCGACAGCGCACTGGTGCGGAAGATGGTGGAAGAATCCGCCGCCCAGTACGCCAAGGAGAAGGGCATTACGCCCGGGTGTATGAAGGGCTAGGGGCTAGGGGCTAGGGGCTAGGGGCTAGGGGCTAGCAGGGCTAGGGGCTAGGGGCTAGGGGCTAGGGGCTAGGGGCTAGGGGCTAGGGGCTAGGGGCTAGGGGCTAGGGGCTAGGGAGTAAGGATGCGCCAACCTCGACTCGATGCAATACATCTTGGTTCTGTTGGAAATCTCTCGGAATTCGCTACGTGATCTCGCACCTCGCGAATGTCCCTAGCCCCTAATCCCTAGTCCCTAGCCCCTATGTCTCCACCCATCCTCGTCGTCAACAACGTCGAGGTCATCTATGACCACGTGATCCTCGTGCTCAAGGGGGTATCGCTCGAAGTTCCCGAGGGCAGCATCGTGGCGCTGCTGGGGGCCAACGGCGCCGGCAAGACCACCACGCTCAAAGCTATCTCCAATCTGCTGGCGTCGGAACGCGGCGAGGTCACCAAGGGCTCGATCGAATTCAAGGGCGAGCGGGTGGATCGGCTCAATCCCTCCGAGGTGGTGCGGCGGGGAGTCATCCAGGTGATGGAGGGGCGGCACTGCTTCCAGCACTTGACGGTTGAGGAGAATCTGCTGACCGGCGCTTTCACCCGCAGCGGCGGCCGCGCCGAGATTCGCCGCGATCTCGAGATGGTGTATGGCTACTTCCCGCGCCTGAAGGTGCGGCGCACCAGCCAGGCCGGCTATACCTCGGGAGGGGAGCAGCAGATGACGGCGATCGGCCGGGCGCTGATGGCCCGCCCGAGCATGATCCTGCTGGATGAGCCGTCGATGGGTCTGGCGCCGCAGGTGGTGGAGGAGATCTTCGACATCGTGCGCACGCTCAACCAGAAGGAGAACGTGAGCTTTCTGCTGGCCGAGCAGAATACCGCCGTGGCGCTGCGCTACGCCGACTACGGCTATATCCTCGAGAACGGCCGCGTGGTCATGGACGGCCCCGGACAGGAGCTGGGCAGCAACGAGGACGTCAAGGAGTTCTACCTCGGGCTGTCCGGCAGCGGCCGCAAGAGCTTCCGCGACGCCAAGCACTATCGCCGGCGCAAGCGCTGGCTTGCGTAACTGCTATGCACTACTTCGACGACTTGGAAACGCGCGACCCCGAGGTGCGCGAGCGCGCCTTGTTCAGGGCGCTCCAGGAGCAGCTCGCGAACGCGAAGAAGAACGCACCCTACTTTGCCGAGCTGCTGAAGGAGGTGCGGCCGTACGAGGTGAAGGACCGTGCGGCATTGGCGCGTCTGCCGGTCACGCGCAAAGCCGAGTTGATCGAGTTGCAGAAGACCCGCCCTCCGTTTGCGGGGATGACGGCCATTCCGCTGGACAGCTCGGACGCGTGTTCGCTTCACCCGGACCGATCTATGATCCGCAGGCGGACAAGCGCGACTATTGGGGCGTGGCGCGCGCGCTGTATGCGGCCGGTTTTCGAGAAGGCGATCTGGTGCACAACACCTTCTCGTATCACTTCACCCCCGCCGGCATGATGTACGACCTGGCGGCTCAAGCGCTGGGCTGCCCGGTCTTCCCGGCCGGAGTGGGTCAGACGGAGTTGCAGGTGCAGACCATCTCCGATCTCAAGCCGGTGGGCTACGCGGGTACCCCGTCGTTCCTGCGCATCCTGCTGGAGAAGGCCGACGAGATGAAGGTCGACGTTTCGAGCCTGCGCAAGGCCTCGGTAGGCGGCGAGGCCTTTCTCGCGCCGGTTCGCAACATGCTCGCCGAGCGCGGCATCGAAGGGTACCAGTCGTATGGCACCGCCGACTTGGGATTGATCGCTTACGAAACGCCCTCGCGCGAGGGCATGGTGGTCGACGAGGGCGTCATCGTGGAGATCGTTCGGCCAGGCACCGGCGAGCCGGTAGCGCAGGGCGAGGTCGGTGAAGTCGTGGTGACCGCGCTCACTCCGGAGTATCCGCTGATCCGCTTTGGCACGGGCGATCTGTCCGCGATTCTGCCCGGGCCCAGCCCGTGTGGACGCACCAACCTGCGCATCAAGGGTTGGATGGGGCGCGCGGACCAGACCACCAAGGTCAAGGGGATGTTCGTGCATCCGTCCCAGGTCGACAAAGTGGTCAAACGCCATCCGGAGATCCTGCGTGCACGCTTGACGGTCAGCCACGACGCGGACAAGAACGACGTGATGACCCTGCAGTGCGAGGTCGCCGAGCCCGCGTCCGAGAGCTTTGCTCAGACCGTCGAGGAGACCCTGCGCGAGGCCACCAAGCTGCGCGGCCTTGTCGTCCTCAAACCGCGCGGCACGCTGCCGAACGACGGCAAGGTCATCGAGGACGTGCGCAAGTACGACTAAGGCATAACCGCAGAGACGCGGAGGCGCAGAGATGCGCGGAGAAGTGCCCGCAGAGCTCATCCTACTCGCCCATCGCGGTGCGCCGTTTGCGCGCTGGCTGGTCGTTCGCGGCAAGGAACTGCCGAGTGCAGCCGCATTTGCATTGGTTTTCTCTGCGGATCTCTGCGCCTCCGCGCCTCTGCGGTGAAGACTTTGTTGATAGAGATTGAAGCATGGCGCAACCCATCAGCCGCTACCCCGTTCCGACCCTCGACGAGCTCCCCCAGGACATCCGGGACAAGATCCTGCAGGTTCAGGACAAAGCCGGCTTCGTGCCGAACGTTTTCATCACCCTCGCTCATCGCCCGGACGAGTTCCGCGCGTTTTTCGCCTATCACGATGCCCTGATGTTGCGGGAGGCTTCCGGCCTGTCCAAGGCGGAGCGCGAGATGATCGTCGTCGCCACGAGCGGAGTGAACCATTGCCTGTACTGCGTCGTCGCCCATGGCGCTATCCTGCGCATCTATGCGAAGAACCCCCAGGTGGCCGATCAGGTCGCCGTCGATCACCGCAAGGCCGATATCACGCCGCGCCAGCGGGCCATGCTCGACTTTGCCGTGAAGCTTGCACGCACGCCGGAGGCGGTGACCGAGGCCGACCATCAGAGTCTGCGGGAACACGGGTTCAGCGACGAGGACATCTGGGACATCGGCGGAATCACCGCGTTTTTTGCCCTGTCCAACCGGATGGCGCACCTCATCGCCATGCGGCCGAACGACGAGTTCTACCTGCTCGGTCGGGTGCCGCCGCCGGCGAAGAAGTGAAGCCCGAACCGAGCGGCTCCCAGCTCAGCCGACCGGCCCCTGCGCTGGTATACTTTTGGCGAAATTCTGCTTGCATCACAAATGCATAGCAGCAAGTAGCAGCTCACGAGGGACACCCATGCAAATGGCTGCCGTGCCGGACATCGATCCGCAAGAGACGCAGGAATGGCTCGAGGCGCTGGAGGGCGTGCTCGAAGTGGAAGGGCCGCAGCGCGCCCACTACATTCTCGAGAAACTGATCGAGAAGGCGCGCCGCAGCGGCGCCTACCTTCCCTACAGCGCCACCACCGCCTACATCAACACGCTGCTGCCCGGCCAGGAGGCGCCCTCACCCGGGAACCACGAGCTGGAACATCGCATCCGTTCCTATAACCGCTGGAACGCGATGGCCATGGTGGTGCGCGCCAACAAGGTGTCCTCGGAGCTGGGCGGACATATCGCCAGCTTCGCGTCGGCGGCGACCTTGTACGAGGTGGGCTTCAATCATTTCTGGCACGCGCCCAGCGCCGAGCACGGTGGCGACCTGGTGTTTTTCCAGGGCCATTCCTCCCCGGGCATCTACGCGCGCGCCTTCCTGGAAGGGCGCATCAGCGCCGAGCAGCTGGACAACTTCCGCCAGGAGGTGGACGGCAAGGGCCTGTCGTCCTATCCGCATCCCTGGCTGATGCCCGACTTCTGGCAGTTTCCGACCGTGTCCATGGGCCTGGGGCCGCTCATGGCGATCTACCAGGCGCGCTTCATGAAATACCTGAAGGACCGCGGCCTGATCGACACCGATGGCCGCAAGGTCTGGGCATTCATGGGCGACGGCGAGATGGATGAGCCGGAATCCCTGGGCGCGATTTCGCTCGCCGTGCGCGAGAAGCTCGACAACCTGATCTTCGTCGTCAACTGCAATCTGCAGCGGCTGGACGGGCCGGTGCGCGGCAACGGCAAGATCATCCAGGAGCTGGAAGCGGACTTCCGCGGCGCCGGCTGGAACGTGATCAAGGTGATCTGGGGCTCCTACTGGGACTCCCTGCTCGCGCGCGACACCGCCGGGCTGCTGCTCAAGCGCATGGAAGAAGCGCGTGGACGGCGAGTACCAGGTGTTCAAGTCCAAGGACGGCGCCTACGTGCGCGAGCACTTCTTCGGCAAGTACAAGGAGCTGCTCAATATGGTCGCCAACATGTCCGACGACGACATCTGGCGGCTCAATCGCGGCGGTCACGACCCGCACAAGATCTATGCGGCCTACACCGCGGCGGTGAATCACACCGGCCAGCCCACGGTGATTCTCGCCAAGACCATCAAGGGCTACGGCATGGGCGAGTCCGGCGAGGGTCAGAACATCACCCATCAGCAGAAGAAGATGGGCACGACCTCCATCCGGGCGTTCCGCGACCGCTTCGACATCCCGATCCCGGACGACAAGCTCGAAGAGGTGCCGTTCTTCAAGCCCGCCGAGGACAGCCCCGAGATGAAGTACTTCCGCGAGCGCATCGCGGCGATGGGCGGCTCGCTGCCGCAACGGCGTCAGAAGGCCGCGCCGCTGGAGGTCCCGGAGCTGGCTGCGTTCCAGGCGTTGCTCGAATCGAGCGGCGAGCGCGAGCTGTCCACCACCATGGCGTTCGTGCGCATCCTCAACGTGCTGGTGCGCGACAAGAACATCGGCAAGTTCGTCGTGCCGATCGTGCCCGACGAGTCACGCACCTTCGGCATGGAGGGCATGTTCCGGCAGCTGGGCATCTGGTCGTCCATCGGTCAGCTGTACCGCCCGCAGGATGCCGACCAGCTCATGTACTACAAGGAGGACAAGAGCGGACAGATCCTGCAGGAGGGCATCAACGAGCCCGGCGCGATGTCGTCGTGGATCGCAGCCGCGACCTCCTACAGCACGCACGGGCTGTCCATGATCCCGTTCTACATCTTCTACTCGATGTTCGGCTTCCAGCGCATCGGCGACCTGGCCTGGGCGGCCGGCGACAGCCGCGCGCGCGGGTTCCTGCTCGGCGGGACGGCCGGCCGCACCACGCTCAACGGTGAAGGCCTGCAGCACGAAGACGGGCACAGCCACCTGATCTCTTCGACGGTACCCAATTGCGTGTCCTACGACCCGACCTTCGCTTACGAGGTCGCCGTGATCATCCAGGACGGCCTGCGGCGGATGGTGAAGGATCAAGAGGACGTGTTCTACTACATCACGGTGATGAACGAGAACTACGCGCACCCGGCGATGCCCGCAGGTGCGCGCGAAGCGATCCTCAAGGGGATGTACCTGTTGCGGGCGGCGGGAGGAGAGCCACGTGCCGCCACCGTGCAGCTGCTGGGCAGCGGCACCATCCTGCGCGAAGTCATCGCCGCGGCAGACCTGCTCGCGCAGGACTGGGGTGTGGCTGCGGACGTCTGGAGCTGCCCGAGCTTCACGGAACTGCGTCGCGAAGGCATGGAAGCGGAGCGCTGGAACCTGCTGCATCCCGAGGAGCCGCAGCGCAAGTCGCATGTCGAGCAGTGCCTGGAGGGGCGGCCCGGCCCCGCGGTCGCCGCCACCGACTACATGCGCACATTCGCCGACCAGATCCGACCGCAGATGAAGCGCACGTACAAAGTGCTGGGTACCGACGGATACGGCCGCTCCGACTTCCGCCAGAAGCTGCGCCGCTTCTTCGAGGTGGACCGGCACTATGTCACGGTGGCGGCGTTGAAGGCCCTGGCGGAAGACGGCGTCCTGCCCGCGGCTCGCGTGACGGAAGCGATCCGCAAGTACGGGATCGACACCAACAAGCCCTGCCCCTGGCTGGTGTAGCCAACGGCACTACGACGATAACCGACGCGGAGAAGACCTTGGGAGCGATCAAGGAGGTGGTGGTACCCGATATCGGCGACTTCAAGGATGTCCCGGTGATCGAAGTCATGGTCAAGCCCGGCGATACAGTCAAGCCGGAGGACCCGCTGGTCACGCTGGAGAGCGACAAGGCGACGATGGAGGTGCCGGCCCCGTTCGCGGGCGTGGTCAAGGAGCTGCGCGTCAAGCTGGGTGACAAAGTCTCCGAGGGCGTCGTCATTCTGACCCTGGACGCCCAGGAGGCCGGCAGCTGCGGCCGCGCCGAAGCCGGAGCCTGCACCTGCGCCAGCTGCGCAACCGGCGGCCCCAGCCGTCCAGGCGCGCACCGCCGCGCCTGCGCCGACGCCGGCACCGGCGCCGGCAGCCGCCCCGGCGCTCGCCCAGGGCCCGGTCGACGAGGCCGGTTTTGCACGCGCGCACGCCAGCCCCGCGGTGCGGCGCTTCGCCCGCGAGCTGGGTGTGAATCTGGGCAAGGTCAAGGGCACCGGCCCCAAGGAGCGCATTCTCAAGGACGACATCCAGGCGTTCGTGAAACAGGCACTGGCGCGTCCCGCCGCACCCGCGGCAGGGCCTGGCCTGGGCCTGGCGTTGCCGGCCATGCCGGTGGTGGATTTCTCCAAGTTCGGGCCGGTCGAGTCCAAACCGCTGTCGCGTATCCAGAAGATCTCCGGCGCGCTTCCTGCACCGCAACTGGGTATCCATCCCGCACATCACCCAGCAGGACGAGGCCGACATCACCGAGATGGAAGCCTTCCGCAAGGCGCTCTCCGACGAGGCCCAGAAGCAGGGGGTCCGGCTCACTCCGCTCGCCTTCATGATCAAGGCGTGCGTGGCCGCGCTGCAGCGGTTTCCCACCTTCAACGCGTCGCTCGCTCCCGACGGGGAGAGCCTGATCCTCAAGCGCTACTATCACATCGGCGTGGCAGTCGATACGCCCAACGGGCTGGTGGTGCCGGTGCTGCGCGATGCGGACAAGAAGGGCGTGCTGGCGCTGGCCAAAGAGCTTGGCGAGGTGAGCGCACGCATGCGCGAAGGCAAGATTGCCCCGACCGATATGCAGGGCGGCACCTTCTCGATCTCCAGCCTCGGCGGCATCGGCGGCACCCATTTCACGCCGATCATCAACGCTCCCGAGGTCGCGATTCTCGGCGTGTCGCGCTCGAGCATGAAACCGGTGTGGAAAGATGGCCAGTTCGTGCCGCGATTGATGCTGCCGCTGTCGCTCTCCTACGATCACCGCGTCATCGATGGGGCGGAAGGGGCACGCTTCATCACCTACCTCAACAGCGCGCTCTCCGACATACGTCGGCTCGTCCTATGAGCAGGCGCGTGAGGCACGAGGCACGAGGCGCGAGGCACGAGATGGCCGGCGCCCTGCGCGCGGTTGGAACCAGTTGGTAGACCAGCGCAACGACGCGCGTGTCCCTCTCGAGCCTCGCGCCTCGAGCCTCGCGCCTGGGTTTGCGCCGATCGGCGTCTTCGGCGGCACCTTCGATCCAATCCACTACGGCCACCTGCGCCTTGCCGAAGAGCTGGCCGACCGTCTCGCACTGGCGGAAGTTCGGCTCATTCCAGCACGCGTCCCGCCGCATCGGGGCACACCCAAAGTGACCAGCGCGCACCGGCTGGAGATGGTTCAGCTCGCTTGCGCGGGCAATTCGCGCTTTCGGGTGGACGACCGCGAATGCCGCAGGCAAGGCGCCAGCTACACGGTGGACACGCTCCTCGAGCTGCGCGCGGAGCTCGGCGAACACAGTGCGCTCGCGTTGCTGATGGGCGTGGACGCCTACTTGGCGCTCACCACCTGGTCACGCTGGGAGCAGCTGTTCGACCTCGCCCACGTCGTGATCGCTCACCGCCCCGGTTTCGAGCTGGACACCGGTGAGCTGCCGCCGGCATTGGCACACCAGACTGGGGCCCGTCTCCTGCGCGATCCAGCGCAGCTGCGGATGCGCCCGGCCGGCGCAGTGCTGACGATGGACATTCCTCCCCTCGACATCTCCGGGACCGCGATTCGTGCTGCATTGCGCTCGCGGCGCAGCGCCCGCTATTTGCTTCCGGACTCCGTTCTCGATTATATTGGCCGCAACCATCTCTACAAGGAAATCGATGCAGGTTGAAGAGCTGAAGACCGCAGTGGTCGCCGCGCTCGAGGAGATCAAGGCGCGCGACATCGTGGTGCTGGACGTCACAAAACTGACCTCATTGTTCGACTACATGATCGTCGCCAGCGCCGATTCGAGCCGCCAGACCAAGGCTCTGGCGCGCAACGTCCACGATAGGATCAAGGCTGCCGGCGGCAGCGTAATCGGCACCGAGGGTGAGCAGACCGGCGAGTGGGTGCTGGTGGATGTGGGCGATATCGTCGTCCACATCATGCAGCCGGGGGTGCGCGAATACTAC
The DNA here is from genome assembly GCA_963772865.1 of uncultured beta proteobacterium. Taxonomy (GTDB): domain Bacteria; phylum Pseudomonadota; class Gammaproteobacteria; order Burkholderiales; family SHXO01; genus SHXO01. The sequence goes on along the minus strand of CAVYZA010000007.1, from coordinate 145,665 downwards.
AATCTCGAGCAGCTGTGGGGCGCAGATCCGGCGCGCCGCGTCGTGCCGTTGCGCCGGCCCGGCGAGCATCGCGCTCCGGACATCGGCGCGCGGGCCCACACCTGAGCCTGCGAAGGGCGGCGCGGCTTGGGCTCTTCACCCGCCTCGCCATGAAGCTGCTCATCCTGGCCGTGGGTCACAAGATGCCCGCCTGGGTGAGCATGGGGTTCGATGACTATGCAAGGCGCATGCCCCGCGACACCGCACTGCAGCTCGTCGAGATTCGACCCCAGCCTCGCGGCAAAGCGGCCGACACCCCGGCCCAGGTCGAGCGCCTGCTCAAGCTCGAAGCGCAGCGCCTGCGCGCGGCGATTCCAGCCGGCGCCACCAGCATCGCTCTGGATGAGCGCGGGCGCAGTGCCAGCACCCAAGACCTGGCGCGGCTGCTGGAAGGCTGGCGCCAGGCAGGCGCGGACGTGGCTTTCCTGGTCGGCGGCGCCGACGGCCTGGAAGGCGAGCTGAAACGATCGGCCCATCTTATGCTTTCGCTGTCCGCCATGACTCTGCCGCATCAGCTGGTGCGTGTGCTGCTCGCCGAGCAGCTCTACCGTGCTGCCTCGCTGCTCCAGGGCCACCCCTATCATCGCGCCTGATGCCGCCCGCTACCCGCCACGTCTACCTCGCTTCGCGCAGCTCGCGCCGCCGCGAGCTGCTCAAGCAGATCGGGGTCAGCTTCGAGATCCTGCTGCTGCGGGAGGGGCACGGGCGGCCCGCCGACTTCGACGAGACGCCGCTGCCCGGCGAGGCTCCGGCGGACTACGTGCAACGCGTAGCGCGAGCCAAGGTCGAGGCGGGCTGGTCACGCCTGACCCAGCGGCGCTTGCTGCGTTTCCCGGTGCTGTCGGCCGACACCACCGTCGCAATCGAGGGGGAGATCCTCGGCAAGCCGGCCGACCGCGAGCAGGCCATCAGCTTCCTCAAGCGCCTCTCCGGCAAGACGCACTAGTGCACACGGCGGTCGCGGTCAAGTTCGATCAGCAGATCGAGGTGGCGCGTGTCCAGCACGGTGGTCGACTTCCGCCCGCTCACCGACAGCGAGATGCGCCAGTACGTGGCCAGCGGCGAGCCCCTGGACAAGGCCGGCGGCTATGCCATACAGGGCCGTGGCGCCGTATTCATTCGCTCCATCAACGGCAGCTACACGGGCGTAGTGGGGCTGCCGCTGTTCGAGACCAGTCAGCTGCTCGCACGCCTGGGGCAGCCAGCGGTCTAGCCCGCGCCGTGGACGAGGAGATCCTGATCAACGTCACCCCGCAGGAGGCGCGGGTGGCGGTGATCCAGCAGGGCGTGGTGCAGGAGCTGCACGTCGAGCGCATGACCGGCCGTGGCCTGGTCGGCAACATCTATCTCGGCGTGGTGAGCCGGGTCCTGCCCGGCATGCAATCCGCATTCATCCAGATCGGGCTGGACCGCGCCGCCTTCCTGCACGTGGCCGACATCTGGGAGCACCGCCAGCCGGGGCAGGAGCCCAAGCCGATCGAGCGGCTGCTGCACGAGGGCAGCAAGCTGCTGGTGCAGGTGATCAAGGACCCGATCGGCACCAAGGGCGCGCGCCTTTCCACCCAGGTGAGCATGGCCGGCCGGCTGCTGGTGTACCTGCCGCAGGAGTGCCACATCGGCATCTCCCAGCGCATCGAGGACGAAGCGGAGCGGGCCCAGTTGCGGGAGCGCTTGCAACACCTGCTGCCGGCGGGTGAGACCGGCGGGTTCATCATCCGCACCATGGCGGAAACCGCCACCGACCGCGACCTCACCTCGGATATCGAGTACTTGCGGCGGATCTGGGCGGGCATCCGCGAAAAGGCCAAAACCGCAACCGCGCCCGCCCTGCTGTACCAGGACCTGAACCTGAGCCACCGGGTGCTGCGCGATATCGGCAACGACGACACCGCCCGGATCCTGGTGGATTCGCGCGAGAACTACCTGAAGCTGCAGGCCTTCGCGACAGAGTACACGCTGAACTTCGCCGACCGCATCCATCACTACAGCGGGGAACGGCCCTTGTTCGACCTGTACGGCATCGAGGAGGAGATCGAACGGGCCCTGGCCCGGCGCGTCCCGCTCAAGTCGGGCGGCTATCTCATCATCGACCAGACCGAAGCGCTCACCACCATCGACGTGAACACCGGCGGCTACGTCGGCGGACGCAACTTCGACGACACCATCTTCAAGACCAATCTCGAAGCGGCGCACGTGGTCGCGCGCCAGCTGCGCCTGCGCAACCTCGGCGGCATCATCATCGCCGACTTCATCGACATGGAGAACCCGGCGCACCGCGACGCGGTACTGAGCGAGCTCAAGAAGGCGCTGGCCGTGGACCGCACGCGCGTCACCGTCAACAGCTTCACCAGCCTGGGCCTGGTGGAGATGACCCGCAAGCGCACGCGCGAGAGCCTGGCCCACACGCTGTGCGAGCCGTGCCCGACCTGCCAGGGACGCGGCGAAGTGAAGACTGCGCAAACCGTCTGCTACGAGATCCTGCGGGAGGTCGTACGCGAAGCCCGTCAGTACGACGCGCGCGAATTTCGCATCCTCGCGCACCAGAAGGTCATCGACCTGTTCCTCGACGAGGAGTCGCAGTCGCTCGCCATGCTCGGGGACTTCATCGGCAAGCCGATCTCGCTGCAGGTCGAGAGCCTGTACACGCAGGAGCAGTACGACATCGTTTTGATGTAGGGCTGCCCGGAATCTCAACACGGGCACAGCACTGCTACTGCCGTAGTGGCTTGGGCTTGTCGCCCATCTCGCGAAGGTGTCGAGCCACCGACTCGCGCTGCAGATCGGTCAGGTGCAAGCCGATCTTGGTGCGGCGCCAGAGCACATCGTCCGCCGTCAACGCCCACTCACGCTGCGCCAGGTATTCGACTTCGCGTGCGGTAAGCCCCGCGCCGAAATGCGCACCCAGATCGTCGGGGCGCCGCGCACCGTCGATGAGTGCATCGGCGAGCGCGCCGTGACGGCGAGCGATCCCCTCGAGCCAGTCACCGGGAAGGTCCGGATAGCGCGCACGCAATCCTGCGGCGAAGGATTGCATGCTCATCCCGCCGAGGTCACCGCCCGGCAGCCTCGCCTGGGCGGTCCAGGCTGGCCGCAGCTCTGCAAACGTACCACTGAGCTTGCCCACCGCTTCTTCCGCTACGTGCCGATACGTCGTGAGCTTGCCCCCGTACACCGAGAGGATGGGCGCGTCGTTGTCGGCGTAGTCGAGCTGCAGGAGATATTCTCGCGTCACCTTCGACGGATTCACGCTCCCATCGTCGTGGAGCGCGCGCACGCCGGAGTAGGTCCAGACGATATCCGCCTCGGTAACCGGCTGCGCCAGAAAGCGATTCACTGCGCGGCACAGATACGACACCTCTTCCCCCGAGATGGCAATGCCGCGGGGATCTCCTGACAGAGCAACGTCCGTGGTCCCGATCAGGGCAAGCTCCGTCTCGAAGGGAATGACGAAGACGACACGGCCATCGTCGTTGGGCAGGACCAGAGCGCGGCCGGACGGGAGCGCGCGCCGAACCACGATGTGACTGCCCTTGATCAGACGCGCCGCGACCACCCCGCGCACGGGCGTGCATTCGCGCAGAAAGCGCTCCACCCAGGGACCGGTCGCGTTCACCATTGCACGCGCAGTGACTTCTATCTCCCGCGTGTCGCTCGCGGCCAGCTGCGCGGCCCAACCGTCCCGCGCCGGGACCGCACGAATGCAGCGCGTGCGTGTCATCACGAGCGCACCCTGCGCGGCCGCATCCATGACATTGGCAACTACCAGCCGCGCATCGTCGGCCCAGCCATCGTAGTAGCAGTATCCGGATCGACACTCAGGCTTGAGGACCTCGCCCTCTGCGGGGTTCGACAGGTCGAGCGCCCGGCTGCGCGGAAGGGGACTGCGCCCGGCCAGCCAGTCGTACAGCAGCAGTCCCGCGCGGATCTGCCACGCCGGGCGCGTCGATGGCGAGCGCGGAAAAAAGAACGGCAGCGGCCCGACCAGATGGGGCGCGATGCGCATGAGCGTGTCGCGCTCGCGAAGCGCCTCGCGCACGAGACGGAAGTCGCCCAGCTCGAGGTAGCGCAACCCGCCGTGGGCGAGCTTGCTGGACGCCGAGGAGGTCGCCGCGGCGAGATCGCCTTGCTCGACGAGGAGCACGCTTAAGCCCCGGCCGGCGGCATCACGGGCGATGCCGGCACCATGGATGCCGCCACCGACCACGAGCAGATCGACATTCAGCGCCGCATGCATCGCTCGCCCCGGCCGTCTCTGAGTGAGGCGGATGGAGTCATTCTGGCACAGGCGCGCGACGGCGGACCGTGCCCCGAGCTAGCAGCGAACCGCTGGGAGAATCAGGCGGCCTTCGCGCGCAGGCGCTGGCGGTCCGCGGTGCCCAGCACTTTGTACTTGATCCGCAGCAGCTCCTCGACCTGACGGCCGAGCGCCATCTTCTGCGCTTCGAGCTGGTGCAGGCGCTCCTGCAGGCTGGACAGGTCGCCGGACAGCTTCTTCAGATTGTCCACCCGGCGCTCCAGCAGCGTCTGGTGCTCCTTCAGCTGCGTGGAGATCGGCTGCAGCGCCATCTTCAGCCAAACGTCGAGCTCCTTGCGCGTGTCCTGGAACAGGCCGCGCGCTTCGCTGACCAGGCCGTTGTAGAAGCGCCGCACCAGGAAGTGCTTCTCGGTCATGACGTTGACCGGATCGCGGCAGAACTTTTCGGTGGTGGCCTTGAGCGCCTTCATGGCCAGGATGTGCTTCTCCAGGTTGAGCGGCGGCGGCGTCAGGTTGGCGAAGCCGTAGCGCTCCTGGAATTCCTTGTAGACCTTGTCGACGAACGCACGGGTCTCGCTGGCGAAGCCGAGGATCTTCTCGGCTTGCCTGGAGAAGGCGTCGAACAGCGAGTTCATGCTGCGGATCAGGCCCGCGGTGGTCCAGCTGCCCTCGATGTCCTTGCTGCTGCGCGCGAAGATCTCGTCGATGTGCTCCTCGTCGAGATTGGCCATCAGCGCATGGCCCTGCTTGAGCACGACCCCGTACGAGGCTTTGAAGCTCTCCATGTGCTCGATGTAGGTCGCCCGGTCCTTCTCCAGCCGCGCCAGCATGGTCTTGGCGAGCTCGCGGTTCTTGCCCGAGAGCTTGGCCAGCTCCTGCAGCTCGGCCTGGTTCGCGGTGAGCTGCGCCATCACGCTCTGCAGGCTGCCCTCGACCATCGCGCCCATTTCCTTGACCACCGCCGAGCGCAGGATCTCCTGCTTGGCCGGCACGATCTCGTTGGCGAGCAGGTCCTCGAGGTCGCGGATGCCGCTGCGCTCGAGCAGCACGTCGTCGCCGCGGATGCGGGCGAGCAGCGCCTTCTGCGCCGACAGCGTGATCACGTGGTTGGGAGGCAGCTCGAGCAGCTGGCAGGTGCTGGTCACCTGGCGCACGATCGATTCCTCGATCTGGTCCTCGGTCTTCAACTCGTCCCACAGCAGGTCGATCTTGTTCAGCACCGCGATGCGACGGGTCTGGTAGCTCTGCACGTAACGCTGCCAGATCTCCATGTCCGACTTGGTGACGCCGGTGTCCATGGCGAGCAGGAACAGGATCGCGTGCGCGCTGGGGATCATCTTGAGCGTGAGCTCGGGTTCGGTGCCGAGCGCGTTCAAGCCGGGGGTGTCGAGGATCACCAGTCCGCTCTTCAACAGCGGATGTGGATAGTTGATCATCGCGTGGCGCCACGCCGGGATCTCGACCTTGCTGCCGCGTGTGACCACGGTGGTGGTCACGAAATCCTTCTGGTCGATCAACCCCAGATCGGAGGCCTCTTCCACGCGCACCTGCTTGGTCTCGGCCAGGCTCGCCATGGCGTTGGCCATCTCTTCCTGCGACTGCAGGTTGAGCTTGATCTTGACCCACTCGATCGGGTGCTGCTTGAGGGAGGCGATGCTGTCCTCGCGCTTGCGCGTCTCGATCGGCAGCAGGCGAATGTAGGGCTCCTCCGCAGGGTCGTAGAACACCTCGGTGGGGCACATGGTGGTGCGGCCGACGTCGGAGGGCAGCAAGCGCTGCTTGAAGTCGGCGAAGAACATCGCGTTGATCAGCTCGGTCTTGCCGCGCGAGTACTCGGCCAGGAACGCCAGCACCATGCGGTCGTTGCGCAGGCTCTCGAGCAGATCGTAGATGCGCAGGCTGCGCTGGATGTCCACATGCCCGTGCTGATCGAGCCAGGCCTGGTAGGCTTCGATGCCGCTGCGAATGTCTTCGCGCCAGCGCTGATAGCTCGCGATCTGGTTTTCGAGCTGGTTGGTCATCCCTGTTCCCACCCGCGGACGATCCGCAGAGCTGTATCGCCCGGCGCCGTGATCTCGACCAGCTTGCGGCGGCTGCGCCCACCTCGGCTGATACCAATCCGGCTGGCCGGAAGACTTAAAGTTTTCCCCAGAAAATCAATAAGAAGCTGGTTCGCCCGATCATCCAGCGGGGGCGCGGCCACGCGCACCTTGAGCGCCTCCCCGTGGGTTCCCACGACCTCAGTGCTGCGGGCGTTCGGCTGAACGTAAACATTTATGCAAAGAACGTTCCTGTCGGCGTCGAACCGGTACCAGGTGGGCATGACACGCGCAAGCGGCGGTTGGCGGGGACCAGGTTGGCGACCCGCGAATGAACTGGACTACTCAGGACTCACTGGATTTACGGCCAGACCCAACCGCGCAGTAGGGCCAGCCGCGGACTGGAGGGTTGTCCAGTCCTGTGGACAGCTTCTAGCCCGCCGCGACGCGCAGCAGACCGCCGCCCACCCAGTTCACCAGGAACACGGCGAGCTGGCAGCTGACGATCACGAAGATCGGGGACAGGTCGACGTTGCCGACCGGCGGGATGCGCTTGGAGAACACCAGCAGGAACGGGCGCGTGACGCTGTTCAGGACCGGCATGGCCGGACTGTACGGGGCCACCCAGCTCAGCACAGCCTGCGCGATCACCGCCACCATCAGGATGTAGATGCTGAGCTTGACCACTTCCAGCACCGCGGCCAACGCCAGCAACGGCAGGGCCGCGAGGACGGCAGCGCCGACGCCGCGCAGCAGGGTGAGCGCGCACAGCAGGACCAGCTCGGTCAGCCAGGCCAACACCAGCGTCGATAGATCGACCCGGAACAGCCCCGGGATCACGCGTCTCGCCGGGACGACGATCCAGTCGGTCAGAGCAGCCAGGAACGTGGACAGCGGGTTGCGCGCGGGCGCGCGCAGCAGCTGCAGGTAGAAGCGCAGCAGCAGAGCCAACGCGAACAGCCCCAGAAACGTTTCCAGCAGAAAGGCCAGTGCTTGGGTCAACATCGGCGTGAACAGGGCGCGTGTTTCAGTCGGCGCGGCCAAGCTGCTCGCCGAGCTCGCGCGAGCGCTCTGCCGCTTGCTTGACGGCTTCGACGAGGTGCTGCTTGATCGCGGCCGCATCCATCGCGATCAGAGCCCGCTCGGTCGTGCCTCCCTTGGAGGTCACCTGGATGCGCAGAGTGGCGGGCGTCTCGCTGCTCTGGCGCGCCAGGCTGGCGGCGCCAAAGAAGGTCTCCAGAGTCAAGGTTCGCGCCTGGTCGGGAGGGAGCCCGAGCTCCTCCGCCGCGCGCATAACCGCCTCCATGCAGTAGAACACATAGGCGGGACCGCTGCCGGAGACGGCCGTGACCGCATCCATCAGTTCCTCCCGCTCGACCCACAAAGTGCCCCCCACCGCCGCGAGAATGCGCTCGGCGCAGGCACGCGCGTCGGGCATGACGGCCGGCATCGCGTATAGCGCCGAGATGCCGGCCTGCACCAGCGCCGGCGTGTTAGGCATTGCGCGCACGATCTGCTCGTGCCCTCCCAGCCAGCGCGACAGGTCACGCGTACGGATCCCCGCCGCAATGCTCACGACGAGCTGATTCGCGAGCCGGCTGCGCAGCTCGCCCGCCGCCTCGAGCATGTGCTGCGGTTTGATCGCCAGCACGACGACGTCGTGCGCTTCGAGCCGGTCTGGGAGGGCGGGATGCACAACGACCCCGAACCGGCGGGAGAGCGCTTCGCGCGCCTCTGGCAGGATCTCCACCACGCTCAGGTCGCTGACCGGCCAGCCCTGCTTGAGCAGGCCTCCCACCAGCGCGCTCGCCATGTTACCGCCACCGATGAATGTCGTTCGCATCCGCGCCCCCGGACGCCGCAATCAGCGGTTCACCCGAACCAGAATCTGTGCCCGCGATGCGCTAGCGCCCCTCGATCGACTGCTTGAGATTCTGCAGTCCACCCAGGTAGAGCTGCGTCACCGCCTCGATGACGACGTTGTCCTTGGCGCCCGGCTTCGGCACGAAGTGGCTGCGCCAGACTACCGTGGACTTGCCCGCGCCGGTGGCCAGTACTTGGATCGTCGAGTCGTAGTCGGTAATGGGCAACGGTGCTTCGCCAATGATCTTGTAGCGCAGCTTCATGGCCGCATCGTCGAACGCAAGCAGCTCTTCGTCGAACGACGGGCCGTCCTTCAAGGTGAGCCTGCGCACCGAGCCCACCGTGTTGTTCTGGCCGCTCAGCAGCTGGGTGCTGGCAAAGGCCGGATGCCAGCCATGCAAGTTGTCCCAGTTCTTCACCGTATCCCACACCTTGCGCGCCGGCGCCGCGATGTCGATGGTCTGGTAGACGTTCAAAGGGGCCTGAGCCTGGGCGACTGCCGGCGCGACCAGCAGGACGGCTGCGGCCAGCAGGAACGATCTGCGCATGTTGGTTTCTCCTAGCGTTCGGAAATGCCCGGCTTCCAGCGGCAGCGGGCGGGACGCGCAGTATAGCAAGCGTCGGGGCAGTCCCGAGCCGGTCGTCACGGCGAGCGCGTGCGCGGACCGAAGATCGCGGTGCCGACCCGCACCAACGTTGCACCCTCTGCGATGGCAGCTTCGAGATCCTCGGACATGCCCATCGACAACGCGTCCAACTGGATACCGGTGGCGACCAGGCGATCCTTGAGCTCTCGCAGCGCGCGAAATTGTGCTCGCTGCTGCAGCGGGTCGGCCGTGGGCCTCGGTATCGCCATCAATCCGCGCAGCGCGAGACCCGGCAACTCGGCTGCGGCGCGGGCGAGCGTTTCGAGCTCTCCGGGTGCGGCACCGCTCTTGCTCGCCTCGCCATCGAGATTGACTTGCAAACAGACTTGCAGCGGTTGCGCACCCGCGGGACGCGCCTCGCTCAGCCGCTGCGCGACTTTCAGGCGATCGACGCTGTGCACCCAGCGGAAGCGCTCGGCGATGACGCGAGTCTTGTTGCTCTGGATCGGACCGATGAAGTGCCACTCGATAGGCAAGTCCTGGAGCTGTTGCATCTTGTCCAGTGCCTCCTGGACGTAGTTCTCGCCGAATGCACGCTGACCGGCTGCCCAGGCCGCGCGCAGCGCCGGCGGGGCAAAGGTCTTGCTTACGGCAACCAGGCTCACGGTCGCCGGATCGCGTCCGGCGGCACGCGCTGCCGCCTCGATGCGGGCTCTAACGCCTTGCAGCGCCTCGGCGACCGTGGCCATAATGTGTTGACTTTCAGGCACAGGATTTGCCTGCTATTTTGCCCGCCGCAACCACCCGTCGGATAGGGTTCCGGCACACGTAATGGGCGTCGAAAACAGCGTAAGCAGCCCGCCTCGAGCGGTGCAGGATGCCCAACAGGTTGTTGAGAAAGTGGCTGCGCGAGCGTCCGCGGCCTTTGTTGCCGGCGCATACGTGTCCACTTGTTGGATGCGGCCGCCACCCGACATCGGTCCAGCGGGTCGGTCGGGTGCGCAGAATACATTTCTCAGCACCCTGCTGTCTGTTTGACCGTGAGAACACGCGCACGCAGGTTGTGCGCTCCGCAGCGGGCCGGGTCGGGTTGCTCGCAACTCCAGCCCGCCCCACGCAGAACCGAACAGGAATCTGAAGATGGACATTTCCGAGCTTCTTGCCTTCGTGGTCAAGAACAAGGCCTCCGACCTGCACCTGTCCGCCGGCTTGCCGCCGATGATCCGCGTGCACGGCGACGTGCGGCGCATCAACCTGCCGCCGATGGAGCACAAGGATGTGCACGCCATGGTGTACGACATCATGAACGATTCGCAGCGCAAGCACTACGAGGAGAACCTGGAGTGCGACTTCTCCTTCGCCATTCCCAACCTCGCGCGCTTCCGCGTCAACGCTTTCGTGCAGCAGCGCGGCGCCGGCGCGGTGATGCGGACGATTCCTTCCAAGGTTCTGTCCCTGGAGGATCTCAAGTGCCCCGCGATCTTCAAGGAGATCTCCGACCAGCCGCGCGGGATCGTGCTGGTGACGGGGCCCACCGGCTCCGGCAAGTCAACGACCCTGGCCGGCATGGTCAACTACATCAATGAGAACGAGTACGGTCACATCCTCACTGTCGAAGACCCGATCGAGTTCGTCCACGAAAGCAAGAAATGCCTGATCAACCAGCGCGAGGTCGGTCCGCATACCCTGTCGTTCTCCAACGCGCTGCGCTCGGCGCTGCGCGAGGACCCGGACGTCATCCTGGTGGGCGAGATGCGGGACCTGGAGACGATCCGCCTGGCGCTGACCGCCGCCGAGACGGGGCACCTGGTGTTCGGCACGCTGCACACGAGCTCGGCGGCCAAGACGGTCGACCGGATCATCGACGTCTTCCCCGCGGCCGAGAAGGAAATGGTGCGCGCGATGCTGTCGGAATCGCTGCGTGCGGTCATCTCGCAGACGCTGCTCAAGACCAAGGACGGCGGCGGGCGCTGCGCGGCGCATGAGATCATGATCGGTACGCCCGCTATCCGCAACCTGATCCGCGAGAACAAGATCGCCCAGATGTATTCCGCGATCCAGACCGGCCAGCAGTACGGCATGCAGACCCTGGATCAGAACCTCCAGGAGCTGGTGAAGCGCAGCGTGGTGGCGCCGTCCGAGGCACGCGTGAAGGCAGCCAACAAGGACATATTCCCGGGCTAACGCCTCGGGCGCGAAGTGCCAGGAGAAAGCATAGATGGAAAGAGATCAGGCAATCAAGTTCGTCCACGAGCTGCTGCGGGTGATGGTCAGCAAGAAGGCCTCCGACCTGTTCATTACAGCCGGGTTTCCGCCCGCGTTCAAGGTCGACGGCAAAATGACGCCGGTATCCAACCAGAGTCTCACCCCTACACATACGATGGAGATCGCGCGGGCGATCATGAACGACAAACAGGCCCAGGAGTTCGAGGGGTCGAAGGAGTGCAATTTCGCCATCAGCCCGCCCGGCATCGGCCGCTTCCGCGTCAACGCCTTCGTGCAGCAGGCGCGGGTCGGGGTCGTGCTGCGGACCATTACCACCACCATCCCGCGCTTCGAGGATCTGGGGCTGCCCGATGTGCTCAAGGATGTCGTGATGAGCAAGCGCGGCCTGGTGATCCTGGTGGGCGCCACCGGATCGGGCAAGTCGACTTCGCTTGCGGCGATGATCGGCTACCGCAACGAGAACAGCTACGGGCACATCATCACCATCGAGGACCCGATCGAGTACGTGCACGACCACAAGAACTGCCTGATCACGCAGCGCGAGGTCGGCGTCGACACCGAATCCTGGCACGCTGCCCTGAAGAACACGCTGCGGCAGGCACCCGACGTGATTCTGATCGGCGAGATCCGCGATCGGGAAACCATGGACCACGCCATCGCCTTCGCCGAGACCGGCCACCTGTGTCTGGGCACGCTGCATGCGAACAGCGCGAACCAGGCGCTGGACCGAATCATCAACTTCTTCCCGGAGGAGCGCCGCGCGCAGCTCCTCATGGACTTGTCGCTGAACATGAAGGGTTTGATCTCACAGCGTCTGATTCCGCGCCGCGACGGTCCCGGCCGGGCGGCGGCAATCGAGATCATGCTCAACACGCCGCTCATCTCCGACCTCATCTTCAAGGGCGATGTGCACGAGATCAAGGAGATCATGAAGAAGTCCCGCGAGCTGGGCATGCAGACCTTCGACCAGGCGCTGTTCGACCTGTACGAAGCGCGCCTGATCAGCTACGAGGACGCGCATGCGCAACGCCGACTCCATGAACGAGCTGCGGCTGGCCATCAAGCTGCACGGCCAGGAAGCCAAGGACAAGGACATCATGGACGGCATCGATCACCTGAACATCGTGTGAGAGGCGACCGGCGTGGGGGCCTGGGGCGGAACCCTCCTGGCCCGCACCACGCCGCTCAGATCGGCGAGTTGCTCGGGACGCGTCGCATGCTTCCGGACACCAGCTCGAAGACGTAGAGCCGGCATTCCAGCGCGCCGTTGTAAAGCGGGATGCGCCGGGTCGGCTTCAGGCCGATCAGCTTCGGCAGGCGCAGATCGGCGGTGAAGATACAGGCGCGCCAGCCGGCGAAGCGTTGCTTGAGCGCGTCGCCCAGCTTCGGATAGAACTCCGCGAGATCCTGCAGCTCCCCCAGGCGCACGCCATAGGGCGGATTGGTGACGAGCACGCCAGCAGCGCTAGCGGGGAGAGCTCCAGAACGTTGGCCTGCTTGAGGCGAACAGCCTCCTCGAGCCCCGCGGCGCGGAGATTGGATCGCGCCAGATCCAGCTGTGATCCGTACAGGTCGCTGCCAAACAACTCGAGCGCGCGAACCGGTTGCTCTGCCTGCTGAGCGTCGGCGCGGATGCGTTCCCACAGCGCGCCGTCGAATCCGGCCAGCTTTTCGAATCCGAAGTTGCGCTTTGCGCCCGCCGCGCGCTGCAGGGCCATTTCGGCCGCCTCCATCAGCAAGGTGGCACCGCCGCACATCGGGTCGAGCAACGGCGTGCCCGGCTGCCACCCGCTCAGGTGCAGGATGCCCGCGGCGAGGTTTTCGCGCAGCGGCGCCTCTCCCGACGCCTTGCGCAATCCGCGCTTGAACAGCGGCTCGCCGCTGGTGTCCAGATACAACGTGAAGTCGCGCTCGGCGAAGAATGCGTGGATCCGCACGTCCGGGTCGGCGGTGTCCACGCTGGGCCGCCGGCCGGTCTGCGAGCGGAGCTTGTCGCACACCGCGTCCTTGATCCGCAGGGTGATGAAGTCGAGGCTGCGCAGCGGGCTGCCGACCGCAGAGACATTGACTCGGATGCTGCGCTCCGGCGCAAACCAGCGGCGCCAGTCGAGCCCGCTGGCGGCGCGATAGACATCCTCCTCGCTGCGATACGGCGCATGCAGGACCTGCCACAGCACGCGGCTTGCGATCCGGCTCTCGAGGTTGACGCGGTAGCACAGCGACAGGTCTCCGGAGAACCCCACGCCACCGTCGACCGGCTCGAGCGCCGCGGCACCCAGCTGGGCAAGCTCGGACTGCAGCACCGCCTCGAGCCCGCGCGGGCAAGGACAAAAAAAGCGCTGGGGGGCGGTCGGGCTGCTCAACTGGGTTGCTCAACGATCATTGCAGCGGCAGGTAGACCTCGACCTCGAGGCGGCGCCGGTGGTTGCGATACTGCCCCAGGCGAGCTACGCGGGCCTGCAGCCGGTTGCCTCGGTCAAGCTGGCGCGCCACCGCCGCGTTGTCGTTGCGCGGGAGATAGCCGAGCACGTGCCCGTTCCACTCGACCCGCACGGCGCTGGGATCGTACGCATTGTCCGGCTCCCGCGCCAGGACCAGCGCGTCGCCGGGCTTGAGCTGCTCCCACACCGCCTTGGCTTGGTGGTGAGCGAGGCCGGCCGTCACCGAGGTCTGCACCAGGATCTCGCTGGTCTGCGCAGCAGCCAGGCTCGAGCAGGCCAGCGCGACCAGCAGGGTGACAAGCCGCCACATGGCTCAGAACGGCTTCACCACGACAAGGATCACGACCGCCACCAGGATCAGAACTGGAAACTCATTGAACCAGCGATACCATACATGGCCGTGACGATTGCGGCCGTGCTGGAAATCACGCACCAGCTTCCCACACCAGACGTGATAGCCCGCGAGGACGAGGACCAGCGCCAGCTTGGCGTGCATCCAGCCGCCGGCATCCGGAAACCAGCGCAGCCACAGCCACAGGCCGAAGGCGATGGTCGCGATTGCGCCCGGGGTCATGATGCCATAGTAGAGCTTGCGCTCCATCACCTTGAAACGCTCGGCCGCCGCACGCTCGACCTCTCCGCCGCTCGACGCATCCAGGGCGAGCGCGTGATAGACGAACAAGCGCGGCAGATAGAACAGGCCAGCGAACCAGGTCACCATGAAGACGATATGCAGGGACTTGACCCACAGCATGTCAGAGTTTTCCCGGGCGCGGGTTCGTGTGAACGACCAACCTAAGGAGAATCGGAGCGCAGTGACTGCTCGCAATCCTGTTGATCCCGGGAAATCCTGTCAATCCCGCGAATGCCCTCACGTCAGCAACCGCCGTCGGGCCAGGACGAGCGCGCCGTAGAACGCCGTCACGGCATAGGCGGCCAGCACCGACACATGCACGAGCACGCCCCGAGGCACCTCGCCAGCGACCAGGGGCCGCGCCAGCTCGATGGCATGACCGAGCGGGAGCAGCACGGAGACCTGCTGCAGAAAGGGTGGCAGCTGCGAGACTGGAAAGAATACCCCGCACAGCAGCACCATCGGCGTAATGGCGAGCGTGAAGTAGTACAGGAAGAAATCGTAGCTCGGCGCGAGCGCCGTCATGGTCAGCCCAAGTGCGCCGAAGGTGAGGCCGATCAGCACGGTAAGCGGGATGAGCCACAGCACCAGGGCCGAGTGCGACAGCCCCAGGATCCAGATGATCAGCAGAATCGCCATCCCGGACAGGAAGCTCTTGGCTGCCGCCCACAGCGTCTCGGCGAACACGATGTCGTCGAGGCTCACCGGAGCGTTCATGATCGCATCCCAGGTACGCTGCACGTGCATGCGCGAGAACGCCGAGTACAGCGCCTCGAAGGTGGCGCTGTTCATGGTGCTGTAGCAGACGGTGCCGGCCGCCAGAAACGTGATGTATGGCATGCCGTCCACCTTCGGGAGCAGGCCACCCAGCCCGTAGCCGAGCGCCAGCATGTAGAACATGGGATCGGCCAGGTTGCCCAGGATCGAGGTGGCCGCGAGCTTGCGCCACACCAGGAGATTGCGGCGCCAGACCTGCAGGCTGCGCCAGGACAGCCGGGGCGGCGCGAAATGCTTGCGCTCCATGCAATCAATCGCGCAGATCGCGTCCCGTCAGCTTGAGGAACACGTCCTCGAGACTGGCGCGGCGGTGCAGATAGCGCAGATCCTGCCGTCCCGCCAGCGTGCGCAGTGCCGGCTCGGCGTCGCGCGTATAGCAGAACGCCGTCTCGCCCACGCGCTCGCAGCGCTCGCACAGCGCCAGGCCCTCGCCCGCGGCCCAGTGCGCAGTCCCCTCTCCGTAGATCTCGACCACCTCCGGCTCGATGTGCTGCGCGATCAGCTGTGCCGGTGACCCGCTGCAGATGAGGCGGCCGCGGTCCATCACGCTCACGCGGTCGCACAAGCGCTCGGCCTCGTCCATGAAATGGGTGGTGAGCAGGACGGTCTTGCCTTGCGCCACCAGCTGCTTCAAGCGCTCCCAGATCAAATGCCGGGCCTGCGGGTCGAGGCCGGTGGTGGGCTCATCGAGCAGCAGCAGGTCGGGATCGTTGACCAGCGCGCGGGCGAGCGCCAGGCGCCGCTTCATTCCGCCTGACAGCGCCTGGATGCGCGAGTTGGCTCGCGACTCGAGGCCGGCGAACGCGAGCAGCCGCGGAATACGTGGGCGCACGTCCTGGTCGCGGAGCCCGAAGTAGCGCCCGTACACCAGCAGGTTCTCGACGACGGTGAAATCGGGGTCGAGGTTGTCGACTTGCGGAACCACGCCCAGGCGCATACGCGCTTCGCGCGCACGCCGTGGTATCGGCTCGCCCAGGAGGGTGATCTCGCCGGCATCCGGCTCGGTGAGGCCGAGCGCGAGGCGCAAGGTGGTGGTCTTTCCGGCGCCGTTGGGCCCGAGCAAGCCGAAGCACTCTCCCGGCGCGAGCTCGAAGTCGATCCCGCACACCACTTCGTTCACGCCGTAGGACTTGCGCACGCCGCGCAGCTTCAGCATCGGCGCGGCGGCGGCGCACATCAGCAGGGACAGGACCGCTGCAGAATGCGCGCGAGCTCGACGAGCTTGCCGTGGAAGAAGTGCCCAGTTCCCGGCAGGACCACCACCGGGAGGCTTTGCGGGCGCGCCCAGTCGAGCACGTCGGCGAGCGCAACGACGTCGTCCTGCTCGCCGTGCACGACCAGCGTGTCTTCGGGCACCGCAGGGAGGGGAAAGCGGCCGACCGCCGGCGCCACCAGCACCAGCCGCTGCGGGCGCAGCTCCTGCGCCACCTGCGCTTGCACGAAGGCGCCGAAGGAGAAGCCGGCCAATGCCAACGGCAGGTCGCCGAAGCGATCGCGCAGCGCCCGCGACACGACCAGCCAGTCCTGCGTCTCTCCCCGGCCGCCGTCGAACCCGCCGTCGCTCGCGCCTACCCCCCGGAAGTTCATGCGCACCGCGACCCAGGCCTGACGGAAGAAGGTCTTGGCCAGCGTTTGCACCACCTTGTTGTCGAGGCTGCCGCCATGCAGCGGGTGGGGATGGGCGATGAGGGCGAGGCCCTGTCGCCGCGCGCCCGGATCGTTGACGACCACTTCCAGGTTCCCGGCCGGGCCGGGCAGCAACAGGCGTTCTTCGGCCGACGCGTTCAAATGCGCAACCGCTCTACCACGCGCCCCTTGCCCAGGTGCTCCTCGATGATCTCGTCGATGTCGGCGCGATCGACGTAGGTGTACCAGACGCCTTCAGGATAGATCGCCAGCACTGGACCCTCTTCGCAGCGGTCCATGCAGCCGGCCTGGTTCACTCGCACGTGCCCCGGGCCGGCCAGCCCCATCTCCTTGACGCGCTGCTTGGCATAGTCGCGCATCGCCTGGGCGCCATGGTTGTTGCAGCAAGTGCGGTCGCCGGGCGGGCGCTGATTGCAGCAGAAGAACACGTGGTACCGGTAGTAGCTCATCGCGGGTTTCCGGTGGAGACGCGCGGAATTATAGCCAACTAAGCCCTGCGGACAGCGCAAAGCGCGCTGCTGGGCGCCGGATGGGCGCTCAGGGCACAGCCTTGCGGTAACGCTTAGGGTTTTCTGAGCTTGGCCGAAACAGCCGTCAGGCTGCGGCCTTCGGATCTTCGGCGCGGGCGCGCGCTACTGCGGCTGGGTCCAGCTGCTCGAGCCGGTAGCCGTAGCGGTACACCGCTGCCAGGCGCCAGCCGTGTTCGGGCGTGAGCCCGAGCTTGTTGCGAATACGGCTGACGTGGGTGTCGAGCGTGCGCGAGGTGACCACCGCGTTGGGGCCCCACACGGTCTCGCGAATGTGACCGCGCGAGAGCAGCCGGCCGACATTGCGCAGGAACAGGACCGACAGGTCGAAGTCTTTGGCAGTCAAATCGACGCCCTGGCCCTTGCGCAGAACGGTGCGGGTCTGACAATCGACCCGGAACACATCCACCTCCAGCACCTCGGCCTGATCGTTTGCATGCCGGCCGCGACGCGATAGCGCTTCCAGGCGCGCCAGCAGCTCCAGGCGGCGCACCGGCTTGACCATGTAGTCGTCCGCGCCCTCGCGCAGCGCCGTGACCACGTCGTCCTCGCGGTTGCGCGCGGTCACGAACAGCACCGGAACCGACGAATGCAGGCGGCTGCGCACGCGCTTGAGCACCTCGACGCCGCTCAAGTCGGGTACGTTCCAGTCCAGCAGCAGCGCGTCGAAGCTCTCGCGCTCGAGCGCGCGCAGCAGATTGGCACCCTGCTCGAAGGCGTGGGGGTGATGTCCGGCGAGCTGCAGCCAGTGGCTCAACAGCTCGGTCTGGGAAACGTCGTCTTCCAGGATCGCTATTCGCATGGTTTAGGCGGCAGCAGGCTTCCGCGGTAGCTCAAGGCACTCGTTTATTCGAAGCGCACTTGCAGACGGCCGAGATAGCGCTCCATAGTTGCGGTATGGGTCGCGACCTGTTCGGCGTTGCGCGCCTTGGCCGCAAGTTCGAGCTTGGCACCCAGAATGGACAGCTCGGGAAATCCGAATCCCTCGCCTGCGCCTTTCAAATCGTGACCGAGCCGACGGATGGTTTCGAAGTCGTACGCCGCCAGGGCTTCCCGCATCAGCACCAGCTCGCCTTGCTTGCGCGTGAGAAACCGGGTGACCAGCTGCTCCAAGTCCTTCTCCAGCCACACAACACGTGGCTGCAGACTGTCGCCGACGCGTCCGCTGGGACTCATACGCGGGCTCCACTGGGAGCTTGGGCCAGCACCTGGTTGACCCTGGCACGCAGCACTTCGCTGCAGATGGGCTTGCCGAGCAGTCCGTCGCAGCCGCTGGCGAGCGCCCGCTCCGCCTCGGGCCCCTCGTTGTAGCCGGTGAGCGCAAGGATCGGCCGGGTGTAGCCGCGCAGGCGCAACTGAGCCACTGCGTCGAACCCGCTCATCACCGGCATGTCCATGTCCATGAGTACGAGAGCCGGCTGCTCGGCGAGCGCCAGGTCGATGGCTTGGCGGCCGTTGCCGGCCTGCAGAACCTCAACCCCCATGCGACGCAACTGGTGGACCACCAGCTCCCTTATGTCTTCGTTGTCTTCGGCCACGAGTACCGCAGATCCTGGCTGTGCCATGTGCATGACTCGCATAGGTCCCTCGTTCGGCGCCCGTTGTTGCACCGCCACGTGCGCCCCCTTGTTGTTCTGGCGGGGACTTTTGCAAGAGCCGTGCCACGGATGCCCAGCCAACAAAATCAGGGCAGCCGGTAAGGGCCAAACCCTCGGCGCGGGCCGGAAAAGCCCGCCTGCGGGCTTCAGTCGGCGACGCGGAGCGGCCCGGGCACGCCGCTGGGGGTCAGAAGCTGCGGCACACCCAGCCCGCCCGTGTCACAGTCAATTGACCTTCCCCAAGACCCGTCGCTAGACCGCCGTCCCATCCGTGCACATGAGCAGCGTCTTGCGGCGGCCGCTGTCCTGTCCGGTTTCGTCGGACAGGCGCAGCAACTGACGCAGATGCCCGTTGACGGTCTGTTTGCCGGCGAACTCCGGAAAGCTGCGCGCCACCGCCTCCAGCGGCGCGTTGAAGAGCAGTCCGTAGCCGTCGCCCTGGCCGCCTCGTCCGGGCGAGAAGTAGAACGAAGTGACCACCAAGCCTCGCACCGCGCCGCCGGCGGGTAAAGCGATCAGCACGCCGTCGCTGGTTGCGTCCACCATCACCCGGTAGCGGGCCATTTCCAGGCTGCATCCGCTCACACCACGGAAAAAGTCGTCGAAGGTGGGCACCTCGGCGTACGCCGGCAGTATCGCTCCCAGCAGCAGACCTACAGCAGCGATCCTCATGCGCATGCTTCGCGGGCGATCGGCATGAGCATTATCTAGCATAGTGTATTCCCGCAATTTGTCAGTCCGGGTCAACCCCCGCCCGCAACAGCCACAGGAGGTACGCCGAGGCGGCGAGCGGCCAAACGCTGGAAATCAGTTGCGTGAGGCCGTTGAAGCTCAGGAAATGCCCATAGCGCCAGATCGTGACCGAAGCCTGTATATACGGATTCTCGGGAGCGGCGTTCAACAGGGTGGCGCCGCCTAGAATCAGGGCCGCCGCCACCAGCATCGCCACCCGCCTGGGCAGCCGGGCCAAGGCCAGATAGAGTAACAGGCCGGCCGGGATGCCGAGCATGGAGCCCGGCGTGAGCCAGAGGGCGGCATCACCGGGTTTGAACAGCGTGAGCGCTGCCACGCTCTTGAGCGCCAGCGCCGCACTCACCAGCGCCAGCAGCGGGCCGGCCAGGCTCTGACCAGGGCGCGCCAGCGCCAGCATCAGCAGACAGATGCCGGCGAGGTTGAACGCGGTCACGCCGGTCTCGATCCAGCGATACGTCGCCGGACTGAAATCCAGGTTCGCCGCCAGCGGCACGAGGTCGCGCAGATCGCCGTTGCCGAACAGCCATACCGCGGGATTGAGCTGGGTGAACAGCCACAGCAGCAGCACGACGAAGCCCAGGTCGATGGCCGCGCCGGGCAGGAACACGTGCTGGCGGAAGCGGTACAGATGCCCGCTCAGGATCCGGCGCGCGCCCAGGGTCACCGCGAGCAGCGCGCCCAGCATTGCCCCGAGACCGTTGCTGAGCAGGTCCAGATTGGAGGAGACGCGCTCTGGGATGAAACCCTGCGCCACCTCGACGGCCAGGCTCAGCGCGGTCCCTGCCAGGATCGCCGCGAGCGCCGCCCAGCGCGGCGCCAGATAGGGCAGCGCGGCAAGCGCAAACAACAGTCCCAGCGGGACGTAGGCGACCACGTTCACCAGCAGGTCGAAGAACGTGTAGTAGCGCGGCCAGGGGGCGAACAGGAAGCGCAACGCGCCGTCGGTCGGGCCGCGCCACGTACGGAATGGGTACAGGCTGGCGTAGGCAACCAGCAGGGTGTAGCCTACGGCGAGATACGACACCAGCCGCGATTGCCGTGCTGATCCGCGCTGGCCGATCGGGCCCTGTGCACTGGCGACTGTCGCGGATCGATTCATATGCCTCGCCAGCCCGACGCTGCCCCTGGAGGTCCGAGCTGACGGCGCTATTTCACCAGAGCGACGCCAGGGCGTCGATAGTCACCCGCGGCGGCATGCCGGCCTACGACATCTTCAACGGGGACGCAGACGGTCTGTGTGCCCTGCGGCAGCTGCGGCTGCGCCAGACGCTCGACGCGCAGCTGGTCACCGGCGCCAAGCGTGAGATCGCGCTGGTCGGGCGCGTCCAGGCGCAGCGCAGGGGACCGGCTCACGGTCCTCGACGTGTCCCTGCACGAGAACCGCGATGCGCTCCTTGCCGCGCTGCAAGCCGGCGCCACCTGTCTTTACTTCGATCATCACTTCTCCGGCCCCGCGCTCGACCACCCGAACCTGCGAGCGCCCACATCAGCTCTGCGCCCGACGTCTGCACCAGCCTGCTCGTCGATGCGTGGCTCGGCGGTGCGTACCGAGCGTGGGCGGTGGTTGCGGCCTTCGGCGACAACCTTGGCGCCGCGGCGGCGCACGCGGCCCAGTCGCTGCGGCTGAGCCCAGGTCAGCTGGACACCTTGCGGGCCCTGGGCGAATGCCTGAACTACAACGCCTATGGCGAGTCGGTGGACGACTTGCATTTCCACCCGGCAGCGCTGTACCGGCGCCTGGCCGTATTCGACGATCCACTGGAGTTTGCAGCGCGCGATCGCGCGTTCGAGACTCTGCAGGCCGGCTACCAATCGGATCTCACCCGCGCACAGCAGGTGGCCCCCCGGCTTGCCACCCCGACTCACCTGCTGATGGTGCTGCCCGACGAGCCATGGTCCAGGCGGATCAGCGGCCCTTGGGCCAATCTCCTCGCCACGGCCAACCCGCAGCGAGCCCACGCAGTCCTCGTGCGCAGAGGCGACGGCTATACCATCAGCGTGCGGGCGCCCAGGACCCGGCCGCAGGGCGCGGACGCCCTGTGCCGCCGCTTCGTCACCGGCGGTGGCCGCCCAGCGGCAGCCGGCGTCACCGCCTTGCCAGCGCCCGAGCTGGGGCGTTTCATCGCCGAATTTCAGGGCGCGTTCCCGCCCGACTGACGGCCAGCGCGGTGCCGTCACCGGTAGGGCGCTTGCAGGCGCTCCGGCGCCGCCCGCGCCACGCCTACTTGGCCTTGATCTCGGTCCAGATCTTGTTCAGCAACCGCCGTTGCTGGGCGTTCATGTCCTTGAGCATCTCCAGTTTCTTGGCGGTAGCCTCATCAGGAAAGATCGCGGACATGGCCTTGATCTCGGGCTTGATGTAGGGCATGGCCGCGCTGTTGGGGTTGCCCGAGCCGATCATGTTGGTCAGGTCCGCCGAGTTCTGCCCTTCCAGCATGAAGTTGATGAACTGGAACGCCAGGTCCGGGCGCGGGGCATTCTTGTGAACGACCATCGCGTCCAGAGCCAGCACCGCGCCCTCCTTGGGCATCGCGTGCTTGATGTGGAACGGCTGCTTGGCCTCCTGCGCGCCGAGGTTCGCCTGGAAGATGTCGTTGGAGTAGCCGTGGGCAACCCAGATGTTGCCGGCGGCCAGGGCTTCGATGTAGCCGGTGGCCTTGAACGCCGCCCAGTACGGCTTGGCTTTGAGGATGAGCTTCTTGGCTTCCTCCCAGTGCTTGGGATCGCGGTCGTTGACCGAGTAGCCGAGATACTTCAGCGCGGCAGCCATCAGCTCGGTGGGGCTGTCCAGCACCGTCACCTTGCCCTTGATCTTCTCCAGGATCTTCGGGTCGAAGATCACCGCCCAGGAGTCGACCGTGATGCCGAGCTCCTTCATCTTCTGCTCGTTGTAACCGATCATCGTGATGGTGTACGCGTAGGGCACCGAGTACTTGTTGCCCGGATCGAACTCGGTGTTCAGGTACGCCGGCATGATGTTCTTGAGGTTTGGCAACTTGCTCTTGTCCAGAGGCTGCAACCAGCCCGCCTTGGCCATGCCCAGCACGTAGTTCGAGGTGGGCACCATGACGTCGTAGCCCTTGGCGCCGGCGCTCAGCTTGGCGAGCAGCTCTTCGTTGTCACCGAAGTAGCTTTGCTTGACCTTGCACCCGCAGGCCTTTTCGAAGCGCTCCACGGTCTGCGGCGCGATGTACTGATTCCAGTTGTACAAGATGCAGGACGTCCTCCTTGGCCAGCGCAGGCAGGCTCACCAGCAGAAGCACCCCCAGCAGTTTCTTCAACATTCGACCCCTCCAGATCAAAAGGTGACACTCGAGCGCGACGTTACCATACCTCAGCCCCCGCCAGCTTCCCCGCGCAGCACGCCGGGCGAGAGCTTGGAGGCGATGACGATCAGCACCAGGGTGAGCAGCATGAGCAGCGTGGACACCGCGTTCACCTCCGGCGTCACGGTAACCTTCACCATCGTGTAGATCTTGATCGGCAGCGTCATGGTATCGGCGCCGGCGGTGAAGAACGTGATGACGAAATCGTCGATCGACAAGGTGAACGCCATCAGGGCGCCGGCGATCACGCCGGGCATGATCAACGGCAGCGTAATCAGCCGGAACGCCTGGAACGGGGTCGCTCCGAGGTCGCGTGCCGCTTCCACCAGGCCCTCGTCCATGCCCGCCAGGCGGGCCATCACCACGATGGCGACGAAGCCGATGCAAAATGCGATGTGCGCGAGCACGATCGAGACCAACCCGAGAGTCAGGTTGATGGTGACGAAGAAGATGAGCAGGCTCACCCCCATGAGAATCTCGGGGATGGCGATGGGCGCTACCACCAGCAGCGGCAGCACGCGCAAGCGGTAGCGATACATGGCAAAGCCCGCCATGGTGCCCAGCAGCGTGGAGAAGAAGCTCGCGAGCACGCCGATCAACAGCGAGTTCCACGCGGCGGTGAGCATCTCTTCGTTCGCGAACAGCTTGCGGTACCAATCCAGGGTGAACCCGGCCCACTGCGCATTCATCACCGAGTCGTTGAACGAATAGGCCACCACCACGATCAGCGGCAGCGTAAAGGAAGACGTAGCCCAGGATCGCCGCGATCCACAGCGCGCGCGAGCGCCTCACGTGCGCTCCCTGCGCGCAAACCACGCCGCGAGCCCGGCCAGCCCGACAGCCACCACGGTGAGCACCATCGACAGCACGCTGCCGAACGGCCAATCGCGGGTGTCGAGGAACTGCTGCTTGATGACGTTGCCGATCATGATCCCGCCGGTGCCGCCCAAGATATCCGGGATGGCGAAGATGCCGAAGGCGGGAATGAACACCAGCGCGGAGCCGGCAAACACGCCCGGCAGCGACAGCGGGAACGTCACCCGCCAGAAGCGCTGCCAGGCGTTGGCGCCCAGATCCTGTGCTGCGTCGAGCAAAGTCGGATCGTGTTTCTCCAGGTTGGCGTAGAGGGGCAGAACCATGAACGGCAGGTGCACGTAGACCAGGCCCACGACCACCGCGAACGGCGTGTAGAGCAACGTCACCGGACCGAGTGAGACCGCGCCGAGGACTGCGTTGAGGGCGCCCACGAACACCGAGTTGGGGCCGAGGATGATCATCCAGGCATAGACCCGGATGAGAAAATTGCTCCAGAACGGCAAGATGACGAGCAGCACCAGCAGCTCGCGGCGGCCCTTCGGGCTGCGCGCCAGCAGCAGCCCGAGCGGATACGCGATCAGCAGGCACAGCAGCGTGGTGAGCGCGGCATAGGCGAGCGACTTCACGAACAGCTCGGTGTAGAGCCAGTCGGAGAAGAAGCGCGCGTAGTTCTCCCAGGTGAGGTCGAAGTGCCGCCCGCTGTCGTCCTCGAACACGAGCGGGGCGAGCCCGCCGAACTCGCCGGGGTAGCGGAACGAGGCCACCACCATGATCAGCGTGGGGATGGCGAACAACACCAGCAGGTAAACGAGCGGCGGGCCGCTGATCAGCCATTTCGACAGCCGCCGGCTTTTCATCCGCGCGCGCTGTCAGTCGATGAGGAAGCGGCCGGCGTCATAGCGCCAGCCGATCTCCACGGCGTCGCCGGGCTCGAAGAACTTGGCACGGCCCGGTGCAGAGTTGGGCAGCATGGCTTCGACCCGCGAGCCGTTGGGCAACTCCACCACGTACACCGTGACGTCGCCCAGATACAGGAAGTCGAAGACCTTGCCCGCGAAGCGGTTCTGGTCTGGTGCGGGCTGCAGTTGCTGGCTGATGAATACCTGCTCTGGCCGCAACGCGAGCGCGCCCTTGGCGCCGGCTGCCACGCTGTCGATCTGCAGGGCGTCGACTTCGCCCAGCCCGGGAATACGCAGGCGCAGGCGTGCGGCATCCGCCCGCAGCACCTCGGCGTCGAGGATGTTGCAGGTGCCGATGAAGTCCGCCACGAAGCGGTTCTTGGGAAAGCCGTAGATCTTGGAGGGCTCGTCCAGCTGCTCGACCTTGCCCTTGTTCATCACCGCGATCCGGTGCGACAGTGCCAGCGCTTCCTGCTGGTCGTGAGTAACGTAGACGAACGCGATACCGACTTCTTTCTGCAGGGTGATCAGCTCGAGCTGCATGCGCTCTTTGAGCTTGGCGTCCAGCGCCGCCAGGGGCTCGTCGAGCAGCAGCAGGCGCGGGCGCGTCACCAGCGCGCGCGCCACCGCCACCCTCTGGCGCTGCCCGCCGGACAGCTCGTTCGGGATAGCGCGCGGCCAGCCCGGTGAGCGACACGTCCTCCAGCGCCTCCTCGACCGCCGTGCGGATCCGGGGCGGCTGCACCTTGGCCATCCTGAGCGGGAAAGCGATGTTCTCCGCCACCGTCATGTGCGGGAACAGCGCGTAGCTCTGGAATACGGTGTGGACGTTGCGGTCCTCCGGCGGGACGCCGGTCATGTCGGCACCGTCGATCCACACCGATCCGCCGTCGGGTGCATCGAACCCGGCGACCATGCGCAGCAGCGTGGTCTTACCGCAGCCCGACGGGCCGAGCAGGCAGAAGAATTCGCCGGCTTCGATGGAGAGGCTGACGTCATCGACGGCGACGAAGTCGCCGAAGCGGCGCGTGACGTTGCGGATCTCCAGTAGAGCCATGCCCGAGCCAGGACGGAAAGCCCGGATTCTAGCTCAGCCGTGCCTCGACCATGATGTTGGCGTCAGCCGCGCTCCCGTCGGTGCAGGTCGAGCGCCGGACCCTGCAGTGCTCGCCTCGCGGCGAGCGCTGTCAGAACCTGAACCCGAGATCGAGTTGCAGCAGTTGGTAGTTGTCCAACACGCTCAGCGTGTTCAGGTCGCCGCCGGCACCACCGGTGCCGAGCGAAGAGTCGGCGCGTTTGGCCCAGCCGTACCGCGCGGCCGCGAAGACGGCGTCGGTTATGTTGTAGCCTGCCCCGAGGTACCAACCCTCCATGTTGGTACGGGCATCGAACCAGTCCGAGTCGATGAGGTTCGGGTCCAGGGCGTACTGGCCGATGCGCTGCCAGTAGACGCGGGCTTCCCAGTCGTGTTTCTTCTTCAAGGTGCCGAGAGCAAACCCGAGCAAGTAGGCCTTGTCCTGGTTGCCGGCGTTGGGGAAGCCCGCGGCCCGCGCGCGCTGATCGCCATCCAGGTTCATCGCGAACGAGCCGTATAACTTGGCCGGCATCCTGAGCAGAGGAAAGTTGAACTCAACCGGAAAATCCAGGATGGACAGATCGTTGATCCCGAACTGGTTGCCGCCAGGCTGCCCGCTGAAGGGGCCGGCGAGCGGTCCCGTGGCGGTCCCTTCGTATTGATACCAGGACGCCGCGGCCTTGAGCGACATCTCCTGTTTGAACTTCTGCTCGATGCCGACCTGATAGCCGAGGAGATAGCTGTCACCGCCATTGAACCCGAGATTGTTCGAGGTGCTGTCCGGGTTGTTTTCCTGGTAGAGCGTCTGCGCGAAGGTTCCGAACAGCTTGGTGTTGTCGCTCAAGGCGAAGTTGAGGCGCTCCGCGAAGCCTTCGGGATTGATATCGGGATCCCACACCAGCGGGCTCGTGGCGGTGAAGAACGGGTTGGGCATACGGCCTACGGTCAGGTCCAGCCACTTCGTTGGACGCCAGCCCAGGTAGGCCCAGCCGACGTTGATGGTGTCGTCGTTCTTCGCCGAAGGGCCGTTGGCGGCATCGCCGCCGAAGGTCACCCAGGTCGAGCGGTTGCTGCTGGAGGTCTCCAAGCGCAGCCCGTAGTACCACGCATCGACCAGCTCGCCGCGGATGCCGATCCGTACCGCATAACGCCAGCGATCGCGCGTCTGTTCCTTGGCAGGCTGTCCGAACTGTGCGTCCTGATCACCGGAGCGCGATTCGTAGCGCACCCGCACGTCGCCGAACAGCTGCATGCTGCGCACGCCCGGGCTGACGTCGAACTTGGTCGCCTTCGCCTCGGTGTCCTTGACCTTTTCCTTCTGTTCGGCCTCCTGCGCCTGCCGCAGCGCCTGGCGACGGCGCTCGGCGCGCTGCTCCTGGATTTCCTCGTCGCGCGCCCCCTTCAGCGCTTCGAACTCCTCCTGGGACAACACTCCCTTGTCCTTGAGCTTCTCCAGGAGGCTGTCGAACGTGGTGGTCTGCTGACCCAATGCCGGCGTGCCGCTCAAAGCCAGGATCGCCGCGGCGACCGGGAGCAACGAGCGGGCGCAACCAGCACCGCGAAGTCTGGATCGCATGAACTTCTCCGAGCAGTAGTGGATACCGGGTTGAGCCGAAGTCGGCCCAGAGCCCGCCTCCCGGGCGCACGCGCAAGGCGCCTCACGGGCTCGATAGCGATTTTGACCAGCCCAGATGACAGAATGATTAAAGGGACGTGCGCGATGGCGCGCCCTGTTGCCCGCAGATCCGCTCGATCCTGGAACAGAAGGTCGAGGGCTTCGCGATTGGGCGGAGCGCCCGCCGAGTGCGGGCTCGCCGGTGCTTCGCGAGTGCTCGCCGAGTCAGTCCAGTCGAAGCTACCCGGTCGATTTCAGGCCGTACTTGTTGATGCGGTAGCGCAACGTTTCGCGCGACGCACCGAGCAGGCGTGCCGCACCCGTTACGTTGAAGTTGCTGCGTTCCAGAGCCACGCTGAGCACGTGCCGCTCGATGTCGTCGAGCGACATGCTGCCGTCCAGGTGGACGACGACGTCGAGGGGATTGGCAGGCGCAGGCAGCGTCGCCCGCGCCGTCCCGGCGGATTCGAGCTGCAGCCACTGCGCAGCCAGCGTGGCGCTGTCCGACAGCAGCACGCAGCGCTCGATCACATTGCGCAGCTCGCGCACGTTGCCAGGCCAGTCGTGCAACTCCAGGGCAGACCACACCGCATGCGGCACCACACGCACGGACTTGCCCGCCTTCAGGTTGTACTCCGCAACGAACAGCGGCACGAGATCCTTCAGGTCCTCCTTGCGTCCGCGCAGTGGCGGCAGCTCGAGGGTGAAGACGGTGATGCGGTGGAACAGGTCGCGGCGAAAGCCGCCTTCCTGGACACGCTGCGACAGGTTGCGATTGCTCGCAGCGAGGATCTGAACGTCGACCTGTATCGATTGCGTGCCGCCGATCCGGCGCAGTTTGCGATCTTCGATCGCCGACAGCAGCTTCGCCTGCAGATCCAGCGGCAACTCGCCGATCTCGTCGAGAAAGATGGTGCCCCCGCTCGCTTGCTCGAGCAGCCCGCGCCGGCGGCCCTTCGCGTCGGTGAACGCACCGGGTTCATGTCCGAACAATTCCGACTCGAGCAACTGGTGCGGCAGCGCTGCACAGTTGACTTCGACCAGGGGACCGGCGCGCCGCGCCCCGGTGTAATGGAGAATGCGGGCAGCGAGGCCCTTTCCGGTGCCGGTCTCGCCCGCGATCAGGAGGGCGCTGAAAGGCGCCCGTGCCAGTCTCGCGAGCAAGTCGCGAACCTGACGGGCCGCCGTGCTGGTGCCGACGAACGCCTCGGGTGCATAGCGGCGGTTTTCGGCGGCAGCGCGTTCGTTGAGCTGGCGCCGGGCTTGCGCGCTGCGAGCCGCCCCCGCAACCACCAGATCGAGGCGCTCGAGATCGCAGGGCTTCTCCAGGAAATCGTACGCGCCCAGTCGCAGGGCTCGCACCGAATCCGCCACGCCGCCATAGCCAGTGAGAAACAACCACTCCCCGCTCCCGGTGCGGCTGCGAGTGGATTCGAGCAGATCCAGGGCGTTGCCATCTGGAAGGCTCATGTCGGAGACGACTACCAGCGGCTGGAGGTCCTGCTCGACGAGCGCTCGCTGCGCCTGTTCCAGCGTCGAAGCGGCGGCAACCTCCCAGCCGGCGCGGCGGAAATGCCGCTGCAGCTCGGTGCTGAGCAGCGGCTCATCCTCGATCAGCAGCAGCGTCTCGGTCATCGCAAGGGAAGGTAAGGGTGGCGACGGCGCCGTGCGGTTCGCGGTTGGCGATGCGCAGCTCGCCTCCCAGATCGCTGGCGAAGCGCTTGACGATGGCGAGCCCCAGCCCGGTCCCGTTGTCGCGGAAGCTGGCGAACGGGCGGATGCCACCGGAAACGAGCTCCTGCGGGAAGCCGGGACCGTCGTCGCTGATCTGCAGTCGCATGCGCGCGCCATCGCGCTCCGCACCGATGCTGATGGTGCCTGCGCTGTCGCTCAACGCCTCGGCTGAATTGGACACGAGGTTGACGACGGCCTGCCGCAAACCGTCCTCGGGCAGTCGACAGCGCAGCCCCGGCCGTACCGCGGTCAAGAGCTGGACCTGCGCCGGTACTTGATAGCGCAGCAACGTCGCCACCTCCTGGATCAGGTGGTCCACCGCAACCTCCCGGCGTGGCTCGGGGACGTGGCTGGATTGCTGGAGCAAGCCGTTCAACAGACGCGTCATCCGTTGCAGCTCGGAGATCACCAAGTCGATGCGCTCGCCCAGCTCGGGTTCGCCGAGTTCCTTGCGCAGATTCGCGAGCGTCACCAGCATGCCCGCGATCGGGTTGCGCAGCTCGTGCGCCAGACTGGCGGAGACCTCGCCTGCCGCCGCCAGGCGCTCCGTGCGCATGAGCGTTTGCTGCTGGCGCAACAGCGTCTGGGTCGCCGCACGGACCTCTTCTTCCAGGGACGACGTGCGCCTGCGGTTGGCCTGCTCGAGCTGCTCGAGGCGCGTGACCATCTGGTTGTAATTCTCGAACAGCGGGCGCAGCAGCGGATCGATGCCCGGCAGCGACACCGGGACGAACTGTCCCTCCGCGAGGCGGGAGAGAAACGCGCGCAGATCGTCGATGGGCCGGAAGACGCGCTCGCGCAACGCCCACAGGGCAAGCACCACCAGGCACGGGAATACCACCAGAGCAGCCAACGCCAGGCGCCACTCCAGCAGCGTATCCCGGCGCACCGAGTCGAGCAGCTCGGACTGGACTTCATTTTCCCGCTGCAGCATGCGGTTGAGCAGGGATTGCGCACCGGCAAGTGCCGTCACCGGCTGGCTTTGCGACTGCGCCAGCAGTCGATCGAGCTCCTCCATCTTCTCGCGGGTAAAGGGTCCGATGGGTCCCCCTCGCGCAGGAAGCTGCCCCAACAGCGAACGCACTTTGTCGAGGTTCGTTTGCAGCGGCGCAGCGGCACCGTTGGCCAGGCGCAGCTGTTCTTCCTCGATCAGCGTCTCGCTTTCCTGCAGCAGGTAGGTGCGGTTCTCGCGCGCCCTGATCGTCTCCACCCGCTTCAGATCGAACCAAGTCGACAGGGCCAGCGCGCCCAGCGCGAGCGTGAGGGTAACGGCGAACACCAGCGCGACCGTTTGAGCCGGGCGCAGGAGCAGGGACTTCATCGATGCGGCGGGGGTCTTGGAGTAGGCCATTCTAGAACATCTCAGCAGGCTCAAAGCGCACGCAGGCCAGGCGCTGCGAAACCGACAAGGCCTAGAGCCCTGGACGATGAACACCGTCGACCTCAGGCGAACTGGACAGCCGGTTCGAAGCAATCCACGCTAGGCAGCCTCCATGCCACGTCGCTTCTCGAGCGTTGGCGCGGCATCTAACTGCCGGAACAAAGACGACAAGACGCTTCGCCGGCCCTGCGCTGCCGGCTGCTCCGGCACATCGAAGGGCGGTTGATAGCAACCGGTCGTCGGTCGCAGCCGGTTGATTTGAACCATGACGCCATCCCCGTCCTCCAGCCAAATCCCTTGTCGTTCAGTTGCTTCCCGCCATGAGCGGCGGGGGCATGGCAAGTGCTATTGGGGTGCGCGGTCATCGGGAGCGCGAATGGGTTGGGCTGAGCACGGTCAGGCGGAAGATCGAACTCGGTTTGCTCGCATTGCTTGCGATCGCCGTAGCGGCGGGAGCCGTGAGCTGGCTTCGCTCAGGTCAAGCTTCCCGTGGACCTGCGAAGGGCGAAGCCGCGGAGATTGTCGTGGCAGTGGTGGCGGTCAAGCGCACGGACCTGGAAAACACGCTGACGCTGTCAGCCGAGTTCAGACCATTCCAGGAAGTCAACGTCTATGCCAAGGTGGCCGGCTACGTCCGCCAGATGCGCGTCGATGTCGGTGCCCGAGTGAAGGCAGGGGACGTGCTCGCCATCCTCGAGGTCCCGGAACTGGAGGACGACTTGCAGTCCGCCTCCGCAGCGGTGGAGCGCGCTCATCAGGAGGCCGTGCGCGCCAAGGCCACCTACGACGACGCTCACCTCACCTACGAGCGACTGTCGCAAGTGATCAAGGAACAGCCGAATCTGATCGCACAGCAGGACATCGACGAGGCGAGCAGCAAGGACCAAGTGCTGAAGGCAGCCTGGGATGCCGCGGAGTCGGCAATTCGCGAAGCTTCCGCGCACCGCGCCAAGTACGCGACGCTCATCGGTTACTCGAGGATCACGGCGCCGTTCGACGGCGTCATCACTCAGCGCTTCGCCGACACGGGATCCCTGGTTGGCGCGGGAACCTCGTCGAATGGCCAGGCACTGGTGCGCCTGTCGCAGCTGGATCCATTGCGGCTGGTGCTGCCCGTGCCCGCCTCCGTGGCCCCCAAGATCAGGGACGGCGCGCCGATCGACGTGCATGTTCAGGCCACCAACGAGACCATCTCCGGCACCGTCAGCCGGAGCAGCGGGGAGGTGTCGACCGCCACGCGCACCATGCACGTGGAGGTCGACGTCCGCAACCCGCAGTCCCGCCTGGCGCCGGGGATGTACGCGACCGCCACTCTGGTCCAGGACGCCCAGAAGAACGTCCTCGCGATTCCGATCGAAGCGGCTCCTGACCACCAAGGCGACCGTGCGCTGGTGTACGTCCTCGACAGCCAGCACAAGATCGAAGAGCGGCGGGCGGTCATCGGCATGGCAACCGCCACACAGCTCGAGGTGAAGTCGGGTGTGGCCGAGAACGAACTGGTCTTGCTGGGCGGGCGCGGTCAGTACCAGCCGGGCCAGGTTGCCACTCCAAAGCTGGTGACCCAGGAGGCCAAACCGTGAGCTCGCAGGGCACTGCCCGGCGTTGCTGCGCGACCAATTGGAAGCGCTGGGCCGGCTGGACACCTGCACGCTCGCCAACGCCATCGAGGCCACCGGTGTGCGCCTGCGCAACGAAGGTTACATGGACGCGAGTGTGCGTTGCCTATTCCCGGATCTGAGGCCCTTGCTCGGGCTATGCGCTGACCCTGCGCGTGCACACCAGCAGTCCGCCGGTGCGGGGAGTGCGGTACGTGGACCACATCGACTGGGCGCAGCGCCTCCTGGCGTTACCTCCCCCGCGCCTGCTGGTGGTCGAGGACGTCAAGAGCGGGCCAGGCAGCGGTTCGTTCATGGGTGAGGTGCATGCAAACATCTACTCCGCCCTCGGCTGTGCCGGGGTGATCACCAACGGCGCGGTGCGGGACCTGCCGGCGCTCGGCAGGCTCGGCTTTCCGACCTTCGCCTCCTATGTGTCCGTGTCGCATGCCTATGCGCACGTGGTCGAGGTCGGCTCGGCAGTGACGGTGGGCGGCCTGACTGTCCATACCGGCGATCTGCTCCACGCGGACCGACACGGCGTCTTGTCCATCCCGCTCGAAGTCGCTGCCGAGCTGCCCGCAATCGCCGCCAGGCAGAAGGCGGAAGAGCAGAAGATCATCCAATTCTGTCGCTCGACGCAGTTCAGCGTCGACGGGCTCGCTCGCTTGCTGCAGCAGGTTCAGAGCGAGAACCCCCTCCCCGAATAGCCGCCGACCGAATGTCCCGCTTCGCGCTCCGCTTTCCCTACTTCATCATCGTCGCGTGCCTGATGACCGCGGTCATCGGCCTGACCAGCGTCGTGCGGATGCCGGTCGATCTGTTCCCGAGCATCAACATCCCGGTGGTCGTGGTGGCCACGTTCTTCTCGGGCATGCCGCCCGAGCAGATCGAGAATGACATCACCGGACGGTTCGAGCGCTTCTTCACGCTGGGCAGCGGCATCGAGCACATCGAGTCGCGCTCGCTGCCGGGCGTGAGCCTGATCAAGATCTACTTTCAGCCCGGCAGCAATGCCGATTCCGCGGTCACGCAGATCTCCAATCTGGCCATGGCGCAATCTGCGCCGGCTGCCGCCCGGAACGCTGCCGCCGGTCGTGCTGAAGTTCGACGCCTCCAGCCTGCCGGTGTGCCTGGTCACCCTGA
Organism: uncultured beta proteobacterium; assembly: GCA_963772865.1. GTDB lineage: Bacteria > Pseudomonadota > Gammaproteobacteria > Burkholderiales > SHXO01 > SHXO01. The sequence goes on along the minus strand of CAVYZA010000007.1, from coordinate 112,692 downwards.
AGGGAGAGGGCCTGAACGAGACCCAGCTGCGCGATCTGGGCCAGTACGCGGTGCGCAACCAGGTCGCCAACGTGCCCGGGCGCCTCCGTGCCGCAACCGTTCGGCGGGCGCTATCGGCAGATCATGGTCTACGTCGACCCGCTCAAGCTCGAGGCGCATCAGCTGAGCGTCATGGACGTGGTGCGCACGGTCAACGACTCCAACCTGATTCTGCCCGCCGGCGCACGTCGTGATCGGTCCGTTCGACTACATCCTTGTATACCAACAGCCAGCTCGACACGATCGCCGACATCAACCGGCTTGCCGCTCAAGACCGTCGACGGGGCCTCGGTGATGGTGGGCGACGTCGGCTCGGCCCAGGACGCCTCGCAGATCCAGACCAGCGTCGTGCGGGTCGATGGCCAGCGCTCGGTCTACCTGCCCATTCTCAAGCAGGGCGGCGACGTCAACACCATCGCGGTGGTCGACGGCGTCAAGACGCGCGGTGGCCGGGCTGCTGGACGTGCCGAAGTCGCTCATCACGTCGGTGATCTTCGACCAGTCCGTGTTCGTCAAGAACGCCATCGACGAACCTCATGCACGAGGGCGCCATCGGCCTGGTGCTGACCGGCGTGATGATCCTGGTCTTCCTGGGCAGCCTGCGCGCGACGGCGGCGGTGTTTCTCTCCGTTCCGCTGTCCGCGCTGGCGACCTTCATCTGCCTGTCCTTCGGCGACAACTCCATCAACGCGATGGTGCTGGGCGGGCTGGCACTGGCGTTCTCGCGGCTGATCGACAACTCCGTCGTGGTGCTGGAGAACATCTTCCGCCACATGGAGCTGGGAGAGCCCCCGGCGGTGGCGGCGGAGAAGGGCGGGCAGGAGGTTGCGCTGCCGGTGCTCGCCGCGACGCTGACCACTGCGATCGTGTTCTTCCCGGTGATATTCCTCTACGGCGTGAGCAAGTTCCTGTTCACCGCGCTCGCGCTGTCCGTGGTCCTCGCGCTGTTCGCCTCCTATTTCGTGGCGATGACCGTGGTGCCGCTGTTCTGCGCAAAGCTGATCAGGGCGCCGGCCGCACACGGCGACCAGGAGCACGCGCCGACCAATGCGATGGAGCGCTTCAACGGCTGGTTCAACGCGCGGTTCCAGGCGATGCTGGGGCGCTACGACCGTCGCCATCTCCGCCGCCGCTCAAGCGCCCGCGGTTGACCCTGGCCGTGCTGCTTGGCGCGTTCGTTCTCAGTCTCGGCCTGGTGCCCTTCGTGGGCCTGGCCTATTTCCCCCGCACCGATCCCGGTCAGTTCGTCATCAACCTCAAGACGCCGACCGGCACCAACGTCGCCATCACCGAAGACGCGGTCGCGAAGGTGGAAAAGATCGTTCGCGAGGAGGTGCTGCCCGCAGGACCTCAACCTGATCGTGTCCAACATCGGCTCGACGCCGGGCTTCTCGTCGATGTACACGCCGCAACTCGGCCTCGCACACCGCGTTCGTCCAGGTCAGCCTGCATGAGGATCATCGCGTCGGCAGCTACGAATACATGGACCGGGTGCGGCGGCGGATCAGAACCGAGCTGCCGCAGCTGACCACCTACTTCCAGTCCGGCGGGCTGGTGGACGCCGTGCTCAACCTCGGCCTGCCGACGCCCATCGACGTGCAGGTGAGCGGCACGAACCTGCGAGGCGGCCTACGCCACCGCTTCGCGGCTCGCAGCCGCGATACGCACGCTGCCCGGCGTGCACGACGTGCTCATTCCGCAGGACATCGACGCGCCGTCGTTGCGGCTGGAGATCGACCGCGTGCAGGCCGCCAAGCTCGGGGTTTCGCAGAAGGAGGTCGTCAGCAACGTCATCACCGCGCTCACCTCCAACGCGATGATCGCGCCGAGCTACTGGGTCGATCCGAAGAGCGGCAACGACTATCTGCTGACCGTCCAGTACCCCGAAGATGCGGTCAAGACGCTCAACGATCTGCGCGCCATCCCGATTCGTGCCGCCAACCATCCCGAGCCAACGCGGCTCGACGCGGTGGCGCAGGTGAGCTCGGTGCAGGCGCCTACCGAGATCGACCACTACCAGCTGCGGCGGGTCATCGATGTGTACGTCGCGCCGGCGTACGAGGACATCGGCGCGCTCGACCGCCTCGATCGAGAAGATCGTCCAGCAGACCACGCTGCCCGAGGGCGTCCGCGTCCGCCTGCGCGGCACGGTGCAGAGCATGCGCGCGTCCTTCTCCAGCTTCGGACTCGGCTTGATCCTCTCCGTCGTGCTGGTGTACCTCATTCTCGTCGCACAGTTCGCCTCCTTCCTCGATCCGCTGCTCATCCTGCTCGCCATTCCGACCGGCCTGACCGGCGTGCATCCTCACGCTCGCTGCTTACCGGCACCACGCTCAACGTCATGTCGCTGATGGGCGTGGTGATGATGGTGGGCATCGTCGTGTCGAACAGCATTCTGATCGTCGAGTTCACGCGGCATCTGCGCCGCGACGGCGTGCGCGCTGGAGCAAGCCGTCGCGGTCGCGTGCCGGGTGCGTCTGCGCCCCGTGCTGATGACTTCGCTCGCCACCATCATCGGTCTGCTGCCGATGGCCGCTGAAGCTCGGCACCGGAAGCGAGGCCTATGCGCCGCTCGCCCGCGCGATCATCGGCGGGCTGACGGTTTCGGTCGCTCACCACCATCTTCATCGTACCGGCGGCCTACTACCTTGCGTACCGGCGAGGCGAGCGTGCAGCGGCCGTGCCGTCCCCGGTGGCCGCGTGATGCCGATGGGTCGGCGCGCTGCTGGCTCTTGCGCTCGCTGCTGTCGGGCGCGGCAACGCACCTCTACGCCCAGCAGACCGCGCCAATCCTGAAGCTGCAGGAAGCTCAGGAACTCGCGCTGTCCAACCGTCCGTACCTGCGTGCCCGCCAGCTGACCGCGCAGGCCGCCGGCCAGACGACCGCCCAGTTCGAGGCGGCGCGCTATCCGCAGATCTACGGAAACCTCACCGCGGCCACCGCCTATCAGCAGCAGACCACGCGCGACGGACAGGAGGTCACCCTGGACTCGCGCATCGCGGCCGGCGGGCTCAACAACCCGCTGGTGCTGCAACGCAACGCCGCCGGAATCGCGGTCAGCCAGCTCATCACGGACTTCGGCCGCACCACCAACCTGATCCAGAGCGCAAAGCTCAACGAGACCTCCCAGCAGCAGCTGGTCAACGCCAGTCGCGCCCAGGTGCTGCTCGATGTGAACGACGCCTACTACGGCGTGCTCGAGGCGCAGGCCGTTCTCAGGGTGGCGCAGAAGACGGTGGAAGCCCGGAAAACCATCCTGGATCGAGTCACCGCGCTCGCCAAGAGCAGACTCAAGTCGGAGCTCGACGTGCGCTTCGCCCAGGTCAATCTGGGCGAGTCTCAGCTGCTGCAGCTGCGGGCGCAGAACGCCGTAGATGCGGGGTTCGCGCGCTTGTCGGCCGCCCTGGGCTATCGCGAGCCCCACCGTTATCAGCTGGTGGACCAGCCGGGTTCCGATGTGCCGTTGCCGGACCTCGAGACGCTCACCAAGGCGGCGATCGCCGCGCGTCCCGAGCTCGCCAGTCTGCGCGCAGACCAGGAGTCGGCCGGCAAGTACGCGCAGGCGCAGAAGGCGCTGCGCTATCCGACCATCAACGCGTACGCGGCGGGCGGCGCGGTCGGCGCGGCCGATCCGAGGTTTCCGGACACTTACGGGGCAATCGGCGTCAATCTGAACCTGGCCCTGTTCGACGGTGGCAAGATCAACGCGCTGCAGAAAGAAGCGCAGCTGCGCGCGCTCGCCGTGTCGGAGAACCTCAGCGAGGCGGAGAACAACGTGGTCAAGGGAGTCCGGGTGGCATGGCTCAACGCCACGTCGGCCCGTGAGAACATCGCGATCACGCAACGTCTCCTGGACGCCGCCCGCGAGGCGCTGAAGCTCGCGGAGTCGCGCTATAACCTCGGGATCACCTCGATCGTCGAGCTCAACCAGGCGCAGCTGAGCGCGATCGACGCCGAGATCGCCGCCAGCCGCGCCAAGTACGAATATCTGGCGGCCCGCAGCGCGCTCGACTTCCAGGTCGGGACGCTGGACGCTCAGCCGCGATGACGGCAGTTGGGCCCGCTGCGTGCTGGCCTGCAGTCGCGCACCCTGCTGCAACGTCACCCCGAAGCAGATGTAGAGCTGGATCAGAAGGGAAACGGCCAGGAGGAGCGTTGCAAGGACGACCAGCCAGCGCGCCTGGCGCCTGAGGCGGTCGGACAGCTCCGCGCGGATAGCTGGATGCCGCCGATGAGGCCTCGGTCAAGGCCCGGTGCACAAGGCGAGGCAGTTGCGGAAGCAGCACACCCCAGCCGGGCGCTTCCTCGCGAACCTGCCGCCACAACCCGCGCCAGCCGAGCTGCTCGGACATCCACCGCTCCGAGATAGGGTTTCGCTGTCGTCCACAGATCCAGGTCGGGATCGAGCTGGCGGCCCAGGCCCTCGATGTTCAGCAGCGTCTTCTGCAGCAGCACCAGCTGCGGCTGCACCTCGATGTTGAAGCGCCGGGACGTCTGGAACAGGCGCAGCAGCACGCGGCCGAAGGAGATCTCGCGCAGCGGCCGGTCGAACACCGGCTCGCACACCGCGCGGATGGCGGATTCGAACTCGTCCAGACGCGTATCCTTCGGAACCCAGCCTGCGTCCAGGTGCGCCTGCGCCACACCGCCGGTAGTCGCGGCGGAAGAACGCCAGAAAGTTCTGCGCCAGGTAGTTCTTGTCGACCTCGGTGAGCGTGCCCATGATGCCGAAGTCGAGCGCGACGTAGCGGCCCTGGGCATCGACCAGGATGTTGCCCGGGTGCATGTCGGCATGGAAGAACCCGTCGCGGAACACCTGCGTGAAGAAGATCTCGACGCCGCTGCGCGCGAGATGCTTCAGATCCACGCCCTGGGCGCGCAGGCTGTCCACCTGGCTGATCGGCGTGCCGGTCATGCGCTCCATGACCATGACCTGGCTGGAGCAGTAGTCCCAGTACACCTCGGGAACCCGCAGCAGCGGCGAGGCGGCGAAGTTGCGGCGCAGCTGGCTGGCGCTGGCCGCCTCGCGCATGAGGTCGAGCTCGTCGTCGAGGTGCTTCTGGAACTCGGCGACGACTTCGCGCGGCTTGAACCGCCTGCCGTCACGCCACAGCCACTGGACCAGGCTCGCGGCGCTGTACAGCAGCGCGACATCGTGCCCGATGACGCCGGCGATGCCCGGGCGCAGCACCTTCACGGCAGCCGCCGTGCCGTCCTTGAGCTCGGCCAGATGGACCTGGGCGACCGAGGCGCTGGCGATGGGCTCGGCCTCGAATCGTGCAAACACCTCTTCGATGCGCCGCTGGTAGCCACGCTCCAGCGTCTGCCGCACCAGCCGGGAGTCGAACGGCGGTACGCGATCCTGCAGCTTCGCCAGCTCGTCGGCGATGTCGGCCGGCAGCAGGTCGCGCCGCGTGGACAGCACCTGGCCGAACTTCACGAAGATCGGGCCGAGCGTTTCCAGGGCCAGGCGCAAGCGCACGGCGCGGGGCGCGTGCAGCGGGCGCCAGAACAACACCGCATTGATGAGCGGCCGCAGCCCGCGCACCCGCTCGTGCCCGAGCAGGAACTCTTCGAGCCCGAAGCGCAGCGAGACGGCCAGGATCCGCAGCAGCCGCAGCAGGCGCATGCGCGCCGGCTCACCCGGAGCGCGACGAGGCGAGCCGCGCTATGCGCTTCTCGAGCCGCTCGGCGGCCTCGCGCAGCAGGTCGACTTCGTGCACCCAGCCCGCGACCTCCACGCGCTGCGCAAGCACCGGTCTTTCCTCGGTCAGGAACTCGGCGCAGGCCTGCAGCAGGTTGTGCGCCGCCTGCCGTTGCCAGTCGAGGAGGGCGTGGCCCGTCTCCACGATGCGGTGTGCCGCGATATCGCCCACGATGCGGCTCAGGTCCTCCTCGAGATCCCAGCGCAGCTCGCGCAGCACTCCACCCAGCACTGCGGCAAAGGCCGGGTCACCGCTCACCTGGATCCGGCTGCGCGCATGCTCGTCGCCGCCGGCCAGGGCCAACGCCGCCGACACCGGGATGTGCACCACCACGTCCGCGGCCGCCTCGTCGGCAGCCGCCAGCAAATGCCCGTCCGCGTCGACACTCGCCTTCAGTTTGACAGGAAACACTTCGAGTTCGGCGGTGCGGCCGGAAAACGGCAGCAGGCGCTGGCGCAACCAGGGCTGCCCGCTCAACAGGTGATTCAACGCACTCACGAGCTGCAGGGCGAGCAGCGACGCTGGATTGGGCAAGGTAGCCACGATCACTCGAGGTTGCGGACCAGCGCGACTACAGGCGGAACCCGCGATGCAGCGCCACCACGCCCGCAGCGAGATTCAGATAGTCGACCCGCTCGAGCCCGGCGTCTTCGAGCATGTGCTTGAGCGTGTCCTGGTCCGGGTGCATGCGGATCGATTCGGCCAGGTAACGGTAGCTCTCCACGTCGCCCGCCACCAGGCGCCCCAGGCGCGGCAGCACCTGGAAGGAGTAGGCGTCGTAGAGTGGGGCGAGCGGCTTCCAAACGCGGGAAAACTCCAGCACCAGCACGCGCCCCCCAGGTGCGAGCACGCGCGCCATCTCGGCAAGCGCACGCTCCTTGCGAGTGACGTTGCGCAACCCGAACGCGATCGCCACGCAATCGAAGCTGGCGGTGGGGAAGGGTAAAGCCTCCGCGTCGCATTGGACCAGCGGCAGCAGCGTGCCTGCGTCGAGCAGGCGGTCCCGCCCCAGCGCCAGCATGTTGCGATTGATGTCCGCCAGCACCACGGCGCCATGCGCGCCGACGCGGCCGGCGAACAACCGCGCCAGGTCGCCGGTGCCTCCAGCCAGGTCGAGCACACGCTCGCCGGGCCGCACGCCGCTGCGTTCGATCAGCGCACGCTTCCACACGCGATGCAGACCCGCCGACATCAGATCGTTCATGAGGTCGTAGCGGCTCGCTACCGAATCGAACACGCCAGCCACACGCCGGGCCTTGTCCGCTTCGGGCACTTGCTGATAGCCGAAATGGGTGGACTTGGCCATTACAGCTTCTTCCAGGCGATGCCGGGCCGCGGCGCCCCGGCGTCGTTGGCATCGCGGCTGGCGCCGGCCTGCTTGAGGCGGTCCAGGTAAGCGCGCCAGAGCTCGGCGTGGTTGCGGCCCAGCTCGTGCAGATAGCTCCAGGTGTACAGACCGGTGTCGTGCCCGTCGGAGAACACCAGCTTCACCGCATACGAACCCACCGGTTCGATGGCCTCGATGTTCACCTCGCGCTTGCCGACCTGCAGCACCTCCTGTCCCGGCCCGTGCCCACGCACCTCGGCGGAAGGCGAGTGCACGCGCAGGAACTCGCAGGACAGCTTGAACACCTTGCCGTCCGCGAAGGTGAGCTCCAGGAGCCGCGAGGCCCGGTGCAACTTGATCTCGGTGGGGATGGGTCCGCCTGAATCTGGCAAGGGCATTCTCCGCTGAGGGCGGGACATAGTCTGCAAACGGCGCGGCGTTCTGCGGCCGAAGGCTGCGATCATAGCCGAGAGCGCCAGCCCCGAGGCCGCCTGCGTCTTCTCCTGTGGCAGTCTTTTCCTGTGGCATTGTAACGGTACGGTAACATTGCTTTCATACGATCGCGTGATGCACACCGATCGCGGGGGACAATGGATGGCTGCTACCGTTCTGGTTGTGGAGGATGAGCCGGCGATCCAGGAGCTCATCGCCTACAACCTCAAGCAGGCCGGCCATCAGGCGCTGCGCGCCGACAACGCAGAGCAGGCGCTGCGGCTGGTCCAGGACGCGCTGCCCGATCTGGTGTTGCTGGACTGGATGCTGCCGGGGCTGTCCGGGATCGAGCTGGCGCGGCGCCTGCGCGGCGACAAGCGCACTCGCTCCATCCCCATCATCATGCTCACCGCCCGCGCCGACGAGCAGGACAAGCTGACCGGGCTGGACAGCGGCGCCGACGACTACATCACCAAGCCGTTCTCGCCACGCGAGCTGAACGCACGAGTCAAGGCGGTGCTGCGGCGGCGCGCGCCGCAGATGACCGACGACGTGGTGCAGGTGAGCAGCCTGAGGCTGGACCCGGCCACGCACCGCGTGACGGCAAACGGCGAGCAGGTGCACCTGGGTCCCACCGAGTTCCGCCTCCTGCACTTCCTGATGACTCACGCCGAGCGTGTGCACTCGCGAACCCAGTTGCTCGACCAGGTGTGGGGCGACCACGTCTTCGTCGAGGAGCGCACCGTGGACGTCCACATCCGCCGCCTGCGCAAGGCGCTGGAGCCGTCCGACCACGACCGTCTGATCCAGACCGTGCGCGGCGCCGGCTACCGGCTGTCGAACGACTGAGCGCCGCCGCTTGGAACCGCCCGCGGGCTTTCTGGGATAATCGTTCCGTTCCACGAGTCGGCCTGGACGGCCGGCTCGCTGCCGGGAACTGCCGATCGGAGAGGGCGCTGTTGACCAAGCTTTGGGGCAGGCCGCTGGCAGGCGTGGCGCTGGTGAGCGCCTTCGCTCTCGTGCTGTGGCCGGCGCTCGGCGGGTTCATGGCCTTGGGCGTCTATTGCGCGCTGCTCCTGCTGCTTCTGGTTCACCACATCGTCTATCTGTCTCAGCTCTACCACTGGCTGCCCAGTGGAGCCAGCCAGACGGTGCCGGAAGGCAGCGGGGTGTGGGAGGAGATCTTCGCCGGTCTGGCCCGCCTGATGCGCCGCCAGACCCACATCGAGTCGCGGCTGGCCGCCGCGCTGACCCGCTTCCAGCAAGCCGGCGCCGCCTTGCCCGAGGGCGTGGTCGTGCTCGACGAGGACGACCGCATCGGCTGGTGCAACCCGCTCGCCGAGTCGTATTTCGGGCTGGACAGCCAGCGCGACCGCGGCCAGCAGATCACCTACCTGATTCGCCAGCCGCAGTTCGTGCAGTACCTGGAAGCGCGGCGCTTCAGCGAGCCGCTGGTCCTGCGGTTCAACCGCAGCGATGCTGAGCTGATCCTGTCGATTCAGCTGGTCCCCTACGGCGACAGCGACAAGCTGTTGCTGTCGCGCGACGTTACGCGCTGGGAACGGCTGGAGACGACTCGGCGCGACTTCGTCGCCAACGTTTCGCACGAGCTGCGCACGCCGCTGACCGTGCTCAACGGGTTCCTGGAGACGCTGGCCGACATGCCCAGGCCGGACCCGGAGATGACCAAGCGCTCGATCGCCCTCATGCTCGAACAGACCACACGCATGCACCGGCTGGTGGAGGATCTGCTGACGCTGGCGCGGCTGGAGAGCACACATACGCCGCTGCGCGAGGAAACAGTGGATGTTGGCGAGCTGGCACGCCTGCTGTATCGGGATGCCCAGGCGCTATCCGCGGGGCGGCATCGCATCGCGCTGCATATCGATTCCAGCGTCGGCCTGATCGGCAGCGGCGAGGAGCTGCGCAGCGCGCTCGGCAACCTCATCTCGAACGCGGTGCGCTACACGCCGGAAGGCGGGGAGATCGAGATCTCTTGGGCACAACCGGACGGCATGCCGACGTTCTCGGTGCGCGACACCGGCATCGGCATCGAGCCGCAGCATATTCCCCGGCTCACCGAGCGCTTCTACCGCGTCGATCGCAGCCGTTCGCGCAGCACCGGCGGGACCGGGCTGGGACTTGCCATCGTCAAGCACGTATTGTCGCGCCACCAGGCGCACCTGGAGGTCGAGAGCGAGCTCGCGCGCGGCAGCACGTTCCGTGCAGTCTTCCCACCCGCGCGCGCGGCGGAGGGACGCGACCGCAGCGATCAGGCGGCCGCCGCCGAAGAAGCCTGATTGCCGTCAAAAACAGCGGCTTCGCGCACTCAACCACGCGAGGTCAGGCCGCGCCGCTTGAGGAGCCCGTCCAACGCGCGTCGCATGCGCGTGGCGAACTCCGCCTCCAGCGGCCGTGCGCTCGATCGGATCTTCTCGCCCCAGATCGGATTGGGAAAGTGCGGATCGTCGCGGAAGCGCGGGATGACGTGCCAGTGCACGTGCGGCACCTGGTTGCCGAGGCTCGCCAGATTCATCTTGTCCGGCTTGACCAGGGTGGTGAGCGCCTGCTCGGTGGCGAATACCACCCGCATGATGTGATCGCGATCGGCCGGTTCGAGCTCGGCCATCTCCCTGGCATGGCGGTCCCAGATCACCCGGCACAGCGCAGGATGGTCCGGCTCGTATGCCCACACTACGCGGCAACGGTCGTCTTCCCACAGGACTTCGCCGCCCGCGTTCTCGCAAAAGTGACAGCCGCTCATGATGTACCTTCAACCCGGCCTGTCGATGCTGCCGCGCTTGCCGTCAGGGTAGCAGCGAACCGAACGTCCTGCGCAACAGTTCCGTGCTTTGGTGCATGGGATGCCGGCGGATCGCCCGCTCTTCCTCGGCGATCGTGAAGTAGAGTCCGTCGAGCGCTTTGCGGCTCACGTAGGCGTTGAGATCGGCGTCCTCCTTGCGGATCAGGCCGAAGCGCGCCGCGCGGCCGGCGTATTGATTGTAGGCCTCGGCCACCCGCACGCGCACGGTGGCCTGCTGGACGATCGGCTGCAGCCGCAGCGTCAATGCGGCTTCGGTGTGCCGCCGGAAATATCGGGTGGCCGCGTCTTCCGGTCCGGTGAGGATCGCCTTGGCATCCGCGATGGTGATGCGCTCGACCGCCTCGACCAGCAGTGCGCGGGCCTCGGGCACGGCCTGCTCCGCCGCCCGGTTCATCGCGACGATGAGTTGATCGGAGTATTTGCTCATCCCGACCTTGCGCAACACGATGTCGGCGCGCGCCAGGCTCGGCGGCAACGGGATGGATACAGCGTGATTGGCGAGGAACCCGTTCTCCCGCCCGAGCTGGAGCACCGCGCGGTCCGCGCCTTGCACCAGCGCCTGGCGCAGGCCGCGTGCGACGTCGGCGTCGGTCAGCACGATCGGCGGCGCCGCGGCGCAGAAAGGTGCCGAGAACAGCAACAGGGTCAGCGCACCACGCATAACTCAGGCCTGCCCGGGAGGAGCTTCTCCTCATGCGATGCAATCCATATGCCCAGCGCGTCTGCGCGCGCTTGTCGCTGTCTGGTCAGGACTTGGTGCACCCGCGGGGGCCGCCGTGGATGAAACGACTGCCCGCTATCGGTGCAAGATAAGGATGGCGCGCCCGGCGGGACTTGAACCCACGACCCCTGGCTTCGGAGGCCAGTACTCTATCCACTGAGCTACGGGCGCATGCTAGCCCGCAATGATAGCCGCTTGCCGCCGATCGCGTCCACGCGCGTTGCTTCAGGCGCGCTCGGCTGCCCGTATAATCTCGCTTCTTTGTCTGCGGCCCACCCTGCGAGGAAAATTGCGCATGAAAGAGATTCATATTCAGGAGCATCCATCGCCCATCAAGAACTGGAAGCAACTGCTGGTCGTGGCCGCGCTGTCCTTCGCGGCGCCGGTGTTTCTGATCGTTGCCGTCGTGCAGATCATCACCGGGGGCCTGGTAGTCGATCCTACTTCGCTGGCGATGTCGGAGGAGGCGGTGGCGGCACGCCTGAAGCCGGTGGGTGAGGTCCGGCTCGCCGGCACCGCCGCGGCCGTCGCTGCACCGGTAGTGGCGAATGCGCAGCCGGCTGCGCCGCCAAACCAAAGTCCGGCCAGGAAGTCTACCAACAGGTGTGCGCGGTATGCCATGGCGCCGGCGTCGCCGGCGCGCCGAAGACCGGCGACAAGGCGGCCTGGAAGCCGCGCATCGCTCAGGGCGTGGCCACGCTCTACACCCACGCATTGGGTGGCATTCGCATGATGCCGGCGAAGGGAGGCAACCCCAGCCTGTCCGATGCCGAGGTCAAGGCCGCCGTCGACTACCTCGTCGCGCAGGCGAAGTAGAGCCAGTGCTGAGTGCTGAGTGCCGGGTACTGAGTACTGAGTCCCCTCACCCAGACCCTTTCCGTGCAAGCAGGAGAGGGTGCACTCAGCACTCACGCACTCCGTACTCAGTACTTGAGTGCTCCAGTACTCGCATGGCCACCTACGCGATCGGGGACATTCAAGGCTGCTTCGAGGCGCTGCAGCGCCTCCTGGACCGGATCGGCTTCGACGAGAGCCGCGACCGCTTGTGGTTCGTCGGCGACCTGGTCAACCGCGGTCCCGATTCGCTGGCTACGCTGCGCTTCGTCCAGGCCCTCGGAGATGCGGCGACCGTGGTGCTCGGCAACCACGATCTGCACCTGCTCGCGGTCGCCGAGGGGCTGGCCAAGCTCAGGCAAGACGACACGCTGGACGAGGTGCTCGCGGCCCCCGATCGGGAAATGCTGCTGGATTGGCTGCGGCACTTGCCGCTGATGCATTTCGAGGACGGCTACGCCATGGTGCACGCGGGCTTGCTACCGGACTGGAGTGTGAGCCGCGCCCTTGAACTGGCCGCAGAGGCAGAGGCGGCGCTGCAGGCCTCCAGCTACCGCAGCTTCTTGTCCAAGATGTACGGCAACCGGCCGACCCGCTGGAGCGATGAGCTGACCGGCTTCGAGCGTCTGCGCGTAGTGATCAACGCCATGACCCGTCTGCGCGTGTGCACGACGGAAGGCGCGATGGAGTTCAGCCACAAGGGCAAGCCGCGGCGGCTGCCTGACGGGCTACCTGCCCTGGTTCGAGGTGCCGCGGCGACGCAGCCGCGATACGCCGGTCATCTTCGGACACTGGTCCGCGCTGGGCCTGCTCAGCCTGCCGAATCTGTTCGCTCTGGATACCGGCTGTCTGTGGGGACGGCGTCTGACGGCGCTGCGGCTGGAAGATCGGAAGCTGTTTCAGACTTCCTGCCGGGCGCGGGCAGGTGCAGGGCGCGCGCGATGAGCAGTTCGCAACCGCGCGCGATCTCGCGCCGGGTCCGGCCCGAGATCTCCATCTCCCCCGCGAAGATCAACTCGGCGCGCAGGCGTGCGGTGGCGCAGGATCAGGCGCAATGATTCGAGCAGCGACCGCTCGCCTGCGTAGGAGGCGTCCAGGTTGACGGAGCCGTCGCGCAGCGGGTAGCGGATGCCCGCGGTCGCCACGCGCGCGCCGGCGCCCAGCGCCGGCTGAAACAGCGAGGCGTGGAACGGGCGCAGGTGCGTGCCGTCCGTAGTCGTGCCTTCCGGAAAGATCCCCACTCGCTCGCCGCGGGCGAGCGTATCCACGATGGTGCGGTTGGTGCGAGCCGTGTCGCTGCGCTTGCTGCGCTCGATGAAGATGGTCCCGGAGCGCGCCACCAGCCAGCCGATCAGCGGCCAGCGCCGCACGTCGGACTTGGCCACGAAGCGCACCGGGCTCACCGCGTGGATGACCCAAATGTCCAGCCAGGACACGTGATTGGCGACTATGACGGTCGGCTGGTGGCCGCCGGGTGGGCGTCCCTGCACGTGCACGCGCACCCGCAGGATGGCGAGCACCTGGCGCGACCACCGCTTGATGATGCGCAGTTGCCGATGGCCATCGATGAACGGAAATACCGCACCGGCCACGGCGCAGCCGTAGAGCAGATGCAGGAACAGCCGGATCAGCCGATAGGCGCGGACTGGCGGGGACGTCGACTGCTCGGGCCCGTCAGGCGGCATTCCTCATGAAGTGCTTGGCGTAGCGTTGATCCACCCGCGACAGCGACAGCATCATCAACAGATCGGCGGTGTTGAAGTCCGGATCCCAGGCCGGCTCGCCGCACACCCAGGCGCCGACCCGCAGGTAGGCCTTGATCAGCGGCGGCACCGTCGGGCTCGCCGAGTGGTCGAGATCGTGCAACGGCAGCGGGCACAGCGGAAACACCCGGTATTCGGGCGGGCTCAAGTGCTTCTTGGACAGGCGCGCATAGGCGCTGGCGGCGGAATGGCCGCCGTCCACCATGCTCATGCTGGCGCAGCCGATGATGTACTCGTAGCCGTGCTGGCGCATGTACTGCGCGAGCCCCGACCACAGCATCGCGATCACGCCGCCGCTGCGATGGTCGGGATGCACGCAGGAGCGGCCCAGCTCGACCGCGCGTTCGCGCAGGTGGGCAAGCCGGGTGAGATCGAACTCCTGGTCCGAGTAGAAACCGCCCAGCCGCTTCGCGGTCAGGCCGCTCAGGATGCGGTAAGTGCCCAGGACGTCACCGGTCTCCTCGTCGGTCACCACCAGGTGGTCGCAATACGGGTCGAACAGATCCTCGTCGATGCCCTGTTCGGCGCTGGTCAAGTGAGCACCCATCTCCTCGGCGAAGACGCGGTAGCGCAGGCGCTGCGCTTCGCGGATCTCCGAGCTGGCGCGGGCGAGGTGAACGTTCAGTTTGTGTTGCTGTTCAGACTGACCGTGTCCCGGCTGCAGCATGTTTCAGCTCCATGAAAGAGAACCGAACGACGTTAAGTCGGATCGATGACAGGCCGGTGAAGCGTACGTGAAAGTTTGACTGACCGCATCGCCCGCCGCAACCGTGGCCCCCCAGCCACTTTCTCGAGTTTACACGCTGATATTACCGCTTCGTGACGCGGTTTGCTCACTGCGCCGCGCCGCTCATTGCGATGGGCAGATCGCACCACGCGCCTGCGCGCAGATGCTCGTTTTGCTCACCACAGCGCAGCGCCGAAAGCCTCCCGGTAGCGGGCGCCGATTTCCTCGCGGGTGGGCTGATGGTTCTGGCCGCCGCGGCTGGCAATCTTGATCGAGCCCATGAGGGAGGCCAGCCGGCCGCTGGTCGGCCAGTCGTAGCCCTGCGCGATGCCGTAGAGCAGGCCGGCGCGGTAGGCATCACCGCAGCCGGTGGGGTCGACCAGGCTGGTGGGCGCAACGCTCGGGATCGGGATGACCTGTCGACCGGCATAGATCGTGGATCCCTCCGCGCCGCGCGTCACTACCAGCGCCTTCACGCGCCCGGCGAGCGCTTCGACCGCCTCGCCGGTGCGCTCCTGCAGCAGGCGGGCTTCGTAGTCGTTGACTGCGACATAGGTCGCCTTGTCGACGAAGTCGAGCAGCTCGCTCGCCGCTGAACATGGGCAAGCCCTGACCGGGGTCGAAGATGAACGGGATACCGGCCTGGGCGAGCTCGGTGGCGTGATTGAGCATCCCCTCGCGGCCGTCCGGAGCGATGATCGCCAAGACTCACCTGGCGAGCGTCGCCGACGCGGTTGAGGTGCGAGAAGTTCATCGCCCCCGGATGGAACGCGGTGATCTGGTTGTCGTCGAGGTCGGTGGTGATGAACGCCTGGGCGGTGAACGTGCCGGGTACCGCGCGGATATGCGTTTGCGCGAGCTGCAGGCGTTCCAGCCGGGACGCGTATGGCGCGTAGTCCTCTCCGACCGTGGCCATGATCAGGGGCGCGCCGCCCAGCAGCCGCAGGTTGTAGGCGATGTTGCCGGCGCACCCGCCGAATTCGCGCCGCATATCCGGCACCAGGAACGCGACGTTGAGGATGTGGAGCTGGTCGGGCAGGATGTGATTGCGGAAGCGGTCGTGGAACACCATGATGGTGTCGTAGGCGATGGAGCCGCAGATCAGGGTGTGCATGGCGGGTCCTGTGGGGTTTGTATGGTTGATCGGCTCGTGATTGGTCGCGACGCGTACCCGCCTGCCGCGCGCGGGAGCCGCTCGACACCGGCGCGCGCATCAGCGACTGATCACGACCGGCTTCAGGTCGAGCGCTTGCTCGATGCGAGCGGCCGCCTGCAGCGCCTCCTCGCGATTGGCGTAGGGTCCGGCCTGCACCCGGTACACATCCCCCATCTGGTAGATGCCAGTGAGATCGGCGAGCCAGCCGAGCTCGGCCTGCAGGCGGGCCAGCAGGCTCGCCGCATTCTCCCGCATGCTGAACGCGCCCAGTTGCAGGTACAACCCGGGGCGGTCGATCGGTGCCGAAGCGGGCGCGGGGGTGTCGCGCACCGGCGCTGCTGCCGAGGGCGTTTGCGTGGCTGCGACCGTCGCAGCGAGCCGCCTCGGGGACGATGCTCTCCACTACCACCATCGCGCTGCCGTTGGCGAGCAGGCCGAGCTTGTAAGCAGCAACGTAGGACAGGTCGATCAGCCGATCCGAGTGGAATGGCCCGCGGTCGTTGATCCGCACGACCACCGTCCGATCCGTCGCCAGACACGTGACCCGCGCATAGCTGGGAATGGGCAGGGTTGGATGCGCGGCAGTCATCGCATACATGTCGTACACCTCGCCCGAGGCGGTCGCCTTGCCGTGGTAGCGCTTCCCGTACCAGCTCGCCAGGCCGGTGGCCCGATACGTTCCGAGCTCGGTCATCGGCACGTAGGTTTTCCCCAGCGCGGTGTAGGGGCGCGCGTTGGCGCTGCGGATCGGCTCCAGCTTGGGCTGGGCGTCGGGCACCTGGTCGAGGTTAGCGGGAGGATTCGCGTGGGGCCCGTCGTCGAGATAGTACCCGCCGGGCTTGCGCGGGGTTTCCGTGCTCGGCGTGTCGACTCGGCGCAGTACCGCACGCAGTCAATGCCACGACCGCCAATGCACAGAGCGCGCTGGCGGGTCGTCGAAGCCGCCGCTGGCGCGCCTCGCGCGCAGCGCCGCGTGCCTCGTGCATCAGCTCTTCACCAGTCGCTTGTGCGTGTGGATGCTCATCAGGATCCCCATCCCGAACAATACGCTCACCAGCGAGGTGCCGCCGTAGCTCACGAGCGGGAGCGGCACCCCCACCACCGGCAGGATCCCGCTCACCATGCCCATGTTGACCGCCACGTACGTAAAGAAGGTCAAGGTGACCGCTCCGGCGATCAGGCGGGTGAACAGGGTGGACGCGTTGTAAGTGATGAACATGCCCCGGCCGATGACGAACAGGAAGAGCGTCACCAGGATCACATTGCCAAACAGGCCGAACTCTTCCGAGAACACCGCAAAAATGAAATCGGTGCTGCGCTCCGGCAGGAAGTCCAGGTGCGCCTGCGTGCCGTTGAGCCAGCCCTTGCCGAAGAATCCGCCCGATCCCAGCGCGATCGCGGCCTGGATCGTGTGGTAGCCGGCGCCGAGCGGATCCTGGTTGGGGTCGATCAAGGTGAGCACGCGCTGACGTTGATAGTCGTGCATGATCGACCACAGCAGCGGAAGCGAGGCGAGCGCCGCGACAATCATGGCGGTCAGCACGCGCCAGCTCAGTCCGGCCAGGAAGATGACGAAGAATCCGGCGGACGCGATGAGCAGCGCCGTGCCGAGATCGGGCTGCTTGGCGACCAGCCCGACTGGCACCAGGACCATCACCGCCGCGATTGCAAAGTCGCGCAGCTTGAGAATCGCTTCGTAGCGGTCGAAGTACCAGGCGAGCGCAAGCGGGACCGCGATCTTCATCAGTTCCGAGGGTTGAATCCGCGTCACCCCGACATGCAGCCAGCGGCGCGCACCGTTGACGACCTCGCCGAACAAGGCGACCGCGACCAGCAGAATCAGTCCCACCAGATAGACGGGCAACGCCAGCCGCAGCAGGTAGTGAGGCGGGATGTTCGCCGCAATCCACATGATGCTGAAGGCCACTGCGATATTGGCGAATTGCGCACCCACCCGCGCGAAGCTCTCACCCGAAGCGCTGTACAGCGTGAGCAGTCCGACCACCAGCAACGCGCCCAGCGCCGCCAGCAGATAGCTGTCGACATGCCTGCCCAGGATAGGTGAACAGCCGGTCAATCATTCTCCGGTTCCTCGGTCTCCGCAGCGGGCGGCTTGATCTCCGGGTCCTTGCCCAGCAGGTAGAAATCCATCACCTTGCGCGCGATGGGTGCCGCCGCCGTACTGCCGTGACCGCCGTTCTCCACCAGGATCGCCATGGCGATGGTGGGAGCCTCCGCCGGGGCGAAGGCGATGAACAGAGAGTGGTCGCGGTGTCGCTCGAGCACGCGCTTCTCGTCGTATTTCTCGCCCTGCTTCATCGCGACGACCTGGGCCGTACCGGTCTTGCCGGCGATCTTGTAGGCCGCGCCCGAGCCGGCAAAAGCCGCCGTCCCGCCGGGCCGCGTCACGTCGACCATCGCATCGCGCA
Organism: uncultured beta proteobacterium; assembly: GCA_963772865.1. Taxonomy (GTDB): domain Bacteria; phylum Pseudomonadota; class Gammaproteobacteria; order Burkholderiales; family SHXO01; genus SHXO01. The sequence goes on along the minus strand of CAVYZA010000007.1, from coordinate 94,734 downwards.
CCAGGGCCACGGTCTCGGGCTTCAGCGGCACGGTGTCGATCGGCTCCACCTCGATGCTGCTCAGCTCGTTGGTCTGGCTGTTCTGGATGTGGCGCACGCTATGCGGACGAAATACCACGCCGTTGTTGGCGAGAATCGAGGTGGCGAACGCGAGCTGCATCGGGGTGGCCAGGTTGTAGCCTTGGCCGATACCCACCGAGATGGTGTCGCCCGCAAACCACTTCTGCTTGAACCGCCGCATCTTCCAGTCCTGCGACGGCAGCAGCCCCCCGGCCTCGCCGTCGATGTCGATGCCGGTCTTCGCCCCGAAGCCGAACCGGCTGATGAAGCTGTGGATGTTGTCGATGCCCAGCTCCTGGGCCAGGCCGTAGTAGTAGGTGTCACACGACACGACGATGGACTTGTGCATGTCGACCATGCCATGGCCGCCCGCTTTCCAGTCGCGGAAGCGGTGGCCGCCCGCGCCGCCGAGGACGAAATAGCCCGGGTCCGCGATCGTGTAGCGCGGCGAACGCTTGCCCAGCTCGAGTGCCGCGATCGCCATGAACGGCTTGAACGTCGATCCGGGCGGATACACCCCCTGGAGCGCGCGGTTGTTGAGGGGATGGTCGGGCGAGTCGTTGAGCGCCTCCCAGCTCTGCGGATCGATGCCGTCGACGAACAGATTGGGGTCGTAACCGGGCTTGCTCACCAGCGCCAGCAGGCCGCCGGTGGACGGCTCGATCGCCACCAGCGCCCCGCGGCGGTCGCCGAAGACGCGCTCGGCGACGTCCTGCAGGCGCGCGTCGAGCGACAGCAGCAGATTGTTTCCCGACACCGGCAAGGTACTGCGCAGGGTGCGCACGGCACGGCCGCCGGCATCCGTCTCGACTTCTTCGAATCCGGTCGTGCCATGCAGTGCGCGCTCGTAGCGCGCCTCGAGGCCGGCCTTGCCGATGAAATCCGAGCCGGTGTAGTTGGCGGCGACCCCTTCGGTTTCGAGGCGATCGAGGTCGGCCTGGGTGAGGCGGCCGATGTAGCCCAGCACGTGCGAGGCCACTTCGCCGTTCGGGTAGTGCCGGAACAGGCGGGCGCGGATGTCCACGCCGGTGAAGCGGTACTTGTTGACCGCAAAGCGCGCCACCTCCTGGTCGTTGAGGCGGGTGCGAATCGGCAGACTGGCGAAATCGCGGCCCTCGTCGAGCAGCTTGCGGAAGCGTTTGCGGTCCCGCGGCGTGATCTCGACCACCTGGGCCAGCTCGTCGATCAAGCTGTCCAGCGGCCCGGCCTTGTTGGGGGTGATCTCGAGCGTGTAGGCGGCGTAGTTGTGCGCCAGCACCGCGCCGTTGCGGTCCAGGATCAGGCCGCGGTTGGGGATGATCGGCAGAACCGAGATGCGATTGTTCTCCGCCAGGGTGTGGTAGTAGTCGTGCTGGAGCACCTGCACGTAGAAGAAGCGGATGCAGCAGCACGCAGAACACGGCGAGCACCAGGCCGGCCGAGGCGGCCAGGCGCACCTGGAAGCTGCGCAACTCCTTCTGATGATCACGCAGCTCCGCGCGGCGGGCGCCACCCAGCACGATGGGCGCCGTGTCCGAGCGGCCGGCAAAGCGGCGGAACAGTCTCACGGCGCGGTTACACTGCGTCCGGATCCGCGCGCGGGCGCAGCGGGATGCGGATCAGACTGAACAACGCGGGCCACAGCAGCGCGCCCAACAGGCTGGGGACGAAATACAGCGGGCCAGGAAAGCCGGACCCGTCCATCACCCGCACCAGCAGCGTGACCGCTTGCGCCGCGGCGAGAATCGCGAGCACGTGCAGGACTTGCTGCCGCATGCCGAACATGACGATGCGGCGGTGGAGCAGGATCGCCAGATACATCATCACCGCATAAGCCAGCGCGTGCTGGCCGAACAGGCTGCCGTCGGCCACGTCCATCGCCAGGCCGAGCAGCCACGCCGGCAGGAAGCCGACGCGACGCGGATGGTACACGACCCAGTAGATGAGCGTCAGCGCAATGAAGTCCGGCCGCAGCAGCTGCAGAAACGCCGGCAGCGCAACCAGGTTCAGCAGCAGCGCGGCCAGCAGGGTCAGCACGATGTAGCCGATCTTCACCGGCCGCAGGATCTCGGGCGGGTTGACGGTGCCCGACTGCAGGCGGATCATCCCTCCCCCTTTCTGCTTCGGCGGGGCTTCCCGGCGGGCTCCTCGGCCGGGAGGGTGGTGCGGGGAATGCATCGTCACCGGACAGGATCAGCACCTGGCCGTAGCTGCTGACCGCCGCAGCCGGCGTGCAGGTGATGCGGGCGAACGCGTAGGCGGCATTGCGCTCGATGTTGGAAACGACCGCCACCGGCAGGCCAGGCGGGTAGGTGCCATCGATGCCGGAAGTGACCAGCACGTCACCGTTCTGGATGTCGGCGTTCACCGGCATGAAGCGCAGCTCCAGGGTGCCGTCGTAGCCGATGCCGAAGGTGACGCCGCGCAGTCCGCTGCGCAGAACCTGAATGGGGACGGCCTGCTCCTTGTCGGTCACCAGCGTGACCTCCGACGTCCAGGGCAGGACCCGCGTCACCTGGCCGACCACCCCGATGTGGTCCACTACTGCCTGCCCGGCCTTCACACCATGCTGCAGGCCGCGATCGACCACCACGCGGCGCGTGAACGGATCGCGCGGCGCATACACGATCTGCGCCGCGAGCGCCTCGCGCGCAATGCGCTCGCGCAGGCCGAGCAGCTCGCGCAGGTGCTGGTTCTCGGCGGCCAGCGCCTGCTGATCCTGCAGGGCCGCGGCGTCGGTGAGGCTGCGGCGCTTGAGCTGCTCGTTGTCCCGCTCCAGCTGCGCGTGCGTCACGAAGAACTCGCCGACCCGCTGGACCAGCACGCCCGGCAGGGTGGCGAGCTGCTGCAGCGGGTAGATGACCACGGCCACCGCCCGCTGCAGCACCTGCAGATAGCCGAAGCGCGCGTCGGCCACCAGCAGCATGACCGACAGCAGCGAAAAGAACGCGAAACGGGTGAGGAGGCTGGGACCGCGCTTGAAGAACGGGGGCGGGGCGTATTCCATTGCTCAGTTGTATCGGGCGGCCAGCGCGCCCGCTCGCGACGCTGGCGCCTAGTCGCTGGTGAAGATGCTGCCGAGCTTGTCCATGCGCTCGAGCGCCTTGCCCGATCCACGCACCACGCAGGTGAGCGGGTCTTCGGCGACGATCACCGGCAACCCGGTTTCTTCCATCAGCAGGCGGTCGACGTCGCGCAGCAGCGCGCCGCCGCCGGTCAGCACCATGCCCTTTTCGGCGATGTCGGCACCCAGCTCCGGCGGGGTCTGCTCCAGCGCCGACTTGACCGCGCTCACGATCGAGTTCAGCGGCTCGGTGAGCGCCTCCAGAATCTCGTTGCTGGAGATGGTGAAGCTGCGCGGAATGCCTTCCGCCAGGTTGCGCCCCTTGACTTCCTTCTCGCGCACCTCGCTGCCGGGAAACGCCGACCCGATCTCCTTCTTGATCTCCTCGGCGGTGGTCTCGCCGATCAACATGCCGTAGTTGCGGCGGATATAGTTGATGATCGCTTCGTCGAACTTGTCACCGCCCACCCGCACCGAGCCCGAGTAGACGATTCCGCCGAGCGAGATCACGCCGACCTCGGTGGTGCCCCCGCCGATGTCCACCACCATCGAGCCGGTCGCTTCGTCGACCGGCAGGTCGGCGCCGATGGCCGCGGCCATCGGCTCCTCGATCAGCTCGACCTTGCGGGCACCGGCGCCGTACGCCGATTCACGAATCGCGCGGCGCTCCACCTGAGTGGAGCCGCACGGCACGCAGATCACGATGCGCGGGCTGGGCGAGAACAGGCGGTTGTCGTGAACCTTCTTGATGAACTGCTTCAACATCTGCTCGGTCACCGTGAAGTCGGCGATGACGCCATCCTTCATCGGGCGGATGGCGATGATGTTGCCGGGCGTGCGCCCGAGCATCTGCTTGGCGGCGAGCCCCACTTCCTGGATGACTTTCTTGCCGTTGGGACCTCCCTCCTGGCGGATCGCCACCACCGAGGGCTCGTTCAGGACGATGCCCTTGCCGCGCACGTAGATCAGGGTGTTGGCGGTACCGAGGTCGATCGCCAGGTCGTTGGAGAAATAGCCCCCCAGAAATCCGAACATGAAGCTTCCAATTAGGTTTGGAGTGTAGGTCCCGGAGATTTCGGGACTCAGGAGACAAAGCGGTTATAATAGCGCAGTTATCGGGCGCTCATAAAGCAACCTTGAGGGCGCCGTGCGCTGACGCTGCAGGACTGGTTGCACCGTGCGTACTGCGCATTGGTTGGAAACTCCGAACGCATCCTTCCCATGGCTCTGAGCCTCGACGATGTCAAGCGCATCGCTGCGCTGGCCCGCCTGTCGATCACCCCGCAGGAAGCCGAGCATGCGCTCGGTCAGCTCAACGGGATCTTCGCGCTGATCGAGCAGATGCGCTCGATCGACACCACCGGCATCGCCCCGATGTCGCACGCGCTGGGAGGCACCCAGCGCCTGCGCGATGATGTGGTCACCGAGGCGGATACGCGCGCCGCCAACATGCGTAACGCCCCGGCGCAGCAGGACGGCCTGTTCCTGGTTCCCAGGGTCATCGAGTAGGCCGACCGCGATGCACCTCGAGTCGCTGGCCGGCCTGGGCCGGGCGCTGGCTGCCGGCCAAGTGTCGGCGGTGGAACTGGCGCGCCTGTACCTCGCCCGCATCGAACGGCATCGCGACCTCAACGCCTTCCTCGACGTGCGCCCCGAAGTCACGCTCGCCCAGGCACAACGGGCCGACCAGCGCATCGCGCAGGGCCAAGCGGGACCGCTCACCGGCGTGCCGGTCGCGCATAAGGACATCTTCGTTACGCGCGATTTCAGCTCGACCGCGGCCTCGCGCATGCTGAAGGGCTACATGAGCCCGTTCGACGCGACCGTCGTCGAACGCCTCGCAGACGCCGGCATGGTGTGCTTGGGCAAGCTCAACTGCGACGAGTTCGCCATGGGCTCCAGCAACGAGAACAGTTATTTCGGCAACGTTCTGAATCCATGGGACAAGACGGCCGTCCCCGGGGGCAGCTCAGGGGGCTCGGCGGCGGCCATGGCGGCGCGCCTGACAGCGGCGGCGACCGGCACGGACACGGGCGGATCGATCCGCGAGCCGGCCGCTTTCTCCGGGGTGACCGGGATCAAGCCGACCTATGGGCGCGCCTCGCGCTGGGGCATGATCGCCTTCGCGTCGAGCCTCGACCAGGCCGGCGTCCTGACGCAGTCGGCGGAGGACGCGGCCTTGATATTCAACGCCATGCTGGGGTTCGATGCCAGGGACTCGACCAGCCTCGAGCGCGGACCGGAGGACTTTACCCGGCAGCTCAACGCGGGGATCGACGGCGTGCGCATCGGCATTCCGAAAGAATTCTTCGGGACCGGTCTGCAAGCCGACGTGGAGCAGCCCATCCGCGCCGCCCTCCAGGCGCTCGAACAGCTTGGCGCGCGGCTGGTGGAAGTCAGTCTGCCCAATGCCCACCTCGGCATTCCGGTCTACTACGTGATCGCGTCGGCCGAGTGCTCGTCGAACTTGAGCCGGTTCGACGGCGTACGCTACGGCCACCGCGCCGAGCACTACGACGACCTGATCGACATGATGAGCCGCTCGCGCGCGCAAGGCTTCGGCGCGGAAGTCCGGCGGCGGATCCTGGTCGGGACCTACGTGTTGTCGCACGGGTACTACGATGCCTACTATCTCAAGGCGCAGCAGGTCCGCGCCCTGATCGCGCGCGACTTCGAGCAGGCGTTTGCAACCTGCGACCTGATCGCCGGGCCGGTGGCACCGAGCGTCGCCTTCGACCTCGGCGAAAAGGCGGCCGATCCGGTGCAGATGTACCTGTCCGATCTCTATACGATTCCGGGCAGCCTGGCCGGACTGCCCGGCATGAGCATCCCGTGCGGCTTCGGCGCGAAGGGGCGGCCGGTGGGGCTGCAGTTGATGGCCGACCACCTCCAGGAAGCACGCTTGCTCGGCGTCGCACACCGCTACCAGCAGGCGACCGATTGGCATCGGCGGGTGCCGGCGGCGTTCCAATAGCGGCCATGGCCTGGGAAATCGTCATCGGGCTGGAAACCCACACTCAGCTGTCGACGCGCTCGAAGATCTTCTCGGGGGCGTCTACTGCGTTCGGGGCCGCGCCCAACACGCAAGCCAGCGCCGTGGACCTCGCCTTGCCCGGGGTCTTGCCGGTCCTGAACCGGGCCGCGGTGGAAAAGGCGATCCGCTTCGGGCTCGCGGTCGGCGGGGCACTCAACCCCCGTTCCATCTTCGCCCGCAAGAACTACTTCTATCCGGACCTCCCGAAGGGCTATCAGATCAGCCAGTACGAGATCCCGATCGTGCAGGGAGGGGCTGTCACGATCCACCTCGGCGATCAATCCAAGACGGTGCGCCTGACCCGCGCTCATCTGGAAGAGGACGCCGGCAAATCGCTGCACGAAGACTTCCATGGCAGGACCGGCATCGACCTCAACCGGGCCGGCACGCCGCTGCTGGAGATCGTCTCCGAGCCGGACCTGCGTTCGGCCGAAGAGGCGGTGGCCTATGCCAAGGCTTTGCACGCCCTGGTGCGCTGGATCGATATCTGCGACGGCAACATGCAGGAGGGCTCGTTCCGTTGCGACGCCAACGTCTCGGTGCGGCCGCAGGGCAGCGCCCGGCTCGGGACCCGCTGCGAGATCAAGAACCTCAACTCGTTCCGGTTCCTCGAGCGCGCCATCGAGTACGAGGCGCGCAGGCAGATCGACGTCCTGGAGGACGGCGGGCATATCGTGCAGCAGACCCGCCTGTACGATGCCGAGCGCGACGAGACGCGCCCGATGCGCTCCAAGGAGGACGCCCAGGACTACCGCTACTTCCCCGATCCCGACCTGCTGCCCTTGGAGCTCGACCCCGCCTGGATTGCACAGGTTCAGGCTGCTCTTCCCGAGTTGCCGCAAGCGCGGCGCGAACGCTATGTGCGCGACCTCGGGCTACCCGCATACGATGCCGGCGTGCTCACCGCCGATCGGGAACTCTCCACCTATTTCGAGGATCTCGTGCACGCATTGCCTGGCCACGCCAAGCTGTGCTCGAACTGGGTGATGGGTGAGCTGTCGGCACGCCTCAATCGTGAGGAGCGCGACATCGCACAGTCGCCGGTTGCAAGCTCGCAGCTTGCGGTTCTGCTGCGCCGGGTCGCCGACGGCACTTTGTCCGGCAACCTCGCCAAGGAAGTGTTCGACGCGATGTGGGCAGGCGAGGGCGATGCCGATCAGATCATCGCCTCACGCGGCCTCAAGCAGATCTCGGATGCCGGCGCGCTGGAGCAGCTGGTCGAGGCGGTCATCGCCGCCAACCCCGCCCAGGTCGGCGAATACCGCGCCGGCAAGGAAAAGGCGTTCAACTTCCTGGTCGGCCAGGCCATGAAGGCCTCCAAGGGCAAAGCCAACCCGGCTCAAGTCAGCCAGATTCTCAGCCGCAAGCTGTCGGGTTAGCGGGCGCCCACCCGCGCCGCGGTCGGCACCCCGAGAGGGTTACGCAGTATCCTTAGGCAGGACCTCGGCGGCTTAGACGACAACCCCTGCACCGGGCTCGCGGAAACCCTGCCGCAGTCTGTTCAGCGCGCGAGCGTCGCCTCGGTCAGCTCGACGAAGCGCTTGCGGTCCGCCTCGTAACGCGTGCGGATCGCTGCAATCTGGGCGGCGTTGCGGTCCATGTCGGCGCGCAAGCCATCCGCCTCGCGCTTCTCGTTCTCGATATCCTCGAGCAGGTACTCCGACGGCGTCTTGCCCGCCTTGGTCAGTTCGTCGCGCTTGGCTTCCAGGTTGGCAAGCCGCGCCTGTGCCTTCTTCAGGCGCGGCTCCAGGTTGCGCAGCGCCTGAACGGGCATCGCGAGGTTGCGATCGCGCGCAGCATCGATCTCTTCGGCGCTGCCGTAGGTATTCATCAACGCCTGGTCGCGGCGGCGCTGCTCGGCGAGACGCTTCTGCTCTTCGCGCTGACGCTCCAGCTTCTCCTCCAGAGCACGTCGCTCCTCGGGCGTGGTGGCCGGGTCGATCCGGCGTACCGTCATGCCCTGGCGGTTCATCTCTGCCATGCCCTGGTCCCGGTATTCGGGCGGGATGGTCTGGCCATAGTGCGTCACGCCGTGCTCGTCGACCCATTTGTACATCTTGCCCGACTTGGTGGTCGGCCCTGAATTGGGCTGGGCGGCGAATGCCGTGGGGATCACGGCCGGGAGTGCTGCAAGAGCGAGAATGACCGCGTAGCGCCTATGACAAATCATTGACAACTCCGTACTGATTTCGATAGCGGCTGACCAATTGCAACTCGCGTGCCATTGCACCTTGCAGAGTCAGATACGCCACGATATCGTCCAGAGTCGCGATGCTGATTACAGGTACTTGAAAAGTCTGCCGAACTTCCTGCACCGCGGAGAGCGGGCCGGTGCCCCGCTCCATGCGGTCCAGCGCGATGACCACGCCCGCCAGCTCGGCTGCCGAAGCGCGGATCAAATCAACCGACTCGCGCACCGAGGTGCCGGCCGAGATGACGTCGTCGATCACCAGCACCCGTCCGGCCAGTGGCGCGCCGATCGTCACGCCGCCCTCGCCGTGGTCCTTGGCTTCCTTGCGGTTGAAGCAGATGGGTAGGTTGCGGTGGCGCTCCGCCAGCGCGATGGCGGTTGCCGTGACCAGCGGGATCCCCTTGTACGCCGGCCCGAACAGAAGGTCGAACTGCACGCCCGAAGCCAGGATGGCTTTCGCGTAGAATGCGCCCAGCGTGCGCAGCGCTTCTCCGTCGTTGAACAGGCCGGCATTGAAGAAATACGGCGACAGCCGACCTGCCTTGGTCTTGAACTCGCCGAAGCGCAACACCCCGCGCCCGATTGCGAATTCGACAAACTCCCGCCTGAAACTCTGATCTTCCATTGCGCGCGTGCGTATCCTCACGCTCAATCTTAACGGCATCCGCTCGGCGGTCAACAAGGGGTTCCTGGACTGGCTTCCCGCCCAGCAGGCCGACGTCGTGTGCGTCCAGGAGATCAAGTGCCGCGACTGCGATCTCACTTCGGCGATCCGCACGCCGCCCGGCTACCGCGGCTATTTCCACTTTGCGCAGCGCCCCGGATACAGCGGCGTCGGCATCTATTGCCGTGAGGCGCCCGATGCCGTCGTCGAGGGGCTCGGCATCCCCGACATCGACGCCGAGGGGCGCTACCTGGAACTGCGCTTCGGCGGACTGAGCGTGGTGTCGTTCTACGTCCCGTCGGGCTCGAGTTCAGAAGAGCGGCTGGCGGTCAAGTTTCGCTTTCTGGAGCGTGTGATCGATCCGCTGCACCGGCTGGAGCGCAGCGGGCGTCAGGCGGTGATCTGCGGCGACTGGAACATCGCACACCAGCCGATCGACCTGAAGAACTGGCGCTCGAACCAGAAGAACCCGGGCTTCCTGCCGGAAGAGCGCGCCTGGATGTCCGGCGTGTTCGAGCACTTGCGCTACGTGGACGTGTTCCGCCAGCTCGATCCCCGTCCCGAGCAATATACCTGGTGGTCGAATCGTGGCCAGGCCTGGGCCAACAACGTGGGCTGGCGGCTGGACTATCAGATCGCTACCGCGGGGATCGCGACGACCGCCAAGGCGGCGTCGATCTACAAGGATCGACGTTTCTCCGACCACGCGCCGCTCGCCATCGACTACGACTACCGGTTGTGACCCTCCCACCCTACCTGGCCGTCTTTCGCGACCGCCGCATCGCGGTCATTCTGTTTCTGGGCTTCTCCTCGGGACTGCCGATCGCGCTCTCCGGGGGTACCCTGCAGGCCTGGCTCGCCGACAGCGGTGTCGACATCAAGACCATCGGGCTGCTCACGCTGGTGGGCTTGCCCTATACGTTGAAGTTCCTGTGGGCGCCGCTGATGGATCGCTTCGTGCCCCGGCTGCTGGGGCGCCGGCGCGGCTGGGTGGCGGTCACGCAACTGCTGGTATGTTGCGCCCTGCTGGTCATGGGCGGGCTGTCGCCCTCGCGGTCAGTGTTAGCCCTTGCGCTGCTCGCCCTCCTCCTGGCTTTCTTCTCCGCCTCCCAGGACATCGCCTTCGACGCCTATCGCACCGACGTGCTGGACGAGAAGCGGCGCGGCGCGGGCGCCGCCGTGGGCGTGCTCGGTTACCGCCTGGCCATGCTGACCTCGGGCGCGCTCGCCTTGATCCTGGCCGACCATTTCGGCTGGCAACTGACCTATTGGACGATGGCGGCGCTGATGGTGATCCTGGTCGCCGCCACCATCGCGGCGCCCGAGCCGAGTGAGGAGGTGCGCCCGCCGCGCTCGCTGGCCGAGGCGGTGGTGCGTCCGTTCGTCGAGTACTTCCGGCGCGACCGCGCCATTGCCCTCCTCGCTCTGGTGGTGCTGTACAAGCTGGGCGACGCGTTCGCAGTCTCCTTGTCGACCACTTTTCTGCTGCGCGGCGTAGGCCTGTCCCTGTCCGAGATCGGTCTCATCAACAAAGGCCTGGCGCTGGCGGCCACCATCCTGGGTGCGCTGATCGGCGGCGGGCTGATGGTGAAGCTGGGCCTGTTCCGCTCGCTGCTGCTGTTCGGCGTGCTGCAGGCGGTATCCAACCTGACCTATTCGGTCCTGGCGCTCGCCGGCAAGAACTACTTCCTGGTGGTGGCGGCTGTGGGCCTGGACAACCTCGCCGGCGGCATGGGCAGCGCCGCCTTCGTCGCCCTGCTGATGTCGCTGTGCGACCGTCGTTACACGGCCACCCAGTACGCGCTGCTGTCGGCGGCCAGCTCGGTGGGGCGGGTGTTCGTCGGACCGCCCTCAGGCATCATGGTTGCCGCGATGGGCTGGGCGCCGTTCTTCTTCGTCACGTTTCTGATCGCCCTGCCCGGGCTCGGGTTGCTGTGGTGGCTGCGCCCGGCTTTGCCGGCGGACCCGCCGCTCGCGCCTCAGCGCGCCTGATCCAGCCGATACACCGCCAGCGCGCCGAGGAGATTGCGCGCCAAGCGCACCGGTTGCCCGCCCGCAAGAACGACGCGGTCGAGAATACGCACATCGTGCGCCCCGCAGAACGCTTCGAAATCAGCGATGGTGAACAGGTGCACGTTGGGGGTGTCGTACCACTGGTAGGGCAACTCGCGCGACACCGGCATGCGCCCGGCCAGGCTCTGCAGGCGATGCCGCCAGTAGCCGAAGTTGGGGAACGTGACGATGCCCTCCCGGCCCACTCGCAGCATGTCCTGGACGATGCGCTGGGTACGCATCACCGCCTGCAGCGTTTGCGACAGGATCACGTAGTCGAACGAGCCGGAATCGAAACCCGACAGCCCCGACTCGAGGTCGCTCTGGATCACGTTCACCCCGTTGCGCACGCTGGCGATGATCCTGGCGTCGTCGATCTCGACGCCGTAACCGCTGGCGCCGCGCGTGTCGCGCAGAAACCGCAGCAGCGAGCCGTCCCCGCACCCCAGGTCGAGAACGTGCGCGCCGGGCTTGATCCAGCCGGCGATCGCATCGAAGTCCGGACGGCCCGACAGGGCGTGGCTCTTGGCTGGCGCCATCACGTCTCAGGCCAGGCTCATCTTGTCGAAGTAGGCACGCACCAGTCCGTGGTAGCGCGGATCGTCCATCAGGAACGCGTCGTGCCCATGCGGGGCGTCGATCTCCGCGTAGGACACGGCCAGGCGGTTGTCGACCAGCGCCTTGACGATCTCGCGCGAGCGCGCCGGCGAGAAGCGCCAATCGGACGTGAAGGACACGACCAGGAAAGCCGCGCGAGCGCGCGCCAGCGCCGCGGCCAGATTCCCACCGAAATCGGCCGCCGGATCATAGTAGTCGAGCGCCTTGGTGATGCGCAGGTAAGTGTTCGCGTCGAAGTACTCGGCAAACTTGTCGCCCTGGTAGCGCAGGTACGACTCGATTTCGAACTCGACTTCGAAGTTGAACTTGATCGATCCCGTACGCAGCGCCCGCCCGAACTTCTCCGCCATGGCGTCGTCGGACAGGTAGGTGATGTGGCCGAGCATGCGCGCCAGCCGCAGACCGCGGCGCGGCACGACGTTGTGGGCGTAGTAGTCGCCGCCGTGAAAGTCCGGGTCGGTGGTGATGGCCTGGCGCGCAACTTCATTGAAGGCGATGTTCTGGGCCGACAGCTTGGGCGCCGCCGCGATGACCAGCGCGTGGGCGATGCGGTCGGGATAGTCGATGGTCCATTGCAACGCCTGCATCGCGCCCAGGCTGCCGCCGATCACCGCGGCGAAGCGTTCGATACCCAGGCGATCCGCGAGTCTTGCCTGCACACACACCCAATCCTCCACGGTCACCAGCGGAAAGCTCGCTCCCCACGGGCGGCCGCTGGCCGGATTCACGCTGGCGGGCCCGGTGGAACCGTGGCACCCGCCCAGGTTGTTCACGCCGACGACGAAGAAGCGCTCGGTGTCGAGCGGCTTGCCCGGTCCGATCAGGTTGTCCCACCAGCCGATGTTGTCGGGATTGTCCGCGTACGCGCCCGCCACGTGGTGGGAGGCGTTGAGGGCATGGCACACCAGCACGGCGTTGCTGCGCGAGGCGTTGAGAGTGCCGTAAGTCTCGTAGGCCAGGTCGTAGCTCGCGATCGTCGCACCGCTTCTGAGCTTGATCGGCTCCGCGAAATGAGCGTGGCTTGACGTGACGAAACCCAGCGGGCCGGGCGAGGCGAGGGCGTGCATCGACTTGGGGACGGGCTCAGGACGGCACCTGTACCGCGACCAGCCGGCGCAGCAACTGTTGCATGGCGTCGTTCCTCATGTCCTGAAACAGGAACTCCTGCTCGTTTTCCATCGCCAGCGCCGCGTTGACGTTGTTGGTGAGGTCGCGTTGCAGCGTGATCTCGCTGGGAGCGATCAAATCGGAATTGTTCGGGCCGCGCAGGCGAAATGAAACCCGGTAGCGCAGCAGGATATTCGGCTACCTGCCCGGCACTATTCAGCGACAGGATCTGCGTCTCGCGCGCCTCGCTGAGGATCTCCAGCACGGCCTGGGCTTCCTTCGGACTGGTGGTGAGCTGCGTCTTGCCGCCGCTGGCGACGTAGCGCCTGAACTCGGCGCCGAAGGACGAGTAGTCGGGCGCAGTCACGTACATGGTCTGGAACGGCAGCTGAGGGGGACCGGCTAAGTGGAATCCGCAGCCGCCGGCCAGCCCCGCCGCGAGCAGAGCAAGCCCGCTCAGGCGGCGCACCCGCGCGCGAGCCGCTCTGATGCCGCCGGTCAATCCGGAATCCCACGCGCCGCCCCATGCCTTGCCACTCACACTCATGCTCCTGACACCACGATGTTGACCAGTCGGCCGGGCACCACGATGACCTTTTTCACGGCCTGCCCCGCAATGTACTTCTGCGCCAGCGGGCTGTCGACCGCCAGCTTCTCGATCGCGGCCTTGTCGGCACCGGTGGGCACTTTGACGCTGCCGCGCGTCTTGCCGTTGATCTGCACCACCAGCTCGACCTCGTCCTGCTCCAGAGCCCTGGCGTCAGCTTCCGGCCAGGGAGCGGCGAACACGTCCGCCCCGAAGCCAAGCTCGCGCCAGAGATGAAAGCAGATGTGCGGCGTGATCGGCGCCTGCACCCGCAGCAGGATTGACAGCCCCTCTTCGAGCACGGCACCGGCCGATCCCCGGCGTTCCTCGGGAATGGCCTCCAGCGCATTCAGAATCTTCATGCACGCCGAGGCCACCGTGTTGAACTGCTGCCGTTGCATGTCGAAGTTGGCCTGCTTCAGATGCAAGTGCACCTCGCGCCTCACGGCCGCGAGGGGTCCGTCCAGCTTGGCGCCCGTCGGTACGGCATGCAAGCGCGGCGCGGCCGACCGCGCGCCCTGCGCAAACGCGTGGCTGAACGCCCACAACCGCTTGAGGAATCGGAACGAGCCTTCCACGCCCGAGTCCGACCAGGCCAGGGTCTGCTCCGGCGGGCTGGTGAAGATCATGAAGAAGCGTGCGGTGTCCGCGCCGCACTTCTCGATCAGATCCTGCGGATCGACGCCGTTGCGCTTGGACTTGGACATCGTGCCCAGTCCGGCGTATTCGATCGCGGCCCCGTCGGCGCGGCTGCGTGCACCGATCACCCGGCCGTCGGCGTCCGTCGCGACGTCGACCTCCTCCGGGGCGAAGAAAGTGATCCCGCCCTTGTCGGTCTTGCGCTGGAAAATGTGGTTGAGCACCATCCCCTGCGTGAGCAGGCGCGTGAACGGCTCCGCGAGGTCGACCAGGCCGAGATCGCGCATGACGCGGGTCCAGAAGCGCGAATACAGCAGGTGCAGGATCGCGTGCTCGATCCCGCCGATGTACTGGTCCACCGGCAACCAGTAACCGACGCGCTCGTCCACCATGGCGCCGGACTGGTCGGGGCAGGCGTAGCGAATGTAGTACCACGACGAGTCCACGAACGTGTCCATCGTGTCGGTTTCGCGCCGGGCCGGTCCGCCGCACTTGGGACAGTCGACCTGCAGGAATGCTGCGCGCCGGTTGAGGGGATTGCCGGTGCCGTCGGGTACGCAGTCTTCCGGCAGCGCCACGGGCAGTTGCGCGTCCGGCACCGGAACGTCGCCGCACGCGGGGCAGTGGATGAGAGGGATCGGGGTGCCCCAGTACCGCTGACGCGAGATGCCCCAGTCGCGCAGCCGCCATTGCACCTGTTTGTCCCCCAGCCCCTTGGCTTTGAGATCGGCAGCGATCGCGTCTACCGCTTCCTGGTAGCCGAGGCCGTCGTATTTGCCGGAGTGGACGCAGCGGCCGTAGTCCGCGTGCCAAGGCTGCCAGGCTTCACTCGACCAGGGCTTGCCCTCGACTTCGATCACCTGCCTGATCGGCAGACCGTAGGTGGCGGCAAAGGTCCGATCGCGCTCGTCGTGGCCCGGCACACCCATCAGGGCGCCTTCGCCGTAGCCCATCAGCACGTAGTTGGCAACCCACACCTCGATCGGCTCGCCAGTCAGCGGGTGCGTGACGTGCAGCCCAGTGGGCATGCCCTTTTTCTCTGCGGTGGCGAGATCGGCTTCCATCACGCTGCCGCGCTTGCACTCCTCCACAAATGCGGCGAGCTGCGGGTTAGCGGCGGCAGCATGGGCCGCGAGCGGATGCTCGGCGGCGACCGCGCAGAAGGTCACCCCCATGAAGGTGTCGGCCCGCGTTGTGAACACGCGCAACACCTGGCGTTCGCCCGCCAGCTCATAGGGGAAGCCGATGTTGACCCCCTCGCTGCGCCCGATCCAGTTGGCCTGCATGAGCTTCACGCGCTCGGGCCAGCCGGGCAGCGCGTCCAGAGCGGCCAACAACTCCTGCGCGTAGGCGGTGATGCGCAGGTAGTACATCGGGATCTCGCGCTTCTCGACCAGCGCCCCGGTGCGCCAGCCGCGGCCGTCGATGACCTGCTCGTTGGCGAGCACCGTCTGATCGACCGGGTCCCAGTTCACCACGCCAGTCGTCTTGTAGGCGAGGCCCCGCTCGAGCATGCGCAGGAACAGCCACTGGTTCCAGCGGTAGTAGTCCGGCCGGCAGGTGGCCAGCTCGCGTTCCCAGTCGATCGCGAAGCCCAGGGACTTGAGCTGCTTCTTCATGTACGCGATGTTGTCGTAGGTCCACTTGGCGGGCGGGACATTGTTCGCAATCGCTGCGTTCTCGGCCGGCAGTCCGAAGGCGTCCCAGCCCATCGGCTGCAGCACGTTGTAGCCGCGCATCCGGTAGTAACGCGAAATCACGTCGCCGATGGTGTAGTTGCGCACGTGCCCCATGTGCAGCTTGCCGGAAGGATAGGGGAACATCGACAGGCAGTAATACTTCGGCCGCGCCCGATCCTCGAGCGCGCGCGCCGCACTGGTCTGCTCCCACTCGGCTTGGATCTGCTTTTCGATGTCTGCCGGACGATACTGCGCTTGCATGGGTTGGACTGATCCGCAGAGTAAAAAGACCGAGATTATACTCACGGCCGCGGCAGGCCCCGGAATCGACGGCATCCAGCCGCGGGCGGCGGCCGTATCTGCGGGAACATCCGTCCATTGCTCACAGGAGGCGCGCTTGCGTTTTCGTGTCCGATCCCTGGTCTGTGCGTGGGCCTGTGCCGCGCTTCTCGTGTCCCTTGTCGCCAGCGTGCCAGCCCGTGCCGCGGTGCCGGATGCCGAAGTGGAAGGCCTGCAGCTGCCGGTCTGGCTGGTGCGTGACGCCAAGCGCGAGCCGCTGGCGCTGGCGACCGAACTGCGCGCCGGCGATCGCATCGAAAGCGGGGCGGGAGCACGCGTGCTGCTGCGGTTGGCCGACGGCAGCATGGTCAAGCTGGGCGAGAACGCGCGCTTCACGCTGGACGGCCTCGCGCGAAAGCGCCAAGGCGCGGGTCTGCTCACCGCGGCTTTAGGTGTGCTGGAGGGCGCCTTCCGCTTCACCACCACGGCGGTCTACAACTTTCGTGGCGCGCGCGACGTCCAGGTGCGCTTCAGCACCGTCACCGTGGGCATTCGCGGCACCGATCTGTGGGGTAAATCGACCGACGCCCGCGACATCGTCGCGCTGATCGAAGGCAAGGTGACGCTGACCCGCGCGGGCGAGGGGCCGGTGCAGATGGACCAGCCACGCACTGTCTACCAGGCGCCGCGCAATGGCCCGTCGCTGCCGATCGAACCCATTACCGCCGAACAGCTCGGCCTGTTCGCCGCCGAAACTGAAATCACTCCCGGACAGGGCGCATTGGGCAAGGGCGGACGCTGGCGCGTCTACGCAGCGCGTGCAAACAGCCAAAGCGAAGCGCTCGTCGTCTATGATCGGGTGCGAGAAGCAGGATTTCCCGCGACCATCGACCCGGTACTGGTGGCGGGGAAAACCGTGTACCGCGTGCGCATCGGCGGCTTGCTCAGCGAAAGCGACGGCACGGTGCTGGCGGTGAAGCTCAAAGCCGAGTTAGGCTTGCAGGACGTCAGCGTGTCGCTGAACTGATTGTCACGCGCTCCCCGGCAGTATAATGCGGAGAATTCTCCGGCCCACATCGACGTGTACTCCAGCAACATCCTGGGCGGTCTGAATCCACAGCAGCTGTCGGCAGTCACACTGCCGCACGAATCGGCGCTGATCCTGGCGGGTGCCGGCAGCGGCAAGACACGTGTTCTCACCACGCGCATCGCCTGGCTGATCCAGACCGGACAGGTCGGGCCGGGCGGCGTGCTCGCGGTTACCTTCACCAACAAGGCCGCGCGCGAGATGCTCACGCGCATCTCCGCCATGCTGCCCATCAACACGCGCGGGATGTGGGTGGGTACCTTCCACGGTCTGTGCAACCGGCTCCTGCGCATGCACTTCCGCGATGCGGGGCTGCCCCAGACCTTCCAGATCCTGGACAGCCAGGATCAACTGGCAGTCGTCAAGCGTCTGCTCAAGGCGCTGAACGTGGACGACGAGAAGTATCCGCCACGCGACCTGCAGTATTTCATCAACGCAAACAAGGAGCAGGGGCTGCGCCCGGGGCAGGTCGAGGTGTATGACGAGTTTTCGCGCCGCCTGAACGAGCTGTACCTGGAGTACGACCGTCTGTGCAATCGCGAAGGCGTGGTCGATTTCGCCGAGCTGCTGCTGCGCTGCTTCGAGCTGCTGTCCCGCAACGAAGTCCTCCAGCAACACTACCAGCGGCGCTTCATGCACATCCTGGTGGATGAGTTCCAGGACACCAACCGCCTGCAGTATCGCTGGCTCACGCTGCTGGCCGGCGCTCACAACGCCATCTTCGCAGTCGGCGACGACGATCAATCCATCTACGCCTTCCGCGGCGCCTCGGCCAGCAACATGTTCGAGTTCGAGCGCGACTTCGCCAAGGGCGCGGTGGTCAAGCTGGAGCAGAACTACCGCAGTCACGCCAACATCCTGGATGCGGCCAACGCGCTGATTCGCCACAATCACAAGCGGCTGGGCAAAGAGCTGTGGACCGCCGAGGGCAGCGGCGAGCAGTTGCGGTTGTTCGAGGCCGGGGCCGATCTCGAGGAGGCCGCGTACATCGTCGAAGAGATCCGTGGCCTGCGCAGCGAGGGCGTGCGGCTGTCGGAGATCGCGTTGCTGTACCGCTCGAACGCACAATCGCGAGTGCTGGAGCACGCGCTGTTCAACGCCGCGTTGCCTTACCGGGTCTACGGCGGCTTGCGCTTCTTCGAGCGCCAGGAGATCAAGCACGCGCTCGCGTACTTGCGGCTGGTCGCCAGTCCGGACGACGACGGCGCGCTGCTGCGGGTGATCAACCTGCCTGCGCGCGGCGTCGGTGCGCGCAGCCTGGAACAGTTGCAGGAGGCCGCGCGTATGCGCGGCGTGAGCCTGTGGCAGTCGGCCTGCTCCACCCCTCTGGCTGGGAAGGCCGGCTCCGGTGTCGCAACGTTCGTTCAGCTCATCGAGCGGTTGCGCGCCGACTGCCTGGGCCGGTCACTGCGCGAAATCGTGGAAGCCGTGATCGAAGGCAGCGGGCTGAAGGCGTACTACGAACCGGAGCGAGACGGCCAGGATCGCATCGAGAACCTCGACGAACTGATCACGGCGGCGGCAGGCTTCGAAGCCGAAGGCGGCTTTTCCGCGCAGGAGCGAACCGGCGCCGAAGCCGCCCCGCTCAGCGAGCAGCCGGCAGATCCGCGCGTGCAGGTGCTCAACGACTTCCTTGCCCATGCTTCCCTGGAAGCCGGCGAGCACCAGGCGGGGGCCGGCGCGGAGGCCCTTCAGCTCATGACCGTCCATGCCGCCAAGGGGCTGGAGTTCCACACCGTCTTCATCAGCGGGCTCGAGGAAGGACTGTTCCCGCACGAGAACAGTCTCGGCGAACAGCCCAGCCTGGAGGAGGAGCGGCGCCTGATGTATGTGGCCCTGACACGCGCGCGGCGGCGGCTGTACCTGAGCTTTGCTCAGAGCCGCATGCTGCACGGGCAGACCCGCTACAACATCGCGTCGCGTTTTCTGCGCGAGATCCCGGAGGAGCTGATCCTGCGCGTGAACCCGGGCCGCACTGCGGCGTTCGGGTTCGGAGCAGCGAGCGGGCCGGGCGGGCGGCCGGGCATACCCGCGCCGTTCGCCGCTGCTCCGCCGTCGCCGTGGAAAGTCGGCCAGAGCGTCCTGCACCCCAAGTTCGGCCCGGGTGTCATCGTGAGCGCCGAAGGCCGCGGCGCGGACGCGCGCCTGCAGGTCAACTTCCGCCACGCCGGTCTGAAGTGGCTCGCGCTCGAATACGCGAAGCTCACGCCGGCCCAGGACTAACAGCAGGGCCTGTGGTCAGGCGATGAGGCCGTGCTGCTGTTTGGCGCCGTTGACGTGAGCGAGCAGGATGCGCCGGAAACGCTCGGGATCGTGCCGATGGGTCAGCTCCCCCGCGCGCGGCAGATGATAGTCGTACAGGCGCGAGACCCAGAAGCGCAGCGCGCCCGCTCGCAACATGACGGGCCAGGCTTCGCGCTCCTCCGCGGTGAAGTCGCGGACGCTGCGATAGGCCTGCAATAGCGCCTGGGCACGAGTCGGGTCCAGGCTGCACTCGGCTGTGGTGCACCAGTCGTTCACCGCGATGGCGACGTCGTAGATCAGCAGATCGACGCAGGCGAAGTAGAAGTCGATGAAGCCGCCGACCACGATGTGACCGGATCCGCGGCCATCGTGGAACAGCACGTTGTCACGGAACAAGTCGGCATGGATGACACCGCGCGGCAGCATGTCATGCCGATGCTGGCGCTGAAAGGCGATCTCCGATCTGAGCAGCTCCGCGT
Source organism: uncultured beta proteobacterium (assembly GCA_963772865.1). Lineage (GTDB taxonomy): Bacteria > Pseudomonadota > Gammaproteobacteria > Burkholderiales > SHXO01 > SHXO01. Next base: position 74,972 of record CAVYZA010000007.1, on the reverse strand, counting down.
CCTCGGCGTTGAGGAACGGGTAGATCTCGGGCGCGCAGGCGGTCCACCATTTCGCACCGCGGAGATTCTCCAGAACCCCGCGATACGTCCGCCCGGCCATGTGCATCTCCGCCAGGACCTCGCCCACGCGCGCGCAATGCGCCGCGCCGGGATCCAGAACCGGCGCTCCTTCGAGGCAGGTGACGATGGTAGCGGGCTTGCCGTTGAGCTCGCCGAGGAAGGCGTTGCCCAGATTGGCAATCGGCTTGGGACACGGAATGCCGTGGCTGGACAGGTGCGCCATCAGGTCCAGGTAGAACGGCAGCTCGGCCGGAGCCAGCTTCTCGAACAGCGTCAGCACGAACTTGCCATGGCTCGTGGTGACGAAGTAGTTGGTGTTCTCGATGCCCGAGAGGATGCCCTGAAGGTCGACCAGCACGCCGATCGAGTAGTTCTTCAGCCACGCCGACAGCTGCTCCGGTGAGACGGTGGTAAAGACTGACATGTCAGAGCTTCAGCCGCGCCCGCGCTGTGCCAGCGCTTCGGTGAGCCCATAGCCTACCTGCGCACGGGGTAGCGGTGCGCTTCCGCAGTCGCTCGACACGCGCCGCACGCGCTTGGCCGGTTCGGGTGCTGCGGCCAATTCTGCGATAATGCGCCACCCCCGCCACGCCTCTCGCCCCGACCACCGCTTGTCGATCGGCTCGGGCGCGAGGAGTTTCGGAATCTTGTCTCCGGGGTTCATGAGGTGACTGGGTTCGGGCGTCCGGACGGGCTCGCGATGAGCCTCGAGCCGCAGGCGGGAGCATTTTTCACGCCCGCGGCCCGCGCCCATGCCAACCCTGCTTCTCGTCGACGCGTCGTCCTATCTGTATCGCGCGTTCCATGCGCTGCCCGACCTGCGCAACCGCGCCGGGGAGCCCACGGGCGCGATCTACGGCGTGCTCAACATGCTGCGCCGCCTGCACAAAGACAATCCATCCGATTATAGCGCGTGCGTTTTCGACGCCAAGGGCAAGACTTTTCGCGACGCCATCTATCCAGCCTACAAGGCCAACCGTCCGCCGATGCCCGACGACCTCGGCTGCCAGATCGCACCGCTGCACGAATGCATCCGCGCGATGGGCTGGCCGCTGCTCGAGATCGAAGGCGTGGAGGCCGACGATGTCATCGCCACGCTGGCCGGTCAGGCGCGCGCCCAGGGTGTGCGCACGCTGATCTCCTCCGGGGACAAGGACCTCACCCAGCTCGTCGACCCTCTGGTGACGATGGTGAACACCATGTCCAACGAGACCTTCGACGAGGCCGGGGTCGCCGCCAAGTTCGGCGTGAGGCCGGACCAGATCGTCGATTACCTCACGCTGATCGGCGACAGCGTCGACAACATTCCCGGAGTCGAAAAGGTCGGTCCCAAGACCGCGGTAAAGTGGCTGCAGCAGTTCGGCACGCTCGATGGCGTGCTCGCACATGCCGACGACATCGGCGGCGTGGTGGGCGAGAACCTGCGCAAGGCGCGCGACTGGCTGCCGACCGCGCGCGAGCTCCTCCGGGTCAAGGGTGATGTCGGGCTGCCCGTCGGCTTGGCCGAGCTCGCACCGCGCGCCGCCGGACAAACCGCGGCTGGCACAGCTGTTCGAGCATCTCGACTTTCAGGGTTGGCGGAGCGAGCTCGGCGAGGTGCAGACACCGGCCGTACCGCGCCCCGAGCGCGAGTACGAGACGATTCTGACCGTCGCGCAGCTCGACGCCTGGCTCGACCGCGTCGGCACGGCCGAGCTGAGTGTGCTTGGACGTACAGACCACCGGTGCGGATCCGCAAGCGGCGCGGCTGGTGGGCGTGTCACTCGCGGTCGAGCCGCACCGGGCTGCCTACCTGCCGCTGGCTGCACCGCTACGCGGGCGCGCCCGAGCAGCTGCCTTTCGATGCCGCCCTCGCGCGCCTGAAGATCTGGCTCGAGGACGCGGCGCGCGCCAAGGTCGGACAGGACCTGAAGTACACCATGCACGTGCTCGCCAATCACGGCATCGCCTTGCGCGGCGCACGCCACGATACGCTGCTGCAATCCTATGTCCTGGAAAGCCACCGGCCGCACGATCTTGGCAACCTGGCGCAGCGCCGCCTGGGCGTGAAGATCCTCGGCTACGAGGAGCTGGTCGGCAAAGGAGCGGGGCAGATCCCGTTCGAGCAGGTCAGCGTCGAGCAGGCCACCGCGTACTCAGCCGAGGCCGCGGACATCACCTTGCAGCTGCATGGGGCGCAGTACCCGCTCATCACCAGCCGACGCCAAGCTCGCCTACATCTACGACCAGATCGAGATGCCGGTGATGCAGGTGCTCTACGAAGTGGAACGGGCCGGCGTGCTCCTCGACGCTGCGCTGCTGAACCGGCAGAGCCAGGAGCTGGGGCTGCGCATGCTCGACATCGAGCAACGTGCCACCGAGAGTTGCGGGCCAGCCGTTCAACCTCAACTCGCCCAAGCAGATCCAGGAGGTGCTGTTCGAGAAGAACCAGCTGCCGGTGCTGAAGAAGACACCGGGCGGACAGCCGTCCACGGACGAGGACGTCCTCGAGGAGCTGGCGCTGAACTATCCGCTCGCGCGCCTGATCCTCGACTACCGCACGGTGTCCAAGCTCAAGTCCACCTACACCGACAAGCTGCCGCGCATGGTGAACCCGCGCACGGGCCGCGTTCACACGACCTTCGCGCAGGCGGTGGCGGTGACGGGAAGGCTGTCCAGCAACGAACCGAACCTGCAGAACATCCCGATCCGCAACGCCGAGGGCCGGCGCATCCGCGAAGCGTTCATCGCGCCGCCTGGCCATCATATCCTCTCGGCCGACTACTCCCAGGTCGAGCTGCGCATCATGGCGCACCTGTCCGGGGACGAGAACCTGATGGCCGCGTTCCAGTCCGGCGAAGACGTGCACCGCCGCACCGCCGCCGAGATCCTCGGCATCCCCGCAGCCGAAGTCGCCAGCGAGCAGCGCCGTTACGCCAAGACCATCAACTTCGGTCTGATCTACGGCATGTCCGCCTTCGGCCTGGCTGCGCAGCTGGGTATCGAGCGCAGCGCCGCCCAGCAGTACATGGAGCGCTACTTCCTGCGCTATCCCAAGGTCAAGGCCTACATGGAGCAGACGCGCAAGAGCGCGCGTGAGCTGGGCTACGTCGAGACGGTGTTCGGCCGACGCCTGCACATGATCGACATCCGCGCCTCCAACAACCCGCGCCGCCAGGCCGCCGAGCGCGCTGCCATCAACGCCCCCATGCAGGGCACGGCGGCCGATCTCATCAAGCTCGCCATGATCCAGGTGCAGCGCTGGTTGCGCGACCAGCAGCTCGAGCAGCAAGCTGATCCTGCAGGTGCACGACGAACTGGTGTTCGAAGTGCCCGACGCCGAAGTGACGGTGCTCGAGCGCGAGCTGCCGCGGCTGATGACCGGGGTTGCACAGCTGTCGGTCCCGTTGGTGGTGGACGTGGGCGTGGGTCCGAACTGGGACCGCGCGCATTGACCGTCCAGCCACCGCGGCGCGCCTGCGAGCAGCGTCGCGAAGGAAACCGCCGCGTACCGCAGCGAACGCGCGCGCAGAGTCGCCTACGTGCGCCGGCAATGCGGCGTAGCGCGCACGCTGCTGCGAGCGCCGACCGCCACCGGTCGGCCGACAAGCTGGTGAACTGCAGTCGGTGCAAGCGCGCATACATGCCGCCTTGAGCGAGCAGCTGCTGGTGCGAGCCGAGTCTCGGTGACCAGACCCTGGTCCAGGACGACGATACGGTCGGCTTTCTCGATGGTCGACAGGCGATGCGCGATCACGATCGTCGTGCGTCCCTTCATCAGCTCCTCGAGTCCCGCCTGTACCTGCCGCTCTGACTCGGTGTCGAGGGCCGAAGTGGCTTCGTCGAGGATCAGAATGGGCGCGTTCTTCAGGAGCGTGCGCGCAATCGCCAGCCGTTGCCGCTGCCCTCCGGAGAGCTTGACGCCGTTTTCCCCCACCAGTGTATTCAATCCGTCCGGCATCGCCTGGATGAACTCCCAGGCGTGGGCGGCGCGGGCGGCGGCAATGATCTCGGTCTGACTGGCGCCGGCCTTGCCGCCATATGCGATGTTGGCGGCGATAGTGTCGTTGAACAGCGTGACGTCCTGGCTCACCAGCCCGATGTTGGCGCGCAGGCTCGCCAAGCGAACGGACTCGAGGTCATGACCATCCACCAGGATGCGCCCCGAGCTGGGGTGATAGAAGCGTGGCAGCAGGTTGGCGAGCGTCGTCTTGCCGCTTCCCGAGGGGCCCACGAGCGCCACGGTTTCGCCGGGACGGATGTGCAGGGTCACGTCGCGCAACGCGGGCCGGGACGCACCGGGATAGAGCATGCTGATTCGCTCGAACCGGATCTCGCCGCGCAGACGCCCCGCTTCGAGCGTGCCCCGATCATCCTCGGGCGCTTCGTCGAGAAGCCCGAATACGCTCTCCGCAGCGGACAAGGCGCGCTGAATATGCTCGGTCACACCGGTCAGGCGCTTGAGCGGAGCCATCACCAACAGCATCGCGGCGATGAAAGACACGAAGCTGCCGACCGTGGTCCGGTCCGCTTGGACATCCAGGGTGACCTGGTGAATCACGAACGCCACCGCGATCGCCGCGAACAGCTGCACGATCGGCACATTGGCGGCAGCCGCCTGCTGCTCCTTCATGATAAAACGCCGCACCCGTTCCACCGCGGCATTGAAACGGCCGCGCTCGTACTCCTGGCCGCCGAAAATCTTGACCACCTTCTGGCCTTCGATGGTCTCCTGCAGGACCTGATTGATGTCGCCCATCGAACGCTGGGTCTCGCGCGTGAGCTTGCGCAATCGCCGGTTGAAGCCACGCACCGCCAGCGCAATCGGTGGAATGGTGGCGAAGGTGATCAGCGTGAGCTTCCAGTTCATCCACAGCAGGAACGCCAGCAAGCCGATCACGCTGAGACCGTCGCGCACCAGGATCGTCAAGACGTACGTAACGCCGGTGGCGACCTGAACCACGTCGAAGCTGAACTTGGAGATGAGGTTGCCGCTCAGGTTGTCGGCATAGTAGCGCTGCGGCAGCATGAGGAGCTTGTCGAACATGCGGCCGCGCAGGTCCATCACCGCGCGCTGTCCGACCCAGGCGCTGGCGTACGTCCCCATGAACGTGCCCAGCCCGCGCACGAGGAACAAGACCACAATGCCGACCGGGACCCAGCGCATCAGCACCGGATCCTTGTCGATGAAGGTCCCGTCCAGGAACGGCTTGGCGGCGGCCGGCAGGGCCACTTCGGTGGCCGCCGACAACAGCATCCCGAGAATGGCGAACACGTAGACGCGCCAGTGCGGCCGCACCTGCGCCAGCAGGCGCGCGTAGAGCTGGGTGCTGGTCATGCCGGCACCTTAGGCCGTCTGCCCCTGCAATTCAAGCTGCTACGGCATAACCGCAGAGGCGCAGAGGCACAGAGGATCGCGGAGGAGAACGATACGTACATCGACAGGCGGGCGAGTTTGCTGCGGCAAGGCGTGTTCACTGGAAGTTCTCTGCGCTCCTCTGCGTCTGTCCTCTGCGGTTAGCGGCAGGCGTCAGCCGAAGTTGACCATCACGTGCCGCACTACGGTGTAGTCCTCCAGTCCATACAGCGACATGTCCTTGCCGTAGCCCGACATCTTCATTCCACCGTGCGGCATTTCGTTGACCAGCGTGAAGTGCGTGTTGATCCATGTGCACCCGTACTCCAGCCGGCTGGCGACCTGCATGGCTTTGCGCACGTCGCGGGTCCACACCGAGGATGCCAGCCCATAGTCCGAATCGTTGGCCCAGTCGATCGCCTGTTCCGTATCGGTGAAGCGCGTGACCGAAACCACCGGTCCGAACACCTCCTTGCGCACGATCTCGTCACTTTGCAGCGCCCCGGCGATCAACGTGGGCTGGTAGTAGAAACCCGCGCCGGCCGCGACCGCACCGCCGGTCACAACCTCCATGTGCTTGACCGCCGCCGCGCGCTCGACGAACCCGGCGACGCGCTCGCGATGCTTGGCGGTGATCAGCGGCCCGATCTCGCTGTCTTCCTTCTCCGGGGCGCCGTACTTGATGGCTGCGACGGTGCTGCCGAGGTCGGCGATCAACTTGTCGTAGATCTTCGCCGAGGCATACACCCGGCACGCCGCCGTACAGTCCTGACCCGCATTATAGAAGCCCGCCATCTTCAGGCCCCCGACCACGGCATCCAGGTCAGCGTCGTCGAAGACGATCACCGGCGCTTTGCCGCCCAGCTCGAGGTGGGTGCGCTTGATGGTGGACATCGCGGCCTCGATTACTTTCATGCCGGTGGCCACACTGCCGGTGACCGAGATCATGCGCACGCCCGGATGGTTGATCAGCGGCGAGCCCACGCTCGGGCCGCGGCCGGCAATCACGTTCACGACCCCCGCCGGAAACAGCTCGGCGCAGATCTGCGCCAGCTTGAACATGGTCAACGGCGTCTGCTCCGACGGCTTGAAGACGATACTGTTCCCTGCCGCCAGCGCCGGGGCGATCTTCCAGGCGGCCATCATCAAGGGGTAGTTCCACGGCGCGATCTGCGCGACCACGCCGATCGGGTCGCGCCGGATCATGCTGGTGTGGCCGGGAAGGTACTCGTCGGTGTTGCTGCCGGGCAGGCAGCGGGCGGCGCCGGCAAAGAAACGGAAGCAATCCACGATTGCCGGCATCTCGTCGTTGAGCACTCGCACGCGCGGTTTGCCGCAATTGAGCGATTCCAGGTCCGCGAACGCAGCTGCCTCCTGCTCAACCCGGTCTGCGAGCTTGAGCAGCAGCAGCGAGCGCTCCTGCGGTGTGGTCTGGCTCCATTTCTTGAACGCGCCTGCCGCCGCGGCCACCGCCTCGTTAACCTGCTCCACGCTTGCCTCGCGCACTTTGACGAGCGGTTGGCCGGTCGCCGGATTGACGACGGTTTCCTCGGCGCCCTGCCCAGGTGCAAACTTGCCGTTGACGAGCAGATCGGTCTGGAACATGCAAATCTCCTTAGGAATAGCGCGGGCTATTTTCCGCCGCCCGCCACTTCATGCGTGTCGCGGGTGAGATAGAAGGCCAGCAGGATGGGAACGAAGGTTACCGCGATTACGAACACCGCGACCACGTTGGTCACCGGGCGCTGGCGCGGACGTACCAGCTCGGTGAGCATCCAGATCGGCAAGGTGCTCTGTTGTCCGGCCGTGAAGGTGGTCACGATCACTTCGTCGAAGGACAGCGCGAAGGCCAGCATGCCGCCAGCCAGCAGCGCGGTGGCGATGTTGGGGAGAATGACGTAGCGAAAGGTCTGGAAGCCATTCGCGCCCAGGTCCATGCTGGCTTCGATCTGCGCGAACGAGGAGCGGCGGAAGCGCGCCAGCACGTTGTTGTACACCACCACCACGCAGAAGGTGGCGTGGCCGATGACGATCGTCCAGAAGCTGAAGGGAATATCCAGCAGACCGATGGCGCTGCGCAGGCTGATGCCGGTGATGATGCCGGGCAAAGCGATGGGCAGGATGAGCAGCAAGGAGATCGCCTCGCGCCCGAAGAAGCGGGAGCGCCAGGTTGCCGCCGCCGCAAGCGTGCCCAGGACCATTGCCACTGCGGTCGACACCGCACCCACGCGCAGCGACAGAGCCAGCGCCTGACGGATGTCTTCCCGCTCGAAGGCTATGCCGAACCACCGGGTCGTGAGCCCCGGTGGCGGAAACACGAAGCTCTTGGCGTCGGTGCTGAAGGCATACAGGACGATGAAAGCCAGCGGCAGGTGCAGGAACAGTATCGCGGCTAGCGCTCCTGTCTTCAGCGGCCAGCCGGCGCCGGTGCCCGCGTGCATCCGACCGCGTCCCGCCTCAGAGCGCATCGAAGGCGCCCAGGCGCTTGGCGATCGCCAGATAGACCGCCATGATCGAAATCGGAACGATGGTGAGCGCTGCAGCCAGTGGCACGTTGCCGGCCGTGCCCTGATGCGCGTACACCGCCTGTCCAATGAACGGGTGCGAAGTGCCCACGATGCCCGGGATGATGTAGTCGCCCAGCGTGAGGGAGAACGTGAAGATCGAGCCGGCCGCCACGCCGGGCAGTGCGAGCGGCCAGATGACGTTGCGAAAGGTGGCCGCCGGGTAGGCCCCCAAATCTGCCGAGGCTTCGATCAGCGTGCGCGGGACCCGCTCCAACGCGGCAACGATCGGCAGGACCATGAACGGCAGCCACACGTACAGAAAGACCAGGAACGTGCCGATGTCGGATGTGGACAACGACGGCCCGCCGATCACCGGCAGCGCCAGTACCGCTTCGAGCAGCCAGGTGACGTGCAGCTGGCCAGCCAGCCACGTGACGATGCCTTCCTTCGCCAGAATCAGCTTCCACGAGTACACCCGCACCAGGTAGCTCGACCACAGCGGCAGCATCACCCCCAGGTACAGCAACGCCTTCATGCGCGTGCCGGCGTAGCGCACCATGTAGTACGCCAACGGGAAGCCCAGAGCCACCGCGGCCAGCGTCACGCCAGCCGCCATCGCCGTGGTGCGGACGACGATGTCGAAGTTGGCCAGGGTGAACAGCTGTCGGTAGGTGGCGAGCGAGAACTCGTGCACCACCATGCCGGAGAACTCATCGACGTAGAAGAAGCTCTGCAGCAGCAGGGACAGCAGCGACCCGAGGTAAATCACGCCCAGCCACAGCAAGGGTGGCGTAAGCAGCAGGAACAGCAACAGCCGCGGATTCAGGTACAACGCGGTGGAGACGCGCTCCAGGAGGCTGGGCCCCGGGCGCCCTAGCGCGACCGCGCTCACGTCCCCGCTCCCGTGAAGTGCTGTTGATGCCGCCGCTGCCAGGCCAGCCTCACCATCGCGCCGACGGCGCGGGCCGCTGTTGCGGTCGTCGGCGTTCTGCACCACCACGGTGAGCTCGCCCCCGCCCTCCAACGCCACCACGTAGCGCGTGACCGCTCCCAGGTAGACCACCGAGTCCACCACGCCGGTGGCCGCCGTCCATCCGTCGGCGAGCACCGCCTCGCCGGACAGGACATGAATCTTCTCCGGGCGAATGGAAAACGGCTCGGGCGAGCCGGACAGGCGCTGGGCGAGCGCCGTGTCGCAAACATTCGACACCCCGACGAAGCCGGCGACGAAGGCCGTGGCAGGGTGCTCGTAGATGACCGCCGGCGTGCCGATCTGCTCGATGCGGCCGTGATCGAACACAGCCAGGCGATCACTCATCGACAAGGCCTCGCCCTGGTCGTGGGTGACGTAGACGAAGGTGATGCCGACCTGGCGCTGCAACGCTTTGAGCTCGACCTGCATCTGCTCGCGCAGCTTCAGATCGAGGGCTCCGAGCGGCTCGTCAAGCAGCAGAACGCGCGGGCGGTTGATGAGGGCACGCGCCAGGGCCACCCGCTGGCGCTGGCCGCCCGACAGCTGGGCCGGCCTGCGATCGCGCATCCCCGACAGCTTCACCAGCTCGAGCATCTCGTCGCAGCGCTTGCGTCGCTCAGGCGACCGGGACCCGACGAATCATCAGGCCGTATTCCACGTTCTGGCCGATGGTCATGTGCGGGAACAGGGCGTAGTCCTGAAACACCGTGTTGACGTCGCGCTGGTAAGGCGGCACGCCGGCCACGTCCACGCCGTGAATCTCGATGCGGCCTGCATCCGGCTGCTCGAATCCGGCGATCAAGCGCAGGCAGGTGGTCTTGCCCGAGCCGGACGGCCCGAGCAACGAGAAGAACTCACCGTCCGCGACCTCGAAGCTCACGCGGTCGATCGCACGGACCTCGCCGAAGGTGCGGCCCACAGCGGAGAACCGCACGGCGGGAATGGAGGGCGGCGCCATACGTGCAACGGGCCGACAGCAGCGCGCGTCGGCCCGCGGTGCTGGACGAAACGGCCCTAACGGCCGCCGAGGATCGCGATGTAGTCGGTCACCCAGCGGTAGTAGGGCACGCAGGTGCGGCCGCCACCGCAGTTGGCCACCGGCGTGCGCCAGAACCAGATGCGCTCGAACTCCTTCATCCCGTTGGTGTTGCAGCCGTCATCGGTGAGCAGCTTGTTGCCCTTGCACGCCGCCGGCACCGCCGGCACCGAGCCGAACCACGCCGCCAGGTCGCCCTGCAGCTTGGGACTGACCGAATGCTCCATCCACAGGTACGCGCAGTTCGGGTGCGGAGCGTTGACGTGCATCATCGTGGTATCGGCCCAGCCGGTCGCGCCTTCCACCGGGACGGTGCTGCCCACCGGCTGCTTCTCCGATTGCAGCAGATTCACCTGGAAGCCCCACGATGAAGAGGCGACTACGCCCTCGTTCTTGAAGTCGTCGACCTGGATCATGGCGTCGTGCCAGTAGCGCGCTACCAGCTTGCGCTGCTGCCGCAGCAGGTCCAGCGCAGCCTTGTACTGGTCTTCGTTCAGCTCGTACGGATTCTTGATCCCCAGCTCCGGCTTGGTCTTCATCAGGTACAAGGCCGCATCGGCGATGTAGATCGGGCCGTCGAAGGCCTGCACGCGTCCTTTGTTGGACTTGCCGTCGGGCAGCGTGGTCTCCTTGAACACCACTTCCCAGCTGGTGGGCGGCGACTTGAACACGTTGGTGTTGTAGGCCAGCACGTTGTATCCCCACTGGTAGGGGACGCCGTAGTTCTTGCCGTTCACGTAGTGCCAGGGCGCCTTCTGCAGGCGCGGGTCCACGCCCTTGAACCCCGGAATCAGGGTCACGTTGACTTCCTGCACGCGGCCCCCGGCGATCAAGCGCAGGCTGGCATCGCCCGAGGCAGTCACCAGATCGAAGCCGCCTTCGTTCATCAGCGCCACCATCTCGTCCGAGGTGTTGGCGGTCTTGACCCGTACTTTGCAGCTGGTCTTCTTCTCGAAGTCGGTGACCCAGTCGTAGCTCTTGTCGGTCTCGCCGCGTTCGATGTAACCCGGCCAGGCGACGATGTCGACGAAGCCTTCGCCCTTGCCGATCCTGTCCATGCGCGCCTGAGCCGGCACTGCGGCCAGAGTCGCACCCACCAGCGCCGCCGCCACCGCAGTCAAACACGTACGTACCGTTGCGCTCATCTGTGCAGTCTCCTTGGATGTTATATCTGCCCCAGTCCCTGGTTTCTCGCGGGGTTGGCCTGTACGCCGCCTGCGCGACGTCTCCCGGGCGCCGGCCGCAAACTGAGCCGGCCGATTGTAGCATCGCCCTTGTCGGTCGCCAGCAGCGCGCACGCCGCGCACGAAAAACCGATTCCGCACCCTTAAGAAGTGCCCGCAACAGCCGTTGCTTGTCATCGCCGAGGGCGTGAACAGACCCGCCTGCCGGCCGTTGATGGTGCTTCCAAAGAACATTCAAAGCAAATCGTTACCAGTTGACTTATCAAGATTTTCGTCACTATAGTGTGGCGGTGGAAGCGGAGCTCAACACCCTCGACGACAAACTCAGCCAGCTGGTACAGCTATGCCATCGTCTTCGCAACGACAACAACGAGTTACGCCAGGATCTGGCCGCGGCACAGAATCAAAACAAACAGCTGACGGACAAGATCGAGTCGGCGCGCCAGCGCCTGGAGAGCCTGCTCAGTCGAATTCCCGAGGACGCGGACTGAAGAAAGAAATACAGGGCATCGACGTCCGCATCCTGGAACGCAGCTTTCGGATCGCCTGCAGCGACGACGAGAAGGCAGACCTGCTGAAAGCGGTGGAGTACCTGGACCGGAAGATGCGCGAGATTCGCGACGCCGGCAAGGTCATCGGGGTGGAGCGCATCGCCATCATGGCGGCGCTGAACATCACGCACGAGTTGCTCTCGACCCGGCTGGGCGGATTTGACGTGGGTGAGTTCAAGCGTAAAATGCAGAGCATGACGGCGACCATCGACGCGGCGCTGGCGGCGCAGAACGAGTTGTTCTAGCCGGCGTCGGGGTGGCTGCCGGGAGCCGAGTTATCCCCTGCGGTGTTCGTGCGGGCTGTACATTCTTTGAACCAATGTCAGCCCTTAGGTTGCGGCCCACAGTAGCGCTGGTGTGCGAGTCCCACTGCGGAATTGCCTGATGCGCTCGGAAAGCGACCACCCTTGAACCCCGGTTCAAGATGCCAGCCTGACGGCACTCGCGGGGGACCCCTACGCAGGAACGACAAGCGGCTTGGCCGCTTGTTTCGTTTTGTCGCCGTCACGCAGAGAGAAGCGAATACCGCGATAGGCCATGCACTACTGGCTGATGAAATCGGAGCCGGACGTGTTCGGGGTCGATGACCTCGCGGCCGCGCCGCGCAAGACCACCGCGTGGTGGGGCGTGCGCAACTATCAGGCGCGCAACTTCATGCGCGACATGCAGCGCGGCGATCTCGCGTTCTTCTATCATTCCAGCTGCCCGGAGCCAGGCATTGCGGGCATCATGAAAGTGTCGCGGCTGGCCTATCCCGACGCCACCCAGTTCGATACCAAGGGCGAGTACTACGACCCCGCTGCCACGCCGGAGAATCCGCGCTGGTCGAACGTCGATGTGACGCTGGTGAAGAAGACGCGCCTGGTCAGCCTCCAGGAGCTGCGCTCCCATCCGCAGCTTGCGCGCATGCGCGTCCTGCAGCGGGGCAATCGGCTCTCGATCACCCCGGTCGAGCCGGCCGAGTGGGAGTTCATCAACGGCCTGCTGTAACGGCCAGCCGGGTCAGCCGCTGTAGCGTTGCCGCAGGACGTTCTTCTGCACCTTGCCCATGGCATTGCGCGGCAGGTCCGGGAGCAGGATCACGCGCTTGGGCACTTTGTAGTTGGCGACCTGCGCTTTCACGTGCTGGATGATCTGCGTCTCCGACAGCTGCGTCGCCCGCCCTGGCCACGACCACTGCCGTCACTGCTTCGCCGAAGTCGGGGTGGGGCAAGCCGATCACCGCGGATTCCAGCACGCCTGGCATGGCGTCGATCAGCAGCTCGATCTCCTTGGGGTAGACGTTGTAGCCGCCGGTGATGATGAGATCCTTGGCGCGGCCGACGATCGACAGATAGCCTTGCGCATCGAACTGGCCGACGTCGCCGGTCCTGAACCAGCCGTCGGCGGTGAACTCCTCGCGCGTCTTTTCCGGCATGCGCCAGTAGCCGCGGAACACGTTGTCGCCGCGGATCTGGATGCTGCCGGTTGCTTCCGGGGCCAGTGCTCGATCGGTCTCGTCGGCGATGCGCACGGAGACTCCGGGCAGCGGCAAGCCCACGGTGCCGCCCTTGCGCTCGCCGTCGAGCGGATTGGAGGTGATCATCCCCGCTTCGGACATGCCGTAGCGCTCGAGGATACGTTGCCCCACGCGGGCCTCGAACTGCTCGAAGGTGTCCAGGAGAAGCGGCGCCGATCCCGATATGAACAACCGCACGCTCTCACATGCCGCGCGGGCCGAATGCCGGCTCGGCGAGCAGACGGGTGTAGAAAGTGGGTACGCCCATGAACACCGTCGCACGGGGAAGGTCGCGCAACACGGCTTTGGCGTCGAACCTCCGGTGCCACAGCATGCGTGCTCCCGAGAGCAGCGCGCAGTGATTGGCGACGAACAGGCCATGCACATGGAAGATCGGCAACGCGTGCAGCAGTACATCGCGCGTGTCGAACTTCCAGTACGCGACCAGCGTTCGCGCGTTCGACGACAAATTGCGATGGGTAACCATCGCACCCTTCGAGCGGCCGGTCGTCCCCGAGGTATAGATGATGGCGGCAAGATGATCCGCCTCGACGGCGGCGACAGGGAACTCGGGCCGCATCGATGCGGCCGCCTCGGCGAGCGAGCCTTCGCCGTTCTCGTCGAGCGTCAGCAACGTGGTATGCGCACCGCTCACCTCACGAATCTCGTCTCGAGACTGCGGCGCGCAGACGACGATGGCGGGCTCGGCATCGGCGATGAAGTAGCCGAGCTCAGTACGCCGATACGCGGTGTTGAGAGGAAGATAGGTGAGCCCGGCGCGCAGGCAGGCCAGGTACAGGAACAGCGACTGCGGCGACTTCTCCACCTGCACCGCGACGCGGTCTCCCGGTACGGCCCCAAGCGCTGTGAGCGCAGCGGCATAGCGCGCGGTGGCGGCATGCAAGTCCTGCCAAGAGAAGTGGGTACCGCCATCGTCTTCGAGGACGGTTGTCTCGCGGTCCGCTGGCGTGGCCCGTTCTATGTGCGCATAGAGATTCTCGCTCATGGTCTGGGGCTCGCGAGATCGGCATAAGCACTCAATCTGCTGTCCAGCAACGCGTCCGCAACACCGGCGGCTAAGTAAGTAGATGGTTCGGCGGGCACACCCTGAGTCGCTTTCACGATCTGCTTGACGGCCGCGGCAGGCAGGATCTCGATCTGCGCCGAAGGCAAGGCCGATACGGCATCGACGGGCGCAGCGAACGCCACGTACGACGCACCCGACGCCCGTCCAGGGATCCACAGGACGATGCGGTGCCCGGCAGCTCGCAACCAGGCCAGGGTCAGGCTGAGATGCACCAGGTACGCAGACAGCAGCACCCGCTCGTCAGCGACGCTGGCGGCATGCCCGTCCGCGTCGAGCAGCAGCACTACGGGGCTGTGCGGATGATCCCGCCGCAATACGAGCAGCCAGTCCGCGAGTTGCCAACAGGTTGCGGCTCCGACGGGAACGCCGCTGAGCGTCCCGAGGAATGCGGCGGCGTGCGACCTGGCGGGTGGCAACGCGCTGAACGCGTCTGCGGACACCTGCGGCCGGTAGCCTCGCGGCAGGATTGCATCGAACCGCGCCGACATCGCACTGCTGATTCCAGCCGGACGCGGCGCAGCGGCTGCGATCGCGGACAGGCGGTCGCGTTGCATCGCATGGTCCACATCCGGCCGCCACGGCCCTCGACGGGGCATGCATCCATGCGCGCACGGCCTCGCGGACTGCCTCCGGTGCGTCTGCCAGCAGCGCTCCCGACGGGTCGACTTGAACGCGGGTGGCGCTGCCCATCAATGCGTCCACGCGGGCCTGGTCACGCGCATCGAAGTGAGCAGCGCCCATCGCTGCCCTGGATGACTGCCGGACCCGATGCTGCCAGCCGCGCGCCCGCCAGGTAGTAGCGACGGCCGCACACGCACGCGAGGAGGCTGGCGCCACCGAAGCAGGCGCGCCCTACGACCGCGAGCATCGGCGAACTCGCAAGGCGAGTGAGCAGCGCCTCGCGCAACAGCATCCGGAACGCGCCGAGCGCGGGCAACCCCTCGTCGACACGTGCGCCCGACGAGTCGAGCAGCAGCACGATCGGTGCACCTGCTGCGCGCGCGCTCGCAAGCAGCAAAGACAGCCCGCGACACTCGGCCACGCCGATCGCGCCACGAGCCACTGCTGGAGCCGTCGCGACGATGTACACGCCACGCCCGTCCACCTTGCCGCGTCCGAGCACCAAGGCACCCGCCGCTGCGCCCGGCTCGAAACTGCCGGCGTCCAGAACAGTGCTGATGCGCTGCTCCGGCGTCAGCTCGGTGAACCGCACCGCACTGTCCTCGGAACGCTTCAAACGCGACACCAACGGCGAATGAGGTCCTGGTAGACCGCTACCGACTGCCCGATCCGGTCGACGACGCAGTATTCGTCGGTCTGGTGCGCCATCTGCGGCTCCCCCGGACCGAGAATGACCGTGGGTGGATTGTTGTAGGCACGCGTCAGTGGAGCTGCATCGGTGAAATAGGTCGCCACCCGCGGGACCGGGCGAGCGCCGAGCACGGGCGTGACTACGTCGTACACGCTCTGCATCCAGGTATTCTCCGACGACGTGTAGACCGGTCCGAGATCCATCAGAGTGTCCAGGCGGACATCGGGCGCGAGCTGGCGTGACAGCTCGGCGATCAGCGCTGCATGATCTACCGTGGGCACGGTGCGTATGTCGATCGCAATCGTGGCTTCATCCGGCACGGAATTGATGTTCAGCCCGCCGCGGACCGTCCCGACATTCAGCGTAGCCTGACCCATCAGCTCGTGAGGCTGGTTCTGGAAGCGGAACGCTTCCAGCTTGCCGATCGCGCGCGCCGCCTTGTAGATGGCGTTGACCCCTCGTTCGGGCATCGAGCCATGCGCAGTCACACCGGTTGCAGTGGCGCGCAGCCATAGCGCGCCGCGGTGGCCGACGAACGGATAGTTCGACGTCGGTTCGGCGACGACCACAGCGCCCGCACGGCCGAGCACCTTGTCGTGCAGCATGTGGAATGCGCCTTCGCAGCCGGTCTCCTCTCCCGCGGTGATCACCAGCTCCAGGCCCGCTGTGTCGGCGAGGTGGGGCGCGAGGCCAATGGCCGCAACGACGAACGCAGCCACCCCGCTCTTCATATCGCTCGAGCCGCGTCCATACAGCTTGCCCGAACCCGTTTCGCCCGCGAACGGATCCTTGCTCCAGGCCGCGGCGCCCAGAGGTACCACGTCGATATGACCGGTGAAGCACAGCGGGAGCTGGTCGGCTGTGCCGCCGATGGTGGCAACGAGGTTGACTCTCCCCACGCCGAAGCTGTGGTAGCGGATGGCGAACCCGGCGTCTTCGAGGATCTTGCCGAGCAGCCGAGCACACGCCTCCTCATTCCCGGGCGGGTTGACCGTATTCAGCCGGAGCAGGTCCTGCGTGAGTTGAACGGGATCCGAGGTTTTCGCCACTCGAGTTCTCCAGGCCAGCGGGGAAACGGCGCACATCAGGATTCGGGACAGGATTCCCGAGCGCACGTCAGCTGCGTGCCAGCGATTATCGCTCAACTCCGCCTCGGAGCCATGCGCTGGACCGAGCGGCCCGGCCACAGCGGATAAAGCCGAGACAGACCGTGCGACGAACAGAAGCAGCGAAAAAAAAAGCGGCACGTGGCCGCTTTTCTCGAGCCCCGGCGGGAGCCAGGGATTGTTCTTCTTCGTCGTTGTTATTGCTATTTCTTGCGCAGGCGCCGGATCGCGGCGAGCTGAGCCGCGAGCATCGCGACTTCGCCCTCGACGACCGCGAGCTGCTGTTGGCCGCTGGCGTTGCGGCGCGCCTCTTCGGCCAGTCGCAGCGCCTCGGTGGCTTTCGCTTCATCGAGATCGGCACCGCGAATCGCGGTGTCAGCCAGCACGGTGACCACATTGGGCTGCACCTCGAGGATCCCGCCGGCGACAAAGATCAGCTCCTCGTCCTGCTGGTTGGAGACCTTGATGCGCACCGAGCCCGGCTTGATCCGTGTGATCAAGGGTGTGTGGCGGGGATAGATGCCGAGCTCGCCGGCTTCTCCCGGCAGCACGACGAACTCAGCCTCGCCCGAGAAGATCTGCTCTTCGGCGCTGACGACGTCGACGTGGATGGTATTGGCCATCGGCTCGCTCCTCGCTGTTTGCGCTGGCCCTATTGCAGGGTCTTGGCCTTCTCGAAGGCCTCTTCGATCGGCCCGACCATGTAGAACGCCTGCTCCGGCAAGTGGTCGCACTCGCCATTGACGATCATCTTGAAGCCCTTGATGGTTTCGGCGAGCGGAACGATCTTGCCCGGCGACCCCGTGAACACCTCGGCTACGTTGAAGGGCTGCGACAGGAAACGCTGGATCTTGCGCGCCCGTGATACGGCCAGCTTGTCCTCGGGCGACAATTCATCCATCCCCAGGATCGCGATGATGTCGCGCAGTTCCTTGTACCGCTGCAGAGTCGCCTGAACCGCTCGCGCGGTGCCGTAGTGCTCTTCGCCGATGACGTTGGGGTCGACCTGGCGCGACGTCGAGTCGAGCGGGTCGACTGCGGGATAGATTCCGAGGGCGGCGATATCGCGCGACAGCACCACCGTCGCATCGAGGTGGCCGAAGGTCGTCGCCGGCGACGGATCGGTCAGGTCGTCCGCTGGAACGTACACCGCCTGGATGGAGGTGATCGAGCCGACCTTGGTGGAGGTGATGCGCTCCTGCAGCCTGCCCATCTCCTCTGCGAGCGTGGGCTGGTAGCCCACCGCGGACGGCATGCGCCCGAGCAATGCCGACACTTCGGTACCGGCCAGGGTGAAGCGGTAGATATTGTCGATGAACAGCAGAATGTCGCGGCCCTGGTCGCGGAAGCTCTCGGCCATGGCGAGTCCGGTCAGGGCCACGCGCAGGCGGTTGCCGGGCGGCTCGTTCATCTGGCCGAACACCATCGCCACCTTGTCGAGCACCTTCGATTCCTGCATCTCGTGGTAGAAGTCGTTGCCCTCGCGGGTGCGCTCGCCCACGCCGGCGAACACCGAGTAGCCGCCGTAGGACTTGGCGATGTTGTTGATCAGCTCCATCATGTTGACGGTCTTGCCCACGCCGGCGCCGCCGAACAGGCCGATCTTGCCGCCCTTCGCGAACGGGCAGATCAGATCGATAACCTTGATGCCGGTTGGAAGCAGCTCCACCGAAGGCGACAGCTCGTCGAACTTCGGAGCCGGTTGGTGAATGGCACGGCGCTGGTCGGAATCGATCGGACCGGCTTCGTCGATCGGACGGCCGAGCACATCCATGATCCGCCCCAGCGTGCCCGGGCCCACCGGGACTGAGATCGGCGCGCCGGTACCCTTCACCTTCATGCCGCGGCGCAGCCCGTCGGACGGTCCCAGGGCGATGCAACGGACCACCCCGTCACCGAGCTGCTGCTCGACTTCGAAGGTCAGTCCCTTCTCGGCCAGCGAGTCTCCTGCGTCTTCCAGCGTGAGCGCTTCATAGATCTTAGGCATTGCCTCGCGCGGAAACTCGATGTCGGTTACCGCACCGATGCACTGGACGATCGTTCCTTGTCCCATGTGAAGTCCTATTCAAATTCAGATTCGTGTCGCGAGCACCCTGCGCTCAGACCGCGGCTGCGCCGCCGACAATCTCGGAGAGCTCCTTGGTGATCGCGGCTTGGCGGTTCTTGTTGTAGATCAGTGTCAGCTCGTCGATCAGATCAGCTGCGTTGTCGGAGGCCGATTTCATCGCCACCATACGCGCCGACTGCTCGGAGGCCATGTTCTCGGCAACTGCCTGGTAGATGATCGCCTCGATGTAGCGCGTCAGCACCTGGTCCAGCACAACCTTGGCTTCGGGTTCGTAGATGTAGTCCCAGGTCCCTTCCGGAGCACCCAGCCGCTCGCCCGTCACAGGCAGCAGCTGCTCCATGACCGGTTCCTGCTTCATCGTGTTGATGAAACGGGTGTAGAACAGCATCAGCCGGTCGAAGCGGTCCGCGATGTAGCCGTCGAGCATGACTTTCACCGCACCGATCAGCCGCTCGATATGCGGGCGGTCGCCCAGCCCGGTGACTTGGGATGCGATGTTGGCGCCGAGGCGCTGCATGAAACCCAACGCCTTGCTGCCGACGCAGCAGACCTCGATCTCTTCACCCTCCGACAGCCACTGCTTGTAGTGGCTCAATGCCAGGCGCAGCACATTGGTATTGAGCGCGCCGCACAGCCCCTTGTCGGTGGTGATTACAATGATCCCTACGCGCTTGACGGTGTCGCGCTCAACCAGGAATGGATGGCGGTACTCCGGGTTCGAATGCGAGATATGGGCGGCGACGTTGCGGATCTTCTCGCCGTACGGCCGTGCCGTGCGCATGCGATCCTGGGCCTTGCGCATTTTCGAGGCCGCGACCATCTCCATGGCCTTGGTGATCTTCCGGGTGTTCTGCACACTCCGGATCTTGACCCTGATCTCTTTAGTGCCGGGCATGATGTGCCTCGAGTGTCGCCTGCGACGGTGTCCGTACGACCCGGCCGCTCAGTAGGTACCGTTTTTCTTCCAGTCCTTGATCGCTGCATGCAGCGCCGCCTCGTCGTCCTTCGTCAAGTCTTTGCTGGTCTCCATGCGATTGACCAGATCGGCGTACTTGCTCTTCAGGTAGTCGCGCAACGAGCGCTCGGCCGCCAACGCCTTCTTGACATCGATGTCGTCGAAGTAGCCGTTGTTCACCCCGAACAAGGTGAGCGCCATTTCCCACACCTGCAGCGGCGAGTACTGCGGCTGCTTCATCAGTTCCGTCACCATGCGGCCGCGCTCGAGCTGTTTGCGGGTCGCTTCGTCGAGGTCGGAGGCGAACTGGGCGAACGCCGCGAGCTCCCGATACTGGGCGAGCGCCAGGCGCACACCACCCCCCGTGTCGCGCCGTTTCATGATCTTGGTCTGCGCTGCGCCACCCACCCGCGATACCGAAATACCGGCGTTGATGGCGGGGCGGATCCCGGCGTTGAACAAGTCGGTCTCCAGAAAGATCTGACCGTCGGTGATGGAGATGACGTTGGTAGGAACGAACGCGGTCACGTCACCGGCCTGCGTCTCGATGATCGGCAGTGCAGTTAGCGAGCCCGTCTTGCCTTTGACTTGACCGTTGGTGAGGCGCTCGACATAGCCCGGATTCACTCGCGCGGCTCGTTCCAGCAGCCGCGAGTGCAGGTAGAACACATCGCCCGGATAGGCTTCCCGCCCCGGCGGACGGCGCAGTAACAGCGAGATCTGCCGATACGCCCAGGCTTGCTTGGTCAAGTCGTCGTAGATGATCAAGGCATCCTGGCCGCGGTCGCGGAAGTACTCGCCCATGGTGCAGCCTGAATAGGGCGCAATGTACTGAAGTGCCGCGGACTCGGCGGCGGGGGCGGCCACGACGACCGTGTACTCCATGGCGCCGTATTCCTCGAGCTTGCGCACCACGTTGGCGATGGTGGACGCCTTTTGCCCGATGGCGACGTAGACGCAGAACAGATCCTTGCCCTTCTGATTGATGATCGTATCGACCGCAACCGCTGTTTTGCCGGTCTGGCGGTCGCCGATAATCAACTCGCGCTGGCCGCGGCCGATCGGCACCATCGCGTCGATCGCCTTCAAGCCCGTCTGCACCGGCTGCGACACCGACTGGCGCGCAATCACGCCTGGTGCAACCTTCTCGATGACGTCGGTCATCTTGGCGTTGATCGGACCCTTGCCATCGATGGGTTGCCCAAGCGAGTTCACCACCCGTCCCAGCAGCTCCGGGCCGACCGGAACCGCGAGAATGCGGCCGGTGCACTTGACCGTGTCGCCTTCGGTGATGTGCTCGTACTCACCCAGGATCACGGACCCGACAGAGTCGCGCTCCAAGTTGAGGGCCAGACCAAACGTGTTGCCCGGAAACTCCAGCATCTCGCCCTGCATCACGTCCGACAGACCGTGGATGCGGCAAATGCCGTCGGTCACCGACACGACCGTCCCCTGCGTGCGCATCTCGGCGCCGGTGGCGAGGTTCTCGATCTTCTTCTTGATCAGTTCGCTGATTTCAGACGCATTCAGCTGCATGGTGGACTCCTTCGGGTTGCTTCTGCTAGCAGGCTATGCCGTGCTAGCGCGCCAGACTGCTGGCCATAGTATCGAGCTGACCACGCACCGAGGCGTCCCACAGCTCGTCGCCGACCTGCACGCGCACCCCGCCGATCAGCTCCGGGACCACGCGTACGCTCGCCCTCACCTTGCGCTCGGTGCGGGCTTCCAGCCTCTGCACGAGCACGCCAACCTGGGCCTCGGACAGAGGGAATGCGGATTCGATCTGCGCGTCGACTTCGTTCTCGTAGTTGGCTTTCAATTCTTCGAACAGATCGCGGATCGCCGGCAGCACGTTCAGCCGATGGTTCTCCACCAGCAGCACGAGGAGATTGCGCGCAGCGTCGTCGATCTGGTCCGAGCACACGGCGAGAAGCGTGCGCTCGATGTCATCTTTGGTCAGTTGCGGGTTGTGCAGGACTTCCTGCATCTGCCCGTCCTGGTAGATGCCGACCAGCACAGCCAGCATGTCGGACCACTGCGCGAGCTGGCCCTTTGCCTTCGCATAGCTGAAAGCTGCTGCCGCGTAGGGACGCGCGATCGTTACGAGTTCGGCCATAGCTGCTTCGTCCGGGCTGCTGTTCTCAAAGCTCGCTTGCTACAGTGTTGAGCAGGTCGGCGTGGACCTTCGCGTCCACTTCCCGGCGCAGGATTTTCTCCGCGCCTTTGACCGCCAACACCGCAACTTGTGCACGCAGCGTGTCCTTGGCGCGCGAGACTTCCTGCTCGAGCTCCGCCTTGGCCGCGGCGAGCATGCGATCGCCTTCCGCCTTCGCGTTGGTCTTGGCTTCCTCGACCAGCTGGGCACCGCGCGTGTCGGCCTGGGCGATGATCACCTGCGCCTGCTCCTTGGCTTCGCGGATCAACTCGTCGGCGCGCTTGGACGCAAGCTCGAGATCCTGCTTCCCGCGCTCGGCGGCAGCCAGGCCATCGGCAATCGTCTTCTGCCGCTGCTCGATGGCGCGGATGATCGGAGGCCAGACGAACTTGACGGTGAACCAGATGAAAAGCGCGAACGACGCTGCCTGAGCGAATAGAGAAAGGTTGATGTTCATACCTGGCCCTTGGAGAGCGGCGGGTTTGAAACCTTACTGGATGACCGCGAGCAGCGGGTTGCCGAAGGCGAACAGCATCGCCAGGCCGACCCCGATGATGAAGGAGGCGTCGATCAAACCCAGCAGCAGGAAGACCTTGGCCTGCAGCGCCGGGATCATCTCGGGCTGGCGCGCCGCACCCTCGAGGAACCGGCTGCACATGATGCCCACGCCGATGCAAGCGCCGGCTGCGCCCAGGCCGATCATCAGCCCGATGCCGATGCTGGTGTAGGCCTGGATCATGGCGAGGAGTTGCATCTTTTCCATTGTGATTTCCTTTGTCGAAACGTAGGTAGGGGAAGCTTGAGTTTTAGTGGCTTTCGTACGCCATCGCGATGTAGACCGCGGTGAGCATCATGAAGATGAAGGCCTGCAGCACCACGATCAGGATGTGGAAGATGGCCCAGCCCAGGCCGAGGACCACCGAAGCCACGGAGCCGGTCAGACCGGTGCCCGCCCACAGCCACAGCAGCAGGAAGATGATCTCGCCTGCGTACATGTTGCCGAACAACCGCAGGGAGTGAGACAGCGGCTTGGAGACGTACTCGACCAGGTTGAACAGGAAATTGAACGGCCACAGCAAGAAGTGCTTGCCGAACGGTGCGCAGAACAGCTCGTGGATCCAGCCGCCCAGCCCCTTGACACTGATAGCGAAGTAAATGCTCAAGGCCAGCACCGACAGCGACAACGCGAACGTCGTGTTCACATCCGCCGTAGGCACACCCCGCCAGTGGTGCAGGTGGAAGACGTGCTCGTAGATCCACGCCATGACGTCCACCGGCAGGAAGTCCATGGCGTTCATCAGCAGCACCCACACGAAGACGGTCAGCGCAGCCGGGGCCAGAAACTTGTGGCGGTCGCCGTGGAACACGCCTTTGACTTGGTCGTCGATGAACTCGACGGCGAGCTCGACGAACGCCTGGCGCTTGTTGGGCACGCCGGCAGTCGCGCCCCGCACCACCCACCAGAAGAATCCGAGGCCGAGCACACCCAGCACCACGCTGGTCACCACCGTATCGACGTTCAAGGCCCAGAACGAGCCCTGTGCGACAGGCTTGGTGAAGAACGTCAGGTGATGACTGATATATTCGGTGGGGGTGAGTCCTTCCCCGGCAGCGGCCATGCTATGCGGTCCTGGCTAAGCGTCGCGAACGAAAAAAGCAAATCCGAAAATCACGATGGATACGATGAACGACCCGATCAGGGCAACGACCACGACGTTCTTATAGGTCGCCAGAACCAGGGCAAGCAGCGCAAACAGAATCAGCACCTTGACGGCCTCGGCCCTCAGCGCGGTAAGCAGGATGCCATCGGCAGTCAGCGCGCGATTGCGCGCAACCAGCCAAGTGAACGCCAGGCATCCCGCTATCGCGATGACACCGCCCAGAGCGGCTGACACCGCTCCATGCCGTCCCGCTACCCAAGCCGCCAGCCCTGCCGCGATGGCGGTCCAGCCGCCTTGCCAGGCCAATACGATCCGAAACGGCCTACGCTTGTCAGGGGGCATGACACCAGGCGAACCGGGCGCAACAAAGGCGCCGAATTTTACTGGGAGCGACGCGCTTGCGTCAACGTGTTGCGATGCATCGATCGCGCTTTCTGCGTTTCACGTCGCAGCATGCTGGCAGGATGCAAGGCCGAGTGGACCTAGCGCAGCTTGCCCACGAGTGTGTCGAGCTGATCGAGATTGGCGTAGTCGATGACGAGCCGGCCGGCGCCCTTGCCCCCGCGGGGCTCGATCGTCACGCGGGTACCGAGCTGGTCGGACAGCTCGGTCTCCAAGATCTCGATATCGCGGTCACGCCGCTTGGCCGCTTGCTTCGGCGCAGCCAGGGCCGCCCGCACCAGCTGCTCCGCCTGGCGCACAGAGTGGCCTTTCGCCGCGATCACATGAGCCAGTTCGATCTGCTTGGCTGCGGGCAGCGCCAGCAAGGCCCGCCCGTGACCCATGTCGAGCTTGGCGTGGAGGATCAGCTCCTGCACAGGCTTGGCGAGCCCGAGCAGGCGCAGGAGATTGGTCACGCCGCTGCGCGAGCGGCCGACGGCTGCTGCCGCGGCCTCGTGCGTCATCCCGAACTCGGCGATCAGGCGCTGGATGCCCTGTGCTTCCTCGATCGGGTTGAGGTCTTCGCGCTGGATGTTCTCGATCAGCGCCATGGCGAGCGCGAGCTCGTCGCGCACGTCTCTCACCAGCACCGGCACCGACTCCAGTCCCGCGAGCTTCGCCGCGCGCCAGCGCCGCTCGCCGGCGATGATCTCGAATTGTCCGTCCTGCACGGGGCGAGCCAGGATCGGCTGGATCACGCCTTGCGTCTTGATCGAGTCGGCCAGATCGGCGATGGCATCCGGATTCATCTGTGTGCGCGGCTGGTAGCGGCCGGGCCGCAGACTGGCCAGGGGAAGTTCGATGAGCCGGTCCTGGACCTGCGGCTCATCCGGTGCCAGCAGGGCGTCGAGCCCGCGTCCGAGGCCTTTCACTTTAACCATGCTCGTTGGCTACTGCGTTCACGTTGCACTCCTGCGCGAAAGCATTTCGCCCGCGAGGGCCAGATAAGCCAGCGCGCCTTTCGACTGGCGGTCCAGCGTCAACGCCGGCATGCCGTGGCTCGGGGCTTCGGCAAGTCGAATATTGCGCGGAATGATGGTGCGGTAGACCTTCTCTCCGAAATGCTGCTGGAGTTGATCCGAGACCTGCTGCGCCAGGGTGTTGCGTGGATCGTACATGGTGCGCAGCAACCCCTCGATTTCGAGCGCGGGATTGAGACTGACGCGCACCTTTTTGATGGTCTGCACCAGGTCTGACAGGCCCTCCAGCGCGTAGTACTCGCATTGCATCGGGATCATCACCGCCTGGGCGGCGCACAGGCCGTTGACGGTGAGCAGGTTCAAGGCGGGTGGGCAGTCGATCAGCACGAAATCGTACTCGTGCTGGATCTGTTGCACGGCATCTTTCAGACGGCGTTCTCGTTCCGGCAGTTCGATCAGCTCGACCTCCGCACCGGCCAGTTCGCGGTTCGCCGGCACCAGATCATAGTTAGCGCTTGCTTTTACTCTAACCTCAGCCAGGAGCCGCGTGCCGAGGAGCACCTGATAGACCGTGGCGGCCGCCAGGCGCTTGTCCACGCCGCTGCCCATGGTCGCGTTGCCCTGGGGATCGAGATCGATCAGCAGGACCCGCCGGCCGGCCATGGCCAGGCTCGCGGCGAGATTGATGCTCGTCGTCGTTTTGCCCACGCCGCCCTTCTGGTTGGTGATCGCCAGCACTCGGGTCATTGGAGTGTCTCTTCGACGCGCAAAACGACCAGATGGCGCGCGGCCCCGAGCCCGGGGACGTCCAGGGGTGCAACAGCATCCACGCGCACTCCATGCGGCAACATCGCCAGCTCCTCGTCCGGATACACACCCTTCATAGCCGCCAGGATACCGTCCGACGCCACCATGTGCCGTGCCGCTTCGACGAAACCGGCAAGATCGGAAAAAGCGCGAGATATCGTGGTGGTGCCGAGCTTGGTGGAGCGCCATTCTTCCGCGCGCGCCAGTGCGACCTGAGCGTTGGTCAGCTCCAGGTCGATCAGCGCCTGGCGCAAGAACGCGCCCTTCTTGTGGTTGCTCTCGACCAGCACAACTTCCCAGTCAGGCCGTGCAACCGCCAGTGGAATGCCAGGCAACCCGGCGCCCGAGCCGACATCGATCACTCGTGGACCCGTGAGGTGCGGGAGCACCGCGAGGGAGTCCAGCAGGTGATGGCTGACGAGTCGCCCCGGCTGCCGGATCGCGGTCAGGTTGTACACGCGGTTCCACTTCTGCAAGAGATCGAGATAACGCAGCAGCTGCATGCGCGCCGGCGCGCTCAATGGCAGGCCGAGTTGCGACAGACCCTCGTCGAGCTGGCGCGCGGCGCCGGCTCCCTCGCCTCTCACGCAGCCGCCTCGCCACCCACCGCCCCCGCAAGTGACGCCGCGGCGCTTCAGATGGACCAGCAGCAGCGACACCGCCGCAGGGGTGATTCCGGAGATGCGTGCAGCTTGTCCCAGCGTTTCGGGCCGATGCAGGTTGAGTTTCTGCTGGACTTCGATCGAAAGACCCCGCACGGTTCGATAGTCGAGATCGGCAGGCAGGCGCGTTTCTTCGTGCGCCCGCTGACGATCGACCTCGGTACGCTGGCGCTCGATGTAGCCGTCGTACTTGATCTGAATCTCGATCTGATCGGCGGCACTCGCGTCAGCTATTTCCAGTGGCGCCGGGCTTAGTTGCGCAAGTGAGCGATAGCTGACATCGGGTCGCCGCAACAATTCCTCGAGGCTGTATTCACGGTCCAGCAAGCTGCCCGAACACGTCATGCTGGGCTTGCTCGCTAATCGAGCGGGGTCCGATCCAGGTGGTGGCCAACCGCTGGCGCTCCCCCTGGATAAGGTCGCGTTTCGTCGCATAGGCGGTATACCGCTCCGCGTCCACCACACCCAGCCGAAATCCAGTCTCGGTAAGGCGTAGATCCGCATTGTCCTCCCGCAGACTAAGCCGATACTCGGCCCGACTGGTGAACATGCGGTAGGGTTCGCTGACCCCGCGTGTGACAAGGTCGTCTACCAGGACACCGAGATACGCTTCATCGCGCCGCGGGCACCACGCTTCCTTCCCTTGCGCGTGCAAGGCCGCGTTGATCCCAGCCAACAAGCCCTGAGCGGCCGCTTCCTCATAGCCGGTGGTGCCATTGATCTGGCCGGCAAAGAACAGCCCGGAGATGGCCTTGGTTTCGAGCGAGCGCTTGAGACCGCGCGGGTCGAAGAAGTCGTACTCGATCGCATAGCCGGGACGCACGACGTGAGCCCGCTCGAGGCCCTTGATCGATCGAACCAGCTCGATCTGGACGTCGAAAGGCAGGCTGGTCGAGATCCCGTTTGGATACACCTCGGTCGTGTCGAGACCCTCCGGCTCGAGAAAGATCTGGTGGCTGGCCTTGCCTGCGAACCGCGTGATCTTGTCTTCGATCGAAGGGCAGTAACGCGGACCAATGCCTTCAATCACGCCGGTATACATGGGGGAGCGATCAAGCCCCGCGCGAATGATGTCGTGCGTGCCCTGGTTGGTGTGGGTGATCCAGCAGGACACTTGGCGCGGATGCTGGCCGACGTGCCCCATGAAGGAAAACACCGGAGCCGGATCGTCACCAGGCTGCTCGGTCATGACAGAGAAATCGATTGAACGGCCGTCCAGCCGCGGCGGCGTTCCGGTCTTCAGGCGTCCCACCGGAAGTTTCAGTTCACGTAACCGACTGGCCAGGGACAGCGACGGAGGATCACCCGCCCGGCCACCTTGGTAGTTGGTCAGCCCGACGTGAATCAACCCGGATAGGAATGTCCCGGTCGTCAGCACCACGGTCTTGCCCCTGAACCGCAATCCGAGCTGCGTCACGACGCCGCATACCCGATCCCCGTCGAGCTCAAGGTCATCGACGGGTTGCTGGAACAGCTGGAGGTTGGCCTGCGTCTCCAGCCTCCGACGGATCGCTGCCTTGTAGAGCGCGCGATCTGCCTGCGCTCGTGTGGCACGCACAGCCGGCCCTTTGCTCGAGTTCAGGATGCGAAACTGGATCCCGGCCTCATCGGTGGCGCTCGCCATGGCGCCGCCTAGCGCGTCGATCTCCTTGACTAGATGGCCTTTTCCGATACCCCCGATAGAGGGATTGCAGGACATCTGGCCGAGTGTCTCGATGCTGTGGGTCAGCAGGAGGGTGCGCTGGCCCATCCGCGCAGCGGCCAGTGCGGCTTCGGTGCCGGCGTGGCCGCCACCGACCACAATCACGTCGAAGACTTCGGACTGCATGGTTGGAGCACCTACCGAGGGGGCGACAATGATACCGCCGCGTCGACTAAGGGCAAAGAGAATGTTCCACGTGAAACCGGGTGCAGTGGGGTTCCACGTGGAACCCTACTTTCCGATACAAAACTGGGAGAAGATCTCCCCCAGTAGATCATCCGCTGTCACCTCGCCGGTAATCTCGCCCAGCGCCCGCTGGGTCCACCGTAGCTCTTCCGCGAGCAACTCCAGATCTTCGTGACGCGCCGACGCTTCCACCAGATGTCGGGCCGCGCGCCGCAACGCGTCCAGATGACGTGTCCGCGCCAGAAACGCTCCCTCCTCATCGGCCTTCCAACCCAGCGCGCTGAGGATCTCAACGCGAAGTACCTCCAAGCCAGCACCCGTCACCGCCGACACTCTAATCTGCCGCCCAACCGGAGAGTCCGAGGCGCCTGGTAGGGCCAAGCTCAAGTCGACCTTGTTGAGGACGACGAGCCGCGCGATCTGCGCGGGCAGTTCCGCAAGCAGTCTGGTGTCCTCCTGGTTCAATCCCGCCTGATCCTCGGAGATGAAAAGCACCAGTTCCGCACGTTCAATGACTGCTTGGGTGCGCTCAATCCCCAGCCGCTCGATCGGATCAGCAGCGTCCCGCAACCCGGCAGTATCTAGAACGTGAATCGGGATCCCCTCCAGCAACAGCTCCTGGCGAATAACGTCGCGAGTCGTGCCCGGCAATGCGGTGACGATTGCAACGTCCTCGCCCGCGAGCTTGTTCAGCAGACTGGACTTTCCGACGTTTGGACGACCAATCAGCGCCACCCTTGCTCCTTCCCGCAGCAGGCTGCCCCGGCGTGCAGCCGCTTCCACCGCTGCCACCCGGTCGCTCAAACGGAGAACCCTGTTGAGAGCGTCGGACGCTGGAAGATGTTCGATCCCCTCCTCCGGGAAGTCGATGCAGGCCTCCACCAGAGAGCGCAGGGCGGTCACCTCCGCTACCAGCGCGCGAACCTCACGTGAGAACTCTCCTTGGAGCGAACGCACAGCCGACTGCGCGGCGGCCTCCGAGCGCGCCCCGATCAGGTCGGCGACCGCTTCCGCCTGGGTAAGGTCCAATTTCCCATTCAGGAACGCCCGACGCGTAAATTCACCGGGTTCGGCGATTCGCGCACCGAGCTCGACGCAGCGGCTGAGCAGGCGCTGCAACACCGCGGGGCCGCCATGCCCTTGCAGCTCGAGCACCGTCTCGCCGGTATAGGAATGCGGTGCGGGAAAGTAGAGGGCAAGCCCCTCGTCGATGGGATCACCATTGCGGTCCCGGAAGGTCGCCAGCATGGCCCGCCGCGGCTCTGGTTCGGTCCCGAGGAGCCCTGCAAGGATTCTGTGCAGTCCGGCTCCCGAGAGCCGAACCACCCCGATAGCGCCGACGCCCGCAGCGGTCGCTACCGCCGCGATGAGCTCACGCTCCGCCATGAGCGGCCTTCGACCGCTCGAGCGTGCGCGTGATCTGCCATTGCTGACCGATGGAGAGGATGTTGTTCACCAGCCAGTAGAGCACCAGCCCGGACGGAAAGAAGAAGAAGAACACGCTGAAGGCTATCGGCATGATCTTCATCAGCTTTGCCTGCATTGGATCGGGTGGCGTGGGGTTCAACCAAGTCTGGATGAACATCGTCGCACCCATCAGGACGGGCAGGATAAAATATGGGTCTGGCGCAGATAAGTCATTGATCCAAAGAATAAAAGGTGCATGCCGCAACTCCACGCTCAAAAGCAGCACCCAGTACAAGGCAATGAAAACAGGAATCTGTACGACGATCGGCAGGCACCCGCCAAGCGGATTGATCTTTTCCGTCTTGTACAACTCGATCATCGCTTCGTGCATCTTCTGGCGATCGTCGCCGAAGCGTTCCTTGAGGCGCTGCAGCTTCGGCGCGAGCACCTTCATCCGCGCCATCGACTTGTAGCTCGCTGCCGAGAGCGGGTAGAAGGCCAGCTTGATCAGCACCGTCAGGATGATGATCGCCACCCCCCAGTTCCCCACCACCGAGTGGATCTCGTTGAGGACCCAGAACAGCGGCACCGCCAGCACGCGCAGCCAACCGTAGTCGATGGTGAGCTCCAGTCCAGGCGCCAGCGCTTTCAAGCGCTCCTGCTCTTGCGGGCCCGCGTAGAGCTTTGCCTCGACCTTGGCGGTCTGTTTGGGCTCGATCTTGCCCAGCGGAGTGATGACGCCTCCCCCCACCAGACCGGCAGTGAGCGGCTTCAGAAAATAGTCGCGGGGCGTCCCTTGCGGCAGCACCCAGGCGCTGAGGAAATAGTGCTGCACGAACGCGAGCCAGCCGTCGGTCGCAGCTCTTCGGATACGTCCCTTTGTTCGCCTCGATGTCGGCGAAGCTGATCTTGTGGAGCTTGTCCTTCTCGGTGTAGACCTCGGCGCCGGTGTAAGTAGGCACCAACCTGGAATCGCCCTCGGGCGGGCTGATGTCGCGCACCAGCTGAAAGTACGCGTACGGCTCGGCGGGCGCGCTGGCGAGGTTGGTGACCTCGAAGCTGACGTCGATGACGTAGCTGCTGCGATGGAACGTGTAGGTCTTGACGACCTTGGCGTACGGGGTAGCCGGAGCCTCCAGGCGCACCACCAGCGAATCCTCACCCGGAGCAAGCTCGAACGAAGTTCTGTCCACGCTGAACACCGTGTTGTGGTCCGCCAGGCCCTCACCTTGGATCAGTCCACTGCGCGCGACGTAGACCCGCGGCGGATCCTCATCGAACAAACGAAGTTCTTGTCCTTGTCGCCGCGGTCTTTGTGCAGCAGCAGCTCCACCTGGCGCAAATCCCCGCCGTGGGTGTCGATCTCGGCCACCAGGAAATCGGTCTGGACGCGGACGCGCTGGCCCTTCGGCAGCGGCCCTTCGACCGTCTGCGAGCTTGCGCTATCCGGGGATTTGCCTTGGCGGGCCGTCTGTGGGACCGGTGTTTCGGCCGACGGGCTGGGCGTCTGCCGCAGCGCCTGGCCGGCGGGTGTCGGCGCCGCCGGCTCGGGGTGCTGCCGATCGCGCATCCAGGCATCGACCAGCAAAAACACCGAGACCGCGAACACCAGACCTACAAAAAGCCGGTAACTATCCATGGAAGTAGACAAGTGCCGCCACCTTCGTTCAAGGCACCTCGTCGATGCCGCCTGGATGCCAGGGATGACAGCGCACCAGTCGCTGGCCGGCCAGCCACGCACCGCGCATGACGCCGTGTTTCATGATCGCCTCGCGGGCATACTCCGAGCAGCTCGGATGGAAGCGGCAGCAGGGACCGAAGAACGGGCTCAGCATCAGCTGGTAGCCGCGTATGAGCATGTCAAGCAGCAGCCGCATCAGGTGAGCTCCCGCAGCAGGCGTTCGACTTCCGCCTCCGCCTCCGGCATATCTTCAGCGGCGAGCTTGGTGCGCAGCCTCACTACCACGTCGACCGCACCAAGTCCTGTCGCCAGTCGGCGGAAATGCTCCCTGGTCACTCGTTTGATTCGATTGCGGCGCGTGGCCTGGGCGAGAACCCTCCGGCCGATTACCATCCCCAGCCGCGCATGCGCGCTCTGATTGGCGACCGCAGATGCCGTGAACCACCGGCCGGATCCGCGCCTGCGCGCCTTGAGGTTGCGTTTGAAGTCTTCCCCCGACCGGAGCCGGGCGGTCCGGGGAAAACCAGCCACCGGAGACGACCTCGGGGCCTCAAGCCGCCGCGATTCGACCGCTACGGCACCAGACGTTTGCGCCCTTTGGCCCGGCGCGCGTTGAGCACCTTGCGACCTCCGAGAGTTTTCATTCGCGCTCGGAAGCCATGCGTGCGTGCCCGCCGGATCTTGGACGGTTGATAAGTCCGCTTCATCTTCGAGTTCCCGCCAGAGAGCTGAAAAGCCCGGTATTACACGCGTCCTGCCCAGGCGTTGTCAACTCCAACCTGCGGTCGCGAGCTGTGGATAAGTCTGTCTTGGGCTGCTATCATACCGCCCTCGCCTTCCGGCGGTTCCTCCCTGGTTTCTCCGCTCCCCGAATGGACGCCTTCTGGGCTCTTTGCCTCCAGCATTTCGAGCAGTCGCTGCCGCACCAGCAGTTCCGGACCTGGATTCAGCCGCTGCAGGCACGGGTCTCGGGCCGCAACCTGGTGGTTCAGGCACCCAATCGATTCGTCCTGCAGTGGGTCAAGGACCGCTTTCTCCCGGTCATCGAGCAACTCGCCCAGGACCACCAAAAGGGTCAGCTCCCGTTTCGCTGGAGCTGGCCCAGCGCGTGCACGCCCGTTCCGACGCCCGAAGCGGCCGCACCCGCGGCAGCCCCAGCCGATCGAGGCGAGACCGCGCGTGCGCGAGACCAGTCGCCTGAACCCGATGTTCACGTTCGACTCCTTCGTCACCGGGCAAGGCCAATCAGCTGGCGCGGGCCGCTGCACTGCAGGTCGCCGAGCACCCCGGCACCGCCTACAACCCGCTGTTCATCTATGGCGGCGTGGGCCTCGGCAAGACCCACCTGCTGCAGGCGATCGGCAACCTGGTGCAGGACCGCAATCCGAACGCGAAGATTCGCTACATTCATGCTGAGCAATACGTATCCGACGTAGTGCGCGCTTACCAGCACAAGGCGTTCGACGGCTTCAAGAAGTACTATCACTCGCTGGATCTGCTGCTGATCGATGACATCCAGTTCTTCAGCGGCAAGACCCGAACTCAGGAGGAGTTCTTCTACGCGTTCAACGCCCTGATCGAGGCGCACAAGCAGGTGATCATCACCTGCGACACCTACCCGAAAGAGATCAGCGGCATGGAAGATCGTCTGATTTCGCGCTTCGGTTGGGGTCTCACCGTCGCCATCGAGCCCCCGGAGCTGGAGATGCGGGTCGCCATCCTGATCAAGAAGGCCGAGGCCGACGGCATCGGGCTGGTCGAAGACGTCGCCTTCTTCATCGCCAAGCACATCCAGTCCAACGTCCGCGAGCTGGAAGGGGGTCTCAAGCGTGTGATCGCCTACTCCAACTTCGCCGGACAGCCTATCTCGGTCGAGCTCGCGCGGGAGGCGCTGAAGGATCTGCTCGCGATCCAGTATCGGCAGATATCGATCGACAACATCCAGCGCACGGTCGCCGACTACTACAAGATCAAGGTCGCCGAGATGTACTCGAAGAAGCGCTCTCGCAATGTCGCCCGTCCGCGGCAGATGGCGATGGCGCTGGCGAAGGAGCTGACGCAGTTGAGTCTCCCCGACATCGGCGAAGCGTTCGGCGGGCGCGATCACACCACCGTCTTGCACGCGTGCCGGAAGATCGCTTCGCTCAAGACCGAGAATCCGGACATCGGCAGAGACTTCGAAGCGCTGCTTCAAGTCCTGCGTGGCTGAACATCCTGGGGACTAAACGTGCATAACTGCGCCCGACAGCCCGACGCCGAATTCATCCACAAACTATCCACCGGCTATACCGCACGAGCACACGCGCTTGTCATTCCTCCAACCACCAGCAGCAGCCGGGCATCCCGGCGAACCACACAGGTTATGGCCTGCACTATTACCTACTATCAGGAAGCAATATGACTTCAATAACCGTACAACGGGACGTGGTTCTTTTGCCACTGCAGTCCGTCAGCGGTGTCGTCGAGCGCCGCCATACGCTTCCGATCCTGTCCAATGTCCTGCTGGAAATCCAGGGTGACCAGCTCAAGCTCACGGCAACCGACCTCGAGCTCCAGGTCGCCTCGCGCAGCCAGACCAGCGCCGGTTCTGGCGAGCACGCGATCACCGTGTCGGCGCGCAAGCTCCAGGACATCCTGCGCGCGCTTCCTGAAGGCAGCGCGATCGCTCTGGATCTTCAGGAAAAGCGTCTCCAGATCAAGGCCGGCAAGAGCAAGTTCAGCCTGCAGACCCTGCCGGCACAGGATTTTCCGAAACTGGCCGCCGCGGGCGCTGCGAACGCCACGCTCGAGCTGGGGCAGCGCGACCTCAAACAGCTGCTGAGCCTGGTGCAGTACGCCATGGCTCAGCAAGACATCCGCTACTATCTGAACGGCATGCTGTTGTCGATTTCCCCCAACGGGTTGACCGTCGTGGCGACCGACGGCCATCGTCTGGCCTTAGCCACCCTGCCGGTGCAGACCAGCGTTACCAGTGTTGACGTCATTCTTCCGCGCAAAGCCGTGCTGGAGCTGGTCAAGCTGCTCGACGACGCCGACGCCAGCTTGCGAATCGAAGTACGCGACAATCAAGTTGCCTTCTCGTTCGGGAGCGTCGAGTTCATCACCAAGGTGGTGGACGGCAGGTTTCCCGACTACCAGAAGGTCATTCCGACCGGCTACCGCAAGCAGCTCGTCCTCGATCGCGCGACCCTGCAGCAGTCGCTGCAGCGGGCCGCCATCCTGTCGAACGAGAAGTTCCGCGGGGTGCGTTGGGTCCTGACCGAGAACAGCCTGCGCATCGTGTCCAGCAACACCGAGCAGGAAGAGGCGGAAGAGGAATTGGAGGTTCAGTACAGCGGCGAGCCGCTGGATGTCGGGTTCAACGTGAGCTACCTCCTGGACGTGCTCGCGAATGTGCACTCCGCCCAAGTGGAGTGCTCGCTGGGCGATGCCAACAGCAGCATGCTGCTGACCCTGCCGGGGAACAGCCAGTTCCAGTACGTCGTCATGCCCATGCGGATCTGACCCCGCGCCTCCCTATTCATTCGAGCCTCTCAACTCAGTCAATCAAATGCAGCAACCAGCTTCCGACTACAACGCCGAGAGTATCAAGGTCCTGAAAGGGCTGGAAGCCGTGCGCAAGCGGCCGGGCATGTACATCGGCGACACCAGCGACGGGACCGGGCTTCATCACATGGTCTTCGAGGTGGTGGACAACGCGGTGGACGAGGCCCTGGCGGGCTACTGTGACGATGTACAGGTCATCATCCACACCGACAACTCGATCAGCGTCATCGACAACGGCCGCGGCATCCCCGTAGAGGTGCATCCCGACGACGAGCTGGGGCGTTCCACCGCCGAGATCGTGATGACCGTGCTGCACGCCGGCGGCAAGTTCGACAGCAATTCCTACAAGATCTCGGGCGGCCTGCACGGAGTGGGCGTGTCGGTGGTGAACGCGCTGTCCGAATGGTTGCGCCTGACCGTGCGCCGGGGCGGCCACGCCTATCAGATGGAGTTCCGCAATGGCGCGAGCACCGCACCGCTGAAGGAGATCGGGACGACCGAGCGGCGCGGCACCGAAGTCCACTTCATGCCCAGCACGGAAGTGTTCGGGAACGTGGAGTTCCACTACGACATCCTGGCCAAGCGCCTGCGCGAGCTGTCCTTCCTCAACAACGGCACCCGCATCGAGCTGGTGGACCAGCGCAACGGCAAGGAGGAGCTGTTTCAGTTTGCCGGCGGCATCCGCGCCTTCGTCGAGTTCATCAATCGCACTAAGACCGTTCTGCATACCCGCATCTTTCATGCGGCGCGCGAGCGCGACGGCATCGGCGTCGAAGTAGCCATGCAGTGGAACGATTCCTACCAGGAATCGGTGCTGTGCTTCACCAACAACATCCCGCAGCGCGATGGCGGCACCCACTTGACTGCCCTGCGGGCCGCGATGACGCGGACCCTGAACCAGTACATCGAGCAGAACGAATTCGCCAAGCGCGCAAAAGTGGAGACCACCGGAGATGACATGCGCGAGGGACTGACTTGCGTTCTCTCGGTCAAGCTCCCCGATCCTAAATTCTCGTCGCAGACCAAGGACAAACTGGTCTCCTCCGAGGTCAGACCGGCCGTGGAAGAAGTCGTGGCTGACGCCCTGATGGGGTTCTTGCTGGAACACCCCAACGATGCCAAGACCATCGTCGGCAAGATCATCGAAGCCGCGCGCGCGCGCGAAGCGGCGCGCAAAGCCCGCGAAATGACGCGCCGGAAGGGTATCCTGGATGGATTCGGCCTGCCCGGAAAGCTGGCCGACTGCCAGGAGAAAGACCCGGCGCAGTCCGAGCTGTATCTGGTGGAGGGCGACTCTGCCGGCGGTTCAGCCAAGCAAGGACGCGATCGCCGCAACCAGGCCATCCTGCCGCTCAAGGGCAAGATTCTCAACGTCGAGAAGGCGCGCTTCGACAAGCTGATCTCGTCGCAGGAAATCGCCACGCTGATCACTGCGCTGGGGACCGGGATCGGCAAGGAAGAGTACCGGCCGGAGAAGCTGCGCTATCACCGCATCATCATCATGACCGATGCGGACGTCGACGGGTCTCACATCCGCACCTTGCTGCTGACCTTCTTCTACCGGCAGATGCCCGAGCTGGTCGAGCGCGGGCATATCTACATCGCGCAGCCACCGCTGTACAAGGTCAAGCATGGGCGCGATGAGCGCTATCTCAAGGACGACCACGAGCTCAAGGAGTATCTGCTCAAGCTCGCTCTGAAGGACGCGCAGCTGGTTCCGGGCGACGGCGCGCAGCCGCTGACAGGGGACACGCTCGCCGAGGTGGCGCGCGAGTACATTCTGGCGGAGGCCGTGATCGACCGGCTCTCCCGCCGCGTGGACAGCGCTGTGCTGCATGCCTTGCTCAAGGGGATCGTCGTGGATCTGAGCTCGGCGGCAGCGGCGCAGGACACGGCCGCCGCGTTGTCTGCTGTGCTGGCGGGGACCGATGTGGTGATCGCGGTCCAGTTCGACGAGAAAACCGAATCCCACCGCCTGCTGATTACGCGGATGCTGCATGGCAATCAGCGGCTGTCGCTGCTGGACCACGACTTCGTCGAGACCGGGGACTACCAGCAGATCCGCCGCACCGCCGGAGTGTTGCAGGGCTTGGTGGGACCGGGTGCGCGGGTCAAGCGAGGCGACGAGGAGACGGCGGTAACCGAGTTCCAGCAGGCAGTTGACTGGCTGCTGGAGCAGGCCAAGCACGGCCTGTCGATCCAGCGCTACAAGGGTCTGGGCGAAATGAACCCGACGCAGCTGTGGGAAACGACCATGGATCCCGCCTCCCGGCGGTTGCTGCGGGCGCAGATCGAAGATGCCATCGCGGCCGACGAGATTTTCACGACCTTGATGGGCGACGTAGTCGAGCCACGGCGCGCGTTCATCGAAGCCAACGCGCTGGGCGTCCGCAACCTCGACGTTTGAGTGCAGCCGGGCGACCCAGCTCGGTCCTGTTGACGGACGCTGCGTCGCCGCTTACGCCATCACGCTGGACGGCGCCGCGCACCTGAGCGAGCCGCGGCAGCGCGCTGCGCAGGCTGACGCTGCGGATGTGAGCCGGGTTTGCCTTTGCCCCCGCCTCGATTCCCTGGTGCTGGATTGGTCTGGCCGGCGCCTGCTCGCTTCGCACCGCCGCCTGCGCCACCACCACCGCCACGCGACATCCCGCCTCCGCGCTGAGCCGCCGCGCGCGCTGAGCGCCGCCCCCTGCGCGAGGACCACCCGCGCCGGTACGCGGCGAACCGTCACCGCGCTGCCCGCGCCCGCGCTGATTCGCCGGACGCTGCGCCGCGATGGGCCGTGCCGCCGTGCTGCCGGTGTTGGCCAACTCCTTGGCGGCCTTCTCAGCCAGGAGATCGACAGCGTCGTCCAGAGTGAGCGTGGCCACGTCCATGTCAGACGGCACGGTGACATTGACCTTGCCATGCTTGATATACGGTCCGTACCGCCCTTCCATCAGCTGCACGGGCTGGTTGTCGATCGGATGGGGGCCGAGCGGCTTGCCCTCGGGACCGCGCGAGGTCTTGGGAGCGGCGAGCAACTCAACCGCCCGGTCCAGCGTGATGTCGTACACGCTGTCGCTCTTGGGAATCGATTTGAAAGCGCCATCGTGCTTCACGTACGGACCGAAGCGTCCAACATTGGCCTCGATCGGCTTGCCGGTCTCCGGATGATTTCCAAGGATTCGTGGTAGGGATAGCACCTTCAATGCGGTCTCCAAGTCGGCTGCCGCGATCGGCAGATGTTGAGGCCATGATCCGCGCCTCGGTTTGGTTTGCGCTCCTTCGACGGTCGGGCCGAGCTGAGCGTACGGCCCATACGGGCCGCGCAGCAGCAGGACATCCAGGCCGGATACCGGGTCTTTGCCCAGGTTGATCGGTCCCTCGGGCAGGTTGCCCCAGGGCCGCGTGTAGTCGCATTTGGGATAGGCGCTGCAACCGACGAACAGGCCGCGCTTGCTGTTCTGCAGGTACAGATCGCTCTTGCACTTGGGGCACTGCTCGCCGAGCGGCACACCGCGGTTGACGTCCTGCTTCTCGCCGAGCGTGCGGGAGAACTCGTTCCAGAAACCGCGCAGCACCGGCACCCACTCGCGCTCGCCGTTGGAGATGAAATCGAGCTGATCCTCCATGCGGGCGGTGAAATCGTAGTCGATGTACTGGTTGAAGTGCGCGGTCAGGAAGCCGTTGACGATCCGTCCCAGGTCGGTCGGCATGAAGCGCTTCTTGTCGAGCAGGGCGTAGCCGCGCTCCTGCAGCGTCGAGATGATGCTCGCGTACGTCGAAGGCCTGCCGATGCCGTACTCTTCGAGCTTCTTGACCAGGCTCGCTTCGGTGTAGCGCGGGGGCGGCAGGGTGAAGTGCTGTTCGCCGAAGATGCGGTCGACCGGGATCTGCTCGCCCTCCTGGAGCAGGGGCAGCTTCGCGTCGCCTTCATCCACGCTGTCGTCCGCGCCCTCCTGGTACACCGCGATATAGCCGGGGAACACCAGCGTCTGGCCGGTGGCGCGGAACACGGCCTCGTTGCCGGCTGCGATATCCAGCGCGGTGGTGTCGTAGCGGGCCGGTGCCATTTGGCAGGCCAGCGTCCGCTTCCAGATCATCTCGTAGAGACGCGCCTGGTCGGGGGTCAGGTGCGCCTTCAGATCGTCGGGCGTGCGGAA
Source organism: uncultured beta proteobacterium (assembly GCA_963772865.1). Classification (GTDB taxonomy): domain Bacteria; phylum Pseudomonadota; class Gammaproteobacteria; order Burkholderiales; family SHXO01; genus SHXO01. The sequence goes on along the minus strand of CAVYZA010000007.1, from coordinate 35,987 downwards.
GATCGACGTGGGGCGGATCGCTTCGTGCGCTTCCTGCGCATTCTTCGACTTGCTGCGGTACACGACCGTATCCTTGGGCAGGTAGGTGGCGTTGAAATTCTTCGCCACGTAGTCGCGGATCTCGCGCACTGCTTCGTCTGCAAGCGCGGTGGAGTCGGTACGCATATAGGTGATCAGCCCGACCGTGCCCGACCCGACGTCCACACCTTCATAGAGCTGCTGGGCGGTGCGCATGGCGCGCTCGGCGGTCATGCCGAGCTTGCGCACCGCCTCCTGTTGCAACGTCGAAGTGATGAAGGGAGCCGCCGGCGAGCGCGTCTTGGGCTTCTTCTCGACCCGCACGACCGTGGCGATCCCGCCCGCCGCTTTGGTGATCGCCTCGACCACCTCGGCCTGCTGACTCTCGGTCACCACCGAGAACTGCTCCATCTTCTCGCCCCGGTACTGGCTCAGGCGGGCGGTGAGTTTCTCCTTGTCCTTGTGGCTGTCCAGATGGACGGTCCAGTACTCCTGGCTCTTGAACGCCTCGATCTCGATCTCGCGCTCGACGATCAGGCGCAGCGCCGGGCTCTGCACGCGGCCGGCCGACAGGCTCGGTCCGATCTTGCGCCACAGCAGCGGAGACAGGTTGAAGCCAACCAGATGATCGAGTGCGCGCCGGGCCTGCTGCGCGTTCACCAGCTCCATGGACAGGTCGCGGGGATGCTCTACGCCGTCCTTGACCGCCGACTCGGTGATCTCGTAGAACACCACGCGCTTGACCGGCCGGCCGCGCAAGCTCTTCTTGCTGCGCAGGATCTCGGACAAATGCCAGGCGATCGCCTCGCCTTCGCGATCCGGGTCGGTCGCGAGCAGAACCTGGTCCGCGTCCTCGGCGGCTCGGGCGATGGCGTCGACGTGCTTCTTGTTGCGCTCAACCAGTGCGTAGCGCATGCTGAAGTCGTTGTCAGGATCGACCGCACCTTCCTTCGCTTCGAGGTCGCGAACGTGGCCGTAAGAGGCGAGGACCTCGAAGTCGCGTCCCAGGTATTTCTTCAGAGTCTTCGCCTTGGAAGGCGATTCCACGATGAGCAGATTTCGAGACATGCGATGCCTACAGACTGGCGCGCGCCAGAGTCTAATGGGGAAGTCGTTTCAATTCAAAGGAGGCCGCAATCCGCGTGCCCGGCCCAGGCCGGCTGCGCCCTCGCGCTCAATGCAGTGTGACGACGCGTTCGCTGACCAGCAGCTCGTCGAGGATCAGCGAATCCAGCGGGCTTCCCTGGTTCCACAGAACCAGCAGGATCACCAGTTTGAGTTCGTCAAGGCCGATTTCAATCTCGGTCGCCATCACGCGGTCGAGTACTACTTCGCGCTGGCTTACGTCCAGCGCACCTGCGGCCTCCAGGAAGTGCAGGAACCCTCGGCATTCCGCATCGAGCCTGCGCTGCTCCGACATCGTATAGTGCCGCAGCGGCGCTGCGAACCCGGGCCCGCGCTGCGCATGCCCCCAACACGGGCTGATCAAGCCCGGACAGCCAGCCTAGTGCCTGATGGATGTCCTGCGTTTCGAATCCCGCCGCGGTCAGTTGCCGGGACAGCGTGTCCTGATCGGGGTAAGCACCGAACTCGTAGTAACGCTCAACCAGGTAGGCGAGGATGTCGAACACGTAATGCTGTAGCGGATGCCTGGAAGCCTCCCAAAGCTCGGTAGTGCCTCAGCGGATGCGCTGATACATGCCACCCACCAGACGGCTGATGAATCCATCGAGCTCCAGCCGCAACAGCATGGCGGAAGCCGCGTCGGGCGTCAAGCCGGTCCGCGCGCACAGCAGATCGAGGTCGACTGGGTGGTAACCCATCGCGTCCAGGAGCGCTTGTGCGGCGCTGTCGGCGATGGCGGTGGGACCTGCCGGCTCGGCATCGCCGGACAGCCCGGACGGCTGCTCGAGCTGCAACTCTTCCAACACGTCGTGTGCGGACTCCACCAGCTTGGCACCCTGTTTGATCAGCCAATGGCAGCCCTTGGACAGCGGCGAATGAATCGACCCCGGGACCGCGAACACCTCTCGACCTTGCTCGAGGGCCTGGCGCGCCGTGATCAAGGAGCCGCTGCGCAAAGCCGCTTCGATCACCAGGCAGCCACGCGCGAGCCCGCTGATGATGCGGTTGCGGCGCGGGAAATTCTGCGCGCTCGCCGGTGTGCCCAGAGCGAACTCCGAGACCAACAGCCCGGCGCTGCTCAAACGATGCGCAAGGTCGCGATTGCGGGCCGGATAGACGCGGTCAACGCCCGTGCCCAGCACGGCGATGCTGGAAGCGGCCCCAGCCAGCCCGCCGCGGTGCGCGGCCGCGTCGATTCCCAGCGCCAGCCCGCTGACGATCGTCAAGCCCGCGTTGCTCAGCGCCTCGGCGAACGCGGCCGCATCCGCTACTCCGCCAGGGGTGGGGTTGCGGCTCCCGACGATCGCGAGCGCCGGTTGTCGCAGGAGCTCAACGCGCCCGCACGCGTAGAGCACGACGGGCGGATCGGCGATCTGCAGCAATCCGGCGGGATAGTCGGGATCGGCGAGAGAAAGCAGGCGCGTGCCCTCGCCTTCGAGCCAGCTCAGCGCGGCGTCGATCCGCGCCGGCTCGGGGCCGCGCTTCAGGGCGGCGGCCGCTTCACGCGCGACCACGCGCTCCAGGGAATTGACGCTGGCGGCGAGTGCATCCTCTGGTGAACCGAATGTGGCGAGCAGGCGCCGCTGCGCGGCACTACCGACCTCCGGGACGAGGGTGAAGCGCAGCCACGACTCCGCTTCGGCCCGGGTTGCCCCTGAAAGGGGGCCCATCAGCCGACAACCGCGGCGTCGCGGGCCGCGGTGCCGACGGCGCTCGTGCCCGCACGGGGCACGGCTGTCATCGACAGGTCATGGATTGCGGAACGTGTCGAGGACATTGGCCGGACGATTCGAGGCAAGAATCAGCCCGTACGACATGCGTTCGAACACCCGGAACACCATGAGCAACCCGTAGCGTTGCTCGGGAAGCTGCAGCGCACTGCGCCCGCTGACGGTGATGCTGCCTTCGGACCGATACAGCCCGAGTACGTTGCCGACCTCGAGGCCGTCTCGTGCCCCGCGGTTGAGGATGACGATGGAATAGGTTCCCATCTCCGAAACGGTGTCGTCAGAGCCTGCGATGACACGACCCGCCACCGGCCGCGTCGGCGCACGCGGCACGTACGGCAGGCTTTGCAGCGGCGGCGCCACCGTAAGGCGGTCTCCCGTGGATACTTCCTGGACGGAGTTCACCAGCTGCACCGTGCTGATCTCCCCGAAGCCGGTGACGTTTGCGTCACCCAGGTAGATGGCCTCGAAGCCGAGCACATCCTTGGTATCGGGGTCCTGGAATACGCGGCCCTTGCGGTACACCTGCCAGCGTTGCCCTTTCTTCTGGTCGAGACCCATCACATACGCGGTGTCGCCAGCTGAGACGACGACCCGTTTGTCGACATTGGCGACGATCTGCGGCGCACCCGCAACCTGCGCCGGGTTGACGATGAGCGGACGCACCAGGAACGGCTCGATGGCCTTGGCCGGGATGGTCGGGATGGCCATCGGCGCGATCGCCTGAGAGCGCATCTGCGGCGTGAGGTTGGAGACCTGCAGCTCGTAGCCATTCCAACGCGACAGCCCGCCGTCGGGGGCGCCATCCAGGCGCAGGCGCGGTGTTGCGCCGGTCAGGTCGAGGATCAGAACGTCGCCCGGGTAAATCCAGTGTGGATTGCGCACCACGTCCTTGTTGATACCCCACAGGTCTGGCCACTTCCAAGGGTTCTTCAGGAAGCGCGACGAAATGCCCCACAGCGTATCGCCCTTGGCGACCACATAGCGGGCGGGGACGTCGTCCTTGAGCATCAACTGGTCGCCGCCGCCAGGCGCGGGGCTGGCGGCCGCCTCCGCCGGCGCCGCGGCCTCCGTCGGGGCGGCGGCCTCCTCCTGGTCCTGTGCCCAGGACGTGCTGGCGGCAGCCAGCCAGAGAATCAGGGGTACAACCGCTATAATTCTGGGCATTTCGTGGCTCCAATGTCCTTTGCAGGGGAAGGCCGGTGCAGGCCCCGGAGCGGAACGCTGCCGAAGTGCTTTCCCCTTGTAAAGTCAAGAAGTTTTCGTAGATTCTGCGCGTAATCCATTAACCAGGCAAGCGACAACCAAGCAACGATGGCGCTGCTGCCCATCCTCCACTATCCAGACGAGCGGCTTCACCGGGTTGCCACCCCCGTGGAGGCTATTAACGACGAAATTCGCCAACTCGTTAGGGACATGGCGCAGACCATGTACGCGGCCCCCGGCATCGGCCTGGCTGCCACCCAGGTGGACGTGCACAAGGAGGTGATCGTTCTGGACATCTCGGAGACGCACGATCAACTGCTGGTGCTGATCAACCCGCAGATCCTGGAAGCGCGCGGCGAGGCCGATTGCGAAGAGGGCTGCCTGTCGGTGCCCGGCATCTACGAAACGGTGCGGCGCGCGGAATGGATCAAGGTCCGCGCGCTGGATCGCGATGGGCAGCCCTTCACGCTCGAAACCGGTGGCCTGCTGGGGGTGTGCATCCAGCACGAAATGGACCATCTGAAGGGGAAAGTGTTCGTCGAGTACCTGTCGCGGCTCAAGCAGACGCGCATCGCCGCCAAGCTGAAGAAGCAGCAGCGCCGGGCGATGTGATGCGCTTGGTGTTCGCCGGCACTCCTGCGTTTGCGCGCGCCGCGCTGCAGGCGCTGCTGGACGCGGGCCACGACATCCGCCTGGTCCTGACTCAACCCGATCGCCCGGGCGGGCGTGGCCTCAAGCTGCGGCCCTCGGAGGTCAAGGTGCTGGCGATGGAGCGGGGTCTACCGCTCGCCCAACCAGCCAGCCTGCGCGGCGACGAGACGCACCAGCAATTGGCAGCGACTGAGGCGCAGGTCATGGTGGTGGCCGCTTACGGCCTGATCCTGCCGCAAACAATCCTCGATGTATTCGCGCTTGGGTGCATCAACATCCACGCCTCGCTCCTGCCGCGCTGGCGTGGCGCTGCGCCGATCCAGCATGCCATCCTGGCCGGCGATACGCACACCGGAATCAGCATCATGCGCATGGAAGCGGGCCTGGATACCGGCCCGGTGTACCTGCAGGAGACCATCCCCATCTCCCCTGACGACACTGCCGCGTCCTTGCACGACAAGCTGGCGGCGCTGGGCGCGCTCTGCATCGTGCGGGCGCTCGAGCGCGTTGCGGACGGTTCAGCCCGCCTGCAGCCGCAGCAGCGCGACGGTGTCACCTACGCGCACAAGATCGAGAAGGCACACGCCGAGCTCGACTGGGCGCGCGACGCAGTCGAGCTGGACCGGCGCATCCGGGCCTTCAATCCGTTTCCCGTCGCTGTGACGCATCTGCGGGGTGAAACGCTGCGGGTGTGGCGAGCGCGGCCGGTCGCCGGGGTCGCCGCTGTTCCGGGGCGGATCCAGGCGGTGGAGGCCAACGCCTTGCTGGTCGAGTGCGGAAGCGGCTTGCTGCGCATCGACGAGTTGCAGCGAGCCGGCGGTCGGCGCCTGCAGGTGCGCGAGCTGCTGGCGGGTTTTCCGATCGCGCGAGGCGAGCAGCTCGGTGGCGCGCCGCTGGGGTGACGCTTGACTCCCTCGGCGTAGGACACCGATGGTCGAGATCCAGCGCCATGCGACGTACGCACTGCTGGAGGTCCTGCATGGGCGCAGCCTGACGGGGGTACTCGAGCGGATCGGTGCACGCCATCCGTCCCTGAGCAACGCTGACCGCGCTGCTGTCCAGGACCTCGCGTACGGGAGCTGCCGCTGGCTTGGCACCCTGAGGGAAGTGTTGCGATTGGTGATGGACAAGCCAGCCAGCGATGCTGATGTAGAGGCGCTGGTGCTGGTGGCACTGTATCAGCTGCAGTGGACGCGGGCGCCTGCGCACGCCGTCGTCGATGGCGCCGTTCGCACCTCCACGAGGTTGGGGAAGGCCTCCGCGAAAGGCCTGGTCAACGCCGTTTTGAGGCGCTTCTTGCGCGAGCGCGACGTGCTGCTGGACCGTGCTCGTGCCACGCCGCTTGGCCGGTTCTCCTATCCGCAGTGGTGGATGGATGAGCTCCAGCGCGCGTATCCAAGCCGGTTCCATTCAATCTTGGATGCCGGCAACCTCCACCCGCCCCTGACGTTGCGCATCAATCGCCGCGCTACTTCCGTCGAGGCCTACTTGGACATGCTCAGCGGAGCTGGCCTGCCGGCCGAACAGATTGGTCCGGTGGCCGTTATGCTGCAGCATCCCGTGCCGGTGCAAGCGCTGCCGGGATTCGCCGAGGGCCTCGTGTCGGTGCAGGATCTGGCGGCGCAACGCGCCGCGCAGTTCCTTGCCCCCTGCGATGGCATGCACGTTCTGGATGCTTGCGCCGCACCGGGTGGAAAGGCCGCCCACCTGCTGGAAACCGCCTCGATCGAGCTCACCGCCATCGACCGCGATCCGCAACGCCTGCTGCGCGTGCGCGAGAACCTGGAGCGGCTGCGGCTGGACGCGCACCTTGTCGCGGCGGATGCGGCCGACCTGCAGAGTTGGTGGAGTGGGCAGCCATACGACCGGGTGCTGCTGGACGCGCCCTGTTCGGCCTCCGGAGTAGTGCGCCGCCATCCCGACAGCAAATGGCTGCGCCGGCCCGACGACCTCGCGCGCCTGGCCCGCGAGCAGGCACGCCTCCTGAGGGCGCTGTGGCGGACGCTTGCGCCCGGTGGTACATTGCTGTACGCGACTTGTTCGCTGTTCCCTGCTGAGACTCAAGCACCGATCGCAGACTTCCTGAGCGCCCACAAGAACGCGCGCCGTCTGCCGATAACGGAGCTTGCGCAGACCGACGGTCAGCTGCTCCCGGACTCCCGGCAAGATGGCTTCTTCTACGCTCTGTTGCACAAGCTCCCTGGCGCGTCGACCTAGCCTGGTGCTGCGCCTGCTCGCGGCGGCCGTGCTGCTGCTGGGACTGCGCGCGCAGGCCGAGGGCATCTTCATCAAGTCGGCCGAGCTCACGCCTACCGAGGCCGGTTACGCGCTCGATGCCAACTATGACATCGTGCTTACCCCGACCCTGGAAGAGGCGCTCAGCCGTGGCGTGGCGCTGACCTTCGTCACCGAATTCGAGCTGCTGTATCCGCGCTGGTGGACTTTCAACCTGTGGAACCGGGTCGTCTCCGAGTTCCGCACCCAGCACAAGCTTTCCTTCCACGCCCTGACCCGCCAATACCGGCTCACTTTCGGCGCTGTGAGCCAGAATTTCGACTCGCTCGCCGAAGCGCTGGCGGTGATAGGCCGGGTTCGCTACTCGCCGGCAGTGCGCTATCAGGAAGTCGAGCCCGGCAACGTCTACACCGCCACCCTGCGCCTGCGCCTGGATACGTCCCAGCTGCCCAAGCCCCTGCAGATCGACGCGTTGGGCTCGAGCGACTGGCACCTGTCCTCCGACTGGTTTCGCTGGACTCTGAAGCCGTGACCCCGTCGATCCGCACCGTGCGCACCTCCTTGCTGTCGCGGGGCATGAAATACCTCATCGCGACGATCTTGCTGCTGGGCGCGGTCATGCTGTACCTGGTGTTCAGCGCCAGCTCGAACACGCCGATGTTCGCGCGCGATCTGCCGCTGTTGTTGTTCCTGGGCTTGAGCATCGTGCTGGCGCTGATGGTCCTGGTGGGCTACCAGCTCCTGGCGCTGCGCCGGCGCCTGCAGGCCGGCCTGTTCGGTTCCAAGCTGACGCTGCGGTTGGTGCTGCTGTTCTCCCTGGTGGCGGTGCTGCCCGGAGCGCTGGTGTACTCGGTCTCCGTGCAGTTTCTGAACAAGGGGATCGAATCGTGGTTCGACGTGCGCGTCGAGAAGGCCCTCGAGGGTGGGTTGAGCCTGGGCCGTACCACTCTGGACAACATGCTGCGCGAGCTCAATTCGAAGGCCGATTCGATGGCGCTGCAGCTCGCCGACGCGCGGTCCGCGCAAGTGCTGGCGAGGCTGGAGACCTTGCGCGAGCAAGCCGGGGTGCGAGAAGCGGCGCTGTTCCAGCCCGACGGCAACATCATCGCCTTTTCCATCAGCGAAGGCTCGGGGCTGATGCCCAGCCTGCTGCCGGTGCGGGCCATGCAGCAGGCGCGTGTACAGCAGCCCTACCGCGAGATCGAGTCCGAGGAAGCACAGTCGCTGCGCTTGCGCGTCGTGGTGCCGGTCAACCGCCTGTCCGGCGAGCTGGCGCTGCTGCAACTGGTGCAGCCGGTCCCCGACACCTTGGCGCGCGACGCCGAAACGGTGCAGGCCATCTATCGGGACTACCAGGAACTGTCCCTCTCGCGCAGCGGGCTGAAGCGCCTGTACGGGCTGTCCCTGACGTTGTCGCTGCTGCTGGCGCTGTTGTCCGCACTCGTGCTGGCGATCGTGTTCAGCGAGCGCCTGTCGGCGCCCTTGGTGCTGCTGGCCGCGGGAACCCGCGCGGTCGCACAGGGCGACTTCAGTCAGCGCCATCCGGTGCGCAGCCACGACGAGCTTGGCATCCTGACGGCTTCCTTCAACACCATGACCACGCAGCTGGACGAAGCGCGTGCGGCGGCCATGCGCAACCAGCAGCAGCTCGAGGGCGCCAAGGCGTATCTGGAAAGCATCCTGAACAAGCTCTCAGCCGGGGTGCTGTCCTTCGACAGCGAGCGCAGGCTCCGTTCCGCCAACCCGAGTGCGCGCGAGATCCTGGGGGTAGACCTGGAGCCGGTCATGGGGGTGCGACTGGACGACTGGCGCGAGCGCGCAAGCCGCCTGACCGAGATCAGCGCCCAGATGGTGCTGGCGATTCAGGCGGGTGGCGACGAGAGCTGGCAGAAGCAGATCGAGCTGCAGGACGGCAAGGTGCTGCTGATGCGCGGCTCCGCGCTGGCCGGGTCGGAAGCCGGCTTCGTGGTCGTGTTCGACGACATCACCCGGCTGCTGCAGGCGCAGCGCTTCGCGGCGTGGGGCGAAGTAGCGCGCCGGCTGGCGCACGAGATCAAAAACCCGCTCACACCCATCCAGCTTTCGGCCGAACGCCTGGCGCATCGCCTCGCCGACAAGCTGGTTGCCAGCGACGCCGACATGCTCGCCCGCTCTACGCAAACCATCGTCAAGCAGGTGGCGCAGCTCAAGGGCATGGTAGATGCGTTCAGCCTATACGCGCGAGCACCTGAGACCAGCCTGCAGCCGCTCGACCTGAATACCGTCGTGCGCGAGGTGCTCACCCTGTACGAAGCACAGCGCCCGGCCATCACCCTGGAACTCGACGCCGCGCTGCTGGCAGTGCAGGGCGATCCGGCCCGTCTGCGGCAGGTGATCCACAACCTCCTGCAGAACGCCGAGCAGGCCATCACCGAGCGCAGCAGCCCGCGCATCATCGTTCGCACACGCCTGGAGGGCGCGGCCGCGCGTCTCTCGATCCTGGACAACGGCCCGGGCTTTCCGCCCGACATGCTCGCGCGCGCATTCGAGCCGTATGTGACCACCAAGACCAAGGGCACCGGCCTGGGACTTGCGATCGTCAAGAAGATCGTGGAGGAGCACAACGGCAGCATCGAGATCAGCAACGTGCCCGGCAGCGGGGCACAGGTCAGCATTCTTCTGCCGGTCGTGCGTGCGGCGGCGGCGCCGCTGCGCGCCTCGGCCGGCGCGCAGGCAGGTTAAGAGATGAGCCAGATACTGGTTGTCGACGACGAGGTCGGAATCCGCGAGCTGCTGTCCGAGATCCTGCGCGAGGAGGGCCACCAGGTGCGGCTGGCGGAGAACGCCAGCGAGGCGCGTCTGCTGCGCAACCGCGGCCGCCCCGATCTCGTGCTGCTCGACATCTGGATGCCCGATACCGACGGCATATCGCTGCTCAAGGAGTGGGCGAGCAGCGGCCAGCTCACCATGCCGGTGGTGATGATGTCGGGTCACGGCACCATCGACACGGCCGTGGAGGCGACCCGGATCGGCGCTTATGCATTTCTGGAGAAGCCGATCGCCCTGCAGAAGCTGCTGGCGACGGTCGGCCAGGCGCTGCGCCAGCCTGCGCCGGCGGCGCAGCCGGCGGCCTTGTCCCTCGCCTACCTCGGTCGGGCGCAGCTCATCACCGAGCTCAAGCAACGGCTGGACACGGTCAAGGCGCTCAAGCTGCCGGTGCTCATCACCGGCGAGGCAGGCTGTGGCAAGAGCCTGTGCGCGCGCTTTCTGCATCAGGCCAACACGCCGTGGGTCGCGCCGGCGAGCTTCGACATCCTGGACGATCCCGCCAACAACATCGTTGGTCAGGCCGCCGAGGGCACGCTGTTCCTGCACGAAGTCGGCGACCTCACCGGCGTGCAGCAGCGCAACCTGCTGGCGCAGCTGGGGAAGGCCGAGCGCTACCACACCCGGCTGGTCTGCTCGACCTCCCGCCCGCTGGCGCGTCTGGTGGCCGAGGCTGCCTTCGATTCGCGCCTGTACGCGGCCATCAGCCAGATTCAGTTGCGGGTCCCGAGCCTGCGCGAGCACCCCGAGGATATTCCTGAGATCGCCCGGCTGATCCTGGCACGCCTGGTGGAATCCAAGGAGGTGCCGCCGCGAGCGCTAGGGACGCCCGCGCTCAACGTGCTGCGGGTGCAGGAGTGGGCCGGCAACCTGACCCAGCTCGAGAGCGTCGTGCGCACCATGGCCCTGGTCGGGCTGACGCACGAGCTCGGCACCTCGGACGTCAACAGCGCGCTCGCCGAGCTGGACGCGCCCGCTTCAGGCGCGATCTCCGGCCTGCCGCTGGACCTGGAGCTGCGCGAGGCGCGCGACGCGTTCGAGCGCATGTACTTCGAGTATCACATCGCGCGCGAAGGCGCGAACATGAGCAAGGTCGCCGATCGCGTCGGGCTGGAGCGCACGCACCTGTACCGCAAGCTGAAACAACTCGGCGTCAAGCTGTCGAGGCGCGAGCCGTAGCCGATCGCGTTGTCCCGTCTCGCGCCGCGGCGAGGTGGTGGGATATATGGCGCGAGTGCCGTTTCCCATATAAGCTTGGCTCGTGGTCGCGATCTCGCATCAGTCGCGATCGCCCCATCCTCATCTGCAACATCCGCAACGAACTTCGATGGCAACCAGACAGGAACTCGCCAACGCGCTGCGCGCGCTGGCCATGGACGCGGTGCAAAAGGCGAACTCGGGCCATCCCGGCATGCCGATGGGCATGGCCGAGATCGCCGAGGTGCTGTGGAACCATCACCTGCGCTTCAATCCCGCCAACCCGGCCTGGCCGGACCGCGACCGCTTCGTGCTGTCGAACGGGCACGGGTCCATGCTGTTGTACGCCCTGCTGCACCTCACCGGTTTCGATCTGCCGATGGAGGAGCTCAAGCGCTTCCGCCAGCTGCACTCGAAAACCCCGGGCCATCCCGAGCACGGCATGGCGCCTGGCGTGGAGACGACCACCGGGCCGCTCGGGCAAGGCCTGGCGAACGCGGTCGGCATGGCGATCGCCGAGCGGGTGCTCGCAGCCGAGTTCAATCGCCCCGGGTTCGAAATCGTCGACCACCACACCTATGTGTTCGTGGGCGACGGCTGCTTGATGGAAGGCATTTCCCACGAGGCCTGCTCGCTCGCCGGCACGCTGGGCCTGGGCAAGCTGATCGCCTTGTACGACGACAACGGGATCTCCATCGACGGACACGTGCAAGGCTGGTTCACCGACGACACGCCGAAGCGCTTCCAGGCCTATGGCTGGCACGTCGTGCCGCATGTGGACGGTCACAGCGTCGACGCGGTGCACGAACGCACTGCTTGCCGCGCGTGCGGTGCATGACCGGCCTTCCTTGATCTGCTGCAAGACCGTCATCGGCAAGGGCGCGCCCAACAAGGCCGACAGCCACGATGCCCATGGCGCGCCGCTGGGCGAGAAGGAAGTCGCCGCCACCCGCGAGAACATCGGCTGGAGGTACGCGCCGTTCGAGATTCCTGCCGACGTGTACGCGGGCTGGGACGCACGCGCGAGGGGCGCGGAGCTGGAGAAAGCGTGGAACGACCGCTTCGCCGAATACGCGCGCAAGTACCCGGAGCTTGCTGCCGAATTCGAACGGCGCACGACGGGCAAGCTGCCTGCCGATTGGCAGGAGCGTGCCCGCGGGCTGGTCGCCCGGACTCGCGAGAAGGCTGAGAGCATCGCCACCCGCAAGGCCTCGCAGAACGCGCTCGAAGCCTTGGGCGCCGCATTGCCGGAGCTGATCGGCGGCTCCGCCGACCTGGCTGGCTCCAACCTCACCATGTGGTCCGGATCGCGCCCGCTGCGCCGCGGCGAGGGCGGCAACTACATCTACTACGGGGTGCGCGAGTTCGGCATGTCCGCCGTCATGAACGGCCTGGTGCTGCACGGCGGCTTGATCCCGTACGGCGGCACCTTCCTGACGTTCTCGGACTATGCGCGCAATGCGCTGCGCATGGCCGCGCTGATGAAGATGCGGCAGCGATCTTCGTCTACACCCACGACTCCATCGGGCTGGGCGAAGACGGTCCGACCCACCAGTCGATCGAGCATGCCGCGACCCTGCGCCTGATTCCGGGCATGGAGGTCTGGCGGCCGTGCGACACCACTGAGACGGCGATCGCCTGGATCGCCGCGATCGAACGACGCGACGGTCCCACCTCGCTGCTGCTTTCGCGACAGAACCTGCCTTTCGTCACACGCTCAGACGAGCAGCTCGAAGCTGATGCGTCGCGGCGGCTACGTCCTCTCCGAGGCGTCAGCCGGTGCGCCGAGAGTCGTTCTGATCGCCACTGGCTCGGAAGTCGGGCTGGCGCTGGAGTCCCAGAAGGCTCTGGCGAGCGATGGTATTGCTGCGCGCGTGGTGTCGATGCCGTGCACGTCGCTGTTCGACCGCGCAGGAGCAGAGCTACCGGGACGCGTTCTGCCGCGCGGCGTCCGGCGAGTGGCGATCGAAGCCGGGCGTGACCGACTATTGGCGCAAGTACGTCGGCCTCGAAGGCGGCGTGGTGGGCATCGACCGGTTCGGCGAGTCTGCACCGGCCGGTGAGCTGTTCAAGTATTTCGGCTTCACCGTGGCGAACGTCGTCGATACCGTGAAGCGCGTCCTGCACGGCTGACGGCTGCGCGCCGCAGGCATCGCGCGGGAGAACCCGATGCGGCTGCTCGCAGACATCGGCGGCACCAACATTCGCTTCGCGCTCCTCGCGGACGGGCTCGCTGAGCCGGAACGCGAGGTGTCGCTGCGCTGTGCCGACTTCGATGGGCTGGAACAGGCCGCGCGCCACTACCTGTCGCAGGTCGGGGACCCGCACATCAGCGAGGCTGCGATCGACGTGGCCACCGCCGTCACCGGCGATCTGGTCAAGCTCACCAACAGCCCCTGGGCCTTCTCGATCGAGCAGACCAGGCGCCAGCTAGGACTGCAACGTCTGCTGGTGCTGAACGACTTCACGGCGCTCGCGCTGTCGTTGCCGGTGCTCGACGCCGCGCGACTGCGGCAAGTCGGCAGAGGCGCCGCGGTGCCCGATGCGCCGATCGCGTTGATCGGCGCCGGTACCGGATTGGGTGTCTCGGGGCTGCTCCGTTGCGAAGGGCGGTGGATTCCGATCCAGGGCGAAGGCGGCCACACCGCCTTCAGTCCCGCGGATGAGCGCGAGGACGCAGTGCTGGGGGTGCTGCGCGAGCGCTTCGGGCACGTATCGACCGAGCGCCTGGCGAGCGGACCGGGCCTGGTCAACATCTATCGAGCGCTGAGCGTGCTCGCGCACGATGTTCCGCGCGAGCTCGAGCCCGAGAAGGTCGCCGAGCTGGGCATGCGCGGCGAAGATCCGCGCTGCGAGGAAGCGCTGAGAATCTTCTGCGCGCCTTCTGGGATGGCTGCCGGCAACCTGGTCGTTACGCTCGGTGCGCGCGGCGGACTGTTCATCGGCGGCGGCATTGTGCCGAAGCTGGGCGACGTGGTTCGACCGCTCGCCGTTCCGCGCGCGCTTCGAGCACAAGGGGCGCTTCTCCAGCTACGTGGCGGCGGTCCCCACGTTCGTCATTCTGGCCGAGAACCCGGCGCTGCGCGGGCTGGCCGCTGCGCTTGCGACGCCTTAAGGCATCGAACCGCAGAGGCGCGGAGGCGCAGAGGATCAACCGCAGAGGTTAGGATCTGTCAGACCTTTAGTCCGCCAACGATTCCGTCATTGTGGTCTCTCCCACAGCTTGAAACAGCTTTGCCGTTCTCCGCCAGCGCCTACGCGCCTCTGCGGTTCAGGACAGGCCGTCAGGCCGCCAATTGACACGAACCCAGCCTAAGCGATCCGCTTCTCGGTCTGCGGATCGAAGAACACCAGCTTCGACAGGTCGAACATCAGGTTGAGCAGCTGGCCGGGCCGCGCGGGCGCCTCGGGGTGGACGCGGCAGGTCACCGGCACGCCGTTCAGGTGGATCAGCACCAGCGTGTCGGGCCCGGTGGGCTGCACGACCTCGATCTTGGCCTGGCGGGTGGCAACGTGCGGGTTGTCTCCGCTGAACGGCGTCTTGTCGGTGATCTGCTCGGGCCGGATGCCCAGCACCGCTTCCTTGCCGAGGTAGGCTCTCAGCGCGGCCTGCGCCGCGCTCGGTGGCGGGAAAGAAAAAGGTCTCGCTGTTCTCGCGCAGCTGGACGCCTACTCGCCCGCCCTGCTCCACCACCGGGCAGCGGATGAAGTTCATCGACGGCGAGCCGATGAAGCCCGCCACGAACAGGTCGGCCGGGTTGTCGTAGACCTCCTGCGGCGTGGCGAACTGCCGCACCACGCCGTCCTTCATCACCGCGATGCGGTCGCCCAGCGTCATCGCCTCGATCTGGTCGTGCGTCACGTAGACGATGGTGGTCTTGAGCCGCTCGTGCAGCAGCTTGATCTCGGTGCGCATCTCGACGCGCAGCTTGGCGTCGAGGTTGGACAGCGGCTCGTCGAACAGGAACAAGCGCCGGGTCGCGCGCCAGCGCACGGCCCATCGCCACGCGCTGCCGCTGACCGCCGGAGAGCTGGCGAGGGCATGCGCTCGAGCAGATGCTCCATCTGCAGCGTCTTGGAGACGCGGGCGACGATCTCGTTCTGCTTCTCGATCGGCACCTTGCGGATCTTCAGGCCGAACGAGATGTTGTCGCGCACGGTCATGTTCGGGTACAGCGCGTAGGACTGGAACACCATGGCGATGTCGCGATCCTTCGGGCGAGAGGTCGTTGACGATGCGCCCGCCGATCGCGATCTCGCCCGCAGTGATGCTGTCCAGCCCGGCGATCATGTTGAGCAGCGTGGACTTGCCGCAGCCCGAGGGACCGACCAGGATCAGGAACTCGCCGTCCTCGACATCGATGTTGATGCCCTTCAGCACCTCGACCGCGCCGAAGCGCTTGATGACGTTGCGGATGCGAGAGTGGCCATGTTGTTCTAGCCCTTGACCGCGCCGGCCGTCAGCCCGCGCAGGAAGTACTTGCCGGCGACGATGTAGACGAACAGGGTCGGCAGCCCGGCGATCATCGCGGCGGCCATGTCCACGTTGTATTCCTTGACCCCGGTGGAGGTGTTGACCAGGTTGTTCAGCGCCACGGTGATCGGCTGGCGTGCCACCGGCGGAGAACACCACGCCGAACAGGAAGTCGTTCCAGATCTGGGTGAACTGCCAGATCACGCAGACCATGATGATCGGGGGCGACATCGGCAGGATGATGCGCCAGAAGATCGTGAAGAAGCCGGCGCCGTCGATGCGTGCAGCCTTGGTCAGCTCGCGTCCGGAACGCTCACGTAGAAGTTGCGGAAGAACAGCGTGGTGAAGGCCAGGCCGTAGACCACGTGCACGAAGATCAGGCCGGCGGTGGATTGGCGATGCCGATGTAGCCGAGGGTCTGCGCCATCGGCAGCAGGACCACCTGGAACGGCATGAAGCAGCCGAACAGCAGCAGCGCCGAAGAGGAAGTCGCTGCCGCGGAAGCGCCACATCGGTAGCACGTAGCCGTTGAAGGCGCCGATCAGGGTCGAGATCAGCACCGCCGGCACGACGATGCGCACCGAGTTCATGAAGTTGCCCTTCAACCCGTAGCAGTCCACCCCGGTGCAGGCGGTGCCCCAGGCCTTGACCCAGGCCTCCAAGGTGATGCTGGCCGGCAGCGACAGCAGGTTGCCGGTGCGGATGTCGTCCAGCGTCTTGAGCGACGTGGTCACCATCACGAACAGCGGCATCAGGTAGTACACGCGCGAACAGCAGCAGCAGCGCGTAGACGATCGATGCGGCCGACGGCGTGCGACCCGGCGGTTTGGCTGCGTTCGAGCTCAGCCACGGCGGTGCCTGCGCAGCTCGGAGTACATCAGCGGCACCAGGATGGCGATGATGGTCACCAGCATCATCATGGCGCTCGCCGCACCCAGCCCGATCTGGTTGCGGTTGAAGGCGAAGGTGTACATGAAGATCGCCGGCAGGTCGGACGAGAAGCCCGGGCCGCCGCCGGTCAGCGCCACCACCAGGTCGAAGCTCTTGATCGCGATGTGCGCGAGGATCATGAACGCGCTGAAGAACACCGGGCGCAGCGACGGGATGATGATGCTCGTGTAGATGCGCACCGTGCTCGCGCCATCGACCTGCGCGGCCTTGATGATCGAATCGTCGATGCCGCGCAGGCCGGCGAGGAACATCGCCATGACGAAGCCCGGAGGACTGCCAGACGCCGGCGATCACCACGGTGTAGATCGACATGTCCCGGGCGTGACGATCCAGTCGAACGTGAAGCTCTCCCAGCCCCACTCCCGCACCAGGTGCTCCAGGCCCAGGCCCGGGTTGAGGATCCACTTCCACGCCGTGCCGGTGACGATGAACGACAGCGCCATCGGGTACAGGTAGACGGTGCGCAGGAAGCCTTCGGCGCGAATGCGCTGGTCGAGCAGGATCGCCAGCAGCAGCCCGATCGCCAGGCAGACGCCGATGAACAGGCCGCCGAAGATGGCCAGGTTCTGCAGCGCCGTCCACCAGCGCTCGTTGTCGAACAGGGTGATGTACTGGACCAGGCCGGCGAACTCGTAGCGCGGCAGCAGGCGCGATTCGGTGAAGGACAGCCAGCCGGTCCAGAGGATGAAGCCGTAGATGAATACGACGGCGATGATCAGCGTCGGGCCCGAGAACGATACGGGGTAACGCCGCCTCGACGTAGTCGCCGAAGCTCCTGCCCGGCCGGACGAACTCGGGCGCTTGCGCCGCTGGAGCGCCGTTCACACGCCTCCCGTCGTGTGGTGTTGCGAAGGAGCGCACGGGGCGGGCCGCTCGCGGCCCGCCCCGCGGCCCGACAGGGTCTAGGCGCGCTTGCCGGCGACCGCCATGCGTTCGGCGGCCTGTTTCGGCGTCATGCCGGGCGTGTTCATGAAGGCGGTGACCACGTCGAACATCGCGCCCTTGTTGGCGGGCGGCATCGCCATTTCATGCGCCCAGCTCGGCACCAGCTTGCCGCTCTTGGCCGACGCAGCTGAACTCCGCCGCGGAGTCCTTGGCGCACTGGTCGAACTTGCGACAGGTCCATGCCCATGCGCACCGGGATCGAGCCCTTGTTCAGGTTGAACACTTCCTGGAACTTGGGATCCATGATGGCCTCGGCCAGATGGACCTGCGCTTTCTGTGAGCTGGGGTCCTTCTGCTGGAACATGATGAAGCTGTCGATGTTGAACGTGAACGCGCCCTTGGTGCCGGGTGCGGCCATGCAGACGTAGTCCTTGCCCGGAACCTTGCCGGCGGCGGTGAACTCACCCTTGGCCCAGTCGCCCATGAACTGCATGGCGGCCTTGCCGTTGATGACCATCGCAGTGGCGAGATTCCAATCGCGATTGGCGGAATCCTTGTCGATGTACTTCTGCACCTGGCGCAGGGTGGCGAAGGCCTTCTCCATCTGCGGGCTGTTGAGCGCCTTGGGATCGAGGTCGACGAAGGCTTTCTTGTACCACTCGGCGCCGCCTACGCCCAAGGCGATGGATTCGAACAACGTCGCGTCCTGCCAGGGCTGACCGCCGTGGGCGACTGCGATGAAGCCGGCCTTCTGGATCTTGTCGGCGGCGACGAGGAATTCGTCCCATGTCGTCGGGATCTTGGCGCCGGCCTTCTTGAACACCTCGGGATTGGCCCACATCCAGTTGACGCGGTGGACGTTGACCGGGACGGCGACGTAGTTGCCTTGGTACTTCATCACATTGCTGACCACGCCCGGCAACAGCCCGTCCCAGTTGCCGGCCTTGGCGACGTCGTTCAGATTGGCCAGCACGCCCTCTGCCCCCCACTCCTGGATACCCGGGCCCTTGACCTGCGCCGCGGTGGGCGGCTTGCCCGAGACGACCCGTGACTTCAGGACCGTCATGGCGTTCTCGCCGCCACCGCCGGCCACCGCGAAGTCCTTCCACGTGTCTCCCTTGGCCTCCAGCATCTTCTTCAGCTCGGCGACGGATTTGGCCTCTCCGCCCGAAGTCCACCAGTGCAACACTTCGACTTCACCGGCCAGGGCAGGTGATTGAGCCAGGGCGCCAGCCAGCGCGACGGCCGCACACGCGGCCGCGCCAATTGTTCCTCTCACGATGATCCTCCTGTAGGTGTTTTCTTCGGGCCCCGGGATCCGGCCCTCGTCGCCGCGCGCATGCCTCGCGCGGCTCCCTCCCGAGCCCTCGCGGCAATAGTACGGAAGGGCTATTCGCAATGCAACGAACACGCGCGCCGCACC
Source organism: uncultured beta proteobacterium (assembly GCA_963772865.1). Taxonomy (GTDB): domain Bacteria; phylum Pseudomonadota; class Gammaproteobacteria; order Burkholderiales; family SHXO01; genus SHXO01. The sequence continues at coordinate 17,290 of CAVYZA010000007.1, read as the reverse complement.
GCAGCGTACTGGGACCGCTCGGCCTCTGCGGCGTGCAGCGCACAGCATCGCCTCAGACACCCTGCTGCGCTTGCGGGCGGGGCGGAAGCGATCGTAGCCGAGACTCGGAGTCCACGCTTTGTGCTTGCACTCACCGCTCTGCGCAAGCTTTGGAGCCGATCGCCGCACTGCAGTAGAATGGCGCGTAACCCTGGTCCTTTCCACATCCTCACGAGGAGTGCAAGCATGGCCATCCGCATCGCTATCAATGGCTACGGCCGCATCGGGCGCAACATCCTGCGCGCCCTGTACGAGGCCGGGCGCAACCAGGAGCTGCAGATCGTTGCCGTCAACGATCTGGGCAGCCCAGAGACCAATGCCCATCTGACCCGCTACGACACCGTGCACGGCCGGTTCAAGGGCACGATCGAAGTCGACGGCGACGCCATGGTGGTCAATGGTGATCGCATCAAGGTTCTGGCGCAGCGCGACCCCGCGCAGCTGCCGTGGAGCCAGCTCGGGGTGGACGTTGTGCTCGAGTGCACCGGCTTCTTCACCAGCAAAGAAAAAGCCTCGGCGCACCTCAAGGGCGGAGCCAAGAAAGTCATCATCTCCGCGCCCGGCGGGAAGGACGTGGATGCGACCATCGTGTACGGCGTCAACCACGGCGTGCTCAAGAGCAGTTACACGGTGATTTCGAACGCCTCCTGCACCACCAACTGCCTGGCGCCCCTGGTCAAACCGCTGCATGACAAGATCGGGGTCGCCTGCGGGCTCATGACGACGATCCACGCCTACACCAACGACCAGGTGCTGACCGACGTCTATCACGAGGACTTGCGGCGCGCTCGGTCGGCCACGCAGTCGATGATTCCGACCAAGACCGGGGCCGCGGCGGCGGTTGGCCTGGTGATGCCGGAGCTGGCAGGCAAGCTCGACGGTTATGCCATCCGCGTGCCGACCATCAATGTCTCCCTGGTCGATCTGAGCTTCGTGGCGAAGCGTCCCACGACCGTTGATGAAGTCAATGCAGTCTTGAAGGAGGCCGCTGAGGGGCCCCTCAAGGGCATCCTCGCCTACAACAAGGCGCCGCTGGTATCGGTGGACTTCAACCACGACGCCCATTCCAGCATCTTCGACGCGACCCTCACCAAAGTCGCGGAAGGCACGCTGGTCAAGGTCTCCTCCTGGTACGACAACGAGTGGGGCTTCAGCAACCGGATGCTCGATACGACCGTTGCCCTCATGAACGCCAAATAGCGTTTTGCGTCAGGGTGACATCGTGCCAATCCTCAAAATGACCGATCTGGACCTTGCGGGCAAGCGCGTGCTGATCCGCGAGGATCTCAACGTCCCGCTGCAGGACGGCGCGATCACCGACGACACGCGCATTCGCGCCTCGCTGCCGGGCATCCGCCACGCACTCTCCAAAGGGGCGCGGCTGATGCTGGTCTCGCACCTGGGTCGTCCAACCGAGGGGCAGTTCGACGAGAAGGAGTCGCTGGCGCCGGTCGCGCGTCGGCTCTCCGAGCTCCTCGGCCAGGACGTGCCGCTCAAACGCGATTGGCTCGATGGTGTCAGCGTGGAGCCGGGCAAAGCGGTGCTCCTCGAAAACTGCCGCTTCAATAAGGGCGAGAAGAAAAACGACGACGCGCTGGCGAAGAAGATGGCGGCGCTCTGCGACATCTACGTCAACGACGCCTTCGCGACGGCTCATCGTGCCGAGGCCACTACTCACGGCATCGCCAAGTACGCTCCCGTGGCTTGTGCGGGCCCCTTGCTGGCTCAGGAGCTCGAGGCGCTGGGCAAGGCGTTGAAGAGCCCGAAGCGGCCCATGGTGGCCATCGTCGGGGGCGCCAAGGTCTCCACCAAGCTGACCGTGCTTTCGCAGCTTGCAACGAAAGTCGACCAGCTGATCGTCGGCGGCGGCATCGCCAACACCTTCATGTTGGCGGCCGGCATGAAGATCGGGAGATCCCTGTGCGAGCCCGACCTGGTGGGGGAGGCCAAGAAGGTCATCGATCAGCTGGCCGGCAAAGGCGGGCGCGTTCCTCTACCGGTGGACGTGGTCTGCGCGAAGGAGCTGTCCGCGAGCGCGGTTGCGGTCACCAAGGCCGCGACCGACATCGCTGACGACGATCTCATCCTCGATGTCGGTCCGCGCACCGCCGCGCAGCTCACCGAGCTGCTCCGCAGTGCCGCCACCATCGTCTGGAACGGTCCGCTCGGCGTGTTCGAGCACGAGCAGTTTGCGGCAGGCACCCGCGCCATTGCGCTTGCCATCGCGTCGTCGCCGGCGTTCTCGCTGGCCGGTGGCGGCGAGACCGTCGCGGCGCTCGCCAAGTTCGGCGTCACCGACAAGATCGGCTACGTCTCCACCGCCGGCGGTGCGTTCCTCGAGTTCCTCGAGGGCAGGACGCTGCCGGCTGTCGAGATTCTTGAGCAACGTTACGGCGGCTAAGGCGAACTTGAACCGCAGAGGCGCGGAGGCGCAGAGGACCCGCGGAGGAAGAATGATCAGTCTATTTCGCGACCCTGCGCGCAGGGTCTGTCGCGTCTGCGGATCGATCCTGGTCTTCTCCGCGGCGTCCTCCGCGCCTCCGCGCCTCTGCGGTTACAGGGTTAGTCAATGCAGCGAAGCACCAAGATAGTCGCGACCCTGGGCCCGGCCTCGTCCGACCGCGAAACGCTCACGCGCATCGTCGCCGCGGGCGTGAACGTGGTGCGTTTGAACTTCAGCCACGGCACCGCCGCCGATCACGTGCGCAGGGCCGAGCTGGTGCGCGAGGTCGCGCGCTCGCTCGGACACACCGTCGGCATCATGGTGGACCTGCAAGGCCCGAAGATCCGCATCGGCCGGTTCGCCCAAGGCAGCATCACGCTCAAGAAGGGCGACACGCTCATCCTCGACGCGGCCTGCCAGATGGGTGATCAGACGAGGGTGGGGCTGGACTACAAGGAGCTGCCGCGCGACGTTCACGTGGGCGATGTCCTGCTGCTGGACGACGGCCGTGTGGTTCTCGACGTTGCCCACGTCCAGGGTAGCGAGGTGATCACGACCGTCCGCCATGGCGGCGTGCTTGTCCAACAGCAAGGGCATCAACCGGCAGGGCGGAGGACTGACCGCGCCCGCGCTCACCACCAAGGACATGGAGGACATCAAGACGGCGGCGGCGCTGCGAGCCGACTTCCTGGCGGTGTCGTTTCCCAAGAGCGGCTCGGACATGATCATGGCGCGGGAACTGCTGCGCGCCGCCGGCGGACACGCCCTGCTGGTTGCCAAGATCGAGCGCGCAGAGGCGATCCACGCGATGGACGAGATCCTCGAGGCCACCGACGGGATCATGGTCGCGCGGGGCGATCTGGCGGTGGAAGTGGGCGATGCGGCGGTGCCTTCCCTGCAGAAACGCATGATCCGGCTGGCCCGCGAGAAGAACAAGTTCGCGATCACCGCGACTCAGATGATGGAGTCGATGATCGAGAGCCCCGTGCCGACACGCGCCGAAGTGTCCGACGTGGCCAACGCGGTGCTGGACGGAACCGACGCCGTCATGCTCTCCGCCGAGACCGCGAGCGGCAAGTATCCGGTCGAAACCGTGGAGTCCATGGCACGCGTGTGCATGGAGGCGGAGAAGTCGGCGGAGGTGAGCCTCGACCGTCAGTTCCTGGATCGTGTGTTCACGCGGGTGGACCAGTCCATCGCGATGGCGGCGCTGTTCACCGCATATCATTTGAAGGTGAGGGCCATTGCGGCTCTCACCCACTCGGGCTCGACTGCTCTGTGGATGTCGCGGCTCAACTGCGGCGTGCCGATCTACGCCCTCACCCCCGAGGTCTCCACGCGCTACCGGATCTCGCTGTTCCGCGGCGTCTATCCGCTCATGCTGCAGTACGCCGGCGACAACCGCGAGACGCTTCTGCGCCTGGCCGAGGAGAAGCTCGTGGAGGTCGGTGCGGCCGAGGCCGGCGACCTCATCGTGATCACCGTCGGCGAGCCGATCGGCAAGCCCGGCGGTACCAACACGATGAAGATCGTGCGGGTGGGGGATCACCTGTAATACACTGGCGCGCTTTCGCCGCAGGGAGAGCAAGGTGAACAGTCCGCTGGTGGGAGTCGTGATGGGCAGCGACAGCGACTGGGACGTGATGCAGCACGCCGCCAAGCAGCTGGAGCACCTGGATGTGCCCTTTGAAGCACGGGTGGTTTCAGCCCATCGGACTCCGGACGAGATGTTCTCCTACGCGGAGAGTGCCGCATCGCGCGGCCTGCGCTGCATCATCGCGGGCGCAGGCGGTGCAGCTCATCTGCCTGGGATGCTGGCGGCCAAGACGACCCTGCCCGTCCTCGGCGTGCCGGTGCCGAGCAAGTACCTGAAGGGCCTCGACTCGCTGCTGTCCATCGTTCAGATGCCCAGGGGCGTGCCGGTGGCGACCTTCGCGATCGGCGAGGCCGGCGCCGCCAACGCCGGATTGTTCGCGGCGGCCATTCTGGCGGTCACCGACGCGCAGATCGCTGCGCGACTCGCGGCCTTCCGGGACGCGCAGCAAGCTGCCGTGCGGGCGATGCGCCTGCCGCCCGCGCAGCCGTGACCATGACCTTGCCATGATCCAACCGGGTGCCTGGCTGGGGCTGCTCGGCGGCGGCCAGCTCGGCAGGATGTTCACCATGGCGGCGCAGAGCATGGGCTACCGCGTCGTGGTGCTGGATCCGGGCGACCACAGTCCGGCGGGCAGCGTCGCCGACGCGCATATCGCCGCCGACTACCTCGATCCGGCCGGCCTCGAGGCGCTGGCGGCGCGCTGCGCGGCCGTCACCACCGAGTTCGAGAACGTGCCGGCAGACAGCCTGCGCTACCTGGCGCGGCATTGCGTGGTCAGTCCGGCGGCCGACAGCGTGGCGGTCGCCCAGGATCGCATCGCTGAAAAGCGGTTCCTGGTCAGGCGCCGGGCTCGAAGTCGGACCCTATAAGGCGATCCACAGCGTGGAAGACCTGCGTGAGGGCGTTGCGCACCTGCTGCCCGGGATTCTGAAGCGCAGCCGGCTGGGCTACGACGGCAAGGGGCAGGAGCGGGTCAATCGCCGCGAAGACCTGGCGCCGGCCTTTGCGCGGCTGGGTAGCGAGCCCTGCGTCCTGGAGCAGCTTCTGCCGCTGCAGCTCGAGTTGTCCTGCATCGTTGCGCGCGATGCCGATGCGATGGTGGTGGACTTTCCGGTGGCGGAGAATGAGCACGCCGGCGGTATCCTCGATGTAAGCATCGTGCCCGCACGCGTGTCGGCGGACCTGTGCGAGGCCGCGCGTGCCGGTGCGCGTAGCGTGGCGGCGAAGCTGGACTACTGCGGCGTGTTGTGTGTCGAGTTCTTCGTGCTGCAAGACGGCCGCCTGCTGGCGAACGAGATCGCGCCCCGGCCGCACAACAGTGGGCATTACACCATCGACGCCTGCGTCACGTCACAGTTCGAGCAGCAGGTGCGCGTGCTGTGCGGTCTGCCGCTCGGCGACACTGCCCTGCACTGCCCGGCGGTGATGGTCAATCTGCTGGGGGACTTGTGGGGCAACGGGCAGCCGCGATGGGAGCATGTGCTGCGCTACCCGCGTGCAAAGTTGCACCTGTACGGCAAAAGCGAGGCGCGGCCCGGCCGCAAGATGGGCCACTACACGGTGCTCGGGGACAGCGTCGAAGAGGCGCTGCGTAGTCGCGCTGGATATCCGGGAACACTTCGTGCAGATCTGGTTTCGCCGACTATGCGAACGGCGTAGGACCGACCCAGCTCTGGGGGATCGTCTCTCGAAGACCCGAACAGTGCAACACGTTCGTGAAATGCTCGGTTCAGGCGGAATCCAGCGATCGACTGCATTGGCAGCATGTGCGCTCATTGCTGGCTTGGTCTACTGGGCACCTGATCCGGATATCAGTCTTCGCTCGGCCATGGCGTTCCACGAGTTTGGTCACGTGGTTGCGTTCGGCGTGACGACCGCGCTGCTCATCTTTGTCATACCAATGCGCCGCCGCGGAGGCTTGGGAGCCCGCGTGGGTACGGCTGGCTTGGCGGCATGCGCAGCGGTCGCACTGGGTGCCGGGGTTGAATTGGTGCAGTCGCTGAGCGGGGGCGACGGGGGAGCTGGGGGACATTGTCCGAGACGCTGGTGGCGCGTTCTTCATAGCGGCGATCTGGATCGCGCGAGACCCCATCCTGTCCACTCATGCGCGTGCGGCGTTGGTGGCTGTTGCGATCTCGGTGCTCGCGGCTTTTGCGTTTCCGACAATGGCGGCACTGACCGACGAGGCGCTTGCACGCGCCCAGTTCCCACTGTTGGCCAGCTTTGAGCGCGAACGGGAGTTGTCCCGGTTCGAGTTCGGCGCAGACAGGAGCGCGACCCTCACTTGGACGCTTGACGGTGAAGGTCGGCGCACTCCGGCTTTGCGCGTGGACCTGCCGGCCGGCAAATATCCGGGCTTCGCGCTGAGCTATTTTCCGCGCGACTGGCGTAGGATGCGGGCATTGCAGTTGCTCCTCGTCAATCCGGAACCCACGCCGTTCGAGATTACAGTACGGATAGACGACGCAGACTACGACTACAAGCTGGACGTGGCCGATCGCTACAACCGGTCGTTCCTACTGACGGCTGGGGCGAATCGGATTGATATCCCATTGGCCGATGTTGCAGCGGCGCCGCGTGATAGGCGGCTTGACCTCGGACGGGTGCAATCGGTACTCGTCTACGCTGTCGACCTTGCGCAGCCGGCGCGAGATCATCATTGGCCCAATTGTTCTGGTGCAATGAGGGCGTTGCAGTCCCTGTAGTAGGATCAATTACCTAGTCTGGTTTCCATGACCATTGCCCTGTTCGAATCCAATCTGCGCTCGCTCAATTTCCTGCATCGGGGCAAGGTGCGGGACATCTACGAGGTCGACGCCGAACGCCTGCTGATCGTTCAGACGGACCGGCTCTCTGCGTTCGACGTAATCCTTCCGACACCTGTTCCGGGGAAAGGTGAGGTCCTGACGGCGCTGTCGCTGTTCTGGTTCCGACGTCTTGCGCAAGTGATACCGAATCATCTGCTGGATGCCGATCCAACGAGTTTGGTCGCTCCTTCGGAGCGCGGTCAGATCGCCGGCCGGGCTATGGTAGTGCGCAGGCTCAAGCCCCTGCCTATCGAGGCGATCGTACGGGGTTACGTCGCGGGTTCCGGATGGAAGGATTACCGGGGCACCGGCGCGATTTGCGGAATCCCTCTGCCCGCCGGGTTGCGCGAGGCAGACAAGTTGCCGAGGGCGATCTTCACGCCCTCCACCAAAGCTCCCGCCGGAACGCACGACGAGAACATCCCCTTTGAAGAAGCCGAGCGCCTTCTCAGCACCGCGCGGGCGGCTGAGGTCCGCCAGAAGGCCGTTGCACTGTACTCTCAGGCTGCGGACTACGCGCGCACACGTGGCATCATCATCGCGGACACCAAGTTTGAGTTCGGCACCGATCCCGACGGAGTTCTCTACCTGATCGACGAGGCGCTAACGCCCGACTCCTCGCGGTTCTGGCCGGTGAACCAGTATCAGCCGGGCGCTAGCCCGCCCAGCTTCGACAAGCAGTACGTGCGCGATTGGCTCGAAACCCAGCACTGGAACAAGAGGCCTCCTGCTCCAGTGCTGCCAGGTGACGTTGTCGCTCGCACGGCGGAGAAGTACCGCGAGGCGCTTCGCTTGTTGACTAGTCCTAGCTCTTGACTCAGACGGACTGCGCCACGCTCGATCTGATGTACTCCTCTACGCGTTCTCAAGAATCAATCCCCCTCAACCGCGTGTTCTCCCGCCAGGGGACCCAGGGGTTTTTCAAGCCGCTGGTCAGCCCACCAGCCACGCTCCTCTGCGTCGAACGAGGTCTTGCTCTTGTCTGACCGGGAAATCCAGCGGGCAGTCGAAATTCTCAAGGCCGGAGGCCTGGTGGCTTTCCCGACCGAGACCGTCTACGGACTGGGTGCAGACGCCTCGAGCCCGAGTGCGGTGCGGCGCATTTTTGCAGCCAAGGGCCGGCCCGCGGATCATCCGGTCATCGTGCATTTGGCCTCTGCGACCCTCCTCCCGCGGTGGGCACGCGAGGTGCCACCGGCTGCGCGCACGCTTGCTGAGCGGTTCTGGCCGGGTCCGCTAACGCTGATTCTCGCGCGTGCGAAGGGGGTGATCGACGAGGTGACCGGTGGACAAGATACTGTTGGCCTGCGCGTGCCCTCACATCCGGTGGCGCAGGCGCTGCTGCGGTCCTTCGGTGCGGGGATCGCGGCGCCGTCGGCCAACCGATTCGGCCATATCAGCCCCACCACCGCTCAGCACGTGCGTGACGAACTGGGCGATCGGGTCGACCTGATCGTGGATGGGGGAGCGTGTGAGGTGGGAATCGAATCCACTATCGTCGACCTGTCCCTGGGTACGCTGGTCGTCCTGCGGCCCGGGCGTGTCGCGGTAGCAGACATCGAAGCGCTTCTTGGCGTACCCGTCGGCCGCGGCAGAGCCGACTCACCCCGTGCGTCAGGTACGCTTGCAGCACACTACGCGCCGCGCCTGCCGTTGGTGCTCGTCCAAGGTGAAAGACTCGACGCAGAAGTGCGCGAACAGGGCGCGGAACGGGTACTGGCGGTCCTCGCACGTCGGCCAAAGCCGGTGGCTGCAGCGGTGAGACATTGGCAGCAAGGCCCGGCCGATCCGCTTGCCTACGCGCATGAGCTGTATGCCGCTCTGCGCAAGCTCGACGACCCCGGATGCGACCTTATCATCGTCGAGTCGCCCCCGGAGACCCCAGCCTGGGAAGCGGTGCGCGATCGCCTGCAACGGGCGGCCGCCGGAAGCGGAGCCGTCTCGGAGGACGCGACCTGACTGAGCCGGCCAGCTTGGCGTGCTGAGCTTGGACGAGCCCTGACTCCGAGTGGCTTAAGTTCCGGGAGAAGCGGGCCGTCGCCGCATCCCAGAGTCGTGCGATTCTGTTTCAACCTGCGGGGCTAGCACGAGGCGGCGGAGCTGGGGGTCGAAGCGCCTGATGTCCGATCACGTGCATCCTATAGGCACTAGGGCTCATCTAATTTTCGCCAGGCAAGCGGCGGTCGGATGCATAAAGTCATAAAACTCAGAGGGCAGGCAGCCCATGACACGGGGGTCATACGAACCAATCAATTTGATCTTCAACTCACGCGCCAGACTATGGAAGATTGGCTCTGCCGCCAGGAGGGCACGGGCGTTCGATGAATTGGGAGACTGCCAAACGTTCTCGTGGTAGGGCGTAAGCAACAGGATGGGTTCGACGCCTTGGCGCTTGATCCAGAGAAGCAACGAACGGTAAGCATTGATTGCGGCGTCCTGGTTCAGTTCGCCGTCAGTCTTGTAAGTCGTACCGCCGACGGGAACTCGCTGTGTCCTCGCTTCCGCAACAAACTTGGCGGAATAGATCACGCTCCCATCTGAAAGCAATGCGGGATCCCTGCCGCCGATCGTTTCATCCAGTTTGAGCGCTGCGACTACGGCGTTGCGACTGGAGTCGCGCCGAAGAAAATCGTCTAACCCCGTGCGAAGTGACCTGACGGTGTACTCAAGGCTAAAGAGGTTTCCTATCTTGTTCCGGAATACATTCGCGTGCTCAGGCTCGTTCTGGCCGTTCTCACCCAGGATCGCTTCGCTAGCCCTATAGTAGTCAGCCGCGTATTTGGTCCAGCGCTCGTCCTTGCCGAACGCCAATAGCCACGGATCTGCCCCAAGAACGATCTTCTTCGGCCGCCCATTCGATAGAGCTAGATACGCCAACGTAATGTGATCCTCAATGCCTCCGCCGCTTACGCCAAGGTTAAGAAGTGAACCGCACTCTTGCCCCAAGGAGCTGTTGGCGCGCTGGCTGCTGACCTGCATTACGTGGCTACTCCCAATTACTACACATTCGAAGCGATGCGAATGCATGGCCAGGGTTTTCTTCAGCGATCTGTCATCGTACGAGCTCTCGGGCCACCACAACGCATGCTTCGAATTGATGAGCACATCGCAGTATGCGTTGGGATCGACTTTTTCTGATCGAAAGACCCTGCCGGGATCAACCGCAAGATTCATGGCGACTACCACGGCAAGCAGCAGTAGCATTGTGCCCAACAGCTGACGGAGGTAAGACAAGTTGAGGTGGCTCCGCAGACGCTCAGAACTGGAAATACAGGAACTGACTGGTCCGTGCAATTCCCAGGATCGAGATCACCAGGGAAACACCAGTCAGGATGGCCCGCCCATGCAACGGGTACCGCGCTGTCCGCAGCGAGTGAACCTCATTGGTCGAGTTGCTGGCTGCCAGCCACTGCTGAGTATTAGGTAGCCCCCAGACAATCCCGAGCCCTAGAGCTATCCATATCATCAGTTCCAAAGCAGGCAAGCCAGTGATCGTAGTAACCCCGCTGAACCTCACGCCGTAGGCCGCGAGCGAGGAAAGGCTGGACCCTAATCCAGCCGGGAGACTTACACCGTTCACTCCGGCCATCCCTTTCAGCATCCGCATCACGGTGGCAAAGCTATCTGCTCGAAATGGGACCCAAGCAACCACAACGGCGACGAAAGTCAGTGCGCCGGCGAGCATTGCTCCCCCAGGCACTCGCGGCAAGCGCAGCCGGCTGCGCAACGCGTACCAGCCATGATTCATCACCAGATAAAGACCGTGCAGCCCGCCCCAAAGCACGAATGTCCAATTGGCGCCGTGCCAAAGGCCGCCAAGGAGCATCGTGGTGAGGAGGTTGGCATATCGGCGGGTCGCACCGAAACGGTTCCCACCGAGCGGGATATAAAGATAGTCGCGCAGAAAGGCAGAAAGCGTCATGTGCCAACGCCGCCAGAAGTCGATGATACTGGTGGCCTTGTAGGGTGAAGTCGAAGTTCAGCGGCAGCTCGACGTTGAACATGCGAGACAGGCCGATCGCCATGTCCGAATAGCCCGAGAAGTCGAAGTAAAGCTGAAGCGTGTAGGCAAGCGGGCCGATCCACGCTTCGAGTAGCTTCGGCTCGCCCCCTGTTGCTACAGCGTCGAAAACGGGATTCGCGTAAAGCGGCGAACTGGTCCGCCAGGGCCACTTTCTTGAAGAGGCCAATGGCGAAAATCGTCAAACCGATATTGACGTTGTTTATGTCGAATTTATAGGTCGCTGGATCGGCAAACTGCGGCATCACCTGCTTGTGATGGAGCACCGGACCAGCGATCAAATGGGGGAAATAGCTGACAAACAGCAGGTAATGGAGGGCGTCGTACTCGCGTGCGATACCGCGATACGCGTCGATCAGAAAGGCAATTTGGGTGAAGGTGAAGAACGAGATCCCCAATGGCAGGATGATGTCGGCGAGCGGCCAACTGGTACGGCCTAGCGAGTTCGCTGTGCTGATGAAGAAGTTCGTGTACTTGAAGTACCCGAGAAGGATCAGATTGCAGGCGATTGCCCCGAAGAGAATGGATTTCGCGCGGGTGCCCCCGGCGTTGGCATCTCGAGCATGGCCAATCGCGTAGCCCATTGCGTAGTTGAAGGCGAACGACGCCAAGAGGAGCAAGACGAACTGCGGATGCCACCAACCGTAGAAGACGAGCGACGCTGCTGCCAGCCACAGGGCTGCAAGTCTGTGGCTGTCACGCGCAAGCCAGAAAAAGCCGAAGAAAACGACCGGCAGGAACAGGAAAATGAACGTGTAAGAATTGAACAGCATTGACGTCTTTGCCCAGCGTCTTCGAAATCTGCACGTTCCTGGACGTCGTTTAGCCCGGCCCTCCCCTACCCTTCAGGCACCACTCTGCGCCAAAGTGGCATCAAGTCCGGGTAGGTCCCGTCCACTCAATTTGACTAGGCGACCCAACCGAGCCAAGCTGGTATCAACGGTGCCTCACTGCGGCACTAGAAAGTCAAACCAAAAAGCCAAACCGCCGTGAGTTTCAGAGTAACTCATCTTCCTTACATGAACCTTTCTCGGTGTGATCTACATGCGCTTGCTGATCGCCGAAGATGATCCGGTCCTGGCAGATGGCCTCATGCGATCGCTTTGTCAAATGGGTCACGCGGTGGATGTCGTCAGAACGGGCTCCGAGGCCACCCAAATACTTGCAACGCACAGTTACGATCTCCTGATCCTGGACCTCGGGTTGCCGGGGATGGATGGCACCGAAGTGCTGCGGCGCTTGCGTTCACGCCGCGCGACTGTTCCCGTCCTCGTGGTTACTGCGCGAGACAGCGTGCCGGATCGGGTCGCAGGTCTCGACTTGGGCGCCGACGACTATCTGGCAAAGCCCTTCGATCTGGGCGAACTGGAGGCACGCGTGCGCGCTCTCATCCGCCGCGGGCAATCCGCGGCGAGCTCGTTGATATCGCATGGCAGGCTCGCCGTCGACGTGGCCGGCAGGCGCGCAGCGATCGATGGGGCACCGGTGGACCTTTCCGCTCGCGAGTTCGCCGTGCTTGAAGCGCTGCTTCTCAACACCGGTCGGGTAGTGAGCAGAGATCAGCTGACCGAGAAGCTGTTTAGCGCTGCCGAGGACGTAGGTCCCAACGCGATCGAGGTATACATCCACCGCGTGCGCAGGAAGCTCGAGCCGGCGGGTGTCACCATTCGAACCATCCGCGGACTCGGATATCTCATCGAGAAGCCGCCCAATGTCTAGAGCGCGATCGCTCCGGGAGCGACTGCTCCCACGTGGCTGCTGATCCCTGTTCTAGGCGCGCTCGCGATAAGCGCCGTAGTAGCCTATTCGCTTGCGCTCCGCACCGCGAATCTAGTTTACGACCGATGGCTACTCGACTCGGCCGTTTCCCTGGCGCGGCTGGTGCGGGTTGATCGGGGGCGTTTGCAAGTGGATCTCCCCAATGCCGCGATGCAGATATTGGAGTTTGATGAGGACGACAAGATCTACTACAACGTGCGCGGTCCATCGGGCGACCTGCTGGCAGGCTACGGCGGCCTGCCTTCCACCCCTGACGCGGACCCCTCCCGAGAGCGCCCCTGAGCACTACTACAATGCAACCTATCAGGGAACGCCGGTGCGCGTGGTGGCGATTCGGCTTCCGGTTCAAGGCCTGGCGCCCGGGGAAACCGTTCAAGTCGCGATCGCCGAGACCCTGGTCAAGCGGCAAACACTCGTCCGCGAAGTGTTTTGGGAAACCTTGGCGCCCCAGCTTCTGCTGCTCTGCATCGCTGCGCCGGCGGTGTGGTTCGGCGTGGCAAGGGGACTGCTTCCGCTCGCGGCGCTGCGCGCGCAGATAACCAGTCGCTCGCACCGCGATCTGAGTCCGGTCGCTGAGGAGCTGTCGCCGCCAGAGGTCAGGCCATTGGTGCACGCCATCAATGATCTGCTGGAGCGACTGCGCGTCGCCATCGAGGCGCAGAAGCGGTTCGTGGCCGATGCCGCCCATCAACTGCGCACACCCCTTGCTGGTCTGAAAACCCACGCCGAGCTCGCCTTACGAAGAGCTGACCCGGATACTGTGCAGCAGTCTTTGCTGCAGATCAAGACCGCGAGCGAGCGCAGTAGCCATCTTTTGAATCAGCTATTGGCGATGGCGCGCGCCGAACCCGGTGGCCGCGCAGTGCCTTTCGAGCGCATCGACCTCGCCAGCATCGCACGGGCGGTCACCGTGCAGTGGATCCCCGCTGCAGTCGACAAGAATATCGATCTCGGGTATGAGAGCGTATCGCGGGATCCCAGCGCATTAGGTGATCCGATGATGGTGCGCGAGCTCCTCTCCAACCTGATCGACAACGCTGTCCGGTATACACAACGGGGTGGGCACGTTACCGTAACAGTGGCCTCCGCACACCAGCGCGTCACGGTTTCAGTGACCGACGATGGTCCCGGCATCCCGGATGCCGAGCACGAGCGGGTTTTCGAACGCTTTCATCGGGTTCTTGGAACTGACCAGGATGGATGCGGCTTGGGTCTGGCCATCGTGCGCGAGATCGCCGATCGGCATGCCGCGGAAGTAGAGATTGGCACTGGACTCGGCCACCGCGGCACTCGGATCGCGGTCGCATTCCCGAACGCTCGCGAAGCCCGGTAGTACCCAGGCTTGCACGGAATCGGGGCTGCACCGGCTGTCGAACCGGCCGATATAGTTCCCTAGAATGGCGCTTTCGCGTTCTCGTCATCCATGCCGAAAGTATTCTTGCTCGAGCCGGACCCCAGCCTGCGGGAGTGGTGCAGACTGCACCTGAGCACCGACGGCTTTGCGGTGGTGCCCTTCGACGATGGACGACGCGCGTTGGAGGCACTACGCGGGGAGCCGCCCGAGTTGGTGCTGATCGCGACGAACCTCACGGGCATGAGTGCCTTCGCGCTGGCCGCGGCGATCCGCTCCAATGTCCGCTCAGCGCTGACTTCGCCGATCCTATTCCTGGTGCCGGGCAAGGATGCGGCGGCGCTTTCCCAGGCGCTGGCGTCGAGCCGCAGGGGGTCGTATCCAAGCCGCTTACCCGAGAGTTGCTGCTGGAATCGGTGCATGCCCGTCTGGGAAACCCGCTCGTCGCGGCCGCGACGGGGCAGAGCCGCCGGCGCCTGGAGGCCGCGACTCCAAGCAGCTCGACCCGAGGGACTGCCTCGGGCCCGTTGCTGGAAACGAAGCAGGCTACCGTCCTGGTAGTGGCTGTCCGAAATTTCGTTTCCCTGGCCCGCGCACTCAACGCCAGCGTCCTGGATCGCTTCCTGAGCGAGTTCGCCGCCCAGGCCCGTGAAGCGATCTTCAGCAGCGGCGGCTGGATCGTGCGTTCAGATGCCGTATCCATGGTCGCGTTGTTTGAGGACGTTCCCGATCAGAGCAATCCACATCCGGCACGGGCACTGGACGCTGCGCTGGGCGCGGTCCTCGCCTCCCGCGCGGCGAAACGCTGGGGAGAATCGGCTCTCGCAAACCGGGCGTCCCTGGACATCTCGGTTGGGTGCGGCGTGCACGCAGGCGAGGTGATCGTCGCTCGCTTGACGGTAGGCGGCCACCTCGCCCCCTGCATCGCCGGCCAGACCCCAGATCTGGCGCAACGCCTGGAAGGGCGCGCCAAAGGTCTGCATTGGAGCATTGCCTGCCCGGAGGCGGTGTTTTCGCAGGCTGGAACGCGCTTCGAGATCGGACGCCGATCCAGCCTCACCGACACCGATCACGATGTGACCATTCCGATCGTTGAAGTTCTGGGATACGCGCCGGGGGCCGCAAGACCAGGAGAGCTGGCAAGAATGGGCGAGGTGCGGGAAGCCATGTTTGCTAACACGCTGCTCGCCGGTCTTGCCGGCGACGTCGATCAGCAGACGGCCGATCGCACGATCCTGGTCAGGGGCGTACGGCCGGCGGAGGCACTGCCAAGCGTTCCCGGACGGCGGATCGAGCGCCGTGCGAAGCAGTCATCCTCCGTGGACGCGTTCCTGGCCGCTCATCTACAGTCGGAGCGCAAAGAGCTCATCGAAATCGTTCGCCTGGCGGCTGTGCCAGCTGCCTTCGTGCAGGCGTACCTCAACGAGTATCGGAACCTTCAGAAAATCGAACAGCGCAACATCGTGAGTATCTACGAGGTCGGGCAAACCGACGAGGCGGCGTTCGTCGCGCTGGAGCCGGTAGCTGGCGGGTCTCTGGCAGACGCGCTGCGTCGCTCTCTCACAATCGGGGTTGTGCTCAACTGTCTGGCTCAGGCCTGCATCGCCCTGGACACCCTGCACCAGGCTGGCATCGTCCACGGCGACCTGCGGCTCGAGCACTTCTCCTTCCGCGCCGATGGCGCCTTGGTCCTCACGGATTTCAATGTCACGCAGCGCGTGAGTGCTTTGCTCGGACTCCAGGCTAGGGCGAGCGCACGCCGTTCTGCGCCGCCGCGCGTAGAGCTCACTCCACGGGCAGATTTTCTGGCGCTGGGGAAGATGCTGCACGCACTGCTCACTGGAGATCGCACGCTGCTCGGTGCCAAGCTTGTCACGGCCGATGAGACCGAGCTGGAGCGTGCATCCAGGCTGCCAGTGCAGCTATCCCCCATCCAGCCCTGCCTCGATGGACTGCTTGGTGTCGGGAATCAGGTTCCGGTAGATCAAGCGCAGGACGTTCTGATAGCGCTAATGGCCGTTCGCGATATCTTCCCGTTCGACATGCGTGCTGCACCGACGCGTGGCGCTGGCAAGGGTGGTCGACGTCAGTGACGCTTTCGGTTTGCGTCGGATTGCAAAATTCGTGTGAACTGAACGTTTCGCCAATCGTTCGGATCGTTCAAATCTGACGCCCGGCCGCAATCCTGGGAGCCGTGTGCTCTGTATCCGGTTGGCGACGCAGCGCGAAGATAGTAATCTTCTCCCCGGCAGTCCAACCAGTACCCTTTCGGCAGGGCTGCTGTCACCCAGGCGGTCATCAGGATGAGCAACATAGGCGCCGTCAGCTATACGCTAGGCGGCTTGGCTTTTCTCGTGCTGAGCATCTTGCTCGCGACCAGCTGGCGCGGCCGCTTCCAGGGTGGAGTCGTCGTCGCAGCCACCGGCGTCAGCATGGTCTGGTGCTTCTTCCTCGCCTACCAGGCGAGTGTGGCTGCACCCTACTCGAGCCTGACCTTCCTGCTGGAGGTATTGCGTGGCGGCGCCTGGTTGAGCCTGCTGCTCACGCTGCTCGGTGCCTACGACCGGAGTTGGGCGTTGTCCCGGTCTGTTGTCTACGCGGTTCGTGCGCTTTGGCTGCTGGCGCTGTTGTACGGTGTTGCCGTTGCGCTGGGTTTGCACACAAGTTTTCCCTTCGCGGTCGTCGCGCTCCTCGCAATCGCACTCGTTGGGTTGATTCTCGCTCGAGCAGCTCTACCGCAACACGCGTCCAGAGAACCGCTGGGCCATCAAGTTCCTGGTGCTCGGGATCGGGGGCACTTCGCCTACGATCTCTTTCTGTACTCGCAAGCGCTGTTGTTTCGCGAGATCGATACCAACCTTTGGAATGCGCGAGGAGCGGTCAACGGGCTCGCGGTGCCGTTGATTGCCGTCGCGGCCTCACGCAACCCCGACTGGTCAGTCAACGTCTTTGTTTCGCGCCAGGTCGTTTTCTACTCTACTGCACTCATTGGAGCAGGCATCTACCTACTCGCGATGGCGGCTGGCGGCTACTACATCCAGCTTTATGGGGCGACGTGGGGCACATTCGCGCAAGTAGTGTTTCTCAGTGGCACCGCCCTGATGCTCGCGGTCGTCATGCTCTCCAGTGACCTTCGAGCCAAGGTGAAGGTCTTCCTGGTCAAGCACTTCTACAAAAACAAGTACGACTACCGCATTGAGTGGTTGCGCCTCATGCACACTCTGGCAACTCCAAACGAGGACACGCCGCTTCG
>CAVYZA010000006.1:0-161149 GCA_963772865.1 uncultured beta proteobacterium | reverse complement strand
GTTGGCACCCATAATCGCCCCGGCCGGAATGAACGTATATGGGTGAAAAGGAAGGCTCTTGCTCGAGTCGAGGATTGAAACGGCCAAATCCTTCGGGTCGTCAAAGGAGCACGCGCCCGCCAACGAAGCCGAGCAAAGGACTCTTGGCGAAAATCGAAGCAATGGCATCGATGCGCGTGTCAAGGTAGTTGTCGCCTTGTTATGCAGCCGACGGCTGTGTATCGATGCACTCCGAATGCGTCTTGATGATGGAGTCGCGTTCGGGGTTGAGCGTGACGGCGCCGATGGGCGACCAGTTGCGCGTGGTGCCGGACCAGCGCGCCGGGTTGCGTTCACGGGCCTTGGTGTACAGCGCGTGACGCGCGGTGAGGATTGTGTGGTCTTCGCCGGCGTGGCGCTGCGCCGGGCTGACGTAGCGAATGCCGCTATGGCGATGGTCGACGTTGTACCACTGCACGAAGCCGGCTGCCCAGGCGCGGGCCTCCTCGAGATCGGCGAAGCCCTTGGTGGGGAACTCGGGGCGGTACTTGGCGGTGCGGAACAGCGACTCGGCATAGGCGTTGTCGTCGCTCACGCGCGGCCGCGAGTACGAGGGCTTGACGCCCAGCCAGTGGAGCATCGCCAGCACGCTCGTGGCCTTGAGGGTGGAGCCGTTGTCACCGTGCAGTACCGGCTTGGTGCTCAGCGCGGCGATGCCCTCGGCCAGCGCGGTGCGACGCACCAGGTGCGCGGCATGCTCGGCGTCGTCGCTGTCGTGGACCTCCCAGCCCACGATCTTGCGGCTGTACAGGTCCAGGATCAGGTACAGGTGGAACCACAGGCCGATCACGCTCGCGGGCAGGTAGGTCATGTCCCAACACCACACGGCACGCGCTGCCGTGGCGATGTGCGTGGTGGGTGCACGCACGGCCCTGGGCGCCTTGGCGCGCCCGCGGTGAGCGCTCTGCCCCTGCGCGCGCAGCACGCGGCTGAAGCTGGACTCGCTGGCCAGATACACGCCCTCGTCGGCCAGCATGGGCACGATGCGCGCCGGTGGCACGGCCGCGAAGCGCGGCTCGTTGGCCACGCGCAGCAGTTCAGCACGCTCGGCTTGGCTCAAGGCGTGGCGGGGTAGCGGGCGCACGGCCTGCGGCCTGCCATCGCCCGCTACCAGGCCGTCATGGGCCTTCCAGCGCTGCAGGGTGCGCAGGTCGATGCCCGCGATCGCACAGGCCAGATGCAGCCGCGCACCTGCGCTATGGGCAACGTCGATGTCTTGGGACAGGGATTGGCGATCCTCGAGGCCGATCATTCGTCCTCTCCCTTGTTGAAGATCGCCTGTACTTTTTTTGACAGCACCAGCAGCGCCGCCGTCTCGGCCAGGGCGCGGTCCTTGCGCAGCAACTCGCGCTCGAGCTCCTTGATGCGCTTGCGGTCCTGCCGCGTGGCCTGCGGGCTGGCACGGGCCTCCGCGGGCTCAGCCAGCGCGGCGGCGCAACTCGCGCGCCATTGGTCCAGTTCGGCCGGGAACGCGCCGTGCCCGCGGCACCAGGCACTCTTGGCCGCCTCGTTCATCGAGGCCGTGGTGACCACGGCCTCAAGCCGAGCCCCGGCCGTCCAGCTGCGCCCCAGGGCTGGCCTGGACTGCGCATCAGAACGCCACCGCTCCAGCGTGGCCACCACCACGCCCACGTCGCGGGCCACCTGCTCCAATCTCGCGCTCTCCGGCGGCAACAACCGCGCTACCGCACGATCCTTGAATGCTTGTCCATAGCGAGCCACATCAGTTCCTTTGACACCCCCAAGATCAGGATTCTATCGAGGCGACAACTATTCTGACGCGGGGGGGTAATCAGCACGCTGCGCCTTGGCCCGTTCCTTCGCGTTGGCGATCTTGTTGACCTGCCCGCGCTTGCGCGCGATCTGCCAGTCGACCTTGTCGCTCGGGGCATGCTCTTGCGCCCCGATGTAGCCGGCGTCGCCGTGCACGACTTTCTCCTTGCCGTGCAGCAGTTGATCGATCTGGGCCACGTCCGACTCGTTGGCCGGGGTGGTCACCACCGTATGCACCAGCCCCGAGTCGACGTCCGCGCCGATGTGGGCCTTCATCCCAAAGTGCCACTGCTCGCCCTTCTTGGCTTGATGCATCGCCGGGTCGCGTTCCCCGCTAGCGTTCTTGGTCGAACTGGGCGCCTCGAAGATCGTGGCGTCCACCATCGTGCCACGCTTGAGCAGCAGCCCCTTGCGGATCAGGTGCGCGTTGACCCGCTCCAGGATCTGGGGCGCGATCTCGTTTTGCTCCAGCAGGTGGCGAAAGTGCAGGATGGTGCTCTCGTCGGGAATGGCCCCCAGCAGGTTCAGCCCAGCGAACTGGCGCATCGAGGCCACCTCGTAGAGGGCCTCCTCCATCCCCGGATCGCTCAGACCGAACCAGTTCTGCATCAGATGCACCCGCAGCATCGTCTCCAGCGGGTAGGGCTGGCGGCCGCGACCCGCCAGCGGGTAGAACGGCTCGATCAGACCCAGCAGCGACTTCCACGGCACCACCTGGTCCATCTCGGCCAGGAACACCTCGCGCCGCGTCGTCTTGCCCTTGCCCGCGTACTCCGCGTCACCAAAGGTCAGTTGAGTCATATTCGAATATCATCGCTTCATTCAGTCTCAATGAGACCCCGTTTCCGGGGACTTGTTCAGAGATTCCCTAGCTACTCTCCGCAAGGGGATTCGGTGTGCCATGTTCCTTATAATTCTTCTGGTAATACAAGCAAATCGCCATAGGCGCAGGGATGACTTGAGGAAAGTGGGCGACCGTAACAGCGTTCCCATTTTGGAATGCGGCTGAGACTGTTCCGTAGCGATGGCGAGGACTTCCATTGTATGTGCTGCCAGCCGTTCTGGAGGGAAATGGGTAGAAATCCGCTGCTGATTTCTTTCTACGATCTGGGATCTTGAAGCTGAATTCATTGAATAAAGCTCGCTGAGTCGCCCGGCCAGGGCGACGGCGTCCTTTGCGGGTATGAGGAAGTGGGCTGACTGTTCGCCCAAGGCTTCGCGTATGCCCGGAATATCCGTTCCCACCACCGGAACTCCTGCATGCATGGCTTCGAGAACCGCATTTGGCAATCCTTCCTTTACCGAACTATGCACGCAAACATCCATGGCCCTCACTAATCCACTGATGTCAGCGATCCGGCCGACGAAGCGGACCGATTGGGAAATCTCGAGCCTTTTCGCCAGTTCCTGCAAGGCGGGGCCGGTTCCCATGTTTTCGCCTGCTAACACCAAATTGGCGCGGACCGCCCCATCGGTGGAGGCATTCAGACAGTCGAGAAAGATTTTCCAGGCTTCCAGCAACGTGAAGTGATCCTTGTAGCGATGCAAATGCGCAACCATACAAGCCGCAAACGCGTCCTGCGGAATCTCAAGCCTGGCTCGCCATGTGTGCCGATCGGTCTGGACAGGCGGAGGATCAACTCCGTTATGCACTATGTGGACCCGCTGCTTCGGCACGCGCAATTCCTGCGTCAGGTAGTCGGCGCCGATCTGGGAATTGCTGATGAACCAGGGCGTGTTGGCCACCGCAATCGCCTCCAACCATCGCGGCGGACGTCCTCTTCCCTCGTCGCGCTGGCCCCAGATGCAGGTTTGGGCGCCTGTCCAACGCCAGACAATGCCGGCTACCATGTTTGGCTTGTTCCAATATGGCAACAGGATGTCCGGCCGCGCCCGCCGCAGAAGCTCGGCGAACGAATCCAGTCCATCGGGCCATCGCCGCCAGTCATCGGGAATTTGAACAGTCGATTCGTGAAGGGGTACGCCATACTGTTCGCACAATGAAGCAACCGCGCGCTGCTGACCTTGACCGTAGTCCCGTCCCAATGCCCAGACTTCGGCATCCACCGCATGTCGCCGCAGTTCCCGAGCGAGCATGACGGCTTGACGCTCAGCACCGCCAAGCTCAAGCCATTCAATCAGGACAATGACTCGAAGGCCGGCGAATCGTTCCACATTCACCATACGCTTTCCGTCAAAGTTGTCCTGCGAGGGCTAACATAGCGTTGGGAACTTGTGAAGATCCCATCGTTGGTCAAGCCGGGCCAGAAATTCCTCAATCTGCGCTTCTTCAGGCCACATCGATCCGGCTTGCCATACCAGATCGCCGTGTCCTGGATTGCCGACAAGACGCCAATGACCCGGGCAATCGTAAACCGCGGAGCTCACATAGGTATAGCTGATCTCGCCAACGACAACCTCATCCCGCCGATAGAGACCATCGATCGCGCAGCTTTGTGCGCCCAGTTTATTCGCAATCGTGAACGCGAGTCGAATAAAACGTTCATCGATCTTATCTTGTGTGTAATCAATCTTGCCGCTGCCACTCGCCCGGAAGTCGTCTTCTCTGTTGAATCTGCGGAACGCAAACGCCCGAGGCCCGATAACGGTGACCCGTGTATCAAAAGCATTGTTCGGCAGAAATTCCTGAAACAGCACAAAGTTTTTTTCCAAGGGCCAGTGGGGATGCTGAAGCTCTCGTGGGGGTTCACCTTTGAGCAGCGCCTTCGCCGCCGCCCGTAAGCGAGTCCTCCATGGCCACGGTGCTGCCACCATGGGTGCTTTAAGACTCCCAGTACCGACGCGAAAGAGTCGGTCGATCCACCAACTTGCTTCTTCGATAGACCTGACCAGTCGTACATTTTCGGAGCCTGCACCCCCGGCCAGCTTCAATACCAGAGGGAATTCGGCGGCCTGGATCCACTCTCTAGCCCCGGCTTCAGCAAACCAGCACCAAGTTTTGGGTGCCGGAATTTTCAGTGCATGAAACAGGTACGCTTGAGCAATCTTATCATCGTAGTGCCAGCAGGTGTTCTGATCCGGATAGACCGGAATACCCAACTGGCGCTCGATGACGGGAAGCACCCGCCTTGCGATCTGAAACATTCCTCCGAAGTGAGCCCAGCGCCACATGAATGCCTCGCAACCCCCAAGCTGGTCCAAGATATCCGGGCGACGAACATCGACCCAGCGCACCTGGTGACCGGCCGCCCGAAGCAGCCGGGACCATCGCGGGGAGGATGCATCGGACTCGGGCGGTCTACCCGGCATCGTGTAGTCATCGGACTGGATTGCGATAACCTTCTGCATCGTCATCTTTGCCGAAGCGACTGCGAGACGCTGTTGAGACATTCCAGTTTCGATATGATCGCGGCAGAGTCGCCTACCGCGGATCTTATCTTCGACGACACGCTCTCGCGGCGAGCAGCGAAGGCAGCTCTGATACCTTGACCGGTCAGGCAGACGTCACCAACTACGCAGATACTGGATTTGAACTCCTCATTCCGACAAGCCATATGATGATTCCTCCATCTCAACGCCTGGAAGGGATACACCCCATTTGGGCGATCTATAGCTTAGCACCACACGGTCACGACCCAAACGATAAGGGGACCCGCTGGCATGTTGAACACCCAAGGGGATGTGGCCTCCGAGAATCTGCGATGAGGGCCGAGAGATGCGTATCCACATCGACAGGAACATATGTGGGTTCGCTCTGGCTTGTCATGTCGTAAAGACATACGTCGGAGTAGAATACATGTAAGACCCAGTAAAACTCGCCAGCCGTCCACCCACGCACATCCCCGGCGGCCACTTGAATTTCCTCCACCTGTGGCCGGGTCAAATTTCCCCGGGCAGGACGGTGTGAATTGTTAGCGTGATTTGGGCTTGCGCGCAAGTTTCTCGGCCGCCTCCTTGAGGGTAGCGATCAAGCGCGATACGACCACGAAGTCCGGTGGCGGGCTCAATCTTAACAACGGCGTGGTCAGCCTGAGCTTATGCCGGTGGACGACATACTCTATGTCCGGGGGGGACGCCGATCTTCCCCGGAGTGGGGACCGTGCCCGAGGTCAATACCAACCCGTATCTGGTGTCCATCCGAAATTTTCACGTCAGTCGCGGTGGGAAAGACAGCGGTCGTATCCGCGATGTCGTTTTTGGCGATTTCAACGTCAAAATCACGGGCGCTTCAGGCAAGGCCCTGTCGGTGTTCGGTTTCGACCGAACCGATTTCGGCAAATGGCATAACATTTATCTCGACAACGTTAAGGGCCTGCCGACAACTGGCTATGTGGTCGGCGCGTGGATGTACACGCCGTCGTATCAACAGGGCTACGGCTTCGGGACTTGGAATTGTTCATTCCAGAACGATCTGGCGGTCACGACACCGAATAACGCCGGCCCGCTCGCGTACAGCGCCCACCAGTGGCATTTCAACGTCGGTGGTATGATTGCGAGCGGTCTGGCAAATACGGCGATGTCTCATCTGAATTACTCGGCCACCAAAGATCACTACCTCCAAAAGTGGATCACGTATCTCGGCGGCGCTAACGGCGCCTACGCCGTGAATGGCAACTACGAGTGGCCGCATGGGACTAGCCCTGCACCAGCTTGGGACTATGCAAGATGGCAAGTGTTCTCAGAGTGTGCGTTTCGTGGTGGGGGCTTCGCGGGCCTCGATTTTGGCGGCGCGACCCAAAACGTCTTCTTCAGGGCGTGCAACATCGAGCGCTGCACATTTCACCACATTGGCGATCCGAACGGCACCGGCAGTTGCATGGCTTGGTACAAGGGCGCCATCGAAACGACATTTAGGGATAACGAGGCTTGGGGAACTCAACCGTTCCATGTATCATAGTGCCCCGTGAAGCCATTCTGCTATCGGGACTTGCTCAGGTCGGCCTTGGTTTTCTGGTTCGCCTGGTCATTCTGTTGATGGTTCTCGTATGGTCCCGCATCGTGCCGCCGGTCACCGCCGTGCTGTTCCCATTGGGGATTCTCGGGCTCATGCTGTTCGGTTATCTGCTCGGCATCCTGCTCACGCCGCTCGGGATGCTTTATCATCGCGATGTGATGCAGGCGTTGCCGCTCGCAACGACATTCTTGATGTTGCTGACGCCGGTATTGTATCCCGTGCCCGAGGCGGGGATCGCGGCAGGTATCGCAACCTTTAACCCACTGACCCCGCTGGTCGCAGCGCCCCGGGACTGGCTGACCATCGGAGCGACTCCGCATGCTGCCGCCTTCATCGCGATCACGCTGGTGACCATCGCGCTTTTGTTATTGGGATGGATTATTTTTCGCGTGGCGATGCCACATCTGATCGCGAGGATTGGGAACTGAAGGCATGCCATGGCTGACGATGTCTTGATCCGCGTCGATGGGGTCTCCAAGAAGTTCTGCCGTTCCCTGAAGCGGTCGCTCTGGTATGGCGTGCAAGACACGGTGGCCGATCTGTTCGGGCAAGATGGTTCCCCCCACGGCCTCCGCAGCAAGGAATTCTGGGCGGTCGACGATGTGTCGTTCGAGCTGCGACGCGGGGAATGCCTGGGCCTCATCGGGCGCAACGGCGCCGGCAAGACCACGCTCCTGAAAATGCTCAACGGTATCGTCAAGCCCGATCGCGGCCGGATCGAGATGCGCGGCCGCGTCGGCGCGCTGATTTCGCTCGGCGCGGGCTTCAATCCGATCCTGACGGGCCGGGAGAACGTTTACATCAACGGTGCGGTGCTTGGCCTCAGCAGGAAGGAAATCGACGCCAAATACGATGAGATTGTCGATTTCTCGGAAGTCGGCGAGTTCATCGATACACCGGTGCAGAACTACAGCTCTGGAATGCAGGTGAGGCTCGGATTTGCGGTCGCCACCGCCATGCACCCGGATGTTCTGCTGCTGGACGAAGTGCTGGCAGTGGGGGATGCGAATTTTCGCATGAAGTGTGGCCGGCGCCTGGGGGAGATCTTGGACGGCGCGGCTGTCATTCTTGTCTCGCACTCGGCGCACTATATTCAGAGGCTGTGCAACGAGGTTCTCTTGCTGCACCATGGCAAGGTTGCAGGGCAAGGCAGGCCCGGCGAAATTCTGGCGGCCTATGCGGCCACGGACACACAGCAAACCAGGGCCGCTTCGTCAGTCCTTGGCGATCACGTTTGGAGCGCGGAGCTCATCAAGGCGTCGGCCAGGACATCGTATGGCGGCCATCTGACGATACAAATGTCCATCACCGTTTCGAACTCAACGCGCTGCGATCAGGCGTACCTTAACATCACAGATAACGCCGATGCTATTCACGCCCAGGTCATCATGGACGGCGTAGTTGGGGAGCTGGAGGCGGGAACGACTGAGTTCGTCATTACCGTGGGCCCGCTGTTTTTGTCGAAGGGCCATTTTTTAGGAAGCTTGGCGCTCTGGAGCGCAGGTGGGAAGAACCTGGCGACGTTGGTGAACGCATTCAAATTCGAGAATGACGGGCCGGTCAGCCTGGGCACCTGTTATTATCCGCCCGCCAAAGTATCCGTATCTCGGTTGAGCGATACGGTCGTCGAACCCACCATCTCTTCGTGAACGGTCGTTTGGAAAAACACGCGCGGCTGAAATTGCCTGAACGGGGCGAGCGACACCGATGGCCAACAAAAAGCTTCCTGGCAATTTTACGCGCTTACTCGCTAACCTTCCGGCGTCCGGCAACGCCAATGCATCATGGGCGGCGGAAGGTTTGCGCCTCTTACAGCGTTTCTTGAAAATCACCGATCCAAACGCGCGCGCATCGGCGATTGAGATGTGCGTATCTCCGGGGTCATCACCGCTAAATTTTGTCGTGACATTTCCATTACTTACTGCCGTTTTTTGTCCAACCGGGTCGGAAGGTTGGACAATTTTTGTTCCCGCTCTGCCCCAAGCTGAGCGCCGAGCGCCGGCCGCGCGAGCCGCCGCTGTTCGGCCGTCCGCGTATAGGGCGCAAGCGACGAATTCGAGCGGTGTGCTTCCAAATGTGTCAGACCCATTTGTTTATTTTGCCGACGACAATTCCACCGTCCACAAACGACTGCGCGAATTGGCGCAGTCGGCCATTGTGGAATCCTACGGTGAAATGACCGTGGTCACCAGGAGATAAACGACTCGATATTGGCGGGTTCGGATGTCGATTCTTAAGGGCGCCTGGCCGCGGCTTGCACCGCATTCGCCACCAATCTAGAACTAGCTAGCCTACAAGGGACGCTTCCACTCGGGACGTGAAGTATGAACACGAATATCGAGCCGTGGATCGCGGCTGAATTCGAATATGCGAAGCGCCTGAGAAACGCTTCGGCCAGCCACCGGCCGGCCCTGTACCTCGAGGCTTACAATACCGTAGCCGGGCTGCGGTGGGGCACATCGGATGATTTGACCGATCCAGAGCGGCGAACCGCCGGGACAAACAGGCATCTTGCGGAGTCGATCCGGGCTCTATGCAGCCCGCAAGATGACGTGATTGAGTTTGGAGCGGGTCGTGGATTCACGGCGATGATTGTCGCGCCGTTTGTCAGGTCATATGTTGCAACCGACATATCCGAGGCCTCGCTGGATGAGACAAGGCGGCTTATTGGCGCGCGGTGTCCCGAAGCAAATTGTCGCGTCGCCAAGTGCTCTGGAATCGATATTGCACGGCAGTTTCAGCCTGGCAGTTTTTCTGCTGCCGTAAGCATCGACGTCATTGAACATCTTCATCCCGAAGATGCGCGTGAGCATTATCGTCAGGTGGTTCAAATTCTGCGGCCGGGTGGTCACTACATTATCGCAACACCGAATCGGCTGTCGGGCCCGCATGACATCACTCGATTGGTGTATCCGGATGCAAAGGAGCCCTTGGGGTTTCACCTCAACGAAACTTCGCATTCCGAATTGAATCGGGAATTGCGCCTGGCGGGTTTTTCGCGTGTCTCCACATTTCTGCTCCAGGATCAGAATGGCTTGGTAGAGCTGGCCGCTATCTGGAAGAAGTTGTTGGCGGAGATCGCGTTGAAGGCTTCGTCTGTCGCACCCGGCATACACCGTCGGTTTCGATCGAAAGTACATACACCCATCAATCTCGTCGCAACCAAATGAACGACAGGAGCTACTAGGTGTTCCTATTCGCTCTTACAAGAACCCCAATGGATTTCGGTGGTCAATTTGCCCATGTAAACAAGGCTACCGCGGCAGGCAATTACCTGACCGTCATCACAGATTCGAGAGTGGGCAGAGCTACTGAAACGAGTTGTGGCTGGACAGTTTTCGAGTCATTGGCTCCGGAGGAGGGCAGCGATTCTGGGCTCACCTTGTGCCGATTGCAGTTTGATGCAACGTTAGGAACGCTTGAGGTGTCGAGAAAGGCCGAAGCCAGCACCCGGCGACTCCCGGTGCCCCGGTCGGTTCCGCTCGGCACACACGGAACTCCCTGATCCCCGTGATCTCCGACTTACGGGCATCGACCTGTCTGTCCCTCGGTAAACGCACTGACTCGGCGCCATTCCATGCTAACCCTGTCTATCACTCGAACGCGCTCCGACCGCGAGTCGACCGGAGCAACCGAGTCATTCGGAATGGCCGGGTTCACCATCAAAGCGAGCCCGGAGTGGTCGGATGTCAGGGTCGATGCGGCCAGTAACCGCGTTCTGGTGGCACCACCACTATTGGGACGTCCGTTCTATTACACAGTGACCCCAGGGGGAGAGCTGTACGCCTCGACGCATTTCCGGTTCTTCCGACAGATGGGGATCCGTCTGGAAGAGGACCCGGATGCGCTTCCGGAGTTACTGGTCTATCGCATCGTCAATCCGCCTCACACCCTGTATCGAAATATTAAGCAGCTCCCGTTGTGCTACAGGTTGGAGATCACGGTGGGCAGGGAACTCAGGCTGCAGGAGGTGGCGGCCCCCTTCCCTGCACCGCAGGCCGGAATCGGTTTGGCGGAAAGCGCCGAGCGCCTGGAATCTGCCCTGGCCCGGTATCTCCGGCAGCTCGACCCCGCGCGGACCGCGGTCTTAATGAGCGGCGGAATCGATTCCACACTCATGTGGCAGATCTTCTCCCGCCAATCTGGCGGGAGCGGCATCGCCTATTCGAGCAGCTATCCGTTTGAGTCGCCCGGTCTCGAGGTTGAGCGGGCGTATGCCACATCGGCGGCGAAGGCCTTGAAGATTCCCCACTCTCACTACGTGCCGACTCACGAGGAGTATCTCAAGGGGTCAATCGAGGCCATCGCCGCGGCGGAAATGCCGGTGCATCATTTGCAGTCTGTGTTGATGTATCTGCTGTGCCGAGATGGTATCGATGCCTCACGCCCGGACATCGTGAACTCTCATGGAGCGGGCCTTGCCTTCGGGAACGCGCGTAGCTTCTTCTACTGGCGCAGACGCCATCCCTGGTTTCGGGCGGTCCAGATCCCGCCCGTAATTACGTTGTTGCGGTTCATCAACCATCACACCGGCCGTGGCGGGAGCTGGCTGCAAAACGCGACCAAGTCGCGGTTGGCCGGCAACGCCTTTTCGCGCGACCCGGACAATCCCATGTGGTCCTGGAAGGTGTATGGAGATCCGGAATGGGTCCGGACGCGTCTCGGAATGTCATGGCCGGAAATCGTGGGCCGGCAGATCGAAGTCATGCGCCCCTTCCAGAGTCGCGATCTCCGCGATGTCTGGGCGATTTATGGGCTGTTGGGCGACGAGAACGTGACCCAAATCATTTGGTACAAGATCGGGCATGCCCAGGGCCGCAACGTTCATTACCCTTTCTACGATTCGGAAGTGCTGGATCTCGCGTTTCGTCTTCCTTGGCCGGAAAAGCTCGGCCCCCCCGAGAACGCCCTGCGCAAGGCTCTGGCGGAGCGAGTGGGCGTGCCCCGGTTCATTGTGGACCGTCCTAAGGCGGGGTTCGGCCTCCTGCGCGGAGACTGGGCGGTGCGGGGCGGCGTTCTGGAGCGACTGGTTCCATTGGCGGCCAAGGCCGTGGACGAGGCGTGGATCCGGGAGGTGCAAAGCCACGTTCCTTCCAAGGCATGGCTGTTCTGGAACCTCCTGAATTACGGTATCTGGAAGCGGGTCTGCCTGCGCGAGGAGAAGCCGGAAGCGCTGATCGACGAGCTCCGCCGCTCCTGACCCGGCCTGCTCACCGCCGGTGGTGTCTAGCGCGTTGGCACGCTTGGCCATTCCTCCGTGCTTCGCTTGCGTAGAAGCCGAGTTGCTCCGCCAGTTCGGCGCGGACGCGGCCGGCCACCGGCGAGCCGACCACGATGTCGCGCTGGCCGGAGTAGCGAGCCAACAGGAGATTCACGACGGCAACGAGCGTCATGAACACGCTGGCATCGTCGTCCCGGCTGAGTCGCCGCAATCCCGTTGTCAATTCAGCGTTCAGCCGCAGGCGCACGGACGCGCCGTGAAAACTTCGCTCGGAAGGTCGCGCGCGGTCAGTGGGCGGGTCGAGCGGTACCGGCGGCGAGGCGAACACGCGCTTCCAAAACGCGCCATGGGCCTCGAGCTCTCCGCGGCCGACCATCCCGCGATGCCAGTCTGAGTAGTCCGCGTACTGCAGCGGCAACGGCGGCAACGTGCTCGGGCGCGCTTGACGCGCATCGGCATACGCCGCCATGACTTCGCGCATCAGGATCGGCAGCGACCAGCCGTCGGCCACGATGTGATGCAGCACGACCGCAAGGCCGTGACGCGCGGGTCCGATGCGAGATAACGCGACGCGCAACATCGGAGGCGTCGCAAGGTCGAATGGCGTTCACGCGAGGGCCCTGGCTTCCCGCGTGAATGCCGCGATTGGATCCGTGTCCGCAGTCAGCTCTGTTGCGGTAATCTGCAGTTGGAGATTCGCGACGACTTCCTGGCGCGGTTCGCCATCGATGTTGACGATCCGCGTGCGCAAGATGTCATGACGACGAAGTAAACGATTGAATGCGTCGTTGAGCGCGCCGACGTCGAGCGGACCATCAAGAAGGTACGCCGCCGGCATGTTGTACGCCGGTGGACCGGGCAACGCCATCTGTTCGAGCAGCCAGAGACGCCGCTGCGCGAACGACAACGCTGCAGGTGAGGACGATGTACGCGGGGCAATACGTGCAGGCTCGGTCTGACTCAAGCCTTCTTTCGCGAGGAGGCGCGCCAGCAGCGCCTTCTTTTTGTCATCTAACCCTGGCACTGCCCCCCGCCTTGCGTGACAACCGTGTTGCGACCTTGACCGCGTGATGTTGGAGACCGATATAATACGACCCTTCCAACCGGTTCGTTCATCGAGATACAGAGGCAGGAACAAACGTGAGCGGCGCACCTCAAGTCATGAACGCGTCTGGCGCAGTCTGTTCTCCCGAGTCGTTTCATTTTCTCGAATCGGATGCCATCAACCCCAAACACGTCGAGCGCGTGTTGCGCGGCGAAGCTGTTGGCTGCGTTTTTCGAAATGTGATCGACGCTGCGGTGTGCCGTCACATCGCCGAAAACTTCCGGAATCATCCGCGCTTGCGCAAGCGCGCGGACGATGTGCCGGCATATTTTCTCGGGACGTACCACTATCGGAAGCCGCTGACGCAGTACCTCTCGGAGGCGGCGACCTTCCGCGACACCATGCACGACGTGTTCGACGGCTGCGACAACGTCTTCGAGCGCGTGATGTCCTCTATCAGCTCGCGACTGGCTGCGAGCGGCGTGAAGATGCGCGTGGCCGCGCACAACGACGAGCCAGCAAGCGAGTTCGTGATGCGCTCATGGTCGGGCGTCGGCCAGTACTCGCTCGAACCGCACGACGATGGCGCGCAGTTGACTGCCGCGCAGCAGCGCGGGTTCGAGATCCAGCGCCTTGGTGACTCAGCCGTCGTCGCCTTCAACATGTGCCTCGAGAATCCTGGCGGCGGCGAGTTGCACTTCTGGAATCTGATTCCCGACGACGCAACCCGCGAACGCCTCGGGCTTCAGGAAACGGGCTACCCGTATCCAATCGAAGTCCTGCAAGGCATCGACAAGCTCGTCATTCCGGTTCGCGCCGGCGATGTCTATTTTTTCAACGGCAAACACATCCACGCTGTCGCGGCGCAACAGGATGCTGCCGGCTCTCGCTCAACGATCTCGGGGCTGATGGGCTTTATGGATCCGCGGACGGTGATTTACTGGTCTTAGCGGGGTTCGGGCGACTCAGCGAGCCGCTCGGTGACTTCGTCTGCCGACAGCAGACGGACTTCTTCATGAATCTCGGCAATTCGCATCAGCCGGCCGGTTCCGCCTTCCGCTTGTTCCAGCGCCGCTGCGAACTCTGCGACTGTCGGCGCATCGAATGGCCGCCGCAACGTAACCGGTAACTCTACGGCGTTGTTGTTTGCGGGTGCAGGTTGTGCAAGGCCGAGCGCAGCGGTTTGGCGGCGAAGTGCTGCTTCCACAGTCGCGGGGTGAGCAGATGGACTTGCGAGGCCGGGTGCTGGCCCACGCGCTGCAGGACGTCGACCAGATAGTCGTACGGATCGATCTGATGCAGCCGGCAGGTCACGATCAGGCTCTGAACGATGCCCACGTACTTGGCGCCCAGCTCGGTCCAGCTGAACAGCCAATTCTTGCGTCCCATCGGAATAGCGCGTAGCGCCCGCTCCAGATGATTGGTGTCGATGGGCACATCCGGGTCGTTGAGATAGACTTCGAGCCCGCAGCGTCGCTCTCGGGCATAGGCCAAGGCTTTGGTCAGTGGGTTGCTCGGCAACAGTCCTTGCGCCTGGAACTTCTGATTCACCCAGGCGAAGAATTGCTCGACGATGGGCTTGGCGTAGCTGAGCCGGTAGTCGAGCTTGCGCGCCGCGGCCACCTTGCTCTCACGGATGCGAGTCTCGACCTGGTACAGGGCGCCGATCATGTCGAGTGCCTGCGCGGAGGCCTGCGGTTCGGCGCCCTGCGCCTCGAAGAACTGCCGCCTGGTGTGCGACCAGCATTGAGCGTGGGTGATCCCGGTCTTGGCCGCGTAGTGGGCATAGGCGCTGTAGCCGTCGGAGAGCAGCACCGCGCCCTCGGCTGGCTTGAGCCCCAGGGCTTGTTCGACATGCTCGGCCCGGCGGCTGTCGAAGAACGGGAAGCACACCTCGTCGAGCTCGCCGTACACCGGCCAGAAGTACGCCCCCTTCATCTTGCCCGGCCCCACCCGCCCCGCCTTGATCGGGGTCTCGTCCATGGCCTTGACGCGGCTGTCGCGGATCGAGGCGAACTGCGCCGCATAGATCGGCTCGAGCAGGCTTGCCCCCTGGTGCGCGATCTGGGTCAGCCACGGCCGGCTCACCGTGACGCCAGCGTCGCCCAGGCGCTGGTGCTGCCGGTACAACGGGATGTGGTAGGCGAACTTGTCGATCAGCGCCGCGGCCACGAAGCTCACCTCCGCCCGGCTGGCTTCGATCACGCCCACCGGAGCGGGCGCGCACACGATGGCCTGGCTTGCGCGCAGCTTGATCACCGGCCGGCGGTACTTGAGCACCACGTAGCTGCCCGGGCGCTGCGCCAGACGGTAGCTGTCTTTGTAGCTGATGACCTCGAAGTCTTCGGGCGCCAGCCCGGCGGCCTCCGGGGTGGGCAGCTCGATGGTCTCCACCGGCACCCGTGTCTCATCGAAGAAGGGTAGCGACTCATCGCCCGCCTCGGGCTTGGCTCTGGCAACGCTGCGCGTGTGCGCGCCAATGACCTGCTGCTTGTGCGCTGCTTGCCCTTGCCCCTGGTCGATCGCCTCGCCCAGGTTGAGCTGCGCCGCGTCGCTCTCGATGACACGCCGCTCGCTTTTGTGTCCGAACAACTGGCGCTTGTACCACTCCAGCTGGTGTTTGAACTGATCGACTTGCTGCTGCGCCGCCGCCAGCTCCCGGCTCAGACCCACCACTTGCTCGGGTGCGAACTCAGCGGCTTCCTCCAAGCTCAGCACGCGCGCAGGGGTGATCGAATTCATGTGAAAAATTATACCATGTGCATTACCGGTGCAGTGTATTTGTAGCGTCTTCTCACCACCTTCGGCTCGATGCCTTCGAGCAACAGCTTCAACCCGGTCCAGTCCATCTCCGTAGTCGACACCCGCCCCCAGTCCGACACAAAGCGCCCCTGCTCCAGACGCTTGGCCCACACACAAAATCCCGTGCGATCCCAGTACAGCACCTTCATCTGCGTGGCGCGCCGGTTGATGAACACGAACAAACTGCCGCTCATCGGATCCTCCCCCAACTCCTGGCGGGTCAGCGCGTACAGCCCGTCAAAGGACCGGCGCATGTCCACCGGCCGACCGTACAGATGCACGCGCACTTGTCCCTCAGGGAAGAACATCAGCGCCTCACCAGATGCAAGGTCAACCCGCCACCCAGATCCAGCCTGAGCTCCACCGGTGCCCCGCGCGCCGATTCCCCTCTCAGAGTGCCCAGATCAACGAACGCCGGTTGCCTCGCTACCGGCAGAGCCTCGCCGCCATCGTGGCGCTCGACCAGTCCACGCCAGCGATACAAGCTCGCCGTGCTCACGCCTTCGCGCCGGCAGAACGCCGAAACGCTCAGCCCGCTCTCGGAAAAGCGCGACAATAGTGAGCGCCACTGCGTTTCGTTACGCCGAATCCATTTGCCCTTGCCCTGTCTTGCCATCGCCGTCGCCTCCGTGCCTCGTTGATCACGGAAGCGATTCTGGACGCCCGCTAGGCGCGAAGAAAGAACGCCGGTGGGTTACCGGTTACGCCGCAACGGCACTTCCACTTTGAATGTCTCGAACACGCGCCACATGACCTGTGTCGCGAGGAGCGAGTGCCCGCCGAGTTCGAAGAAGTTGTCGGTGATGCCGACACGATCGGCCTCGAGCACCTCCCGCCAGATGTGCGCGATCGTGCTCTGGAGCGCCGTCGTCGGCGCGACAACGGTGCGTCCGTCTTCGTCAGACGGGGAAATGCTTCGAAGTGCCTTGCGGTCGATCTTGTTGTGCGGTGTCAGGGGCAGCGATGTGATGAAGACAAAGGCCGACGGCACCATATAGTCGGGCAGCTTCTCGGGCAGCGCCGCCACGCAGGGCGCTTCGGTGAGCTGACCATCGACGGGCGGCTGGACGTAGGCGATCAGACGCTTGGCACCAGGGCGCGTCTCATCCACGAGCACGGCCGCTTCACTGACGCCGTCTATCGCCGTCAGGACATTCTCGATCTCGCCGAGTTCGATGCGGAATCCGCGGACCTTCACCTGATGGTCCTTGCGGCCGAGGAACTCGAGCGTGCTGTCGGCGAGATAACGAGGCTGTCGAAGAACCTGTTTGCGACAGCCCAGGATAGCCATCATAAGCCCGCCGCGCTGGGTGTGTCGGGCGGCACTGATCGGCAGCGGATGTCCCGAGATCGCTTTGCGCGCCCGCTGTGTCGTTCTCGATCGACGTTCATCTTGCCCTTCGCTTCCTACTTCGCGTATCCGTTGTGCGCCAGCTTCTCGATGTTGTGCACCAGGCAGTAGAGCTTCCACTGCCCGTCGACCTTCTGCCGACCTCGTCAAGGTGAAGCGGTTGAGCCCCTTGTTGGCTCGCAGGTTGCCAAACACCGGCTCCACGGTGGCAAAGCGCCGCGCGATCATCTCCCGACCTCGCTCGGTGTCGATCTTGCGTTTCATGCGTTCAGTGGCCTTCTTCTGCGCTTTGGCATGCTTGCCCAGGAAAATGGCCACCTGTCTGACCGGGGTGCGCTGAGGATGGCGTAAACACTGAGCTCTTTTCGGACAATTCTTGCAGTCGCGCTGCGCGCCAGTGAACTTGATGGCCTGGCGTCCGCCGATGTTGCAGTTGCCCCCGTTACGGCGCACATGCGCACGCTCGGCTATCGCTATGACACCGCTGAAGAGTTGCTCCTGCGCTTCGATTGGCCGAAGCTAAAGCCTCAGGCTCCTCCTTCGTATCGAATAGAAAAGAGATGCGTCTAAGGTTGGGTATCAACTCTCTCGCCAGTTCCAGTTGCTTTGGCCAGATGTCGTAGCTTTGCGCCGAAAGGCCGGTGAGATTGCCTGCGGGTCGCGCGAGGCTGGCAACGAGTCCCGTCTTTACGGGATCGCTCATGGTGGGGGACACAATCGGGATGCTCGTTGTAGCTTGCGTTGCAGCCGGTGCGTCCGAAACGATGACGTCCACACCCAATCCGATCAGTTCCCTAAGGTTGGCCCGCAGTTTCTCTCGGTCGCCGTTCGCGTAACGGACAACAATGATTATGTTCTCCCCGTCGACGTACCCTAGCTGACGGAGTCCATCGCGAAGCGCTGCGGAGTATGGTGCGTCCGTTGCCTCGTCAATGGGCACCGCGTGCCCGATCATAGGCAACCTTCGACCCTCATCTGCAAAGGCAGACAGCGCAGTCGTCATAATGCAGGCGCCCAGCAACCTGCGGATGACGCACCTGGTCACGTCCTTATCTCACTTTTCGCACAAGCACCGATCGCCATGGGGCCCAACGCCGGCGCTCAGGGGGCCGCTTTAGCGGCTCCCCTGCAGCGCCTTGTTGGGCCGCTGCATGCAAAGGCCACGACTAAATGGGACGACCGAGTAGTGGGCAAGTCAATCGTAGAACTCACTGTATGAACTTTGTGGTGCGCACCCTTATTGACTCGGGAATGCTCAGACGCAGCGCCCTCGCCGTTTTCAAGTTCACGACCAGCTCAAATCTGGTCGGCAACTCGAAAGGTATCTCCGCTGGCCGTATGCCTCTGAGAATCTTGTCAACTTGAACGGCGCCGCGCTTGTACAGCGACGCGGCGTCGGGGCCGTAGGTCAGCAGCAGTCCAGCCTCCGCGTAACTGGAGGCTTCGCTGATCGTGGGAAGCCGCGCACTCAAGGCGAACTCTACGATTTCATCGAGATGCTGTACGGTAAGTGTGTTCGAGGAGACGATGAGAAGTTCGGGGCGGTGCTTCTTAATCGCCGCCAGGAGCGCCGGAAGCTCCTCAGGGTCCTGGGCAGCGAAGGTACGAAGCCCCCCCGGCGTCAGAATAGTTGTCGCCTCGATAGAATCCTGATCTTGGGGGTGTCAAAGGAACTGATGTGGCTCGATACGGACAAGCATTCAAGGACCGTGCGGTAGCGCGGTTGCTGCCGCCGGAGAGCGCGGGATTGGAGCAGGTGGCGCGCGAGGTTGGCGTGGTGGTGGCGACGCTGGAGCGCTGGCGTGCGGATGCGCAGTCCAGGCCCGCTCGCGAGCGGGCCTGGACTGCCGGGGCTCGGCTTGAGGCGGTGGTGACCACGGCGGCGATGAACGAGGCGGCCAAGAGCGCCTGGTGCCGCGGGCACGGCGTGTTCCCGGCCGAACTGGACCAATGGCGCGCGAGTTGCACCGCCGCGCTGGCCGAGCCCGAGGAGGCTCGTGCCAGCCCGCAGGCCACGCGGCAGGACCGCAAGCGCATCAAGGAGCTCGAGCGCGAGTTGCTGCGCAAGGACCGCGCCCTGGCCGAGACGGCGGCGCTGCTGGTGCTGTCAAAAAAAGTCCAGGCGATCTTCAACAAGGGCAGAGGACGAATGATCGGCCTCGAAGATCGCCAATCCCTTGCCCGAGACATCGACGTGGCGCATAGCGCAGGTGCGCGGCTGCACCTGGCCTGCGAGATCGCCGGCATCGACCTGCGCACCCTGCAGCGCTGGAAGGCCCATGACGGCCTGGTAGCGGGCGATGGCAGGCCGCAGGCCGTGCGCCCGCTACCCAGCCACGCCCTGAGCGCGGCCGAGCGTGCTGAACTGCTGCGCGTGGCCAACGAGCCGCGCTTCGCGGCCGTGCCACCGGCGCGCATCGTGCCCATGCTGGCCGACGAGGGCGTCTACCTGGCCAGCGAGTCCAGCTTCAGCCGCGTGCTGCGCGCGCAGGGGCAGAGCGCTCACCGCGGGCGCGCCAAGGCGCCCAGGGCCGTGCGTCCGCCCACCACGCACATCGCCACGGCGCCGCGTGCAGGTGTGGTGCTGGGACATGACCTACCTGCCCGCGAGCGTGATCGGCCTGTGGTTCCACCTGTACCTGATCCTGGACCTGTACAGCCGCAAGATCGTGGGCTGGGAGGTCCACGACAGCGACGACGCCGAGCATGCCGCGCACCTGGTGCGTCGCACCGCGCTGGCCGAGGGCATCGCCGCGCTGAGCACCAAGCCGGTGCTGCACGGCGACAACGGCTCCACGCTCAAGGCCACGACCGTGCTGGCGATGCTCCACTGGCTGGGCGTCAAGCCCTCGTACTCGCGGCCTCGCGTGAGCGACGACAACGCCTATGCCGAGTCGCTGTTCCGCACCGCCAAGTACCGCCCCGAGTTCCCCGCCAAGGGCTTCGCCGATCTCGAGCAGGCGCGCGCCTGGGCAGCCGGCTTCGTGCATTGGTACAACGTCGAGCATCGCCACAGCGGCATCCGCTACGTCAGCCCGGCGCAGCGCCATGCCGGCGAAGACCACGCGATCCTGGCCGCGCGTCACGCGCTGTACACCGAGGCTCGTGAACGCAACCCGGCGCGCTGGTCAGGCACCACGCGCAACTGGTCGCCCATCGGCGCCGTCACGCTCAACCCCGAACGCGACTCCGTCGTCAAGACGCATTCGGAGTGCATCGATACACAGCCGTTGGCTGCATGAACGAGGCGACAACTACCTTGACGCGCGCCGCAATCCCGCGGTGATCACAAGGACTCCGCTTCTCTTCAACATTGCACTCCCCAATTTGCGATGATGTCATTGGATCCTCGGCAAAGCGGTCCATAACTTTAGAGTTTCCGAGTTCTGCGCCCTGACTCTAGGTCTAGGGGGTGGACGCAAAACGTGAAACGGCTGTGCCACTGAGGTGACCCTCAGGGGATCGCATCACTTACCGCTGAGTCAATCGGCTATTGTGCAACCCGTTGACCGTCGGGAGTTTCAGGAGAACTCCCCAGTTTGGCTTGGGCTTGGACTCGTAGTTTGTCTCGCGCATGCCGTCCGCGTGACATTTGGACAACGACAAGGCTTTTCACTGCCCCTGCTACGACCGCATTAGGCTGGATGGCGCGGATCCAGCAACCTTCGTACTACCAGTACTGCCACAAGACGCCCAACGCTTAGTTGAGCGTCACCCGACAGGGCGAAGCCGCGCGCGGGCGCAGCCGAGCGCGCGGTGTACGCTCGAACGGAGGGTTGGACGAGCTGGTCATGGACCTCCTGTGTGCAGGGGCATCGGTCTATGGAAATTGTATGCCCCGCCTGCGGGAGGTACAAGCAGACCTACCCTGGTGTCATGGGTGCGGAGGTGTGCACAGCGGGGCTCTGGGGCGGCCGGGGAACGCTGCCGCGGCGGCGCGAAGGGCGCTGCGCAGGCAGCGCGCGGGGCGCCGCCGCGGGAAGCGCGGGTGTGGGGGCGAGCGCGGGCCACCGCGCGCGGGTGCGCTCGGGTCAGGTGTGCTGAAGCGTGGATGTGCGCACGCTGCTCATGGCGGGTGGGGCGTGGCGAGCAGGAGCGCCCCGCGCACCAGCGGGGCCTGACACTGCGGGCAGCGGGTGGCGGCGAGCGCGCGTGGGAAGCGCGCGAGATAGGTTTGCCACTCGATGGGCTGCGGGCGGCTCGACCGGGGCTTGGGCGTGCAGCGCGCGGGCGGCGTTGAGTTGCTCGGCGCAGGCATGCGCGTACAGCCCGTAGTAGCGCACGGTATGGCGTCCCGGCTCGGGGGCGTGCTGGAGCACGCGGGCGAGAAAGTTCTGCGGCGACAGCGCCAGTGTGGCGCTGCGCTTGGGTTCGCCCGCCTCGCTGTGCGGGGTGTAGCGAAACAGCACCTCGCGTGGGCTGGCGCGCACGATCTGGGTGTTGCGGTAGGGGCCACCCTTGACGTAGCGGGCCAGGTACAGGCTCACCCCGCGCCCGTGGGCGTAGCGCTCACACACGCGCACGTTCCACTTCACCTTGCGCCCCAGGCGGTTGAGCAGGCTCGCTGAAGCGCTCCGGGCTCATGGCATCGGGCAGGCGCAGCTGCCCGCGCCGATGCAGGTCTCGCAGCGCATCGAGCAGCTTGCCGCGAAACAGCAGCATCACCACCTTGGCGGGCAGAAAGTGGCTGCGCCGCGGGCGTGACCCACACGCCCTCGCGCATGCCCCCGTCGCTGACCAGCGCGTGCAGGTGCGGATGCAGCGCCATCGCGCGGTTCCAGGTGTGCAGCGCGAGCTGGATCCCGGCCTGCGCACCCAGATGGCGCGGGTCGGCGAGCAGCTCGAGCAGCGTGTCGCGCGCGGCCGCGAACAGCGCATCCATCATCACCGCGGTGTTCAGCTGCCACAGCACGTTCAACTGGTGCGGGATGGTGAAGATCACGTGCCAGTGCGCGCAGTCGATCAGTCTGGCTTGCGTGCGCTGCAGCCAGCGCTCTTTCGCCAAACCGTTGCACTGGGGACACGCCCGATGCCGGCAGGAGTTGTACCACACCTGCTCCACGTGTCCGTTGGGACAGCGCTGCACGTGACCGCCCAAGCGCAGCGGTGCGGCACTTGCGCAGCGCCCAGCCGGCCCGCTGCTGCGGGGCGCTCAGCGTGCCACTGGCGGCCAGTTCGTCGAAGTGATCCTGGAGGATCTGCTGGATCGTGGGCATCGAGCGTGGGCGGCGAGCTCCATACTCGTCACCTTCACGCTCGCAAAACTACTCACCTCGCTGGCTCAGTCCACGAGCCTGTGCACACTTCCCCCGCACGAACGTGCGGGCTCGTCCAACGCTCCGCATAACCGGCCGCCGGCGCGCGAAGCGCGACGGGTACCCGAGAGCGACGCTCTCGGGCGGTCCGGTTCATGCGGTTGTTCGGCGGCCGCCGGCAAAGAACCATGGGTTTGAAGGTTTCCATTGCCGACCAAGCCTCCCTCTCTACCGCAGCAGCATACGCCGCGCCAGCGTGGCTTGCAGCCTTGCTGTGGCACTGCGTACCACCTGCCCTCGAACACCGAGACGGCTTCGTCTTTCCGGTGACCGCCGATGCGCCGCGCCGGCGAGACTACCGTTGGACGGAGGATCACCCTTCGATGGAGAGAAGGTGCTCAGCACTCCCGCCGTTGTCTCCCTTTGCGTACCACGGTTCTTGCCTCAACCGCGCACGCTGCAATTGGGTACCACTACACGTCCACGACTGCCGTGCGTGTCAGTTTCAGGCATCCGTGATGCACCGGTTGCCAGCGAGTCGTAGGGTGTTGAAGTCTCAGCAGCGGCTGGCGAGTCTGGCTTCGAAGTACCGAGCGTTTTGCTCGGCGCGTAGACCCCGGACAACGACTGGGCCTTTCGCCACAGATGCAACGACGGGATCAGCCACGACGGCTTGCATACCGGCAACCTTCATACCGCCAGCGCTCCCACGAGACGCCGAACGCTCTGCATAACCGGGCGCCGGCGAGCGAAGCGAGGCGGGTACCCAACAGCGGGCCCGCTGTTGGGCGCTCCGGTTCATGCGGTTGTTCGGCGGCCGCCGGCAAAGAACCACGGATTTGAAAGTCACCTTGGCAACCAAGCCTGCATGCTCGCGGCTACGCCTGCTGCGTTCGGATAGACCGGCCCCTCTGCGCTAC
Source organism: uncultured beta proteobacterium (assembly GCA_963772865.1). GTDB lineage: Bacteria > Pseudomonadota > Gammaproteobacteria > Burkholderiales > SHXO01 > SHXO01. The sequence continues at coordinate 137,828 of CAVYZA010000006.1, read as the reverse complement.
ACCAGCATACGCCGCACACGCTTGCCTTGCAGCGCCATCCGTGACGCTGCGTACCACCTGCCCTCGAACACCGACACGGCTTCGCGTTTCCGCCGACGCCCGATGCACCGGGCCAGCGAGACTACCGTTGTCGTGATGGATCAGACTTCGATGGAGAGGAGGCGCTCAGCACTCCCACCGCTGACTCCCTTTCCGTACCACCGCTGCTTGGCTCAGCGGCGCGACGCCACGAGGGCGTACCACCGCACGTTGACGACTGCGCTGCGCGTGTCGGTTTCAGCCATTGGTGATGCACCGCGTTGCCAGCGAGTCGGTCTCGGCTTGATGTCTCAGCAGCGGCTGGCGAGTCGGGCTTCGAGCACCCGCTGGCGTGCGGGCACCGTGTCACCCTCGAACAACGACAGGGCCTTTCGCCACATTCTGCAACGACGGGATCAGCCACGACAGCTTGCATACCGGCAACCCTCCCACTGCCAGCACTGCCACAAGACGCCGAACGCCCGCGTTCAGGGGGCCGCAACAGCAAGCGCAGCGCCGCTGTTGCGGCTCCCCTGGAACGCGATGTTCGGCGTCTCGCAATGGCCTGAGTTGATCCGGAGCAGAACATACCGCCGCACCGAATTGCCCCTCAGGTAGCCTTGAGGAACCGCAGCGCTCGCTCATTGATCTGCGTAGGCTTCTCAACCCAGAAGAAATGGCCTACGCCGGGGACACGCTCCACCTGAGATCCCGGCCCCAGAACTTTGGGGATTGCATCAAGGGCGACTGCGTCGAGTGCGATGCAACCATCGGTTGTGCCATGAAGATAGAGGACGGGTTGTGGAATGGGACGTCCCCATGCCGCTACCTGTTTCTCAACCCATTCCGGCGAGCCAAAGCGCGATGGCTCGAAGGCATCGCGGTAGTATCCCATTGCGGCCTTGAGATTCGCCGGATTGCTCAGGCATTCCTTCACCTTCGTCAGGTCGTAGGCTGCGTCATATCCCGGTGACCAGTCACCCCACAGACCGTCAATGAAGGCCATATTGTTGGCAGAAACAATGCCATCAGCAGCGGCCATTTGGAACAACCAGAAGTAGAAAGAACGCTTTAGCTGCTTGTAATCGAAGGTGAAGTACCCAAAAGGCGGTACGTTACCAACTACTGCGCGACGCCAACGCGTGGGGCCATCGGAAAGCGCACCCCATGCTGCGCAAGCCCCCCAATCATGCGCAAGCAGCACAGCGTTGCTGTCCCCGCCCAGTGCCTCATGCAACGCATTCGGATCGCTCGCCAATGCTTTGGTGGAGAAGTCTCCGTCGAGAGGAATCTGGGTGGGCGCGTATCCACGCATGTAAGGTGCGACCGCTCTGAATCCCGCCTGCGCGAGTTGCGGGAGCAGATACCGATATGTCCACGGCGAGTCTGGGAAGCCATGGAGACATAGTGCCAACGGGCCCGACCCCGCTTCGAGATAGTGAAACTCGAGGCCACCTGCGCGGACTGAGCCGCGCTTGAAATCAGGCGGAGACGTTTGAGCAAAAGCGTCAAGAGCCTGTGCTCCTGCCGCAGCCACTCCCAATGCCAGCAACGCTCTTCTTCTTTCGTTCATCGACTCCTCCCAAGAAGGCAAGTGAATAAAAGTAGCATCGAGCCAGAAGCCAGATCGGCCTGTCTCGCCGCTAGCCTCCGATCTCAACGCCACCAGCCTTACCGCCGCCGAAAACGCCGCTCACTGCTCGAGATGCGCCCTTGCGGTGGCCTATCCAATTCACTTCCAGCACAGTCTAGAGACGCCGAACGCCCGCGTTCAGCGGCGCGCAACAGCAAGCGCAGCGCCGCTGTTGTGGCTCCGCTGGAACGCGAAGTTAGACGGCTGTTGTCAGCTCTCGTGGATGGAGACTCAGATACTCGCGCACTTCAAGCTGCATGCGGTCGATCTCCGCGAGAAACCCCGACACTGCAGCACGGTAGTTGATGGGGTTGGTTTCCGTGTTCCGCAGGTGTGCGACTTGAGCCTGAAACTGGGCAATACGGTCCAGGGTGACTTTGAGCTCTTGATCGTTCGCAATCATGGCTATGCCTCCGTAACTTCCACGATACCCCTTCGCGTTCCGTCGCGCTTGAGCTGCCAGCCCAGGACTGCCTCCTCCTCGTTGGGTAGGGCGGCAAGCTGGCGCAGCCAGAAAATGCTGGCTCCGAAATGCGCCTGTGCGGCAGGGTGGTCGAAAACGAGCCGGGCTTCTCCCGTGACTTGAGTCAAGGTCGAACGTGTCGTGCATGATCAGGAATACATCGACGTCGTTCGGCTCGGGTTTCGCGGTCACGAATGAGCCGAAGACGATGAAGCGCTTCAGGTGACCCGTCGCGGCGGCCAGTTCGTACACGCGCGTGAGGCGCATCCCGACCAGCTTACGCTGGATTGTGGCTTGGCCGAACTGGTTCAAGACCTCCTGCAATGAGGCGCGATGCACGCCGTGCGGTAGGTCTCCCGTCTCTGCGATCGACGGTAAAGGCACGGATGATGGCGACCCGGAACGATGATGACCCCGATTGTATCGCTGTCCTCGAAGACCGCGCGCTACTGGCTCCAGCCGTCTAACGCCAGAGCTCAGGGGCCGGCCGACAGCGGCAACGCCGCTGTTGGACGGTCCCCTGCAGCGACGGGTTAGGCCTCACTCCGAGGACTGTCCGAGGTCCTGTGCCGCGCACGCCAGTAACGCGGCAAGGTGATCAATGAAGCGACGGCACAGCGTCTCAGCATCGACCCTCTCACCTGCTGGCGTGTCGATGTACAAGCCAAGCGAGCCAACCGCCGCAGAACTTGCGACGAAACTGCCGTCCGGATTCTTGTGCGGAGTAAGCTCGGCCTGCCCGTATAGAGCCTGGTTTCCCCAAATCCACTGTTGCTCACGGACAGGGGCGGGCACCAGCTTCGGCATGACACTTCCCGGAACGGTCGCGAGGTGCACGTCGTCTCCGCGAACACCGATGATCCAGCCGAACTCATTGCCGGGCCGGGCGCCGAGAGTGATTCGCCATGCCGCCTGGATCTGTTTGAAGCGTGTTCCGCCCGTTTCCTCAAGGACGTAGTAGACACTTTGTGCGGCGCTGAGACAGGCGCTGAACCAGAACTCCAACGGTTCCGAATCGGGTTCGCGGGCGCGCCGCATCTGGAGCGCCATGCCCTCAGCCGCATGATGCAGGTGCGCAAGAAAGAACTCGGCCTGCCGTAGCTTCTTTCGCGCTCGAACGAGGTCAATTGGCATGAGTGTAGATGGCTGCGGAATGCACTAGCGGCAAGCATGCAAATGGCGCGTCTCGTGAGGCCGTGCAACGAGAGTGCTCACGGTGTTTGATGTACCCGTGAGCAGGCTATTTGATGGACTTCCCACTACCGATTCCCGTGTGCTGTAGAGCGTGCTGGAAGCGGGAACGGGAACGCGCTGTAGGCGAGCGCTGGCGCTGGGATCGGTCTAGTCAGTGGTTGACTGGGCGAGCCGATAGCCGTCGGGTGTGCGCAGAAGCTGTCCGGCGCTGGTCAGAGCGGCGAGTCGTTCGTAGAGGGTGGTGTTGCGCACGCGGCAGCAGTGAGCGCAGTTCTTTGATGGTCAGCGGTCGAGCGGCGTCCTGGAGTGCGGTGGTGATGCGTTCGTCCACGGAGCTGGGGCGTGCGCGGGCTCGGATCGCGGAGCGGTTGCGCGAGGTGCAAGCGCCAGTGCGTCGCCGTGTGTCTTGCAGTTCGAGCGGTGATGCTGGGCGGCGAGGGGGCGGCGCGATGTTCGATGGTGAGGCGTGAGGCGTTGGCCGAGCGGCGCAGGTAGAGGTTGGAGTCGCCCCAGGCGTGGAACTCGGAGGAGCCGCGCAGCGCCTGGCCGGCGCGGATGCGCGCCGGCGGATTTCTTGGCGTGATGGACCACGAGCACCGACAGCGCGTGGCGTCGCTGCAGCTCGCGCAGGTAGGCGAGCAGCGGAGCGACCTCGCCGCTGGCGTTCTCGTCGATGCGATGCAGGCGCACGAACGGATCGAGGATCAATAGCCGCGGCCGCAGCTCGGCGACGGTGCGTTCGAGGGCCGCGCGATCGGCCGGCAGATCCAGCCGCAGCGTGGGCGCGGTGATGACCTGCACGTCGAGGTCGGCGAGCCGGCAGCCGGCGGCGACGCAGATGCCCTCGAGTCGCTGGCGCACGACGTGCAGCGCATCCTCGGCGGCGTAGAGCAGCACCCGACCCGGCTGCGGCACGGCGAAGTGGCGCAGGCACGGGGTGCCGGAGGCGACCGCGACGGCCAGGTCGAGGGCGAGGAAGCTCTTGCAGCACTTGGGTTCGCCGCCGACGATGCCGACGGCCTGCTCGGCCCACAGCCCGGTGACGAGCCAGCGCTGCTCGTCGGGCCGCGCCGAGAGCCGCCAAGCCGGCTCGACGGGCAGCGTGTCGGCGCTCACCGCCGCCGTGCCGCGAGCTTGGGCGGCGCCGCCGCGGGCGCGGCGAAGGTCTCGAAGAACAGCTGCTCGTCGATGTGCCGCGCTTCGCGCTGGGCGGCCAGCGGCCAGCAACTCGCCGGCCATGTTCATGAGCGCGCGGGGATTGCCTTGGGCGTGATCGCACAGCGTGGCGATGAGCTCGGCGGTCATCAGCTTGGGCGCGCCGGCCTTGGCCAGCGCATGGGCCAGCAGCTCGCGCAGTTCCTCGGGGCTGGCGCGCTCCAGTACCAGGCGCACGCGCATGCGCGAGTCCAGCGGCAGCAGCTCTTCGCTGCGGAAGTGCTGGAGCAGGCGCTGATCGCCGGCGAGCACCACGGTGAGCAGCAAGTGCGAATCCAGACGCGCCGAGCAGAGCAGTCTGCAACTCGTTGAGCACCGGCGGCTGCATCTCCTGGGCTTCGTCGATGATCAGCACCGGGCGGCACAGCGAGGCGTCGATGTGCTCCTGCCAGCGCTCGCGCAGCACCTTGGCGCCGCCCCAGCGGTTGTGCGGATGCAGCTGCACCCCGAAGAGCGCGCCCAGTTCGCGGTAGAAGTCGGCGAGGCCGGCCTGCGGGCGGCTGAGCACACCGACGCGCACGTCGCGCACGCCCGAGAGCCGCTCGGCGAGCACGCGCAGCGTCACCGACTTGCCCACGCCCGGCAGCCCGCTGACCAGGGCGAAGCCGCCCTCGCCGACGAGCTGCTCGACGCGCCAGCAGAACGAGTCCAGGCGCGCACTCGACGTAGAGCGCCTCCACCGGCACCTCGGCGGCGAACGGATTCCACTTCAAGCCATACAGCGACAAGCAGCTTCTTGTTCACGATTCCTCCGACGGGTTCGTCCTTGGGCAGGTAGGCGGGCGGCAAGCCGGTGGCGCTTTGTTGCGCGATCAGCTTCGCGAGCAGCGGCGCCATCGCATCCGGCAGGGCGCGGCGCCTCGGCGCGCTGGCGGCGCGCTCCGGCTGCTGCGCCAGCCAGCGGCTCGAGCGGCCGGCGCACGCCCCGGGCGTTGCTCTGCTTGTCCTGCGGATACAGGCGGCACAGGATCTGGCCGCTGCGTTCATCGAGCAGATACACCTGGCTCAAGTCCCACTGGGCGTAGCGCACGTGCAGCTCGCGCAGGTGCCGGTAACGGTTGGGGACCTCGAAGCGGCGGGTCGTCGATGACCAGCGTGCCATCGCTGTGTCGCTGCGTGCGCTTGCTCGGTGCGGGTGAAGGCTTGCCGTAGCGCGTCGCTGTCGGGACTGGGGCGCAGCACCTCGGGGCCGGCGAGATAGCGCGCGAGCGGCGCTCTCGCCGGTCTCGGAGTGCACCGCGCGGTTGTACTCGTACTCGCACCAGGCCTGCGTGGCTTCGTTGAGGCTCGCCAGTGTCAGGTCGCTGACGCCCTCGAGCATGGCCATCAGTCGCCCCTCGACGCTGGTCCACAGCGACTCGATCTTGCCGTTCATGTACGGCGAGTAGGCCAGCGTGGTCTCGTGCACGATGCCCAGCCGCGCGAGCCCTTCGCTGATCTCGGCCGCCAGCATCGCCGCGCCGTTGTCGCTCATGCCCGCGCGCGGCAGCCCCCGCTTCTGGATCGCCTGCGACAGACCGTGAGCGACGCACTCGGCGTTCTCCGTCAGGTACCACTGCAGATGGCAGGCCAGGCGCGAGCGATCGTCGATCACGCCGAAGAGCACCGGCGTGACCCACTGGCCGCGCGCGGTCAGCACCGGCCGCGAACCGGCGTGGCCGTCCCAGTGCCACAGCGAGCCCACGTACGGCGCCTCGTAGCTGCGTACTTCGCGCGCGGCCAGGCGCGCCTCGGCGCGCTCGGCTCCCAGCGGTGTCGCGGCTGCTCAAGCGCCGCCGTTTGCGCCAGCCCTGCGCCTGGAATAAGCGCCGGATGCTCGAGTACGAGGGCACCGGCTGCGAGCGCGCTGTCCTGCTCGGCCAGGGCGCGCAGGTTGTCGTAGTGCAGCTGCACCGACCAGCTCGGATGGGCGCGCGTACTGCGCGCGCAGCGCCTCGCGGATAGCCGCAGCCACCTGCTGGATGCCGGCGTCGGCGCGCACCTTGCGCCGCAGCACCGCCACCGGATCGCGCCGTTCGCGGCGCGCCCGCAGCAGCCAGCGCTCGATGGTCGAAGCGGCAAAGCGCACCGGCTCTCCGGTGATCGGATGCTGCCAGGTGCGCTGCCGCCAACTTCTTGAGCTCGGCGCGCAGCTCGCCCTTCGGCGGCGGGCGCCGCCAACAGCTGCCCGACCACCGAGAAGCGCAGATGCGCCCAGCGTTCGTGTACCGAGGCGTGCTTCGATGTGCTCATGCCCGTCAGACTCCCTCTCAGAGCCAGGATGCGCACACCATAAAACAGCCCTCAGCGGTCGCGCCATGCGCATCTTCTGCGGGCGGCACCTCGCCTCAGCTAGCGTGCACCGTGGCGCTCTCGGTCGTGATCGGTGAGATGAAGCGCAGCAGCGAAGCCAATCGATCCCGGGCGGCTCCCGCAAAGCGCTCCAGCAGCGAGGCCGGCAACTCGCGCTCGCTGCACCGGGGGCATCAGGCCGCCAGCGGCCGCACGCCAGAACGGCGTATCGAGCAGCTCCTCGCACCACCATCGGCGCCAGCGCACGACGTGCGCCGGCTCACCCCGATCAGCTCCTCGAGCATGCGCATGCGTGCCGGCGTGGGCCCACAGCGCAGCGCCGAGATCAGCACCACCACGGCGCCCAGATAGACCTTGCGCCCGAGAAAGCGCAACGACGGCGGCGTGGCGCGCTTGCGGCAGCTCGCGCCGCGCGCAGCAAAAGCTCAGCCGCCGGCCATACTCCGGGATCAGCCCCCGGGGCACGCCGCGCGGCTTGCGCGGGTAGCACGCCCAGTGCAGCACCCCACCGCAACGCGGGCAACCGCCCGCGCGCTGCTCGGCGGCCAAGTCGTCATCGCAGTGCTGCAGTAACTCGTAGAGCCGGCCATCGGCCAGCAAGCGCGGCATACATCGTGCTCTCCAGTCTTGGTAAAGTGGCCGGCCACTATGCCAAAGACCGGTCGCAACGATCCCTGCCCCTGCGGTAGTGGAAAGAAATACAAGCGCTGCTGCCTGGCCAAAGACCAGGCCGCCGAGCACGCCACCCTGGCGGCCAAGCGGGCCGAACTGGCCGCCATGCAGGAGCGAGCAGCGCGCCCAGGCCCAGGACAGGCAGGCCGCGATGCACGAAGCCGATGAACTGACCGCCGCCTCCAACGCCGTCGTCGATCTGGTCCACGCCGGCAGGCTCGACGAGGCCGAGCACGCCGCCCGCGAGTTGCTGGTGCGCTACCCCGAGGTGCACGACGGCTACGACCGGCTCGGCATGGTCTACGAGGCTCGCGGCGAGAACCAACAGGCCGCCGAGTGCTACCGCAAGGTCATCGAATTCGTGCGCGCCCATCCCGAGAACTACGAACCCGAGTTCGAGACCCACCTTCCACGAACTCATCGCCAAGCTCGATCCACCGGCTGCTGCCGACTGAGCCCTCTGAAATCTGCCCACGCTATGTGAGGGGCGTCGCCGACCGCAAACTTCAACAAGCGCTGATCAGAACTGCCGGCCGATCACATCAATTTGCGCGCGCCGGGTCAACATATCCGGCGCCGCGCATCGCACCGAGAATCTCGTCCGCGAGGGTTGGCCGCCCAATAGCCCGGAATGCGCCCGCGAGGCGCCCGGCCACGGCCGAATGAGAGCCGTCGAGGAGGATGCGGAGCACGTCCGAGGCATCTCGCAAGGATGCCAATGCGATTTGCGCCGCCATCGGGTTCTGCACGAACAGCGTCGGGCTGGCGGCAACTAGGGCTGCCGGCAGTTCCACGAGACGCAACCCCCCACAGTCCTCGACAGGTGAAGCCGCCAACAGCTTTGGCGCCCGGTAAATCAAAAGCGAGCAACTGTGCAGGAGAGGGACGGTCTCGTTTGTGCCTTCAATGGCCCAGAGCTGAACCTGGTTGGGAACGGTTCGCTCCCCGGAGCGCAGTAACAGCGACTGCTCTGGATTCACATGCCAGCGATCGCCGAAACGCTGCTCAGCGTAGCCGGCGACGAATTCCCTCATGCTGGCGTACCAGGCGGTCGTATCGCCCTCAGCCGCATCCGGGCGACTGGGGGTGTACCAGCCCGACATGATCTCCCTTAGGAAGCCGGCGCGCAGGAGGGCCTCGCGATCCGCCCGCGAGAGGACCGTTCCGGGGATGGCTTGGAGTCCCTGTTCTTGGAGGGTCTTCAGGGCCCCCAAAGCAGAGGCGAGTTTTTCCTGCGGGCTAGGCATCGGCAAGAGTTTGGTGTACTCAGATACAAGAGTCTACTGCATTTTATCACAAGAGTCTGCTGATATTGACCGCAAGAGTCTGCTGCTTCAACTAGATGAAACAACTTCAATTCATTGATTATACATATATAATATAGACTTATACTCACGACTCAAATCAACTCGCGGGGTTTCTGGAAAAACTATGCATACCACCTAGTCGCCAGCGCGTTCATGACCCATACCAGGACCGCGCCAGTGAAGACCACGTTGGAATAGTCGAGCGCGGCCCGTAACGACGCGCCTTCGCCGCCCATCGCGCGATAGAGCAGTGCCCCGAATACCAGAAACAGAACGGAGAAGAAAACGCCGAGGGCAACGTTCACGAGGATGGCATGCATCACCAAAGCGTCGGCGTCTTTGCAACGTCCTGCTCCGAGCGCGCGTGCAACGGCCGAGGAGATCCCGCCCCCGACTGCCCCCGCCGAAAGCATCTGCATCAGCATGCAGCCCGGGAAGACCAGCGCCATTCCAGCCAGCGCATCGGTACCCAGTCGGGAAACGAACCAGGTCTCGATCAGGCCGCTCGCGGACTGGGCGACCATCACCAGGATATTCGGCCACGCCATGCGCAGTAGCCAAACCTGGGTGCGCCAGCCGCGCCTGCCTGTCTGACGGGAAGGGACTCGACAGCCGCCGCCCAAAGGCTAGCGGCCGCCCGGTCGCGGCCCGCTTTAGCGGCTACGAGGAGAGGCGCGAGCCCCGCCCGGTTTCATCCTCAACTCGTCTCGAAGGGATTCAAGAGGCTCACGTTGTAGCGTGTGAAGTCCGTTACGTTTCGCGTCACGATTGTTAGGCCATGAACAATTGCCGTCGCCGCGATCATCGCGTCCTCGTAGAACGTATCCGACTTCCGATGCATCAACCGAGCCCACTCGCGAAACGTCACGCCGTCCATTGGCAGGACGTTGTATGACGCGGCGACAAGGTCAGCCCATGTTTCGATCTCGGCAGCCTTCGCTACGTCCTGCTCGCGGGTCAGTTCGATGCCGGCTTGAATTTCACCAAGCGTAACGGCTGACAAATGGAGGTCGGCATCCGCTGTCGATTCCAGCCAGGCTACGACCGCTCCGTGGGGCCGCACCTTACGCAACTCGGAGACGATGTTCGTGTCGAGCAGGTACATCTGCTTATCCCAATGCAGCCACTTTGCGCCTGCGAACAGTACGCCTCGCGGGCGTCAAAAGATCGGTCCGCCCGACATCCGACAGCAGCAATTGCTTGAGCGAAGGGCGCGCCCCCGCCTGGAGGCGTCGCCACTCTTCAACCGGCACGAGTACCGCGGCTTCTGTACCTCGTTTCGTCACCATCTGTGGCCCGTCTGCAATGCACGTCTCGAGCAGTTCGCTGAAACGGGCTTTTGCATCCTGGACCCGCCAAGTCTTCATGTTCACCCTCCAGATTTGACTAGTTGTCTGACTAGTCTACCAGACTCGTTATGGCGGCTCAATGCTCGGACAGCAGAAGCTGGGCGTCGTACCGAGTCCTGGCAGGAGCAGGGCAGAATGCACGCATGGCTGAAACGAGTCAGCACGATTGGGAATTCGTCCGGCGGTTCCGACGGCACGCGTTCGGCTGGAAGGGGTCGCGGCCAGCAATTCAACGGATCAAAGAAGCCGTCGTGGAGATCAAGAAGGTCGCACGCAATGCCCCGGCGCTGGCCGCCGAGGGCGCGGTCCGCTTCCTCGAGAAGGTCTCGCCGGCACTCGAGCAGATCGACAGCTCCTCGGGCGCGATCGGCACTTCTGTGAATCGGGCCATTGATGGCCTGGTACCTGTCATCAGCGGTGCTGTGGTCGACGGCAAAACCCGCGACCAATGGCTCGAGAGACTGTGGCAGGCGCATGCGGACGATGCGGTTCCGTATATCGAGCGCCTCGGCGACTTTTGGGGCGAGCTGTGCGCTTCGAAACAAGTAGCGGCGGACTGGGCCGACCGCTTGGTCGGTGTCGTCGAGCGCTCATGGAGTCCTGATCCCAGCCTGCGCGGCTACTTCCACGGCACGATCGCCTGCCTGAGTGCGCTGCTCCAGGCCCAGCGCTACGACCAGATCCTCGGTTTGCTAGACAAGGTGCCGCATCGGATGTGGCACTACCAGCAATGGGGCGTCAAGGCGCTCGTGGCTCTGGGCAAGAAGGCCGATGCCCTGCGCTATGCGGAGGCCTCGCGTGGTCTCAACGACAGCCCGGTCGCCATCGCGAGAACATGCGAGGAGATCATGCTGTCTTCGGGCTTGGTGGACGAGGCCTATGCCCGATATGCCATTCTGGCCAACCAGGGCACCACGCACCTCTCCACCTTCCGCGCCATCGTCGCGAAGTACCCGCAGAAGGCGCGGGCCGACGTCCTGCGCGATCTGGCGGCCAGCACTCCGGGGCAAGAGGGCAAGTGGTTTGCCGCCGCCAAGGACGCTGGTCTCTACCATGAGGCGATCGAACTTGCCAACTGCTCGCCGTGCGATCCGAAGACGCTGACTCGGGGCGCCCGGGACTTTGCCGAGAAGAACCCAGGGTTTGCTACTGAGGCGGGGATGGCAGCACTCAGTTGGCTCGCCCAAGGATACGGGTATGAGGTCACGGCAGCCGACGCCTGGGCAGCCTACGAGAACACGCTGAGAGCGGCGGAGAAACTCGGGCAGGCCGGTCCAGTGCGAGCTCGCATTCGGGAGCTTATAGCCGGTGACACTCCCGCCCAGCGCTGGTTACGCAGCGTCATTGCTCGATCACTCAATGCAGTGTGAGCGCTCTGAGGAGGAGGGCATATGAACATGAAGACGCATCGGTCAAAGGAGGCGAAGGGGCGACGCCACGCCGGCATGGTTCTGAGCGCAGCGAAGCTCGACAAGCTGATCGAGGAAGCCACAGTCGACTGCTACAACGATTCGGAAGCCCTGAGCGGTTTCTTCACGATGATCGAAGAGAACCTCGCCATGCCCTTCGTCACGCAAGTGCTGGGAGTGGAGGTTGTTGTCAGCCGCATCGACTTGACCGATGCCGACCAGATCGTGGCCGTGTGCGTGCGCGGTCGGACGCGCCAGGCGATCCCGATTCTCGATTTGCCGCTTCCCGATCTCCCGCCGAAGGGGGCAGAGTGGATCGAGGCGTACCGGCGATGGGCGTGTTGCCAATGAGGGTGCGGCACAACCGTACGGGACCACCGCGCTTGGAAATCCCCATTCAGCGGGGCTCTGGGCTAACCCGTAGACTACGCCTTCGGTACTACCCGTTGGCTCGAGCATAGCAACGGAGGGTCTCATCCGCTTCCTCTGAGCGGTCCGCGAAGCTGGTTTTCGCTACCTGGGCGCAGGTGCTCGCAACAGTTGTCCTCGTGGGGTTTGCCGGCGTCTTGGCCTACGTCGCCTGCAACGGCCCACTAAGCGGCCACGGGCAGCCAGGCCTCGGCGGGCAGGGTCAGGTCCGCTATAAAGCTAGCAAGTCCCCGTGGGGACGCCATATATAGATCAATACGCTGGTGGCGGACGGATGCCCTTCTGATGGGGCTCTGAGGAAACGCCAAGGAATGCGAGACGACGTTCGGTCGTCCCGCGTGGTTCTTCCCGACGCGTTCGCCATTCGCAGCGGATCCCCGTCCTGCCTGGTCAGCCCGCCCGATTCCTGCGACGGGCGACCGCGCCGACCAGCCCCAGCCCAGCCAGCATCATTGCATAGACCTCAGGCTCCGGAATCGGCGGGGCGAGCTCGTTCGCGTTGAAGCCGCCGACCTGCTGGCCGACGTAGACCAGGTCGTGCCGCACGTCGTCGATCAGGACGTAGGCGACGCCATTCTCGTCCAGATGGGGCTTCTGGGTGCTCACCGGGTCCACCAGACCTTCGTCATCGAATTGGCCCAGGTACTTGTAGAACTTCAAGTCGATGACGACCGACGGATCACCGTTCGGGTTGAGTTCCTTCGACAGTTCGTCGACCTTGCCGATCTGAAGCTCATACCACTCAGTCTCGGACTCCGGCTTCTCGTTCAAATCGGCGATCTGCTGGTGGGCTCCCGGGTGGTTTCCGATCAGCAGATCGCCCAGATCGACGTTTTCCGGCAGCGTGGTCTGGGTCAGCTTGACCCAGAAGGCATTCGCCTCCGGTTGGAGTCGGCTCGACAACGGGCGCCTGGATCACCGCCTGCACCGCTGGCGGTGGCCCCACCGGCGGTGGGTTAACGGGCACGAAGCTCACCGCCGGAACACCGACCGCCTGCTTGGCCGCGTTTCCAGTGCCGTCGTCCACCAGCCAGCTGTACTTGATTGCGGCCGGGTTGCCATAGGTGCTGACGCCGAAATGATCGCAGGGGTTGCTCGTCCACCCGGCATTCGCGCCCGGCCAGCAACTCTCGCCGGTGGTGATGAAAGGTGCGGCCGGGTTGTTGAACGGGGTGAAGGCGCTGCCGCCGATCGTTCCGCCGTAGACGATTTGCACGCCGTAGCCGGGCACGTCGGTGATGGTCGGCTTGCCGAAGCGGACCACCGCGCCGGGGTCCGGCGAGATGAAGGAGAAGACCCGGTCGTAGCCGAAGACGCTGGTGATCTTGGTGTGGTCGTACGAGGCATCCTCGATGTCGATCTCGAATCCGTAGGCCGGCTTGCCGGTGTCGTTGACGGTGTCGAAGTTGCCGAGCGAGCCGAACACTCCTGCATAGCCGATGCCGGGAACCATCGAGACCGATGCACCCACAACTAATGTGCACCACTTACGTCTGATTATCATTTGCGTCTCCCGTTGCACAGAAATGCCAGCGTCACAGATAAGGTTAATTCAAGGCGGCAGCGATGTCACCCGATTCTTGCTAATCCTGAGACTCAGCTGCGGCCCGTGTTTCGCCGCTGCGCGGGCAGAAGCATCTCCACGCACAACCGGCCGCCTTCGCGGTTCCTTGCGCGGATGCTCGGGCCGAAATCAGGCCCGCGCGCCGTGCCCGCGTCGGGAGGTCATGGAACCGGGCAAGCGGTACCGACCGTTTCATTGACGACGCTCCCAGATGGCGGTTACTTCACCAACGTGACTGGTATGTCCGCAAGATGGACCACCTTGGTGGCGACGGATCCGAGAGCCAAGCCCGCAACTGCCCCCATGCCCCGCGTGCCCATGACGATCAGATCGCAGCTCAGTTCCACAGCAACCTTCACGATGGCCGAGGCGGGATCTCCCACAACGACGTGAAGATGGCACGGAATCGCCGCTGCCGCGAGCAGTTCGCGGGCGGCGCCCGTTGAGTTCTCGCCGCTTTCGCGACTCCACTGCTCGACTCGCTGCTGTGTCTCGAGGGGAAGGAGATCGGCATAGCGTATCGGGGGTTGCACATTGACGACGTGCACCTCCGTCCCTTCCCGCCCGCTGATCAGTCCAATGAGGAAACGCGTCGCCCGTAGCGAGCAGCTCGACCCATCAATCGCCAACGCGACCTTCATGTGCGCACCTGGTACGAGCAAAATTGCACGGGATCGGCGATTGCCCTCACGTCGGGATGGCTTGTGAGGGTCCTCCCGGCGCTTGGATCGTCGGACCGTGCGTCAATGCGACTCGCGTTCGCTTCCGCGCGGCTCGTCACGGGCATTGCGATGACACTCGACGCAGTTCTCGAACTCCTTGATTCCTTCTTCCAGGTGCTTCGATCGAATCTTCTGCGGCGCATGCTCGTGACAGCCGTAACAGGTGTACTTGCTGTAGTCGTTGTTCGTATGGCAGACGCCGCACTTGACGTTGTGATCCCGGTCGAGCTCGAAGTACCTGTTGTGATCGAAGGTGGCAGGCTTCCAGCGCTGCTCTGAGTGGCACTGATTGCAGCTGCCCGTGATTTTGACATGAAGCGCGTCGCTCGGGGCACGATGGCAGCCTTCGCACCGCTGCTGCATCCCTGGTTCCAGGAGCGCGTGGGAGAAGTGTGGTCCGATCCGATACTTACGGGCGCCTTCGTGGTCACTGTGGCAGGCAACACAATCTTGTTGCACCAGCTTTTGATGGAACGCGAGCTTGATTGTCTTGGGCGCGATAGGCTTACCCTTGGTCGTTCGCATTCCGATGTCTTCGGGCTTGTGGCAATCGGCACACTTTTGGCCTGGCGTGCCGAGAAACGGCTGATGGCAAGCGAAGCAGTCGGTCGTTAGGTCGGCGTGTGCTTGGATCAGCGGCCCGGGTCCGATCATGAACTCAGGGTAGATGAAGACCACCACCGTCACCGCGGCGAGATTGGCGAGCAGGACGAGCAAGACCGCCCGCTTCACCGCCATCCCCAGAACAGTAGGACACTGACGATGTGCCCGATCGACAGGACCGCGAAGACCAGGGTGATCGGAAGGTGCACGGCTCGCCACTTGCCCATGAGGTCATACGTCAGCGAGTCCCAGAACATCGCCTGCTCGATCTCGCCCTTCGACAGGCCCCGCAACCGAAACTGCTCGCGTGCCTGCGTCAGATGGCGGCGCGAGCGCTCGAGCAGGAATTTGCCGGTCAGTCCGCTGATGACATTGATCAGCATGCCAGCCACTGCCAGCCAGGGCAGGATCGAGTTGAAGTGGATGCCGGCATGGATCAGGACCATCACCGAACCGAGCCAAGTCATGAATTCGTGCATCCTCAACAGCACCCTCGGGCTGCCAATGGTGATCAGCTTGCGCTTGCGCAACGAGTGGCCGAACGAGAGCAGAATGATCAGCACACCCGGAATGCCGAGGTAGCGGCCGACCCACACGAGGTCGAACAGATGAAGCAGCAGGTCCCCCAGGACCGCGAAGGCAAGCAGCAGCCCGAACATCAGCAGGAACGGCAGGACCTCGACCCGGAAAAGTGATTTCGCCATCGTTCGCTCGCTGCTCTATCAAGCCTGCAGCACCACGTCGGTACGCGGGCGGGAGATACACAGCAGGCAGTCGCCCGGGTTCGGATCGAAATCGGGGAGTTGATCGTACTGCACCTCGCCCGCCTCCAGAGTCACCTGGCAACTGCCGCAACTTCCGGCGCGACAGCCGGATTCGACCTTTACGCCCAAGCTCTCGGCGAATTCGAGTAGGGATGAGGCCCGGCCATCCCAGAGGGCCTGCGTACCGGACCTCCTGAAGGTTACGGTCAAGGGCTTGGTCTCCTGATCTGCCCCCTCGCCCGCTCGCTCACGGCGGGCGAGTGAGGCGGGGCCGAACGCTTCATAGTGGATGCGGCTAGGAGGGACTCCCCAGTCCTGCAAGCTGGGCACCAGAGTCTCCATCATCTGGCGCGGACCGCAGACATAGAACTGGAACGGTCGCAGCGGCAATGTTGTACGCAGCAACGCTAGATCGACGTGGCCGCGGTGGTGAAAGTCGCGATCGGCGACATCGCTGGGGTCCGGGCGGCTATAGCAGACATGCAGGTGCAGGCTCGGGTACTGCGCGGCCATCGCGCTAAGATGCGCCTTCATCGCATGCTCAGCGCCACTGCGCACGCCATAGAAGAGCCACACTTCGCGCGTCGGTTCCGCATGCAGGGCGGCGTTCATCATGCTGAGCAGCGGAGTGATGCCGATGCCGCCGGCGATCAGGACGATCGGTCCTGCTCCGTCATCGAGATAGAAGTGCCCGCTCGGCGCACGCACGCTGAGCCGATCGCCGACTTTGACGCAGTCGTGGAGATGGTTCGACGCGACCCCAGGCGGCGTCAAGGAACAATTCGGTGGAGGCAACGCACGCTTGATCGATATCCGGTACAAATCGGTCTGGGGCCGGTCGGACAGGGAATAACAGCGGATGACCGGCATGCGATCCTGTCCTTGGCCACCGGGATCGATTCTCAGGGTCAGGAACTGTCCGGGATGGAACGTCGGCAATGGGCGGCTGTCGGCAGGCGCGAGATAGAAGGAGCACACGCTGCCGCTCGGATCCTCCAACTCCTTGCGTTGGACGACAAACTCTCGGAAGCCACTCCACGCCGGCCCTGACTTCGGCATCGGTGGCGTTGCAATCGAGAGATCGGCTTCACTCACCCCATGGTCGGCGGCGCGTCGTCGCAGCGCCCGGTAGGCGCGCGAATACCGGTAGAAGGCAACCGAGCCGAACGCCAGCGCTTGAAGCGCGAGCGAGGCGTTGATCCAGAGGAGCAGCTGCAATGCGGTCATGGGGTATCTAGACACACGCGAACAGCCACCCGCACGCCGGCCCGCAGGCATGAGGGAACTCATCGAGGATTCGACTAGCGGTTCACTCAGGTACAGTAACAATTGTCGTGCGGGTTTCCCGAGGGGAATTGATCTGGGTCAAACCTGTTGGGAGAGCCTACGGGAGATGCTAGGGACTTTGTCAACGAGGTCTGGTCGAACGTGATTTCGCTATTCAAGAAGATGGCGCAGGACGATGGCGCTTAACGATAGCCGTGAGCACTCGCCCGGCGATGATCTGGCCGGCGCGCCTCATGTGCTTTCGTCCGACGACCTCGCCGTTCGCCTTGACGTTCGAACAGCATCTGGTTTGTCGCACGAGCAGGTAAGGGAGCGGACAGAGCGATACGGACCCAATCGACTGCCCGAGGCGCCACCACGCTCGGCGTGGCTGGTGTTCCTTTCCCAGTTTCAGAGCATCCTGATTCTCATTCTGATCGGGGCGGCGCTGCTTGCCGCGCTCATCGGCAATGGCAAGGATGCACTGGTTATTCTCGCCGTCGTCGTGATCAACGCCATCGTCGGGTTTTACCAGGAGTACCGCGCCGAAAAGAGCCTGGCTGCCCTCAAGGGAATGCTGCCCGTCAGGGCTCGCGTACGCCGGAGCGGCGAGAAGCTCGAAGTCCCGGCCGAAGATCTGGTTCCCGGGGACGTCGTGCTACTGGAGGCGGGCGACCATGTGCCAGCCGACGGACGGCTGTTCATAGCCGCCGGTCTCGAAGTCGACGAGTCCGCGTTGACCGGTGAGTCCCAGCCGGTTGGCAAGCGGGTCGCTGCCCTGGCGGCGCCGGACGTTCCTTTGGCGGAGCGGGCGAACATGGTCTACATGAACACCCTGCTCACGCGCGGGCGTGCGGAGATCCTCGTCACCGCAACTGGTGTGCGTACCGAGACGGGACGGCTGTCGCAGGAGCTCGCTGCAACGACCGAAGCACCGACGCCGCTGCAAGTTCAGCTCGACCAGCTTGGCAAGCGCCTGGGAGCGATTGCCTTGACTCTCGTGGGCCTGCTGTCGTTCCTGGAGCTTCTGCGCGGTACCGACATCGCGCACATTGCTCTGGACGCAATTGCGCTCGCGGTCGCAGCCATGCCGGAAGGCCTGCCGGTGGTGGTCACGGTGACGCTCGCGCTCGGCATGCACAATATGGCACGCAACCGCGCCATCGTGAAACGGCTCGCGAGCGTCGAGACGCTAGGATGTACCACGGTAATCTGCACTGACAAGACCGGAACGTTGACGCTCAATCAGATGACGGCGCGCGCGTTCTTCTATCGGGGCGAGCGCTTCGACGTCTCCGGTGAGGGCTACCGGTTGACGGGTGCAATCCGCGCGGCCAGCGGTGCTGCGGAATTTCCCGATCTCGATCCGCTGCTGCTTCCGCTCGCCGTCTGCAACGACAGCCGCGTCGACGATGGCAATGTGATCGGCGACCCGATGGAGGCGGCCCTGCTGGTCCTGGCGCAGAAGGGCGGTGCCGTGCCGGGCTCGATCGCCGCGAGACTGCCGCGGATTGCGGAGATCCCGTTCGATTCCGCGCACAAGTTCATGGCCACCTTTCACCGTGATGACGGCCATGTGCGGCTGTTTGTCAAAGGTGCGCCCGACGTATTGCTTGGGCGTTGCACGCATGAGCTTGACGGGGATGGCGAGCGAGCGCTGGACTTACCGGCCCGGAAGCGGATAGAAGCGCACTACGCAGGGCTTGCGGACCAGGGCCTGCGTGGGCTGCTGATCGCGTCTCGGACCATGCCCGCCAGTGCGTTCGACGCGTCGGGCGAGCTCGACGGTTGGGTGGGCGAGCTCACGCTTGTCGGTCTGGTAGGACTGATGGACCCGCCCCGCCCGGAGGCGAAGTTGGCGATTGCCCAGTGCAAGCAGGCGGGCATTACCGTCAAGATGATCACCGGTGATCACCCGCTCACCGCATCGGCAATCGCGGGTGAGCTCGGGCTCGAAGGCAGGTCCCTCACAGGGGTAGACCTCGACCACATGGACCCGGAGGCGCTGGGTGCCGCAATCGAAGATGTCACGGTCTTTGCCCGGGTTACGCCGATGCATAAGGTAAAAATCGTGCGCGCGCTCCAGAAGAGGGGGCATGTGGTGGCCATGACCGGCGACGGCGTCAACGATGCACCCGCCCTGAAAGGCGCCGACATCGGCGTTGCCATGGGCGCCACGGGTACAGCGGTCGCGAAGGAAGCCGCGGCCATGGTGCTGACCGACGACAACTTCGCGACACTGGTGAGTGCTGTGCGGCAGGGGCGCACGCTCTACGACAACATCCTGAAGTTCGTCCGCTTCCAGCTTTCGACGACCATCGGCGCCATCCTGACCGTGTTCTTCGCGCCGCTCGCCGGCCTGCCCGAGCCGTTTACGACCGTCCAGATTCTGTGGGTGGCGATCATCATGGACGGACCGCCGGCCGTCTCGCTCGCGCTCGACGCAGCGCGCCCCGGCATCATGTCAGATCCCCCCAGAACCCGGACCGAGCCAGTGCTTCCGCTCGCCCGCCTCGGGAAGATCCTGGCCTACGGGATTACCATGATGGTAGGGACGCTATCGGTGCTCCACTATGGGCTGCATGCCGACATGGGCCAACGGGCGCTCACCCTTGCGTTCACGACGTTCGTGCTGTTCCAGTTCTTCAATGTGTTCAACGCGCGAGTCGAGCGCGGCACGGCGTTCAACAGGCATTTCTTCGACAACGCGATGCTCTGGGCATCGCTCGCCAGCGTGATCATCCTGCAGGTGGTTGTCGTGCATTGGGCGCCCGCGCAGTCGATTTTTGGGACCCAAACCATGACCATTGAGGACTGGGGCATCGCGACAGGCATAGCCGCCTCGGTGCTGCTCCTGGAAGAGGGGCGCAAACTGTTTGTCGTGCTGACCGATCGCCTGCGTTCATCACGAAGCGAAGCATGACGTCGCAGCCGGTTTCAGGTCAACCAGGGCAGGTCCGCGACGCCCTAGAGTGACTTCGTGAAAGCATCTGCACCCGCCACCCCGACTGACTCCCACGGCCGGCCCGCCGTCTTCCGCCTCCACGGCGTTTCGAAGATCTACCGCATGGGTGAGGTGGAAGTGCATGCCCTGCGTGAGGTGGATCTCGATCTGTATGCGGGCGAGCTGGTGGTGCTGCTCGGCGCCTCCGGTAGCGGCAAGTCTACTCTGCTCAATATCCTCGGGGGTCTGGATGCGCCCACCAGCGGCGAGGTCTACTACCTGGACCACATACTGTCCGGCGCCACCGAGGAGCAGCTCACGCGGTTCCGGCGCGAGCACGTGGGCTTCGTGTTCCAGTTCTACAACCTCATTCCCAGCCTCACGGCACTGGAGAACGTGTCGCTGGTCACCGAGATCGCCGAGCGGCCGCTCGACCCGGAAGAGGCGCTGCGCCTGGTAGGGTTGGGCGAGCGGCTGCACCACTTCCCCGCGCAGCTCTCGGGCGGGGAACAGCAGCGCGTGGCGATCGCGCGCGCCGTGGCGAAACGGCCCGACGTCCTGCTGTGCGATGAGCCGACTGGGGCGCTGGACTATGCCACCGGCAAGATCGTGCTGGAAGTGCTGGTCGCGCGTGAACCGGGAGCTGAAGACGACCACGGCGGTGATCACGCACAACGCGGCCATCGCCGGCATGGCCGACCGCGTCATCCGCATGAGCAGCGGCCAGATCGTCGAAGTCGTCCGCAACGCGCAGCGGCTGGCCCCGTCGGAGCTTGCCTGGTGAAAGCGCGCAACCGCATGCTGTGGCGTGATCTGTGGCACCTGCGCGGGCAGGTGATCGCGGCTGCCCTGGTGGTCGGCCTGCGGGGTGGCCGCCTTCCTCTCGATGCGCGCGACCTACGAGTCGCTGCTGCGAGCGCGCGACGACTACTATCAGGCTCTGCGTTTCGCCGATGTGTTCGCCCAGCTCAAGCGCGCCCCGTTGAGCCTGGCTGCCCGCATCGCCGAGATCCCCGGCGTGGCGCAGGTGCGCACGCGCGTGGTGCTGCAGGTAACGCTGGACGTGCCCGGGCTCGACGAACCCGCCAGCGGGCGGCTGGTGTCCATACCCGAGCAGCCGCGGCCGATGCTCAACGACCTGAGCCTTCGCGCGGGGCGGTACGTGGAGCCGGGACGCGACGACGAGGTCATTGCAAGCGAAGCCTTCGCCGTGGCCAATGGCCTGAAGGTCGGCGACAGCATCGGCGCCGTCATCAACGGCCGCTGGAAGCGGCTGCGTATCGTGGGTGTGGCGCTGTCGCCCGAATACATCTACGAGGTCGGCGCCGGCACGATCTTTCCCGATAACCGGCGCTTCGGCGTGCTGTGGATGGGCGAGAAGGCGCTGGCCTCGGCCTACAACATGGAGGGCGCCTTCAACGACGTCTCGCTGGCGCTGGCCGCCGGGGCCTCGGAGGCTGACGTCATCGAGCGGCTGGACCTGCTGCTGGCCCGCTACGGCGGGCTCGGCGCCTACGGCCGCGAGGAGCAGCTCTCCCACCGCTTCATCTCCGACGAGATCGCTCAAAACCGCATCACCTCGACCTTCGTGCCCGGCATATTCCTGGGTGTCGCGGCGTTCCTGCTGCACATCGTGCTCTCGCGCCT
The DNA here is from genome assembly GCA_963772865.1 of uncultured beta proteobacterium. GTDB lineage: Bacteria > Pseudomonadota > Gammaproteobacteria > Burkholderiales > SHXO01 > SHXO01. Next base: position 116,337 of record CAVYZA010000006.1, on the reverse strand, counting down.
GACTGCGATGCAGCGCACGCAGATCGGGCTGCTCAAGGCCTTCGGATACAGCAACCGCGAGGTCGGGTTGCACTACCTCAAGCTCGCGCTCGTGACCGTGCTCGCCGGCCTCGCGCTCGGCTCCGCGCTCGGCATGTACGCCGGCTCCTGGCTCACCGACGTGTACCGAGACTACTACCGCTTTCCGCAGCCTGGCGTTCGAAGTCAGCCCGCGGGTGCTCAGCCTGACTCTGCTCATCGCACTGGCCGCAGCGGTCATCGGCGCGCTTGGCGCCGTGCGCCGGGCAGTGCGGCTGCCCCCGGCGGAAGCCATGCGGCCGAGCCGCCCGCCACCTTCCATGCCGGCCTGCTGGAGCGAACCGGGCTGAGCGCCCGACTGCCCTCGTCCGCCCGCATGATCGCGCGCAGCATCGCGCGGCGGCGCTGGAAATCGTTGCTGGCGGTGCTCGGAATCGGGTGTGCGGTCGGAATCCTGGTGTTGGGGCGCTACGGCCTGGACGCGATGAACTATATGTTGCACGTGCAGTTCGAGGTCGTGCAGCGCGACGATGTCATGGTGATCTTCACCGAGCCCGAGTCTGCCGGCGTGCGCCACGAGCTCAAGCGGCTTCCCGGCGTGCTGACTGCCGAGCCCTTTCGTGCCGTCCCCGTGCGGCTGCGCTTCGAGCATCGCACCAAGCGGGTCGAGCTGACGGGTTTGCCCCCGGATGGGGAGCTGCGCCGGCTGGTGGATGCGAAGTTGCGCCCGATACAGCTTCCCGCCGAGCGGCGTAGTGCTCACCCGCAAGCTGGGCGAGCTGCTCGGCGTGAGGCCGGGCGAGCTCATATCCGCGTCGGTGCTCGAAGGCGCGCGCCCGGTGCGCACCCTCCAGGTAGCCGGACTGGTCGACGAGCCGGTCGGCCTCGGCGCGTACATGGACCTGCGCGCGCTCAACGCCCTGATGCGCGAGGAGGGGTCGCTCTCGGGCGCCTATCTCGCTGTGGACCCGCGCCACGCTCAAGAGCTGTACCGGGCGCTCAAGCGGCTCCCCGGCGGTGAGCGGGGTTGCGTTTCGCGATGCGGTGTTGCAGAGCTTCAACCAGATCCTCGATCGCAGCATGCGCACCGTGAGCGTGGTCAACGTGCTTTTCGCCTGCGTGATCGCCTTCGGCGTCGTCTACAACGGCGCGCGCATCGCGCTGTCCGAGCGCGGCAACGAGCTGGCCTCGCTGCGGGTGCTGGGCTTCACGCGCCGGGAAGTCACCTGGCTGTTGCTGGGCGAACAGGGCGTGCTCACGCTGGTGGCCGTGCCGCTCGGCTTCGCGCTCGGCATCTGGACCGCCTGGCTGCTCTCCCGCAGCCTGAACACCGAGCTGTACCGCGTCCCGCTGACGTTCGACAGCGCGACCTTCTCCTTCGCCGTACTGGTGATCGTCATCGCCGCGCTGTTCTCCGGTATGCTGGTCGCGCGCCGCATCAACCGGCTGGACTTGGTCGCTGTCCTCAAGACCCGGGAATAGCGTCATGCCCTTGTCTGCGACGCGACGCAAGCTGCTCTACGCCGTGTTGGGCGCGGTTGCGATCGGCGCGATCGTGTGGGGCTTTGTGCCCGAACCGGTTGCGGTCGAGGCGACCATCGTTCAGCGCGGCCCGCTCCAGGTGACAGTCGACGAAGACGCGGAGACCCGCGCGCAGGAGCGTTACGTGGTCAGCGCACCGGTTGCGGGCAGGGTCTCCCGCATCGAACTGCATGAGGGCGATACTGTGCGTGCCGGCCAGGTCGTCGCTCAACTCTGGCCGGTTCCGCTATCGGCGCGCGAGCGCGAGGAGCAGCTCGCGCGGATCGCAGCGGCTGAAGCGCTGGTGCGCGAGGCGCAGGAACGCGTCCGGCACGCGCAGACCGACTACGAGCAGGCCAAGCGCGAGCGGCTGCGGGTGGAGCGCCTGGTTCGCGAGGGCTTCATGTCGCCGCAGGTCGCCGAGCAGGCGCAGGTGATGGAAACCACCAGCGCCAACGAGCTGCAGGCGGCGCGCTTCCGCGCGCGTTCGACTCAGGCGGACGCACAGGCGGCTCGAGCGGCGCTGCTGGCGCTGCAGGGAGAGCGAGGCGCGGCTCCGGCGGCGATCCCCGTGCGCTCCCCTGTCGAGGGGAAGGTGCTGCGCATTTCAGACAAGAGCGAGCGGGTGGTCACCCCAGGTGCGCCGCTGATGGTGGTGGGCGACCCGAGTCAGCTCGAAGTCGTGATCGACCTGCTGTCGACCGAGGCCGTGAAGGTCAAACCGGGAATGCCGGTGCTGCTGGAGGGCTGGGGCGGCGACCGCCCGTTGCAGGCCCGCGTGCGCGTGGTGGAGCCGCTGGCTTTCACCAAGGTCTCGGCCCTGGGCGTGGAGGAGCAACGCGTGAACGTGATCGCCGATTTCGTCGATCCGACCGGTACCGCTGGGCGATGCCTATCGCGTGGAGGCGCGCGTGGTGCTGTGGAGCGGCGACGACGTGCTCAAGGTGCCGGTCAGCGCGCTGTTCCGGCGCGCCGAGAACTGGAACGTGTTCGTGATCGACGGCGCTCGCGCGCGGCGGCGCGAGGTCGAGATCGGCCATCGCGGGGCACTCGAGGTGGAGATCGCGAAGGGCCTGAGTGCGGGCGAACAGGTCGTGCGACACCCCTCCAACGATGTCGCGGATGGTCGGCGAGTTCGGATGGCGAGGTAGGGGTCGATGACAACTATTGGACCGCTGCCCCGATGCTGAGAGCCGTACCGCTCGAGCGACTAGGTGAGTCGTTCGGAACTTTGCAAGGCCTGAGCACGGAGCAGGTAAAGGCGCGTGCTGCTCGCTACGGCGGCAACGTGATCGTGGAGGCGGCCCCAGGGGGCTGGGTCCGGCTGCTCACCGAGACACTCAAGGATCCAATGCTATGGTTCCTCCTGGGCACGAGCGGGTTGTTTGCGATCGTGGGCCAGTGGACCGAGTCGCTGATCCTGCTTGCCGCTTTGGTCCCGTTTCTGGGCATGGACGCCTACCTCCATCGACGCACCCATGCGTCCGTAGAAGGACTGAGCACGCGCTTGGCGAGCCGTGCAACGGTCATGCGCGACAACGCGAAAGCGGTGATCGCGTCGACCGAGGTCGTGCCGGGAGACCTGGTCCTGGTCAGCGCGGGCGAGGCGTTTCCGGCTGACGGTCTGGTTGTGCACGGCGAACGGATGCAGGCAGACGAATCGGCGCTGACCGGTGAAGCCTTCCCGGTGCGCAAGGAAGCGATCATGGCACCGCCTCGCTCCGATACCGAGGTCAGAGTGGCGAGCGAGCACTGGGGGTTCGCGGGCACCCGGCTGCTGACCGGTGAAGCCTGCATGCGCGTCGCTTACACCGGAGGCGACACGCTATATGGAGAGATCGTACGCTCCGCGACCCGCGGTGCGCATACCCGCACACCGCTGCAGAGCGCGGTCGCCAACCTGGTTATGGTGCTCATCGTCGGCGCGGCGCTGATCTGCCTGATCCTGGCCTGGGTCCGGCTTCAACAGGGCCACGGGGTGCTGGATGCGCTGCTGAGCGCGGTCACGCTCGCGGTGGCGGCACTGCCGGAGGAGTTCCCGATCGTGCTCACGTTCTTTCTAGGCGTGGGAGTGTATCGGCTCGCCAAGCGGCAGGCCCTGGTCCGGCGTGCCGTCGTGGTGGAGAACATCGGCCGTGTGTCGTGCATCTGCTCCGATAAGACAGGCACCATCACCGAGGGCCGACTCCAGCTTACCCATCGCTCTCCGGCCGCCGACGTGAGCGCCGAGCGCCTGCTGCTGCTCGCGGCCGGTGCTTCCCGCCGAGAGACGGGCGATCCGATGGACGCTGCCATTCTCGACGCGCTGCCGGAGGCGCCGGCCTGGGAGGTGGTGGCGTGCTTCCCCTTCACCGAGGATCGCAAGCGCGAGACCGGGGTGTTGCGGCAGGACCAGCGGCTTTTCGCCACCGTCAAAGGTGCGCCTGAGATAGTGCTCGGGCAGTGCAACCTCGCGCCCGAGGAGCGGCAGACCTGGCAGGCGCGCATCGACGAGTTCGCGGGGAGCGGGCACAAAGTGATCGCTTGCGCGTGGCGTGAACTGGACGGGACTCCCTGGCCCGGTGGTGAGCCGGACCGCGATTTCCGGTTCGCCGGCCTGCTCTGCTTCGAGGACCCGGTCCGCCAGGGCGTCGCCGAGGCCCTGCAAGTCTGCGCACAAGCACGCATCCACGTGATCATGGTGACCGGCGATCACCGAGCCACCGCAAGCGCCGTCGCGCGCGAGATCGGTCTGGGCGGCCCGGATCCCCTGGTCCTGGATGCCGACCAGATGCACGCGCGCCTCGCGCAGGGAGACTCGAGCTTCCTGCGCGAGGTGAGCGTAATCGCTCGGGCGGTGCCGTCCCAGAAGGTCGATCTGGTGCGCGCGCTGCAAGCCAATGGCGAGATCGTGGCCGTCACCGGAGATGGCGTGAACGACGTGCCGGCGCTGCAGGCGGCCGACATCGGGATTGCGATGGGCGAGCGTGGCACACGCAGCGCGCGGGAAGTCGCAGCGATCGTGCTGCTGGACGACAACTTCCGCACCATCGTGCGCGCCATCGCGGAAGGTCGCCAGGTGTTCTACAACCTCCAGCTAAGCTTCCAGTACCTGCTGATGATCCATCTTCCGCTGGTGGTCACGGCCGCGCTGATTCCGCTTGCCGGCTACCCCCTGCTCTACCTACCCATCCATGTGGTGTGGCTGGAGCTGATCATCCATCCCACCGCCTTGCTGGTGTTCCAGGACTTGCCGAGCGACCACCGCCTGGCGCCCGCCACGCGCGGAACCCGGCTCCGGTTCTTCAATCGTATCCAATGGCTCACCATCGCCGCCGTAGCCACCTTGGTTACGGTTGGGATCACCGTCGCTTACCTGCGCAGTCTGGGCGCTGGTTACGACACCGAACACGCACGCGCCATGGTCCTGGTGCTGCTCACCGCGGCAAGCGCGGGGATCACCGCCTACCTGAGCCGGCTGCGCAGCTACGCCGCCCGCGTCATGGTGGTCGGCACGATGGCCCTGTCAGTGCTCCTGGTGCAGACGCCCGCGCTAGCAACGCTGCTTCATCTCAAGCCTTTGCACAGGGACGACTGGCTGCTGGCCGTCGGCGCTGGCTTGCTGACCGCACTGCTCTCGGCGGCGAGCTCCATTCAACGCGCTCCCGGCCGAACCGAGCGTGAGCGGGTCCGCACCGAAACTACCGCAATTTGATCTGTATCAAGACGGGACGCTGCAGGGTCGCCGATAGTCCCACTAGAGTAGGAGACGCTTATTGCGCTCTCATCGTCGCAGTCATCGAGATTTGCCATGACCGATTTCAAGACCTATTCCGTCTGGGACGCGAGCGTCCGCTGGTTTCATTGGATCAATCTGCTGTGCGTGCTCGGATTGATCGCTGTGGGCGTAGGCATCCTCAACGACAAGGCGCTCGGAGTGACCGACGATGGCAAGATTCTGCTCAAGTCAGTGCACGTCTGGATCGGTTATGTGTTCGCGCTGAATCTGCTGTGGCGCCTGGTCTGGGGCTTTATCGGGGGCCCGCATGCGCGCTGGCGTACCATCCTGCCCGGTGGACGCGGCTACGTTAACGAGATGCACCGCTACGTTGCCGATTTCCTCGCCGGACGGCCGCACCAGTACCTTGGGCACAATCCGCTCGGCCGTATCGCGGTTACTCTCCTGCTGCTCCTGTTAGTGGTCCAGGCTGTCACCGGGCTGGTACTGGCGGGAACGGATCTGTTCTACCCGCCCATCGGTTCGTGGATCGCCAGCTGGGTGGCCGCGCCCGGCATCGATCCGGCAACGCTGGTGCCCTACGCGCCAGAGATGTATGACAAGGCCGCCTATGAGGCAATGCGGGCATTCCGGAAACCCTTCGTTACCGTCCACTACTACGGATTCTACGTGCTGCTCGCCTTCGGCCTGATCCATATCCTTGCAGTGGTCGTGACCGAGTTGCGCGAAGGTGGAAATCTGATATCGGCGATGGTTTCGGGCAAGAAGGTACTGAGCGAACCGCCGGTGGATGAAACGCATGCCAGTTGAGCTATGGCAACGCATTGAGCTTGCCGAGGCAGGCAGGTTTGCGCATGCGCCTTTGACCTCCGGCCGATGCCTCCACCGGCCGGCACCTCAGTATCCTTACTGATCCCCGTGGAGAAATCCTTTCGCATGCAAGGTCCATGGGCAAAGGACGCTGTGACGGAGGAGCATATGAAGACATTCAAGACTGGGCTGATCGCACTGACCGTCATCATGGGGACGTATGAGGCAACGGCCGCCGACGATCCTCTAATGCAGCAGGCGCAGAGGCTGTTCAAACCGATTCCGGAGGCTCCAGCCGCCGTCAAAGGAGTTCCGGCGACACCGGCGATGATCGCGCTCGGCAAGGCACTGTACTTCGAACCACGTCTCTCGCAGAGCCACAACATCAGCTGCAACACCTGCCATCAGGTCGGGCTGGGCGGAGTGGATATGCTCCCGACCTCGATCGGCCACAAATGGCAGCGAGGCGGGCGCAATGCACCGACTGTCCTGAACGCCGTCTTCAACACCGCGCAGTTTTGGGACGGGCGCGCAGCGGACTTGAAGGAACAAGCGGTCGGTCCAATCCAGAATCCGATCGAGATGGGGATAACCGGCGTGCACGCGGTCGAGATGTTGCGCGGCATCCCGGGGTATCAACCGATGTTCGCCGCCGCTTTCCCCGACGAGAAGGAGAGGATCTCGATCGCCAATGTAGGCAAGGCCATTGCCGCCTTCGAAGCGACGTTGGTTACGCCCAACGCCCCGTTTGACAAGTATCTGCGCGGGGATGACGGCGCCTTGAGTGCAGACCAGAAGGCGGGCCTCAAACTCTTCATGGAGAAGGGCTGCGCCGGATGCCACAACGGCATCAATATCGGCGGCGGGTCCTACGCGCCATTTGGCGTGGTGGAAAAGCCTGGTGCGGACATCCTGCCGCCCGCGGACAAGGGACGATTCCAGGTGACGAAGACGGCGAGCGACGAGTACGTCTTCAAGGTGCCGACCTTGCGTAACATCGAGCTGACCCCGCCCTATTTTCATTCGGGCCGGGCCTGGGATCTCAAGCAAGCGGTCGGTGTGATGGCAACGAGTCAACTGGGACAGCACCTGAGCGATGCGGAGATCGACAGTGTTGTCGCATTCCTCCGCGCCTTGACCGGCGAGCAGCCGCAGGTAATTTATCCCATCCTGCCGCCGAGCACCGGCGTTACGCCGCAGCCTGAACGGTGAAGGGTGTCAGCGCAGCGCCGTCGCAGAAATGGACGTGCGTGTCCTCGCCGGTAGCGAAGATCCCCCGTCGATCACGCACCACTGGAAGTGGACAGCTGCGTTGGTTTGCCGTGCAGGTACCCTCGAGCAGGCGGATGAGCTGGACACGGCTGGGGTTGGCCAAGGCGGAGGCTTCTCGGTGGGTGCCTCGGTCAGAAATCGAGGGCGCGGACCGGGTCGACCCGCAACGGCTGCACCTGACGGTCATCGGTTTCGCCCACCTCCGGTCAGACGTTCTACAGCTTTGTACTGGAGAACCTGGACGACGCCGCTGCGGATGATCTCAGGCCGCCTGAGACCCAACACCTGCGCGCACAGTCAAGGAAGCCAAACGAGTCTCAATTCGCGTAGCTCCGGTCCCATGACTCGCTGGCTTCTTCCGTGGTCGCTGTTGCTGGTGCTCGGGGCTTTGCCAGGCTGCGACCCATCGGCTGAAAAGGCGGCCAAACCGGCCATGCTCAAGATACTGGTGCTGCCGGAGCGCCCGCGTGCGCAGATGGAAGCCAGCTACGCGCCACTGGTCCAGTATCTCTCGCGCAAACTCGATCTGCCGTGCGAGCTGGTCATCCCGGACAGCTATGAGCGTGCCGTCGAGCTCTTTCATCGGCGCGAGGTGCAGCTCGCGAACCTGGGCGGCGTCGTGTTCGTCGGTGCGCGTGCGAAGGACCGCGCGGTACCGCTGGTGATGCGCGACGCGGATCTGGCCTTCAGCTCGTCGTTCATCGCCCGGACCGGTGCGCCCGGCGATGGACTCGACCGTTTCCGCGGCAGGCCGTTTGCCTTCGGCCCTAAGCTTTCCACTTCCGGACATCTCATGCCGCGGCATTTTCTTGCGCAGCAGAACATCGTCCCGGAGAAGTTCTTTTCAGCGGTGCGCTATTCCGACAACCACGATACGACTGCGGCCTGGGTCCGCGATGGCGTCGTCGACCTCGGCGTGCTCAACTCGCTCGCCCTGATCCAGATGTACCGCAGCGGGCTGCTGCGCCGCGAATCAGTGCACGTCATCTGGGAGACACCGACCTATCCCGATTATGTCTGGGTCGCGCAACCCGACCTTCCCGCTCACTTCAGGGCGCAGGTGCGCGAGGCCTTCCTCGACCTGTCGACGAACGAGCCCGCCAACGCTGCGGTCCTGGCAGCGCTCCAGGCAAGGGCCTTCATGCCGGCGATCGACTCGGATTTCGCCTCCCTCGAGCGGGTGGCCGCGGACAGCGGTCTGCTCGAATGACGGTGCCTGCGATGAGACGAACGGCGCCTCCGCTTACTCCCGTGGTGGGCTACGTCTATGCGCTCATCGCGGTTCTGGTCGCCATGTCTGTCGCCGCACTGAGCACGGTGATGATCCAGCACCGGCAGCTGGAGAAGGATGAGGCTCAAGCCGACGACTATCACGTCACCTCCATCCGTCATGCGGCGGCACTCGGCAGCGAGGTGCTGCAGATCAAGGCCCTGCTTGTGGCGCGGGGCGACGGTAGCCCGCGAGGCGCCCCGAACCGCGACCCCGCGTCCGATGTTCGGCAGCTGCTCCTGAAGTCAGTGAGCCGGATCAGCAGCCACCTTGAGGAGCTTCATGCCCTGCACCGGCGCTACCCGGGTCAGGACGCTACCGCAGCCTTGCAGCGGCTGGACCGGCAGGTGCTGGCCCTGATCGGGACGACGGATCCCTACCAATCCTCGCTCGCCCTGCATTCGGGCAGCGGGTTCGCAGAGAAAGCCGACGCCGCGGCTCTGGCCGTCGAACAGTTCCGCAGGTTGCACGAAGCGCAGTTCACCGAGCTCAACCAGCAACTGGCCGACACCAGGAACAAGAACGCCCGGAACCTTCTGATCGCGTTGGGCTTCCTGTTTCTGTTCGGCGGTTTGATCGCCTTGCGGATCCTCTCGTCGATCAGGAGTATCTTGTCCGCCCGACAAGCTGCCGAACAGGAGGTCTACGAGGAGCGGGAGAGACTGTCCGTCACCTTGCGATCGATCGGCGATGCGGTGATCACCACCGAGGCGCAGGGAGCAGTGACCTATCTGAACCCCGCCGCGGAAGCGCTGACCAGCTGGACGACTGACCAGGCGGCGGGACGGCCGCTGCGTGAGATACTGGGAAGCGCTGGCGAGAAGACGGGCGCTCCCGCCGAAGATCCTTTCGATCGCGTCGCGCGGGAGGGCAAGCTCACCGATCTCCCCCAGGACGCCACCCTGATCACCCCCAGGGGCCAAAGGCGGGCCATCGAAGGCCGCGCAGCGCCGATCCACACCCTCAGCGGGGCGGTGATCGGCACGGTCACGGTTTTTCGCGACGTGACCGACTCGCGTCGCCTGGCTACCGAACTGTCCTGGCACGCCTCGCACGACCAGCTCACCGGCCTGTGCAACCGGTTGACCTTCGAGCAGCAACTGGAAAAGGCGTTGCACGACAGCGCCGAGCGGGGGACGCACCACGCCCTCCTGTACCTCGACCTGGATCAGTTCAAGGTTGTCAATGACACCTGCGGGCACGGGGCCGGCGACCTGCTGCTGCAACGGATCGCCAAGCTGCTGCAGGCGCATATCCGGGGGACCGACCTGATCGCCAGACTGGGCGGTGATGAGTTCGGCGCTCTCCTGAATGATTGCCCGCTGGATCAGGCCTTGAGAATTGCGAACGAGATGCGCGAGGAGATCCAGGATCTGCGCTTTGTCTGGGGAGACAAGTCCTTTAACGTGGGAGTAAGCATCGGGCTGGTGCCGATCACCGCGCACAGCGGCACCAAGGCCGATGTCCAGAGCGCCGCCGACGTGGCGTGCTACGCGGCGAAGGAGAAAGGCCGCAATCGCGTCCATGTCTATCGGCCGGACGACTCGGAGCTCGACCTGCGCAGGGGCGAGATGGAATGGGTTTCGCGCATCACCCAAGGCCTGGAAGACAACCGCTTTCTGCTGCACGCACAGGAGATCGTCGCGTTGCGGCCGGGTCTGTCTCGGGGGCGCCGGATCGAGCTGCTGCTGCGTTTGCGAGGCGAGGACGGCAGTATCGTCTCGCCGCAGGCGTTCCTGCCCGCGGCGGAGCGCTACAACCTCATGCCCGCCATCGACCGCTGGGTGGTGCGCACGGCTCTGGCCACACTTGCTGGCGACAGCGATCACCGCGTGGAATCCTGCTCTATCAACCTGTCGGGACAGAACCTGACGGACGACAGTTTCCTCAGCTTCGTCCTGGAGCAGATCGGCCGCCATGCCGTGCCGCCGGGCAAGCTGTGCTTCGAGATAACCGAGACCGCCGCGGTCACCCACCTGGAGCGGGCGCGCGACTTCATCTCGACTCTGCGGCAGGCGGGCTGCCACTTCTCGCTCGACGATTTCGGCAGCGGTCTGTCATCGTTCGGTTACCTCAAGAGCCTCCCGGTGGATATCCTCAAGATAGATGGGCGCTTCGTGAAGTCCATGCTGGAAGATCCGATAGACCGGGCCATGGTGGACGCGATCAACCGCATGGGACACATGATGGGTCTCAGCACCGTGGCAGAGTTCGTCGAGAGCCCTGCGATAATCGAGGAGCTCAAGAGCATCGGCGTGGACTTCGCGCAGGGTTTCGCCATCTCACGGCCGGCTGCGTTCGAGCTCGGACGCCCGTCAGCCACGGCCGGCGACGAGGCCGGTCGTCCGGAGAACGCAACGATGGGGCGGGCCGACTTGCGATAACCGTAGTCGTTAGCGCATCGGCCTCGATGGTTCCCGGCATCGGCTATGCAGGAGTGTTCGGCTCGCTCGGCAATTTCGACACCGTCAACGACACCGGCAAGCCGGCCTACGGATTCGAGATCGACATCGAGGATGCCTCGTTCGACCACACCAAGATTACCAGGGTCTTCGGCTACAACCTGTTCCGGCGGTGAGCTTCGTGCCCATTAACCCACCGCCGGTGGGGCCGCCGCCAGCGGTGCAGGCGGTCATCCAGGCGCCCGTTGCTCTTCCAGCCGGCCTAACCGGAGGCGAATGCCTTCTGGGTCAAGCTGACGCAGACCACGCTGCGGGCAACGTCGATCTGGGTGATCTGCTGATTGGCAATCACCCGTTCGCCGTGGGGACGCCAAGCCATTCTGCTTTCTATCCCGGTCCGGGTCCGATCCGGCACTCCCGTTGGTCGGAAGCAGATCAGTTCTGCCGTGATCAGACTACCCGGTGCTCCTCACGGCGAAGACCGTGATCTCGCCCAAGAACGTCTGAGCGTGCTTCATCGTCGTACGGCCGGCAGGCGACCCGAAGGCGGCTTCCAATGCAGCAGCATCCTCGAACCACAGTTCGACGATGCCATCGATCGGCAACTCGTCGTAACCGCACGGCTGTCCCTTGATCCGTTCACGCGCGATGACCACGTTCTGCCGGTAACCGGCGACGCCGGGCATCCTGCGCACCAGATCGCGGTGGGCGATCCATTCCCGCCGGAAGTCGTCTTCGCTCAAGTCGGGGCGCCGCTTCAGCATGGAAACGCGTTTGAGCAGCGCTTCTCGCTTCGGCGAAGCAGGGTATCGGGCACCACCACGTTCTGGTCGGCGGTGATGATGTGCAGGCCGCCGAGAAAGTGCTGCTCGTCGGCGATCAGTGCCGCTGCAATATCGCTCCTGGAAAAAGCGTGGTGTGCCTGACGCGCATCATCGAAGTACAGCTGAGAGAATCCGTCGAAGTCCCACGGACCCCGCGCAAAGTCGATGCCCCGCTGGATGCGGTCCGTAACCCGGTTCTGCCAGTATTCCCGGAGGTTCGGGGCACGGGCGGCCAGAGGGCCGTGCTTGTCGCGCCAGTACGCGCGGAACTCCTCGGTCGTCCAGTCCGGCTTCTTGCGAAGCAGGCCCATCCGTACGTTCATCTGTGTCTCCCTTCATCGTGGATCTGCCTGCGACCTGCGCGTCCTGGACGTGTTCGATCGGCGGGGCGGGAGGGCTCTTCATGGCGGCAGGATCATGCCGCTTGCTTCGCCGAGCCCGATGCGGGTCGCACCTTCTGCTTCGCAGTAGCCGCGCAGGATGAGCGTGTCGCCGTCTTCGAGGAAGGTCCGCCTCTCGCCGTTCGGCAGCGCCAGCGGCTCCTTGCCGCCCTGCGTGAGCTCGAGCAGCGAGCCGGCTTGATCGGCCGAGGGACCCGACAGCGTTCCGGAACCGAGCAGGTCTCCCGGCTGAAGATTGCAGCCGTTCACCGTGTGGTGTGCGATCAGTTGAGCCGCGGTCCAGTAGGCGGCCTCCGCCGTTCTGCCGCGCGTCAGGCGCACCGGGCCTTCGCCGGCCTCGCGCATCCTGCGTGTCTGCAGCCAGACCTCGAGCACGATGTCGAGGCCGCCCCGCTCGCGGTTGTTCTGCGCATCGAGGTAGGGCAGGGGTTGCGGATCGTCGGCGGGGCGTTCGAACTTCGCACGGAACGGCGCAAGCGCCTCCATCGTCACGATCCATGGCGAGATCGTGGTCGCGAAGTTCTTCGCGAGGAACGGCCCGAGCGGCTGGTATTCCCACGCCTGCAGGTCGCGCGCGGACCAGTCGTTGAGCAGGCAGACACCGAACAGATGGTCTTCGGCTGCCTCGATCGGGATCGGCTCGCCGAGCGCATTGCCCGTGCCCACGAAAAAGCCCAGCTCCAGCTCGTAGTCCAGGCGCTTCGAGGGGCCGAAGGCGGGCGCGGCGGCGTCCGGCGCCTTGGTCTGGCCTTGCGGTCGCTTGAACGCCTGTCCGCTCACGACGATGGAGGAGGCGCGCCCGTGGTAGCCGATCGGCACCCATTTGTAGTTGGGCATGAGCGGCTGGTCGGGCCGGAACAGCTTGCCCACCGCGGTGGCGTGGTGGATGCCGGTGTAGAAGTCGGTGTAGTCGCCGATGCGGCAGGGCAGGGTGTACTCGGCCTGCGCCTGCGGCAGCAGTGCGTTGCCCCACGCCGCTTGCTTCTCGCTGCCCTCGCGCAGGCCTGCCGAGATCCTGGCGCGCAGCGCGCGGCGCTCGGACGGCGCAGCGGCCATCAGGACGTTCATGTCGTCGGTGTCGATGACGCCTGCAGCGCCGCAGGTCCAGCACCTGGTCGCCGATCGCGGTGCCGATGCGCCAGCTCTCCGCGCTGCCCGCCCGCCGAAAGCGGCCGAAGGGCAGGTTCTGGATCGGGAAGTCGCAGCCCGCGGTGTTGGCGGAAGCGACCCAGCTGCGCAGCGTCTGGTCGTGCGTTGCATCCAGCGTAGTCATCACCCGTCCCCGAGATGGCACCCCGCGAGCCGCATCAATGCGCCGCGCCTTGGAAAAGCTGCCGTCGTGCATCCACGCCGCGTGCTTCGGCGCGCGCTTCGTCCTGGCCCACTCTTCGAGCATCGCCTACTTCACCTCGTCGAGCTTCTGCAGCATCTCGGGCGTGGCGGTGTTGGCCGCCAGCTCGAGGCGATGGCCGTTCGGGTCGAAGAAGTAGATCGACTTGAAGATGGTGTGGTCGGTCGGGCCGAGCACCTCGATGCCGTCCGCCTCCAGCCGCGCCTTGGTGGCGAGCAGCGTGTCGACCGAGTCGACCTCGAGCGCCAGATGCTGCACCCAGGCCGGGGTGTTGCGGTCGCGGTCCATCGGCGCGCGGGTGGGCAGCTCGAAGAACGCCAGGACATTGCCCTGCCCCGCGTCGAGGAAGACGTGCATGTAGGGATCGGGCTCCTTGGTCGACGGCACCTCGTCCTCGGCGATGGCCAGCACGAACTTCATGCCCAGGTGCTTCCCGTACCACTCGACGGTCTGCTTGGCGTCGATGCAGCGGTAGGCGACGTGGTGGACTTTCTGGATCAGCATACGTATCTCCTCGTCGTGCAGGTGTTGCTCAGCGTCACGACTCGAGCGCCTTCCACATCGCCACATCGCGCTCGGCGGTCCAGATGCGCGGGTCGGGGTATTGGGTCGCTTCGTCGTACGCACGGGTGACGTCGAACGGCATGCAGTGGTCGAAGATCACCCATTGCCCGTACTTCGGCTTCAGCTTCGCGAAGGTGTCCTTGTAGACCGCATTCAGGTCCTTGCCGGCCTTGGCGCCCTGTGCAACGCTCTCGTACAGCTCGGCGACGAAGTTGCGCGTGCCGGCGAAGCCCTTGGCGATGCTCTCCGGGGTGGTGAGCGCCGCGCCGCGGCCGGGCACCACGGCCAGGGGCTTGAGCGCCTCCAGGTTGTCGAGGGTACGCGGCCAGTCCTTGAAGTAGGCGTCGCCGGCGTAAGGGGTGGCGCCGAACTCGATCAGGTCCCCCGACAGCAGGGTGCGCTCGTGCGGGAGCCAGACCACCGTGTCACCCTTGGTGTGTCCGCGGCCCAGCTGCAGCAGCTGGACTTCGAGTTTGCCCAGCCACAACGTCATCTTCCCGGTAAAGGTGATGCGTCGGCCAGGTCAGAGTCTCCGGCACGGTTTCGACGTTGCGGAACAGGCGCGGGAACCGGCCGATCTCGCTGGCCTTGTCCTGCTCGCCGCGCTCGACGATCAGGTCGTAGGTGTCCTGGCTGGCGATGATCTGCTGCGGGCGATAGGCGCTTGCACCCAGCACGCGCACCGCGTGGTAGTGGGTGAGCACGACGTAGTTGATCGGCTTGTCGGTCACCTCGCGGATGCGGCGGATGACGTCGGCCGCCATCGCGGGTGTGGCCTGGGTGTCGGCCACCAGCACCGCGTCGTCACCGATGATGATGCCCGTGTTGGGATCACCCTCGGCGGTATACGCCCAGGCGTGCTCCGAGATCTGGCTGAAGGTGACTTGCTTCTCTTCCAGGTCGGCCTGGCTGGCGAACTTCTTCACTTGGGTCATGAGCGTGTTCCTCTGAAGTGGGAGTGGTGTGAGTGCGCGAGCGGCGGTCAGACGGCGAGGAAGCCTCCGTCGACTGCGAGCGTGATGCCGGTGACGTAGCGCGCCATGTCGGAGGCCAGGAAGATCACCGGCCCAACCAGGTCTTCGGGTTGTCCTAGTCGTCCCATCGGGATGCGCCCCATGAAGGACTGCAGCCGTGCGGGGTCGCCCCGGGTGGCCGCGGTCATGGGGGTCTCGATCACGCCGGGCGCCAGCGCGTTGACTCGCACTCCGAGCGGCGCGAGCTCCTGTGCGAGCGACTGCGTGAACATCTTGATCGCACCCTTGGAGGGCGAATAGCCGAGGCTCGCGCCCTGTCCTGCGTAGGCTGCGATCGAAGCGACATTGATGATCGCCCCCTTGGTCTGCTTGATCGCAGCCAGCCAGGCGAGGGTGACGTTGAACGTGCCGTTCAAGTTGACGTCAAGCGTCTTCTTCCAATTCGCGGCCGCGTTCGGGCTCGACATGTTCTCGCGGATGATGATCCCTGCGTTGTTGACCAGCAGATCGACGTTCCCGATCTCTTGTCCAATGCGCGCGGCCAGCGCTTCGCATGCCAGCGACGAGGTTACGTCCAGGACGAAGGGCCAGGCCTCGCCACCTTCCGCGCGTACCAGTCGTGCGGTCTCCTCAACGGTGACCGTGTTGACGTCGGTGGCGATCACCCGTGCTCCCGCCCGGGCGAGCCCGAGCGCAAGCGCGCGTCCGTTGCCTTGGCCGGCGCCGGTGATGAGCGCCAGGCGGCTTTCCAGCAGCCGGGGCACAAGGTTGGTGGGAAGTGCCATGGGTTGCGCTCCTCTCGTGCCGTATGCGGCCTTACGCGCGCCGCTGCAGCGCCACCGGCTCGCGACGTTCGACTTGCAGGTTGACTGCCACTGTTGCGGCCGCTTTCACCGCCTGCATCCCAGCGACGTAGCCAAAGGTCAGCGCCGGGCCGAGCGTGATGCCGGCGCCCGGGTAGTTGCCGCCCATGATGCTGGCGGCGTCGTTGCCGACTGCGTAGAGCCCCGTGATGGGCTTGCCATCGGCATTCGAGGACCTGCGTGTTCTCGTCCGTGACGAGGCCCGCAAACGTGCCGATGTCACCGATGACGAGCCTGATCGCGTAGTACGGGCCATGCGCCAGGGGTGCCACGCAGGGATTGGGTTGAACCAAGGCATCGCCCTGGTAGCGGTTGTAGGCCTTGGACCCTTTTCCGAATGCCGCGTCCTGGCCGGATCGCGCGGCAGCGTTGAATTCCCGGATCGTCGCCTCCAGGGTCTCGGGCGCGATGTCGATCTGCTTGGCGAGCTCGGCGACGGTGGCACCTTGTTTCAGGTAGCCGCTGCGCAAGTGACGTCCGATGGGGAGCGGTGAAGGCGCGACGCAACCCAGGCCGTAGGTGCGCAGCGCCTTGTGATCGCACAGCAGCCACGCGAAGATCTCCGGCTCGCCCTCGCACGCCTTCACCATCGCCTGCACGAAGTCGTGGTAGGAGTTCGCCTCGTTGGTGAAGCGCTTGCCCTTTGGCGTTACGGCAATGACCCCTGGCTTGGCGCGATCGATAAAGTGAGGCATGACGCCCTTCGAGCCGTCGGGACGTGTGGTGACCGAGGCCGGGACCCATGCGGCCGCATGGGGAATGGTCGGATCGACGCGGCCGCCGACCGCCTCCGCCAGCCGCAAACCGTCGCCCGTATTCGCCTCGGGCGACGGCGAGTAGTGCTCCTTGCCGGTGGGCGCGTGCGGGAACAGCTGCTTCCTGCGCTCGATGTCGTGCGGAAACCCACCGCACGCCAGCACGACGCCGTGCCGGGCGCGCACGAGGACGGTCTTGCCCTCGTGCTCGACCAGCGCACCAGCGACGCCGTCGCGCTCCGTCACCAGCTTCTTCACCGGCGACGACAGCCAGACCGGGATGTTGCGGTCCATCGCCGCCTTCGCCAAGCGGCTGGCAAGCGCATTGCCGTTGGTGAGCGTCATGCCCCGGCCATGCACGATGACGTCGAGAAAGTGCCGGCTCAGCCGCTTGGTCACGTAGACGAACGAGGTGAGCGACCGGAAGGCGCGCATGAAGTGGCGGATCTCCGGCCCGGAGCCGAGCATCATTCCGAATACCGTGAGCTCGGGCAGCGGTGGGGCGAGCTGCTTGAGGCGCTCGCCTAGCTCACGGCCATCGAACGGGCGCGTGACCATGGAGCGGCCGCCCTGCTGTCCGCCGGGTGCCTCCGCGTGATAGTCGGGGAACACCGCGGGCATGTCGAACTGCACGCAGGTGTTGCGGGTGAAGAAGTCGATCGCCTTCGGCCCGTTCTCGAGGAAAGCATCGACGCGCTTCTCGTCGAAGTGGGTGGTGGTCTCGTGCTTGAGGTAGGCCTTCGCCGCGCCCGGCGGCTCCTGGATGCCTTGCTCCGTAGCGAGCCGTGTCCCCGGGATCCACAGCCAGCCGCCGGAGCGCGCGGTAGTGCCCCCGTAGCGGGCCTCCTTCTCGACCACCAGTACCTCGAGGCCGTGGTGGGCCGCCGTCACCGCAGCAGACATCCCTGACGCCCCAGTGCCCACCACCAGCACGTCGACTGCGATCTCCTCTGGTGCCATGACTCGTCTCCCGTGTTGGAGTCGGAAATTGTACAGACCATCTGATAAAAGTCAACGCATCTGATAATATCGAACCATCGGCAATAGTGATTTCTCTTACAATGAACGACTTAGCATTTTCCGAGGGAAGCCAGGTGTCCGCCAGCCCCATCGAGAAGACCCGCCGCGGAATCCAATCCATCGAGATCGGAAGCAGTCTCTTGGTTCAGCTGGCCAAGCACCTACGTCCCATTGCCCTCAAGGACCTGGCCAAGGCCGCTGGGATGACGGCGGGGAAAGCCCATCCCTATATGGTCAGCTTCCTCAAGGTGGGATTCGTGAAGCAGACCGATGCTGGCCACTACGAGCTCGGCCCGCTGGCCTTGCAGCTGGGCTTGTCGACTCTGCAGCGGATGGATCCGGTAAAGGAGGCCTCGCAACTCATCGAGGATCTCGCCCGCGAGACGAACCAAAGCGCCGCCATCGCGGTATGGGGCAACCTCGGCCCCACCATCGTCCGGCTCGAGGAGCCGATTCAGCCCTTGCACGTGAACCTTCGCACCGGGACCGTCATGTCGCTCGCGAACACTGCGACCGGGCGGCTGTTCGCTGCGTACATGCCTGCGAAGATGGTGGAACGTCTACTCGGCGATGAGTTGTCGCGTTTCGGGCACGGCAGCGCCTCCGCCGGGCCCGTCAACCGGCAGGCGCTGGAATCGCTCCTCGCCGAGACGCGCAAGCACGGTCTCTCGCGCACGCGCGGGCAACCGATTCCCGGCATCGATGCGCTATGCGCGCCGGTCTTCGACGCTGAAGGTCACATCGTCCTGGGCATCTTGGCGATGGGGCCTACAGCGACATTCGACAGCAACTGGGACGGTACAGTAGCAACGGCGCTGAAGCGCTGCGCGGCCGAAGTTTCGAGGCGCATCGGCCGAACGGAGGGCATCTCGGCGACGAGTCATGCGACCAATGGCAGAAGAAGTTCACCTACATAAGGTGCGAATCTCCGTGGGGACGCCAACAGGCCTGAAAGCACCACAATGACCATTCAGAAAGCCCCCTTCACTACCGCCGCCTGCCCAGGCTTTCACCTGGAAGGCTTCGCCCCGCATTCATGCGGTCTCAAACTGACGCCAGCCGGCGCCGAGCTGTGCGGCTCCTGCCTCGAGGCGCGCCGCCGCTTCATCATGGACAACATGCAGCCCACGGACCCTCGCTATCCGCGCTCAGTCGCGCCCGGTGGTGGGCAAGCGGGGCGAGGGCCGGCGCGTCCAGCAGCAGCCCGCCCCGAGGCCCTTTGGTACGCGCGACATTGACGGCAGCGGGGAGCGTACCGCGAGCCCCATCGTAACCAGCGGTCAGCCCTTGTTCGACCTGGAGGCCGCCGGGCCGATGGCGCCGCCCAGGAGCAACCCGGCCTCGACCCTGTCACGGGGAACATCCGCGGAGGCCGCCCGTGACGATTGATCGAGGCGAAGGTGGCATCAACACGAGTTTGAACCCAACAGGCGCCCGCGCGTATACACGGCAGTAAGCACCGCTTCGTTCACGCTAGGCGGTGGGGCCCGCGCCTTCCTCCCTTGGCGTGGGCCTTTTTTCCCCGCTGAGTGCACTGACCTATTCTCGTGCCGGCCACAATGTGTATTCTCTGTTAAAGCCTTCACCCATTCTGCCGAAATACTCCTCTAAGGTCGAAGAAGCGGTGCCTTGAGCCGCGCCATCAAACCGCATTCTTCAGAGGATGAACATGGCGAAGATGACATTTACCGAGCAGATATACGCCGCGCTCAAGCGGGTGCAAAAAGTTCTGGACGCGGATCTTGCCGCCGCGCCCGTATCGATCAAAGACGCCCGCCTCGTCAAAGAGTGGTACGAGGCTCAGTTCGGCCAGGTGGTGCGGGCGGCTGTAACCCGTGTAGAGCGGGGCGGGCAATAGACCCGACATCGCGCGACAGCGGTGGAACGCTCCGCTCACCCACTCCACCCGAGCCCTCCGAGTACGCCTTGAGGGCGCGGGTGATCGCGACTTGTGTGCCGGCCATAACGACCCGGCCGAGTTAAGCAGCCAACTCGTGGTGTCTTAGCGGCGCAGCAACGCTGCCGATGCCGATGGGATAGAGCGAGCGACCTGCTCGTTCCCCCTCCTCGGGCGAGCGAAAATCAGAGGGGACGCCGTGACGCGAAGCGACGACGTGCCAGAGGGTGCAAAGGGTCTATCATGGCTTCGGGCGCGGAGGATCCGTTCCGCCCGCTCCCGAAGACCGCTACGCGTACATTCGCGAAGCCGCACGCGAGTTCCTGCTGCCGCGAAGCGATGGCGGGAAAGATTCGGCAGCTCCAACCGTCCCTCACACTGCGGCTTCGCCGTCCGACAAGTATCGCCATCGGCGACGGAGGGGGAGACTCCTGCAAAGCATCCCGAAATACGCTCCGAGAACGACGCGCCTCGGGCGAACGATCCCGATCGATCCGTGCAGTACTCCACGGAAGAGGCTCGACCTATGTCGACCCTCTTCTCCGTTTCTCCGCCGAACGAACCAGAATTCCCCTCTGTTTCTCCGCTCAACGTAGAGACCCTCGACTCTGCGACCAGCTCGTTCGAGCCACGTCCAGCCGGCAAGGAAGCCGTTGTGGGAACCGAGTAGCCCCTGGTGGGGCTGTAACATCCAATTCCGTATTACCCCCTCACCCTAACCCTCCCGCAAGGGGAGAGGGGCCCAAGGTGGACCGCACGGTCGTGCACAAACGCCAAGCCTCCCATCGGTTTACTTTACCAGTGCTTGACCCAAGTCAATCGCACTATCCTCTGACGCGCAACAATCGGCTCTGTCATGCGGGCAGGAGATTTTGTGGCTCTGCTCGCGCGATCATTGAAAGAGGTCACCCGGTCGACGGTAGATGACTTGTAGCGAGGACCGCAGAAGGTGCACGCCTTCCAACTGCCTGGCTTCTCCGATGTCGCGCGATCGATCGAAGCGGCGTGGGAGGTCTGGTTCGCGACGCAGTCGGGAGCCCACTACCTGGACTGGCGTTGCGCAGCATCGCTTGAGGGGACTCGTTGCCGCAGCCAGAGAGCGCTCGCCTTTCTATCGCAATCTCTATCGAGGGCTGCCGGAGAGCGGGTATAGCCTGGTCGATCTGCCGGTCGTGACGAAGAACAACTTGATGGCGCACTTCGACGTGGTGGTGACGGACCCCGATCTAACTCGAGATCGGGTAGACGGGTTCCTCGCCGATCCGGCCCGGGTGGGACAGCCTCTTGACCATCGATACGCAGTCTGGACGAGCTCAGGGACCACGGGAGAACCGGGGATCTTCGTCCAGGACCAGCAAGCGCTTGCCGTATATGAAGCGCTCGAAGTTGTCCGCTTTCGGCGTCTGGCGTCGCCCGCGATGCTGGCGACGGCATTGCTGACGGAGCGGTACGCTCTGGTGGCCGCGACGGGGGGTCACTTCGCAGGCAACGCAACCGCCCAGCGTCTACGCCTGCTGTACCCATGGCTTGCAGAGCGGTTGCGCACTTTTTCCATCCTGGAGCCGACGCGGGAGCTGACGCAGCGGCTCAACGAGTATCAGCCGACCCTCCTGGCAACCTATCCCACGGCGGCGAGCCTGCTCGCGGACGAACAGAAATCCGGGCGGCTCGCCATCGAGCTCAAGGAAGTCTGGACCGGCGGCGAGCAGCTTTCGATCGCACAACGCACTCATATCACCGAGAGCTTTGGCTGCGAGCTGCACGACGGCTACGGAGCGTCCGAGTTCCTTGCCATTGCATGGGATTGCGGACGCGGCGCGCTCCACGTCAACAGCGACTGGATTCTGCTGGAGCCCGTGGACAAGGCTTACGCGCCCGTGCCGCCGGGCGTTCCTTCCCACACCGTGCTGCTCACGAATCTAGCCAACCAGGTTCAGCCCCTCATCCGCTATGACCTGGGAGACAGCGTCACACTGTTCGATCGTCCCTGCGAGTGCGGGAGCGCCTTTCCCGCAATCCGGATCGAAGGGCGCTGTGACGACATCGTGCGCGTGCGCAACGGCGCTGCCTCGCAGGTGACACTACTGCCGCTGGCGCTGACGACGGTGTTGGAGGATGAAGCCAGCGTGCACCGATTCCAACTGGTGCAGGTGAGCCCGACGGCGCTCGTCCTGCGGTTGGACCCGGAGATCACGGACACCGCTGGCATAGGGCGCTGCCGGGACTCGCTCGCGCACTACCTGCAAGCTCAGGGGGCCTCGAACGTGACCCTAGACGTCGAACGATGCAGCCTGCAGCGACATCCGGTCAATGGGAAGCTCAGACGTGTTGTAGCCATGGGAGAGGGAGTATGAAAATGGTCTTGGCAGTCGTCTTTGGTCTGACTTGCGATCACCGCGCGCGCAGACCCGTACATCATGGATGGCAGCGCGCTGTACGATCGCCTGCTCAGGCAAGACCCCACCGCTACGGCCTATATCTTGGGTGTGTATGACAC
The DNA here is from genome assembly GCA_963772865.1 of uncultured beta proteobacterium. Lineage (GTDB taxonomy): Bacteria > Pseudomonadota > Gammaproteobacteria > Burkholderiales > SHXO01 > SHXO01. The sequence goes on along the minus strand of CAVYZA010000006.1, from coordinate 94,180 downwards.
GTCCAGATCACTCAATATCACGCACCCAGCGGCGAGCGGATCGTCTGCGCGCCGCCGGACGTCACGGGCAAGGAGCTCGTCGACGCGGTACGGCGGTATTCTGGACGTCGAACCCTCTATCCTAGCCTACCCGGCGGCGATGGTGGTGCTGCGTGCTTTCATCTTGGCGTTTCCCTGCGACAAGGCGTGAATGGTGTTTTGCAGTTTCCAAAGCACTGCACGTTCGGATCGCACGCTGGGCGGTTCCGCTTTTCACCGCCGCATGCGGCGATGTCCTGTCCTGACAAATCGTCGTCGTCCTCGGTTTGTTCGCGGTCCGGCAGACCGCATTTCCCGACACCCACGCGAAAACGGTTCCTCCGGGACGGCCTCCTGTGTGACCGAAGTCACAGCCAGCCGGCCTTTGCTTGACTAGCATCAACACGATTCCGGTCGTTATGGAGTCAGATGGTGCCGGTGATGGTTGGAGCCCAGTGATGGCTGGAGTTATGGATATCCGTTCTCTCAGACTGATGGTCGCGTGCTTGGCTGTGACGCCGGCTGTTGCAGCGGCGCAAGCCCTGTCCGTCGTCCCCGTGGAGTATCGGGACGTCGACACGACATACTCGACCGAGGCCGTGATCGAAGCGGTCCGCCAGTCGACGATATCGGCCCAGGTGATCGGACGTATCGTGGAGTTGCGCGCGGACGTCGGTGATTTCGTGAAGGCCGGGGAGGTCGTAGCCCGCATCGACCCGCGCGAAGCGGCTCAGGTGGTTGCAAGCAGCGAGGCTCAGGTCGCACAGGCGCGCGCCAATCTGCAGAACGCCCGTATCAATCTGGAGCGTACCCGCAGACTGCTCGAAAGCCAGTTCGTCAGTCAGTCGGCCCTGGACCGCGCCAATGCCGATTTTCAGGCCGCCGAAGCCCAGCTGCGGGCTGCCGAGGCGGGCGCCGGCCAGGCGGCCGTGAGCAAGGGCTATACGACGGTCGTCGCTCCGATCAGCGGCGTCATCTCGGCTCGCAACGTGGAGGTCGGCGAAATGGCTACCCCCGGCAAGCCGTTGCTTACCGCGTTCGATCCGAACGATATGCGCGTGATCGCCGAGGTGCCGCAGTCGGTGATCCCGCAGATCAAGGGGCTCAGCCGGGCAACGGTCGAGGTGCCCTCGGTCGACAAGTGGATCAAGGTCAAGTCGATGGTGATCATCCCCGCGGCCGATCCGCACACGCATTCCACGCGGGTTCGGCTCTATCTGGCCGGCGACGAGCGGGATATCTATCCGGGCGTGTATGCGCGCGCCCATTTCGCGATCGGACAGGCACGCAAGCTGGTCATCCCCAGTCAATCGATCGTGCGGCGGAGCGAGGTAGTCGGCGTGTATGTGGTCAACGACAAGGGCAATCCGAGCTTCAGGCAGATCCGGCTCGGCGAATCGGCAGGAGCGGGGCTGATCGAGGTGCTCGCGGGCATTTCGGCGGGTGAGAAAGTCGCGCTGGAGCCTGTCAAAGCTGGCATGGCCACGTCTTCGAAGCCGGCCGGATCGTAGAGCGTCGAGTCGATCGACGAAAGGGAAAGAGGAGAGCGCAATGGCTGATATCGTGGTGCTGGGTGCCGGCATCGGCGGGTTGCCGATGGCCTATGACATGCGCAGGCAGGCACGGCCGGAAGACAATGTGATCGTCGTCTCCAACGTCGACTACTTCCACTTCGTCCCCTCCAATCCTTGGGTTGCGGTCAACTGGCGCCAGCGCGACGACATCCAGTTTCCGCTCGCGCCGTGTCTGGCGAGGAAGGGAATCGATTTCATCGCCTCGGGGGCGAAGCGCCTGCATCCGGAAGAGAACCGTCTTGAGTTGATGGACGGGCGCTCGGTGCACTACGACTACCTCGTGCTGGCGACCGGGCCAAAGCTCGCGTTCGACGAGGTCGAAGGGTTGGGGCCCAGCGGTTATACGCAATCCATCTGCCACGTCGATCACGCGGTCGCCGCGGGTAAGGTCTGGGACGAGTTCGTCCAGGACCCCGGCCCGATCGTCGTAGGGGCGGTCCAAGGCGCCTCGTGCTTCGGACCCGCCTACGAATTCGCCATGATCATGGACACGGACCTGCGGCGCCGGAAGATCCGCGACAAGGTGCCGATGACCTTCGTGACCGCTGAGCCCTATATCGGGCACCTGGGACTGGGCGGCGTGGGTGACTCGAAGGGCCTGATGGAGTCGGTGATGCGGGACCGCCACATCAAGTGGATCACCAATGCCAGGACTACGAAGATCGAGGCCGGCAAGATGCATGTCACCGAGTACGACGACATGGGCAAAGAGAAGCGCACCCATGAGCTGCCGTTCAGGTACTCGATGATGTTGCCGGCGTTCAAGGGCATCGACGCGGTGTTCGGGACCGACGGGCTGACCAATCCGCGCGGCTTCATCCTGATCGACCAGCACCAGCGCAATCCGAAGTACAGAAACATCTACGCGGTCGGCGTATGCGTGGCGATTCCGCCGGTAGAGCAGACACCCGTTCCCACCGGCGCACCGAAGACAGGCTACATGATCGAGTCCATGGTGGAGGCCGCTGCCGCGAACATCAGGGCCGAGCTCGACGGCAACGAACCAGCCAGCAAGGCCACCTGGAACGCCGTATGCCTGGCCGACTTCGGGGACGTCGGTGCCGCGTTCGTCGCCTTGCCTCAGATCCCACCGCGTAACGTCAACTGGGTCGCGGAGGGCAAGTGGGTGCACCTCGCGAAGATCGCGTTCGAGCGCTACTTCATCCGCAAGATGAAGCGGGGCACGACGGAGCCGTTGTTCGAGAAGCTCGTGCTGCACGGCATGGGGATCAAGAAGCTGAAGGATGCCGCCTAGCTACCCACCCATGGGCGTTTCCGGCCGTATCGCTCGCTATTTCCAGGGCAGCCAGCTCACGCCGCTGATTGCCTTGGTGCTGTTCCTGCTCGGTGTGTTCGCCGTGCTGGTCACGCCCAAGGAGGAAGAGCCGCAGATCAACGTCACCATGGCCAACGTGCTCGTGCCGTTCCCTGGCGCGTCGGCCAAGGACGTGGAGAGCCTGGTCGCCATTCCTGCCGAACAGGTGATCTCGCGCATCCGCGGGATCGACCACGTGTACTCGGTCTCCAAGCCCGGGATGGCGGTACTGACCGTGCAGTTCAAGGTTGGCGTGCCGCACGAGCAGGCGCTGGTGTTGCTGTACGACACGATCTTTTCCCACCGCGACTGGCTCTCGCCCAATCTCGGTGTGGGCGAGCCGATCATCAAGCCCAAGGGTATCGACGATGTTCCCATCGTCACCCTGACCTTCTGGACCACGGATCCGTATCGAGGCGCCTTCGACCTGGAGCGGATCGCACACTCCGCCGAGATCGAACTGAAGCGGGTGGCGGGCACGCGCGACGTCTACACGATTGGCGGGCCGAGGCACGTGGTGCGGGTTATCGTCGAGCCAGAGCGGATGAATGCGTACCGCCTAAGCGCACAAGACATCCGATCGGCCCTGCAACTGTCCAATTCAGCCCAGCCCTCGGGCGAGGTGGTGAAGGACAACCGGGAGATTCTGGTCGAGACCGGCACGTATCTGACCAGCGCTGCGGACGTCCGCAAGCTGGTTGTCGGAGTCGCTGACGGCCGCCCCATCTACATGAGCGACGTGGCGCGTATTGAGGACGGCCCCGACCAGCCGTCGCGCTACGTATGGGTCGGCCTCGGCGCTCAGGCGACGCAGAAAGGCATCATCGAGACGGGCGAGTATCCCGCTGTGACGGTCGGAGTGACGAAGAAGCCTGGTGAGAATGCAGTGGAGGTCGCCCGCCGCGTAGTCCGTGCGGCGGAGCTTATGCAAGGCACGATCATTCCCGAAGGCGTGCGGGTGACGATCACGCGCAACTACGGAGAAACCGCCGGCGACAAAGCTGCCAAGCTGATCCAGAAGCTCGTCTTCGCGACGCTGTCGGTAGTCGCGCTGGTGTTCGTCGCGCTCGGCCGGCGCGAAGCGCTGATCGTCGGAGTCGCCGTGGTGCTCACTCTGGCGGCTACCTTGTTCGCGTCTTGGGCGTGGGGTTTCACTCTCAACCGAGTCTCGCTGTTCGCGCTGATCTTCTCGATCGGCATTCTGGTGGACGACGCGATCGTCGTAGTGGAGAACATCCATCGCCGCCATCAGATGACCGGTTCCGGGTTGGCCGAAGTCATTCCGGCCGCCGTGGACGAAGTCGGCGGCCCGACGATTCTGGCGACGCTGACCGTCATCGCGGCGCTGCTGCCGATGGCATTCGTGAGCGGCCTGATGGGGCCATATATGGCGCCCATCCCGATCAATGCCAGCATGGGCATGCTGATTTCGCTGGCAGTAGCGTTCACGATCACGCCTTGGCTTGCGTATCACCTGCTGGCCGCGGGACCCCATCAGGCTCACGCAGACCCAAGTGCAGCTCGGGTCACGCGCCTGTTCGCCAGCGTCATGGCGCCGTTCCTCGATCCTGCTCGGGGTCGCCGCAATCGCCTTCTACTTCTGGGCGGCGTGATCGGCGCGATCCTCCTCGCCGTCTCTCTGGCAGCATTCAAGCTGGTGGTGCTCAAGATGCTGCCGTTCGACAACAAGTCGGAGTTCCAGGTGGTCGTCAATATGCCCGTCGGCACACCGCTCGAGCAGACCGCACGAGTGCTGCGCGACATGGGCCAGTACCTGCAGACCGTCCCGGAGGTCACCGACTATCAAGCCTACGCCGGGACCGCGAGCCCGATCAACTTCAATGGGCTGGTGCGGCAGTACTACCTGCGGGAAAGCCCGGAGCTGGGCGATATCCAGGTCAATCTGGTGGACAAGCATCATCGCGATCGCAGCAGCCACAGCATCGCCGGTTCGGTGCGTGCAGAGTTGACCAGGATCGGCAAACAGCACGGTGCGGATGTGATGGTAGTGGAAGTGCCTCCCGGGCCGCCGGTGCTCGCACCGATCGTGACTGAAATCTACGGCCCCGACTACGACGGGCAGATGCGGGTTGCCAAGCAGGTACGTGCGCAATTCGCCGCAACCCCCGATATCGTCGGGATCACCGACACCGTCGATGCCAACGCGCCGCGATTCGTTCTGCGGGTGCTGCAGAACAAAGCGGCTCTGGCGGGCGTGGCGCAGAAGGATGTGGTCGAAACGATGCGGATGGGCTTGTCCGGCGAATACGTCACGCCGATCCACAGCGGCGCGGCGAAGTACGAGATTCCGGTCCGGCTCACGCTTCCAGCCGAGCGCCAGAGCGGCGTGGACGAGCTGCTGAAGCTCACGGTGCGCAGCCGCGACGGCGAGTTGGTGCCGTTGTCGGAGCTTGTTCAGGTGGTCGCGAGCGACCGCGAGAAGAGCATCTACCACAAAGACCTGGTGCCGGTGGTCTACGTCATGGCCGACATGGGCGGCAAGCTCGACAGCCCCCTGTATGGCATGTTCGGCGTACGCCCGCACATCGCCGGAATGAGTCTGCCAGAAGGCGGAGATCTGCAGGAGCACTTTATCCAGCAGCCCGAGGATCGCTACCGGCACTATGCCTTCAAGTGGGACGGCGAATGGCAGGTGACCTACGAGACGTTCCGCGATATGGGCATCGCTTACGCTGTGGGACTCGTGCTGATTTACCTCCTGGTGGTCGCGCAGTTCCGCTCGTACTTGACGCCACTCATCATCATGGCGCCGATTCCGCTGACGATCATCGGCGTCCTGCCGGGGCATGCGCTGCTCGGCGCTCAGTTCACCGCGACTTCGATGATCGGCATGATCGCGCTGGCCGGGATCATCGTGCGGAATTCGATCCTGCTGGTGGACTTCGTCAATCAGGCGGTGGCCGCCGGCGAAAGGCTGGAGGACGCCGTGGTCCAGGCTGCAGCCACGCGCGCCAAACCGATCGCCCTGACCGGCGTATCTGCCATGCTCGGCGCCGTTTTCATCCTGGACGACCCGATCTTCAACGGGCTGGCGGTGTCGCTGATTTTCGGCATCCTGGTCTCGACGCTGCTCACGTTGATCCTGATTCCCGTTGTGTACTACGTAGCGATGAAGGGTAGGTCAGAAAGAGGATCCGTGCCGCAGCAGGAACCGGCGGTGACGGCGAGTGCGTGACCTTAGTCACCGACGCGGGGGTGATCGGTCGGCATGATGGCAAGGTGATCATTCGCATACTTGGGGAGTACATATGACCACCGAACGTCTGGTTCGAATCGTTGCCGGCACCTTTGTCCTGCTCTCGCTGGGGCTGGGTGTGTCCGGCAGCCCGATCTACGTGAGCAGCTATTGGCTGTGGTTCACTGCCTTCGTCGGCGCGAACCTGTTCCAGAGCGGATTCACAACCTTTTGCCCTCTGGAGAAGATCCTCCTGAAGCTGGGCGTGAAGAGCGCCGTGGCCGGGTCTGCCTGAGCGAGAACCCGTTTCGCGCTGAACTGAACCTGGCTCGGCGCTGCGGAGTCGAAGCGCAGCGATCAGCAGAGGGAGACACGTATGACAGATGAAGTCGCGCTCGAGCCATTGCGCGTCATGTGCGCCCAGTGCTGCGCGGCCAACCGGGTGCCCCAGCGCCGGTTGGAGGAGGGCCCAAAGTGCGGTGCATGCAAAGCGCCATTGTTCGACGGACATCCGGTCGAGGCTAGCGGAGCGACGTTGGAGCGTCACATGGCGGCGGACCTGCCGGTGGTGGTGGATTTCTGGGCACCGTGGTGCGCACCTTGCCGCGCCATGGCGCCCACGTTCGAACACACGGCGCAGCAGATCGAGCCGCATGCCCGCTTCGTCAAAGTCAACACCGACAACGACCAGGCGATCGCGTCCCGGCTGGATATCCGCGGGATCCCGACGCTTATCATCTTCAAGCACGGTAAAGAGGTCGCGCGCGTAGCGGGAGCCATGGACGCCGGGCGCTTCGGCGCATGGGTACGAGCGCACCTGTAGCGCAACTATGCTCATCTGGACCAGCTGTTCGGCTGACGTCTGTGCGTTTCTGGAGGACGTGAGCAAAGACACCTGGGGGCGTCACAAACGATCGCAGCTTGACGCAGATCAACCGGTCCGCACCGATGCGGGACTATCGTGACTACATGAGGGGTCGTTGTCGAAAATAGCCAGCCAGGGGAGCGGTCTCCTCTGTGGCGCAGATAAGGAGTTGCGATGAACATGAACGTTGGAGGTGTCGACAAGATCGTCCGAATCGTTCTCGGCGTGGGCTTGCTGAGCTTGATTTTCGTCCTGGAGGGCAGTGTCCGGTGGCTCGGGCTGATCGGCATCGTTCCGCTGGCCACCGGGTTGATCGGCTATTGCCCGCTGTACACGGTGCTCGGCTTGAGCACGTGTCCGGTCAAGGCGACCGCGCATTGATCGGCGCGGGCTGAAGATCAAGCACGGAATTCCAATGGGTAAGTCGTATACCGATATTACCGCGGAGATCAACCGCGGCATCATGAAGTTGCGGCAGAGCACGCCGGAAGCGATGGCTGGCTTCAGCGCGCTCTCGAAGGGGGCGCTGAAAGCTGGCGCGCTGTCCGAGGTGCAGAAGGAGCTGATCGCACTGGCGATTGGCGTTTCAGGCCATTGCGACGGCTGCATCGGCTTTCATGCCAAGGCGTTGGTGCGCCTTGGCGCGACGCGCAACGAAGTGATGGAAGCGCTCGCGGTCACAGTCTATATGGGCGGCGGGCCGTCGCTGATGTATGCGGCGAACGCGGTGCAGGCATTCGACGAGTTTGCGGGGAGCGAGGCGCCGGCGGTCGGCCTGTCCGCCTGAGCGATTGCGGATCGGACGGACGGCGGATATCTCATCGGCTGCTCAACGGGTGTTCGCACCGAACCCCGTGTCTCGCACGGAGGGTCGGCGCCGCGCCGCGAGCCATAGGTCAGCACAGGGCCTGCGTCACCCGCGCGCGAACTCCGCCAGCGCTTTCGGATCGAGCACCGTTACCCGTTCGCGCTCGAGCCTCACCCAGCCACGCTGCTCGAAGCTGCGCAGGAGCCGAGTAACGATCTCGCGCACGCTCCCCAGCTCGTCGGCCAGCTTCTGGTGCGTCTCGCTCACGATCGGTCCGCGGTGGACGAGCAGCTGGGCCAGACGCGTATCGAGCTTGCGGAATGCGACCTCCTCCACTAGCTCCATGACCTCCGAGAGGCGGGTGGCGTACATGCTGAAAACGTATTGCCGGAATGGCTCGTGCTGGAGCAGCAGTTCGTTGAACAACGGGGGTGGGATGATCATGACCTCGACCTCTGTTTCGGCGATCGCCGTTGCGGAGTACTCGCTGCGGCCCAGCAGGCAGCTTCCCGACAAGATGCAGCTCTCTCCGGGATCCACCCGGTAGAGAAGGATCTCGCGTCCGTTCGGGGCGGTCTGGTTGACACGGATACTGCCCTCAAGCACGAGCGGAAACCCCGAGCAGGGCTGGTGCGCGGAGAACAGAACGCTGCCTGCGGGCATCCGGCGTACGGGCGAGCTGGCGATCAGCTCGTCGGCGCGCGCTGCGAGTACCGGGAAACGCCGGATCAGGCGGGCACGAAGCTCGGCTGTCTCACTCATCCTTTCCCCTCGCAAACGCGATCCACGTCAAGCATCAAACGATGACCGAGCCGTCGGCTCAGTACGAGCAGAGTACAGCCGAAGCCGCGGTTGCGGCAATCGCCGCGGGCGCGACATAGCGCAGACTCATACCTGGACGCGGGCCCGGCCAAGAGAATGTCAGTGCTCGAAGGTTCCTACGCGGGGTGCTACTCACAGATGGACATTTGATCCAAGTCAAGCCGATGGCATCCGCATTCCGGAAGATGACTGCGGCCAGCGCGCCGGGGACAGCGCGCCCCCTCCCCGGCGCAGCCTGGTCATGGTCTGATGACCGTCCACGGCTTCGAGCTCGGCCGTTCTGAGCGGCGCGGGGGCTACCGGGATCAGCGATGCATGGACAGGGTAAAGAGGGACACCTAGGCACAGTGCTTCCTCTGGGTGGGCCGCCACGGCTGCCTCAGCTGACCGGACTGGTTCTGGCCCTGCTGGGCCTGCTCGTCTTGTTTGGGTGGGCAAACGGACTCCCCGTCCTCACTCGTGTGGGAGAGGGGCTCCCCCACATGATGCCGAACACGGCCATGGGGATGATCGCGCTGGGGGTCGGCTTCCTCAGCTGGGATTCGACCGGGCGCGGCGCCAGGCACGTGATGGTCGCCGCTGGCGTCGCCGCGGCCGCGCTGGGGTCGGCGACGATATGGGAATACCTCACCGGCGTCGACCTCGGTATCGACCTCCTGCTCTTCGCCGATCGCACGGCAGTCGCCCCGCACCCGGGCCGCATGGCGCTGGCCACAGCGTTGTCCTTTTCGTTGGCCGGCTTCGGGCTGCTTTTGCTACGCCGCTCCGCGGATGGCGCCATCCTCATCGGCCAGACCATGGCGCTCAGCGTTGTGGTCCTGGCCTTGTCGAGCGTGCTCGCGTATCTGTTCGGCGCCCAGCCACCGGCCCGCTTGGGGGTCTTCTCAACCATGGCGGTCCACACTTCTCTGGGGTTGTTGGCCGCGGGGATGGCCATGCTGCTGCTGCGGCCGACAAGCGGCTTGATGGCGGCAGTGCTGGGAGACGAGCTGGGCGCAACCGTACTGCGCAAGCTCCTGCCTGGTGTGCTGCTTCTGCCTGCGATCATCGCCTACTTCAGGCTGGTGGGACATCACACCGGTTGGTACGGCACGGAGTTCGCGATGGCCCTGTATGTCACGGCGCAGATCGTCGTGCTCACGGCTGGCCTCTGGCTGGTTTCACGCTGGTTGTCGCGTACGGACCGCAAGCGCAGAGAGGTCGAGGGAGTCAACCGACGCTTGATCGATGAGCTGACGAATGCCCGCTCCGCGCTTGAAGCGACTGTCGCGCAGCGTACGTCCGAGCTGGTCCAATCAGAAGCGAAGTTTCGCAGCCTGCTGGCGCTGAGCAGCGACTGGTACTGGGAGCAGGACGAGAACCTGCGCTTCACCTTCGTCTCGACTGGAAACGAGGCGCAGTCGGCCCTGCCGGCGGTCGACTCCCTGGGCAAGAGCAGCTTCGAGCTGGAGATCGACTGGGCACCTGGCCAGCGTGAGCAGCACGAAGCGACGTTGCGCGCGCGCCAGCCATTTCGGGATCTGGAGTTGCGCCGCGTCACCCCTGATGGACGCGAAGTGTTCCTCTCCATGAGTGGGGAGCCGGTGTTCGGCCGCGACGCGCAATTCATGGGTTATCGCGGCGTGGGCCGCGACGTTACGGCCGAAAAGCGGGCCGAGCGGAACCGCCAGCTGTTGGCGAGTATCGTCGAGCATACGCACGACGCGGTCATCAGCCGCAGCCTCGACGGAACGATCTTGAGTTGGAACAAGGCGGCGGAGCGCATCTACGGCTACCGCTCCGAGGAAGTGATGGGCCGCAACGCCGCCTTCCTCTTCGGCGAAGATGGCGAGCAAGTCCTGGAGGAGATGAATCGGCGCGTGCTGGCCGGTGAGGAGGGCTTCGAAAGCCAAGCTCCGCGCCGCTCGAAGAGCGGTGCGTCGGTCGATGTGGCGGTCTCGATCTCGCCTTTGAAAGACGCCATGGGACGTCTGGTCGGCGTGACCTCGATCGCACGCGATGTCTCTGCGCTTGTGCGCGCCCATAGCGCGTTGCAGGAGAGCGATCGCCGGCTGTCGCTCGCGCTGAGCATCGCCGGCGTCGAAACCTGGGAAGTCGATCTGTCGAGCGGGGCGATTCGCAGCTCAGAGGGATTAGGGCCGATCTTCGGTCGAGACGCGCGGGTTTCAGTTCAACGATCGGATGGCCTGGCGCGACGCCATCCATCCGCGCGACCGGCAGCGGGTGGTCGAACTGTTCGATGCCGCGGCATTGGGGAAGGTGGCTTACGACGTCGAGTATGCAGTGCTGCGCGGCCACGGCAGCGAAGGCTGGGTCACCTCTCGTTGCGTCTTCGAGCGGGATGCGCAGGGGCGCGCGCTGCGAGCCATTGGCATGTTGATGGACCTTACCGAGCGGCACCGGTTCGAGCAGCAGTTGCATGCGGAAAAGGAACTGGCGCAGGTGACCTTGCGATCCATCGGGGATGCAGTGATTACGACCGACGCAGATGGACGCGTCAACTATTTGAATCCCACAGCCGAGCAACTGACGGGCTGGGTATTGGAGCAAGCAGTGGGTCGCCCCGTCTCGGAGGTATTCCGTGTCGTGGTGGAGGCCGAACGCATACCCATGAGCAACCCGGTGGACCGGGTACTCGTGGAGGGCAGAAACATTGACGTGGGCGAGGAGGCACTGCTGCTGTCCCGCGACGGCGGCGAGTATTCGATCGCCGACTCCGCCGCTCCCATCCGCAGTCGTGAAGGCGATGTGGTCGGCGCAGTGCTGGTGTTCCACGATGTAACCAGCGAGCGACGTATCGCTCAGGAGCTGCGCTTCCAGGCCGCGCACGACGCTCTGACCGGGCTCATCAACCGACGGGAATTCGAGGTGCGGGTCGAGCAGGCGCTGGGGCGTGCGCGCGTCGATGGAGCCGAGCACGCGCTGTGCTACATCGACCTGGACCAATTCAAGGTGGTCAACGATTCCTGTGGACACGCGGCGGGTGACGACTTGTTGCGTCAGGTCGCGGATCTGCTGCGCGCGCAGCTGCGTCAAAACGACACGCTCGCCCGCTTGGGCGGTGACGAATTTGGTCTGCTGCTCGAGAATTGTTCGAAGGAAATGGCAGGCCGCATCACCGGGAAGGTGCTCCTGGCGGTCCACGAGTGCCGCTTCCGCTGGCGCGACCAGGTCTTCCGGCTCGGTGCCAGCATCGGTGTCGCGATCCTGTCCGACCCGCATCAGACCCTGGCGCAGGCGTTCAGCGCCGCCGACTCCGCTTGCTACGCCGCCAAGGAGATGGGACGCAATCGGGTCCACTTCTTCCGCTCCGGCGATGAGGCGCTCGCGCGGCGCATCGGCGAGATGGGCTGGGTATCGCGCATTCACGGGGCGCTCGAGGAGGACCGCTTTGTCTTGTTCGCCCAACCGGTACTCGCGCTGAAACGAAGCGGCAGATCACGCCGCACCTATTGCGAGGTGCTGACGCGCTTGCGTGAACCCGACGGCACACTGACCGAGCCGGGCGCCTTCATCCCGGCGGCCGAGCGGTATGGGCTTATGCCACGCATCGACCAATGGGTGGTGAGGCGGGTGCTGGAACAGTTGGCCGATGCTCGAGTGCAGGCCGACGCCACGGTAACTTACGGCATCAACCTGTCGGCACTCTCCCTGACCCAAGAGGGCATGTTGGACTGGTTCAAGGCGCTGTTGCGCGCGCACTCGCTGGCGCCGCACAACCTATGCCTGGAGATCACGGAAACAGCCGCCATCTCCAACCTGGCACTGGCGCAACAGTTCATCGCCGAACTCAAGCTGCTGGGCTGCGCTTTTGCCCTCGACGATTTCGGGTCGGGTATGTCGTCGTTCACACACCTGCGCCATCTAGGCGTGGACTATCTGAAAATAGACGGCTCGTTCGTGGTGGGCGCGGTGAATGAACCGGTGGACCGCGCGATGATCGACGCGATCAACCGGGTTGGCCACACTATGGGCATCCAGACCATCGCCGAGTGTGTGGAGAGTGAGGCTGCGCTGGCCATGCTGCGGGAGCTCGACGTGGACTATGCGCAGGGTTTCGTCGTGGCGCACCCGCGCCCATTGGAAGAAGCGGTGCTTGGCGGCGTGAGGGCGATCGCACCTGTGGCCAGCGGCAGGCGTGACAGGCAGGTGTACTAGAGGGGAAACCAGCGTAGCGCGTGCCAGTGCGAGTGACTCCCGCGAACCAGTGGTATCGCCAACTGTTACAGGCCAGTCGAATCGTGCTTGAGGAAGTACTTCCGTGCCAAAGCCACGAGCTGGTTGTCACTTGGATGATCGACCACTTCATAGGCAACGATGCGGGCTGCCGTCTGCGGCCGGTGCTTGTCCGCATAGTGACGAAAGTCGGCGATCGCCGTGTGCGAGCCGGTCACCAGGACCTCGGCAACGGCCCCGAGCGCATCGCATACCTCGCCGAAGAACTCGTGCTCGGAGCGTACGGTACTGCCGTGCTGCCTGGTGTAGTGAACGTGCGCCCGGATCTTTTGCGCGCGCACATGCTCGGCGTCGAACTGGAGCACCTGGGCGGTCTGGTGATCAGTCCAGACGACGGCGTGGGAAAGGGTCATGTCGAGGTTTCCTCTATTGAGTCGATTTGTTGCGCAACGCGCAGTGGGTCGCGCATTGCTGCTATCGAGGCTGCTTGAGAGCTTGACCTGCTGCCTCCCCGATCTCACAGCAGGATAGAGCCGCGAGGCGGATCCGCTTTGACCGAGATCAATATGCCCGTCTGTGCGCCCGCGCGGGATTCCCAGAAATCGAGGCGCCCGTCCAAGAGTCGTCCAGTCGCCACAGCCCGAATGGTGGGTTGGATCGCGGCCTGGGGATCACGGCGGCGCGCGACCTACGGTCCGCGCCAGTTCCTGGGCAAATCCGTGCAGCGCAGGGCTGCGATCAGACGACACCCGTCGGCGCGCGCTCGAGCGCGCGCAGTGCGATCGGTCGCGCCAGCTGGGGTGCGCGCAGCGTCACCGTGACCCGCAGCGCATGAAGGCCATGCACGCCCTGCAGCTCGCCGAGCTCGAGGTCCTCGACCTCGCTGCCGAGATAACCGCGGTTCTGCAGATACTCGATGTAGGTGCGATATTCCGCGGCCTCGTCCGGCTGTGAGTAGACGATGGCGATCTTGCCGGGCTGGGTGACGCGCTCGTTCGAACCGCGCACCACGGCCTTGTCGATGCGCTTCTTGACGATCTCGTAGCGCATGTCATAGGCGCCGTCCACGTCGAAGCGCTTCTCGTCGAACCGGAACCGGATCGACATGGGCGTGTTCTGGACCAGGATCAGGTGGGTCGTCTGCAGCGGCACCGTCAACTCGGTCACGAGCTGATCGGCGCGGGCCGCGACACCGCAGACCACCATGAGCTGCCAGAGCCGCAGGTTCTTGAGGTAGAGCGGGTCGAAGCGGCCGTCCTCCACCAGCGAGGCGCCGACGTAGATCTGGTGATCGACGCCGTCGGTCTTCTGCTTCTCGAAGTAGTGGGGATACATCGCCTGGGCCGCCTGGTCCTCGAGGTCGAGGCGAGCGGCGATCGTCTCCGCGATGCGGGTGACGCTTTCCTCGAACACCTGACGGCGCTGGTAGACCACGCCGCGGTCGGGATCGAGCGCTGCCCGGTACGCTGCGATGCGCTGCTGCACGTCGGCGCCGAAGCTCTGCAAGTGCTCGAACATCGTTTCGACGTCGGACCGCAGGCGGGCGCTGACGCCGACCTCGGCGCCAGCGGCCAGCTCGCTTTCCACCTCGGCGATAGACTTTTCGATGCGATAGAGCAACTCGTCGAGTGCGGGCAGCTGCCGGGCGCGGTGAGCGGCCTGGATCACATCGCGGGCCAGACCGAGCTGCGTCAGGAGGTCGCTTTGAATGGCGAGCGTCCTCTGAATCGACGAGCCACGGATGTCCGACAGCGCGTACAGCGGGTAGACGTTCGCGAATACGATCGGCTGCAGCTCGAGCGCTGCAGGACCGTGGTGCGTCTCCAGGCCGTCGAGCACGGCCTTGCGGAAGCGCCACTCCACCACCGGGTGGATCGCCGTGAACTTCTCCTTGATCTGGGTCTGCACGCGGGCGTTCAGCTCGTCCATGCTGCGCTGGACGGCCATGGAGAAGAGCGGCAACACCTCTCGCAGCTTCGGCAAGTGGTGCGCGTCGAGGTCTCCGGGATTGGGCGAACCCAGCGACAGCGTGCCGATGACGCGGTCCTGATAGTGCAGCGGCGCGACCACCTTGTTTCGGATCCCGCTCCGGATCGCGTCGTCCTCGGCCGGCGTGCGGTCGGGCTGCTCGGCGAGGTCGCGGATGACGAGCGGCCGGCCCGCCTGCACCGCGCGCTCGAACATCGACCCGTGCAAAGTCCTTGGTGCGGTAGTGCGAAGAGTCGGCGAAGATGCAGGCGTTCTCGTGACGCGCGCCGTAGTTGAGCAGCAGCACACGGTCGCCGTCGATGGCGGCCAGACCCAGCAGCAGTTTCGGGCGGCGGAACAGGGTGCGCAGCCGGTTCTGCAGCCCGAGAAAGCGTTCGTTGGAGACGATCGATTCCCGGTCGATGAGGTCGCGCTTGAGGGCCGACAGCACCTCCTGGTCGGTCACCTCCATCGCCCGGAAGATCGTGAACCCGCGGATGAGGAACTGCTCGGGCGGCAAGGCCTGACGCAGCCAGACCGGATCGAGCAAGTTCGCGTGCAGATGCTGGCGCACCTCGTCGCTGAGCGGCGGGACGCCGTTCCTGGCCACCACCTCCTCGAATCGCCAATCGAAAAACACCCGGAAATGGCGCTCGAGGCCGGTGTCGGGATCGGTCACTGCGCAGATCAGCGGGTAATCGACATCCACCTCGATCCCGTACAGCCGGCGCAGTACCAGGGCGTAGGCGTAGCCCATCCGCATCACCGCCACCATGGGCGTGTCCAGGTTGACCCGCGCGCGGATCGCGCCCGCCTCGTCCATCAACAAGCTCTGCATGAGCGGGGTGGCGTAAAACCCGCGCAGCTGGAAGGGGAACATGGCCGCGCCGTATTCCTGCTCCCAGGAAGCGCGCGGGAACACCGCTGCCATCAGGACGTCGACCAATTCGCGGTGGCGCTCGATCACGCCGGCGTCCTCGATGGTGCCGGCCAACTCGGGTGCTCCCCGAACCAGGTCCGCGACGACGCGGGCGATGGCTGCCTTGGCGGGGCCCTCGGCCGCCACGGTGCGGGTCCAGTAGGCGATCAGGGGCTCCAGACTCATCTCGCAGCGGAACGGGAAGTCGTCGGAACCGACCCGGAGCGCGGTCTGGATGTCGGCGAAGTCCTCGCGCTTGGGGTCTGCCGGGAGCGCCAGGTTCACATCACGTGCGTTCATAGAGGAAAGTGTAACAGGCAAGGTCGGCCTCGGAGTGGCGCTTCGGAGCGACTGGAGGGCGGTGCTGGATGCTCCCTGAGTTGTGTGCGTAACCCCCGCGACCCGCTCGAGGCAGGGGGGACGTGCGATATCACTGGCTGGTTAGAGCGCCAGCGGCGCAATTTGTTCAAGGATGGACCGGCCTGCCGGCCTCAGCCCACGGAATGACAGCGGGGCGTATTCGAGCAGAGGTGCTCGCGGCCGTTCAGCGACAACTAGGTACGGGCCGGCGGTCCGCTAGGGCGGGATCGTCAGGCTAGGGCGGCGAGGATGCGACTGCGGACAGCTTCGACGCTGCCGCTGCCGTCAACCTTGTGGTATTTCGGGGCACCGGGATCGCCGCTGGCCGCCCAGGCCGAGTAGTACTCGGTGAGCTGGCTGGTCTGGGCGTGGTAGATGTCGAGGCGGGTGCGGATGGCTTTCTCTTCGTCGTCGTCGCGCTGGATCAGATCGTCACCGCTGGCGTCGTCCTTGTCGGTGACCTTCGGCGGTTTGAACTGGAGTGATACGTGCGGCCGGAGGCGGGGTGCACGCGCCGTCCCGTCAGGCGCTGGACGATCTCGACGTCATTCACCTCCAGCTCGACGACGTGGTCGACGGCTTACACCGGTCTCCTCCATGGCCTCAGTCTGAGGAATGGTGCGCGGGAAGCCGTCGAACAGGAAGCCGTCGGCGCAGTCCGGCTGCGCGATGCGTGCCTTGACCAGACCCACGATCAGGGCGTCGGGCACCAGCTGACCCGCGTCCACGTACTTCTTCGCCCGCTGGCCCAGGACGTTACCGGCCCGCATCGCAGCATGCAGCATGTCTCCCGTGGAGATCTGGGGAATGTCATATTTCTGGCAGATAGCGGCGGCCTGCGTCCCCTTGCCGGCTCCCGGCGCGCCCAGCAGGATCAGTCTCATCGCGATGTCCTTCGGTAAGTAGGCGTGCTCTGGCCACGACAGTGTGGCGGGCACGCTGACGGCCGCTGTAGGCGGGCCGTCCCGAAGGCAAATCCAGGGCAGTTTCCATGCCTGAACAAGAGCGAGAGTGCGGGCTGACGGCCCGCCGGCAGTCGCGAGGGCGCCGCAAAGAGTTAGGGCGTCGACGGGTGGCGATCGCCACCCGTCGATGCAAACGCGCTGAAAACGACCTGCCGCTAACGGCCGCGGTGGGGCAAGAGGGCATTATCCATGCCCGTGATTCCGCTCAATCGTCGCGGTCGCGGCCATGGCCATGGTGATCGTCGTCTCGGTCGTCGCGCTTGGCGTCTTCGAGAATCACGTCACCGGCTTTTTCGCCGATCATCATGACGGATGCGACCGGGAAGAATCCCGGCAGTTTCGGAAAAGCGGAGATATCCACCACGCGCAAGTTGTCGACTCCGCGTACGCGGAAGCGACTGTCCAGAACGGCCATCGAATCGTGGCGGCCGCCGATCTTCGCGGTGCATCCGGCGTGGTGGCCCCAGGCCTCGTCCCGGATCCACTGTGCGCAGCTCGTCGTCCTGTCTGCTGTCTGCCCCAGGGAATAGCTCCTTGTCGATGTGCTGGCTTCGCCTTGGCTTTTCCTCGTTGAAGCCGCGCGCGAGCTTGATGGCCTCCACGACCGCCTCGAGATCGTCGCCGCCGTGGTCGTTGCCCTCCTCGAAATAGTGGAAGTTGATCTCGGGCATCTTGCGCGGATCGGTGGACCGCAGCTTCACGGTGCCGGCGGTGTTCTTCGTGTGGACCTTGAGGATCAGCCAGGTCCAGGTCTTGCCGAGCGCCATGTTGCGAGAACCCGGGGAAGAAGCCGTGAAACGGCCGTCGCCTGACCGGCGATGAACAGGTCGGGCAGCGTGTGCGACGAGCTGGACCTCGCGATCGCGGATGTATAGAGGGCGTTGTTGGCGTACGGGCCGTAGAACGGAGGCGCGGGCGAGGCCAGCCCTTGACCGCTGAACCAAGCCAGCGAAGCAGGGATCGCTGGTCGGGGGTTGGAGGGGCTGGCAGCGGGTGTAGAGCTCGATCTCGTCCTTGAGCGCTGTGTTGACAGTGATCTCGTAGCGGTCCTGCAGATTCCGGCCCACGCCGGGCAGATCGGCCACGACGTCGATGTCGTAGCTTGCGCTGCAACTCCCGCGCCGGGCCGATACCCGAAAGCTTGAGCAGCTGCGGCGTGTTGAAGACGCCGCCGGAGACGATCACTTCCCGTTTGGCATAGATTCTCTTGACCTGTGGCTGCGCGGACAGGATCGTAGAGCTTGTCGGCCTCATACAGCTTGGGCCTGCCCCTGCATGAACTCCACACCGATCGCGCGGTCCCTGCGGGTCAGGATCTTCGTCGCCAGCGCTCCGGTGATCAGGAACAGCTTGTCGGGGTGCGCCTGCTGCGTGGCCAGCAGGTGCTCGCGGATGGAGATCCTGACCTTCGTCGCCACGTGCATCGGCGTCTTGAACGTGCCCGTGTCGCCCTTGGCGACGAGCGGATGATTCACGTCGGCCTTATCGTTCCCGAGCTGAGACGGAGGGAGGCGGTGTTGCCCGGCCTCGGCCAGGTCCTTCAGCACCGGATCGAGCTGTGAGTATCTGCGGATCGAACACGCTCGTGTGGATGTAACCGTCGAAGCCGTGTCCGGGGGCGTTGGGCTTGCAATACTCGCAGTTCTCGAGCCTCTCGAAAGTACCTGCGCATGTGGCGCGCGCGCCACGAGTCGTCCCCGGTCGCCTCGGCGATATCGTCCCAGTCCTGATCGTGCGGATAGGCGATGACCATGGCGTCGTGCGCGGTCGATCCGCCCAGAGTGCTGCCGCGCGGATAGATGATGCCCTTGCCCGGGAACGTACTTCGAATCCCGCGCCTGCTGGACCGGATCGCTGTAGTGCTTCACGTAGAAGTCCCAGCTCAACAAGGGATGCTCGGCAGCGACCCCGGCCGACGCGGGTACTTGATAGACGATGCCGGTGTCGGGATCGAGTGCTCGGGGCGGCTGGCGGGAGTCGATTCCGGCGTCCAGCAGAGCGACCCTGTAGCCCGCGTTGGCCAGCCGGGCGGCGACTGGTCCGCCGCCTGCTCCTGCACCGACAACGATGTAGTCGAACTCGGTCGCGCTGCTCGGACTTTGCCATCGCCGAGGAACGATTGGCTTGACGGCTGCGGCCAACCCCGCCGCGAGCATCCCGCGCGTGAAGGACCTGCGACCGATGTTGAGATTCGAAGGTGTACGGGAGCGGCTGTTCGGATCGAACTTCTTCACTTGAGGGCCTCCTTGGTTTCACCAGGACGTGCAGCGATGACTGCGGGTGTTTCCCTCGAACGCGGGTGTTTCTCCCGAAAGAGAGATGCCCTGACCCGCAGGATTGTGATCTGAGCAGCGAGAGCTCGGCGGGCTTTTGGAAAGGACGATTTCACTCTAGGAAACGCGTCGTGCATTGTCAAGTCGTTCCTGTGTGTTCGAGCGCAATAGTTTCCGATCGTCATGTCTCGCGAGGCGCGAGGTCTGCAACGTGAGTGCTCGATGTCGCTGCCATGCAACGTGAGGGGACAAGGGTCCTTCGCTTCCGCGATCGACTCCCTGTCCCTCGACGGGGAGGGTAGAAGGCGGCGCGAGCCTCGCACGCCAGACGACCTACTGTCGCCCCGCCTGCTCCAGGATTACGTCGGCGGCCTTCTCGGCAATCATGTAGACCGCGCTCACGATGAAGGAGCCGGGGATGCGGGGGAATGCGGAGGCGTCCACCACGCGCAGGCCTTGCGTACCGTGCACACGGAAATCGCTGCTCAGAACGCCGCCGTCTTCGCGGCGGCCGATCGGGCAGGTGCATGACGCATGATGCCCCCAGGCGTTGTCGCGCACGAACTGGCGCAACGCGTCGTCCGACTGCACCTGCTCGCCGGGCAGCTCTTCGGCCGCGATCAGGCCGCATGTTTTGAGATCCGCCGCCAGGCGCCGCACCAGCTTGATTCCTGCAACCACAGACTCGAGGTCGTCTCCGGTCTTGTCGTCGCCTTCCTCGAAGTAGCGGAAGTCAACGCGCGGCGGGTCGCGCGGATCGGCGGAGCGCAACGTTACCTCGCCCGCGCGGTTGTTGGTGTGTGCCTTGAGCACGGCCCAGGTCAGGTAGTTGCATTGCTCCGGGAACTTCCTCGAGTAACCCGGGAAATAGCCTTCGAACCGCCCGATCAAAGGAAAGCAGAACAGGTCCGGTACCTCGCGCTGCGGCGCCGAGCGGGCGACGACGAACATCACCGAACCATTGGTGGCGTAGACGCCCTTGCGTGAACCCGACCACAGGCCATACTGGGGATCGCCCGCAGCGAACTTGGCGCCCTCCAGGATCTTCCAGCGCGCGAACTTCATGCGATTGATCACGGCGACTTCGTAGCGGT
This sequence comes from uncultured beta proteobacterium, assembly GCA_963772865.1. Classification (GTDB taxonomy): domain Bacteria; phylum Pseudomonadota; class Gammaproteobacteria; order Burkholderiales; family SHXO01; genus SHXO01. The sequence goes on along the minus strand of CAVYZA010000006.1, from coordinate 73,827 downwards.
CCTGGAGATTCTTGCCGACGCCGTCCAGTTCCACGCGCAGCGGGACGCCGTGTTTGTCGAGCGTGCTGCGCGGGCCGATGCCCGAGAGCATGAGCAGTTGAGGCGTGTTGAATGCCCCGCCCGCCAGGATAACCTCGCGCGACGCACGCACTTCCCGCCGCTCCCCGCTCACCCCGCTCGGCTGGTGGTGGGCACGGTAGAGCCGTTCGCCTTTGAGATATTCGACGCCGACGGCGCGGTTCTGCGCGTCCAGGATCACGCGCGTGGCCAGCGCATTCAGCTCGATTCGCAGACGGTCTGGGTGCCTCGCGGCCGTCTCCAGCAACCGTTCGCGCGTGCCCATGCGCTGGTGGCCGCGGGTGGAGAGCGCGGCATAGCGCACGCCGATCGCATTGTCCTGCACCAGCCGCCAATCGTTCGCGTCGGCCCAGCCCTGTGCCCACCAGCGCAAGCGCCGGATCTGCATGCCCAGCCCGTCGAAGGCGTCGTGGGCCGACTCGAGAATCACCTTCACCAGCGCCTTGTCGTCGAGCGCATCGAGCGGAACTGTCTTCTCGGTATGCAGCCAGCCGTTCCAGCCGTGACGCGTCGGGTTCCAGCCGAGCCAACTCAACCAGCGGCGCACAGGCCGGTGCCGGCAATTCTCCAGGCGTTGGAAGTAGCGGCGCATGTTGTCCGCACCCCACGATCGATCCCCGGTGGCGCGGGCGATTCCGTCCCAGTCCGCGTTGTGCGGATACACCAGGAACATCGCGTTGTGAGCAGTGCAGCCGCCGAGCGTTCCGGCGCGTGGATACAGGACACCGTCGACCAGCGATCCGTTGCCTTCGGATCGATTCTTCGGGTCTCGGCGCTGCTGAACGTCGTCGCGATAGTGGCGGACAAAGAAGTCCCACTTCATCGCGTCGTTCTCGGAAGCGAACGCATGGAATACCGGGACGTCGTAGTCGTCCGGCAGTCGGTTGACGCCCGGTTGCGCCGGATCACCGCCGGCCAGCGAGCGCGGATCACCGCCGGCTTCGAGCACCAGCACCGAGCGTCCGGCTTCGGCAAGCCGGGCCGCCAGGGTGCCCCCGCCAGCGCCAGAGCCGACCACTACGTACTCGTAGCTGCCCTGAGTAGCCGAGTCGGAGCTCATGACTGGTCTCGCCAGCCGCCACGCCCGCTGGCCTGTGCGGACCAGACTATCGTTCCATTGCCCACGAACGCGCTACAACGTCTTCAAGTACTCGATCAGGGCATCTTTGTCGCGGTCGCTCAGCTGCGTGCCCCACCGGTGCCCCTGGTTGCTGTTACCCGCCTGCGATACGTCGTAGCGGAAGCCGGTGCGCTGCGCCTCGGGACCCTGCGAGATCGAACCCGACGTCCTTCGGATCGAAGACGTTGTAGCCGCGGTAGAACACTTTCGGGCGGTCCTCCGGGGCGCGCAGCATATCGCGCAGCGTCGGCACCGAGCCGTTGTGCAGGTACGGTGCGCGGCTCCAGATCGCGTCCATCGGCACGGCCACGTAGCCGTTGGTGGAGCGGAACTGGCTGAAGCCCCAAGGGTAGCGCTTGTAGCGCGCGTTGTAGGCTTCGGCGGCCTCCGGCGTCCACATCTGGGTGCGGTGCGGATCGGTCCCGACGACCTCGACGGGCACGACCTGCCCGTCCGCCGCCGGGTAGATGGCAAGCGCCGCATTCGCGCTCGAAGATCGCCCGCCCGGCCGCCGCCCGCGTCGCGTCGATCGGGAAGCGCTCCGGATACTTGGGCGGCGGCAGCTTGGCGAGCCAGTCCTGCAGCTTCTGCAGATCCTCGAGCGGGATCGACTTCGCCGTCGCGCCGTCGCCGATCGCCGAGCTGCGCACCACCTCCAGCAGGCTGGGGTTCAATCCATCCCAGTGGTACGCGCGCTTCGGGGTGCCCTCCATGTTCCAGATCGGCTGCATGTCGGAATTGCCGATGGTGTTGCCCGCGGCTACGCCCAGATACAGAACCTTGACCGGGTTGAATGGGTCGATTCGCCCGGGTCCCCAGTCGGGACGGGTGTCGGTCCACGCGTACTAGCGCCTTCTGCTCGAGCAATGCTTTCTTCGTCGCTGGGATCAGGACGAAGCGGTAGAGCAGGCGGTCCACCAGCGACAGCCGGTAGTTCTTGGCGATCTCACCCAGCAGCCTGTCGGCGTTGAAGCGGGGATCGCTGGCGCACTTGAACAGGAAGCGCTGATAGCTCAGCGCGTCGAAGGTTGTTGCTGCCCCGGCGATCAGCAGGATCGGCGGCTCGTCGGCCGCGAGCCGGATGGTGGCGGAGTGGCACACCGCGCAGTTGATGCTCACCCTGCGAGAACCCGATCGTCTTGCGCGAGAAGCCCACCGGGATGTCGTGACCGGGCTCGTTGTACAGCCCGACCGCGTTGTAGCCTCCAGGCCGCGGCAGATACTCGGGGAACACCCTCGGCAGTACCAGCCATACCCAGAACGGCATGCCCTGCGCCTCTTCGGTGCCGATCGATCCGTATTTATAGTATTCCTCGATTGACGCGAACTGCTGCGGTACCTCGCGAAGCAGCTTGTACCAGGCGGCAAACCCGACCACCACCGCGATTGCGGCCAGCGCGCCGGCAATTCTCCAGCGCCGCTGCGAGACGGCAGCGCGAACGCTGGGCGATATATTGCGCTCGAGGGCCCGGACCTCGAGCAGGATCAGAAGCTGCGGGACGAGAATCAGCAGATCGAGCGCAGCCCCGGCCAGGAACCCCATGGGTTTGCCGAAGACCAGCACCGCGATGAGGAAGAACGCCGCGCTGCCGGCGCGCGACACGAACACCGCCAGCCAGGCATAGATGCGGTACTTCTTCAGGTCCAGCGCGGGCGGGATGTAGAAGGCGCTCAGGAAGAGCATGAACATCCCGACCATCCGCGCAAAGATCAGCGGCTCCACATCCAGGTGCAGGATGTCGAGCACGAAACGTGGCGCGAACAGCAGCGGCAGGGCGAGCAGGCAGTTGAGAACGATCCCCAGCCATGTCACCGACCTGTATTGGCTGGCCAGCCGCTCGTAGCTTCCGGTAGCGTCCATGCTGCGACCCCCGATCAAAGTCTCTTCATGTACTCGACGATCGCGTCTTTGTCGCTCGCCGGGAGTCTGGTCCCGTAGTCGTGGCCGCGGTTGCCGTTGCCGGGCAGCGAGGTGTCGAAGCGGAAGTAGTGGTGCCCATTCTCTTCGGCGACATCCGATCGGAACCCGACTTTCGCCTGGTCGTAGACGTCATAGCCGCGGTAGAAGACCTGGGGCCGGGCTTCCGGCGGCTCGAGCAGGTCGCGCAGCGTAGGCACGGAGCCGTTGTGCAGGTACGGCGCGCGCAGCCAGATCCCGTCCAGCGGTTGATTGGCGTAGCCGTTGGTCTTGCGGAAATGGGTGAAGCGGTAGGGCGAGTCGGGATACAGCGAATACTGGTTGGAGGCGAAGGGCTGGGTGTAGGAGTTCAGGCGATGCGCATCGGTCCCGATCTTACCGATGGGCTCGACCTGACCCACCTGCCAGCCCGCCTCGACCACGCCGTCGCGGAACCGGTGATCGGCATGGCAGCCCGCGCACAGGCTGGCGTACAGATGCTCGCCGCGCGCCGCCAATGCCTGGTCGATCGGGAAAGGGTAGGGCGGAGGCGGCAGCGTCCAGATCCAATCTCTGCACACGCTGCAGACCGGCGTGGTCGATGGTGACCGGTGTGACGCCTGCGCCGAGCGAGGCGCTCAGGTTGCGCTCGTCCACCGAGTCGTTGTTGCCGTCCCAGTGCAGGTGCATGCCCTCGCGCGGCTTCTGGTTCCACAGCGAGGGATAGTCCGACGCGCCGATCAGCTCGCTCGGCGGCAGATCCTCCAGACGCCAGTTGAATTGGATCGCCTTGTACGGATTGAAGGTGTCGACGCGACCGGCGCCCCAGCGCGTCGCGTTGTCGCCGAGCAGCGCGCGCACGCGGGCATCGAGGGCGAGCGCAGTCTCGCGCGCGCGGGGGATGACCTGCGTGCGCAGGAGATAGCGGTCGAGCAGGCTGGGCTTGCCGCCCGCTTCGCGGATCTTGCCGATGACGTTGTCGGGTGTGAAGCGCGGGTCGAGCATGCAGCCGTTGACGAAGGAGAAGAAACGCTGCAGCTCGAGGCCATGCGCCGGCATCCCGAGCACGATCTGCGGTTCGCTGGTGGGCGTCGCGCGATAGGTGCCGGTGTGGCACACCGAGCAATTCAGGCCGGCCTGCTCGAAGCCGAGCCGAAAGCGCTGGGAGACGCCGATCGGCATCTCGTGACCCTTCTCGAACAGCAGCCCCAGCGACGCGTAGCCGCCGGGCAGCTTGTCCGGACAGATCGCCGGCAGCACCTTGAAAATCCAGTACGGCGGCAGGATGCCCCCCACCGGCCGGAACACCGACCCGCCGACCTCGCTGCCGATCGAGCCGTACTTGAAGTGGTCCTCCGGCGACGAGTACCGCACCGGCCGGTCGGAGCAAAAGTGCCACCCCAGCCAGGCCGCGAGCAGCACGATGATGCCGACGATCGCCCAGAAGACAATGCGCCGGAACCGCAGCAGCTCGCGGTCGACCGGGCTTTCGTGGACGTCGTCGGTGAGAATCCGGTCGGCGGTTCTGGTGTTGGCCACGCTCATGGTGCGTCCCCCTCGAGTCAGCGATCAGGGAGCGGATCTAAGGAAACGGCGGCGGATCGAACACGCTCATCACTTCCTTGAGCATGGCGTCGCGATCGCCGTCGTAGCGCCGCACGTCGTAACACCCCAGGGGGTTGGCGATGGCGTTGAGCAGGCAGCGGTTGCAGAAGGAACAGGGCCGCGGCGGTTCGACGTGTCCGGCGGCGAGCAGGTGCGGCAGGTCATTGTTGGCGATCAGCGGCCGCGCGATGGTAACGCCGTCGCAGTAGCCTTCCGATATCACCTTGGAGATAAGGTCGCCGTTCTGGTAGCCGCCGGTGTTGATCACGGGAATGCTGACGTTCTTCTTGACCTCGCGGCATTCCTCGGCGCACACGCCTTCCACCGGACGGTCTTTCTTGGTGCGGTTCCAGAACATCGTGAACAGCGGCCGCAGCGTCTTGAAGTGGAACAGCGTGTAGTTGAAATAAGCCCGCACACCGCTCGACCCCATGCCGCCGTACCACCAGTTCGCCTCGTCGACCGGGAAGCCGCCGGAAGGCAGCTGTGGATGGGGGAACATGCTGCCCATCGACACGTGCAGCGCATCGGCGCCGGCCTGCTCGACCCACTTGCAGATCTGGATCGACTCTTCCAGCGTGTTGCCCTTCTTCTCCCACGGGTAGAGCGCGTTGTTGTTGTCGAGCGCGTTGATCTTCACCTGCAGGTGGAAATCGTTCCCCACCTCCTTGCGGATCGCTGCCATCACGTCCAGGAGAAAGCGCGCGCGGTTCTCCAGTGAACCGCCGTACTCGTCCTTGCGGTCGTTGATCGCCGAGCTCAGGAACTGAGTGAACAGATACCCGTGCGACGCATGCAGCTCGACGCCGTCCAACCCGGCCTCGCGGGCGCGGCGAGCGCCGTCGGCGAAATAGCGGATGGTCTGCTTGACTTCCGCCGGCGTCATGGCCTGGCACAGCAGGCCATGGAACGTGTCCATGTTGCTGGTCGAGGACAGCGACTTGTTCATCAGGTTCTCGACCCCGCCGATGTCGCGCTGGCGGCCGGAGTGGCTGAGCTGCATGATGAACTTGCAGTCGTACTCGTGCACGCGCTTGCCCACCTCGCGCCAGAACGGGATCTTGTCGTCGTGGTCGACCATCGCGTAGTTGGGCAGGATGCGCCCGCGGATATGCACCGGCACGAACGAGGAAATGATGGCGCCGATGCCGCCACGGGCGAACTTGGTCTCCCAGTTGATGCGCGCGAGGTTGCCCGAGCCGTTGTAGTTGTCCCAGCGTCCCGAGATGCTGGAGCGGAACAGCCGGTTCTTCACCGTGAGGTTGCGGAACTTGAGCGGCTGGAAGATGACGTCCTTGTTCATCAGCCCTCCTTGCGTGCAAGCACGCCTTGCCTTCTTTCGCGTGCAAGCACGCCGTGCCATCTTTCGCGTGCAAGCACGCTGGGCCCTCAGAACGTCTTCAGGAAGTCGATGAGCGCGTGCTTGTCCGCGTCGCTCAAGGGCGGTTCGTTCGCGAAGTACTCCGGGTCGTCGACATCGGGATCGGCCTTGAACTCGCTGGTGCCGAAGTAGTGGCCGCGGTTGACGACGAAGTCCGGACAGCGGCTCAGCTCGAGCAGCGGTCCAACCAGACCGGAGAACACGCGCTTGGCATCCTCATCGGTGGGGTTCGCGGGCAAGGACTTGAGATCGGCCTTGGCCTTGATCAGGAAAGCCACGAGCTTCTTCTTGTGATCGAGCTTGATTCCCGGGTCGGTGCTGTCCGACACCAGCAGCACGTTGGAGAGCAGATTGACCGGGGTGCCCGCGGGGATGGGGCCGATCTCGATGCCGGTGGCGGCGAACAACCAGGGCAGGTAGCGTTGCAGCGGTCCCCGCAGGTCCTGCAACGTGTCCGGCAGGTAGCCGGCCGGCACCCGCAGATAGCTGGTTTCGGTGGTCCGATCGATGAGACCGGGCACCTTGTCGCCGAGGATCTTGTCCTTGTCGCGCTTCTCCGGCCACAGCAGCTTCTCGATGGAGTCGTTGAAGGAGCCGATGCGCGCCTCCACCGATGGGCTGGGGTCGAACTTGCCGACCTGGTTGTTCAGCAGCAGGGGCGCAGTGGACCACACGCTGATCAGCGAAGCCGGACGCGTGTAGCCGCGGCCGCCCGCCGGCATCTCGTAGATGCGCGGCTCACCCGTGATCGGGTTGTGCACCTTGATCTTGCCCACCGAGGGCAGATCCTTGTAGGACTGCGACGAGAAGTTGTCCCAGATGTCGCCGCGCAGCGCGTTGGTGGCGAGCGAGCTGCACGCGTTGGTCTTCAGCAGCGTGGTGGGGATGCGCAGCTCGGTGGACAGATAGTTGCCGTCGAGGAAATCGTCGGCCAGGACGATCTGCCGCATCTTCTGCTTGAACTCGGCGGTCTTGGTCCACATCCAGTAGCGCTTGAAGGCGGTGAGATAGTCCTTGCCGGACTGGCCGCCGGGATCGACGCCGGGCGCGGGCTCGGGCAGCTTGCTCGAGTGGCAGCGCGCACAGTACTCGCCGAAGACGATCTTGCCGCGGGTGAGCACGGCTTTGTCCTTGGTCAGATACTGGTCGCCTCCCGGAGCGTCGTGCAGCTTGTGCGGCCCCGTCACCTTTGGATTGAGGAAGAACAGGGCCGTGTCGGGTGACTGCAGCTCGGTGGCCTGCCAGTACACCGAGTTCTTCTGCGCATCGGCGATCCGGATCGGCGAGGTGGGCTTGCCGCCGATCAGCGCATTGAAGTGCAGCATCCACTCTTCGCTGAACAGGCCGATGTTCAGGTACACGCGGTTCAACGCGCCCAGTGCGCCGACCGAATCGGAGCCGTCCTTGAGCACGCGCGGCGTCCACACCGTGTCGGGCGCCTTGAAGAAGGCAAGCAGCGGCCCTTCCTTGAAGAAGTCCTGGAACTGCTTGTTGTCGAGCTCGCCGCCGGCGATCGTCTCCTGGCCCCAGCGACGCGCCTGCTGCATGCGCGCGGCCAGCCCGTACACCGCGTTCATCGTGCGCGGGTTGTTGATGTAGTCGGTGGACACGAACGAAGTGTCGAGCGCGCCGGGCCGGGAGGTGTGGAACAGCTGGTAGGCGAAGCTGCTGTGGTCGGCTTCCCAGACGAAGATGCGGTCGACCCAGAAGTACTGCGCGCCGACGTTGGAGCTCAGGTTCTCCCATTTCGGGTTCTCGGGATCGGCCGGCGGCTTGACCGGGTTCGGTCCGACGTGGCAGAAGCCACAGGACATGCCGACGCGATACGGCTTGACGAGCTTCTTGTCGAGGTAGTAGCTGGGATCCTCGTAGTAGCGCACCGGATCCCATTTCTTGGCGGCCGCCTCGTCGAAGTCCGGGTTGGGGAACAGCCGCAGGCCGACGATGCCGCTGGCGTAGCCGTAGTAAGAGCCGACCTTCTGGTTCTTGCCGCGCGCACCGATGCTCACGCCCGGATACTTCTGCTCGTTCTCGAACGGGTCGGGCGGGCACTCGGCGTCGACGCGGCGCTTGTCCAGCCACAAGCCGAAGTGGTCGGGGTCCGGACCTTTGGCTTTCTCGAAGCACGGCTCGTTCACCAGCCCCAGGTAGGACCAGCGCGTGTCGCGGCTGAACTTGAGCTTGGGATGCGAGGACAGCGTCTTCAGGAAGTCCAGCGTGCCGACGCTGCTGCGCGACAGCGTGTCCCAGAAGCGATCGTTGCCGCCGCTCCATACGATCCACATGTTGCGACCCTTGACCTCGTCGCTGGTCAGGGCCACGCCGCTGTCCATCTGGTGGAAGTAGTCTTCGTCCGCGGCGGGGAAGGACTGCGCGGTTCTGCCCGCGATCTTCGCCTCGTCGAGTACCTCGCCGGGCTTCGGTCCTTCCTTGCTGCAACTCGCCACAGCGAGCGCGCACAGCACCAGCAGGAGGCTGGCAGGCGTGTGCGAACCCTTCCCTCTCACCATCAATGTCCCCTCCTTCGCACCGGCCGCGAGCGCGGCCTGATCGTTGGATCGATGCTGATGAAGTACTTCGCTTGAGGCCAATAGGCTAACATGAGTATCGGCCACGTCAATCGAATTTGTTCGCGCCGCCGGCAAGACGCCTCCCTGCCGCTGGGCTGCAGGAATGATCAGTATGCAATCGGTAAGCTGAGCGCTGGTACACTGCGGCCGGGCACGCGTAGGCGACAGCGCTGGTTGAATCTCGCGCCAGCGTCGGCTGCAGCGGCAGCGCGCGTCTTGCCTGACGGGCAGCTGACACCTTTCATGCGCAAGGGGACCACATGAATGGGAATCACGAGTGCCAAGACTTCGAAACGGTAAAGCGCGCCGAGCTCGACGCGCTGAATGCGAGCGATGAGCCGCTGGTGGGGCTAGCCTTCTCCGGCGGAGGCATTCGCAGCGCGACCTTCAACCTCGGCATCCTGCAGGCGCTGGCGCGCTGCGGGCTGCTCAAGCGCTTCCACTATCTGTCCACTGTATCCGGCGGTGGCTACATCGGGAGCTGGCTGAGCGCCTGGGTCTTCCACGAAGGCCGGCGCAAGGATGTTCGCGCCGGTGAACCCGAGCTGCCGGTCGAACGCGTGCAGCGCATTCTCGCCCAGGATGCCCGCATAGAGCCGCAGCAGATCACGTGGCTGCGCAACTACAGCAACTACCTGACGCCGCGCGTCGGCCTGCTCAGCGCCGACACCCTGCAAGGCGTGGCCACGTTCGTACGCAACTTGATCCTGACGCAGGTGAACCTGGCGCTGTTCCTCGGCGCGGTGCTGCTGCTGCCTCTGGCGCTGATGGGCGCGGCCCCGTACAGCGTACCGCCGCTGGCGAGCGCACTCGTGGCCATCGGGCTGTTCCTGTTCGCAAACTACCATGTGCATCGCGGACTGGCGGGGAAGGAGGCGGGGGGCGAGGCCGGCTCCGCGCAGGCGCGTGCATTCTGGTTGATCGTCGTCCCGCTCACGCTTGCCGCGCTGTTCTTCTGCACCTGGTTGACGACGACCCTGGCCGACGAGGCGCGGCGCTGGTGGTGGGTGTACGCGCTCGGCGCCGTCGTCCTCGTGTCTCCGGCCTGGTTCTTCGCGCGCTGGGCCAGCAAGCAGCCACCGACCACTCCGTTCGGCATCTATCTGCTCGGCCTCGCCTGCGCCGTGCTGATCGTGAGTCTGGGCGCGCTGTGGCTGCACAGCTGGTTCAAGGCCCTCGCGCCCGGCACCCGGCCCTGGGTCGTGCCGGTGGCCGGCCCGCCGGCGGTGATCCTGATCTACCTGCTCGCGGTCGTGGTCCACATCGGCATCAGCGGGCGCGGCTTCAGCGAGCACGTGCGCGAATGGTGGGGGCGGGTTGGCGGGCTCATGCTCGCCTCGGCGTTCGGCTGGCTGGTGCTCACCGGTGCCCCGGTATTCGCGCCGTTCCTGGTGCTGTGGTCCGGGACAGGTAATGGCCGGGCTGGGCCTGGCCTGGGTGGTGTCCACTGTCAGCGGCGTGATCGCTGGCGCCAGCGCGCTGACAGGCAAACCGGAAACGCGTCCGTGGCTCAACCGCCTCACTGTCCTGGTGCCCTATATCTTCGTCGCCGGACTGCTGGTAGCGCTGGCGTTTGCGCTCCACGTCGGCCTGGAGCGCGCCGCGAACGCGCTCGGCACGCTGCGGACGTCGACGCTGCCCGAATGCGGAGACGTGGCGGGGATGATGGGTTTCTGGTGTGCCTACACGAGAACGCTGGACAGCGTAGTGACGGGATGGCTGCCGTGGGCGGCGTTCGCGGTGTTCTTCCTGGGCAGCGTGATCCTGGCCTGGCGGGTGGACATCAATCTGTTCTCGTTCCACATGTACTACCGTAACCGCCTTACGCGCTGCTACCTCGGCGCAGTCAACCCCAATCGCGACGCCGATGCATTCACCAACTTCGACGACGACGATTCGCCCAGGCTGAAGGACATGGTTCAGCGCCCGTATCACCTGGTCAACACCGCGCTCAACCTCACCCGCATCCGCAACCTCGCGTGGCAGGAGCGCAAGGCCGCGTCCTGCGTCCTCGCGCCTTTGTACTGCGGTTTCTTTCTGCCGGTGCGCGGCAGCGCGAGCGGCGGGCCGAAGCGGCAGCCGCAGAACTTCTACGCCCGGACCGAAGACTATCTGGGTGGGCTGGGCTACGCGCGGCTGGGGGCGGCGCTGAGCATCTCGGGCGCAGCCGCCAGCCCCAACAGCGGGTACCACACCTCGCAGGCGGTGGCATTCCTCTTGACGGTATTCAACGTGCGGCTGGGCTGGTGGCTGCAGAACCCCGCGCGGGCCGACAAGTGGGGCAAGTTCGGCCCGAAGTTCGCCGGCGCGCTGCTGCTCAAAGAGCTGCTCGCCTTCACCGACGAGCGCTCGCCGTACGTGTACTTGAGCGACGGAGGCCACTTCGACAACCTCGGCCTGTACGAGCTGGTGCGGCGGCGCTGCCGCTACATCGTGGCGAGCGACGCTGGAATGGACCCCAAGTTCGAGTTCGAGGATCTGGGCAACGCCATCCGCAAGTGCCAGATCGACCTGGGCGTGCGCATCGAGATCGGCGTGGAGGGGATTCGCCCCGGCGCCGACGGCCGCAGCCTGTTCCATTGCGCCATGGGGTTGATCCACTACGAAAGCTCGCCGATGGGCGGGGAGACCGGCTATCTGCTGTACATCAAGCCGTCGGTCTGCGGCGCCGAACCGACCGACGTCGCACAGTACCGGGCCGCTCATCCCGAGTTTCCGCACCAGCCTACCAGCGACCAATGGTTCGACGAGAGCCAGTTCGAGAGTTACCGCCGACTCGGGCGCCACATCGGGGAGACGGTGTTGGACTGCCAGGATGCTGCGGACGGTGCAGAAAGCATGGCGGACTTGTTCGTGCGCCTGCAGCATCGCTGGTATCCGCCGAGTCCCGCGACCCGTACGGCCTTCGCGCGCCATGCCGAGCGCCTGCGCGAGATCCAGGTGCAGATCCACAAGGACGAGCAGCTGGCATTTCTCGACGCGCAGGTCTACCCGGAGTGGGAGCAGCTGATGGCGCGGGGAGAGCCGCTGCAGGGCGCACCCGCCAACCTGTGGCTGCCTGCCGAAGAGGGCGCGCTCCGCGCCGGGTTCTATGCGTGCGCTGCGATGCTCGACCTGATGCAGAGCGTCTACCTCGATCTCGAGCTGGAAGACGAATACGACCATCCCGACAATCGCGGCTGGATCAACCTGTTCCGCCACTGGTCGGGCTCGGGCATGTTCCGCGTCACCTTCGCCATCGCCTGCAGCACGCTGGGTGCGCGTTTTCAGCAGTTCTGCCTGCGGCGGCTCGATCTGGCCCTGGGGAAAGTCGATGCGCAGGCGGTCGCGCCGGCGGGCGGCGAGGCCGCGGCCGACCTCGTCCGGCGTCTGCAGACCGAGCGGGCGTTGAACTTCGCGGAAGTCCACGAGATCGAGGAGCGCAAGCTGGGTGAGGACGGCTTCGACGAGGTCGTTCTGCTGCGCCTGTGCGTGCCGGACCCTTCGGGCATGGCGACGACGAGAGCCTGCGAGCAACCCGGTATGACCCTCATGTTCGGCTTCGCGTTGGCGTTGGGGAAGAAGATCGTCTACATGCGCGTCCAGGATCACCTGCGCAAGATGGGGCTCGGGCAGCGGGCGCTCAGGCGCTTGTCCGAGGTTGGCTACGCGGAGCTGGTGCGGGAAGTCACCGACAAGGCGGCGGACGCGCAGAGCTTCCGACGCCTGTTCTCGCTCGCGCGCGAGGCGGGTCGGGGTGATTCTGCGGTGCGCAAGGCGAGAAAACCTAACAAACTGTGAGTTTCGCGGCCATGGTGTTTTTCGGACACGGTGTTCTCGGACATGGTGTCGTCATGCCGTACGGAATAAAATACCAGTGTCCGGAGCGCCGCCGGATTCTGGCCGCGCAGCACAGGCGCTGAAGAGGCGGCCACGCAGGGGACGCGAGGAGGAGCGAGCATGGAACGGCGTCGGTTCGGCCCCGGGCGGCGCGAAGTCGCCGTGGCCGGTCAAGGCACCTGGTATATCGAGAGTGCACAGCGAGCGTCTGCAATCGCCGCGCTCCGGCGTGGTATCGATCTGGGCATGACGCACATCGATACCGCGGAGATGTACGGGAACGGCGCGGCCGAGCAGATCGTCGGCGAGGCGATCGCGGGCCGGCGCGACGAGGTGTTCCTGGTCTCCAAGGTGCTGCCGCAGAACGCTTCGCGCCGCGGAACGCTGACGGCATGCGAACGTTCGCTGGCGCGGCTGAACACCGACCGGCTCGACTGCTATCTGCTGCACTGGCGCGGTCATCATCCGCTGGCGGATACGTTTGCCGCATTCGAGGAGCTCGTGGCCGCAGGCAAGATCCTGTCCTGGGGCGTGAGCAACTTCGACGTGTCCGATCTCGAGGAGGCCAGCAAGATCATCCAACCAGGACAGATCGCCTGCAACCAGGTGCTCTATCACCTGCAGGAACGCGCGATCGAGCATGCGGTGCTGCCCTGGTGTGAGAAACACGGCGTGGCGGTGGTGGGCTACAGTCCATTCGGGCACGGCAGCTTCCCGGGCCCGCGCACCTCCGGGGGGCGAGTGCTGCAGCAGATCGCGGCGGCGCACAAGGCTACCCCGCGGCAGGTCGCCCTGCGCTTCCTGGTGCGCCGGCCGTCGCTGTTCACTATCCCCAAGGCCGCCAGTGCCCAGCATGCCGTCGAGAATGCAGGCGCGGGAGATCTGCTGCTGACCGCGGCGGAGCTGGCGCAGATCGAAGCCGCGTTCCCGCTCGGCCCACGCTCGCGCGGTCTGCCGATGCTGTGAGGCCGCGCAGCGGCCCTGCATCCGGTAGAATCGCGCTCTTTTCGGGCCATGCCGGCCCGATGCCGAATCACAGGAGCGAGCAACATGGGCAGAGGTGACAAGCGCACTTTCCGCGGCAAGATCTTCGCCGGCAGCTACGGCAACACGCGGCCGCAAAAAGGCAAGAAAGCGAAGGCTGGCACCAAGACCGGCGCGGCCCCTTCGAAAGCCCAGCCCGGTCGCTAGACTGGAACCTCTGATCAATGTCATCCCCGCGCAAGCGGGGATCCAGACCCGCTTGAGCACCCTGGGTTCCCGCCTCCGCGGGAACGACAGCATAGGAATTGATCAGACCTTCCCCAGGGCCGCTGTCGCTGGGATTACAGCGGCGCCAGGCACGGGCCTGAGCGCGCACCGGCTCGGCGCCCCCCTGCGATGATTCCCGCCGCATGTCCGTTATCCGCTTCGACACCTACTACCGCTACGCGGACCTGAGCCGCGTTCTGCATGAGCTCGCGCACGAGCACCCGCAGCTCGTGCAGTTGCGCAGCATCGGCCGCAGCTACGAAGGCCGGGATATCTGGCTCGCCGCCGTCACCAATGTCGCAACCGGGCCCGACGGGGAAAAGCCGGCGCTGTGGGTGGACGGCAACATCCACGCGACCGAGGTCGCGGGGTCGATGGCGTGCCTGTATCTGCTGCAGTATCTCGTCACCGGATACGGCCGCGACCCCGATATCACGCGCTGTCTTGATACTCGGGTGTTCTACGTATGCCCGCGGCTCAACCCGGACGGGGCCGAATGGGCGCTGGCCGATGTTCCACGTTTGATCCGCTCGAGTACTCGTCCCTATCCATACGACGAAGAACCGATCGGCGGACTGGTCCGCGAGGATATCGACGGCGACGGGCGTGTGCTGACCATGCGCATCGCTGACCCGAACGGTCCCTGGATGGTGTCGGAGCGCGATCCGCGCCTGCTCGTGCGCCGGGATCCTGCGCACAGCGGCGGAACGTACTATCGCCTGCTGCCCGAAGGACGCCTCGAGGACTACGACGGCGTGACCTTGAAGCTGCAGCCGCGCAAGGAACAGCTCGACCTGAACCGCAATTTTCCGGCCGGCTGGCGTCAGGAGCACGACCAGTACGGCGCCGGCCCGTTCCCGGCCTCCGAGCCGGAGGTGCGCGCGGCGGTGGGCTTCATCACCGGCCATCCCAACATCATCGCCGGCGTCGCCTTCCACACCTACAGCGGTGTGCTGCTGCGGCCGTACTCGCATGCGGCCGACGACACCCTGCCGGTCGAGGATCTGTGGACCTACCAGAAGATCGGGGCCAAGGGCACCGAGCTCACCGGCTATCCCAACATCTCGGTGTTCCACGACTTCCGCTATCACCCCAAGGAGGTGATCACCGGATCGCTGGACGACTGGATGTACGACCATGGCGGTGTGTTCGCCTGGACGGTCGAGATCTGGAGCCCGCAGCGCGAGGCCGGCATCGGCGAGTACAAGTTCATCGAGTGGTACCGCGAACACCCGCCGGAAGACGATCTCAAGCTCCTGGCATGGAACGACAAGGTCCTGGGGGGCAAGGGCTTCGTGGCCTGGTATCCATTCGAGCACCCGCAGCTCGGGCGTGTGGAGCTCGGCGGCTGGGACACGCTCTATACCTGGAGCAACCCGCCCCACGCGCTGCTCGAAAAGGAGATCGAGCGCTTCCCCAAATGGCTGCTGTGGCAGCTTTTGATCTCCCCGCGGCTGGAACTGCTGGAAGCCACGGCGGTTGCGCTTGGAGCGGACACGTGGCGGATCCGGCTGGTCGTCCAGAACACCGGCTGGTTGCCCAGCTACGTGACCAAGCGGGCGGTCGCGAACAAGCTCACCCGCGGCGTGATCTGCGAGATCGAGCTGCCGCAGGGTGCGCGCCTGGAAACCGGCAAGCCGCGCGAGGAGCTGGGCCAGCTCGAGGGCCGCGCCTACAAGCCGGTCACCCCGAGCGGCTGGGCAGGCTGGAGCGGGGATACCACCGACGACCGCGTCAAAGTGGAGTGGGTAGTGCGCGCACCGGCCCATTCCCTGGTACGACTGACCGCCAGGCACGAGCGCGCCGGCTCAGTACGGGCCGAGCTGGAGCTGGCCCCGGCGGGTGCGGCCAGGCCGCGCTCGTAGGGGGCTAAGACGCCCGCCTCCCCCGCACGCTCCTTCGAACTTGCTAGGTGCGCCGCCGCAACGGGGGTAAGATAGGCTGAAAGGCATAAGACCTCCGGCATACCCGAGATTGTCAATTTACAGGCGAAAATTTCGTCGGGACCCGGTAGGATTAGCTGGTATCCGGGGACGTTGAGCGCGGACGGTGTGCAGCACCAACTGTCCCGCGATGCAGCAGGAAGCACCAAGAAGTAGAGTCGAAAGCTGTGGGCCGGCGGAAGGGAAGCCGCCGGTGAGAGGCGATCCCGGGCTTCGCAATGCGCAGGTGAGGGGAGGGCGCGCATGAAGTGTCCGATTTGCGAGCAGGACAACCCGTCGGCAGCCAAATACTGCCTGGGCTGCGGTGCGCGCCTGGGCTTGGAGTGCAGCGCCTGCAGCTGCAAGCTGCCGCCGGGCTCGCGGTTCTGTATCGAATGCGGGACCAAGGTCGGTGGCGAGAGCGGCGCCGCGCCGCGCTTCACGGCGCCTGACGCCTATACCCCGAAGTTCCTGGCCGAGAAGATCCTCACCTCACGCGCCGACCTCGAAGGCGAGCGCAAGCACGTCACCGTCCTGTTCGCCGATATCCGCGGCTCGCTCGAACTGCTCGATGGGCGCGACCCGGAAGAGGCGCGCGCACTGCTCGACCCGGCATTGCACACCATGATGGAGGCCGTGCACCGGTACGAGGGCACGGTGAACCAAGTCCTCGGCGACGGCATCATGGCGCTGTTCGGCGCACCGCTCGCCCACGAGGATCACGCCCTGCGCGCCTGCTATGCAGCGCTGCGGATGCAGGAAGCGATCCGTGGCTATGCCGACGAGGTCCGCCGCAAGCATGGCCTGAACCTGCAGGTTCGCGTCGGCCTGAACTCCGGTGAAGTGGTGGTGCGGGCCATCGGCAATGACTTGTCGATGGAATACAGCGCCGTGGGCGAAACCACGCATCTGGCTGCCCGCATGGAGCAGCTCGCGACTCCGGGAACCGTGCTCGCGACGCAGTCGGTCGCGCGCTTGGCCGGCGACTATCTGCAGCTCAACGCGCTGGGGCCCGTGCCGGTGCGCGGCCGCAGCGAGCCGGTGGAGATCTTCGAGATCGCCGGCACGACCGCGACCCGAACGCGCCTGCAGGCCGCGGTGGTGAAGGGGCTGACGCCATTCGTCGGCCGCGCCGCCGAGCTTGCGACCCTGGGAAATCTGCTCACCCGTGCCAAGGGCGGAGCGGGCCAGGTTGCTGCTCTGGTCGGCGAGCCCGGAGTAGGCAAGTCGCGCCTGTGCTGGGAGCTGTGCCAGGTGCCCGAGACGCGCGGCTTCCTCATCCTCGAAGGGGACTCGGTCTCCTACGGCAAGGGCAGCGCCTACCATCCGATCGTCGAGCTGCTGCGCGGCTACTTCCAGATCGAGGAAGGCGATACGGGGCGCAAGCGGCGCGAGAAGATCGTGGCCAAGCTGCTGGCGCTGGATCAATCCCTGATGGGGACGCTGCCACTGCTGCTGTCGCTGCTGGAAGGCCAGAGCGAAGATTCAACCGCCGGCGCTGACGCTCAGCAGCGTGCCTGGCGCACGCAGGATGCATTGAAGCGCCTGCTGCTGCGCCAGAGCCAGGTGCAGCCGCTGTTGCTGGTGTTTGAGAACCTGCACTGGATCGACGGTGAAAGCCAGCTGTTCCTGGATACGCTGGTGGAGAGCGTGCCGGCCGCCGCTATTGTGGTGCTGGTGAGTTACCGTCCCGAGTATCAGCACAAGTGGGGCAGCAAGGGACACTACACGCAGCTGCTGATCAACGCGCTCGCGCCCGAGAGCGCCAGCGCGCTGGTGCGCGGCATGCTGGCCGAGCAGCCCGGCGTCGAAGACCTCGCGCGCATGCTGGTCGAGCGCACCGGCGGCAACCCGCTGTTCCTCGAGGAGAGCATCAAGACGCTGGTCGAGACCAAAGTGCTGGTCGGCGAGCAGCGCGCCTATCGGCTGGTGAAGCCGCTGAACACCATCGAGGTGCCGGCGACCGTGCAGGCGGTGCTGGCGGCGCGCATCGACCGTCACGCGCCGGAAGAGAAGCGCCTGCTGCAGTCGGCCGCGGTGATCGGCAAGCAGGCTCCCCTGAGCCTGCTGCAGGCCGTCGCTGAATCCTCCGAGCCGGTGCTGCGCCGGTCCATCGCCCGCCTGCAGGCCGGAGAATTCCTGTACGAGACTTCGCTGTTCCCCGAGCCGCAGTACACCTTCAAGCACAACCTCACCTACGAGGTTGCTTACGCCAGTCTGCTGCACGAGCGCCGGCGCGGCCTGCACGCGCGCATCGTGGAGGTGGTGGAAGGGCTGCCGGAGGAGGCGAGGGCGGAGCGCATCGAGTTTCTGGCCTATCACGCGTTTCAAGGACACCACTGGCAGAAAGCGGTGCGCTATCTGCGCCAGGCCGGCGCGAAGGCGCTGACGCGGGCAGCAAACCGCGAAGCGGTCGCGCATTTTCAGAAGGGGCTGGAAGCGCTGCGCCGCCTCCCGGAGGGTCGGGCGACGCTGGAGCAGGCCATCGATCTGCGCTTCGACCTGGTGGTTCCCAACCTGCAGCTCGGCCAGCTCCCCGAAATCGTCTCGTTGCTGCGCGAAGCGGAGAGCCTGGCCGAAAAGCTCGCCGACGAGCAGCGGCTCGCCCGCGCGTTCAGCCACCTGGTGAACTACTTCTATCTGACCGGGGAGCCGAGCAAGGCCGTCCAGTACGGGGAACGCTGCCAGGCCATCGGGCAGGCACTGGGCGATTCCGGGCTGCAGGAGCTCGCGCGCCGCTACATGGGACACAGCTATCACGCGCAAGGCCAGTACCGCCAGGCCGAGACCGTGCTGCGCGAAAACCTCGCCGTGCTGAATGCTTCCAGCGCTGTCGCGGCTCGAACCCGATCTGCTGTCGAACGTCTCCTCTGCCGCATGGATCGCGTTCGCGATGGCCGACCTCGGCGATTTCGCGGTGGCGCAGGAGTTTGCCGATCGGGCGCTGCAGACCGCCGAGGACAGCCGGCATGCCTACACCAAGGCGATCGCTTCGACCTTCGCCGGGCTGGTATGGCTGCGCCGTGGGTTCCCCGGCCGAGCGGTGCCGCCGCTGCAGCGCAGCGTGCAAGCCTGCAAGGATGCGCATCTCCCGCTGTGGCAGCCGGTCGCCTCGTCGCTGTTGGGACTCGCCCTGGTGATGCTCGACGCGCTCGACGAAGCGGTGCCGCTGCTGGAGGACGCCGTAACCCGAGCCGGTGAGCTGGGCGTCAAGGCCTACCTGGCGCTGTGGAAGACGCACCTTGCCGAGGGCTTGCTGGCCGCGGGACAGAAAGCGCGCGCGAAGGTGCAGGCCGAGGAGGCGCTGGAGCTGGCGATCGCCCACCAGGAGCGTGGCCATCAGGCCTGGGCGCTGCGGATCCGCGGAGAAGTCGCGGCGCAGGAGGGCGCAGACGGATTGGCAGAGGCGGAAGCGAATTTCGCGGAAGGTCTGACGCTGGCGCGCCAGCTGGGCGCGCGTCCGCTTTGCGCGCTCACGCATTTGAGCATGGGCCGCTGCTACCGGCGTGCCGGCATGAACGACAAGGCCGAAGAGCAGCTCACCGAAGCGCTGTCCCTGTGTGTCGACATGGGGCTGGGGCTGTGGGTAGACCGGGCCGCGGGCGAGCTCAAGCAGCTCGGACAGACGTGGATCGTCTCGTCCAACAACGCCGGCTTCTATCAGCGCCTGCAGCGCAGCCTGGCGGAGAACGGCACGGTGGAAGTCATCCTCGACCGACGCCAGGACGGGAGCGACGACGACCGTCTGCATCCACAGGAGTGGGTTGGCCCCGAGCGCCGGCGCCTGCCCGAGCGGTCGAGCGAGCTGCGCATGCGCGGCTTCGCGGTGGTGCCACAACCGTCGGAACCATCTATGGCGGCGTAGTCCGCGCGCGGGGACCCCGGAGCGCGCCGGTGGTCCCTGCGGCAGGCGGGAACTGTGAACACAAAGTCATATGTTCCTGGCCATGCCGCCTTCATGTTCCGTTTGCACACGCGCGGGCTCTATACTCACTTCTGCTGTACGTGCCGGCCTGCCCCCCTCAGCGGGGTCGTTGCCGCAGCACGGCAAACACAACAAGCAGCGACTCAGGCGGGGGGAGACCCGATGGGACTGAAGCTGCCGGCGCTGTTCATGGCGGCAGTGCTGGGGGGAGGCGTGTCCGCTGCGGCGGCGCAGCAGGCGCCGCTCGAGCTGCGCTTCGACATCACCGACTACAAAGTCGAAGGCAACTCGCTGCTCAAGCCCGCCGAGGTGGCGCGTGCGCTGGCGCCGTTCCGTGGCAAGAACCGCGACTTCGGCGACGTGCAGCGTGCGGTCGAGGCGCTGGAAGCGGCCTACCGGAAGGCCGGCTACGCGGCGGTGCGCGTCTACCTGCCCGAGCAGGAGCTCAACGAAGGGGTGGTCGTCCTGCGCGTGGTCGAGGCGAAGGTCGGCAAAGTCGCGGTCACGGGCAACAAGTACTTCGATTCCGCCAATGTCCGTCGCAGCGTCCCGGCTGTGCGCGAGGCGACAACGCCCAGCGCACCGCGCATCGCCGACAACACCCGGCTTGCCAACGAGAACCCTGCGAAGCAGACGCGCGTCGTCCTCAAGCCTGCCGAGCAGCCCAACGAAGTCGATGCAGTCATCGAGGTCGAGGACGAGAAACCGTGGCGGGCGTTCCTGACGCTGGACAACACCGGCACGCCCGATACCGGTGACTACCGGCTCGGAGTCGGGTACCAGAACAACAACCTGTTCAACAGAGATCACACGATCACTGCGCAATACGTCACTTCCCCCACCGAGCCGAGTCAGGTATCCATCTACAGCGTGGGCTACCGCATCCCCATCTACTCGCTCGGAGACAGCATCGACTTGATCGCTGGCTATTCCGACGTGGACGCCGGCACCACGCAGACCCAGGCCGGCCCGCTTGCGTTCACCGGACAGGGCTGGGTGTTCCTGGCTCGCTACAACTGGCTGCTGCCGCGCCGCGCCGAGTACGAGCATCGCGTCATCTTCGGCCTGGACTACCGCCAGTACGACAATGCCTGTGAGTTCGGAACCGTCGGGTCGGCCGGTTGTGGCCCGGCCGGCGCGAGCTACAACGTGCAGCCCTTGAGCGTCACTTATGCCGGCACGCTGACGCGCACGCGCAGCCAGGTCTCCCTGTACGGAACGCTGCTGCAGAACATCCCCGGCGGCAGGAACGGCTCGCAGGCCGATCTGGAGGCGGCGCGCCCAGGGGCGGAGGGCTACTACACCGTCCTGCGCGCCGGGATCAGCGGCGCCTACGCTTTCTGGCGCGATTTCCAGGTGCGTGCGCGCGTAGACGGGCAGTACACCAGCGACGCGCTGGTTGCCGGCGAGCAATTCGGCATCGGCGGGTGGAACTCGGTGCGCGGGTTCTACGAACGCCAGGTCGCCGGCGATTGCGGCTACAGCGGCAGCGTCGAGCTCTATACACCCAACGTCATGCCGCGCTTTCGCGCGAACTGGGGTGAGCTCCGGTTTCTCGCCTTCTACGACCTCGGTCACGTCGACGACAACGACGTCGCCCCCGGCACCCCGAGCAAGGACTTCATCTCCAGCGCCGGTCTGGGGCTGCGCTTCAACGTCAAGAAGAACTTCGCGCTGCGCGCCGACGCGGCGTACATCATCGACGGCGGCGGCTTGCAGGAGAACGGCGATGTGCGCGGCAACTTTGGAATGGTGTTGAGCTTCTGACAGGGATGGATCATGAAGCGGATCACAGCTAGACGACAGGACCGCTTCCTGTTCAAGCGCAGGCTGATCTCGGTCGCGGTGATGTCGGCCGTGTCCGGCCATCTCAATGCCAATCCCACCGGTCCTCAGGTCGTCAACGGCCAGGTGAGCGTCACTACGCAAGGCAGCGTGCTGACGGTCACCAATACGCCGAATGCGATCGTCAACTGGCAGACCTTCTCGATCGGCGGCAACGAGACCACCCGCTTCGTGCAGCAAAGCGCCGCGAGCGCCGTGCTCAACCGCGTGGTGGGTGTCGATCCATCGGTCATCCTGGGCACTCTGCAGTCCAACGGCAAGGTGTTGCTGATCAACACCAACGGCATCGTGTTCGGCCAGGGCGCCCGCGTGGACGTGGCCGGCCTGGTGGCCTCGACGCTGAACTTGAACGACCAGGACTTCCTGGCGGGGCGGCTCAATTTCCAGAGCAGCCCGCTCGGCAGCGGGAGCGTGGTCAACCGCGGCACCATCGCCACGCCCGAGGGCGGCAGCGTCTTCCTGGTGGGCACTGCGGTTGAGAACAGCGGCATCATCCACGCCCCGGGCGGCGAGGTCATTCTGGCTGCCGGCCAGTCCGTGCGCCTGGGCAGCACCGGCGCACCCAACGTGCTGGTCGAGGTCGAGGCACCGGCCAACCGCGCAGTCAACCTCGGCGAGATTGCCGTGGGCGCGGGCAAGGCCGGGATCTACGGCGGCTTCGTCGAGCAGAAGGGCATCGTCAGCGCCAACACCGCGACGGTGAATGCTGCCGGCAAGATCGTCTTCAAGGCGACGCGCGACACCACCGTGGCGGCGGGCAGTACCACGACGGCAAGTGGAGCGCAGGGCGGCACGGTTGCAGTCGAGTCGGGCGGCACGACTCGTGTGGACGGTGTCGTGAGCGCGACTGGTGCGAGCGGCAAGGGCGGCACCATTCACTTGCTTGGCAAGCAGGTCGGCGTGGCGGGTGGCGCTGCTGTTGACGCGTCCGGCGCGGCGGGCGGCGGCACGATCCTGGTCGGCGGGCGACTACAAGGGCGGCAATCCCGATGTCGTCAACGCACGCGCGACGTTCGTGGGCGCCGACACGCAGCTGCGTGCCGATGCGACGGGCAAGGGCGACGGCGGCCGGATCATCGTCTGGTCCGATGAAGTCACCCGCGCGTACGGCAACATCAGCGCGCGCGGCGGACCGCTGGGCGGCGACGGCGGATTTGTCGAGACCTCGAGCCATAGCTTCCTGTCCGTTCTCAACGCGCCCGACATCGCGGCGCCGCTGGGGCGCGGCGGCACCTGGCTGCTCGATCCGTACGACATCACAGTCGTGGCCGCAGCGGCTGGTAGCCAAAGCCTGGATTTGTTGTCGCCGAACTTTCTGGCGAACGCCGACAACTCCACTGTCAGCAACGTGACGATCCGGAATGCCTTGAATGCCGGTGGAATCGTCATCATCGATACCGGAGGAACCGGCGCAGGAACGCAGGCCGGGAACATCACAGTCGATGCGCCGATCGCGATGACCGGCGCTGCCCCGGCGACCCTACAGCTTCTCGCGGCCAACAATATCTATCTCACCGCCAACGCCGATATCAGCTCGAGCACGGGTGCGCTCACTGTGGTGCTCAACTCCGATCGGGACGGCGTTGGCGGCGGCGCGGTCTGGCTGAAGGCAGGCTCGAGCATCGCGACGAACGGCGGCAATCTGACGATCGGCGGAGGGCTCGACCCGCTTTCCACACCGGCGCGTGCGTCCGGTGACATTCTCGAGGGTGTGCGGATAGAGGGTGCGACCGTGTCGACCGGGGCTGGAACGATCTCCATCCGGGGTGCAGGCGTGACTACCGGTGTGGCGGTCCTGGAGGGTGGAGGCTTGCCTGTGTCGGTCGCTGCGTCGAGCGGAACCATTGCCATCACCGCCACTCAGGGCAACGTTGTCGTACATGGGGGGGCAGCATTCGCCGACGTCGTCTCCTCCCAGAGCGACGTGATCCTTTCTGCTGCCGGGATCCTCGACTTCAATCACAGCCGCATCACCGCCGGCGGGAACATCGAGCTCCGCGTCGACGACTTCCAGGATTTCGACACCACCTTCACCAGCGGTGCGCTGGATTCCAACTACTTTCGCTGGGCGCCCTGGACGCCCGGCATCGACATCACCATCGACCTGCAGGCACAGGCCAACATTTCGCGCCGCCTGCAGGTCGGCAACCCATCGGGCCCGACCTTCGGCACCGTCACGGTCACCGGGTCGATCGAGCCCTGCGAATTTCTCGTCGGTGACGAAGAGCCTCGAGATCTACGCGGACCGCGTGAACATCGATGCGCAGCTCGGCAGTGACAACCCGCTGCCCGTGTCTCTCACCGCGCAGGCGACCGGCGACATCAACGTCGGCACCAGTTCCGGTGCGACCATCCGCCTTGGCGATGGCCGGCACTGTCGCTGGTGGCCGATGCGACGGGGACGGCGCCGGCAATCTCACCATCGGCCGCCCGCGGGCGGGTACGTCGACATCCGTGTCGGCACTGCGGCCTCGGCGACGCCTTCGAGCATGGAGCTGCGGGGCGCGAACGTCATCTTCCAGGGCAGCCAGAACGTCTGGCTGTACGGCCCGGCACGCAGACCATCGCCGCCGAGCAGGACGTGCGTCTATCCATCAGCGGACCGCTACTATCTCTCGGTAGGCAGCGAGGGGCTGACGGACGTGACGGCCGGCGGCAACGTCTGATCATCGAGAGCCTCGGCGACGGCGTGGCGCAGATCGCCGGCGACTTCTCGAGCCCGGCCGGTCTCGGCGCGGTGAACATCGCTGTGGCCGGCGATCTGCGGATGGCGAACGCCGCCTCCGCGAACAGCGGCGCGTACATCTTTGCCGCAGAAAGGCATGACCATCAGCGCGAACAGCCTGCAGCTCATCGGCGCCGCGGGGGGACAGGACGTCGGCATCCAGAACGAGCAGGGCGTGCAGATGATCACGACCACCGGGTCGGGTCCCAACGGCTGGGGTATCGAGCTCACCAACAATGGCGTCGACCTACGCGACCATCATGCAGCAACAGCGTCCAGCAGATCACCGCGTCGAACGCCGGCGGCATTCTGCTCGACAACCGGGGCGGCCGATCTCCTGAACGGCGGCGGCTACTGGGACGACTCGGTCACGCGACTATTCGTGCCAGTGGGCAGCAGACCATCACGGTCGACGGCAGCGGCGCCAACGTCGATCCACCTGCGCGGCGGCCCTGGTGAGGCGATCATCGGCGGCGGCACCAGACAATTACCGCCGGAACCGGAACGAACCTGCGGATCGATCACGCTGCTGGGTGGTACGGTGCGCAACAGCACGGCGGGCATCTACAACCAGACCGGCACGCAGACGATCTCGACCACCGGCGCGGTGCGCGCTCATCGCCGGTTCGGCGCCCGACGACTCGGCAGGGCAACAAGCGCTGTGATGTGCAGGCCTGCGCGAACATCGGCCAGCGGTGTCGGGCGCTGCGCAGACGGTCAACGCCGGAAGCATCGTGATCGAGGGCGGGTCGGGCGGTGGCCGCAACGAGGCGAACATCTTCTCGTTCGGCGGTCAGACCGTGAACGCCGCCCGGCGGCATCACCATCACCGGCGGCGCGGGCGTGGCCCGGGCAACTGGGCCTCGCTCTTCGGCCAGCATCACGCAGCAGGTCAATTTCGGCAGCGGTGACGATCACGCTCCAGACCGCACGGGCCGGAGACGCCCGCAGCACCGCGAACGTCTACTCGGACGGCTCTCAAACGATCATCGGGCACCGGCGACATCGTGCTGGTGGGCGGGGTCGCCGGCTCGCAGGTGTGGGCCGAGATCCACGCGGCACCAGTCAGGACATCACCGCGCGGTCGATCTCCATCACCGCCACGGCCGGACCGAGCAGCACCGGGCATCTTCACGCCCGCCGGCCTGCAGACGCATCACCACGACAGGTGGCCGGCGGCAACGCTGCGATTACGGCATCACGATCCGCAACCTGGGTGCCACGGGCACCGACCAGAACGGGTCGCCAGCGGTCGGCTACATCTACGATCGCGCCGGTACGCAGATCATCGACGTTGCCAACTCGCGCGGCATCCTGCTCGACGGGCGTCGGGCGGGTACCGTTCCTCGGTCACCGACGGAGCATCGCAAACCATCACGGTCCACGGCAGCGGCGCGAACCGCCTCGATCTGAACGCGGGGCTCGGCAACGCGGTCGTGTCGCATCGGCAACGGAACGTCTCAGAGCATGAGCGCGGGCTCGATCCAGCTTGACCGGCGGCACTGCCAATGGTGCATTCGCGGAGATCCAGGCGCTCGGCGGGACGCAGACCATTACAGTCGGCGGCGCGTTGACGCTGACCGGCGGCAGCGCGCCCGGCCCGGCCAGCCCTCCGTCTGAGCAACCCGCCAGCATCGACTGCCGGGCGTCTCCGGCTGCGCGGTCGTGATGGCCCGCGCTGGCCAGCAGACCATCAACGCCAACTCGATCTCGGTGACCGGCGGATCAGCGCGGCACCGAGAACCTCGCCACCATCCGCGGCGATGCCGGCCAGGACATCACGGTCGGCAGCGGTGGGCTCACCATGCAAGGGCGGCGCGGGCACCGGCTGGCGTAACTACGCCTCGATCGAAAACCACGGCGGCGACCAGATCCTGCGCTTTGCCGCGGGCGCTCCGCTGTCGCTCACCGGTGGCACCGTCGGCAGCAAGCACTTCGCCGCGATCGAAGCGATGGGCAGCACCGCCAGCCAGCAGATTCTCGGCAACCCGGTCATCACGCTTACCGGTGGCGCGAGCGGCGGCGGCGACGGGACCGGATCCTTCGCGACCTTCCTCGGAAACAATGCTGCGATCGTCACGGACCCGGGAACCGTCGACCAGCCAGACGATCAACGCGCAGAGCATCACCATGCAGGGCGGTGGTGGACGAGACAACAACGCTCACATCGGCGCCTGGGGCACGGGGCACCGCAGACCATCACGGTGGTCGGCGATCTGCGCATGCACGGCGGAACCGCGGCGGGCACGCAGGCGGATCTCGTGGCATTCGGCCATCAGACGATCTCCGCACGCAGCATCGAAATGGTCGCGAACTGGCGGTGGTACAGCGCATCGATCTACTACCCAGAGCGGTGGCAGCAGACGATCGCCACCACTGGCTCGGGGCCCAACGGCTGGGGCATCGAGCTGACCAACCACGGTACGGCTGACGGGCAGCCGGTCTACATCAACAGCAGCGGCGCACAGCAGATCGAGGCGCTCGACGGGGGCGGCATCCTGCTGGATGCGGTTGCCGGCGTAGCCGAGATGCGCGCTAACGGGGCACAGAGCATCACCATCGATGGCGCCACTTCACCCAACGCGCTGGTCGTGCGCGCGACCGCGGGCCGGGCGGAGATTCACGGACAGTCGCAGTCCATCGTCGCCGGCAGCGCCGGATCGGGTTCGATCACCTTGCAGGGCGGGAGCGCCAACTATGCCGCGGCCTTCGTTTTCACCGACGCTGGCACGCAGAATATCTCGACCACGGGCCAGCTCAGCATCATCGCCGGATCCGCACCCGATATCGGCCAGCAGCCTCTGCACTGCGATCAGGGTGGAGCTTGTTCGCTGATCGGTAACGTGTTCGAAGGCAGCGTCGCCGCTACGCCGATCCAGACCATCACTGCGCTGGGCGGCATCTCGATCGTAGGCGGCAGTTCCGGTGCGCACAACGATACGGGCATTTTCAGCCGCGGCAGCGAGGTGATCAACGCCCCAGGCGGGATCACGCTGCAGGCCGGCGGCGGAGGACCGAACAACTTCGCCACCATTGCGATGGACCGCGCCGGGTACTTTCAATCGGTCGATTTCGGCGCTGGCGGATTGACTATCCTTGCGAACGCCGCAGGCGCAAACGGTAACTACGCCGAAATCTACTCCTCGGGTACGCAGACGATCACCGGCACCGGCGACATCCGGTTGGAAGGCGGGGTCGCGGGTGGACGGTCCTGGGCGCACATCACCGGGACTCGAGGGCCAGGACATTACCGCACGGTCGCTGTCCGTGACGGCGCTTGCAGGTCCAGAAAGCATTTATCTGTACAACGAGACTGGGACCCAAAGGATCCGCACAACCGGGGGCGAAGGCGGAGATCCGAACGGTTTCGGGATTACCCTGCGCAACCTGGGCGCCAGCGGGACCAATCATTCCGGCTTCCAGGCCGCGGCCTCGATCACCACTCGCTCCGGTGTGCAGATCCTGGACGTGGCGGACTCTGGCCGGGCTGCGTGTCCTTGGGGATGGCGGCTATGCTGTCATCAGCAGCGGGCAGCGGGAGCCGCCCGTCGCCGACTTTCAAGGGCGTGTCCCAGGCCATCACAGTGCACGGGACCGGTGCAAACGCGATCGTCGTGGACGCCGGGGCCGGCCGGGCGCAGCTATACAGCTACTCGACTGCTTCCCAGACGATTACTGCGGGTCTTGCCGGCGAACAGGGCTCGATCTCGGTCCTGGGGGGCGCGGCGACCGGCGCTACCGGCAACATCACCGCCGACACAGGGACGCAAACGCTAGTCACCTCCGGCACGCTCACTGTGACCGGTGGAACGGCTCCTCAGATCGCATCGCTCAACTTCGACCAGGCGGATTGCCTGCCCGGCTTGCGCAAGCGTGTATGCCGGGGCGGGCATGCAGACGCTCGATGCAGATGCCATCGTGATTCAGGGCGGGGCATCGGGCAGCGAGAACCTGGCCTCGGTCTACGGCAACGCCGGGCAAGCGGTCACGGTGCGAGGCGCGGGCGGGCTTTCCATCCTGGGCGGTGGCGCAGTCAGGGACCAGCACCGACCACTCGAACTTTGCCATTCTCGAGAACTACGGCGGCACGCAGCTGATTACCTTCCTGACTGCAGGTGCGCCGCTCACCATCGATGCGGGCGATGTCGGCCAGCGCCACTTCGCCGGCCTCTACAACGGTGGCGCCAACACCAACGGCCAGCAGATCCTCGGCGACCCGATCATCACGGTGAAGGCTGGAACCGGCGGCAGCGGCGCCGGCAGCCCGAACCGCTTCCAACTCAGCAGCAACTTCGCGTTTCTCGCCAGCGAGAGCGGAGACCAGGTGATCCACGCCACCTCGATCACCCTGCAGGGCGGCGCGACCGACTCCAACACCGCGGACCTCCTCAACTGGGGCGGCAGCATGCCGGGCAGCCTGCTGGGCAGCCAGATGATCACCACGATCGGTGGCATGACCCTGGAAGGCGGCGCCGGCAACAACGCGAACGCCAGGATCTACTCGCACTCAGGCACGCCAGGCGATCAGCGTGGGCGGCGCGCTGACGATGCGGCGCACCGGGGCGGGCGACGTTTTCCTGGGCAACGTGTTCGATCCGAGCGCGACCAACATCGACATCAACGCGGTCGACATCAGTGCCAGGCACGCTGCGCTTCAAGGCGGGAACATCTGGGGCGACGACGGCATCACCCTGCATCTCGAACGGCGGCACGGCAACGGGTGGCGCGATTCACGCGGGCCGTACGCAGCGCCCCGACCAGCGGCGGCGACATCGTCGTCGACCCCGGTACGTTCGTCGACGTCGACGGATCCCTGCACGCTGGCCGGCAAGGCCGACATCGAGAGCAGCACGAGCTTCTCGATCTCACCGGCGGCACCTTGACGTTCGGCAACCGGAGTCGCCAACAGCGGCGTCCTCCAGCTCTGGACGAGCAACTTGAATACGCCGGCCGGGCTGGTCGTCTCGGCGGGCAACTCGTGAATGCCCCCGGCGCCATCGTGCAATCGCGTAGTGCGGGCAGCAGCTCGGTCCGAACACGATCACCGCTGTCGATCGTCAACCAGGGCACGATCGAGGTGTCGCATGCGCTGACCGTGAACAACTTCGGGCACGTACTCGACAGCAGCGCGGGCGGTTTCTTCGTCGGAGCGGGGCGAGACCTTGCAGGTGAATGGCGGCACGCGTGCGCATCGGCGCGGGCACGAGTCTCGGTGCGGCCCCTGGCGATAGCCCTGCAATGAACGGGCTGTGCTGGAGCTAATCGAAACGTTACGCTGACCGCCAGCTGGTGCGCACCTCGTCTTGAACCGGCGACGAGCGTGACCTCGGCCACGCCGGTGACGCTGACCAACCAGAGCGCGCTGGAGCTGAGCGGGGACACGGTGGATGCGGCGGTAACGCTGCGCAACGAAGGCACGCTGACCTTGAGTGCGACTGCGGCAGCGGGGTTGCTGCAGAACACCGCTACTGGGGTGGTGGACGCCTACCGGACCGATAGTCTGGGTGGGCTGGAGCAGGCCGGTACCTTCCGCATACACGGCAGCGACACGCTGCAACACGGGCAGGTGGCGGTGGGTTCGGCGGTGATCAACAGCGGGACCATCGAGCTGGAGGCCTCGCCCATCGGCTGGATCGGAGCGCTGGACGTCAACGGCACGCTGACCAACACAGCCAGTGGAGTTATCCGCTCGGTGCGAGTGGGCAACTCACTCGGGGTGAACAGGGTGACCGCGGCCCTGCTCAACCAAGGCAGCATCGTAGCCGACCAGTCGCTCACCATCGCGAACACCGGCACGGTGTTCGACACGACCAGCGGCAATCTGCAGATGGCTGCGGGCAGCGTAGTGACGGTACAGAACGGGACCGTCCGCCTGGGTGGGGACACCGGACTGGGCGACGCCGCGCACACAGGCAAGCTTGATCTAGCGGGCAGCGCGGTGCTGGACCTGGCGAGCGACCGGACCCTGTCGGCCGCTGGCGGGCAATTGGGACTGAGCGGGACCGTGCACGTGACCTCGGCCACGCCGGTGACGCTGACCAACCAGAGTGCGCTGGATCTGAGCGGAGACACGGTGGATGCGGCGGTAACGCTGCGCAACGAAGGCACGCTGACCTTGAGTGCGACTGCGGCAGCGGGGTTGCTGCAGAACACCGCTACTGGGGTGGTGGACGCCTACCGGACCGATAGTCTGGGTGGGCTGGAGCAGGCCGGTACCTTCCGCATACACGGCAGCGACACGCTGCAACACGGGCAGGTGGCGGTGGGTTCGGCGGTGATCAACAGCGGGACCATCGAGCTGGAGGCCTCGCCCATCGGCTGGATCGGAGCGCTGGACGTCAACGGCACGCTGACCAACACAGCCAGTGGAGTTATCCGCTCGGTGCGAGTGGGCAACTCACTCGGGGTGAACAGGGTGACCGCTGACGTGGTCAATCAAGGCTTGATCGCTGGCACCCTGACCATCGCCGGCAACCTGACACTGACGCCGACCTCGGTGCTCGACATCGAGATCGAGGGTACCGGCGCCGATCAGCACGACCTCATCCGTGTGACCGGCACGGCCGCGCTTGGCGGGACGGTGAATGTGCTGCTCCCCAGCAGCTATCAAGGCGTGCGCGACGACAAAGTGCAGATCCTCACCGCGGGTGCAGTGACGGGCACGTTCACAACACTCACAGCGACCCCGCCCCTCTTGCCTCCACTCTCACTGCAGGCGGCTTACAGTCTCACAGATGCGATCCTGGGTTTCGTGGACAACGGACCGACTCCGCTCAACCAATGGATCGGAGCCTCCGGCCTATGGACCGTCGCAAGCAACTGGAGCCTGAACGCGGTGCCTACAGCCGGAGAGGACGTCCAGATTGATGTAGCCGGTCTACAGACCATCACGATTCCCACCGGCAGCAATCTGAGCGTGAGAAGCCTGCTGCTGGCAGAGGATCTGTCGATCGACACTTCGATCCTCACCGTCGCGGGCAACTTCACGATCAATTCCGGCGCTACGCTCAGATTGATCGACGCAACCGTTGCCGGAGCCGGGGCGGTGCACAACAACGGCACGATCCTGGTAATGCCGGGAACGGGGAGCACGATTGCACAGATCGGCTCCAATACCGGCCAGATCGTGGTGCAATCCAACGTCACAACGCTTGGTCAACTGCTGGTCTCGAACGGCTTCACCAATGTCGGCACGATCCGGCTGACCGCGGGTGGCATAAGCAGCGCGCTGCACGTCCTGGCGGGTACCTTCACCAACACCGGAACCATCATTTCCGAAGGCAACAGCGGCGGCGCCAATCGGCTCTCCGGCACCATCGTCAACCAGGGTACGCTGGACGCAACCGAGAGCCTGCGCATCGACAATGTCGGCACCACCTTCACGCAAGGCGCCACGGGTGATGTGAACATCGCCGCCGGAAAGCTGCTGTTCCTCAACGGCGGCAGTCTGGATCTGCAAGCGGCGATGACTGTCGATCCAGGCGCGAGCATGCGCCTGGGTGGTGTCACCGTGAACGGTACCGCAGCCCTGGCGAATCAGGGCACCTTAATTCTCGATTCCTTCAACACCATCAACACTGCATTGATCAATCAGGGGCAGATCGATGTCCCGATCGGAGGCAACCAGATCAATGGAGCGCTTACACAGACCGGCACCGTCACCCTGCAGGCATCCGGGACTGGCGGCGCATTCCTTACGGTCGCCGATGGATTCGTGAATGATGGGACCATCTTGCTGGCGACAGCTTCGACGGGGATCCAACCACGCCTGACCGTCTCCAACGGCACGCTCACGAACAACGGCACGATCCGCTCCCAAGCGACCGGCCCTTCCGGCACTGCTGGACCCGCTGAGCTCGATGCACAGGTCGTAAATGCCGGCACGATGGAGGTCGACTATCCGCTTGCGCTGATCAACAACACCGGGCGCGTGTTCGACAGCAGCAACGGAACGCTCGCGATCGCGGCCGGGAGCGTGTTGTCGGCGAACGGCGGGCGCACGCGTATCAGCCAGAATGCGGTCAATCCAAGCCTGGGCACCTTGAGCCTGGCGGGCACCAGCCACGTGCTCGAGCTCACGAGCGATCTCGCGCTGCCGAACGCTTCCGGTTGGAAACTCGATTTGAGCAACGGTGTGGTGACAATCGATTCGTTGGTTGTTGGAGGTGTCGCGTTGACGAACCTCACAACGCTGGATCTGGGCAGCGACACGATTACAACCAACGTAGCGGTGAACAACCAGGGAGAGATCACCATACCAGGTGGCACCGGCGGCGTGGTGGGCGGGGCATTGACGCAAACGCAGGCCGGCAAGATCCGTGTGCTGGCTTCCAGTCAGGGCAACGCTTTCTTCACCGCCACCAACGGATTCACCAACGACGGCACGATCGAGCTGCAAGCGGATTCCGCGGGCTCGGCCGCCCGATTCACCGTCACGAACGGAGTCCTGACCAATTCTCCGACCGGCGTGATTCGCTCCACGGGGCCGGTCGGTGCGACCGGTGGGAATCAACTGAATGGCGCCTTGATCAACCAAGGCCTCGTCGAAGCACAGCATGGTATGGTGCTCACGGGTCCTCTGACCACTGCCGCCGGGTCCGTCATCAGAGTCACTCCAGGAGGGGTGCTGGCGGTCAACGACGGATTCGTGAACAACGGCACGATCGAGCTGCAAAGATCGGTGACCAGGGTCGCGGAGCTCGACATCGAGTCGCAGACTACTTTGGTGAACGCCGGGACGATCCTGTCCACCGGCACTGGAACCGGCGTCAATGCGCTCCAGCTCAAGAACGGCAGAGTGGACGGCAGCAACAACGTCGTCCTGCGCAACCTCGCAGGGGGTACGATTCAAGCCGACGTGGACCTGCTGATCAATCACTACGAGGGCGTCGTCGAGGCGGATGCGGGCGGGCTGGATGCAGCGGCCGGGCAGACGCTCGAGTTTCACAACTACGGCAACGCCGCGGGTCCGAACCTGAAGCTCGGTGCCGGCACGGTTTTCGGGCTCGGCACGGGAACCATCGACGTTTCCGACGGCACGCTGGTCTTGACGAGCGATGTGACCTTGCCGGCGGAGAGCGCCCAGTTCAAGTTCCGAGGCACCAGCGTGGACGGCGCCGGGGTCACGCTGACCAACAATGCTGCCTTGACGCTGAACGGGGAGGCCGTCAACGTCGCTCTCGTCAACAACGCAACCATTCTGGTGGATGGGCCGCGCTTTGCGGGGAACACCAACTTCGTGACGCTCGCCGTTGGGCTGACGACGAACGCCGGTTCGACGCTGCAGATTGACGGCGGCGGCTGGCTGACGGTGAACGGAGACTGGACGAACGCCGGAAGCATCGTGCTGAACAGTACGGTGGCTGGCACCTCGTTTGACGGCGGCAATCTCAGGACGGCGACGGGCACGCTGACCAATCTCGGCACGATCCATTCGCAGAGCAGCGGGGGTACTCAGTTCAACCGGATTCAAGGCAATGTCAGCAACGCCGGCCAGATCGATGCCGCGCACGACCTGAACATCGCCGGCGCCTTGACGATCCCGAACACCGCCAGCGGGACAGTGGTCACCGGGGCGGCAGACCTGATTCTCGACGGGAGTTTCACGGCCAACGCTAACGGCGCTCAAACGGCAACCATCGGCGGCAGCGGTGCCCTGATCACCAACGGGGTCAGCATGGTGAACGGCGGCCAGTTGCACCTCGACGCGCGCCCCTGGAACAACACTGGAGCGATGACCATCACCGGCCGCCTTACGCTCGACAACGGCGCGGTGCTGTCCAACGAGGCGGGCGCCACGCTCACCTTGGCTGGAACCAACGGCTTCCCGATCGCCCAGGGCATCGGTGCGCTCGGGGCGGTCTCGAACACGGGAACGCTGACCAAGCCTTCGACTTCGACGGCCACCCAGACAATCGAGACCACGCTGGGCAACGACGGCGACCTCAATGTGAATGCGGGCGTCCTGGAGCTGGCGGCGAACGGATCGCACAGCGGCACCTTCTCGGTCAACGGCGGGGCAGCTGTCGTTTGTCAGCGGGACCCACTTGATCGCCGGTGCGGCGTTCACAGGAGCGGGACTGGTGCGCGTCAATGGCGCGACCATCGACGTAGGGGCGCCCGACTGCAGTGGCCAATCCGTTCACTCTACAGACGGGGACCGTAACCGGCTGCGGGCGATCTGACGCTCAACGGCCCGTTCACACTGGGCGGTGGCGCGCTGTCTGGAACTGGGTTGCTGACTACGAGATGGGGCGACAACTGAGAACAACGGTGCGGCGGTGCTCGATGGCCGTACGTGGAACAACTTCGGAGCGATCGTCGTCAACGGAAGGATCAACCTGGCCAACGGTGGTTCCATCATCAATATGCCGAGCGGCTCGCTCGACTTTTCCGCGGCAAATTCGAACCCGACGCCGGTCCTGGCTGGAGTGGGCGGCGGCAGGTTCGTGAATCAAGGGGTGGTCACCAAGAGCAACACCATTGCGCAGACCCTCGATGCGGCATTCGACAACGCCGGAACCGTACGCGTGAACAACGGTACGTTGCAGCTGGTGCGCGATGGTGCGCATTCAGGTGCATTCGACGTCGCCGCGGCCGGGGCGGCGATCGAGTTCACCGGGGGTGTCCATACGCTGACGACCGGCGCAGCGTTCACCGGACCAGGAAGCGCCAGAGTCGCGGGGGGTACAGTGGACGTCGCCGCGGCGCCTGTGAACGCCACGAACTTTGCCGTTCAGTCGGGCACCTTGACGGGCGCAGGGACGTTGTTCATCCGTGACGGTTTCGCCTTCACCGGCGGCGCGATGACCGGTACCGGCCTGACCGAGCTCGGATCGGGGATCGTGTTTGCGCCCGTCAATCTCACCGTCGATCGCAACCTTCAGGTTAACGGAACGCTGAATCTTTCCGCGGGCACCGTCACCGTGAACGCGGGCAAGACACTTGACGTGACCGGCGTCGCGAACTTTGCCGGCGGTACTTTGGGCGGCGCGGGCAACATCG
Source organism: uncultured beta proteobacterium (assembly GCA_963772865.1). Taxonomy (GTDB): domain Bacteria; phylum Pseudomonadota; class Gammaproteobacteria; order Burkholderiales; family SHXO01; genus SHXO01. The sequence goes on along the minus strand of CAVYZA010000006.1, from coordinate 38,685 downwards.
CCATGGACGGCACATTCAACTGGACCGGAGGGACGATCGGGGCGGGCGGTGCGTTCACCGTCGCTGGCGCGATGAACACGGTGGCCGGATCGGCGCGCGTTCTGGATGGTCGCACGCTGCATGCGACCGGCACGATCGCCTGGGACGGCACCGGTTCCCTGACGCTTGCAAACGGCGCAACGTTCGACAACGACGCGGCGATGACGGTGAGCAACGACTTCCAGATCATCGGCGGCGCCGGCACCAACCAGTTCGTGAACGCCGATTCGTTCACCAAGTCAGGCGGGGCCGGAACCGCGCTGATCTCAGCGCCGTTCGTCAACAGCGGAAGAGTCGATGTCGATCTTGGCAAGCTGAGCCTCGGTGCGGGAAGCTCCAGCACCGGCACCTACGACGTCGCTTCCGGAGCGGTGCTGGAGTTTGGTCCGGGCCTGCACAGCGTCGGCGGAACGATCTCCGGGTCGGGTGGCGTCGCGGTCATCACCGGCAGCACGCTGACCCAAACCGGGGCTTTCACCCTTTCCGGCGCCATCGTCGTCACGGGGACGGGAAACGCGAGCTTTGCACCTTCTGGATCGGTGAACGTCGGTTCGGCTTCCGTGACCACCGGCACGTTGAATTTCGATGGCGTGCCAGTGACCGTCGGTTCGCTCACCAACAGTGGCGGGACGCTCGGCGGCACGGGGTCGATTGCCGCAGGGAACCTGACTTGGATCGGCGGAACGGTCCGCGGCAGCGGTGGGCTCGCAGTCAATGGCCCCACCAACTTAAACGGCGGCGGGAAGACTCTGGATGGTCGGACGCTGGACCTGAATGGCACTGTCACCTGGGATGGTTCCGGCTTGCTCACGCTGACTAATGACGCGGAGATCAACAACAATGCTGCTATGACAGTCGGCAACGACTTCCAGATCTTCGGCGCCGCTGGCGCGAATGCGTTCGTGAACTCAGGATCATTCACCAAATCCGGTGGAACCGGCGTCGGGTCGATCGCGGTCCCGTTCACCAACGGCGGCGCGGTCAACGTTGATGCTGGAACGCTCCGGCTCACCAGCTTCCCGGGCAATTCGGGGAGGCATGAATATCGCTGCAGGCGCGACATTGTCTACAAACGGCCAGCCCCTGCGAAATGCGGGCAGCGGCATCATGTCCGGGGCGGGAACCTTGGACCTCGGTGGCGCAGCGCTCACCAACGCGGGGACGTTGAGCCCCGGCCCTTCAGCGGCTACGCTGCACCTGCTCGGCAACCTCACGCTCATGCCAACCTCGGTATTGGCCATGGAGGTCGAGGGTCCCGCCGCCGGCCAGTTCGACTTTCTCGACGTGTCGGGAGAAGCGTTGCTGGGCGGGGCACTGAACGTTGTCCTGCCTGGTGCGTATAGCGGAGGAGTCAGCGACTCGTTCCCGCTGATCACCGCGGCCGCCACACGCGGTGCGTTCGCGAGCATCAGCGCGCCGGCCTATATGACGCTCGTGCCGCACTACGGGTCGCCCCAGCTTACGCTCAGCATCGACGCGATGACCAATCGCTGGAACGCATCCTCCGGTTTGTGGACGTTGGGCAGCAACTGGGCGCTCGGAAGGGCGCCGGCGGCGCGCGAGGACGTCGTGATCGATCCGGGGGCTGCGGTCGTCGTGCCGGACGGGACTTCGGTCAACGTTGGATCGGTCACTGTCAGCGGCGGCAGTCTCGAGTTGCTGGGAGCCGCCACGATCGCGGCGGGCACGCAACTGCGCGTCTCGGGCGGAACAGTGAGCAGCGCCGGTTCGCTCAACAACGCCGGAGCAGTGCGCGTTTCCGCGGGCTCGCTGCAGGCCGCGAACCTGACCAACAGCGGCACCCTGGATGTGACCGGTGGCAGCGTAGTGACCTCGGGCATGTTGACCAACAGGGGTACGCTCAATCTCAGCGGCGGGACGTTCACGCGCAGCGCCGCAGCACCTTTCGGCAACTCCGGGACCGTCAACTTGAGCAACCTGGCTTTGAACCTCGATGGCGGAGACGGCGGCGTGGGTGGGGGGATCTACTCGGTGGGTCCGGCCGCCTCGCTGCAGTTCTCAGGCGGCAACTACGGGATAGGCTCGCTCGCGAACGCGACCGGCGGAATCGTCGCGGTCAGTGGGGGCATGGTCACCGTCGGCGCCGTCAACAACAGCGGCATACTGAACCTGAATGGGGCGAGTTTTGCGCGCACTGCAGGTACGGTCTTCGGCAACGCCGGTACCGTGAACCTGAACAGCGGCAGCCTCTCGCTCGACGCAGGTGACGGCGGAACGGGCGGAGGCGCGTACAACCTCGGCGCTCCGGATACCAATCTGCGCTTCACCGACGGGAACTATAGCGTTCGTTCGATCGCCGGGTCCGGCCGCCTCGAGGTGGAAGGTATCAACCACCAGGCGATGCTCCTCTCGGGCGACACGATGAGGATTGCTGTACAGAAGCTCAGCGTCAAGGCTGGCGCATTCGCGGCTGTCATCGACCCACCGGAATTGGTCCTGGACGTGCCTGGCGGGGTAACGCTTACCGGGGGGTCAGCGCCGGGGGCTTCTGCAATGATCCAGGGCAGCAGCGTCACCCTCACGACCAGCACGATCACGCTCACCGGAGGCACTGGCAGCGGCAGCTATGCGGCCATCGATGCGGTGTCGGGCGGCACCACGATCATCGCAAGCGGAAAGGTGGATCTGATTGCCGGCACCGGCGTGTCCTCGGTGCCTGGATCTCGGCGGCTGGACCGCTCGGCGTCACGGCTCTCAGCTGCAATGGTTGCGATGTGCTTGCGACCAATCCATCGCAATCGACGGCGTCGACGGCCGGGTTGTTCGGGAATCCAGTAAGGTTGACCCTTCCGCCGGACCTGGTGCAGGTCCCCTCCAGCGTCATCGTCGGCGTGCAGACTGCGCAGGGCGGCGGCGAAGGAGACGCGGTCCTCAGCACCGAGGAGGAAGGGGACAAGGAAGCCGAGAAGACAACGGGCAATCGGCGGAGCAAGGCGAGGCCGAGGGAGGAGCACAAGCAGTGAGAGGCCGCGCCAGGTCTGCATGTAGCGCTGCCCTGCTGTTCCTGTGGCTGCTGCCGGCGCTCGCCGCCGCCGCGCCCGCCGGCGAGGTGACGCACGTCAGCGGCGTGTCCATGGTACGCAGGGTGGACGGCAGCTCGAAGGCGCTGGCGCCGAAGACTCTGGTCGAGCAGGGCGACGTTGTGGTGACCTCCTACAACGCGTACGTGCGCATCAAGTTCACCGACGGCGGCGAGGTGACGCTGCGGCCGAACACGCAGCTGCGCATCGAGCGCTACCACTTCGAGCCGGCCAAGCCCGAGGAGGATTCGCTGGTCTTCGCGCTCTTGAAGGGCGGCTTGCGCACGATCACCGGGTTGCTCGGCAAGCGCAAGGAGCAATCCTACGAGCTGCAGACGGTGACGGCGACGATCGGCATCCGCGGCACCGGATTCGGCTGCAGGTCTGTGCCAGGGCGACTGCCAGGACCTGCGCACCGTCGACGGCCGCGTGCCCGAGGATGGGGTCCACGTCGACGTCATCGAGGGGCGGTGCGGATCGCCAACTCGAAGGGCGAGCTGCTGCTCGCGGCCGGCGACTTCGCCTACGTCGCCAAGATCGACGTCGCTCCGGTCAAGGTTCCGCGCGGCGACGCAGTGCCGATGCCGATGCCGAAGTTCGACGCGCCTCCGCCGCGCTCCGGGCTCGACGCGGCGTGCCTGGTGCAGTGAGCGGCGTCAGGCCGTCCTCCCGCCGGGTAGGCTGTCGACTTCGCGGCGCCCGCAGGCCGGGAACGCGGCCTTGCGCCGTGCCTGCCAGCGCAGGCGCGACCGTCGTGCTCACGCAAACTCGACCGTGTACCCGAGCGCGGTCAGGAACGTGCGCAGGTAGTCCTCGGCCTGCTTGCGCGCCTTGCCGCGGACGCCGTCTTCCTGGGCGGCGAGCTTGAGCCGTCCCAGCACCTCCCGGTGCAGGCTGTTGCGCTCGTCGTCGGTGAGCTCGGGCGCGACGAAGCTCTCGCAGGACATCAGGATCTCGAAGCGCTTGATGACGGGGTCCTCGACCACCACCTCCGGCAGGGTGAGCCGGACCTTGCGGCCGCCGCCCGCGTCGACCACCTGGATCTGCATCTGCTCGAGATCGACGCTGGCGATGACCTTGCCCTCGGCCAGATACAGCACGCTGCTCTTGCCGAACGCGTGCTCCTTGTTCTTGCGCACGATCGTGGTGCCGTGATACTCGACCGTCTGCAGCTTCGCGACCAGCTTGATCTGCTCGACGATGGACACGCTCGAGGTGCGTGTCTCGCTGCCGAACCAGCCGCTTCCGCCACGAATCAGCAGCCACCCGAGCACGACGACGGCGGTCGCGGCGGCGAGCGCGAGGAGAAAGGATGCAAAGCTGCGCATGATGGAACCTCGAGATCGTCGAAAGGGACGGTGGCGCGGCGCGACTCCGAAGGCGTGCGCAGCCCTCGACCGTGTGAGTGACAACACTCCCTCTCCCCGCGTGGGAGAGGGTTGGGGTGAGGGGGCTGCGTGGCATGCTTTCACCGCTCTCGCTGCGTGGGCTCAAACCTGAGCTGGTGGTGATGGAGGCCACGGGCGGGTATGAGACGCGCCTGGCTACCCAAGTGGCTGCCGCGGGATTTCGCGTAGCGGTGGTCAATCCGCGGCAGGTGCGCTACTACGCCAAGGCCATGGGGCGCTTGGCCAAGAGCGATCGCATCGATGCGCAGGTGCTGGCCGAGTTTGGGCTCAAGGTTGAGCCCCAGATCCGGCCCTTGGCCGATGAGCGCACCCGCGAGCTGGCCGCGCTGGTGGCGCGGCGCGTGCAGCTGGTGCCATGCGCACGCAGGAGAAGAACCGCCTGGGCCACAGCGCTGGGGCGATGCGCGCGCGCATCAAAGCCCATGTGGCTTGGCTCGACCAGGAGATCGCCGCCTTGGAGGTGGATATGACGGCCAAGCTGCGCAGCTCTGAGGCCTGGTGCGACAAACGCGATCTGCTGCTCAGCGTGCCGGGGGTGGGCGCGCTGACTACGGTGACGCTGCTGGCGCCCCCTGCCCTCTCCCATCAAGGGAGAGGGGGCGCCGGAGCGCGGAGCAGGGGCCCCGCTTTGCGGGGATGCGACCGCAGAGGCGCGCGCAACCCTCGACGCGAGATGCAACACCTCCTCTCCCATCAAGGGAGAGGGGGTGAGGGCGTGAGGCGGCGCAGGTCGCCAGGACGTGAGCGCGCCCCGGTGGACGCTCGTTGCTACGGACCGCTATTCCTCGTGCACTGGCGCCTTGTGCTGAGCCACGAGCTGCTGCTGGACGTTGGGCGGGGCCTGCTCGTAGTGGCTGAACTCGACGCTGTATGAGCCCTGGCCGCCGGTGATGGACTTGAGCCGCGATCCGTAGCCGTTGATCTCCGAGAGCGGGACCTGGCCGGTCACGGCGGTGAGCCCGCCCGGCTGCAGCTGCGTGCCGCTCACCTGGCCGCGCTTCGAGGAGATGTCGCCGGTGATGTCGCCGATGCAGTGCTCGGGCACGCTGATCTGGACATTGACGATCGGCTCCAGCACGATCGGCCGCGCCTTCTGCACCGCATCCAGGAAGGCCTTGCGGCCAGCCGCCACGAACGCCACTTCCTTCGAATCGACCGGATGCGATTTGCCGTCGTAGACGGAGACTCGCACGTCCTGCAACGGATAGCCGGCGATGGCGCCGTGCTCGATCACCTGCATGCACGCCCTTCTCGACGGCCGGAATGTACTGGTTGGGGATGACGCCGCCCTTGACGTCGTCGCCGAACTCGAACCCCGTGCCGCGCGGCAGCGGCTCGATGCGCAGCAACACTTCGCCGAACTGGCCGGCGCCGCCGGTCTGCTTCTTGTGCCGGCTGTGGCCTTCGGCTGCCGCCGTGATCGTCTCTCGGTAGGCGATGCGCGGGGGATGGGTCTTGACCTCGAGCTTGTACTGAGTCCCCATCTTCTCCAGCAGGATGCGCACGTGCAGCTCGCCCAGCCCCTGGATCACCGTCTCGTTGGTCCCGGCCACGTGCTCGATCTTCAGGCACGGATCCTCGGAGGACAGCTTCTGCATGATCTCCCACAGGCGCTGCTCGTCGCCGCGCTTGGACGGCTCGATGGCGAGCCCGAAGATCGGGAGCGGGAACTCGATCGGCCCCAGGTGGATGTGATCTTCGTCGTGGGAGTCGTGCAGCACGCTGTCGTAGACGATCTCCTCGACCTTCGCGACCGCGCCGATGTCGCCAGGCAGGCAACGGTCCACCGGCACGTACTCCTTGCCGCGCAGCATGTACAGCTGGCCGACCTTGAAAGGCTTGCGGCCGTCGCCCACGAACAGCTGGCTGTCGCGCGTGACAGTGCCCTGGTGCACGCGAAACACGCCCAGCTTGCCCACGAACGGATCCACGCTGACTTTGAACACGTGCGCGACCACGTGCTTGGACGGATCGGGCGTGGTGGCATAGGGCACGGCCTGCGCCCCTTCGCCTTTGAGAAACTGCGGGGGGTTGCCTTCGGCAGGCGTAGGCAGCAGGTGCTCGAACACGTCGAGCAGCTCGCGCACGCCGGCGCCCGTGCGGGCCGAGGTGAAGCAGATCGGCACCAGGTGACCCTCGCGCAGGGCCTGCTCGAACGGCTCGTGCAGCTCGTGCGCGTCGATGTCTCCCTGCTCGAGGTAGCGCGCCATCAGCTCCTCGTTCACCTCGACCACCTGGTCGATGAGCGCGCCGTGCGCTTCGGCGACGGAGGAGAAGTCCGCTTCGCCGCCGGGATTGAAGAAGCAGTCCACCACCTTCGATCCGCCGGCGGCCGGCAGGTTGATCGGCAGGCATTCCTTGCCGAAGGCTTCCTGGAGCTGCTTCAGCAGCGCCGGCAGGTCGACGTTGTCAGCGTCGATCTTGTTGATCACCAGCAGTCGGCACAGCCCGCGCTGGCGCGCCCAGTTCATCATGCGCGTGGTGGTCAGCTCGATGCCGGTCTGTGCGTTGACCACGATCACCGCGGTCTCCACCGCCTCCAGGCTGGCGATGGCCTGGCCATGGAAGTCGGGATAGCCGGGGGTGTCGATCATGTGCACGCGCGTGCCGTCGTGATCGAAGTGGGCGACTGCGGAGTACAGCGAATGCTGGTGCTGCTTCTCCAGCGGATCGAAGTCGCACACGGTGGTGCCGCGCTCGACGCTGCCGACGACGGTGATCGCGCCGGCTGCATGCAGCAACTGCTTCGGCCAGGGTGGTCTTGCCGCTGCCGCCGTGGCCTACCAGCGCCAGCGTGCGTATTTCGCCTGTGGTGCCCGCCATCGGTCTCCTCCCATGTACGGACTGCGCTTTGAGTATAAGAGCCTGGACCGTTCCGGACAAGGATACGTTCCCCCGGCCGCGATGCTGCGGCGCGCAACGCGCGCTTGACCCGATCCCGCGGGCCGGGCAGTGTGGTCAGCTGCATGATCCACTCCTTGGCAACACAGGCCATCGATCGATGATCGACGAACGCGCTGCGCTGTGCTGGGTGGCCGGCGTGGACGGCTGTCGCGGCGGCTGGGTGGTCGCGCTGGCGGCGGTGCTGCGCCGATACGGACCGGCCGGTGCAGATGTCGAGCCGTCTTTGTGCGACGTTCGCGGAGGTGCTGGCGCTGCCCGAGCGCCCGCAGTCGATCGCGGTCGACATGCCGATCGGGCTGCTCGAGCAGGCTGCCCCAGGCGGCCGGCCGTGCGACCGGGAGGCTCGTGCTGTCCTGGGGCGGCCGCGCTCGAGCAGCGTGTTTTCGCCTCCTACGCGCAAGGCGCTGGCGGCTCGCAGCTACGCCGAGGTGGCGACTCTCAACGGCGCGGGCATGAGCAAGGAGGCGTTCAACATCCTGCCGAAGATCCGCGAGGTGGATGCTCTAATGGATGTGCAGCTGCAGGACACCGTGGTGGAAGCCCATCCCGAGCTCGCCTTCACCGCCTTCGCCGGGCATCCGATGCGCCACAGCAAGCGCACGCCCGAAGGACGGCGTGAGCGTCTGAGCTTGCTTCGGCGCGTGCTGGGTAAAGCCTGCATCGATCCGGTCCGTGTGCGCGTTGCGCATGGGTTGAGTCGCGTGAGCCTCGACGATGTTCTGGATGCTTGTGCCCTCGCTGTCGTCGCCGATCGCTGCCGCCGTGGACTGGCGCAGCGGCTCCCGCAGCACGAGCCGCAACGAGACGCCAGGGGACTGCGCATGGAGATCTGGTGCGGGTGAGGCCATCACCCAGGCGGTGTTCGGGGTCGATTCATGTTGCGCTGCATTCAGCGCGCCCCTCTCGCCAGTGGCATTGGCGCAAGGCACGCGAAATGCTACGTTCTTTCATGGCAGACCCTTCGCCGCGCATTGAGTGTCAAGCGATCGGCCTGGCAGACGATAACGGATGCAAGCGATCGCAGCACCACGCAAGGAGGGCCGAATGCGAGCCAAACTGTGGGTTGTGGCGGCGGTCATGGGTGGTCTCGCGCTGCCTGCGCAGGCGCACGAGCTGACCATGAGCGAGTGCCTCGAAGGCAGCGACTTCATCAAGAACGCGGCGCTCTCGCGCGACTACGGCATGACGCGCGAGGATTTTATCGGCCGCATGCAGAACGATCTGGTGTTGATCCAGGCATTTCCGCCCGAGCTGCGCTGGTTCGTGCAGGACCAGGACGACGAAACTCTCCTGGTGGGCTTTGCCGAGAGCGTGTTCGATTCCCCGCAGGCGCCCGAAAGCCATCAGTCCGACTTCCTGGCCGCCTGCGAGCAGCGCCGCGCAGTGCACTCGGGCGGCGCAGCCCAGATAGACGATACCGTGCTGGTGCGTTGAGCGGACGCTAGCTAGGCGCGGCCGCTCACTTGAATTCTTCGTTCGCCGCCTTCCCGGTCTTCTTCGCGCTTTGCTTCATCTCACTGCCTACGCGCTTGGTCGCGTTCGCGGTGTCGTGCCCGACCTGCTTGCCGCTCTTGGCATAGCCCTTCTTCGCTTTGTGCCAACCGGCGTTCGCGTCGCTGGCGATAGCTTTGCCGGCGCGCTTGAACCAGTTGTCCTTCTCGGGCTCCGGCTTGGCGTCGGCAGCCACGGCGTTGAGCGCCAGCGCCGCCAGCGCGGCGCACACGATCGATCTCATAGCAGGCACCTCGACAGTGTCCATTGGACCGCCGCACATGACGGCGGTTGCACCTACTTCGAATCTCCGCGCAGTCCAGCTACTACATGTTGCAGGCTCTCCGGCGACAGCGTGTCGGGCGCGAGCGGCGGCCCCGCGACCAGCTCGATCTTGGAGAAGGGCCCGCGCGGCCATTTGAAGAACGCGCGCCCGCCGCTGCGGCTGAACAGGCTGCCCCACAATCCGCGCAGCGCCAGCGGCACCACCGGCACCGGCGTGCGATCGACGATGTGCTGGATGCCCGCGCGGAATGGCTGCATCTCGCCGTCGGGAGTCAGCCGCCCCTCCGGAAAGATGCCTACCAGATCGCCGTCGCGCAGGGCCTGGGCGGTCGCGTCGTAGGCCCGTTCGAGCGCGGCGGGATCCTCCTTCGGCGGAGGCGATGGGAATGGCGCGTCCCTCGCGGAACACGAAGTTCAGCACCGGAATCCGGAAGATGCTGCGGTCCATGATGAAGCGGATCGGCCGGCGGCAGCCTGCGGATATGACCAGCGCGTCCACGAAGCTCACGTGATTGCATGCCACCACACCCGGCCCGGTCTCGGGGATGTGCTCGAGCCCGCGCGTGCGCAGCCGGTACACCGAGTGGATCAGCAGCCAGACGACAAAGCGCATCAGGAACTCGGGCACCATGCGATAGATGTACAGGGCCACCGCGGCGTTGAGCAGCGCCGTGACGAGGAACAGTTGCGGAATGCTCAAGCCGCGCTCGAGCAGCAGGGCGCCGAATCCGGCTGCGACCACCATGAACAGCGCATTGAGAATGTTGTTGGCGGCGATGACGCGCGAGGTGTGGGTCGGCTGCGTGCGGCTCTGGATCAGCGCGTACAGTGGCACGGCGTAGAAGCCGCCGAACATGCCGAGGAAGAACAGGTCCAGCAGGATGCGCGGGCCGCCGGGCTGCGGACAGGAACGCTATCGCGCCCAGCGCAACGCCGCTCGGCTTGGCCGGGCTGGCGAAGAACAGGTCCAGGGTGAACAGCGTGATGCCGATGGAACCGAACGGCACCAGCCCGATCTCGACCTTGTGCCCCGACAGGCGTTCGGTGAGCAGCGAGCCCGTGCCCACGCCTACCGAAAACGTCGCGAGCAGGAGCGTCACCACCGTGGGCGCGCCGCCGAGATAGTCCTTTGCGTAGGCGGGGAGTTGCGCCAGCACCAGCGCCCCCAGGAACCAGAACCAGCTGATGCCCAGCAGCGAGTTGAAGACCGCGCGGTTGGGTGCGACGAAGCGCAGCGTGGCCCACGTCTCGCGCAACGGGTTCCAGTTCAAGCGCAGGTTCGGGTCGGGCGCCGGAGATGGCGGCAACAGGCGGCTGGCGAGGTAACCCAGCACCGCGACGAAGACCGCGCACGCCGGTGCGAGGAGGATGCCGTTGGCGCCGGACATCAGCACGCCGCCGGCGATCGTCCCCCCGAGGATGGCTACGAAGGTGCCGAACTCCACCAGCCCGTTGCCGCCCACCAGCTCCTCTTCCCGCAGATGCTGCGGGAGCAGGGCGTATTTGACGGGTCCGAAAAAGGTCGAATGGGTGCCGAGCAGGAACAGCGTGGCGAGCAACAGTCCCAGGCTGTGCAGCGCAAACCCGGCGGCGCCCACGAGCATGATGCCTACTTCCAGAAGCTTGACCAGCCGAACGATGCGGGAGCGCTCGTATTTGTCGGCGAGTTGGCCGGCGGTCGCCGAGAACAGAAAGAACGGCAGGATGAGGACGCCGCCACACAGATTCACCAGCAGCTCCGGTCGGATGCTGGTGACCGTGGTGGCCTGGTAGGTGATCAGCAGGACCAGCGCGTTCTTGAACAGGTTGTCATTGAACGCGCCCAGCAGCTGGGTGAGGAAGAGCGGGCCGAACCGGCGGGTGGCCAGCAGGCGGAACTGGTTGGTCGGCTGCGCTGGGGTCGGGGACATGGTGAGCCTTTGGCTGGAGCAATAAGCCTACCAGCGAGAGACGCATGCTGGAGCAACGAGACCACGCGGATTGGTCCCGAGGTGCTGGCTGGTCCCGAGGTCTTCCGGCCATGCTAGCATTGCGTGAGGCTCGGCTGCCGTTGCGGCAGTGTCCGCCCGATCCCCAAAGCGCATGAACGATCAAACCCATCACGGCATCGTCACCCAGAGCGAATATTCGGTCCGGCGCTGGGATGGCAATACCAACTCCGAATTGACCGAGCGGGTTGCCGAAGAAGTGCCGGTGGCGCTGATGTACGCCGGCCTTCCGCACGTGGTGATGATGGCCACGCCCGCGGACCTGGAGGACTTCGCGCTGGGCTTCAGCCTGAGCGAGGGCATCGTGCGCGCGCCCGACGAAGTGCTTTCGCATCGAAATCGTTCAGTCCGGCGACGGCATCGAGGTGAGTATGGACATCCCGCTCGAGCGCTATCTTCCGCTCGAGCAACAGCGCCGCAACCTGGCCGGGCGCAGCAGCTGCGGGCTGTGCGGCACCGAGACCATCGACCAGGCGGTGCGCCATCCGCCGCGCGTGGGGCCGGGGGTGAACGTTGCGCCCGCCGCGTTGCATCGCGCGTTTGCTGCCCTCTCGCAGCGCCAGCCGCTCAATGCCGCCACCGGCGGCGTGCACGCAGCGGCGTGGGCATCGCCCGATGGAGAGGTGCGGCTGGTCCGCGAGGACGTCGGGCGTCACAATGCGCTGGACAAGCTGATCGGCGGGATGATGCGGGGCGGTTACGCGGTCGACGCCGGCTTCGCCCTGATCACCAGCCGCGCCAGCTTCGAGATGGCGCAAAAGGCAGCGACGGTCGGCATCACGGTGCTCGCGGCGATTTCCGCGCCCACCGGGCTCGCCATCCGGCTGGCCGAAGAAACGGCGCTTACGCTGGTTGCGTTCGCCCGCAACGGGCGCCACAACGTCTACTCCAATCCGTTCCGGATCGGCACCGATTGATCACGGTGACCTCTGACCGGCGCTGGGACGCCGAGATCATGACGATGCCGGGTGAGCATCCTGTCAATCCTGTCCGTTGGGCCTGATGGACCACGAGCAAGCAGCGCCGACGTGCAAATGAGCGGCGCGGCATCTGGGCCTGGTGGACCGGCACGCCGCTCTACCAGCGCATCATCGGCGCGCTGCTCCTCGCGCTCATCGTCGGTGTGGTGCTGGGCGAGTCCGCAGCGGTGCTGGCGCAGCCCGCCAAACTGATCCTGCGGCTGCTGACGGCCATCGCGCCACCGCTCATCCTGTTTGCCATCGTGCGGGCGCTGACCAGCGCCGAGTTGCCCGCCGGCACCGCCCGCCGGATCGCAGGGCTGCTGTTGCTGAACACGCTGGTGGCCATCCTCATCGGCCTGGCGGTCGCCAACCTGGTGCGTCCCGGTGAATGGCACGAGCTCACGCCGACCCCGCCCGGAATCACGTCCAAGAGCTCCACGGGTCCGATCCAGCAGTTCCTGGACAACGTGCCGCGCAGCCTGCTGGGGCCGCTCACCGATCAAGGCAACGTGCTGGGCGTGATCATCGTCGCCATCGCCTTCGGAGTTGCCCTGCGCGGGTTGCGTGACCATCCCCTGCGCAACGTGCGCGACGCGGTGGAAGTGGGTTTCCAGGCGCTGATCGCCGTGCTGCACTGGATCATCGAGGTCATTCCCTTCGGCATCTTCGGCATCATCGCCAGCATCGTCGGCACCCAGGGCTTCGCCGCGTTCATTCCGCTGGGCGGGTTCGTGCTGGCGGTGATCCTGGCCTTGCTGCTGCAGGCCGTCTGGTACTTGACGCGGATCCGGCTGCATTCATGGGTGCGGCCGCTGGCGATGCTGAAAGGCACGCGCGATGCCCTGGTCACGGCGTTCTCGACCGCCAGCTCGACCGCCACGATGCCGGTGACCTACGCCTGCCTGCGCGACCGCGTGGGATTGCGCGAGCGCTCGGCCAGCCTGGGCGCGCTGGTCGGATCGAACTTCAACAACGACGGCACCGCGCTGTACGAAGCGATGGCGGCGTTGTTCGTCGCGCAGATGCTGGGTATGGATCTCAACCTCTACCAGCAGATCCTGGTGGTGTTGACCAGCGTGGCGGCTTCGGTGGGTGCAGCCGGCATTCCGGAAGCGGGGCTGGTGACGATGACGATGGTCTTCAACGCCGTCGGCCTCCCGATCGAGTACATCGCCGTCCTGCTGAGCGTCGACTGGTTCCTGGACCGCTGCCGCACCACCATCAACGTGATGGGCGACATCAACGTCAGCGCCTTGCTCGACGGCAAGCAGCGCGCCGTCGATGACGGCTAGCGGATGCAGCTCGGCGCCTAACGGTCCTTCACTTCACCGACGCAACCATGCAGCAGACTCGCAACCAGTCCTCCAGGACGGAGCACATCGGCAAGACTGAACAGCCAAGACCGTGCACACGGGAGCTCGGCCGGGGTCACCGTGCGCGAAGCGGTGTTCAAGCTGCTGCGCGGCTTCGGCTTGACTACGGTCTTCGGCAATCCCGGCTCGACCGAACTGCGCATGTTCCGCGACTGGCCGCAGGATTTCCGCTATGTCCTCGGCCTGCAGGAGAGCGTCGTGGTGGGGATGGCCGACGCCTACGCCCAGGTGCGGCGTGCGCCGGCGCTGGTGAACCTGCACTCGGCCGGAGGGGTCGGCCATGCGCTGGGCAGCGTGTTCACCGCCTGGCGCAACCAGACGCCGCTGGTCATTCTGGCCGGCCAGCAGACCCGCGCGATGCTGCCCACCGATCCGTTCCTGTCGGCGCGCTCGGCGGTGGAATTTCCGCGGCCCTATGTGAAATGGAGTATTGAACCTGCGCGCGCCGCGGACGTTCCGCAGGCGGTGGCGCAAGCGGTCTACACGGCAATGCAGCGCCCTTGCGGTCCGGTGTTCGTGTCCGTCCCCGAAGACGACTGGGACGCGCCTGCGGCCGTGGTCGAGCCGCGGCCGGTCAGCGTCCAGTTCGCGCCGGATCCGGGCGCGCTCGACCGCCTCGCTGACGCGTTGAACTCGAGCCGTGCCCCGGCGCTCGTGCTGGGTGCGGCAGTCGATCAGGACGGCGCCTGGCCGCTCGCGGTGCAGCTTGCCGAGCGCTTGAACGCCGCGGTGTACGCGAGCCCGATGGCCGGGCGCAGGAGCTTCCCCGAGGACCACCCTCTGTTCGCCGGATTCCTGCCGCCGTTGCGTCAGCCGCTGGCCGATCGCCTGGCCGGCCACGACGTTGTGCTGGTGATCGGCGCGCCGGTATTCACCTATCACGTGCACGTGGAGGGCGAGTTCATCTCCGCACACACGCGCCTGTTCCAGCTCACCGACGATGCCGAGCAGGCGGCCCGCGCGCCGGTCGGCACCAGCATCCTGAGCAGCGTGCAGCTCGGCATGGAGCAGCTTCTGGCACAGGTGTCTCACGTGCAGCGCACGCCGCCGCGCCCGCGCCCGCGCCCAGCCGTGCCTGCAATCAGCGATCCGATCGGCGGTGATCTGGTGATGCACACCATCTCGACCACCATGCCCGCCGATGCGGTGATCGTCGAGGAAGCGCCGTCGCATCGCAATGCCCTGCATGATCACCTCACCATCCGGACGAGCGGGGGCTTCTACGCGTGTGCCAGCGGCGGGCTCGGCTTCGGCATGGCGGCGGCGGTGGGCGTGGCGCTGGCCGACGCCTCGCGCAAGGTGATCGGCGTCCTCGGAGACGGCTCGAGCCTGTACACGATCCAGGCGCTGTGGACGGCCGCCCAGCATCGTCTGCCGATCACGTTCGTGATCCTCAACAACGCGGGGTACGGCGCGGTCAAGTCGCTCGCTGCGCGCATGGGCCTTGCGCACATGCCGGGCAGCGATGTGCCGGGAGTTGACTTCGTCGACGTGGCGCGCGGCTTCGGTTGTCGTGCCGCGCGCGTGGAGCGTGCCGAAGAGCTCCGGTCCGCCCTGCTGCAGGCTTACGCATCCGGCGAGCCGTATGTCGTGGAGGTGCGCATGTCCAGCAGCGCGGACAGGCTCTACTGACGGTCGCTCGCGCAGTCGACGCGTGAATCGCGCCGGCCGCGAGCCGGCTACTGCAGCGTCCGCTCGCCGCTGGGCGGCCCGGCCTCGCCCCAGGGCAGGTCGAGCTTGAAGCCCCACTCGGCGCGCTCGACCGCTTTCTGCAGCAGCTTGATGAAGCCGTGCAGCAGCGGCTCGTCCAGCGTCAGGAAAATGCCCTCGCCCTGGGTCGGCAGCAGACCGATGACCAGCCGCCCGTCCTGACCGGCCCGGCGCTGCAGCTTGGTTACCAACAGCGGATTGTCGCCGAGCGGGCGCGTGCGCGGCGTGTCCGCGTACTGTTTGCCGAACTGCGCCTGGCTCAGCGCCTTCTCGTGCTGAAACTCGAGCAGCGCTTTCTTGGTATCGGGATCGACCACGCGCTGCGCGACGTCCGGGCTCGCCTCCACGCCGCCCACCAGCAGCGGCCACAGGCGCAACACACAGCGGCGCGTCAGCCACAGCAGCGCTTCCTCCGCGCTTACTGTGGACACACGCAGCATGAGCCGATCTTCCTCGGCGTTGAACTCGATCTTGATCTGATGCAGTTTCATAGTGACGGGATGATACCTGCAGAGGCGATGTGGCGTCAGGCGGACCGTTGCGGCTTTGTCAACGCGTCCGCGCTTGGAAACCGCGCGGTGCACGCCGCGGTTGGCCGTGGGCATAGCGAAAGCCATATGTCCGCAGGCATGCGACCGCGCCGCGCCGCGTATGCGATCTGTAAGCGCGCACACGATAAGCTGGCGCCTCGCCTCTCCGAGCGCTGGCGTGCGCGGCGCCTGCAGTCCGCCGGCGGGCGCAGGACCCGCCTGGTGGGTATCGATGGTGGCTTTGCCATCTCAAGGGAGGCGAGCCGTCGGAGTCGGCCGCAGCGTCGCGAGTCGACCCGCTGAGGGCAAGCCGAACCTCTCATTTTGTCAGGTTTTGGCCTGCCGGCCTGCGAGGCTGTCGCTCAAGGCTTCCCGGCTTGGGGCTTGACAGCGGCCTGCAGGTAGCGCTCTATGGCGATGCCATATCGCGAAAGCTCTTTGCACGAGCGCGTTTTGTGCAGGCCTGCATCCGACGCATGGGGGATAGGAATGCGTTCATCGGCAGAACCAAGCGATAGCGACCCGGGCGTTCCGGGTCCGCAGCAGATCTTCATCTCGTACGCCCGCGACGACGACGAACCGCCGCCCGGACAGCCCGATGCCCAGGGTTTCGTCACCCATCTGCACAACCAGCTTCTCTACGAGCTCAAGCAGCTGGGTCAGCCGCGCCCTCGGCTGTGGCGCGACACCAAGCGCATCGAGCGCGGCGATCAGTTCGAGCCGGAGCTGGAGCAGGCGCTGGCCGCTTCGTCTGTCCTCCTGGTGGTGTTGTCGCGAAACTGGATCGCGCGCGACTGGTGCCGCCGTGAGCTCGAGGTATTCGCCAGGCAGTTCCCGCACGAGAACGAGCGCAGCCTGCGCGAGCGCATCGTGGTGGTGCGGAAAAACGCGGTCGACGCGGCCGCTCATCCGAAGCTGCTGCAAGGGCAGGAGGGCTACAGCCTCCACAGCGTGGATCCCGAGAATCGACGAGGAGATCCATTTCTTCGTGCGCGGCAAGGTGGTGCCGAAGTGGGAGTCGCGCTATCACGACGAGCTGGAGCGCCTGGCCCGCTGTCTGTGGACCCGTGCGCGAGCGAGGGTACGCGTGCCGGAGGCTGGCGAAGGCGCCAGGCGGAGGTCCCGTCGACCCGGCGCCAACCAGACGAACCGTGTTCGTCTCCAAGCCCGCCACCGACATGATTCCAGCCTACGACACGCTGGTGCGCGAGCTGGACAATCGCGGTTATCGTGTCGTGCCCGAGCCCGCCGTCAATCTCCCTTACACCTCGGAGGCCATCAAACACATCGACGAAGCGCTCAGGGCGGCTGAGTTCTCGGTGCACCTGGTGGGCAAGCAAGGTGGCTTCGCACCGAAGGCGGCACGCCCATCGTCCAGCTCCAGCTCGAGCGGGCCGGAGAGAATGTAGGCCGCAAGGTGAGCGAGGACCACGGCGACGAGCGGCGCTTTCACCGCATCCTGTGGGCGCCGCGCACCCTGCCGGACCTGGGCATAGCCGATCGCAGCCCGGCGGAGGCGGTCTCCCGCGTCTGCGATCACCTGGAGACCGACAAGGTCCTTGGCGATACGCTGGTCACCTTCGGGCAGTACATCATCGACCACCTCGAGAAGACCACGCCGCGCCCTAGCCGGCCGCAGGCCGCGCTGGGCGAGGGGGCCTGCGTCTACATCGAGCACCTCGAAGCCGACTCGGCCTATGCCGACGACCTCGCCGAGCGGCTGCAGCAGGCCGGCCTCAACGTGTCGCTGCCGGCATTTGATGGCGACGAAGCCGACCGCTTGCGCCTGCACCAGCAATACCTGGCGGCCTGCGACGCCGTCGTGTTGTGCTGGGCCAGTGCTTCCGAGGTGTGGATCCGCTCCAACGCCGCTGAGCTCAAGTGGGACCGCCTCGGCCGCAAGACGCCGTTTCAGTTCCGCGGCGTCGTTGCCGGCCCGCCGCCGCTGCAGCCCAAGAACCGGTTTCGGAAGCTGCCGCCGCGCACCGACATCGATCTCGTGATCGATGCGACCGAGACCCTCTCGCCGCCGCCGGAAGTCTTGCAGCCGCTGCTGCAGACGCTGACCGGTTATGCGAAATAGCGACTCATCCGCCTCCAGCCTCGGGCCGCATCGGCCCTTCCCGGGTTTGCGCCCGTACGGGTTCGGCGACCACGACTATTTCTTCGGGCGCCAGGACCAGGTCTTCGCGCTGTACCGACTGCTCGACCGCGGCCGTTTCACAGCAGTGGTCGGCACCTCTGGCAGCGGCAAGTCGTCGCTCGTGCGCGCCGGCCTGCTGCCGCTGTTGCAGGAGGAAACCGACGAGGGCCGCGCGCGGCGCTGGAAGTGGTTCCAGATCCGCCCCGGCAACACGCCGATCGCGCGGCTCGCCAGCGCGCTGGCCGGACGCCGCCCCGACACGCTGGACGAGCCGGAGCTTGCGATTCACCAGGTGCGCCGCGACACGATCGAGGTCCTGCTCCGGCGCTCGAGCTTCGGCCTGCGCGAATCGGCGCGCCAGCTGGAGGAGTTCGACGACTATTCGCTGCTCATCGTGGTGGACCAGTTCGAGGAGATCTTTCGCTACGCCGAGCTGACCGAGGGCGAGGCGGACGATCCGCTGCTGCGCGAGTCCCGCCGTCAGGAGGCGGAGGCGTTCGTCCAGTTGCTCCTGGAGGCGACCCGCGACCCGAACCGCGCGATCCACGTCATGGTCACGATGCGTTCCGACTACCTGGGCGACTGCGCGCGCTTCTACGGGCTGCCCGAGGCCGTGGCCGCGAGCCAGTTTCTGGTGCCCTCTCTCACCCGCGACCAGCGCGAGGAGGCGATCTGCGGGCCCATCGAGCGGGTAGGCGCGCGCATCGACGGGGAGTTGGTGCAACGCCTGCTGAACGACGGCGGCGGCGGCAACGACCAGTTGCCGGCGCTGCAGCATGCGCTCATGCGTACCTGGGATGAGGCCGGACGCGACCTGGCCGCAGCAGCGCAGGCAGCACCAGGAGAAGCCGCCCCGCGCCGCTTGACGATCGCCCACTATGAGGCGATCGGTACGCTGTCGCGCGCCCTGTCGCAGCACGCCGATGAGCTCATGACCGAGCTGCATGGCCTGGAGGCGGCGGTGGAAGCGACCTTTCGTGGGCTGGCCGAGCTCGACCGCGACAGCCGTGCGATCCGGCGGCCTCTGCCCTTCGACCGACTGCTCGCGGAGACCGGGGTGCCCGAGGCGGACCTGCGCCGCGTGCTGGACCGCTTCCGGCACGACGACTGCTCGTTTCTGGTGCCGTCGTTTCCTTTTCCCCTGGCGGGCGACACCATCATCGACATCGGGCACGAGGCACTCATCCGGCGCTGGGACCGCATCGGCGCGAAGCCCGGCGCGGGCGGCGCGGGCTGGCTGTGGCTGGAGGCTGAGGACGGCAACATCTACCGTGGGTTGCACGCCTTGGCGGGAGGCGAGGCGACGGGCGAATCGGCAACCCTGCCGCTGGAGCAGGTAGAGAGTCGCTGGCGCTGGTGGACCTCGCGCGCGCGCACCGAGGCGTGGGCCGCCCGCTACGGCGGCCACCTGAAGAGCGTCCAGCGCCTGTTCGACAACAGCCTCGCCGCGCTGCAGGCGCGGCGCGAGCGGAAACGAAAAACCGAGCTCGAGCGCCGCGTTCGCTTCCGCCGCGCCGTCACCGTGGCCGCGGGCAGCTTCGTGCTGGCGGTAGTCGCGACGATCGCACTGGGCTGGGCGTTGCTCGAGAAGACGCGCGCCGATCAGGCGGTCGTACGAGAAAAAGCGAGCTCGGTATGGTCGCGCCTGCAGCTGCAGCGCGATCCTCTTCCATCCGGTGACGTGGATGGCCTCTGGACGCTGGCGCAGGCGGACGAGAACGTCCGCGTCGCGTCGGTAGACATGCTGAGCGACCAGACGCTGCTGAGGAAGTTCGGCACGAACCCGCTGCCGGTAGCGCGGGCCGTGGGGCTGCAGGTGGCCGCACGATGCGCGTGACAAGGCGATCGGCGCCGTCGAAGTACGTCGCCAGCGAGCGGTTCGACGGCGACGACGAGATCGCGCCCGTACGAGCTGATCGCGTACGCGCGGGCCGTCGCGTTCCTCACGCGCACCGAGGGCATTCGGCCGCTCGACAACGCGGTTTCCGCCCCGACCGCGGATCGAGCGCGGGACAACCTCGCCGAGGCAGTCGAACGGCTCACCGCGAAGCCGAGCCCCGGTGCCCGAGAGCTGTGGGCGATGGCCGAGATGATCGACATCATCGGCAGTTGGATCAGACCCGAGACGTTGCAAAAGGCCCAAGGCTATCTGCTCGACGGGATCGCACGGGGAGGAGAGAAGAGCGATCCGCGCTGGGACCGGGCCATCAGCCGCGCCATTCGAAGTCATGGCTCCGGTCCTGAGCGCCCAGGAGCGCCGCAAGGCGGGGGCTTACCTGGTGTCGCGGCTGGCGAAGCAGGATGACGGTCGGCCGCAGCTGGCGGTCCCGCGCGCGCTGAAAACCCTGGCGATGCTGCATCCAGATGAGCTGGCCGAGGTGTCCGCGGAACTCGGGAAGGCGATCACCGTCTCTGCGGCGCGCCGCAGTCGCAGCGACAGCGCTTATCTGGTCGCCCTGATGCAGGTTGCCGAGACCGAAGGTGACCGCCTCGTGGGGGCCGCTGCGGCGAAGCTCGCGCACGGTTTCACGCAACAGTTCATGCAGGCGCAGCGCTCCGCCGAGCGTGGCGCGCTTGCGCGTGCCGCCATGCCGCTGTTGCGGCCCGGAACGAGCGGCTTGTCGCCTTTGATCGACCAGGTCGCACCGGCGACGTTCGGCGAGCGCGCTGCCGCCGAGGTCAGCGGGATCACGGACTCGCTCAAACGTGCGCTGGACTCGCCTGCGCTCGATAGCGCGAGCAAGGCCGCGGCAGCGGAGGCGGCGGTGAGCGGCATTCTCCAGGTGTGGGTCGACTACCCCGCGCGCAAGGACGCCTACCTGAGCGCTGCCCAGCTGCGTTTGCTGGCGACACTGGCGCCGATGCTCGGCGACGCGATGGCAGCGCAGGCGACCAAGAACCTTCTGGTTGCGTTCTGGCGCCCGGGCCCGGATGCTGCGGGTGCCAAGCCTGGCGGCGAAGTCGGCAGCACGTGCGCATGACTGCACGGCCGAGCACCGGGCGCTGCCAGACGACTATCTTGTCCGCGAGTCGGCCGCCAGAGCGCTGCAGGCGTTGGCGCCAAGGCTGCCGCCACAGAGCGCGGAGCGCAGCATGGCGCTGTGTGTTGCCAAGACGGGCCTCGCCTGGACCGGCTCCGCGGAGGAAGCCACTGCGTGGGCGCGCGCGGTCGTCGTGTTACTCCCGGCTGATCGTGCAGCCTTCACCTCCGGGATGGTCGAGATCATGAAGTATCCAACCGCGGCGGGCGCTCCCACCGAGCTGCTGCTCGCGGAGCTCGCCAAGCGCTGGCCCGACGAAGCGGCGCTGGGCGGCAAGAAGGGCCTCGATCTCGCCGTGCTGGCGTGGCTCGAGAAACAGCCGGGCAAGCTGCTGGACAAGCGGGTCGCGCCACCGCTGAGCCCTGAGGCTGTCAACGCAGGGGGCTAGGGACTGAGTAGGGAAAGTACCAAAGTACTTCTGGATCCCCACCTGCGCGGGGATGACATTGATCGGGATAGCAGACTAAGCGCTGGGGACAAGGGAGGCGGCGCCGCGCAAGAGAACGTTGCGTGCTTCCCAGGCTTCTTCTGGAGAGAGGTTGACGAAGTAGTGGGCGTCGCCGGCGATCAGAGCGGCGACGGCCACGCCGTCGCGGAACAGAACCCGGTTGCTGTAGAGCGCAGGCACCTTCGCGCCTGGCACGAGGATGCCGGCGAGGTTCAGTGGATCGGCTCCGCTCACGCACACCAGCGCACCGCCCTTGTCTTCGCCGCGCACACTGCGCAGCACCCCCACCGCTTCAGGCAGCGCGAACTGCTCTCCGGAAAACCCCGCGACGAAGCGACCGCCGCGGATCTCGCCGCGCGTCTCCATGCGCCGGTACGCCATCAGCAGGTCGCGCCAGGGCGGAAGCCACTCGGCTTCCCGTGCGAGCAGACGCCAGAACACCACGCCGTAACGCTTGAGCAGGGTGCGCGCGATTTGCTCGAGCGTCTCGCGCGGCAGGCTGCGCTGCTGTGTTTCGGCAAGGCTGGACTGGCGCCGGATCAGCGTCCATCGTCCGGCATCCTCGATGCCCAGCAAGGCAGTACGGCGCCGACGGCCGCCGGCGAAGGGCTTGCGCTGGCTCGAGGGCAGCAGCAGCGCGCGCAAACCGCTGAAACCGTCCGAGTTGACCAGGCCGGCAGCCACCAGCTCGCCCAGCGCTTCCTCGACAAAGGTGCGCGGCAGATCCAGGCCATGCACGATGTCGTCAAAGAAAGAGGCGCCTTGTACAGCGAGAAAATCCGCAACGGTGCGCGCACGGCCGCTGAGCTGCAGGTCCTCAGCGCCGCCGGCTTTGACCAGCAACGACCAGATCGGCAGGTTCTTGCGAGTCAGCAGAGTGATCGGCGTGGAGCGCACCGGGCTGGGGCCGCGCTCCCGGTCGGGCGCAGGCTTGGGCGCTTCGAGCCTGGTCCACAGCACGCGTCCGGCCAGGCACAGGTCGTCCAGCCATGCCGGCTCATAGGCCGATACACGTGCCGGGAGAATCTCCGCCTCCCACGCCGCGGCAGCCGCTTCGAATCCCTCGAGCTGGGAGATCACGGCGGCGACAGCGTCCGGCCCTTCCATGCGCTCGTCCGGCGTGACGTGCTGCCAGTCGAACAGGAAGCGCAGGAAATCGGCGCTGCCGACGGGCTCGATCTCCTGGCGCAGGCGCTTGACCGTGTAACGATTGATGCGCGCGAGCAATCGGCGCTCGCACCATTCGGTCTCGGCGGCTTGCGGCGTGAAGCTGCCGCGCATGGCAAAGCCCTCTCCCTCCAGCACGAGCAGCGCGACGTCGATGTCGGAGCGCGGCACGCCCAGCGACTCCGCGATCTCGGCAGCGGTCGTCGGGCCGAGCCCCTCCAGGCGCCCGCGCACCAGCTCGACCAGCGCTTCCTCGCGCGTCCATGCGCGTTGTGCGTACTGCGAGGGGACCTGCACCGGGGGTTGCGCGATTGCGTCGGGAAAGACTGCTTGCAGTTCGGGCAGGCGCTCGGTGGCAAGCCACAGCGCCTGAATCGCGGTTGCGCGCCCGCGCTCCGCAAGTTCGAGCGCGAGGCGCTCCCAACCTGGATTGGCGGCGAGCTCATCCTGAGTGACATAGCCCAGCCACAGCAAGGCGTCGTGGAGCTCGTCCGCGTCCTCGGCGCTGGGCCAGGCTTCCTCGCGGACACGCGCGATGGCTTCAGGATCGAGCCGGCCGATGTCGGCGGCGCTGTCGGGATCGAGCCAGCGGCGGGCAATGACCGCCTGGGTGCGGCGCTCCTCGAGGGGAGCGTCGTCGAGGAAGGCGTAGGGCCGCGCCGCCAGAATCTCGAGTGCGAGCGGAGAGGGCGTCGTGAGATTGCGCCCGGTCACCGCGATCTCCCCCGACTCGAGCCTGCGCAGCAGGCGTTCCATGCCATCGATGTCCATCGCCTCGTGCAGGCAATCGGCAATGGTCTGGTTCACGAGTGGATGATCGGGAATCTCGCGATCACCGACGATGTTTTCCTGGCAGGCCAGTTGATCGGGGAACACTGCGGCGATCAGGTCTTCCGCTTCCATGCGTTGCAGCTGCGGCGGCACCTTGTTCCCGCCCTTGAAGCGCAGCAGGGCCAGCGCAATGGAGGCATTCCAGCGCCAGCGCGTCATGAACATGGGCGCATCGAGCAGCGCCTGAATCAGCAGGGCGCGCACGCTGTTCGAGTGCAGGTAGCGGGCCACCTCTTCGAGCTGGAAGCTGTGGGTCGCGGTCAGCGAGAGGATGATGGCATCTTCCGTGGCGGCGGCCTGCAGCTCGAAATTGAACTTGCGGCAGAAACGCTTGCGCAAGCTCAGGCCCCATGCGCGGTTGATGCGGCTGCCGTAGGGTGAATGGATGAGGAGCTGCGTGCCGCCGGTCTCGTCGAAGAAGCGCTCGAAGACCAGGTGCTGCTGGGTGGGCAGCAGACCGAGCGCCGCGTGGGCGGCTGCGTAGTAGTCCACGATCTGCTCTGCGGCAGCCGGCGCGATGCCGACTTCGTCGATCAGCCATTCCAGTGCCGCTCGCTCCCTCGCGCTGGCAGGAAAAGGGTCGGTCCGAGCGTTGCCTCCCTCCCCCTGCGAAGGGGGAGGGCTGGGGTGGGGGTCGAGTTTCCAGAGCGGTCGAGGGCCAGCGTCGAGCCGCGCCTCGATCTCCTCGCGCAGGCGGGACACCGACCAGGATACTTCGTCGGTGCGCGCCGGCGCCTCGCCCAGCCAGAACGGAATGGACGGCGGCAGTCCACGCGCATCCTCCACGCGGACCCGCCCGGCTTCGACGCGCAGGATGCGGTAGGACGTGTTGCCGAGCTGGAAGATGTCGCCGGACATGCTCTCGACGGCGAAATCTTCGTTCACTGTGCCGATGATCTGCTGCTCGGGCTCGAGGACGACGTTGTAGTCGGCGGTGTCGGGTATGGTGCCGCCACAGGTGATGGCCGTCAGGCGCAACCCCTTGCGATCGCGCAGCTTGTGGTTGACCGCATCCCGGTGCAGATAGGCGCGGCTGCGGCCGCGGCGGGTCGAGAAGCCTTCGGCCAGCATCTGCACGACGGAGTCGAAGTGTTCACGTTCGAGGTCTCGATACGGGTAGGCGCGCCGCACCAGCGCGAACAGCTCATCCTCATCGCATTCGCGACACGCCACCTCGGCGGCGATCTGCTGGGCCAGCACGTCGAGCGGCTTGTCCGGCATGCGCAGGCGGTCCAGCTCGCCCCGGCGCACCGCGTCGAGCAACGCTGCGCACTCGACCAGGTCGTCGCGCGAAAGCGGAAACAAGCGGCCCTTGGGCAGACCGCCCACCGCGTGGCCGGAGCGTCCCACTCGCTGCAGCAGCGCCGAGATTGCGCGCGGCGTGGCGATCTGGCACACCAGGTCCACGTGACCGACGTCGATGCCGAGCTCCAGCGACGAGGTCGCCACCAGCGCCTTGAGCTCGCCGCGCTTGAGCTTCTGTTCCGCGTTGAGCCGCTGCTCGCGCGCGAGGCTGCCGTGATGCGAGGTGACCTGATCCGAACCGATCCGCTCCGACAGCGCGCGCGCCAGGCGCTCGGCCAGCCGGCGCGTGTTGACGAACACGAGCGTCGAGCGATGCTCGTTGATCAACTCCACCAGGCGCTCGTAGACCTGACCCCAGACCTCGGCGGACATCACCGCTTCGAGCGGGGACTCGGGCACTTCGATGGCCAGGTCGCGCCGGCGGGTGTGGCCAGTGTCCAGAATTGCGCAGCCGGAGACGACCTGCTGCGCTGACGGGTCGCGGGTGGTCGACTTCTGATGGCAGGCCGTCTGTCGGTGCCGAGCCGCGATCGTGATCGAACAGATCGACCGGCTCGCCCAGGTCGTCCAGCAGTCCGCGCGCGGGCCGCTCGTCGCTGCCGACCAGGAAACGCGCTACCTCCTCGATCGGTTTCTGCGTAGCCGACAGGCCTACCCGCGTCAGGCGTTGCCCGGTCAACTCCTCCAGCCGCTCCAGCGAGATGGCGAGGTGGGCACCACGCTTGTTGGGGGCGAGCGCATGGATTTCGTCCACGATCACGGTTCGCGTCGAGGCGAGCGTCTTGCGTCCCGACTCGCTGGTGAGCAGGATGTACAGCGACTCGGGGGTGGTCACCAGGATGTGCGGCGGCTTGCGCCGCATCTTCTCGCGCTCCGCTTGCGGCGTGTCGCCGGTGCGCACCAGGGTGCGGATCTGCACATCCGGATAGCCCAGGGCGGTCAGCTCCTGGCGGATGCCGGCGAGCGGCTCTTCCAGGTTCTTGTGGATGTCGTTGGACAGCGCCTTGAGCGGCGAGACATAGACGATGCGCGTCTCGTCGCGCAATTGATTGCGCACGCCCAGGCGCACGAGCGCATCGATGGCCGCGAGGAACGCTGCCAGCGTCTTGCCGGAGCCGGTCGGCGCCGCGATCAAGACGTGCCGGCCGGACTGGATCAGCGGCCACGCATCGACCTGCGGCGGCGTGGGCGTGGTGTAAGTGCGCCGGAACCAGTTGGCGACGGCGGGATGAAAGGTGTCGAGTACGTTCATGGGACGCATTGTGCCCTGCGCGACTGGCTCACGTCGTGATACCGCGCCGCGTGCAACCGCAGCTACGGTTCGACCACCACCAGCGGAACCAGCATCTCGTCGGCACTGGCGCCGCCGTGCACGCCAACCAACGCGTGGCGACGCTCGCCTGGCATCCAGTCCTTGATGGTGCCGCCGGCCTGCATCAGCAAGACGTAGTCGCCGATGCGCGACTGCAATCGCGGGTGCGGCTCGCCGGGGCCAAACCAGCCGGCCTGGATCAAGGCGCGGCTGTCGAACAGCAGCGCACGTTCACCCAGCTCGTTGCGCACGTAGTCCTCGAAGGTGCGCGCCTGGCCGGGACGCACGTAGCAATAGGCGGCGCGGCGCTCGCCGCACAGAGGGCGGGCGAGCGTCGCGGCGAGCAGCGGGTGGTCGTCGACATCGATGCGCTCGTCTGCGGGCGCATCCACGAACCCGTGATCAGCGGTGACCAGCACCGTGACGTCGCTGTGGGTGAGTGCGCTGAGCAAACGTCCGAAGCCTGCATCGAAGCGGCGCAGGACCTCGGCGCTGCGGCGCGACTCGATGCCGTGCTCGTGGGCCGTGGAGTCCAGCTCGGGGTAGTAGGCGTACACGAGCTTGCGCTCACCGCCCCCACGCAAGGTCAGCGCGATGGTGCGAAAGAACTGCTCGAGCGATCCGTAGGCGTGACGCCGGGCACGGCCGCTGTGGGCGGTGTTGAAGTCGGAATCGACGATCGACGTCGGCGCGATCACGTGTGTCTGCACCGGGACGCGGTCGAAGAAGCTGCGATGCGTGAAGACTGTCTCGGGCCTCAGGCCGAGCCGCGCCAGCGGCTCGTCGGTGGGCCGCAGGCGGAAAGGCAGGACGGCTCCGACTGCATCGATCTCCTCGAAGTAGACATGCCAGCCGGTGATGCCGTGCTGCTGTGGCGCGAGCCCGCTCATCATGGCGGTGATCGCGGTCGCGGTGGTGGAGGGAAACACCGAGGTCAGGCTGCCGCGCAGATGCCGGCACAGCGTGCTGCCTGCGTGCATCTCGCGCAGGTAACGGTAGCCGAGTCCATCTACGACCAGGAGCAACACGTCGCGGCGTGCTCGCAGCGCGGCTGGATCCAACAGGCGCAGCGGTGCGTAGGGCCAGTCGGGCGCGTCCAGCGCGATGGCGATGGAGGCCATCAAGTTGACGATGCTGCCGCCCGCGTAGTCGGGTAGAGTGAGCGTTGTCGCGGACGGCAATCTGGTCCATCCAGCGCATGCTAACAAATGCCTGGGACTTGAGTGGCAGGAACCATGAGCAGCGATGACCTGTTCGAGCCGCTGCGGCGGCAGCTCTGGAGCGAGGTCGCCGCGCAGCTCACCGTGCTGGGAGCCCAGCTCGGTTGCCGCATGCTGAGCGAGCGCGTGATGCAGACGATGGAGCGGGTGCCGCGGCACGAGTTCGTGCCCGCAGAGGTCAAGCCGTTCGCCTACATGAACACGCCCTTGCCGATCGGCTGCGGGAAGACCATCTCGCAGCCGTTCATCGTTGCCTTGATGACCGAGTTGCTCGCACTCGAGCCCACGCACCGTGTGCTGGAGATCGGCACCGGCCTGGGTTACCAGGCTGCGATCCTGGCCGGGCTGGTGCGCGAGGTCTACAGCGTAGAGCTGATCCCCGAGCTGTCGGCTGCGGCATCCAAACGCCTGGCGCGGCTCGGCTACGGCAACGTGCACCTGCGGGTGGGCAATGGCCGGCTGGGCTGGCCGGAACACGCGCCGTTCGATCGCATCATCGTGACGACGGCGCCGGACCTGATTCCCCCAGTGTTGCTGCAGCAGCTCAAACCGGGTGGAAAGATGATGATCCCGACCGGTATCCCCGACCGGCAGCAACTCGTGCTGGTGGAGCGCGACGCCAACGGTCGCACCACCACCCGCGAGGTCCTGGCCGTGCGCTTTTCCGAGATGGAGGAGGACAGCGGGCCGGGAGGCACGAGTTGAGTCCCAAGCCGCGGCGCTTCTCGGCAGGTGCGGTGCTGGTGCGGCCGGGCCCACCCGGCTGGCGCTATCTCCTGCTGCGCGTTTACCGCACCTGGGATTTCCCCAAGGGCGGCCTGGAGCCGGGCGAGACGCCCCTGCAAGGCGCGATCCGTGAGGTGGAAGAGGAGACCGGGCTGACCGATCTCGAGTTCCGTTGGGGCGAGGTGTACTGCGACACCGAGCCCTACAGTGCAGGCAAGGTGGCGCGCTATTTCCTCGCCGCGAGCCTGGTGCAGGAGGTGCACCTGCCCGTCAGCCCCGAACTGGGACGCCCCGAGCACCACGAGTTCCGCTGGGTGGAGCACGCCGACGCGCAGCGCCTGCTGCCCCCGCGATTGCAGCCGGTCCTGGCGTGGGCGCAGAGTCTGGTCGGGGTTCCAGGCGAGGCGGGAATGGGACGGGTGCCGACGGCCGCGCCGCGCGCAGACCCAAGGAGCGTCAGGTAGGGTCTGGCCGGCTGTACCCGGCACCCTGCTTTACGCGGGCAGATTCCGGCGCGACGCTGTTTTCCTCTACCATTTCGGGTGGGATGCCCTTCGCCTACTTTGCCCGCCTGTCGGCTGCACGTCAGCGGATCTACCTGCGCAGCGACGCCATCGAGCGCGTGGACTTGCCGCCGGGTCCGGCGCTGCAAGGGCTCGTCGACGACCTCGAGCGTGCGCTCGCGCACGAGAATCGCAACGAGGCAGAGCGGGTGGGGCAAGCCCTGCTGAACGACCTCACCGCGCGGCTGCAGGTCCCGCGCGTGCGGCTGCGCGTGCTGGCGGTGCGGCCCAGCGGCAACTGGGGTGAGCTGCACGGGCTCTACGAGCCCTTCGAAGACGGGACGCCCGCGCTGATCACGGTGTGGATGCGCACGGTAGCGCGCAAACAGGTGGTAGCGTTCAAGACGTTCCTGCGCACCATCCTGCACGAGCTGTGTCATCACCTCGACTACGAGCTGTATGAGCTGCCCGAGACCTTCCACACCGAAGGGTTCTATAAGCGCGAGTCGAGCCTGTACTACCAGATCCGCGGCGAGCAGCCGGAGGCGAGCCGCTAGCGGTTGCGTTTGACGGTACGCCTGCGTCCGGCTAACGTGTGGCGCCCGCTTCATCACTGATCCACAACCGCCATGTCCGGACCTGCCTCCTCACTGCGAGCGGTGCTCTACGCGCTGGCCGCCAACTTCGGCATCTTCGTCGCCAAAGGGGTTGCTGCGGTCATCACCGGCTCGAGCAGCATGCTCGCCGAAGCCATCCACTCGCTGGCCGACTGCGGCAATCAGGGCCTGCTGCTGGTGGGCATGCGCCAGGCCGGACGGCCGCCCAGCCGCGACCATCCGCTGGGCTACGGGAACGTGGTCTATTTCTGGGCCTTCCTGGTGTCGGTGCTGCTGTTCTCGGTGGGCGGCTTGTTTTCGATCTACGAGGGGGTGCACAAACTGTCTGCTCCGGCGCCGCTGAGCTGGCCCGGCGTAGCGGTCGCGGTTCTGGCGGTTGCCATCGTGCTGGAATCCTTGTCGCTCGCGGGCTGCGTGCGGGAGATCCGCAAGGTGGCCCGCGGCCGCTCGCTGTGGCGTTTCTTTCGCGAGTCGCGCAACACCGAGTTGATCGTGGTCCTGGGCGAGGACATCGCCGCTTTGCTGGGCCTCGTATTCGCCCTGGCCGCGGTGACTGCTCGCCTTCCTCACCGGCAATCCTGCTTTCGATGCCGCCGGCAGCATCGCTGTGGGGGTGCTGCTGATCGTGGTGGCTGTGCTGCTGGCCGTGGAGATCAAGGCCCTGATCACCGGCCAGAGCGCCGAGCCCGCGGTGGAGGGTGAGATGCACGCGTTTCTCACCGCGCGCCCCGAAGTCAGCGAGATCTTCTCTCTGCTGACTTTGCAGATGGGCGACGGAGTCATGGTTGCGGTGAAGGCGCGCATGGTGGCCTCCGGCGCGCAGGAGTTGGTGGACTCGATCAATCGGGTGGAGGCCGACTTGCGGCGGGCTTTCCCGGAGGTGCGCTGGATGTTTTTCGAGCCCGACGACGTGAAATAGGCAGCTGGTAAAGTGTCGGGGACGGTGAATCCGGCACCCGGCCACGGGGCGGGTCCGGGGCCGGGATTCACCTTGGCCGAAAAATTGCCTAAAATCGGTCAGTTCGAGGGGGTCTAGAGCTAAAAGGAGCGAGTGGTGCCCTTCATCCTGGGATTGGACATGTCAGGAATGCCCAATCGCTGGCTGTTCGTCGAGCAGGCCATTACCTATCACGCGCGCGACATGGTGGCGTGGTCGCTGGGCCGGGTCGTCTGCACGTACCACGGCGGGATCTCGCGGATGACCGGCGAGCGCTCCAGCCTGTCCACCAAAAGCATCATCGCCATCAAGGGCGCGGCGGAGTTCGTCCGCGACTACAAGAGCGAGCCGCACCTGACCAACCACGCGCTGTACCGCCGTGACCGCCACGTGTGCGGCTACTGCGGCGGCCGTTTCCGCGAGTACGACCTGTCCCGCGATCACGTCGTTCCGTTGCACCTGGGCGGCCGGGACCGCTGGATGAACGTGGTCACCGCCTGCCGACGCTGCAACACCCTCAAGGGCGGGCGCACACCCGAGTCCGCCCGCATGGCCCTGCTGTATGCGCCTTATATCCCCAGCCGGTACGAGCACCTGATCCTGCAGAATCGCCGCATCTTGCAGGACCAGATGGAGTACCTGATGGCGCGCGTGCCGAAGCACAGCCGCCTGCACGTGCTGAGGTCGGCGATTTTCGTCGGGTAAGCACGCGGTCTGAGGGGCTGGCCCGCGTGCCGTCACCCGGATCCCATGCTTCTCCGCTGGGAGGGCAGCTGGTTCTGCGCTGCTCAAGGGCGCCGCGGCTGGTCACGTACGATGTTGATTTCGGTCACGAGCCGCCCCGATATCGACCCGATGGATTGGGCGCAACCCCCGCTTGCCTGAATGAAATACAAGGACTACTACGAGATTCTGGGCGTTCCTCGCGACGCCGCCGAGGCCGACATCAAGAAGGCCTACCGCAAGCTCGCCCGCAAATATCACCCGGACGTGTCCAAGGAGAAGGGCGCCGAGGAGAAGTTCAAGGAGGTTGCGGAAGCCTACGAGGTCCTGAAGGACAAGGAAAAGCGTGCGGCCTACGACCAGATGGGCGCGTACCAACCCGGCCAGGACTTCCGCCCGCCGCCCGACTGGGGCGAGCGCTTTGCCGGCCAAGGCGGCGCGCACACCTTCGAGGACCTGGGGGACATCGATCTGTTCGACCTGCTCTCGGGGCTGGGCATGCGGCATGGGGCAGGGGGACGGCGGGGCGGCGCAGAAATACGCATGCCCGGCCACGACTATGAAGCCACCATGCACGCTACCGTCGAGGACCTCAGCCGGGGTGCGGAAGTGGAGATCCCCATGGCGACCACCGAGATGGATGCCGAAGGCCGGGTTCGGCGCAGCACGCGGAATGTGCGCGTGCGCATACCGAAGGGCGCTACGCCGGGCCAGCGGTTGCGGGTGCCGGGCAAGGGCGCGCCCGGGATCGGCGGCGGGCCGGCGGGCGACCTGTACATCAACATTGAGTTGCGGCCGCACGAGCGCTTCAAGGTGAATGGCCACGACCTCTATCTGGAAGTGCCGGTCACCCCCTGGGAAGCCGCCTTGGGCGCCAGCGTCGACATCCCCACCCTCGACGGCAAGGTGACCTTGAAGGTGCCGCCCGGATCGCGGTCCGGACAGAAGCTGCGCGTGCGCGGCAAAGGCCTGCCCAGGCCAAAGGACGGCGAACCGGGGGACCTGTACTCGGTTTTGCAGGTCGTCACGCCGGGCGCGCTGAGCGAGCGCGAGAAGGAGTTATACCGGCAGCTGGCCGAGGCTTCGTCCTTCAACCCCCGGGCCCACTTCGAATAGGAGACGCGACGTGAGCGGTGAGCGCTTTCCGTCACTGTTGACCGAGCAGTTCGAGATCGAGCTGGACGAGCTCGTCAGCGCCACTGGTCTGACCCAGGAGGAGATCGTCGAGCTGGTCGAATACGGCGTATTCCAGCCGCTCGGTCACGCGCGCGTGCAATGGCGGTTCACCGCGCGCTCGATCACCTTGGGCCGCAGTGCCTCACGCCTGCGGGCAGATTTCGATCTCGGCGTTCCGGGCCTGGCCCTGGTGGCCGCGCTGCTCGAGCGCATCGAGACGCTCGAAGCGGAAATCAACCGGCTGCAGTGCGAACTAGGGACTAGGGGCTAGGGATTAGGGGCTAGGGTGGTCGAAGCGGCGGAGCCGCTGCTTTTGCCCTAGTCCCTAGTCCCTAGCCCCTAGATCCTCACTTAAACCCCAGCGCAAACACCCCCTCCAGATCAACCTTCGAGTAGGCACGGAACGCGATCAGCGTCTCGGTGCTCTCGATCCCCTCGATGCGCTGCAGCTTCTTGGTGACGACGTCCGCGAGATCCTCGTTCGCCTTCACGCGCACCATCGCCACCAGGTCGAAGCGCCCGGCGACCGAGTAGACCTCGCTGATGCCTTCCTGGGCAGCAAGCTCCTCGGCCACCTCCGACACGCGTGCCCGCGCAACCGTCAGCAGAACAATGGCTGTAACCATGATCGTCCCCCGAATGGTGATGGGTTGGCACGGTAGCACCGGGGCGGCGCCCGCGGCAAGCCGGCGTGGCTGGAATCCTTGACAACTGAACTATTCATTCACTATAAGCTCACCGGCACGTACAACAAAGGGCGTGAATGGGCCTGCTTTCGGGTAAGCATGCGCTGGTGACCGGCGGCAGCCGCGGCATCGGTGCGGCCGTTGCCGCCGCCCTGTGCCGCGCTGGCGCGGCGGTCACGTTGACGGGGCGCGCGTTGGATCAGCTTGAAGCGCGAGTGCGCGAGCTGGGCGAGCGTTCGCAAAGCGTGGTCGTCGACGTGACGGATCCCGACGCCGTCGCCGCGGGTTTCGACCGGGCCCAGCGCGCGTTCGGCCCCGTTGAGATCCTGGTCAACAATGCCGGCGCCGCACGCAGCGCCCCATTCCACAAGACCGATGCGGCGCTTTGGCAGGCGATGCTCTCGGTGAACCTGACGGGGACCTACCTGTGCTGCCGGGCCGCGCTGCCCGGAATGCTGGCGGCAGGGTTTGGCCGCATCGTCAACGTAGCGAGCACGGCAGGCCTTACCGGCTATGCCTACGTCACCGCCTACTGCGCCGCCAAGCATGGCGTCATCGGACTCACGCGCGCGCTGGCGCTGGAGACGGCGCGAAGCGCGGTGACGGTCAATGCGGTTTGCCCGGGTTACACCGACACGGACATGACGCACCAGACCGTCGCCAACATCGTGGCGAAGACCGGCAAGAGCGAGAGCGAGGCACGCGCCGTGCTCACCGAGCGCAATCCACAGCAACGCCTGGTTCGTCCCGAGGAGGTCGCCAATGCCGTGCTCTGGCTGTGCCTGCCCGGCTCGGAAGCAGTGACCGGGCAGAGCATCTCGATCTCGGGCGGAGAGCTGATGTGAGCTCGGAGGCTGCCGTCGATCTGGAGGCCCGCGTCTGCGACGAGGATCATCAGGCGCTCAAAGTCTGGCTGCGGCTGCTTGCCTGCACCAACCGGATCGAAGCCGAGATTCGCGTTCGACTGCGGGCAGAGTTCGGCATCACGTTGGCCCGCTTCGACTTGCTGGCGCAGCTCGAACGCAGCGCCGGCGGGCTGAAGATGAGCGAGCTGTCGAAGCGGCTGATGGTGAGCGGGGGCAACGTCACCGGGCTCACCGACGAGCTGCAGAAGGAAGGCCTGGTCGTGCGTGAAGACGATCCGGCCGACCGGCGGGCGTGCACGGTCAAGCTCACGCCGGCCGGTCGTACGCTGTTCGCTCGCATGGCGACGGGGCACGAACAGTGGGTCATCGAGCTGTTGACCGGACTGAGTGAGCAGGAGAAGACGCACATCTACCGGTTGCTGGCCAAGCTCAAAGCAGCGCTGGCTGCGACCGTGCAGGAATCCAACGGCAAGCGGAGGACCTGACGAATGGCGGCCACGATGGATCCGGCCCTGGCGACCGGCAACTTGCGCGCGATGGCGGACTATCAGGCCCAGCATTTCCTGTGGACGGTAGACGGGCGTGTGGCCACCATCACGCTCAACCGCCCGGAGCGCAAGAATCCGCTCACCTTCGATGCCTATGCCGAGCTGCGTGAGCTGTTCAGACAGCTCCAGTACGCGACCGACGTGCGCGCGGTCGTGATCACCGGGGCAGGGGAAAACTTCTGCTCCGGCGGTGACGTCCACGAAATTATCGGGCCGCTGACCCGGCTCGACATGAACGGGCTCCTCACGTTTACCCGGATGACCGGAGACGTGGTGAAGGCCATGCGCGCCTGTCCGCAACCGATCATCGCCGCGGTGGACGGCGTATGTGCCGGAGCCGGTGCGATCCTGGCGATGGCTTCCGATCTCCGGCTCGGCACCGCGCGCAGCAAAACGGCGTTCCTGTTCGTGCGCGTCGGCCTGGCGGGCGCCGACATGGGTGCGTGTGCGCTGCTGCCACGCATTGTGGGCCAGGGCCGTGCTGCCGAGCTGCTCTATACCGGCCGCGCGCTCGGAGGCGAAGAAGCATTGCAGTGGGGCTTCTTCAATCGCCTGTGCACACCAGATGCGGTGCTGACGGATGCATGCACGCTCGCGCAAGAGCTGGCCAACGGTCCCACCTTCGCGCACGCCATGACCAAGAAGTGCCTGCACCAGGAATGGAGCATGAGCGTCGATGAGGCCATCGAGGCGGAGGCGCAGGCGCAGGCGATCTGCATGCAGACCGAGGACTTCAAGCGCGCCTATCGGGCGTTCGTGGCGAAGCAGAAGCCACAGTTCGAAGGTGATTGATACCAATTGAACCCGCTCGCCCACCTGGACTGGCCGTTCTTCGACGATCGCCACCGCGAGCTGGCGCGTTCGCTCGAGCAATGGGCGAGCGACAGCCTGTCCGACGTTGGCCACCACGGCGACGTCGATGCGGTCTGCCGCGATCTCGTGCGCCGGCTCGGGGCGGCGGGCTGGCTGCGCCACGCAGTGCCGGCGGCGCACGGCGGGGTCTCCGACCGCCTGGACTCGCGCAGCCTGTGCCTGATCCGGGAGATCCTGGCGCGGCATGCAGGTCTGGCGGATTTCGCTTTCGCCATGCAGGGCCTGGGCAGCGGCGCGATCGCCCTGTACGGCAGCGACGCGCTCAAGCAGCGCTATCTGACGCGGGTCGCGAAGGGTGAGTGGATCGCGGCGTTTGCGTTGTCTGAGCCGGACGCAGGTTCGGACGTGGCGGCCATGACCACCACCGCGCACCTCGACGGGGCGCGCTATGTGCTGGATGGCACAAAGACCTGGATCTCGAACGGTGGCATCGCCGATTTCTACACGGTGATCGCGCGCACCGGCGAGGCGGCGGGCGCGAAAGGACTGACAGCTTTCGTGGTGGATGCGAACGCGCCGGGCCTCGAGGTCGCCGAGCGCATTGACGTGATCGCGCCGCATCCGCTGGCGACCTTGCGGTTTCGTGCCTGCGCGGTGCCGGCGGAGCAGCGCCTGGGCGAGGCAGGCCAGGGCTTTCGGGTCGCGATGGAAACCCTGGACATCTTCCGCGCTTCGGTCGCGGCTGCTGCATTGGGATTTGCCCGGCGCGCTCTGCAGGAGGCGCTCGAGCACGTGCGGAGCCGCCGGATGTTCGGGCAGGCGTTGGCGGATTTCCAGCTCACCCAGGCGGGCGTCGCGGACATGGCCACCACGATTGACTCGAGCGCGCTGCTGACGTATCGCGCGGCGTGGCTGCGCGACGTGAAGGGCGTGCGCACGACACGCGAAGCGGCCATGGCCAAGCTCGCCGCGACCGAAGGCGCGCAGCAGGTGATCGACCGCGCCGTGCAGATGTTCGGCGGGCGAGGGGTGATGAGCGAGCACGTGGTGGAGCGGCTGTATCGCGAGATCCGGCCGCTGCGCATCTACGAAGGCGCGAGCGAGGTGCAGAAGCTGATCATCGCGCGCGAAACGCTTAAAGAATAGGTGCTCAGACCCATCCCGGCATGGCAGAATGCGTTGCCACGACTTGGAACAACCCGCGCCGCCAGGGCGCACAGAACAGCAGATCGGGGGAGGGAATGAGAAAGGCATTGGTGACGGGGTTGGCCGCGGTGCTGGTGGCGGGAACGGCGATCGCGGCCCAGGAAGTGAAGATCGGGTTTCTGAGCACGCTCTCGGGACCTTCGGCCGCGATCGGGCTCGACATCCGCGACGGCTTCAATCTGTTCTTGCAGCAGAACGGCGGCAAGCTCGGCGGTCTGCCTGTGGAACTGGTGCTGGCCGACGATCAGCAGAATGCCGACACCGGCAAGCAGCTGGTCGAGCGGCTGCTCAAAAAGGACCGCGTCGACATCGTGACCGGCATCGTCTTCACCAATGTGATGCTCGCGGTGGCGCCCGCCGTGTTCGACGCGCAAACCTTCCTGGTCAGCGCCAACGCCACCCCGTCGCAGTATTCTCGGGCGAGGGCTGCAGCCCCTGGTTCTTCAGCGTGTCCTGGCAGAACGACGGCGTGCACGAGGCGGCGGGCAAGTACGTGACCGACCGCGGTTACAACAACGTCGCGGTGATCGCGCCCAACTACCCGGCGGGAAAGGACGCCATCACCGGCTTCAAGCGCTTCTACAAGGGAGCGATCAGCGACGAGATCTACACCAAGCTCGGCCAGCTCGACTACGCCGCCGAGCTGGCGCAGATTCGCGCCGCCAAGCCGCAGGCGGTGTACGTGTTCCTGCCCGGTGGAATGGGCGTGAACTTCATCAAGCAGTACTGTCGCCGCCGGCCTGAATCGGACCATCGTGCTGGTGGGGCCAGGCTTCACGGCCGACGAGGACATCATCAAGGCGGTGGGCGAACCGATGGTGGGCATGTACAACACCTCGCAGTGGGCGCACGACCTCGACAATCCGGCCAACAAGCGCTTCGTCGCCGACTTCCAGAAGCAGTATCAACGCCTGCCGACGGTGTACGCATCGCAGGGATACGACGCGGCGCAAGCGATCGACGCGGGGATCCGCGACGTGAAGGGCAAGATCGAGGACAAGGACGCGCTGCGCAAGGCGCTGCGGGCGGCCAACTTCAAGTCCGTGCGCGGTGATTTCAAGTTCAACACCAACCAGGTGCCGATCCAGAGCTACTACCTGCGCGAGGTCGTCAAGGAGCCGAGCGGCCGCATCACCAACAAGCTGATCGGCACGGTCCTGAAGGCGCACCCCGATGCGTATGTCGGGGAGTGTCGGATGAAGTAGAGCAGGGGCTAGGGCTAGGGACTAGGGGCTAGGGGCTCGTGTGCGGCGGGGCGCGGCGCCTTCCTCGCCTCGAGGCGCAAGCGTCCGAGCTCTGGCCCGCGCCCGGATGTGCGCCGAGCCTCGCCCCACAGCCCAGTCCCTAGTCCCTAGCCCCCAGCCCCTAGCCCCCAGATCCTAGCCCCTCCGAATGGACTGGATCCTCTTCCTCGAGCAGTCCCTGAACGGACTGCAGTTCGGGCTGATGCTGTTTCTGCTCGCCGCGGGCCTTACGCTGGTGTTCGGGATCATGGACATGATCAACCTGGCGCACGGTTCCCTGTACATGATCGGCGCGTATCTCGCCGCTGTGCTGATGGCGCAGACCGGCTCGTTCCCGCTGGCTGTTGCTGGCGCGATAGCGGGTACCGCGATCATCGGCATGCTCCTGGAGGTGGGCATCCTGCGCCGCTTGTACCAGCGCGACCACCTGTCGCAGGTTCTCGCTACGTTCGCCCTCGTGCTGATCGCCAACGAGACCGTCCGCATCCTGTTCGGATCGCAAGCGCTGATGCTCAACATTCCGGAGCCGCTCGCCGGTCCGGTGGAACTGCTGCCCGAGTTGTCCTATTCGGCTTACCGTCTGCTCATCATCGGTGTCGGGCTTGCAGTGGCTGTGCTGCTCTATCTGCTGGTCGCGAAGACGCGTTTGGGGATGATGGTGCGAGCAGGGGCTTCGAACCGTGAGATGGCGCAGGTGATGGGGGTGGACGTCAAGCGGCTGTTCACGGCGGTGTTCGGCGTCGGGGCGGCTCTGTGTGCGCTAGCCGGGGCGATGCTCGGTCCGCTGCTGGCCGTCGAGGTCGGCATGGGCGAGAACATCCTGATCCTCGCGTTCGTGGTGATCGTCATCGGCGGGATCGGCTCGATCCGCGGTGCATTCGCCGGCGCGTTGGTGGTGGGCATCGTCGACACGCTGGGCCGGACCCTACTGCCCATGTCCCTGCGCGCCGTGCTGCCGCCACAGATGGCTGCCAATCTGGGTCCTTCGCTCGCCTCCATTCTCATCTACGTCCTGATGGCGGCCGTGCTGTTCTGGCGACCTCAGGGTTGTTCCCGGCGCGCGGCGGTTGATGCGTTCGGTTCTCGAGCATCCGCTGCACGGGAGGATTGCGCTCGCCGGGCTGCTTGCACTGATCGCGTTCCCGCTCGTCATGCAGCAACTGGACCAGCCGTTCTACGTGGTGCTGGCGAGCCGTATCCTGATTTTCGCGCTGGTGGCGACCAGCCTGAACCTTGTCGTCGGCTTCGGCGGCATGGTGTGCTTCGGCCATGCCGCCTTCTTCGGGGCCGGCGCCTACGTGGTGGCGATCCTGATGGTGCACGGCGTGTCTTCGGCCTGGGTCACCTGGCCGGCCGCCGTCGCGGTAGCCGCTGGTGCAGCGCTCGTAATCGGCGCGATCAGCCTGCGCACGCGCGGGGTGTACTTCATCATGATCACGCT
>CAVYZA010000005.1:0-287212 GCA_963772865.1 uncultured beta proteobacterium | reverse complement strand
TGACCGGCTCCTCGCCTGCCACCTGCGCAGCCATCGGCAAGATGGGCATACCGGAGATGCGCAAGCGCGGCTATCCGGACGATATCGCGACCGGCTCGATCTGCGCGGGCGGCACGCTCGGGATCCTGATCCCACCGTCGATCACGTTCATCCTCTATGGCATCGCCACGGAAACCTCCATAGGACGGCTGTTCCTCGCGCGCGACGCATGCCCGGATTGATGCTGACCGGTCTGTTCATGCTGTGGACGCTGTTCGCGATCTGGCGCAAGGGCTTTCGGCCTTATGCGGCCGGGTTCCGCTACACCTGGAAGGAGAAGTTCGCATCGATTCCCAAGATCGCGCCGTTTCTCGCGATTGTGGTTGCGGTGATGTACGTGCTGTATGGCGGCGTCGCGACGCCCTCGGAAGCAGCCGGCGTGGGCGCCGCACTGTGCTTCCTGCTGGCGGTTGCGATCTACCGGATGTGGAGCCCGAGGGACTGGTGGACGATCCTGCGCGACACCATGCGGGGAGTCGGTGATGATCCTGATGATCATCGCGGCCGCGGTGTTGTTCGGCTACATGCTCACCTCGCTCTACCTCACTCAGACGCTGGCGCAGGGCATTGCCGACCTGCACGTCAACCGCTGGGTGCTCATGCTGCTGATCAACCTGTTCCTGCTGGTGTGCGGGTTCTTCATTCCCCCTGCCGCGATCATCCTGATGACCAGCCCGATCCTGCTGCCGATCATCAAGGCTGCTGGGTTCGACCCGGTGTGGTTCGGCGTGATCCTCACCATCAACATGGAGATCGGCCTGATCCACCCGCCGGTGGGCCTCAACATCTACATTATCAATGCCATCGCGCCGGATGTGCCCCTGATGAAGGTGATGTGGGGCACGATCCCGTACGTGCTGTGCATGGTGCTGCAGATCGTGCTGCTGTGCCTGTTCCCGGAGATCGCGACCTGGCTTCCCGACCGGCTCATGGGGCCTGCGCACTGACTCAGCGCGCAGGATCGGCTCGGGGCGTCAAACCGCTGCCGTTTCGGCCGTCTGGGCCCGGCGTGTCAGGCTGAAACTGAAGGGGAGCGCACCACCGGATTTC
The DNA here is from genome assembly GCA_963772865.1 of uncultured beta proteobacterium. Taxonomy (GTDB): domain Bacteria; phylum Pseudomonadota; class Gammaproteobacteria; order Burkholderiales; family SHXO01; genus SHXO01. Next base: position 286,123 of record CAVYZA010000005.1, on the reverse strand, counting down.
CCCAGACGGCGGTTCAGCCACCACATGCCCAGCGCGATGATCGAGCCGCCGGGCATGATCAACACGGCAACGTACACGGCCAGCTTGACGATGTTTTCGGCGGTGGGGGCGGGCAGCGGGGGCAGCATGGCAGGTTCTCCTTGGATCGACTGCGACGCTTGGGCACTCCGCCCGCCTCGCAATGTCACAAGCCTACCCGCCGACTCAGAGCGGATCTGGTAACGAATACCGCTGCCGAGCGTGAATATTCACGTTCTTGCGAGATTGCAGTGGCCGCGCGGCTGGGGCTGGATGTCTCTCGCCCAGGGCTCGACGGCCGAGCCGCCGCTCTGCCCGGCTCGACCCCGTTCTCGACAAATCAGCAGCTGTTTTTGAACCGCACCGTGGCGGGTCGGAATTTCTCAGCTTGATCCAACGCTTGCGGTAACCTATAGGTGCGGGATGGGCCTGCGGCTGCGGCCCGGACTGCGCTCGCGGTTCCCGAGAACCGTAGAAGCATTGTACAACAAGCACGCGGCACGCACCGCCACTGGGAGGAGACCATGACTCGTCAGACCGCCATCGCTCTTGCATTGCCTGCCCTGCTCGTCGCCTCGAATCTGATTTCTGCCAGCGCCCACGCCCAGAAAAGCTACGGCCCCGGCGTCACCGACACCGAGATCAGGATCGGTCAGACCATGCCATACAGCGGCCCGGCTTCGGCGTACGGAGTGATCGGCAAGGCGGAAGCTGGGGTGTTCGCCAAGGTCAACGAAGAAGGCGGCATCAACGGCCGCAAGATCAAGCTGCTCAGCCTCGACGATGGGTACAGCCCGCCGCGCACGGTAGAGCAGACCCGCAAGCTGGTCGAGGAGCAGGTCCTGTTCATCTACTCGAGCCTGGGCACTCCGCCGAACACGGCGATCCAGAAGTACCTGAATGCGAAGAAGGTGCCGCAGCTGTTCGTCTCCACGGGGGCGACGAAGTGGGGCGACCCGCAGCACTTCCCCTGGACCATGGGCTGGCAGCCGAACTACCAGACCGAGTCGCGCACCTACGCCGCCTACATCCTGAAGCAGCACCCCAACGCGAAGATCGGCATCCTGTTTCAGAACGACGACTACGGCAAGGACTACGTGAAGGGCTTCAAGGACGGGCTGGGCGACAAGGCCGCGAGCATGATCGTTGCCGAAGTGTCCTACGAGGTCACCGACCCCACCGTCGACTCCCAGATCGTGACCCTGCAGGCCTCGGGCGCCGACACGTTCTTCAACGTCACCACGCCGAAGTTCGCCGCGCAAGCGATCCGCAAGGCTTACGACACCGGCTGGAAGCCAGGACACTACCTGAACCAGGTGTCCGCGTCAATCGCGAGCGTGCTCCAGCCCGCCGGGTTCGAGAAATCCACCGGGCTGATCAGCGCGGTTTACCTGAAGGATCCCTCGGATCCGGAGTGGAAGAGCGACCGCGCTACCCAGGCGTTCTTCGGGTGGGCCAAGAAATACGTGCCCGACGCCGACCCGACCGATCTTTTCGTCGCGTACGGTTATGCCCATGCTCACACGCTGGTGCAAGTGCTCAAGCAATGCGGGGACGACCTCACGCGCGAGAACGTGATGCGGCAGGCAGCCAGCTTGAAGGATCTGGAAGTGCCGATGCTGCTGACGGGGGTCAAGATCAGTACCAGCCCCACCGACTTCTTTCCGATCGAGCAGCTGCAACTGCAGCGCTTTGACGGGAAAAAGTGGGGCCGCTTCGGGGAGCTGATCGACGCATCACAACGCCGCTAGCTTGCCACTCGGGCCGGCAGGCGGCCCGGGTACGGGGCGATAGGATACCAGACGGCACTGTTCTTCCGCCGTCGAGCGCCATGCGCTGCGCGCTCTCGCGAGAGGTTGAAGGCAGGGGAGCCCAGTCTTCACCGTTTCTTCACACGGCTTTCGAACCGTCTTCGAACCCATCGGCGATCCTGTGCATGCCCGCGGAGAGGAATCGGCGGGCCACCGACCAAGGACCATCGCCATGAAGACGTTCTGCCGCCACCTGTTCGCCACTCTGGGCTTCGCCGCCCTTCTGTTCGCCGCAAGCTTCAACTTCACCGCCGGCGCCCACCCGCCCGCGCCGCTCGATAGCCAGGCGAGCTGGGGCCAAGGTCGTTGCGTGCTGGTAGCAGCGCAGCCACCGGCGTTCATGGTGACGCTTTTGTGCCAATAGATCTTTCGTCGGAGTCCCTGTAGATCTCGAAGCGCGCGCGCCGCGCCATCTCAGCTTACTGTCAGCTTCCCCGCAATAGAAACCTTGGGCTGGAAATGCTGGGCCGCGGCGCAATGCTCGCCGCGTCCACCTCAGGCTTACGCTTGCAGCCCCTGCAGCTCGGCTTCCGCCTTCTGTAACCAGTGCGGCATCTGCATCTCCCGCAGGTTGGACACAGCGTTGGTCAAATAGGCGTGTGCAGCGTCATTTTCACGGGTGCGCCGATGCAGCTGCCCCAGACCCAGCTCGAAGCGCGCAACCAGCGGCCGCAGCCCCAGATTGCGGGCTTCCTCCAGGCCGCTCTCGAATGCCTCGCGCGCCGGGTCCAGATCGGCGCTCCCGTCGGCAGACCGATCTGACCCAGGAAGTACTGCGCCCACGCCAGCCAGCTGCGCTCCGAGTGCTCCTGCGCCAGCCCGATCGCCCGTTGCGCCAGCTCGTCGGCTTCTTGAAGCCGATCAGCGAACATGTAGGCATACGCGAGCATCCCGAGCAGCCAGGATTGCCCGGAACGCAACTTCAAGGTCGTCGCTTCCTGAACGGCTTCCTCCAACAGCGGGACCCCATCGGCCGGGCGGCCCTCGAAGGCGTAGGCCAGCCCGAGAAACGACGCGACAAAGGGAAGATCCAGACGATTGTTCATGGACCGGCACATCGCCAGGCCCGGCTCCAGGTGCGTGATGGCCCGCTCGATCTCACCTTTGCGGATGTAAAGGAAGCCGCCACAGTAGCGGGCGAAGGCCTCGCTGAAGGGGTGCTTTACTTCCCCGGCGAGCTTCATGGCCTCCTGCCACTCCGCGACACCCTCGGCGAAGCGGCCCAGCTCGGCCAATGACCAGCTCAGGTGGCCGCGAGAGAACACCAGTGGGATGCCTGCCATCCCCAGGCGCTCCCTGGCAAGCTTGCCGTCCAGAGCCTGGATGTTGCTGGAGTGAAACTCGGCGGCGCGGTGATGATCGCCGAGGTGGAAGAAGGCCTGCCCGAGGTGGAAATTCGCCGGCGCGAGGATCCCGACGTCACCGGAGCGCTGGCTGATAGAACAGCGCGCGCTCGCCAGCTTCGATGGCACGCGGATAGTCTCCTAGGAGCCGGAAGGATTGTGCGAGGTAGCTCAACGCGCGCCTTGCGGCGTTCGTCGCCGATGCCTTCGGCAAGCTCCGGGCATTGCCGGAGTGTGTCGAACACCCGGTCGAACTCGCCGAGCGGATGCAGCGCACTGCGCAGCTCGAGCCGCACATCGATGCCCCGCTCGATGACCTCTCGCGACCCCGGCAGCTGCTGGAGAGCCTCCAGCGCCTGCTCGAAGCACTGCACCGCGTCGCGGTTGGCGGAACGCGCCAAGGCCTTGAGCCCCGCCTGCTCGAGATAGCGGTGCCCCTTGTCCCAAAGCTCTCCCCGCACTGCGTGATAGCAAAGCCGCTCGAGATGCTCTCCTGCTCGCTCCTTGTATACCGTCTCGATGGCTTCGGTGATGTGCCCGTGGACCGTGCGGCGACGCTCCTGCCAGAATCCCCGAATAGGTGACTTCATGGGTCAGAGCGTGCTTGAAGGTGTACTCCAGGTCTGGAAACAGGGCCGTCTCGTACAGGAACTCGCCCGACTGCAGGTGCGTGAGGCCGAGCTGGAGTTCGGACTCTGGGGTATGGGAGATCGCGCGCAGCAGGGCATACGGAACATCCTTGCCGATGCGGCTCCCATCTGCAGCAGCTGCTTGTGCTCCTGTGGAAGCCTGTCGATCCGCGCGGCAATCACCGACTACGCGGCTCGGCACCTGGACGCTGGCCAGCGGACTGGCCAGGCGGTACTGCCCACGCTCGCCCCGCAGCACGTTGGTCTCCACCAGCGTACGCACGCTCTCCTCGATGAAGAAGGGATTGCCCTCGGTACGCTCGATCAGCAACGTGCGCAGCGGTTGCAGCCGCGCGTCGGAACCCAGCAACCCGACCAGGAGCTCGGCCGCGCTCTCCGAAGCCAGCGGGTCGACGCGCAGGTTGCGGTAGAAGGTCTTCCTCCCCCATCCGTGCTCGTACTCGGGGCGGTAGTTCACCAGCAGGAGCAGGCGCGCGCTCGGCAGGCTCTCGACTAGACTGTCGAGGAAGCTCCTTGCGGGTCTCCTCGTCGATCAGGTGCAGGTCCTCGGACAGCTTCAGCACCAGCGGCTCAAGCATGGGCTCTCTTCCACCAGGCGCTTGCAGGTCTCCAGGATCCGCTGGCGACGCTGCGAGGGATGCAGTGCGCTCCAGTCGGCGTCTTCGAACGCCACGTTCAACAGCGACAAAAAGGCGGGCAGGGTGGACTCGAGCGAGCGCTCGAGCGTGACCAGCTTGCCGGCGACCTTCTCGCGGATCCTGCGTGCATCGTCCCGATCCTCGATCTGGAAATAGCCCTTGAGCAGATCGATGATGGGCCGGTAGGCGCTGGCCTTGCCGTAGGAGACCGAGCCCGCCTCCAGCACGAGCCAGCCTTGCGTTCGGTGGGAATGCGTGAACTCCCACACCAGGCGTGACTTGCCGACCCCGGGCTCGCCCACCAGCGCGACGATCTCGCCGCGTCCGGCTGCCGCCGGCGCGCTTTGAGCGTCTCCGAGAGCACGCTGAGTTCGGTGTGGCGGCCCACGAACCGCGTGAGGCCGCGCGCCGCGGAGGCCTGCATGCGTGTGCGCAAAGCCACCGCGCCAGTCAGCTCGAACACCTCGATAGGATCGGACAGGCCCTTCACCGGCACGGGGCCAAGCGGCACGGCCTGAATGAAGCCCTCAGCCAGTCCGAGTGCGGTCTCGGCGGTAAGGCGCACCGTCCCGGTGTCGCGAGCTGCTCCATTGCTTGGCCGCCAGGTGCGTGGTCTGCCCAATGGCGCTGTACTCCATGGACAAATCGTTGCCGATCGTCCGCACCACGACTTCGCCTGAGTTCAGACCCACGCGCGTTTGCATCTCGAGCCCGTGCGAGCGCCGCAACTCCTGGCTGTACTGCTTGATCGAGGATTGAATCGCGAGTGCGGAGTAGCACGCGCGAATTGCATGGTCCTCATGGGCCAGCGGCGCTCCGAACAAGGCCATGATCCCATCGCCGAGCACCTGGTTCACCGTGCCCTCGTAGCGATGGACCGCCTTCATCATGAGATCAAGGACGGGATCGATGAGTTCGCGCGCTTCTTCCGGGTCGCGGTAGACCAGCAACTCGAGCGAGCTCTTCAGGTCCGCGAACAGGACGGTGACCTGCTTGCGCTCACCTTCGATCATGCCCTTAGAGCCGAGGATCTTCTCGGCAAGGTGGCGTGGCGTGTAGCTGTTCGGCGATGCGGAGACCGGCTGTGGCACAGCGGCAACGGGGGCGCCGCAAGCGAAGCAGAAGCGGGAGCTGGCCGGCAACTCGGTCGCGCACTTGGCGCAGTTGAGCAGCAGACTGCCGCGCCGCACTGAATGCAGAACTTGGCCTGAGCGGGATTGTCTTGCTGGCACTTAGGGCACTGCATCGATCCTCTCCGGATCAACAAATTGTTCTAGTTCGGCCCGAAGAAATAGTAGGTGCGGTCTCCAGGAGCGTCAAGGACCACGTGAAATCCAAGTTTGCAGGATCCACCCGAGCCGGCGCACGCGACCCGTTGACCGTGCGGCGCACGGATACTGCATCGCACCATTCGGCATTCTGACTGCCTCATCGACTACGCGTACTCCATGCGCATTTCGACCGAGGCTCCGAGCACTCTCTCGCCCAGTCACTTGCGAGGTATGATTACCCCGCAGGGGATCGACCGCTTCTTGAGGGGGAGGCAAAGCGATGAGATGGCAACGAGGAGTCCACGCCGCTCGGGCGACAGTCCTGATCGTCCTGTTGCTCTGTGCAGCGGGACGTGGCGCGCATGCCGGCGACAGCGCAGCACAGCGTGCAGTCGAGGAAGCCAAGAAGTATGCGGGGACCACTCTTATACTCGAGTGGCAGGCCGGGCTGCAGGCACTCGATCCACTCAACTACTCCGGGCCGCTTTGGGAGAGCCTGACAGGAATCAAGATCAAGGTCGTGGAAGTCCCGTTGCCGGAGGCGTTCAGTAAGATCATGCTCGAGTATCGAGCCGGTGGGGGAACGCTCGACGTGCTCGATGTGGTACCTGCCTGGATGCCGGACCTCGCCCAGGCAGGCGCGCTGGAGCCCCTCGACGCGTACATTACCGGTACGGCTATCGCGAAGAGTTGCGCACCATCGCTCCGACGTTTCGCGATAACCGAGGACGGTTGCGAACGGGAAGATCTACGCGCTCCCCGACGACGGCGATGTCCTGATCCTGTACTACCGCAAGGACTTGTTCGCCAATCGCGAGATCAGGAACGCCTTCCGGGCCGCGCACGGCTATGAGCTGGCGCCGCCGAAAACCTGGGCACAGTTCGACCAGATCGCCGCCTTCCTCACGGAGTACTTGAAGAAGGACGGGGTCTACGGTGCATCCAGCGTCCGCGATCCGGCCTTCTCGCAGTACCTGTTCCAGGAGCGCTTCCGCAACGAGGGCGGGACGTTCTTCGATCCAGTGACGATGAAGGCCACGATCAACAGCCCGGTCGGGGTCAAGGTGTTCAACGAGATGCGCGAGGAGAACCGCTTCATGCCACCGGGGGTCGAGAAATTCACGTTCCCGGAGAATCTCGCCGTGTTCCTGAGCGGGAAGTGCGCGATGACCATTTCCTGGCCGCCGGTGGGGCGCTGGGCGGCGGGATATGGCGCCGGCGAAAAGGCGCTCGCTTTCGTACCCAAGTCGACGATCACGGACAAGGTAGGCTATGCGTTGCCGCCTGGCGGGCGCCCGGAGCTCGCGATTGGTCACTCGCTCTCGGTCGCCTCCAAGAGCAAGAACAAGGCCGCGGCGTATCTGTTCATCCAATGGCTGAACAGCGAGGACGTGAGCCTCAAGCGCGTGCAGCTGCCGTTTACGCTGCGCGATCCGTTCCGAACCTCGCATTACTCCAGCTCCGAGTATCTTTCCAAGTGGCCGGATGCCAAGGACTACCTTGGCACGCTGAAGGCCGCTTCCGAAGTGGGTCTGCTCGATCTGTCGTTGATCCAGACCGACAAGTACCGAGGAAATGCTGCGCCAGGGTTTCAGCCGTTTGTGGGCCGGTGAGGACTCGCAGGCGATCCTGGACGATCTGGCCCGGCAGTGGGATGAGATCACCGCTCGCGTCGGGTTAGACAAGCAACGCAGTGCGTACGCCGCTTGGAGCGCACGGCCAGGGTCGTACCCGCACTGATCACCCCCTGCTGGGCCGAGCCGCGAGGAACGTGCGGGCCTCGGAGACCGCTCATGAATCCGGGAGCACGACAGCTCCCTGCCGCTCATGCGGCAGGGGCGGTTCGCAGTTCGCTCCCTTCACGCCCGCTTCACACTGCGCGCCAACTGTTTTCACCACGGGGTGTCAGCCTATGATCAGTGGCTTCCCGGCGTCCACCGGAGTGGATCGGTTCCCACGGCTGTCAGTCTTCACCCTCACGAATGCGAGTTGCGGCGATGGACCACCCGGCTTTGCGGTACCCGATTCTGGTGACGCTGGCAACGCGTCGGATCCGCTCCAGGCGCTTGCAGTTGAGCAGCCTGCCGGCTGCTGCCGGCGAAGGCGTTGATCGTGGCCGCAATCGCGCTGGGGCTCGCCCTCGCCGTCGCGTTTGCGCTCTGGGCGGCATCGGGCGATCTGGCCACACCTGCACGCCGGCCCCTGCAGGCATACCACAAGGAGATACTGCGCGATTCGGCAGCGCGCGGATTGAGCGTGCGCAGGTTCCCCTGTCTGCGGGATACCAGCGCGTGCCTGCTGGTCGAGCCGGACCCGAGCACCGGCCCGACGCCGCGCCAGCGACAGCTGCGGGCGCAATTGCGGACAAGGGGCCTGGCTCTGCCGGTATACGGCAACGTGCATGGCACGCTCATCCTGCTGCACGCGCGCAAGGGCCGCAAGGAAGACCTGCTGCCGGTCGCCGAGCGCTTCGCCGCCGCAGGATTCCGCTGCCTGATTCCAGATCTGCCGGCGCACGGCGAGAGCATGGCGCGAACGATGAAGTTCGCGGCCGACCCGATCGAGGGCGCATTGCCCGCCCAGGTGCTGCACGAAGCCCGCCGGAAATTCGCCCTGTCCGATGAGCCGGCGGGCCTGTGGGGCTTGTCGATGGGTGGAGCCTACGCGATCCGCGCCGCCGCGGATTCACCGCAGTTGTGGAGCAGCATAATCGTCGTGAGCGGCTTCGACGCCTTGGACGGGGTCGTTCAGGACCGGCTGGTGGACTGGGTCGGGCCGCTGGCCCCACGCGCGGCAGCCACGCTGGAACGTGTGGTAGCCGCGCGCGGCGGCGCCCGCGTCGCGGACGTCCGCCCGCTCGCCTGGGCCGAAGGTGTGCACGCACCGGCGCTGGTCGTGCACGGCGAGGCCGACGAGCTCATCGAAATCGCCAGAGCCCGTCGGCTGTACGAAGCATTCGGCGGCGAGAAGCGCTTCGTCATCGTCCCGAACGCAAACCACGGCAACGTCCTGAGGACCGACATGCCGCTGTACGCCACCATGGCCGAGTGGTTCTCGCGCACGCTGGAGAAGAAGTGAGGGTGAGGGCTTAGCAGGCTGTTGAACAGCGGAAACTACAGCCGAGAATGGTGCGTGCCTGCGGAGCCGGAGGTGTGCCATGCTCGCGATCCCGGTGTAACAGCAGATGCTGTCCTTCCTCCGAAGCACCCAGGACCTTGAGTTCATTGCGCACCCGGCGCTGCTGCTCCACCCGCAAGTAGGCGAAGTAGTACTTGAAGATATTCGCCACGTACTCGACGGTCTCGCGGCCGATACGCTCGGAGGCGATGCGCTCGACGTTGAAGAACCACCGGTTGGGATCGAGACCGCGCCGCGCCGCCGCGCGCCGCAGTTGATTGATGCGAGTGGGGCCGGCGTTGTACGCCGCGAATGCGAACAGTGCGCGGTTGAGCTCGTCGATCTGCGGGTCGGCAAAGTGCACGTCGACGAGCTGGCGCAAGTACTTCGTCCCGGCATGGACATTGGCGTCGAGCTTACTGATGTCGCCCACGCGCATCGCCTCGCCGGTATCGGGCATGACCTGCATGATGCCGACCGCTCCGACCGGGCTCACCTTGGCCTGGTCCAGGCCGGACTCTTGATAGCCCTGCGCCGCGAGCAACAGGTAGTCGAACCGATAGCGCTCGCCGTACCTCCTGAACACCTCGACGGTGGATTCGAACTTCGCCAGCTCGTCGCGCGAAGTGGCGTCCTTGACCCAGCGCGTGCTGCGAAAGTAGCGCTGGTAGGCGTCATTGAACGCTGCGCTGCCGGTGCGGTTGCTCCTGACGAAGCCGTCGAGGGCAGCCTTGAGCTTCGGGCTGTCCTTGCGGATCGCCCAGGCGATGCGGCCGTGCGTGCTGAGCGGCGCCTGCGGATGAATGCGCACGGCGGGGAATACTTTGGCCCACAACCGCGCCTTGTAGTCGTCCATCACGATGCGCGGGATGAGTCCGGCGTTGACCATTTCCAACAGGTCCTCGTCTTCCAGGCGCTCGTCCGCCGCGGTCAGCCGCACCGGCGCCAGCCCCCGCTCCGACAGCGATCGATTCAACGCCTCCAGGTTCTCGTAGTAGCTGCTCGAGGGGCGCACAACGACTTCCTGCCCGGACAGGTCGTCCAGAGACTGCGCCGGCGCTACGCCCTTGGCGGCAACTACGACCTCGCTCGCTTGGCTGTAGAACGGCCGTGAGAAATCCACCAGTGCCTCGCGCCCGGGGGTAATGGTGAGGTTGGCGGCCGCGATGTCTCCGCGCCCTTCCAGCAGCCAGGGAATAAGCTGGTCACGCGAAACCGGGACGGCCACGACGTGGATCTGCTGGTGTGGCCTGGTCAGTTTCAGGCGTGCGTTCAGGTACTGCTCGAGACGCTGGATACCTTCGGCGACCATGCCACGCTCGCGGCCACGATCGATGAAATAGAACGTCTTGCTGTAGACCACCAGCGCCCGGATCAGGCGCCTGCGTTTGAGCCCGTCGAGGTCATCGGTATAGCGCAGTTCCTCGAAGGGCTCGAGCAGTGCGGGATCCGCCCGGGCGGACAGACACATAAGCGCAGCCGCAAACAGCAGCGCAAGCTGGAAGAATCGGCGTAACGCGGGCGGCACGGGCGAGCGGTCGGATGGGTGGGGATTCCGCCGCTATCTCGCGATTTGCGTGCCAGGTCAGTATCCTTCTGCCATGCTGCGCAACGTGTTGTGGACATTTCTGGCGCTGGCCGCCGTCGCCGCTGGGTTGGTGCTCCTGCTGGGCTGGGCCGAGCCGCGCCTGATCTACTATCCCATGCACGAGCTGGAGCGCACGCCGGCCGCACTCGGGCTGCCGTTCGAGGATGTCGAGCTGCGGACCTCCGACGGCGAGCGCATTCACGGCTGGTTCATGCCGGCGGCGACGCCCGGCGCGAGTCACCCTCCTGCTCCTGCACGGCAACGCCGGCAACATCTCGCATCGTTTCGAGAAGCTCGCCGTCCTGCGTGCGCTGGGCGCCGACGTGCTGATCGTGGACTACCGCGGGTACGGCCGCAGCAGCGGCCAGCCCAGCGAGACCGGCACCTATCGGGACGCCGATGCGGCCTACGACTATCTCGTGCAGGTCCGCAGGATCGATCCGCGTCGGCTCGTCGTGTACGGAGAGTCGCTCGGCGCGGCGGTTGCGGTCGACCTCGCCTCCCGCCACCCAGTCGGCGGACTGGTGATGGAGAGCGCCTTCAGCTCGGCGGTGGAGGTGGGCCAGGAGATGTTCCCGTTTCTGCCCGCACGCCTGCTGGTGCGCAACCGCTATGAGAGCGTGAACAAGATCGGCCGGGTGGGCGTGCCGGTTCTCATCCTGCACAGCCGCGACGACGAGTTGTTCAAGTGGCATCACCCGCAGCAGCTGTACGAGGCCGCGCACGAGCCCAAGCGGCTAGTCGAGCTGCGCGGCGGTCACAACGATGCATTTCTCGTCAGCGGCCAGGTCTACGCGGCGGCGCTGTCGGCGTTCTTCGAACAGGTCGCGCTGCGCGCCGGCGCACGCAGCACCCAGACGAAGTAACCATCATGCACCCTCCCTTGCGTCCGCTGGACGCGGGGGAAGGAGCCAGCCAACTAACCCCAGCGCCGGGCGATGGAATTGAGCACCGCGTTGAGCTCGTGTCGGGCGCCGTGCACGCCTTTCTTCATCTCGTCCCAGGCCTGCGCCGAGCGCTCGCGCAGCTCTCCGAGCCTCTCTTCCGCGTTGGCGCGCAGCGGCCGCAACCTCTCGAGCTCGCTCTCGATCTCGGTGCGGATGTCGGAGCTCGCCTCGCGCGCCTTGCCCAGCAGCCGGCGCATCTCCTGATCCAGCGCGGCCAGCTGCGCCTCGAACTGCTCCATCGGACCGGGACCGCCCGCGCTGCCGGCCGCTGCTTCCGCGGCCAGGCGGCGATCGATCTCGGCCTCTGCCTCCAGCCAGTCGTTGACGGGGTCTCCGCCGACAAAGCCGCGACGCTCGGCGCGGAAGTACGCCGCTTCGCGGATCATGCTCTGCCGCCGCTGCGCGGCTGCCCCGGAAAGCTCGCCCATCTTCATGCCTGACCTCCGCTGTCCCCGTGCGGTCGGTACCACCGCACACGGGCTCCGTGTCGAATCCAACGCGTACCGACACACGATACAGGAGCAATTCTGCTCCTCTTTGATACGGATCAACCGGGGCCGGCTCAAGTTCCCGCCAGCCCGCCCCGGACAGCCCGTTGAGCTAACATACCCCGTTGCCACGCATGAGGTATCCCCCAGAAGGGCGACATGAAACTGACCGATCCGAACCTGTCCCTTCCACCCCAGCAAGTCAGCATCGACGTGCTGCTGGAGAAGTACGCCAAGGACGACGAGCAGACCGTCGGAGGACGTGCGCCGCCGTGTGGCCAGGGCGCTGGCGGCCGTCGAGAACGACCCCGCCACTTGGGAGCCGGTCTTCTTCGAAGCGCTCGAGAACGGCTTCATCCCCGGCGGACGCGTCAACTCCGCGGCCGGCACGCAGCTGCACCGCGACGCTGATCAATTGCTTCGTGCAGCCGGTCGGCGACTCGGTATCCGAGACCGTCGACGGCAAGCCCGGGCATCTACGTCGCGCTGATGGAGGCCGCCGAAACCATGCGTCGCGGCGGCGGCGTGGGCTACGACTTCTCCTCGATCCGACCGAAAGGCGCGCTGGTGCGCGGGACGCAGAGCAGCGCCAGCGGTCCGGTGTCGTACATGCGCGTGTTCGACCAGAGTTGCGAGACGGTGGAGTCCGCCGGCTCGCGGCGCGGCGCGCAGATGGGGATCCTGCGCTGCGACCATCCGGACATCGAGGAATTCGTCCACGCCAAGGACCACGGCGACCTGCGCAACTTCAACGTCAGCGTGGCGGTCACCGACGCCTTCATGCGCGCCGTCGAGACCGACGGCGACTGGGAGCTGGTGCACAAGTCGCCGCCGGGACCGGACTATCGCGGCGCCGAGGGCGCGAGACGCGCCGACGGGCTGTGGGTGTATCGCAAGGTCAAGGCGCGCGATCTGTGGCAGCAGATCATGGTGTCGACCTACGACCATGCCGAGCCGGGGGTGGTCTTCATCGATCGCGTCAACCGCGACGACAATCTCTCGTACTGCGAGGTGCTCGAAGCGACCAACCCATGCGGTGAGCAGCTCGCTGCCGGCCTACGGCTGCTGCTGCCTGGGCAGCGTCAACCTGACGCTGTTCGTCAGCGATCCGTTCACGCCGAAGAGCGCGCTTCGACTTCGACGCGTTCGCGCAAGGTCGTGCGCGTCGGCGGTGCGCATGCTCGACAACGTGCTCGACGCCACCGTCTGGCCGCTGCCCCAGCAGGCCGAAGAGGCGCGCAAGAAGCGCCGCATCGGTCTCGGCTTCACCGGCCTGGGCGACGCCTTGATCATGCTCGGCCTGCGCTACGACAGCGAGCGCCGCGCGGCAGATGGCGGCGAAGATCGCGCAGACCATGCGCGACGAAGCCTACGCCGCCTCGATCGAGATCGCGCGGGAGAAAGGACGCGTTCCCGCTGTTCGACGCGCAGAAGTACCTGGCAGCGCCGCGCTTCGCCTCGCGCCTGCCGCAGGCGCTGAAGGACGAGATCCGCAGCCACGGCCTGCGCAACAGCCACCTGCTGTCGATCGCGCCCACCGGCACGATTTCGCTGGCGTTCGCGGACAACGCCAGCGAACGGCATCGAGCCGGCGTTTTCCTGGACCTACCAGCGCAAGAAGCGCGAGCCGGACAACACCTTCAAGGTCTACGACGTGGAGGACCACGCCTGGCGCCTGTATCAGCATCTGGGCGGCAAGGTGGACCAGCTGCCCCCGGAGTTCGTCACCGCGCTGGAGATCTCCGCTCTCGACCACATGCGCATGGTGGCGGCGGTCTCGCCGTTCGTGGACTCCGCCATCAGCAAGACGGTCAACGTTCCCGAGGACTACCCCTACGAGGATTTCAAGGACCTGTACCTCGAGGCGTGGCGTTCGGGGCTCAAAGGCATCACCACGTACCGGCCCAACAAGGTGCTCGGCAGCGTGCTGTCCGTCGCCAAGAAGGAAGAGGCGCCGAACGACCTCGACACCTCGGACACCGACCGCCGCATCCGCCTCGAGGTCGCGCCCGAGCCGGCCCTGTCCAGCCTGCGCTGGCCGGGTCGTCCGACGCTCCCCGCCGGCAACCCGTCGTGGACGTACATGGTCGAATCGCCGTTCGGCCGCTTCGCCATCTTCGTGGGCCACGTCGAGGATGCGCACATGCATCCGTTCGAGGTGTGGGTCAACGGCAACGAGCAGCCGCGCGGCCTGGGCGCGGTGGCCAAGACGCTGTCGATGGACATGCGCGCGCAGGACAAGGCCTGGCTGCGCATGAAGCTCGACATCCTGGCGCGCACCGCCGGCGATCCCTTCGACTGCCCGATGCCACCGGACGGCAAGGCGCAGGCGGTGCCCAGCATGGTGGCGGCCTTCGCGCGCATCGTGCGCTACCGCGTCGATCAACTCGGCGCGCTGGCGAAAGAGGAAGGCAAGTCACCCGTGCTGGATGCGCTGTTTGCCAAGAAGGAACCGAAGACCGGAACCGACGGCACCATGTCCTGGACGGTGGACGTGTTCAACCCCAGCTCCGGCGACGACTTCGTGCTGATGCTCAAGGAGCTGATGCTCCCCAATGGCCAGCGCCGCCCCTACTCGGTGTGGCTGGCGGGGGCCTATCCCCGCGCGCTCGATGGACTGTGCAAGCTGCTGTCGCTGGACATGCGCGTGATCGACCCGGCGTGGATCGGCATGAAGCTGCGCAAGCTGCTGAACTACGCCGAACCGCTGGGTGACTTCATGGCGCGCGTGCCCGGCGCCCAGAAGCAGCAGAACTTCCCCAGCACGGTTGCCTACGTCGCGCGCCTCGTGATCCATCGCTACGCGATGCTCGGGGTGCTGGACGAGCGCGGCTACCCGGTCACCGAGATGGGCGTCCTGGAAATCCCCGAGGCCGACCGCGAGACGGAAGCGGAGAGCTACCGCATCCTGCCCGGCAAGCAATGCAAGGAATGCGGCAACTTCGCCTTGATCAAGAAGGACGGATGCGAGTTCTGCACGGCTTGCGGCGCGATCGGGGCGTGCGGGTAGGTCCGCGCGTGGCGACTGCGTCGCTCGCCAATCCAGCGGCGAGAACCGGCGCGTGGGGCGACGCGCCTTCAAGGGCGCGAGCGTCGCGGCACATGCCCGACCGACATGATCAAGCACTGCTGACCGAGGAGTCTGAACAATGGCCGTTACCCCAAGCGCTGCCGTGATCGCGGAGCTCGCCCCAACAGGCGTGCTCCGCGCCGGAATCAACCTGTCGAACTTCCTGCTCGTCACGGGTCGCGCAGCGAACGGTGATCCGCAAGGTATCGCGCCCGACATGGCGGGTGAGATCGCCGCCCGGCTCAAGGTGCCGCTCAAGCTCATCCCCTACGAATCGCCTGGGAAGCTCGCCGACGCCGTCGCCGACTGGGACGTCGGGCTGATCGGTGCGGAACCAGCGCGTGCCGCGCAGATTGCCTTCACCACGGCGTATCTCGAGATCGAAGCCACATACCTCGTACCGGCCGGCTCGAGCATTCGACTCGGTCGACGAAGTCGATCAGCAAAGGCGTGCGCATCGCGGTCGCCGACAGGAGCGCGTACGGTCTCTATCTCGACCGCAGCATCAAGAACGCCGAGCTGGTACACGCGGCCGGGCTCGACGGATCCTACGACAGTCTTCGTGCGTGCCAAAAGCTCGACGCGCTCGCCGGGCTGCGGCCGCGTCTGCTGAAGGACGTGCAGAAGTTGCCTGGGGCGCGCGTGCTCGACGGACGCTTCACCGCCGTGCAGCAGGCGATCGGCACACCGAAGGCGCGCACGGCAAGCGCGGCTTTTCTCGCCGCGTTTGCCGAAGAGGCCAAGGCTTCGGGACTCGTCGCGCGGCTGATCGAGCGCCACGGCGTGCAGGGTGTCACCGTCGCGGCCGCTGCATGAGCGGGTTGCAGCTTGCCGGCGTGTCCGAGCGGCAACTCTGAAGGGGCCTAGCAGGCGGGGATCGCCTCGCGGATCAGCCCTCAGCGCCGCGAGCGCTTGACGCCTGGCCTGCGCAGTCGCGTCGTTTCGGGGTCTGCAGGTAAGACATGAAGGTGCGCGGCTTCCTCTTCCAGGCGAACTACCGCACCGTCTCGGGACCCTGCGGGCGCCCGCATCCCCGTCGTGCACCTGTACGGCCAACTGGAAAACGGTGGCACGTTCCTCGTGCGCGACGACCGGCAGCGGCCGTACTTCTACATCCGAGCCGCGGATGGCGAGCGCGCGCTGGCGCTCGGCGCGCCGCGACCGCAAACCGTCGACAAACGCGCCTTCGATGGAGCATCGGTATGTCGCCTCGAGGTCGCGACGCCGTCCGACGTGACGCCGCTGCGCGATCGCCTGCACCAGGCGGGCATCGACACCTTCGAGGCCGATGTGCGCTTCGCGGTGCGTTACCTGATCGACCGCGGCATCAAGGGCGGCTGCGAGATCGACGGGGAGGCCCAGGACGGAACCGGCGTCACGCTCGTCTTCGACAACCCGGAGCTGCGGCCCGCCGACGTGAGGGTCGAGCCCCGCGTCCTGTCGTTCGACATCGAAACCGACGGCAAGGGCGAGCGCTTGCTGGCGATCTCCTTGTATGCGACCCCGGCCTGCACACACCTCAGCTGGACGAGGTTCTCATCGTGGACGGCAGCGATCGTCCGATGCCCGAGCGGGCCACCCGTTGCGCGGACGAGCGTGCCGCCCTCGACGCGTTCTGCGCACGAATCGCGGCGTTCGACCCCGACGTGCTTACCGGCTGGAACACGATCGACTTCGACCTGACGGTTCTCGAGCGCATCGCCGCGCGCCTGCGCCATCCTTTCAAGCTTGGCCGCAACCCGGGACCGCTCCAGATTCGCAGGGCCGAGGGCTACTTCGGCAGCGGCCAGGCCAGCGTGCCGGGACGGCTCGTGCTCGACGGCATCGACCTGCTGCGCGGCGCGTTCGTGCGCATGGACGACTACTCGCTGGACGCCGTCGCACGCGAGGTACTGGGTGAGGGCAAAGCTTTGCGCGGCGGGGAAGCGGGACGAGAAAATGGAGCCAAGCGCGATGCGCGCGACCGCATCGCCGAGATCCAGGACACCTACCGCCATGACCTGCCGGCATTCGCGCTCTATGCGCGCACCGACGCGCGGCTCGCCTACGACATCGTCGCGCGGCTGAACCTCATCCCGCTCGCGTTCGCGCGCACCCGCTTGACCGGAATGATGCCGGACCGGGTCGCGGCAAGCATTGCTTCGTTCGACTTCCTGTACCTGACCGAGCTGCGGCGCCAGAACATCGTTGCGCCGACCGTGCGCTCCGGCGACTCGCGCGTATTCGCCGCACAGCAGGGCGGGCATGTGCTGGAGCCCGTAACCGGCCTGCATCGCAACGTGTGGGTGTTCGATTTCAAGAGCCTGTATCCGAGCATCATCCGCACCTTCAATATCGACCCGGTGTCCTACATTGCCAGCCCGCCGCCGGGCGCCGACGTCATCGAGACCCCCGGCGGCGCGTTCCGGCGTGAGCCCGCCATCCTGCCGAGGCTCCTCGACGAACTCTTCCCACGGCGCGAGGCCGCGAAGCAGGCTGGCGACGAAGTCGCCTCTCACGCCATCAAGATTCTGATGAACTCGTTCTACGGTGTGCTCGGCACGCCGGCCTGCCGCTTCCACAACCCGGCGCTCGCCAATTCGATCACCGGCATGGGCCGCGAGATGCTGCTCTGGTCGAAGCGGTGGTTCGAAGCCGCTGGCTTCCGCGTGCTGTACGGCGACACCGACAGCTTGTTCGTGCACTCCGGGAGCAAGGATTTCGACCGCGACGCTGGAGCAAGGGCGCGAGCTCGCGACGCTGCTCAATCGCGACGTCGGGCGCCACATCGAGGAACGCTGGCGCGTGCCGAGCCGCCTCGAGCTCGAGTTCGAGAAACTGTATGTCAAGCTCTTCCTGCCCTCGGCGCGGCACAGCACGCGCGGGGCGAGCAAGCGCTACGCCGGCCTGCTGCGGAAGGGCGGGCATGAAACGGTCGAATTCGTGGGCATGGAGGTCGTACGCCGCGACTGGACTGCGCTCGCCAAGCAGGTGCAACGCGAGCTGTTCGAGCGGCTCTTCGCGGACCAGCCCGTCGAGCGCTACCTCGCGCAAGTCGTGCAGCAGGTGCGCGCGGGCGGGCTGGACGAGGCGCTCGTCTATCGCAAGAATCTGCGCAAGGACGCCGATGCTTACACCGCGACCACGCCGCCGCACGTCGCCGCGGCGCGCAAGTCCGACCGCAGCTCGGGGCGTCTGATCAGCTACGTCATGACGACGGCCGGGCCCGAGCCCCTCGACAACGTACAGCATCCGCTCGATCGCGAGCACTACGTTGCCAAGCAGGTCAGGCCGGTCGCGGAACCCGTGCTCGCCGCGCTCGGCCTCGATTTCGACCGCGTGATCGGCGACGACCGGCAGATGGATCTGTACTCGGAGCGCGGTGGAAGCTAGTGGACTGTAACGACTGATTCGGTACTGCCCTGCGCCTTACCCCTCACCCCTACCCTCTCCCACAACGGGGAGTATTCGCTGCTGCTCCTGAAATCACTGTTACAGGCCACAAGTTCCACAGGGCGCCCCCGGCTCTGCCCGGGTTGCAATAGCAATTCCACGCTTAGAAGTACTTTGCTCCTTCCTCCGCTTGCGGGGGAAGGTTGGGATGGGGGGCAGGCCGCGGTGCTTGCCCCTCCCCGGCCCTCCCCCGCGTCCTGCGGACGCAAAGGAGGGTGCGAGCGGGCCGGCTCCCGCCACGATCGACGGAACCGATCCCACGGATCAAGTTAATCCGTTGGACCGGCCCCCAGTGCCCCCATATTCTTACCCGTGCGCGCTGCGATACGGCAGCGATTCCTACGACCTTGCAAACAGGAGAGATACTGATGTTGAGCAATCGAGAAGGCCAGCGGGTGCCGAACGTTACGTTCCGCGTGCGCGAGAACAACGAGTGGAAAAGTGTGAGCAGCGACGAGCTGTTCAAGGGCAAGACCGTGGTGGTGTTCTCGCTCCCGGGCGCGTTCACCCCGACTTGTTCGTCTACGCACCTGCCGCGCTACAACGAGCTGGCGCCGGCGTTCTTCGCCAACGGCGTCGACTCGATCCTGTGCGTGTCGGTCAACGACACGTTCGTGATGAACGAGTGGGCCAAGGACCAGGAATCGAGCAACATCGTCCTGATCCCGGACGGCAACGGCGAGTTCACCGAGGGCATGGGCATGCTGGTGGACAAGGCCGACCTGGGCTTCGGCAAGCGCTCGTGGCGCTATTCCATGCTGGTGAAGGACGGCGTGGTGCAGAAGATGTTCGTCGAGCCGCAGAAGCCGGGCGACCCCTTCGAAGTGTCGGACGCCGACACCATGCTGGCCTACGTCAACCCCAAGGCCAAGAAGCCCGACCAGGTGGCGATCTTCACCCGCGAGGGCTGCCAGTTCTGCGCGAAGGCCAAGTCGCTGCTGACCGAGCTCGGTTACGACTACGCGGAGATCCCTCTCGCGCACAACGTGCGCAGCCGCGTAATCGGCGCGGTGACCGGCAAGCAGACGGTGCCGCAGGTATTCGTCAACGGCCAGTACATCGGCGGTCACGAGGAACTCGAGCGCTGGGCGCGGAAGGCGGCCTAACGCTGAGGGGAGGCTCCCACCACCCTGCTGGCGCCACCCCTCCTCGGGAGGCTCCCACCACCCCGGCGCCTTGGCGCCACCCCTCCTCGGGGAGGCTCCCACCACCCCGGCGCCTGCGGCGCCACCCCTCCTCGGGGAGGAGGGGAGGGGTTGGTTGGGTCTCTCCCCTCCTCTCATGAGGAGGGGTCGCCCGAAGGGCGGGGGTGGTGTGGATTCAAGCGCATTCGCGGACAGTTGCAAGGACACCAGAGGATCATGCAAACCATCACCACCGACATCGCGAGTACTCGGAGCGGGTACGGCCGGGTTGGCTGCCTATCGGGCGGCGGTCGCGGCAGGCAGACGCGCGCTCATCATCGAGGCCGGCGCCTACGGCACGACCTGCGCCAGAGTCGGCTGCATGCCCAGCAAGCTGCTGATCGCGGCGGCTGAAGCCGCGCATGCTCCGGCGCGATGGACCGAGTTCGGCCTGCGCCTGAACGGCAGTGTGGAGGTCGATGGCCGTGCCGTCATGGCGCGACTCAAGCGCGAGCGGGACCGTTTCGTCGGCTTCGTGCTGGAAAGCGTCGAGTCCATCCCCGCTGCGGACAGGCTGCGCGGCTACGCGCGCTTTGTCGATGATCACACGCTGCAGGTGGGAGACACGCATCGGGTCGCGTTTGCACAGGCGGTGATCGCCACCGGTTCCTCGCCCCGCATTCCACCGCTGCTGCGGGCCGCCGGCGACCGTCTGGTGGTCAACGACGACGTGTTCGACTGGGATGATCTGCCACGTGCAGTGGCTGTCTTCGGCCCGGGCGTGATCGGGCTGGAACTGGGCCAGGCCCTGCACCGGCTCGGCGTCGAAGTCCACCTGTTCGGAAGAGGTGGGCCGGTAGGACCGCTCAGCGATCTGCGGGTACGCGACTACGCGGCCGCAGACCTTCCGCGACGAGTTCTACCTTGACGCCGACGCCCGCGTCAGCTCGATCGAGCGCAACGCAGACGGCGTTGCGGTGCAGTTTACCGGCCACGACGGCTCTGCGCGATCGATCCCGGTGGACTACGTCATCGCGGCGACCGGCCGCAGCCCAAACGTTCGCGGACTCGAGCTGGAGCACACTTCGCTGCGCCTGGATGCGCATGGCGTGCCGGTGTTCGACGCCAACACCCTGCAATGCGGTGACAGTCACATCTTCATCGCCGGCGACGTCAACAACGTGCTGCCCCTGCTGCACGAAGCGGCTGACGAAGGCAAGATTGCCGGCGAGAATGCCGCGCGCTTCCCCGATGTGCGTGCGGGTCTGCGGCGTGCACCGCTCGCAGTGGTGTTCACGGATCCGCAGCTGGCGATGGTAGGCTCGCGCTACGCGGACCTCGACCCGCACGCAATCGTCGTAGGCGAGGTGTCCTTCGAGAACCAGGGCCGCAGCCGGGTCATGCTGCGCAACCGCGGTTTGCTGCGCGTGTACGCGGATGCGATGTCGGGCCGATTCCTCGGCGCCGAAATGATCGGACCGGACGCGGAGCACATCGCCCATTTGCTGGCGTGGGCGCTGCAGTCGCAGTTGACGATCGAGCGCATGCTGGAGATGCCCTTCTACCATCCAGTCGTCGAAGAGGGGTTGCGCACGGCGCTGCGCGACGCGAAGAGTCAGCTCGATCGTGTGCAGCGCGAATCGGGCCGGATGGCGGCGTAGCGCGGCGGAAGAGAGGGCTGCCTTAAAAGGCTCCCTCTCCCTCGATGGGAGAGGGCTGGGGTGAGGGTGAAGCGGTCGTCCGACATCCCCCTCCCTAGCCCTCTCCCGCAAGGGAAGGGGATGTCGCCGCTCGTACGGTTGATGGCCACGCGCGCCTTCGCGGTCGCATCCCCGCACAGCGGGGCCCCTGCTCCGCGCTCCGGCGCGACCTCTCCCGCAAGGGGAGAGGGGATCAGGTTCACGAGCTCGATTCGTGGCACATTGCTGCGTCATGGAGTCTCGCGCGCGGAAGGCAGCAAACTACTGAACTCCGCCAACAACCGGTTGCACGCCTGCGGCGCGTCCATCATCGTGAAGTGCCCGGCGTTGGGCACGATCTCGATGCGGGCGGTGGGCACGAGGCGCCGCACCAGATCCAGCCACGGAGTGGTCTGGCCTGGCTGGAGCCGGACGCGTTTGCGCTCGCTGTTCAAGTAGGTGCTCTGGATCACCAGCAGAGGCGCACGCAGGCTCGCCAGTGCATCGGCCATCGTGCGCACCTCCCATTCGACCATGGCGGGAAACAGGCGCAGCATCGCCGCCTCGGGAAAAGCGACAGCCCGTCGCATGATCCGGTCGCCCTCGGCGGTGGCGGGCAGAAGCGCTTCGCCGAACAGCGCACGCGCGAACGCCTCGCCGCCGCTCGCTGAAATCTGATTGCGCACGGCCACCGCCGCCTGCAGGTCGGTCCCGAGCAGGCTGCCGTCCATCAGCACCACGCCCGCGACGCGTGCGGGCGCCTGGCGGGCGGCTTCGAGCACCACACGACATCCCATGCTGTGGCCCACCAGCACTGCGGGGGCCAGATCCAAGGCGTTCATCACGGCAGCCACGTCCAGGCCGTAAGTTTCGATGGTGCAATCCTGCGCATTGCCGCTCGACTGGCCGTGGACTCGCAAGTCGCAGGTTACGACGGTGTGCGTGGGAGAGAAGTGCTCGACCTGGCGGCCCCAATCGTCGTGTGCGCAGGTGAAGCCGTGGACCAGCATCAGCGGCGGCGTGCCGCTGCCGGTCCGTTCATAGTAGATGCTGGCAGTATCCAGTTCGAGACGGGGCATGCGATCCCTTTCACTGCGCTGGGCGTTCGACGACGGGCAGGTGCGCCTCGATCACCTTGAGCAGGCTGGCCGGCTCGAGCGGCTTGCGCACCAGCGCGCGCACTCCGCAGCGGTCGGCGTCCTCCTGGTTCACCGCATCACTGTACCCGGTGTAGAGGATCACCGGCAATTCGGGCCGCTCCGTCTTGAGCTGGCACGCCAGGTCCAGTCCGGTGCCCTTGGGCATCATGTAGTCGGTCACCACCAGGTCGAAGCTTTCCGGGTCGGACTGGAGAAGCGCGCGCGCCTCCTCCGGATTGGGCTTCACCATCACGTTCAAGCCCCAGGTCTCCAGCAGGTCGGCCATGAACTCGCCCACCGTCTGTTCGTCCTCGACGACCAGAACGCGGCCGCTGAGACGGCGCTGCGGAGCGCCCGCGCCGATCCGCGCGGACTGCTCCGGCACCACTGCATCCGGCTTCCCGGCCGGCAACGGCAGCAGCACGCGAAACGCCGCACCAGCGCCCGGTGCGGAGTCCACCAGGATGTGTCCGCCGTGGTCGTGGACGATCCCATGCACCGTGGCGAGCCCCATGCCGCTGCCCTTCCCGACTTCCTTGGTGCTGAAGAACGGCTCGAACATGCGCTCCAGCACCTCGGCTGGGATGCCCATCCCGCTATCGCCCACGAACAACTCGACGAGATGCTGCGCGCGCACCCGGTTGCGGCAGGAAGCGCAAGCCTGGTCGAGCGCGCCCGCCATCTTCAACCCCACGCGCAGCGTACCGCCCTCCGGCATCGCGTCGCGCGCGTTGATGCACAGGTTCAACAGCACCTGGCCGATCTGCACCGGATCGAGCAGCACCGCCGGCAGCTCCGGATCGAGATCGGTCTCGAGCTCGATGGTGGCCGGGAGCATGGAGCGCAGCAGTTTGAGCGACTCCTTGACGAGCGGCGCCAGCGACAACGGCCGTGGCTCACCGCGCCGGGCGCGGCTGAACGTGAGCATCTGCTGGATGAGGTCGCGCGCGCGGGTCGAGGCGACATGCGCCTGCTCCAGGTACTTGCCCAGGCGCCCGTCTTTGCGGCTCCCGGGGCGCTCTTCGGCGAGCGCGATGTAGCCCATCACGCTGGTCAGGATATTGTTGAAATCGTGCGCGATGCCTCCGGTCAGGTGGCCGATCGCCTCCATCTTCTGCGCCTGCCGAAGCTGCGTCTCCAGGCGTTCGCGCTCCGCCTCGGCTTGTCGCCGACGAGTCAGGTCCCGCACGATGGCCAGTGCGTGCGGGCGCCCCTGGTAGTGCATGCGCGCGCCCCGCACCTCGATCTCGACCGGTTTGCCGTCCTGCGTGCGGGCAGCGCACTCGCGCTGGAAGCTGCCGCCGTCCGCGATTCCCGCAACCAGCTCGCGACATACCTGGCCGCCGCTGGCCAGCAGCTGGTCGGGATTGCGCCCCAGCACCTGCTCGCGCCGAAAGCCGAGCAGCGCCAGAAGCGCGGGATTGGCGTCGACGATCATGCCCTCCTCGTCGAGCACCAGCATCCCGTCGACCGAGGCATTGAAGATCGAACGGTACTGCTGCTCGCTCGCGCGCAGCGCCTCCTCGGTGTGCTTGCGGCCGGTGATGTCCGTGGCGATCACGCACACCGCATAGGGCTCGCCGTCCTGGTCCAGCAGGGGAAAGCGGCTGGCGAGGAACGTCAGCCGCTGGCCGCCCAGCTCCGCCTCCTCCTCGAACTCCATCGGCGCGCGGGCCGCGAGGACGCGCGCAGTGTTGGCGTTCGCCACGGCGATCACGTCGGGCGGCAACAGGTCGCTGTTGAGCGAGCCGATCATGTCGTCCGGCTGCATGCCGTACATCTCGCAGAAGCGCCGGTTGACGTAGATATAGCGCCCGTCGAGATCGCGGATCAGCACCAGGCTCGGGGTGTTGTCGAGCAGCTGCCGGAGCCGCTGCTCGCTCGCCTCGAGCTCCTGCTCGGCCTGCCTGAGCCGCGTGAGATCGCGCACGTGCGCCAGCAGATGGGGCCCGCCGTCCAGCTCCACCGCCTCGAGCTGGACCAGGGCCTCAAAGCTGCTCTCGTCCGCGCCACGCAGATAGCACAGCAGGGACTGGGGCAAGCCGCTCAACGCCGCGGCCCCGGCGTCGCGCAGCGCCTGCAGCGAGTCGGTTCCGTCTGGTTGGTGCGCCGGCAGGAGATAGGAGGCGGAGCGGCCGACGAGCGCCTGCTGGGAGCAACGAAACAGGCTGAGCGCCCGCGCGTTGCAATCGCGCACATACAGGGCCGGATCGACTACCAGCACCGCTTTGCTCTGGGAGCCGAGCGCCTGCGCGTAGCTCGCATCGCTTGCGGCCAGTCGTCGCATGGGTGTCATGCCGCGGTGCCGGTAGTGCGCGGGCGGGTGCGATCGGGTGAGCGCGAACCGAGTCAGCCGCCCAGCCCGCTCGCCGGCAGGTTGGCGTGCAGTGCATGCATCAGGGCCGCCGGGTCGAGCGGCTTTCTGATCAACGTGCGTACGCCGCAACGCGCGAGCTCGGCCTGCTCGAGGTCCTCGCCGTAGCCCGTGTACAGGATCACCGGCAGCTGCGGGCGCAACGCGGTCATGCGGCATGCGAGCTCGAGCCCGGTGAGCTTGGGCATGGTCTGGTCGGTAATGACGAGGTCGAAGCGCTCGGGATCATGTGCCAGCAGGTCGTACGCCTCGACCGGGCTGGTCTTGACCGTCACCTTCAGGCCCCAGGTCTTGAGCAGCTCGCCCATGAACTCCGCGACCAGGCGCTCGTCTTCCACCACCAGCACCCGACCGCTCAGGCGCGCCGCGACCTGGCGTGCGCCGGTTCGCGCGCGCACCGATCCGCTCGTCTGACCCTTCTGCTGCGCGAGGGCGGGAAGCAGGATGCGAAAGCTGGTGCCCTGCCCCGGCGCCGTGTCCACCACGATGTGGCCGCCGTACTCGTGGACGATGCCGTGCACCGTGGCGAGCCCCATGCCGCTGCCCTTGCCGACCTCTTTGGTGGAGAAAAACGGCTCGAACATGCGCTCCAGCACCTCGGGACGAATGCCCGACCCGGTGTCGCTCACTGCCACCTCGACCATGCCGTGTTCCTGCACCTGCTTGCGGCAGGAGGCACAGGTGCGTTGCAGCGCGTCCACCGGGCGCACCCCGATGCGCAGCGTACCCGCCCCCTGCATCGCATCGCGGGCGTTGATGCACAGGTTCATCAGCACCTGCTCGAGCTGGACCGGATCGAGCAGTACCGCGGGGGCGTCCGCATCGAGCTCGGTCTCGATCTCGACGCTTGCTGGCAGCGTCGAGCGCAGCAGCTTGACCGCTTCGCGGATCGACGGCGGCAGGGACAGCGGCCGCGGCTCGCCGCGCTGGCCGCGGCTGAACGTCAGCATCTGCTGGATCAGGTCGCGGGCCCGCGTCGAGGCCAGGCGCGCCTGCTCCAGATACTTTCCCAGCTTGGCGTCTTCCATGCCGGCCTGGCGCTCGGTGGCGAGCACGATGTAGCCCATGATGCTGGTCAGGATGTTGTTGAAGTCGTGGGCGATGCCGCCGGTCAAGTGACCGATCGCCTCCATCTTCTGGGCCTGGCGCAGCTGCTCCTCGCTGCGGCGCAGAGCCTCTTCGCGCTGCTTGCGCTCGCTGATGTCGCGCAGCATCGCCAGCAGGTGGGGCTTGCCCTTGTAGCTGATGGGAGAGCCGTGCACCTCGACGAAGAAGCGCGTGCCGTCCTTGCGCAGCGCCACCGCCTCGGCGCGGAACGGGCGGCCCGCGCCGACCTCGGCCCGGAAGGCGTCGAAGGTCCCAACGCTTTCCGGCGGGACGAAGAGAGACAGGTCGCGGCCGAGAACCTCGTCGCGCGAGTAGCCGTGCATCGCCAGACAGGCCGGGTTGACGTCGACGATATGGCCCTCGGCGCTCCACATGATCATGCCGTCCAGCGAGGCGCTGAAGATGGTGCGGTACTGCTCCTCGCTGCTGCGCAGCTCCTCGCTCGCACGCGTGCGCTCGATCTCCGTGACCACGCGCGCCGAGAAGATCTTCAGCATCGACTCGAACAGGCTGGGGTTGGCGATGGGCTTGCGCGACAGGACCGAGATGATCCCCATCGCGTTGCCGTGCGCGTCGTTGAGCGGCAGGCCGGCGTAGCTGTTCACCCCGAGAGCCCGGAACCCGCTGTCCTGCGGAAAATGCTCGCCGAGCGCGGACGGATAGATGCGGAACTGCTGACCCATCACCGTCTCGCACGGGGTCCCGCCGATCGGATAGTCGAACTCCCTCACCAGGCGCCCGTCGGAGTAGAACGCCAGCATCCGCAGCCGCGAGGGCTCCCCTGCTGCAGCGAGCGCCACGAACGCGATCTCGACATCCAGGATGGTGGCAAGCGCCTGCACCAGTTCGTCGAACACCGCCTCGCCGCCGGCCGCCGACACGGCCAGGGCGCCGCGGCGCAGCGCGTCTTCCGCGAGCTTGCGCTCGGTGATCTCACGGGTGAACGCCAGCACCCGCTTTTCGCCCGCGATGACCGCCGACTTCAGACACACCTCGTCCCAGTGCAGGGTGCCATCCCGGCTCTTGCGATGCCACTCGAAACGCAACGGCTTGCCCTGCTTGGCCTCGTTGATCAGGCGCAGGGCTTCCTCCTCGACGTACGGGTACACGCCCGAGCTGATGTCGCCCACGCGGATGCCCTTGATCTCCTCGCAGGCGAAGCCAAACAGCTCGCAGGCTTTGGGGTTGGCGTCGATGATCCTGCCGGACTCCCAGTCGTGCAGGAAGATGGCGTCTTCAGCAGCCTCGAAGATGGCGCGGTAGCTCTCCTCGGACACACGGCGGGCTTCCTCCGCCCGGCTGCGCTCGATTTCGGCGGCGGCGCGGGTGGCGAAGATCTGCAGCATCGATTCCACCAGCTCACGATCGGCGAGCGGGCGCTGCGACATCACTGCGATGAGCCCGAGGGCACAGCCCTGCGAGTCGTTCAGCGGGTAGGCCGCGTAGCTCTCGATGGCCAGCCGCTTGAACATGGGATCGTCGGGGTACAGGCGGCGCACCCCGTCGGGGACCAGGCGGAAGTTGCGGCCGACCACAGTGCCGCACACGGTGCCCGGCAGGCCGTACTCGATATTGCTCTCGTACCCGCGATCCGTGTAGACCGCGAGCGTGCGCACGTGCGTGCTGGCCGAGCTGGTGCATTCGGCGATGAAACAGCATTCCACACCCAGCGTCGTCGCCAGGTAGCGGGTCAGCTCCTGGTACAGCGCCGGGCCCTCGGCCATCGACACGGCCAGCGCCGCGCTGCGTAACGCCTCCTCGCCCCGTTTGCGGCGGGTGATGTCGGTGGCGATGCCGCAGATCGCGTACGGTCTACCCTGCGCATCGATGAGCGGGAACTTGGTAGCGAGGTAGGTGGAGGACCGGCCGTCCACGATGAGGTGTTCCTCGATCTCCTGAGGCGCCCGCTGCTCCATCACGCGCTGGTCGTCCGCGCGCAGTCGCGCCACCACCTCAGGGGGGAACACGTCCGAGTCGAAACCACCGATCAGCTCGGCCTGCGTGCGGCCGACCATCTCGCAGAAGCGATCGTTGACGTAGGAATAGCGTCCGCTGCCGTCCTTGATGAACACCACCGCCGTGGTGTTGTCCAGCACTTGGCGCAAGCGCGCTTCGGTTGCCTCCAGCGCCCGATCGGCGTACTGCAGGGAGGACACGTCCTTCAAGCGCAGCCTGACCCGATCGGGGTCTTGCGCATCCGCGTCCAGTTGCACCAGCAGATCCACCGGCACGCCGTCCCGGCGCTGGAACTGCCACAGGAAGCATTGCGGCACATCCGCGCGCACCGCCGCGCGGCGGCGCTCGAAGCCGCTCTCCGACGCGGTGCCGTCGGGCTGCACCGGCGGAAGAAGGGACGCCAGCGCCGTCCCGGTGAGCTCGCCGTCGGCGTAGCCGAACAGGGCCGCCGCTGCGGCATTGCACGCCTGCACCGTGCGCGAGACGACCAGCTCGGCATCGGCCTCCCGGCCAAGCGCGGGTGGCTGCGCATCGAGGAGGTGCATCTGTCCCATCATGGTTCGCTGGCTATCCTGTTGCGGCTGCTTCCTGGGCGTGTGCTGTCCTGGACGTGCGAACTGAGTTTAGCCCCGGACCGACCCGACAGCAGGGACTTTTACTCCGTGGAAACCATTGAAACAGGGGGGAAACAAAAAAACCCTCACGCATCGCGCTTCAGCGGCACGAACATGTACCCCGCGCCGCGCACGGTGCGGATCACCTGCGGCTTGTCCGCGTCCTCTTCGATCTTCTTGCGCAGGCGCGCGATGCGAATGTCGATGCTGCGGTCGAACGGCTCCCATTCGCGGTTGCGGGTCAGCGTGAGGAGACGGTCGCGGGACAGGACTTGATTGGGGTGCTCGGCGAACACCCTCAGCAGGTCGAACTCCATGCTGGTGATGGGGATCTCCTCCCCGGCTGCGGTGAACAGCTGGTGCGTTTCGACGTCGAGCAGGCAGCGCCCCACCGCAACCCGTTTCGAGGCGCTGGCGGCGGCAACGGCGCCTGTCCCGGTCTGGGCAGTGCGCGCCTGCACGCGTCGCATGACGCTCTTGAGGCGGGCCCGCAGCTCGCGCGGGTCGAACGGCTTGGCGACGTAGTCGTCCGCCCCCACTTCCAGCCCGACGATGCGGTCCACCACCTCGCCGGCAGCCGTGACCATGATGATGCCGAGCTCATAGTGCTCGCGCAGGTAGCGCGCCAAAGTCAACCCGTCCTCCCCGGGCAGGTTGAGGTCGAGCAGCACGACGTCGGGAACACGGCGCGCCAGCGCAGCCCGCATCTGCTCGCCCGAGCCGGCCTGCGCGACCTCGAAGCCATGCGTCGACAGATACTCGTCGATCATGTCGCGGACCGCGGGGTCGTCGTCCACGACGAGGATGCTTGCGCTGGCTGCCATTGCCTTCCTTGAACGCCCACTGGAGCGGTCAGATTATAGCTGCGCACGCGGCCCGCGCATCAACCTGCACCACACGGCGATCGAACCAAACGGGGCGATCGATACAAACAGGTTACAAACTGTTTCCGATCGGACAACAGCGCAATACAGCGCCTGCGTAATCTGCGCACCCATGCGGCAGCCGCCCCGCGCGACGTACCGCCCCCTGAGCATTCGACAACGCCCCTGGCGATTCGACAACGCAGTGGGCACCGACAAGGAGACAGCCATGTACGACGAGTTCGACGACGAGGTCTTTCTCGCTCCCGAGACCACCGTCTCGCTCCACTTCGAGACCGACCGCGACAGCCAGGACTGGGATGTTGCCGCCGGCGAGGCCCTGGAGCGGGCGGAGCGCAACGCGTGGGCGCGGCACCCGCTGCAGGCTGATAGCGCTGGCGACTATGACGACGGCGACGAGGACCGCAGCCGCGATCTGCGCGACGCGATCCGCCACGTGCTGACGCTCACCTGGGACTGACGCGGGCCAGGGTTTGCCAGGACTCTGGGGTTTACCGGAGCTTTCTGGGGCTTGCCAGAGCTTTCGAGAATGACCATGTTCTTGCGCCGGCTGCGTCGCGCAGACCGCCCCGGCTGCGCGCTGGCAGTGGATCTGCGCGTGGCTGCACTGGCCTACGGCATGGACACGAACACTAAGGAGTATGTCAATGCGTAGCACACGTCTTGCCCCGCCCGCCGGCACGCAGCGGGACATGCTCATCTGCCTCCACGGCAGCGCCAGCTCGCCGCGGCAATGGCAGCGGCTCGCAGAGCGCGTCGCCCCACGCCTGCGCGTTGTCGCGCCGGGGTTGATCGGCTACACGGACGGGCCGGCCTGGTCGGAGCACCAGACGGTCACGTTGGACCAGGAGGCGGCATGGGTCGAACGCTGGCTGGACGGAGCCGCTGCGCCCGTCCATCTGGTCGGTCACTCCTACGGCGGCGTGATTGCGCTGAAGGTCGCGCAGCACCGGCCCGAGCGCGTGCGCAGCCTGGTGCTGTATGAGCCGGTGCTGTTCCACCTGCTGGCCGGCAACGAGTTGACGGAAATCGTGACGTTGCGCGGCGAGGTGGAACGGCGTTGCCAGGCCGGCGACGCGGCAGGCGCAGGCCGCAGCTTCATCGACTACTGGTCGGGGACCGGCACCTGGCAACGCATGTCGGCGACGCAGCAGGGCGCAGTCACGCAGCGCATGCACAAAGTGGTGGCGGAATTCCATGCCGTGTTCTCGGACGCCACGGATCCCGCGCGCTTCGCCCAGCTGCCGATGCCGGTTCTGTTTCTCAGCGGCGAGCTGACACCCGCTCCGGCCGCCCGCGCTACCCGTCTCGCACAGGGCTTGATGCCGAAAGCCAGCCGGATCGAGATGCCGGCCTCGGGCACCTCGGACCGATCACGCACCCAGAAGCGGTCAACGCGCTCATCGCGGCGTTCCTGGATTCGCAGGGCGACCCCGGTGCACGGCGCCAAGCCGATCTGGCTCACGCCGCATGAACCGCCTCCCCATTCGGTCTGGTCGATCTGGTCGTCTCGGTCGACCTGGTTCTCTTTTCTTTTCGCTTTGGAGTCATAGCATGTTCGCAAGCATCCTGGCCGGTCTGCTCACCATCACACTCCTGCAGGCCCCTCCCGCAGCCGCCGAAGAGCCTATCCATTTCAGCACGAACGACGGCAAGAAGCGCGCCGAATTCAAGCTCAACGGCAATATGGAGTGCATCCTGGAGAACGATCGCATCAGCTGCGTTCCGGCCTCCAAGTAACCCGGCGCGGCCGGTCTCCCCGCTTTCTTCCCCTCCTCCTGCTTCGGCCCGCCCCCTCTGGCGGGCCACTTTTTTTCTCCGCTCCGCACCGAAAGCCCGCCCCCAATCATGCTACGGTGGCGGCCAGACGTTTAGTTCGGCCGCGGGCAGGGCGTTAGCGCTGCAACGCCACACACGCTAAAATTCCACACCGCGGCGTCTCACAAAGCGGCCGTCTGGCCAGGCCGCTGCGGGTTTTGCCGCACCGGGGGCCTGGTCAGGGAGGGAACGTTCGATGATGGCGCTGGTGCAGCTGGCCTTGCGACGGCCGTATACCGTCGCAGTGCTGTCGCTGCTGGTAATTCTCCTGGGTATCCTGGCGGTCTGGCGCACCATGACCGCGTTCCTCCCGTCCGACGTGCGCAAGAACCCGGTGGTAGCCGCCATCGCCGACGCCTCGCGGATGAATGTCGACTTCTTCCCGAAGATCGACATCCCGGTGGTGTTCGTGGGCTGGAACTACCCTGGCCTGTCGGCCGAGGAAATGGAGCGGCGCGTCGTCATCATCAGCGAGCGCGCTTACTCCACCACCGTCAGCGGCATCGAGCGCATCGAGTCCACCTGCATCCCCGGCACCGGGCTGGTCAAGGTGTTCTTCCACCCGGGCATGGACATCGGCGCCGCGATCGCCCAGATCAACGCCATCAACGGCACCATTCTGCGAATTCTGCCGCCGGGCATCTCGCCGCCCGTCATCATCCAGTACAACCCGGCCACCGTGCCGATCGTGAACATGACCTTCTTCAGCGAGACGCTGCCGGAGGGGCGCATGTTCGACTACGCGTTCAACTTCGTGCGCGTCAGGCTGTTCACCATTCCCGGCCTGCAGGTGCCGGCGCCCTTCGGCGGACGCTTGCGGCAGATCTCGGTGGACCTCAACCCCAGGCTGATGGCCGCCAAGAGCGTATCGCCCAACGATGTGGTGCAGACGCTGCTGACCTCGAACCTGCTGATCCCGAC
This sequence comes from uncultured beta proteobacterium, assembly GCA_963772865.1. GTDB lineage: Bacteria > Pseudomonadota > Gammaproteobacteria > Burkholderiales > SHXO01 > SHXO01. Next base: position 254,134 of record CAVYZA010000005.1, on the reverse strand, counting down.
CGGCACCGCGCGCATCGGCTCGACCGAGTACAACGTTCTGATGAACTCCAGCCCGCCGACGGTGGACGAGTTCAACCGCATGCCGCTGAAAGTGGTGAACAGCGTGCCGGTCCTGCTGGGCGACGTGGCCAAGGTGGAAGACGGCTTCGCGGTGCAGAACAACATCGTGCACGTGGACGGCAGGCGCGCCACCTATCTGACGATCCTCAAGCACGCCGACGCTTCCAGCCTGGCGGTTGTGGAGGCCACCCGCGACCTGTTGGATGACATCCGGGCAGGCGCCAAGGCGGCCGGGCTGGGAGACATGCAGATCAACCTGGACTTCGACCAGTCGCAGTTCGTCCGGGCGGCGATCAAGAACGTGGCCTTCGAGGCGGTGCTGGCCTCGCTGCTGGTGAGCGTGATGGTCCTCCTGTTTCTGGGCAGCTGGCGCAACACCATCGTGGTGATCACCTCGATCCCCTGCGCGATGTTCGCCGGCATCATCTGCCTGTACCTCACCGGCCACAGCATCAACCTGATGACGCTCGGCGGGCTGGCGCTCGCCACCGGTATCCTGGTGGACGACGCCACGGTCGCGGTGGAGAACATCCACCGCAACCGCGCGCTGGGCAAGCCGCTCACCGTAGCCATCCTGGACGGCTCGCACGAGGTGGCGCTGCCCCGGACCATGGCCACCCTGGCGATCTGCATCGTGTTCATCCCGGTGGCGTTCCTGTTCGGCGTGTCCAAGTACCTGTTCACGCCGCTCGCGCTCGCGGTGGTCTACGCCCTCCTGGCCTCGTACATCTTGTCCTTCACGCTCGTTCCGATGCTGTCGCGGGCGCTGCTGGGAGCCGAGGACCATGCGCATGCCGCGCATCCGCCGCGCGGGTTCGCCCAGCGCTTCAACCACGGCCGCGAGCGGGTGCTCGACTGGATGCGCGACACCTACGGCCTGGTGCTGACGGTGGCGATGCGGCACCGGCCCTTCGTCATCGTCATCCTGATCGCGGTCGGGGCGGCCAGCGGCTTGCTGCTCAACGTGGTCGGGACGGACTTCTTCCCGACGCCGGACGTGGGCATCATGAAGCTGCACTTCCGCGCCCCGCTGGGCACGCGCATCGAGGAGACGGAGAAGATCGTGCTGCGGGTCGAGGAGGAGATCCGCAAGGTGATCCCGGCCGGCGAGATCGACCGCATCCAGGACCAGATCGGCGTGCCGCTGTTCTTCAACCTGTCGTTGGTGCCGACCGACAACATCAGCGGCATGGACGCCGAGATCCTGATTCTCCTGAAGAAGCCGCACCGGCCGGTCGCCGACTACATGCGCGAGATCCGCGCCAAGGTTCCGCCCCAGTTCGCCGGCTCCAGCTTCTACTTCCAGAACGCCGACATCGTCACCCAGGTGCTCAACTTCGGCCTGCCGGCGCCCATCGACGTCCAGGTGCAGGACTCCAACTTCGAGCGCGCCCAGAAGTACGCCGCGCTGGTGAAGAACGCGATCGAACAGGTGCCCGGCGCGGTCGACGTGCGGCAGATGCAGGTGCTCGACTACCCGGCGCTGCGATTGGACGTGGACCGTCTGCGCGCGGCCCGGCTGGGGCTCACGCAACGCGACGTCGCCACCAGCGCGCTGATCTCGCTCGCGTCCAGCGCCATCATCAGCCCGTCCTACTTCCTCAATCCCAACGGCGTGAACTACACGGTGTCGGTGCAGACGCCCATCGATCGCCTGGCGACGGTGGACGATCTCATGGCCACGCCCATCACGCCGGTGCTCAGCTCCGTGATCGTGGCGGGCGACTCACAGGACCCGCGGCAGGTGCGGCAAGCCCCGGTCATCACGCTCGGCAATCTGGCGACCGTCAAGCCGGAGACGAGCTACGAATCCGTCAGCCACTACACGGTGCAGCGCGTGATCGACGTCGCCGCGAACGTCGACGGCCGCGACCTCGGCAGCACCGTGCGCGACATCCAGGCGAAGCTCCGGCAGATCACCGCGGACAAGGATTTCCCGAAGACTGCGAAGATCACCGTGCGCGGCCAATACGAGGTGATGCAGGCGTCCTTCCAGAGCCTGTTCCTGGGTCTGGTGCTGGCGGTGATCCTGGTCTATGCGCTGCTGGTGGTGCTGTTCCAGTCCTGGGTGGATCCGTTCATCATCATGATGGCGGTGCCCGGGGCGCTGATCGGCATCCTGTGGATGCTGGCGATCACCGGCACCACGCTCAACGTCATTTCCCTGATGGGCGCCATCATGGCGGTGGGCATCGGCGTCTCCAACTCCATCCTGGTGGTGAGCTTCGCCAACGACGTGCGCGTCGCCCACCCCGACATGAGCGTGGTCGAGGCTGCGATCGAAGCGGGCAAGACGCGGCTGCGCCCCGTGCTGATGACCGCGCTGGCGATGATCATCGGCATGGTGCCGATGGCCCTGGGGCTGGGCGAGGCCGGCGAGCAGAACGCCCCGCTCGGCCGGGCCGTGATCGGCGGGCTGATCGTGGCGACCATCTCGACCCTGTTCGTGGTACCCGTGGTCTACACGCTGCTGCGCAGGGGAATGCCCATGCTGCACACGCTGGACACGCGCTTCGAGGCCGAGGCGCGCGGGGAAAGCACCTGACGTAAAGCGGGAAGGAATGATAAGGAAAACACGTGAACGGATCCGAGCAACGCTCTTTCTTCATCTTCTACATTCTAGGCACGCTGCTGGTGCTTGGCATCGCCGGGGGCGTCTACTACGTATGGAAGACCAAGCAGACGCGTGAGGCGGACGAGGCGCGCGGGCGCGCGGCCGCACTCGAGGCTGGACCGACCGTGACGGTGGCTGCGGCGGCGCGCGGGCCGAACCTGCGCAAGCTGCTGCTGGTGGGCGAGGCCCTGCCCTACAACACCACCACGCTGTATTCGAAGGTGAGCGGGTATCTGTCCAAGATCACGGTCGACGTCGGCGACCGCGTGAAGGCCGGCCAGCTCATCGCCGAGATTCAGTCTCCTGAGATCGACCAGCAGATCGAGACGGCGACGGTCGCACTCGACAACAAGCGCCGCGTCTACCAGCGTAACAAGGATCTGGCAACCAAGGGCTTCTTCTCCGAGCAGGCGCTGGACACCGCGGAGACCGACGTCAAGGTCGCCGAGAGCCAGCTCTCCGAGCTGCGCACCCTGAGCCGCTATCGCGTCCTGACAGCGCCCTTCTCGGGGGTGGTCACGCAGCGCTACGCAGACCAGGGCGCGCTGGTGCAGAACGCCGCCACCAATCAGGTGTCGGCCCTGCCTGTCGTGACGATCGCCGACATCTCGCGGCTCAAGGTCAGCGTCTACGTGGAGCAAGGCGAGGCGCCCAACGTCAAGCCGGGCCAGGACGCCGAGATCGTGGACGCCTCCAACGCCGAGCGGCGCGCGACCGGCAAGGTGACACGTACAGGCGGCGAGCTCGACCCCAGGACCCGCACCATGCTCACCGAAGTGGACTTCGACAACAGCAAGGGCCAGTTCGTGGCCGGCAGCTTCGTCAACGTCAGCCTTCTGGTCCCGGCCATCAGCTACCTGGAAGTGCCCGCGACCGCGTTGATCTCGCGCGACAAGAAAACGCTGGTGGCCGTGGTCGGGCCGACAACCGGGTCGCGCTGCGACCCATCACGGTGGCCAGCACGGACGGCAAGGTGCTGCGCGTGGCCGCGGGCCTGAACGAAGGCGAGAAAGTGGTGCTGAACCTGCCGACGACCGTCGCGGACGGCGGCAAGGTGAATCCTGCTCCGGCTCCCGGAGCGCCCGCCGCTCCGGCGCCGCCGCCGTCACAGAGCGCGAAGGGAACGGTGTCTCAGCAGCCTCCGGCGGCACCGGCGAAGCAGCAGTAGCTAGGCGCTCGTGCTGACTTGCGAGATCTCACCGCAAAGGCGCAAAGGCTCCGCAAAGAATGGACCACTTCCTGGCGCATTTCTGTTGACGGAAGTTCTCTGCGTAGCTTCGCGCCTCTGCGGTCGTCGGCACAGTTTCAGCACAGCTCCCCAGCTCACGCGTCGCGCGCCAGCCGCACGCCCATGAACTGCCAGCGCGCCCAGGGGTAGAAGAAGTTGCGGTAGGTGGCGCGGATGTGCGTCTGCGGCGTGGCGCACGAGCCGCCGCGCAGCACGAACTGGTTCACCATGAACTTGCCGTTGTACTCGCCCACTGCGCCGGCCGCGGGACGATATCCGGGATAGCCCAGATAGGCGCTGTTAGTCCACTCCCAGACGTCGCCGTACATCTGGCCCAGGCCGTCGTCGGCGCCGGCGGGCGCCGGATGAAAGCGCCCGGACTCGACGAAGTTGCCCGCCACCGGCAGCCCGGCTGCAGCCGTTTCCCACTCCGCTTCGGTCGGGAGCCGGGCACCGCGCCCAGCGGGCATACGCATCGGCTTCGTAGTAGCTCACATGACACACCGGCTCGTCGAGGTCGACCTCGAGCATCCCGCCGCAGCGTGAAACTGCGCCAGCGCTCGCCGTCGCGCTCCCAGTACAGCGGCGCACTCCATTGCTGGGCGGTACAGGCATCCCATCCGTCCGACAGCCATAGCTCGGGGCGCCGATAGCCGCCGTCGTCGATGAACGCCAGATACTCGCGATTGCTCACCGGCCGGTGTCGCGAGCTGAAACGGATTCAGATAGACGCGATGGCGCGGACTCTCGTTGTCGAAGCAGAAGCCGTCCGCGCCGTGGCCGATCTCGCGCAAGCCCGCCGGGAAGGAAACCCAGCGCAGCGGTCCCGGCGTCGCCGCGTTCTGCAGCCGGCGCCGGCTGCAGCGTACGCGGGCTTCAGCGGATTGCGCGACAGCAGATGCTTGAAGTCGGTGAGGATGAGCTCCTGGTGCTGCTGCTCGTGATTCAGCCCGAGCTCGAACACATCCAGCGCCTGGGACGTTGCGTTGCCGGCCTGCCGCCCAGCGCAGCACGGATTCGTCCACGTGCTGGCGATAGGCGTACACCTGGTCCAGACCGCGGGCGCGAGATCAAGCCTCGCTCGGCCCGCGGGTGACGCTCTCCGACCCCGACGTAGTAGGAGTTGAACAGGACCCGGAAGCTCGGGTCGAAGGGGCGATACCCGGACAACCCGGGCTCGAGCACGAAGGTCTCGAAGAACCAGCTGGTGTGGGCGAGGTGCCACTTCACCGGGCTCGCATCGGGCATCGACTGCAGCGCGCAGTCCTCGGCCGACAGGCCGCGCACAGCGCCTGGGTCGCGCCGCGGATCTCGCCGAAGCGCGCGAGCAGCCGGGCGAGGCGTTCGTCGATAGGCGCTCGACGCGTGGATGACGACTGTGCAGTGCGCCGCATGATTCCTCCTGCCGTGGTAACCAGTGCATCGATTGTGCCACGGGCCGTCGAAGGCCGGCACAACGGCCGAGGGTCGCTGCGCATAGTCTTTTCGCGTCAGTCGGCTGGCGCCGGGACCGGCGATTCTGGAGCGCGAGATCGAGTGATCTGCGAGGTCTCGCAACGACATTTCGCGGCTGGAGGACAATGGGAACCGCACCCTCCGGAGAATGTCTTCCGTCGGGTAGACTCTCGCCTAGCTCACTTCCGCGACTGCAACGGCCATGCTCAACCCCTCGCCCACCACGATCTATCTCAAGGACTACGCGCCGCCCGCGTTTCTCATCTCCGCCATCGAGCTGGACGTCGACCTGCAGGAGGACTTCGCGCGCGTGCGCGCGCGCCTCGCGGTGCACCGCAATCCGCAGGCCGTCGAGCGCGCCGGCCCGCTCGTGCTCAACGGCGACGAGCTGGAACTGGAGTCCGTCGCGCTCGACGGCAGGACGCTCACGCCGGCCGAGTACGAGCTCGACGACGAGCATCTGACCGTCGCCGGTGTGCCGGAGCGCTTCACGCTGGAGACGGTGGTGCGGATTCGATCCGCGCAAGAACACCAAGCTGATGGGCTTGTACGCCTCCAAGGACGGCTACTTCACGCAGTGCGAGGCGGAAGGCTTCCGGCGCATCACCTTCTTCATCGACCGCCCGGACGTGATGGCGCGCTACACCACCACCATCCACGCCGACAAGGCCCGCTTCCCGTTCCTGCTGTCGAACGGCAATCCGGTCGCCTCCGGGGACGAGCCCGCGCGCGCGAGGCGGCCAGGCGCGGCACTGGGTGAAATGGGAAGACCCCTTCCCCAAGCCGAGCTATCTGTTCGCCATGGTGGCGGCCAAGCTCGACCGGCTCGAGGACACCTTCGTGACCATGTCGGGCAAGCAAGGTGCAGCTGTCGATCTTCGTCGAGCCCGGCAAGCTCGATCAGTGCGGCTTCGCCATGCAGGCGTTGAAGAAGTCGATGAAGTGGGACGAAGCAGGTGTTCGGCCTCGAGCTCGACCTCGACCACTACATGATCGTCGCGGTGGGCGACTTCAACATGGGCGCGATGGAGAACAAGGGCCTCAACATCTTCAACACCAAGTACGTGCTGGCGCGCCCCGACATCGCCACCGACACCGACTTCATGCTGATCGACCGGGTGGTGGCGCACGAGTACTTCCACAACTGGACCGGCAACCGCGTGACCTGCCGCGACTGGTTCCAGCTGTCCCTGAAGGAAGGCCTCACCGTGTTCCGCGACCAGGAGTTCGGCGCGGACATGTACTCGCGGCCGGTGCAGCGCATCCAGGAGGTGCGGGCGCTGCGCGCGGCGCAGTTCCCCGAGGACGCCGGTCCCATGGCGCATCCGGTGCGGCCGCAGTCCTACATGGAGATCAGCAACTTCTACACCGCCACCGTGTACGAGAAGGGCGCCGAAGTGGTGCGCATGATCCACACGCTGGTGGGCAGCGAGGGCTTCCGCCGCGGCATGGACCTGTACTTCCAGCGCCACGACGGCCAGGCCGTCACCACCGACGACTTCGTGCGGGCGATGCAGGATGCGAGCGGCGTGGATCTCACGCAGTTCAAGCGCTGGTACGACCAGGCCGGCACGCCGGTCGTGCAGGCACTCCGGAACCTACGACGCAGCGGCGCGCACCTATACGCTGACGCTCGAGCAGTCCTGCCCGCCCACCCCCGGCCAGCCCGAGAAGCTGCCGTTGCACATTCCGTTCGGCATCGGGCTGGTGGATGCGCACGGCGCAGGACATGCCGCTGCGGCTGGAGCGCGAAGCCGCTGCGGGCGGCACGAGCCGCGTCCTGTCGTTCACGCGAGCCACGGCAGCGCTTCGCCTTCGTCGACGTGCCGAGTGCGCCGGTCCCTTCGCTGCTGCGCGGCTTCTCGGCGCCCGTGATCGTCAAGCACGACTACGACGACGATGCGCTGGCCCATCTGCTCGCCCACGACAGCGATCCGTTCAATCGCTGGGAAGCGGGGCAGCGCCTGGCGGTCAACCTCCTGCTGCGGGCGGTGGCGGCGCAGCGGGCCGGCCACCAGCCCGCGTTCCCCGAGCGCGTTCGCGCGCGCCTTCGCGAAGGTCCTGGACGACGGCGCGCGCGATCCGGCGCTCGCCGCCGAGGCGCTGGCACTGCCCTCCGAAAGCTACATCGCCGAGCAGATGGACGTGGTCCATCCCGACGCGATCCATGCGGCCCGCGTGGCGCTGCGCCAGTACCTCGCGCGCGCGCTCAGAGGCGAGCTCCTGGCGGCCTACCAGGCCTTCGCCGTGCCGGGGCCCTACAGCCCGGACGCGCGCTCGGCCGGCCAGCGCGCGCTGAAGAACCTGTGCCTGTCGTACCTGATGGAGCTGCCCGAGCCGCCCGCGCTGGAGCTGTGCCTGCACCAGTTCAACACCGCCAACAACATGACCGACGCGATCGCCGCGCTCAGCGCGCTCGCCAACACCGACTGCGCCGAACGCGCCCCGGCGCTGGAGAGCGTTCTACGCGCGCTGGAAGGACGAGCCGCTGGTGGTGGACAAGTGGCTGGCGGTGCAGGCGAGCTCGCGGCTGCCCGCGACGCTGGCAGAGGTCAAGCGCCTGACCGGCCATCCGGCCTTCGACATCCGCAATCCGAACAAGGTGTATGCGCTGATCCGCAGCTTCGCCGCCAACCAGGTGCGCTTCCATGCCGCCGACGGCGCGGGCTACGCGTTCGTGGCCGAGCAGATCCTGACGCTGGATGCGCTCAACCCGCAGATCGCCGCACGCATCGCGCGCGCCTTCGACCGCTGGCGCAAGTTCGACCCGCAGCGCCAGCAGCACGCCCGCGCGCAGCTCGAGCGCATCCGCGGCCAGGCCGGGCTGTCGAAGGACACGCTCGAGGTTGTTACGAAGGCGCTCGCCTGAAAGGCAGTGACCGAAATCGAGATCGTGCGGCTCCTCCCCGGCGAAGATTTGCGCCCGCGGCTGGAGCGACTCGTCACCGAGCGCGAGTGGCCGGCGTGCCTGGGTGGTGCGGCGCGAGGCGTGACCCCGCAGGGGTCACGCCTCGTCCGTCATCTCAACGCTTGCTCAACCCCGGCAGAACGACCAGCTCGGCGAACTCCGCCATCACCCGGCCCTCGCGCGAAGGATCCTTTGCCGCTTCGATCTCCGCCTGACGGAACGCGCGTATGGCGGCGAGCAGCAGGGTGCAGCGCACGTCCGAGTCGGTCAGCCGCTGTGCTGTGATCACTTCACGCTTCCAGAACATGGTCCGCTCCTTTTGAGAGGCCGGGCGCTGCGCCTGGGCGCTCGATCCCGGGTCGTACCAGGGCGTCCGCCTGGTGACTGTCATGCGAGCCTCGTGCCCGCGCGCCGGCGGCACTTCGCGAGCCGCCGGACGGTCGAAGACGGGGGACGAAAGAGACAAACGGTCGAGAAGCAGGCGTCCAGCGCCGCACCAGCGGCAGGGGCCGAGGCCAGGCCGTGTCGATCCGCCGACAACTGCGCCGAAGTTCCAGCAGGCTGGGACGCTTTCCGTACGCTGCCCAGCCTGCTTTGGCGCTAATATTCGCGCCTGTCTTGCCCGCCGCCGCGCGGGCGTGAGGAGTGTTGACATGTCCGACGTTCTGACCCGCGCCCGGCTCAAGCCCAGCGCGCCGCAGCTGCCCATTTCCTGGTACTTCGACCGGGAGATCTTCGAGCGCGAGCAGGCGACGGTGTTCGCCAACGGCCCCCACTACGCCGGGCACGAGCTGATGGTGCCGGAGCCTGGGGACTACATCACGCTGGACACGGCGCGGCACGCCAGGATGCTGGTGCGCGGCAGCGACGGCGTGAGGCTGCTCAACAACGTCTGCCGGCACCGCCAGTCGCTGCTGCTCGAGGGCCGCGGCAATGTCCAGAACATCGTGTGCCCGGTGCACAAGTGGACCTACGCGCTCGACGGCAAGCTGATGGGCGCGCCCGACTTCGACGAGAACCCGGGCCTGGGGCTCGTCTCCACGCCGCTCACGAACTGGCACGGGCTGCTGTTCGCCGGCAAGCGCGACGTGGCCAAGGACCTGGCCGACTTCCCGCTCGCCAACGAGTACGACTTCAGCGGCTACGTGTTCGAGCGGGTGCAGGCCGACCTGTGCCCGTACAACTGGAAGAACTTCCTCGAGATCTACCTCGAGATGTACCACGTCGTGCCGTTCCATCCCGGGCTGCAGTACTTCGTCGATCCCGGCAACTACCAGTGGGGCTTCGGCGAGCGCTGGTCGTACCAGATCCTCGGCATCAAGGACGAGCTCAAGACCCAGGTGTCGCCGCACTACACGCGCTACCGCAACGCGCTGCTGCAGTACGGCGACGGCAAGCTGCCCAAGTACGGCACGCTGTGGTGCATCCTCTACCCGAACGTCATGCTGGAGTGGTATCCCTACTCGCTGGTGGTGAGCACGCTGCTGCCGCTCGCCCCGGACCAGACCCTGAACGTGGTGGAGTTCTACTACCCGGAGGAGGTCGCTCTGTTCGAGCGCGAGCTGGTGGAGGCGCACCAGGCCGCCTACGCCGAGTCGGCCGCCGAGGACAGCGCCATCTGCACCTGGTTCCAGAAGGGCAGGCAGGCGCTCTACGCCAACGGCGAGGAGGACACCGGCCCGTACCACTCGCCGCACGAGGACGGCATGGTCCACCTGCACGAGTTCCTGCGCCGGGAACTCGGCTTCTGACCCGCTCGATGGATCGCGGGGAACGACCATGGCAGCCGACGACTGCATCGTCCAGCCGGCCGGTGGCACACTCGGCGCCGCGTGTTGCTCAACTCGGCTTCGTGCTGGCACTGCTCGCGGTCGCTGGCCGGCGGCGTGCTCGGGGTTCGGCTACCAGCTCGGGCTGTGGCATTTCCGCACCGGGTTCCTGATCCTGCGCTGGGCGTTCTTCGGCGCGCTTGGCCGCCGCCGCGGTGGCGCTGCTCGGGGTGCTCGTCGCGAGGTTCAGCCGCAGCGCGCTGCTTCCGGGGCTCGCCGGCCTGGTCGTTGCGCTGGCCTTTGCGTACGTGCCGTGGCAGTGGAAGCAGACGGTGGACAGCGTGCCCTATATCCACGACATCACCACCGACACGGACAATCCGCCGGACTTCGTGGCGGCGGCCGCGCTGCGCAAGGAGGGCGATCACCCGATCACCTACGACGGACCGGAGACAGCCATCCAACAGAAGGAGGCCTACCCCGACCTGGCGCCGCTGATCACCGCGGCGCCGAAGGACAAAGTGTTCGAGGCCGCCAAGGCGACGCTGCTCGCCATGGGCCTGCAGCTGAGCGACGCCGACCCCGCCGCGGGACGCATCGAAGCCACCCAGAAGAGCTTCTGGTACGGCTTCACCGATGACGTGGTGGTGCGCGTCGTCCACACTCCGGAGGGAACGCGGGTGGACGTGCGCTCCAAGTCGCGCGTGGGGCGCAGCGACCTGGGTGAGAACGCCAAACTCATTCGCATCTTCCTGAGCGAAGCTCCGAACCGCGCTCGGCTGACCGGCGCGTCATGCGTGCAGCGGTCACAGCCGCACCGGGTTCCAGTAGCCGGTGAGCTCCAGGTAACCGCGCCCGACGCGTTGGCCGTTGCGCAGGGCCCGCACCGCACCCTCCCAGTAGATCGTTCCGGTGCTCGCGCGGGCGTCGAGCTCCTGGTCGTCCATCATCGGCTCGAGCTCCAGCTCCAGATCGCCGGCGCGCACGCGCATCGCCACCGGGTACTCGGCCGCGCTGCGCGGGGAACGCCAGCGGCGCAGCGGCGCGAAGACGACCTGCGCCGGTGCGAAGGTGCGTATCGCGCCGCCCGCCTCGCGCAGCGTTGCCGCCGCCCACAGGACGCCGCCGCGCTTGTCGCGCATGCGAAACGCCATCACGCGCGCCGCCGTCGTCGAGGTTGATGCCGATCCAGTCCCACCCCGCCGCCTCGGTGGCCAGGTACTCGCTGGACCACTCGTGATCGAGCCAGGCGCGGTCCGGTCACCGGCGAACGCACGCGCCGCCGGCCCGCAGCGTTCCCGATACGGCCAACTGCGGCCGGCTGTAGTAGTAGCTGGCCTGGCCGGGCCGCGGGCCCTTGCGGCTGAAGCCGCCGTGGCCCTGCAGGAGCGGCGGCTCGCGCGCCTCGAAGGCGAGATCGAGGGCGAGCTCGCGCGAGTTGATCTGCGCCAGATAGCGATCGCCTTCCAGGCGCAGCGACCAGTCGTCGATGCGCACGTCGGTGCTCTCCTCGCCGGCATAGGCCATCCCGAACCCCTCGCGCGCCGCGCGCTGGTCGTGCCGCAGCCGTCCCTCGACGCGGGTCGGCGATCGCCGCGTGGGCGAACAGGAACTGCCTGGGCGCGAAGGCGCTCGGGTTGTCCTCCTGCAGCAGCGGGCGCGTTGCGAAAGAAGGTGACCTGGACGCCGAACTCGTGGCCGCGCCCGTCCTGCACCCAGCCGGTGATGTACCACCACTCGGTCCGATAGCGCGGGATGCGCACCATGGTCGCGCGGGAAGACCAGCGCGACGCCCGGCTGCACCGCCGGGTAGCTCCGCATCGCGCCCGCCTGCCGGGGCAGGCACGAGTGCAGCGATCGCGAGCATCAGGCCAGCCGCGAGCGTAGTCGCGGCAACCTGCGGCGTGGTGGGATGGAGCCAGTGCGGCACGGCGTGGGAGGATCCAGTCCGGGCGTACGGCACGATGCCCGGCAATCGCGGCGCGAGCGGTCGACCTCACCGCCCGTGGCCTTGCAGTATATCCCGGACGCGCACAGCGCCGGCGGCGTTTGTCACCGAACGCAACGACCTGTGCGGCCTGATCGCCCCGGCTCGGACCGCGCAGGGCGACGGTGCGGGAGCACGTCACGCGCGCGGATCGGCTCGCAGCATCGAGGCCCGGAGTAGGGCCAAGGTCCCATATACGCGCGCAGCGCCCGCCGGCTATCTTCTTCGACCTTCGAGGTGTCCGCTGGCCGGCCGAGGACAGTGGCCGATCGGACTTGCGCGCTGCAGCGATGAGAGACCATCAGCCCGCGACACGAGCACATGACGGTTGTCGGCACGCCAACGCGGCGCCTGCGCCTGGTGGTGGTCGACGACGACGCGGATGTGCGCAAGGCGCTGAGCCGCCTGCTGAGCTCGGCGGGATACAGCGTCACCTCCTTCGACTCCGCGGAGGCGTATCTCGCGCGCGAGCGCGACGATGATCCCGACTGCCTGCTCCTCGACATCGGCCTGGGCGGCATGAGCGGCTTCGAGCTGCGCGAGGAGCTGCTTGCGCACCGGGGCCGGGGTGCCCATCGTATTCATCACCGCGCAGGACGACGAAGCGACCCGCCAAGCGCTGCTCCAGCTCGGCTCGGTGCCCTGCCTGCGCAAGCCGTTCAGCAATCAATCCCTGCTGTCGGCCATCGCGCATGCCACCCAGACGGCTAGCGGGGTGTAACACTGATGGTCGGACGCCTCCGCGCCCTCTGCACTGGCTGGCGGGGCGGCAGTACACCGGCTGCCAGTGGCCCCGGCGTCTTGACGTCCAGGCCGCCGAACAAGAGGTAGAACAACGCCCCGATCAGGTGTATCGTGTCGGCAGTGCGCTGGAAGCGCCTGGGGGACGGCGCGGAAGGAAGGTCATGAAGCGCGTTCAGACGGGCATCGGCACGACGCCCGTCGTGTTCATTGTCGACGACGACGAAATGGTGAGGCGCGGGCTCGCGCGGCTGGTCCGGTCTGCCGGGCTGGCGGCCGAGACCTATTCGTCACCGCGCGAGCTTCTCGCGCAGCCGCGGCGCGAGGCCTGCGGCTGCATCGTGCTGGATCTGCGCATGCCGGACCTCGACGGGCTGCAGGCGCAGGAGGCGCTGACGCGGGCCGGTTACACGATGCCGGTCGTGTTTCTCACCGGCCACGCCGATGTTTCCAGCAGCGTCACGGCGATGAAGGCCGGGCGCCATGGACTTCCTGATCAAGCCGGTGGACCACGGCGCGCTGCTCGCTGCGATCCAGCGCGCGGTCGATCGCGACCTCGCCGCGCGGTTCGAGCGCGAGCGAGGCCTGCGCGCTGCATGAGCGCTTCGCATTGCTCACCCCGCGCGAGCGCGAGGTGTGCGACCTGGTCGTGAGCGGGCTGCGCAACAAGCAGATCGCCGACCGTCTGGGTACCGCCGAGAAGACGGTGAAGATCCATCGCGGCCAGGTCATGCACAAGCTCGGCGTGCGCTCCGTCGTGGAGCTGGTGCGCATGGTGGACCGTGTCGGCGAGCGCACTGCGGTGGCGCAGCCGAATCGGACCGCGCGGGCGTCCCGGCGCAGCGGCTCGCGCCGCAACGGTTGCCCGAGGGACGCTAGCAGTTGCCGGAAAACCGGCTGCAGGCACGCGTTCTTCGCGCTGCAAGTACACGCTCGACCATGATTGGGCCCAAGCGGACGCTGGCCGAACGATTCGCTGCGTGCGCAGAAAACACTTTCGAAGACGCGCCTTGACCTTTGATTGGGACCAAGGTCCTATGGCTGCGGACCGAACGCGCTCGTAAGCTGCTTGGTGAGCCCGGCGCTTGGGTACTGCCCCCAGTCGTATCTTCCTCCCTCTGTACCGGGCGCCGGGCTCGCCCCCGCCTCTCCTAGGACCAAGGTCCCATAGTGCTCAGGCCGTTCTCTGCGTACCCTGCGAGCGTCGGGATGCGCATCCGCGATGCCCGGCCCGTTTGAGTTTCGACCAGGAGGAAGACCAGATCATGATCCCCAGCAAATATTTCCCGCTCAAGCTGCTCATCGTGGCCTTGGCCGCAGCAGCGGGCGGATGCGCATCAACGACACACCAGGCCAACAACCCACGCGACTACACGTACTGCGTGAAGCTACGGCAATAGCCCGGAATGCGGTGGCGTCCAGCCCCAGCCGGTCGCCGCCGCGCCCGCGCCGGAGCCGGTTGCGGCCGCGGCCGCGCCGGCATCCACCGAAAAGACCGTCGCGTGTGTGGACTCCGGGCCGCCGCCGAACACTCCGGGCCAGTGCTTCATCAAAGAGGTGACGCCGGCCGAGTGGCGCGACGAGCCGCCAGCAGCAGATGGTGCGCGCCGCGGGCGAGCGCACCGAGTATACCGAGCCGGTGTACGAGACGGTCGAAGAGCAAGTAGTGGTCAAGCCCGCGTGGAAGAAAGTCACGGTGGTGCCTGCCGAATACGCGCAAGTCGAAGAGAAGGTGCTGGTTCGCGAGGCCTATCGGCGCGAGATCGAAGTGCCGGCGCTGTACAACACCTACTTCGAGAAAGTGATGGACAAGCCGGCTCGCCAGGTCTGGAAGCCGGGCCGCGGCACGGTTGAGAAAGTCGACCCCAACACCGGCGAGATCCTGTGCCTGGTCGAAGAGGAGGCGGTGTACAAGACCGTGGAGCGCAAGGAGCTCGCACGCCCGGCCAGCAAGACCTACCAGGACGTCCCGGCCGAGTACGCCACGGTCACCAAGACCGTGGTGAAGACGCCGGAGCACACCCAGGAGGTCGAAGTGCCGGCGGTGATGGAGACCAGGAGGGTGTCCAAGCTGGTGACCCCGCCACAAGCCACGAAGGTGGCGGTTGCTGCCGAGTACGCCACGGTCAACAAGAAAGTGATGGCCAGCCCTCCGCGGTGCGACTGGGTGCAGGTGCTGTGCATCGACAACTCCAGCCCGGCGAAGATCCAGGAGGTCAAGCGCGCGTTGAATGCGCAGGGCGCCTCGCCGCAGCTGCGCGTGGATGGTGAGCTCGATCAGAACCTGACCGACAGCGTGAGGACGTTCCAGGAAAAGAACGGCTTGCGCGCCGACGGCTTGATGACCGCGGACACGCTGGCGAAGCTGGGGGTCCCCATCAATTGACGTCCGGGTTGCACCTCTCGCACCCCTTCGTAGATCTCCTCAAGCAGCACCCGCCGGTGGCGGGTGCTTTTTTTCCGTGTAACGAAAGACCACCAAAGTCAGGGAGATGATCATGGCAACGACGGGATCGTGATGCGTTCCTCGTCGATCCGGGCGGTCGGCCTCCTGATCTGGCTCCTGGTCGGTGCGGCCGGCGCGCTGGCCCAGGACAAGGGCGGGCAGACGTTCTCGCAGGAGCCCGTGCGAGCCTGATTCTGAGGAGGACACTCATGAGCGAAAGCAACACACCCGAGCAGAGCGGGAGCGGTTCCTGGAACTTCGAGCAGTGGCACGACGTGGTCTCCGGTGACACCCTGTCCAAGCTGGCCAAGCAATACTACGGAGATCCCGGCTTGTACATGAAGATCTTCGAGGCCAACCGCAACGTGCTGAAGGATCCGAATCTGATCAAGGTCGGCCAGCGGCTGCGGATTCCCTGACGCAAGCCTCGCCGCATGGCTCGTCGACCAGCACCCCCAGCGCCTCATCAACTTCGCGGAGAACCGGCATGAGCATCTTCAAGAACGATCGGCGTCGTCCTGCTAACCGCCTTCCTGGTCGCCTGCGCACGGGACAAGGGCCCGGCCGAAGAAGCCATCAAGCAGGCCACTGCAGGCGGTCGAGCAGGTCCGCGCCGACGCAGCGCGCTTCGTTCCCGACCAGCTGAGCGCGCTGGAGAGTTCGCTGAAGGCGGCGCAGGACAGCTTCGCCAAGCAGGACTACAAGGGCGCGCTGGCGGCGGCGAGCGGGTTGGCGGCGAAGGCTCAGGAGGTAGCGAAGGCCGCTGCCGACAAGAAGGCCGAGCTGACCAAGGCGTGGGATGACATGAGCGCCGGGATTCCCAGCATGATGGGTGCGATCAAGAGCCGCCTCGACATCCTGGCCCAGTCGAAGAAGCTTCCGGCTGGCCTGGACAAGGACAAGCTCGCGGGACTCACCTCGGGCTTCGACGAGGCCGCGAAGCAGTTCGAGGAAGCGAAGGCGGCCGCAGCCGCCGGCGATCTGTCCAAAGCCGTCGCCGCGGGAAGCGCGATCAAGGAGAAAGGCATGCAGATCGCCACCGCGCTCGGCCTGCAGCCGCACTGACAGACTGCTGGCCGCTTCGAGCACCCGGCGGGCGTCCAGAGGGTGCTGTGGAGCCGGTCTCGTCCGGCAGCGTGCGGGACGCAGTCTGACGCCCCGCCAAGGGAAGGCGTTTGCTCTCCCTCTTTCGGGAGAGAGTAAGGGATCCTGCCAGGGGAGGATAATCCAAGGCCCGGTTCAAGGCCTCCCCCAGGCCGGTCCTCAAGTGCGATCCCAGCCCGCGCCCAGATCCCATTTCGCCCAGTTGGTGGAGGCGTCGGCTGCACGCGGCCCGGTCCTGCGAACATCGGAGGTCGGTACACGCAATGTGGCCGCGCGCACGGCGGTGGCCGCCGTGCTGGTCGGTGTGGCCTACTATGTCGGCGCCCGGATCGGCCTGGCTCTGACCTTCGAGCCCCACCCGATCTCGCCGCTGTGGCCCCCCAACGCGATCCTCCTCGCCGGCCTGCTGCTCACACCGCCACGCGCATGGCCGTGGTTGCTGCTCGCGGCCTTCCCGGCCCATCTGGCGGCCGAGCTGCAAAGCGGCGTCCCGGCGGCGATGGTGCTCGGCTGGTTCGTGACCAACTGCAGCGAAGCCCTGATCGGCGCCGTCGGCGTGCGCTGGTTGATCGGCACACCGCTGCGCTTTGACACCTTCCATCACGTCAGCGTATTCGTGCTGGTCGGCGGGTTTCTCGCCGCGTTCGCCTCCTCGTTCCTGGATACCGCGCTGGTCAAACTGGTCGGCTGGGGCGAGGGCGCCTACTGGCAGCTGTGGCGCACCCGCTTCTTCTCCAACCTGCTGGCGAATCTCACGCTGGTCCCCGTCATCATCACCTGGGCCGACGACGGGCTCGGGCGCTTGCGGCGGGCGCCGCTCGGGCGGTGGGTCGAGGGCTGCGTTCAGGCGGTCGGGCTGTTGTCGGTCGGCTTCGTGGTGTTCACCCAAGCCGGGGCAGGATCCGGCACTGCGCCGGTGCTGCTCTACGCTCCCGTGCCGTTTCTGTTGTGGGCGGCGGTTCGGTTGGGGCCGATCGGAACCAGCACCTCGCTGCTGGCGTTGCTGCTGCTGGCGGTCTGGGGAGCGATCCACGGCATGGGCCCGTTCGTCGACGGCTCGCCGCTGGACAGCGCGCTGTCCATTCAGCTGTTCCTGATCGTCCTGTCGATCCCGCTGCTGTTCCTGACCGCCGTGATCCAGGAGCGCGAGCGCTCGAAGGCGGCGCTGCGCAGCTCCGAGGAGCGCTTCGCCAAGGCCTTCATGTCCAGCCCCGACGCCATGGTGATCACGCGCGCGCAAGACGGTCGCATCGTCGAGGTCAACGACCGCTGGGAGGGCCTGTTCGGACAGCAGCGCGCGCAAGCAGTGGGCAGCACGATGTGGGAGCTCGGCATGTTCGCCAGCGTCGAAGGACGCCGCCGTGCTGCAATCCGCGATCCGCTCGCAGGGCCGCGTCCGCGACCTGGAGCTGGCGCTGCGCAGCAAGTCCGGCGAGTCGCGCCAGGCACTCATCGGTGCGGAGACTGCGGAGATGGCCGGGGAGCCCTGCTTCATCGCCATCATCCGCGACCTCACCGATCAGCGCCGCGCCGAGCGCGAGGTGCAGGAGCGCCAGCGCGAGCTGGCGCACCTGAGTCGCGTCGCAACGCTGGGCGAGCTCTCCGGCGCGCTCGCCCACGAGCTCAGTCAGCCGCTCACCGCCATGCTGACCAACGCCGAAGCCGCGCAGCGCATGCTCGGTCAGCAGCCCATCGACATCGAGGAAGTGCGCGAGATCCTGTCGCGACATCGTGCGCCAGAACACGCGCGTCGGCGAAGTCATCTGGCGCCTGCGCGCATTGTTCAAGAAAGGCGAGACGCAGTTCCAGCCGCTCGACCTCAACGAAGTGGCGACCGAGGCGCTCGAGCTGGCGCATGGCGATCTCATCGCTCATGGCGTCAACGTGCACGACCCGCCTCGACGACGGCGCTGCCCGCCGTCAACGGCGACCGCATCCAACTCCAGCAGGTGCTGCTGAACTTGATCCACAACGCCTGCGAGGCCATGAGCGAGGTCCCGCCCAGCCGAGCGCAAGCTCACCGTGACGCAGCGAAGCAACCGCCGAGCGGATGGTGCAGATCAGCCGTCTGCGACAGCGGGCCCGGGGTCACGGCGGCGTTGCGTGAGCGGCTGTTCGAGCCGTTCTTCACCACCAAGACGCACGGCCTTGGACTGGGGTTGTCGATCACCCGCTCGATCATCGCATCGCATGGCGGGCGCCTGTGGGTGTCCAATCATCCCGCGAGGGGCGCGATGTTCTGCTTCACCATCCCGGTGAAGGAGTAAGGACGCGCCAGGCTGCCCTGTGCAGCGTACGCGCCGCTCCGGATCTGCGGCCAGGCCCGCACCTTCAATGCGCACCACGGCCGCTGAGTAGCGGCCTTGCAGCGAGCGCTGTCGTTCCCCATGAAGCAGACGGCCGAACCGGCAGGCGATCCCGTGCGCGCCTGAGTCATTCCGGCTGGGCGACGCTGGAGCCCGTGCGGTACTCCCGCTTGACGCGCAGCAGCGCACGCCGCAGGACGTCGGCATCGCGGCTGGCGCGATGGCGGCCGCTGGGGGTTTCGGCCAGCACCGCATCCTTGGCCGCATGCCAGTCCGCGGCCTCGTTGTCCGTCAACAGACTGCGCAGACTCTCCAGCCGGAATCGCTGCACCAGGCCCGCCTCGTCGAACAGTTTCGCCAGCCAGGCCAGGTCGTTGCCCCACGCGTCCGAGTAGACAGTGCGCCCGTCCAGGCGCGTGTTGAGGTCTCGCGCCACCTCCGCCACCGCGCGGCCGCGATGCTGCAGGACATACCGGGAGATGCCGTGAACGGCCTCCGCTGCGGGGTCCCAGTGCGTCCAGTCCGGCGCCGGTTGAATCAACGTGCAATAGGCAATGCCGTCGCCGAATACGTAGCCGATTTCGATTGGATAGCTCCCCGCGCCGAAGCCGGACGCTTCGACGTCGAGGATCGGAGGTGCGATCGGCGGCCTCATGGTGGAGTGATCATACACCGCAGAATCCCGCGACAAAGCGCTTTGTCGAGCGCCGGTGCGACGGACTGCCACCCGGAGAGGATGCGGCCCGGATCTCCGATGCGCGCGGCGGAACCGACCCTTCTCTTGCCGGACGATCCGCTGTGCTAGAGTCGGGGCCCATTGCGGACCGGACGCTCCAGCACGGCGCATCCGGCGGCACCACGGAGCAGCGGGCGATGAGCGAGCGACGCATCGGCATCATCATGAACGGCGTGACCGGGCGCATGGGCACGAACCAGCACCTGGTGCGCTCGATCCTGGAGATCCGCAAGCAGGGCGGGGTGCGACTCGACGACGGCACGCGCGTGCTGCCCGATCCGATCCTGGTCGGGCGCAACGCCGACAAGCTCGAGGCGCTCGCGCGCGCGCACGGCGTAGCGCGCTGGACTACCGATCTCGACACGGCCCTCGCCGATTCGCGAGACGAAGTGTTCTTCGACGCGGCCACCACGCAGTTGCGGCCGGCCCTGCTCAAGCGCGCCATCGCCGCCGGCAAGCACGTGTACTGCGAGAAGCCGGTGTCGACGAATCTGGCGGAGGCGCTCGACCTGTATCGGGCCGCGCAGCGCGCCGGCGTCAAGCACGGCGTGGTGCAGGACAAGCTCTGGGTGCCCGGTCTGCGCAAGCTCAAGGTGCTGGTGGACAGCGGGTTCTTCGGGCGCATCCTGTCGGTGCGCGGCGAGTTCGGCTACTGGGTGTTCGAGGGCGACTGGCAGCCGGCACAGCGGCCGTCCTGGAACTACCGCAAGGAAGAAGGCGGCGGCATCATCCTCGACATGCTGTGCCACTGGCGCTACGTGCTCGACAACACGTTCGGTGACGTGCAAGCGGTGTCCTGCCTGGGCGCGACGCACATTCCGCGCGCTGGGATGAGCAGGGCAAGGAGTACCGCGCCACTGCCGACGACGCCGCCTATGCCACCTTTCAACTCGCAGGCGGCATCGTCGCGCACTTCAACAGCTCCTGGTGCGTGCGCGTGCGCCGCGACGACCTGCTGACCCTGCAAGTGGACGGCACCCATGGCTCGGCGCTGGCCGGACTGCGGCGCTGCTACACCCAGCCGCGCGTGAACACGCCCAAGCCGGTGTGGAATCCGGACATCCCGCAGCCCATCGACTTCTTCGCCGGCTGGCAGGAGGTGCCGGACAACAGCGCCTGGGACAACGCCTTCAAGGCGCAATGGGAGCTGTTCCTCGCCCATGTCGCGGGCGCGGGGGAGTTCCGCTGGAACCTTCTCGCCGGGGCCAAGGGCGTACAGCTCGCGGAGCTGGCCCAGCAGAGCTGGCAGGAGCGCCGCTGGATCGACGTCCCGCAACTCACAGCGTAAGGACAAGCATGATCACCGGCACGACCCGGCTGTTCGCGATCTTCGGCGACCCTCTTTCCAAGGCGCGCACGCCGGAAGGCATGAACGCGCTGTTCGCCGAGCACGGCATCGACGCGGTGATGGTGCCGGCAGAGGTGGACGCAGCGGGGTTCGCGCAGGCGGTGGCGGGATTCAAGCGGCTGCGCAACTGCGACGGGCTGGTTCTCACCATGCCGCACAAGCAGGCGATGTGCGCGCACGTCGACGAGTTGCGCGAGAACGGTCGCCGCGTCGGCGCCATCAACGCGGCACGCCGGCTCCCCGATGGACGCTGGATCGGCGACATGTTCGACGGGCTGGGCTATGTCGGCGCGTTGCGCCGCCACGGCATCGATCCCGCGGGCAAGCGCGTGCACATGATCGGCGCAGGCGGCGTGGCCCGCGCCATGGCCATGGCGCTTGCGCAGGCGGGCATCGCGGCGCTCACGCTGCGAGACCTCGCCGCCGACCGCGCCGCTGGTCTGGCGCAGGCAGTCAGTGCGGCGTTCCCGGAAGTGGAGACCAGAGCCGTGCAGGGCGATGCACAGCGCTGCGATATTCTGCTCAACGCCACGCCAGTGGGCATGCGCGAGGACGACCCGTTGCCGTGCGATCCCGCGAGCGTTCCGACCGCAGGCGTGGTCTCGGACGTCATCACCAAGCCGGAGATCACGCCCTTCCTCGCCGCAGCGCGTGCGCGCGGCTGCACGATCACGTCGGGCAAGGACATGTTCGAAGCGCAGATCAGGATGGTCACCGCGTTCCTGGTCGGCAGGGACGCGCTCTGAATACTCGAATACACGCGGAGCCTCGCAGTCTCCTTCCCCCTCCCGAGGGGGAAGGCGGGGATGGGGGTGGAACGCCAGACTGCTCACCAGCACGCCGAACCTTCCTGGTCTCTGCCGGCACTCTTGCACTCGCCGCTGCGTTGCCGCGCACGGGCCGGGCGCAAGGCGCAGTGTCATTGCGCATCTCATCCTCGCTCACCGCGAACGACAACTCCGCGCACTACCTGTGGTACACGCGCTTTGCGGCGAATCTGCAGGCCGCGGTTGGCGCACGCATCGTGCTGGAATATTTTCCCAACAGCCAGCTCGGCAAGGAAGCCGACGTGGTGCAGCAGGTCAAGGTCGGTTCCATCGACATGATGATCACCGGCTCCTCGATCTGGGCCACGGTCGCGCCGGAGCTGGGCATGCTCGATCTCGGCTACCTGTTCGACAGCTATGCCCAGGTGTTCAAGGCGCTCGACGCCGGCGTGGGCGAGCCGCTGGCGAAAACGCTGTACGACCGCACCGGCTGCACGATCCTGAGCTGGGCATCGCATTTCGGGCCGCGCAGCGTCTACTCCAGAAATCCCATCCGCTCGCTCGCGGAAGTCAAGGGCGTCAAGCTGCGGGTGCTGCCGACCACGGCGTTCATCGACACTTTCAAGCTGATGGGCGCGGTACCGACGCCGATCCCGTTCAATGAGCTGTACACGGCGGTCCAGACCGGCGTGGTGGACGGATTCGAGCACGATGCGGCCACCGTGCTCGCCACCAAGCTCTACGAGGTGTGCAAGTACTGCTGGCTGACCGAGCATCTGTTCAGCCCGATGATCGTCGTCATCGGCAAGCGCGGGCTGGCCAAGATTCCAGCCGATCTGCGTCCGGCGTTCCTGCAGGCCGCGGCGCAAGCCACGGCCTACCAGCGCGGTCAAGCCGCCCAGAAAGGCGCGCAGGCGATCGAAGAGCTCAAGCGCATGGGCATCGCCTTCTTTCCGATGGCGAAAGCCGAGCGCGAGTCGGTCCGCAAGGACATGGAAGCCCGGCTGTGGACGCCCTTCGCGGCGCAGTACCCGGCGACGAAACCATTGTTCGCGGCCATCGCTGCAACACACGCATGATGCTTAGTAGCCTGTTTCGCAATTGCACGCACGTACGCCCCCCCCGCCCTCCCCCGCGTGCGGGGGAGGGCTGGGGTGGGGGCGATACGTTGCCGGACTTACGAAATTCCGTACTCAGGCACGGCGCACCCGGCAGCTGGCTCGCGTCGTCGTGACAGATGCCCGCTAAGCACGGGCTCCCGCCCGCCGTGCAGCGCGCCCTGACGCTGCTGCTGATCGCGACCGAGTACGTCGGCGCCGCCGTGCTCACGCTGGATGTGCTGGTGGTGTTCGCGTCGGTCATCTGGCGCTACTTCCTGCATGATCCCGTGGACTGGGCCGAGGAAGTCGCGCGCGCCCTCATGGGGGCACTCGTGTTTCTAGGCGCTGCTACAGCCGTCGGCCGCGCGCAGCACATGGGCGTCGACAGCCTGCGCGGATTGTTTCCGCCACGCTGGCGCCCGGCCCTTGCGCAGTTGTGCCACTGGATTGTCGCTGCCGTAGCAGCGGCGTTGCTGCTGTCGGCCTGTCTGCTGCTGGCGGAGTCCAATCTCCAGACCACACCGATCGGTCTGCCGCAATCGATCTACGTCTGGCCGATGGTGGCCGGCAGCCTGCTCATGCTGGTGTTTGCCATCGCAGCCGCGTTGTCCGGTCCCATGGCAAACCGTCTGGGGCACGTTTGCAGCGGCGCTGGTTCTCGCGCTGGCAGCGTGGGGCTGGAACGCGATGGTTCCGATGCACTCGATACCGGCTCCGCTGCTGCTGGCGATCGGCTTCGTGGTCAGCTTCGTGATCGGCGTACCGATCGCGTTCGTCCTGGCATTTTGCGCGCTGCTGTTTTTCCTCGCCGATCCGAGTCTGCCGCTGCTGGTGTATTCCCAGCAAGTGCTGTCGGGCACCGACCATTTCGTGCTGCTGGCGATTCCCTTTTTCGTTCTCGCCGGCCTGCTGATGGAGGCGAACGGCATGTCGTCGCGGCTGATCGAGCTGCTGGTGCGCATGCTCGGACGGCTGCGAGGGGGATTGAACCTGATCATTATCACCGCTACGGCATTCTTCTCCGGCGTTTCGGGATCCAAGCTCGCGGATGTCGCGGCGGTCGGCGGCATCGTGATGCCCGCCGTCCACCGCACGCGACAGAATCCGAACGAAGCGGCTGCGGTGCTGGCGAGCTCGGCGATCATGGCCGAGACGATTCCCCCGTGCATCAACATGATCATCCTCGGGTTCGTCGCCAACATTTCCATCGGCGGTCTGTTCATCGCCGGGCTGGTGCCGGCCGCCACGCTGGCCCTGGCGCTCGCCGCCGTGGCGATGTACTTCGGTTCGCGCATCGATCCACACCAGGCGTTCGAGCAGCACAGGCCCCTGTTGCCCTTGATCGGCGGCGCAATGGTCGGCCTGGTCATGGTGCTGATGATCGGCAAAGGCGTCACCTCGGGCATCGCCACCTCCACCGAGGTATCCGCCTTTGCCGTGGTCTATGCCCTGCTGGTCGGCGGCCTCGCGTTCCGCGAGCTGACGCTGCGCTCCCTGCTGCAGCTCCTGGTCCGCTCTGCTGCCATGGCGGGCAGTGTCCTGTTCATCGTCGCCGCTGCATCGAGCGTGGCGTTTGCCCTGACCATCCAGCAGATCCCGCAGTATCTGTCCGACGCGCTCATCGCGCTCGGCCACGGCTACGGCGCGCTGGCATTCATGACGGTGGCCGCACTGCTCATGATCGCCTTCGGCGCGATCCTTGAAGGCGCCCCCGCACTGATCATTTTCGGACCGCTGCTCGCCCCGATCGCTCAGCAGCTCGGCGTGCATCCTCTGCACTTCGGCACGGTCATGGTGATCGCCATGGGGCTCGGGTTGTTCTCTCCGCCGATCGGGCTGGGCCTGTTCGCAACCTGCGCGATCACCGGCACGCGCTTGCAGGATGTCGCCCGGCCGATGGCGAAGTACCTGGTGGTACTGTTTCTGGGGCTGATGCTGCTGGTTCTCGTGCCGGCCTTTTCGCTCTGGCTACCCAAGCATTTCGGGCTGGGCTGAGATGCCGGTGACCCAGTCAGCGGCCGGCCTACGTGCCATAGCGCGCGCGGGACTGAATCTGCTTGAGCGCTGCGAGCGCGCTGTAGCACGCCAGCCAGGCGGTCTTGGGATTGTCGGGAGAGGGCACGTTCTCGAGCTTGATGCTGATGTTGCCGGTCTTGCCGCACACGTCGATGTAGTGCGTGTTGTGGGTGAGCTGCGGGTCCGCGACGGCTTTCAGTCGCGTGCGGTCGAAGCCTATGCCGGCCATTGACAGCACGGCAGCGATGTTGACGTTGGCCGGGAAGTGCGGCACGCCCTCGCGCGCGGGACCCTCGAACAGCGTCAGCGGCGCGCGCAGATTGTCCAGATCCACACCCAGTCGCTCGACGTAGGCAATGCCCTTCCACGCGGCAGGCGGCTTGGTCACGGCGATCGTCACCGAATCGACTCCGGCGATGCACGCGGCCTTGAGCGCATCGAGCCCGCCGATGCCGCCAGAAGGCACATACAGCAGCGCGCCGCCCTGGGTCGCTGCATGTTCCAGCGCTTCGCGAAGAGCATCGTCCGCCAGCGCACCTGCCGACAGAACGATCAGCGCCACGCCCGCTCGCAGCAACGCGGGTCCGAACGTCCGCACGGCGTCGTGCGAAGCAGCTTCGACCACCACCTCCGGTCGGGCAGCCAGCAGCGCGTCGGTCCCGATCACGAAAGGCACGCCGAACTCGGCTGCCAGCACTTTCCCGCGGGATGCATCGCTGCGCCCCACGATCGCTACGACTTCCACCGCGGCCAGATCGCCGGCCCGGATGTGCTGGAGACACAACCGGGCGATCGTGCCTCCGCCGATGATGCCTACGCGCATCGCTTCCTCCTGCGTCGATTCTGCCACATCGGTGTGCGCCTGAATCACTTCCCTCCCCCTTCAAGGGGGAGGCTAGGAGGGGGATGGGGCAAGGCAGAGCACGCAACACCCATCCCCTCCCCTGCCCTCCCCTTGAAGGGGAGGGAGTCCGAAAGTTCTCACCCTACCCGGGAACCGCACCCCGTTCCGTGGCGCAAGCCGGCAGCGCTCGCCGCTGCAGTGGTCTCTCCCGCAAGGGGAGAGGGATCTCTGCTTCTCTCCCCTCTCCCGCGAACAGCGAGGGGACGTCCAGACGAGCTTTCCGCGTGCGTTCCATGATAGGCTTGCGCGCAGAGGCGCGGTCTCGACAGATCCGCCGACAAGACGGAACAGCTCCGGCCCGGCCGGATGGAGGAGAGACCATGCTTTCGGACAATCTAGTCCGCGCGCTCGCGGCGGCCGTGGTTGCCGCGACCCTCGTTGCGGCGCCGCAAGCGCAAGCGCAGCGCAAGGAAGTCAAGATCGGTGTGATCTACGACTACACCGGTCCGTTCGCGGCCGGCGGCTCGCAGGCCGCGGCCCTCGGCACCAAGATCGCCATCGACATGATCAACGAGCGCGGCGGCGTCGAGGGCTACAAGATCGTGCCGATGTACGCCGACGCGCAGTCCAAGGCCGAAGTGGCGATCAACGAGGCCACCCGCCTGCTCGACCAGGAAAAGGTCAATCTGATAATGGGGCTGTATTCCAGCGCCCATTGCGTGCCGCTGGCGCAGAAGGTGGACGCGGCGAAGAAGTTCATGTGGGCGAACGTGTGCACCGCCTCCAGCGTGTTCAAGGGCAAGAACCTGCAGTACGTGTTCCGTCCCCAGGTGCACACCGACCAGTTCGGCGCCGCCTCCTGC
Organism: uncultured beta proteobacterium; assembly: GCA_963772865.1. Taxonomy (GTDB): domain Bacteria; phylum Pseudomonadota; class Gammaproteobacteria; order Burkholderiales; family SHXO01; genus SHXO01. The sequence goes on along the minus strand of CAVYZA010000005.1, from coordinate 227,842 downwards.
TCGCTCCTCAACGAGAGCGCCAAGTCGAAGCTGAAGATGGATCCCAAGCAGATCAAGGTCGCGATCATCTACGAGGACGGCCCGTACGGGACCGGCGTGGCGGCCGCGAACGAAGAGACGTGCAAGAAGTACGGCATGCAGATCGTGCTCAAGGAGGGCTACACCGCGACCGCGCCCGACCTGTCCAGCCTGGTCACCAAGCTGCGGCGCGCGCGTGCCGGACGTGATCCTGCATTCCGGCTACAACCCGGACATCACGTTGTTCTGGCGCCAGGCGCGCGAGCAGGGTCTGAAGTGGGGCGCGCTGATCGGCCATGGCGCCGGCTACAGCCAGTACGACAAGCTGCGCGAAACGCTCGGCAAGGATTCCGAGTTCGTCGCCACGCGTCGATCCGGTGCCCGCCCAGCTGCTCGATCCGAAGAGCCTCGCGCCCGGGCTGGGTCCGCTGATCCAGGAGATGGTCAAGCGCTACAAGGCCGAGACCAAGGCCGACGCCGTGCCGCCGCACGTGTCGATGGGCTTCAACCAGACCTGGATCTTCCTCACCGACGTGCTGCCGCGCGCGATCAAGAAGTACGGCGGAGCCGATCCCGAAGCGCTGCGCAAGGCGGCGCTCGACACCGACATCCCCGACGGCGGCACCATCCAGGGCTACGGCGTGAAGTTTCATCGCCCAGGCGACGAGATGTCGGGACAGAACGAGCGCTCCTCGCCGGTGGTGATGCAATACATCAACGGCAAGACCGAGGTGGTGTGGCCGGCGCGCCTGCGCACGGCCGAGCCGGTTCTGCCGTGGCCGAAGAGCACACAGCTACTCGAACCAGTGAGCGTAAGCAGAGCGCGGGCGCAGAGGACGCGCCATGCTGGTGGTGCAGGGACTCACGAAGGTCTTCGGCGGCTTCACCGCCGTGAACCGGGTGTCCTTCGAAGTCGGCACAGGGCGAGATCCTCGGCCTGATCGGCCCGAACGGCTCGGGCAAGAGCACCACCTTCAATCTCATCGCCGGCTCGCTGCATCCCCACCGCCGGCTCGATCGCGTTTCTCGGGCGCAACATCGCCGGTCACAGCGCCAATCGCGTGGCGCGCTACGGCATCGGGCGCACGCATCAGATTCCGCGCCCGTTCCGCCGTCTGTCTCATTGCTCGAGAACGTGGCGCTCGCCGCCTACTACGGTCAGGAGGACGCGTCCTTCGCGCGAGAAGGCCTTCGTACAGGCGCGCGAAGCGCTCGAGCTGGTGGGCCTGCCCGCCGATCCGGCCGCGCGCGTAGAAGGCTTGGGTGCGGCCGCGCTGAAGAAGCTGGAGCTCGCCCGCGCGCTCGCCACCCAGCCGAAGCTGCTGCTGGCGGACGAGTCGCTGGGCGGCCTCGACGAGACCGAGATGGAGCAGGCCGCCGAGATGCTCGCGCGCATCCGCTCGCAGCGCGGCATCACCATCGTCTGGGTCGAGCACATCATGGGCGTGTTGATGCGCATCGTCGACCGCTGCGTCGTGCTCGATCACGGCGAAGTCATCGCCGCGGGCAAGCCCGAAGAGATCGCCCACGACCCCAAGGTCGTGGAAGTCTATCTGGGTACCGACGCGCAGGAAGTGCAGGCCACCGTGGCGGCGAGGAGCGCCTGATGCTCTCCCTGCGCGGCGTCTCCGCGGGCTACGCCGGCTTCCAGGCGCTGTTCGACGTGAGCCTCGAGGTCGCGGCCGGCGAGACCGTGGCCGTGATCGGTCCGAACGGCGCGGGCAAGACCACCCTGCTGCGCGTCATCTCCAGGCTCATCGATCCCACCGGCGGCGAGATCACGATGCAGGGCCAGCGCTTGAACGACATGCCGGCGCACGCAGTCATCGGCACCGGCATCGCCCATGTGCCGGAGAACCGGCGGCTGTTTCCGCGCCTCACCGTCGAAGACAACCTGCGGATGGGTGCGTTCTCTCCGTCTGCCCGTGCGAAGTTCGACGAGCGCCTCGCGCTGGTCTACCGTCTGTTTCCGCGCATGCAGGAGCGCCGCCGCCAGCTCGCCGGCACCCTGTCCGGCGGCGAGCAGCAGATGTGCGCGATCGGCCGCGCGCTGATGTCCGATCCGAAGCTGCTGCTGCTCGACGAACCCTCCGCCGGACTGGCGCCCGTGGTGATGCAGTCGATCTTCGAAGTGGTCCGGCAGATGAGCGCCGAGGGCTACACGGTGCTGATCGTCGAGCAGAACATCCGCCAGGTGCTGCGCGTCGCGCAGCGCGGCTATCTGCTGGAGACCGGCCGCATCAGCATGAGCGGCACGCTCGGCAGAGCTGCTGGAGAACGAAGAGGTGAAGAAGGCGTATCTGGGGCTGTAGAGCGGCGATGCAGATCTTCGACATCTTCCTGCTGGAGGCGGTGGTCAACGGCGTGCTGCTCGGGCGGCATCCTGGCGCTGCTCGCGCTGGGCCTGAACCTCATCTTCGGCGTGATCGACGTGGTGTGGATCTGCTACGCCGAGCTGATCATGATCGGCATGTACGCGGTCTACTACCTGCACTCGGTGTACGGCTGGCCGCTGTGGCTGGCGTTCCCGGCGGCGATCGCGCTGGTCGCCGTGCTCGGCGTCGCGCTGCACCAGTTCGTCATCCGGCCGGTGCTCGCCGCCGAGCCGATCAATCAGCTGCTGGTGACCGGCGGCGTGCTGTTCTTCCTGCAGGGCGCGGCGACGCTCGCGTTCGGGGTCGAGTTCAAGAACCTCGGCGTCAACCTGCCTCCGCTGCCGCTCGGCGAGATGTTCCTGAGCCGCGCGCGCCTGATCGCCTTTGCTGGTCGCGCTCGGCCAGCATGATCGGCATGTACCTGTTCCTGACGCGCACCTACCTGGGCACCGCGATCCGCGCGATCTCGCAGGACCGCGCCATCATGCCGCTGATGGGCGTCAATCCCAACCGCATCTTCCTCATCACCTCGGCGCTGGGGGGCGGGCTGGCGGGCGTGGCGGCCTGCCTGCTGGTTCTGCAGTACGACATTCACCCCGCGATCGGACTGTCGTTCGGGCCGATCACCTTCCTGGTGTGCGTGCTGGGCGGCCTGGGCAACATGATCGGCGGATTCATCGCCGCCTTCATCTTCGCCCAGTTCATCTCGGTGGGCGGCTTCTTCTTCCACCTGGAATGGGGCTACGTGGCCGCGTTCCTGTTCTTCATCGCGTTTCATGTTCTGGCGTCCGCGCGGCCTGCTGGGAGGCAAGTCGTGACGCGCCTCGCTGCGCTTGGATCGGGCTGGCGGCGCTTGCGCTGGTGCCGCTCACCGGCATCGGCAACTATCCGCTGCACCTGATCATCACGTGCCTGCTGTGGGCGTTCGTCTACACCGGCTGGGCGGTGATGGGGCGGCTGGGCATGGTCAGCCTCGGGCACGGCGCGTTCCTCGGCATCGGTGCGTATGTCGTGGTGATGGGCTGGAACCACTTCGGGCTGTCGCCCTGGATCAGCACGCCGATCGCACTCGTGGTCACCGCGCTGGTCGCCTTCGTGATCGGCTACCCGTGCTTCCGCCTGAAGATCGTCGGCCACTACTTCGCGCTGGTCACCCTCGCCCTGTCCGAGGTCGCGCGCATGATCATCGTCGCGCTGCGCGACCAGACCGGCGGATCGCTCGGCGCCACGCCGAACACCGCGCTGGCCGACACGTCGTGGTCGCTGGTCGCGCTGCAGTTCTCGTCCAAGGTCGTCTGGTTCTACATCGTGCTCGCGGTCTGGCTGCGTCGGGCTGTGGATCTGGACGCTGGTCGATCGCTCGATGGCGCGGCTGGCCCTGGAGGCGATCAGCCAGGAAGAGGATGCCGCCGCGTCCGTCGGAATCGGCGTCACCCGGCTCAAGCTGGGCGTCACGCTGGTCTCGGCGCTCATGACTTGCATCGGCGGCGTGCTCTATGCGCAGTATCAGCTCTACGTGAACCCCGAGACCGTCTCGGGGATCGCGGTCAGCCTGCAGATGGTGTTCGGCGCGATCGCCGGCGGCATGTTCGTGCGGCTCGGACCGACGGTCGGCGCGGTATTCACGCTGCTGCTGGCCGAGGTCCTGCGGCTCGCGTTCGGCCACGACATCCACGGGCTCGACACGACGATCTACGGCCTGCTCCTCGTGCTGTTCATCATCTTCATGCCGAAGGGGATCGTGGGAACGACCGTCGAACTCTGGACCAGGCGCCGCGGTACACGGCCGCCGGTGGCGGCGGTCAACGCGATGGGACGCTAGACGTTTTCCTGCAGGCACGACAACTGAGGAGAGAAGCAGGTGTTTTCGCGATTCATCCGGGTGGCGTTTGCAGTCGCCATCACAGTTCAGCTCTCCGCCGCGCTCGCGGCCGAGCCCATCAAGATCGCCTATATCAACAGCATGAGCGGCCCATTCGCCTTCCAGGGCGAAGAGCAGCTCAAGGTTTTCAACGCCGCGGTCGATCTGATCAACTCCCAGGGCGGCGTGCTCGGCGGGCGCAAGTTCGAGCTGGTGGTGTTCGACCACAAGGCCAACACCCAGGAGGCGCTGATCCAGTTCAAGCAGGTCACCGACCAGGGCATCCGCTATGTCGCGACGACCGTATCGAGCGTCGCCCTCACGCTCAGCGATGCCATTGCCAAGTACAACGAGCGCAATCCGGACCGCCCTGTCCTGCTGCTCAACTTCAACGCGCTGGAGCCGGCTCTCACCGAGGCGAAGTGCAACTTCTGGCATTTCCGCTTCGAGGCCCACACCGATATGCAGCTCAACGCGCTGCTCGACTCGATGGCCAAGGACCGCTCGATTCGCAAGGTCTATCTGCTCAACCAGGACTACGCGTATGGGCAGTCGTTCACCAAGGCTGCGAAGGAGATGCTGACGGCGAAACGGCCCGACATCCAGATCGTCGGCGACGACCTGATTCCGCTCGGCAAGGTCAAGGACTTCTCTCCCTACGTCGCGAAGATCCGGGCGTCCGGCGCGGACAGCGTGCTGACGGGGAACTGGGGGAACGATCTTTCGCTGCTGATCAAGGCCAGCAACGAGGTCGGGCTCAACGCGACGTACTACACCTTGCTCGCCGCGTTCTTCGGAACCCCCGCGGCCATCGGCGCCTCCGGGGGTGACCATGTGAAGTCCACCTACTCGTGGAACATCAACGCAGCCGACGACGCGTGGGAGAAGCGGGTGCTGCAGTACGAGGCGCGCTACAAGTCCGTGTCCGACATGGCCTACCTGCCGCCGTTCCGCATTCTGACGATGCTGGCGGAAGCGATGAACAAGGCCGGCACCAGCGACCCGCTGAAGGTGGCTTACGCGCTCGAAGGGATGCGCTACAAGGGACCCACCGGCGACTCGTGGATGCGCGCGGACGACCATCAGATGATGGTTCCGGTCTATGTCCTGAGCTTCGCCAAGGCCGGCCAGCCCGGTGTCAAGCACGACGCGGAGGGCACCGGCTACGGGTGGAAGACCGATCAGCTCATCGAGGCGAAGAGCAACGTGCCGCCGATGAGATGCCAGATGCAGCGCCCGCCGCAATAGCGCGCCCCGCACTTGAGGGTACGGGGGTCCGCTAGTTGAGCGGTTCACACTGCCGGCACAGGATGAAGTCAGCGGTCGAGCACACGCTCGACCGCGACGCCGCGCACGTCCATCTCGTAGTCCAGCCCTTCGATCGGCGGGCGGCACAGGTGCCAGATCAGCCCGCCGCCGTTGCCGGTGCGCGGAACGATGTCGTGCCCTAGCACCGCATGGATGTCGTACACCGTGTAGACCTGCGTGGCGGTGACATCCTGCCAGCCCGCGCGCAAACCGGCGAGACGGCTTTCCATCTTGCCCAGTACGAAGCGGGCTTTGGCTTGCAATCCAGCCGCGGAGACATCGCCGTGCGCGACGATGTCGTCAGGAAATTTCCCGCCCTCTGGCCACTCGCCGCTGCCCGCTACGACCACGGATGACGCCGCTGTCTTTGCAGGCACCGTGTAACAGAACGCATAGAACGACGGCTCGCTCGGCGGATCGATCTCGGGCGCGACGTTAGAGCGCGCCACCGGGTTGCGCTCGTCGCGGAACAAGCCCCATTGCTTGAGCACCTCCACGTAGCCCTGATTGAAGCCCTTGAAGCCGCTCATGCTGTACGGTTTGGGTGAGCGCAACTCGGCCGCGCACAGCGCAGTGCGCGGGCGCCCGATGGACTTGAGATGCGCTTCGATCGCGGCGAAGCCGGCGTCGACCGGCAACGGCCGTGCGAAGCGCGCCCGCTCGATCGCATAGCCGTCGAGTGCGCGCACGCCCTGCGAGTAGGGAAAGCCGCCCACGAGAAAGGCGAAGCCGCCGTCTGGAAAGGGAATGAGCTCGGACATCACCTGCGGACCCCATGATCCACACCACCCCCGGCCTTCGGCCGACCCCTCCTCAGAGGAGGGGAGTTGTTTTCCCGCTCCTGCCGGAGGAGGGGTGCCCCCGCAGGGGGCGGGGCGGTGGAGCCTTTCCAAGGAGGGGCACGCGGACCCTCACCCTACCCTCTCCCGCAAGCGGGAGAGGGACCTCTTGGTCTGTTCGTGACGGGGCGGTCAGGCATCTACGCAAGCCTACACGGTGCGCACTAGGTGGGAGGCTTGCCGCCGGGCCACACTGGACTTTGCGCGAGATCCGGCCACGCGATCGGTGCGCGGCACTGCCGCTCCGCCTGCTCGCCCGGCAAGCTCGCATCCCACTTCGCGGCGACGTACCGGTTGCCGGTGACGCCGTTCGCCGCTTCGGAGCACAGCCACAGGATTGGCGGGGCCATCACCCCGGGCGGGATCAGGGCGCTGCGCTCGATGCCCGATTCGGGCGGCACCATCGGCGTGTCCGCAGGCCCGCCGGGCACGACGACGTTCACGGTCACACCTGTGCCCGCGAACTCCGAAGCGTGACCCGCGGCCATCGCTTCGAGGCCGGCCTTGCACGGTCCGTACGGATGGAAGCCACTGCGCAGCATGGTGAAGAAGCTGGTGGTGACATCGATGATCCGACCCCAGCGCTGCGTCAGCAAGTGCTCGATGCAGGCGCGCGTCATATTCCACGCGCCGGAGAAGTTCACCGCGACGAAGCGCTGCCACAGCGCCGGGTCGATCTCGCGAATGTCCGACCAGATTCTGGAAGTGATCGCGGCGCACCGCCAGCATCCCCAGCGCGCCGTTGTTGATCAGGATGTGCAGGCCGCCCAGCTTCGCGATCGTCGTGGCCACGCGGTGTGTGCATGCCGCGTAGTCCGCGATATCGCACGGCATCGTGAGCAACCGGCTGCGGCTCTCCCGCGGGATCGTTTCCTGCATACTCGACAGTCCGGGCTCGTCCACGTCGAGGGCCGCGACCGCTGCCCCCTCGGCCAGCAGGGCCGGCACCAGCACGCGGCCGAAGCCTCCCGCAGCGCCTGTGACAATCGCGACCTTTCCGCTCAGCCTTCCTCCAGGCATGGTTGATCTCTCCCGTCGCTAGTCGCATCGGCTGGAACTTCTGGATGCGCTTTCCCGTATCGACCTCGCCGGTGTAGATATTCCCCTGCGAGTCGACCGCCATCGTGTGCAGCCAGTGAAACTGTCCGGCCTGACGGCCGCCATGGCCGAAATGGCCGAGCATTTCGCCGGTGCTGCGCAAGAGGATATGGATCTCACTGTTGGCGCCATCGGCCACGAACAGGTATTTCTGCTGCGCATCCTCGGAGAAGCCGATGTCGAAGACCGAGCCGAACAGTCCGCGGCTGCGCGGCTCGACGCGGAACTCGGTGACGAAGGTCCCGTCGCGCTGAAACACCTGGATGCGGTTGTTGTTGCGGTCGCATACGTAGACCAGGCCGTCCCGCGAAACGCGCACGCAATGCACGGGGGTGCGAAACTGCCCGGCGAGCGGCTGGTCCGGATCGAACGCACCGAGATCGTCGTCCTGCGGACGCTTGCCGTACGCGCCCCAGTGCCGTTTGTACGCGCCCGTCGCCGCATCCAGGACCACCACGCGCCGGTTGCCGTAGCCATCCGCGACGTACAGCTCGTTCGTCGCCGGATCGACCACCGCCAGCGCGGGACGCCCGAAGGTGGTCGTGCTGTTGCTGCCTTCGATCTTGGCGGCGCGGCCGAGCTGCATCAGGAACTTGCCGTCGGGAGTGAACTTGAGCAGCTGCGCGTCCTCCTTGCCGTTGCCGCCGAGCCAGAGGTTGCCGTCCGGACCCACCGACACGCCATGCTCGCCGGTGGGCCACTCGTAACCTTCGCCGGGTCCGCCCCAGGCGCGCAGCAGGTTGCCCGCGCTGTCGAACTCGAGGACCGGCGGTGCGGGGAAGCAGCACTTCGACCGGGCCGGCTGCAGGGCGGCGCCACGCTCCTCATCCGTCAGCGTAGCTCGGGCGCTGAACCACCCAGATGTGGTCGTGCGCGTCCACCGCGATACCGCCGATCTGCCCCAGGATCCAATTGTTCGGCAATTGCTTCGGCCAGGACGGATCCACCTGGTAGCGCGGAACCTCCTGTGCGGGCGCAGCCGCTGGCGAAAAGTGCGCTGACCGCCGCGAAGGCGAGTCGCCACGAGCCACGCGCGATGGCGCTTGCTGCTCATCCTTCCTCCCTGTGTTGAAGGGCTCTGGCGATTGACCGACATAGCCGGCTGCACTGTCGGATGCGTGCCACCGACGCCCGCTCAATATACGATGAACTCCAGGAGATTGCGGTCCGGATCGCGGGTGTAGAGGCTGGTGCCTTTGGCGCGGCCGGCGTCGCGCCCGCCGACGCGCTCGACCGGACCTTCCTCGACGGCGCGCCGGCGGCCTGCAGCATCGCGCGCAGCTCATCGAGGGTCCCCGACCACACGAAGCAGAAGTCGCCGCAGCCCGGCTGCGCAGTCGGACCGCGCAGGGTGAACGCCGGGTTCTGCCAGAGCGCAGGGGCGTGCACGTTGATCTTGTTGTAACCGAACTGGATCGTGAAGAAGGGCTCGCCGCGGGCGCTCCACTCTTCCGGCGTAAGCACGCCAAAGCCCAGCGTGCGATAGAAGCGCAGCATCTCCTCCGGCCGCGCCGTCGGGATGGCGACGTGGTCGAACCCGGTTACGGACATGGCACTGTCGCCGCCAGGGTCGAGCAACAGCGACGAGCGAGTCGCGCCCGCGCGCAGTCTACATCTTCTCCTTCTCCTCCACGATCTCATAGTCGCACAGGTCCTCCACGATGGCATGCAGCTCGATCTCGAACCACGCCTGGAAGGTCTCGAAGTTGCGCTCCTGCGGCCACGCCGCCTTCGTCAATGTGCCAGTTGTAGAGCTCGCTCTCGAAGATCGTCTCGTACACCTCCTCGAGGATCTCCCAGGCCTCGTCCTCATCCGTATAGGCCGGGACCAGGTAGACGGTCGGCTCGTCGTCTTCCTCCGGAGTCAGGCCGGAGTCGTCCACGCCTGCCGCCCAGTCGATGTACGGCTGCTTCGGGCGAACCATCACCGCGGCACGGTTCAGCATTCTCATCCCTCCTCAGTGTGGGCGTCTGGTCCCGCTGTGGGTGGCGCGCGTCGCATCGATTCACATCGGCGCATTGCGTGACCTGAGGCAGGCGAGCCATATCCTAGGCTGCAGGGCGCTGGAGTTCAACCGTGATGGCGCCTGCTCCGATCCGAGCCCCCGCACCATGCAGGCCTCCGCCCGCTGCCGCCCTTCTACCAGTCCTCCTTGACCGCCCGCACCACGTCGCTTCCCATCGCCTGCCGGCCGCTGACGATCGCAGTCAGCGTCGCCAGCAGCAGCATCGCCGCGCAGAACGCTGCCAGCGGCAGCCAGGGAACGGAGAGCTCCATGCTCCAGTGGAACGACTGCCGATTCACCACGTGGATCAGGATCATGCCGATCAGCCAGCCGAGCAGGCAGCCGACCAGCAGCCCCGCCGCGCTGGTGAGCGCCCCCTCGACAGCGAGCATCGAACCGATCTGCAAGCGCGTCATGCCGATGTGGCGGAGCATGCCGAACTCGCGCCGGCGCGCCAGCACCTGGCTCGCCAGGCCGCTCGACAAGCCCGAACAAGCCGATGGCGATGGCGGCGGCCTCGAGGGCATAGGTCACCGCGAACGAACGGTCGAAGATGCGCAGGCTGAGCCGGCGGATCTCGCTCGGCTCCGCGAACTCCAGGAGCGCCGCCGCCCGGCAACGCCGCGCGCACGCGCGCTTCCATGTCCTGCGGCGTGACACCCGGCTGCAGCCACATCGCTGCATCGCTCGCCGCAGTGTCGCCGGTGAGCTGCGCGTAGACCTCGCGCTGGATCAATACCGCGCCGTTCTGTCGCGCATAGTCTCGCCACACCCCTGCCACCGTGAAGCGCGCGAACCGTCCAGCGATCGGCAGCTCGATCGCTGCCCCTGGTGCGAAACCGTAGACGTCGGCTACCAACTCGCTGACCCAAGCGGGCGGCGGCGCGCCCGGCGGAGGCACGACGTTGGGGCCAACCAGCGGCACCCGGTCCTGCGGGCTCGCGGGCTGGATCTCGCGTGCCAGCAGTGTCACACGCGGACGCGCAGGATCGAGCATGACCTGTTGGCTGCGCAGGAACTCCACGCGGCGCAAGCCGGGCAGTCCTTCGATCCGGCGCTGATCTGCGCTCGACAGATACGCGGTATCTCCGAGCCCGCCAGCACGCAGGTACAGATCGGCTGGCAGCACCCGGTCCAGCCAATCCTCTAACGACTGACGAAACGAGGTGACCATGATGGCCATGGCCACGGTCAAGCTTACGGCCGCAACGACTGCGGTCAGGCTCAGCGCTGCGGGCCCGGGGGCGTTGGCGAGCTGCATCTGCGCGAGCGCGGGCGCGGGGGCGCGCGCGGCCGGCAACGCGCCGAGCAGGCTGGTCAGGAGCCGGGGCATCAGCAGCATGGTCCCAATCAGCAACAGCGCAATCGCGAGATAGCCGAACAAAGGCAGTCCGATTACCGGGGGCAGGAAGGCCGACAGGCCACCCGTCGCAACCAGCACGGCCCCGGGCCACGCCGAGCCCAGGCGCTCGAATGCATGGGTCTCGTCGCCGGCCTTGAGCGCGCGCGCCGGCTGAGTACGAGCGACCTCCAGCGCCGGGATCAGGGTGCCGAGCATGGCCGCCGCCACTCCGAGCGCAAAGAACAGTCCGAGCGTCCACAGGTCTAAATGGGGCGTCGCGGTGAGGCCGAGAAAGTAGCCGGCGCCCAGGTCCGGGCCGACCAAGCGCAACCCCACGGAAGCCAGCCCGTATCCCAGCGCGATACCCGCGGCGGCGCCGATCGCGCCGAGCAGGCGCCTTCGGCAAGCAGCAAGCGCCACCACGCCGCGACGGGTCACGCCCAGTACGCGGAGCAGAGCGTGCTGCGCACGACGGCGCACGACGTTGAGCGCTTGCGTGGAGAAGACCAGCAGCCCGCCGGTGAACAGCGCGACGAGAGCGAGCACGTTCAGATTCACCCGATACGCGCGCGTCAGGCCGGGCGGTGGAACGTACGCTCGCGTCGGGACGCTCGACGTAGAGACCGGCTGGCAGGAGTGCCTCGATGCGCGCCTGGGCAGCGGCTAGATCCGCGCCTGCGCGCAACTTGACGTCGATGCGCATCAAGCGACCCTGGCGGTCGAGCAGCCACTGGACCGCAGCGATATCCATGACGCCGAGCCGCTGTCCGGTTCCATCGCGCGCGCAGCGCCCCCGCCACCCGCAAGGGCACGTCCCGCAGCCCCACCTGCACGACGATCGTGTCACCGATGTTCGACGCCCAGCCACTCGGCTGGCTGCGGGACTCGAGAAGATGGCGTCCGGCCGCAGCGCATCCTCGAGATCGGCGGCCTCGGCCAGAAGCAGCGGCTGGATCCGTCGCGGCGCGGAAGACATCGACGCCGAGGATGCGAAGCGGTTCCTCGCGGCCCAGCACGCTTGGCTTCGACCTCCACCATGGGACTCGCAACCGCCACCTCCGGCAGCTGTGCAATCTGCGGATAGAGCGACGCGTCGAAGCCGGCGCGCGGTCCGCGGATGGTCAAGATCGGCATCGCCCGACAGGGTCTGCAGGGCCTGGGCGAACTCGCCGAGAGCCGAATGATTGATCAGCTGCACCGCATAGCCCAACGCCACGCCGAGCGCGATCGCGAGCACGTAGCCACCGCGAGACGCCCTTTGCTGTGGCGGACCGGGCCAAGCAGAAGAGCAGCGGGAAGCACAGGGTTTCAGGTCGACAGGCCGCGCACGAACGCCTCGATCGCGCGCACCGTGGCCTCGGTTTGGTCGACGTGCGGCGAGTGGCTGCACTGCGCAAGCTTCACGCTGCGAGCGCCGCCGTCGACCTGACGCTCGATCGCTTCGATCTGGGCGAGCGTGCCGTACTCGTCGTCCTCGCCCTGGATCAGCAGCACCGGGCAGCGGATGCCTGCGAGGTAGGCCTCGATGTTCCAGGTGCGGAAGTCCGGGTGCAACCAGATATCGTTCCAGCCCCAGAATGTCGAGACAACATCGTCGTGGTAGCGGCCGAGACGCGCCGGCAGATCGGTGGTCTCGAACGCAACTTTGGCGGCTGCGATGCTGGTGACGGAAACGTCCTCGACGAAGACGTGCGGCGCCATCGCGACCACGCCGCGCACATCGCGTTGGCCGTTGCCGGCGTGGATCAGTGCAATGGAGGCGCCGTCGCTATGGCCGATCAGCACAGGATCGCGGATCGGAAAGCGCATCGAGCAGTTCGGGCAGAACCTCCAGGGCCTCGCGGTGCATGTAGTCCACCGGTCGCGGCTCGCGCAACCGATCGGACTTTCCATAACCGTAGCGCGAATACACGAGCGCCGAGCAACCTGTTGCTTCGGCGACCGCGTCAGGAAAGCGCTTCCACAGCGCCACGGAGCCCAGACCCTCGTGCAGAAACACCAGCACGGGCGGATTGCGCGTTGCTGCTCCGGGATCGGGCCGATCCAGCGGTATTCGAGACGATGTCCGCCGGCTTGGATGAAATCCATCGTGAGTCGCGTCCTCGGGGTCGTTGGCCGCATGGTACCTGCTCCTTCTGCAACGTGCCGGATTGGCGGCTGGATGACACAGGCGTACGCGACGCGGCGAAGGTCCGCATGAGCACGCCGCTGGCGGATGTGACATGCTTGCGCTCCTGCAGGCTGCTGGCGCAGCACATTTCGAGGAGGAGAGACGATGGCAACGGTGCTCGGTCAGAGCCGCTTTCGCTACGAAGTCCAGATGAACTGGGGCAAGCTGCCGGACGGCTTCGACATGCGCGACGCCAGCGCCGTCGCCGTGGACCGGCAGGACCGCGTGTACGTGTTCAATCGTGGCAACCATCCCGATGATCGTGTTCGACCGCGAGGGCAACTTCCTGCGCTCCTGGGGCGAAGGCGTGTTCCGCAACCCCCATGGCCTGCACATCGGCCCCGACGACATGCTCTACTGCAGCGACGACGGCGATCACACGGTGCGCAAGTTCACACCCGAGGGCAAGCTGCTGCTCGAACTGGGTGTAGCAGGCAAACCGGCGCCGTACATGAGCGGCGATCCATTCCACCGCTGCACCCATACCGCCCTCTCGCCGCAGGGCGACATCTACGTCGCCGACGGCTACGGCAACGCACGCGTGCACAAGTACTCGCCGGACGGCAAGCTGCTGCGCTCGTGGGGCGAGTCCGGTTGCGGTCCGGGCGAATTCAACATCGTTCACAACATCTGCTGCGACGCCGACGGCTGGGTCTATGTCGCCGATCGCGAGAACCATCGGGTGCAGGTGTTCGACGGCAACGGCAAGTACGAAGCGCAGTGGAACAACCTGCACCGGCCTTGCGCACTGTGGATGGAGACGCGCAAGAACCCGCTGTGCTACGTCGGCGAGATCGGCCCGGTGATTCCGATCAATCGCAAGGCACCCAACCTCGGGCCGCGCATCAGCGTGGTGACGCACAAGGGCGAACTGCTGGCACGCATCGGCGAGCTGGGCGACGGCCTGGGGCCGGATCAGTTCGTCGCTCCGCACGGGCTGGCGATCGACTCCCGGGGCGACATGTACGTCGGTGAGGTTTCCTACACCGCGTGGTCCTCCATGTACCCGAACACGCAGCCGCCGGCGGGACTGCGGACGTTGCGCAAGCTGGTGCGGGTTGCTGGTTAGCGTCGGGTTGCTCGAGGGATGAAGCTCTGATCAACTCCCACACTGTCGTTCCCGGAAACTCCTTCCCCCTTTCAGGGGGAAGGATGGGATGGGGGTTGAGCACAGCAATGCCATGGCGCACGCACTGGACCCCCACCCTGGCCCTCCCCCTCAGAGGGGGAGGGAAGACCGATCGGGTCCCGCGCGCGCCGAATGACGTGCGCTCAAAGGTCCCCTAAGCTCACGCCATTCATCCTCTCGCGCGTTACCGCAGGCGGCTAGGTCGTCGTCCAGAACAACAAAACCCATTGCAATGAACATCGACCGACTGAAGGCCCAGGTCCACAGCATCGCAGACCTGCGTCGCGTAGCGCAGCGGCGCCTGCCGAAGGCAGTGTTCGATTTCGTCGACGGTGCCGCCGAGGACGAGCGGGTCGTGCGCCGCAACGAGGCGGCATTCGCCGAGCTTGCATTCCTGCCCCGCCCCCTGGACGGCACCACCGAGCGCGATCAATCGGTGGAGGTTTTCGGCGAGCGCCTGTCCAGCCCCGTGCTGATCGGCCCGACCGGTCTCGCCGGCATGCTGTGGCCACGCGGCGAGGCGCATGCGGCGCAGGCGGCGGCTGCAGCCGGCACGGTCTACACCATGAGCCACGCTTCGACGGTATCCATAGAAGCCCTCGCCGCAGAGGTGAAAGGGCGGCTGTGGATGCAGGTGTTCCTCTACCGCGATCGCGGTCTGACCAAGAACTTCGTCGAACGGGCCTATGCGGCAGGCTACAAAGCTCTGATCGTGACAGTCGACAACCAGATGCCCGGCTGGCGCGAGCGCGATCTGCGCAACGGCTTCACGGTCCCGTTGCGGCTCACCGCCGGCAACGTGCTCGACATGGCGCTGCATGCCGGATGGCTGGCGCGCATGGCGCAAACTCCGCGCTTCACGTTCGCCAACTATCCTCAGGAAGCGGGCAGCAACGTGCTCTCGGTGGCGGCACGGATCGGTGCGCTGCTCCACACCGACATCGGCTGGAAAGATATCGAATGGTTGCGGTCGCTGTGGCGCGATCGGCCTCTGCTGATCAAAGGCATCCTGCATCCCGACGAGGCCCGCCAGGCGCGGGCGTTGGGGGTCGACGGCATCATCGTCTCGAACCATGGCGGGCGGCAACTCGACAGCGTGCCCGCCTCGCTGGAAGCGCTCCCAGCTGTGCTCGACGCTGTCGACGACAAGATGACCGTGCTGCTGGACGGCGGCGCACGGCGTGGCTCGGATGTGCTCAAGGCGCTCGCGCTCGGCGCTCGCGCTTGCCTGATCGGCCGGCCCCACCTCTGGGGGCTCGCGTCCGCCGGGCGCGACGGCGTGGCCCTGGCGCTGGAGATCTACCGACGCGAGATCGACGGGTGATGGGCCTGTGCGGTTGGAGTCGGCTGGCGCAGGTCGATCGGTCGGTCCTGGACCGCCCGCGACGGGCACAAGGCTGACAGCCGGCGATCCGCGCAGATCGCCCCAATTTGGGCAACAGAGAACTCGTGGCTTCCGAACCGCACACCTTGGTGGTCCTGAACCCCGGCCACTTCCATGCCGCGCTCACGCTGCGCAAGCCACATCCGCTCCTCGCAGACGACGTTTACGTCTATGCCGAGGAGGGCGCAGACCTGGAAAGCTTTCTGCGCATCGTGCAGACTTTCAATCAACGCGCCGTCGATCCGACACGCTGGAACCTGCGCGTCTACAAAGGCCCGGACTTTCTCGAGCGCCTTCGCCGTGAGCGCCCTGGCGAGGTCGTCGTCTACGCGGGAAAGAACAACGCGAAGATGCGCTCGATTCACGACCTGCACGCCGAGGAGTTCTCGGTGCTCGGAGACAAGCCCTGGCTGATCGGTGCGGGTGAGCTGCCGCTGCTGATCGAGCCGGCCATGAGGCCGCCACTGGCGATGGACATCATGACCGAGCGCCACGACGTCGCGACGCGTCTGCAGAAGGCGCTGTCGGAATCCGCGGAGGTGTTCGGGCGATTCCGCTCGGATGACGGCGAGCCGGCGATCCAGCTGGAAAGCGTCCACCACCTGTACAAGCTCGTCAACCAGCGGCCGCTGGTGCGTCCAGCCTGGTATTTCGACGTTGCGGTTCAGGGAGAAGGGATCACCGACGTCACCACTCACCTGGTCGATCTGACGCAGTGGATGACAGGCGGCGGCAAGCCGTTCGACTATGCCCGAGATGTCGAGCTCGTTGCTGCGCGCCAGTGGCCCACCGAAGTCGCGCGCGAGGTGTTTACGCGCATCACCGGCCTCGAGGATTTTCCGGCCACGATCCGAGGAGCGGTGTCGGGCGACGTGCTGCACTACCTGTGCAACGCGCAGATCGATTATCGACTGCGCGGATTGCCGATGCGGGTCGTTTCGCTGTGGAACCTGGCCATCCCCGAAGGCGGCGGCGATACGCACTACGCGATCCTGCGCGGCACGCAGGCCGACCTCGTCGTAGATCAGGGTGCGGACACCGGCTTTGCGACCCGGTTGAGCGTGCACCCACGGTCGCCGGGTCAGGCGTATGGGCGGGTGTTGGCGGCTGCCGTGGCTGCCCTGCAGCCGCAGTACCCTGGGTTGATGCTCGAGCCGGATGGGGATCTATACCGGATTGTAATTCCGCAGGCGCTGCGGACCACGCACGAAGAGCATTTCGCCGTAGTTCTGGAAGACTTCATCGGTCTCCTGAGTAGCGGCGAGCAGCCGGCCAACCATGGGACCGGATCTGGTGACGAAGTACACGCTGCTGGCGCAGGCGCGGGAGCTGTCGCACCGGCGGTAGCCGGGGCGGCCACCCTCAACTCCTTCCCCCTGGCAAGGGGGAAGGCCGGGATGGGGGTTGCTAGGCCCTACAGGATACCGGAGCGCCGACCCCCACCCTACCCTCCCCCTGGAAGGGGGAGGGGACGGCCGGCTCAGCTCGGGAAGCGTCGTACGTACCAGATGGCTGAGTGCGTCGCGAAACAGCGGGTGGTCCTCGACGACAAGGGCAGCAGGACCACTCGGATCTGCAGCTGTGACGGGCATGGCTCGCGTTTAGACTCGTCGGCCGTATGGTCCCGATCGGTTGCGCAGCCCGTCCCACACGCCGCGGAGCATCATGCGCGAGTTCTGCCCACGTGGTTGGATCAGAACCGAGAACAGGAAAAACATGAACAGCAACCGCTTCGAATTGGGCACCCACCAGCGCCATGGCACATGCGGCAGGCGCATCAGCAGGAGGTGGTTGCGCACCATGTAGTACAGCCGCACGGGAGAGTGTACCGGGACGTCGTGCTCCCGATTGAGCTTGACCCTGACCGTGCGCGCGCCAAGTGTGTGATTCATTACCACATCGCATGCGCCGACAACGGCGTAGCCCTTGGATCGGGCGCGCAGGCACCACTCGGTATCCACATCATCGATGAACAGTGATTCTTTCATGAACCCGATTTCGCGCAGCGCCTTCGTCCGAATGATTGTGCCAGACGAGATCAGCCAATCTGCGTACACATGCTTCTGTGCCGAATTCGCGCAGCAGGTAAGTTTGCGGAACCGCCACCCTCCAAGCGCCAGGAAGAAGGACTCGTTCCCGGAGCGCAGATCGAGATAGCGAGGTCCTGCGGCGGCCACCCGCGCCCCATCCTCCTCAGCAGCCTTCAGGGCGGCGGCCAGGCGCTCGACCATGTCCGGGCCAGGTATGCTGTCTTGATCCATGAGCAGAACATGATGGCTGCCGCGATTCAGGGCTGCTTCGAGCCCTCGATTCTGTGCGTACGCGATGCCGAAGTTGCGGCCCAGCGCCAAGACTTCGACGCGAGTGCTCCACGGTCTGACGCCGAGCTCGTCGCGTGATCCGTTATGCACGACGATCACTTGCTCGACCTGGGGAGCGATCGCCCGCACCACCCGATCGAGGACCTGCAGATCGGGAGCATAGGTGACGAGCACCGCACTGCAGCGCAGAGCGTCGAGCTCGGTCACCGGGGTGCCCCTCAGCTCTTGGCGCGCAGCTTGAACCGCTGAATCTTGCCGGTCGCGGTCTTCGGCAGCTCCGCCACGAACTCGATCCAGCGCGGATACTTGAAGGGAGCGAGACGGTCCTTGACGTGCTGCTTGAGCGCGTCGGCCAGTGCGTCGCTTCGCCGCAACGCCCGGGCGGGTCACCACGAAGGCCTTCGGCTTGACCAGGGTCTGCTCATCCTCCGCGCCGATCACCGCCGCCTCCAGCACATCCGGGTGCGTGACCAGCGCGGCCTCGACCTCGAAGGGCGAGACGTACATTCCGCTCACCTTGAGCATGTCGTCGGAGCGCCCGCCGTACGTGTAGTAGCCATCCGCGTCGACACTGTACTTGTCGCCGGCGCGGGTCCACGCCCCGACGAAGGTATCGAGCGACTTCGCGCGGTTGTTCCAGTACTGGTTCGCACTGGTCGGCCCGCTGATCTGCAGCTCACCGAGCTCGCCGGTGGCCGTGACATTGCCGTCCTCGTTGATCAAACGGATGTGATAACCGGGCACCGGCCTGCCGGTGGTGCCGTAGCGCACTTCGCCCGGGCGATTGGACAGGAAGATGTGCAGCATTTCGGTCGAGCCGATGCCGTCCAGGACTTCGACCCCGAAGTGACTGGTCCAGCGTTTGCCGATCTCCGCCGGCAGCGCCTCGCCCGCGGACGTGCAGATGCGCAATGCCACTTCCTCGCGCCGCGGCAGGTCGGGGCTTGCGAGCATCGCTCCGAACAGGGTGGGAACACCGTAGAAGATCGTGGGCCGATGTTCCTTCAGGCGCTTGAACACCGATGCCGGCGTCGGCCGTTCGGCCATGAGGATCGCAGTGGCGCCCACTGCCAGTGGAAAGGTGAGCGCGTTGCCCAGTCCGTAGGCGAAGAACAGCTTCGCCGCCGAGAACACGACGTCGTCCTCGCGAATGCCGAGCACCGGCCGGGCGTACAGCTCCGCCGTCTGAATCAGGCTGGAGTGCACGTGCATGGTGCCCTTGGGCGTGCCGGTGGAGCCGGACGAGTACGCCCAGAAGCAGACGTCGTCGCTGGTCGTGGGGGCGGGTGCGAATGTGGTCGCGGCTTTGGCGGTCAGCGCCTTGCAGGTGCAGATGACCGCGCGCGTCCTGGCCCGAGACGATCACATGCTTGAGGAACGGCAGGCTTTCCAGCACCGGTGCCAAGGTCGGCAGGACCTGCTCGGAGACCACCAGCGCGCGCGCGCGGCTGTCTTCGAGCATGAACTTGTAGTCGGAGGTCGTGAGCAGCGTGTTCACCGCGACGGGCACAATGCCGGCCTTGATTGCACCCAGGAACACGCTGGGAAAGTCGATCGTGTCGAGATGGCACAGCAGGATGCGACTCTCCATCTCCAGGCCGAGGCCGGTCAGCGCATTGGCGGCGCGGTTCACCCGCTGAGCGAGATCGGCGTAGGTGTAGCGGCCGGCGTCGTCGATGTAGGCGAGCTTGTCGGCGCGACCGGCGAGCAGATTGCGCTCGATCAGGTCGTGCGCAGCGTTGTAGTCGCGCGGGATACGAACGAGGGGCGGGCTGACGCTGTGGTCAGCCGAGCTCAGGCCTGACATGAGGTTGCCGCTCCTGCGGTTGCCCGGGTTTGCCCGGCGCCGGGAAGATGACCCAGCGTGCGATCAGCGCTGTGCTGTCGCTCGCGGGCGAGCCTATCACAGACCCGCTACGGGCGATGGGGAGGACGTGACGGGCGCGTCCAACTGCGCCCTGCACAGGGCGATCCATCCTTCCACCCATTCCGCTGCGACCTCTTCGGGCATCGTTGCGGCGCTGGCGTCGTGCAGCAGCACCTCGCCGACGCGCTGTGCGCCAAGCTCGCCGAGGATCGCATCAAAGCGCCTGCCGCCATTGCAGAAGGTGTCTGCGTAGGTACGGTCGCCCAGCGCGATCACGCCGTAGCGCACATGCGAGAGGTCCGGGCGCGAGGCGATCAGCGATTCGTACAGGCGCTTGGCGTTGTCGGGGACGTCGCCTTGGCCATAGGTGGAGGTGCACACGAGGAACAATCCTCCGGACGCGAAGACGGACGCATCCCGCCCGTCCATCAAGACCGCCCGCGCGCGCGTCTCGCCGTCGTCGAGCCTGAGCTCGAGCTCCTGCGCGACAAGCTGGGCGGTTCCCGTCATCGTGCCGACGAGGATCGTGAGGTCCAGCGCCATGTCTTGGATTACCCTGCTTGCAATCGATCTGCATCTGCATTATAATGCATGTCATGGGGAAGACAAGCACTTTAGCGCGGATCCGGCCGGAAGGTCGCCGTGCGCAGCGCACGGCGGCGGAAGGCGCCCCCCAGGCCGAAGACGCGTTCCTGCGGAGCCTCGGCGAGCGGGTGCGGGACATGCGGGCGCAGCGGGGCATGTCCCGCAAGATCCTGGCCCGGGATTCGAGCGTGTCCGAGCGCTACCTGGCGCAGCTCGAGGCCGGCGAGGGCAACGTGTCGGTGCTGCTGCTGCGCCAGATCGCGCAGGCCCTCAACCTGCCGGTCACCGACCTGTTGCGGGAGCAAAACGGTCAGTCCGTCGAGCTTGCGTTGATTGTGCAGTTCCTGCAGCGGCTGCCGCCCGCTCGGCTGGGCAGCGTGCGCGAACACCTGCTGCAGCAGTTCGGAGAGTCGCCCGCGCAACGGCACCAGCGCATCGCGCTCATCGGCCTGCGCGGCGCCGGCAAGTCAACGCTCGGCGCCCGCCTCGCCAAGGAGCTGGACGCGCCTTTCGTCGAGCTCGACAACGAGATCGAGCGCGAGGCCGGCACCAGCCTGTCGGAGATCTTCCTGCTCTACGGCCAGGCCGGTTACCGGCGTTACGAGCGCCGCGCGCTGGAGAAGGCATTGGAGCGCAACCAGCGCTGCGTCATCGCTGCCGGCGGCAGCATCGTGTCTGAGCCGGGCACCTACGACCTGCTCCTGTCCACCTGCTACACGGTCTGGCTCAAGGCCGAGCCGGAGGAGCACATGGCGCGCGTCCTCGCGCAGGGCGACACCCGGCCCATGGCTGGAAACGCGGAGGCGATGGACGATCTGCGCCGCATCCTCGCCGGGCGGGCGGCACTGTATGGCCAGGCCGACAGCGTGGTGGATACGGCCGGCCGCAGCGTCGAGCAGAGCTTGAAAGAACTCAAACGGGCAATACGGGCCTGAAGTCAGGATCGAGACCATGAGCATCGACTACAGCGAGAGAATTCCGAACAACGTCAACCTGGCGAACGACCGCACGCTGCAGCGCGCACTCGAGCACTGGCAGCCGAAGTTCCTCGACTGGTGGCAGGAGATGGGGCCGCATGACTTCGCCAGGGCGGACGTCTATCTGCGCACCGCTGTCGGCGTGGACGCGCAAGGCTGGGCGAGCTATGGCGAGGTGAAGATGCCCGACTATCGCTGGGGCATCTTCCTTGCCGATGCCGTGCCCGAGCGCACCATCGGCTTCGGCGATTTCCATGGCCAGCCGGCCTGGCAGCAGGTGCCGGGCGAATTCCGCTCTCAGTTCCGGCGCATCATCGTCACCCAGGGCGACACCGAGCCGGCCTCGGTCGAGCAGCAGCACCGGCTGGGCCACATCTGCCCGTCGCTCTATGACCTGCGCAACCTGTTCCAGGTCAACGTCGAGGAGGGGCGGCACCTGTGGGCAATGGTCTACCTGCTGCACGCCTACTTCGGCCGCGACGGCCGCGAGGAGGCCGAGGAGCTGCTGGCGCGCCACTCCGCTGACGTCGACAAACCGCGCATCTTGAGCACGTTCAACGAACCGGTGGAGGACTGGCTGTCCTTCTTCATGTTCACCTACTTCACCGATCGGGACGGCAAGTATCAGCTCAAGAGCCTGGCCGAGTCGGCGTTCGACCCGCTGTCGCGCACCTGTCGGTTCATGCTGACCGAGGAGGCCCACCACATGTTCGTGGGCGAGACCGGGATAGGGCGCGTAGTCAAGCGTGCTCTCGAGGTGATGAAGGAGCTGGGTACCGACGACCCCGATGCCGTGCGCCGTCAGGGCGCCATCGACCTGCCCACCATCCAGCGCTATCTCAACTTCTGGTTCACCACCTCGGTAGACCTGTTCGGATCGGAGGTCTCCTCCAACGCCGCCGCCTCGTTCGCCAACGGCATCAAGGGCAGGCCGGACGAGACCCAGTACCAGGATCACGTCTGCACCGAAGCAGCCTTCGAACTCGCCACCCCCGAGGGCAACCAGTCCGTCAGCCTGCGCAACGCCATGAACGAGGTGATGCGGGGGTCCTACATCAAGGACTGCGAGATCGGCGTCAAGCGCTGGAACATGCAGATCCAGCGCGCTGGATACGATACGCGCCTGTTCCTCCCGGACTACCGGTTCCGGCGCAGCATCGGCGCGTGGGCGAACCAGCCGGTGGATCCGCATGGCAAGTTGCTCGACCGGGAACAGTACGATCGTCTGCTGGCCGGATGGCTGCCGAGCGCGGCGGACAAGGCGTTCGTGCGCAGCCTCATGCAGCAGGTCACCGCGCCCGGCAAGATTGCCGGTTGGATCGCGCCCGCCGATCGGGGCATCAACAATCTGCCCGTGGACCACGAGTACGTGCGGTTAAGCTGATCCCGCGCTGTGCGCGCGGGGCAGCCCCGCCAGCTGTCCGCAGCGCTGCCGCGACGGTGTCGCCATGCGGCCTCGATCAGATTCCGGTTGACATTTGTAGCGGCCCGCCGCCGGGCCTGCTAGCGTGGTATCAGCCTGCTCAGCGGCGGGCCACGGGTGCAAGGACGACACCGGTATCTTGTAGGGCTTACACGATCCGTCCCTGCCTTTTGGTCGGCAACGCCGCTGGCAGTGCCAGCGGCTTACGAGCGCCGCGCCGGCTCCGGGCGCGATTTTTTGCGCCTGGCCCGAGTCATGCGTGTTCCAGCGTATGACGCGCGGGATGGACAGGCCGGCGCTGCGCCCTTAAGCTCGAATATAAGGGATCGCCCGGCAGGACGGCCCGCGGGAGGAAGCGAGGTGTAGCATGATTCGGCGTGCAGGAGCGGCCATCGGACGGGCGATGGGACGGTATCTCAGCGAGCCCGTGACTCACTATCGGCCCCTCGCGACCTCGTCGCCCGACCTGCTTGCCCCAACGCTGCGCCCCGGCGACGTGCTGTTGGTCGAGGGCAACACCCGCGTCAGCGCCGCCATCAAGTACCTCACCCAGTCGACCTGGTCGCACGCAGCGTTGTATGTCGGCGACGCCTTGGCCGGCCCGGACAACGCCGACGACCCGCCTGCCCTGATCGAAGCGGACATGGTGGAGGGCGTCTGGGCAGTCCCCGTCAGCAAGTACGCGGCGCTGCACACGCGCATCTGCCGGCCGTTCGCCCTCACCCCTGAGGACGCCAAGCGGGTCGTGGCCTACGCGGTCTCGCGCATCGGGCACACCTACGACATGAAGAACATGATCGACCTGGTGCGCTACCTGATGCCCATGCCGCCCGCTGCCAAGCCGCTGGCGGCGCCGCATCCTGGCGCTGGGCAGCGGCGACCCCACCAAGGCGATCTGCTCGACTCTGATTGCCCAGGCTTTCCATTCGGTGGGTTATCCGGTTCTGCCGGCCATGCGGCGCCGGCGCAGCGACCCGGGCGCCGAGCAGCACAACCGCGAGATTCTCTACATTCGGCACTACAGCGTGTACACCCCGCGCGACTTCGATATTTCACCGTACTTCGAGGTCGTGAAGCCCACGGTCGAGCATGGCTTCAGCTATCGCAGTGCCGTGCGCACCCATCCCGACGATGTGCCGATCCGCGCGCGGCAGACGGTGCAGGGGGATCTGGAGCCGGTCGTGCCGCTGGGCGGGGAGCAGACGGAGTATCTGGTCTAGGCGGGCGGCAGGCGTCGAGTGGCGCCGTCACGGCCCGTCGCGCAAACCGTTTGGCCCGAGTATGAGAATGCGGTCCGCTGTTTGCGCAGCTGCGACGCGAGTGCGTCACCAGAATGCCGGCCGCGCCATTGTCCTTCACCTGCTCGCGCAGCAGGCCCAGCACCTGACTCGCACTGTCCGGGTCGAGGTTCCCGGTCGGTTCGTCGGCGAGCACGAGCTTCGGGCCGGTGCACCAGTGCCCGTGCAATCGCCACGCGCTGCAGCTCTCCGCCGGAGAGCTCCCGCGGCATGCTGCCGGCACGCTCGCCTAACCCCACCGCGTCCAGCATCTGCTGCACCCTCACGGCGACGTCGCGCAAGTCCGCGGCCGAGGAGCCGCAACGGCAGCGCCACGTTCTGAAACACGCTGAGGTAGGGCAGCACGTGAAAGGCCTGGAACACGAAGCCCAGGTGGCTGCGCCGCAAGCGCGTGCGCGCATCGTCGGAGAGCTGCGCGAGGTCCTGCCCGTCCAGCGTGACGCTGCCGCTGTCGGGCTGGTCGAGACCCGGCAATGAGGTTCAGCAGCGTGGACTTGCCGATTCCGGACTCGCCCATGATCGCGACGTACTGACCCGCCTCCAACTCGAGGTCGACGTTGTGCAGCACCACTCGACGGTGCGGGCCTTCGTAGGTCTTGCAGAGGGCGCGCACGGACAGCACAGCCGGCTCCAATTTGTAGGTGCGCGGGTCGAGGGACGTCTTGCCGATAGCCTCGAAACCCGGCGCGCTACGCTGACAAATGCCTGACAAAGCACAGTTCGGGGCAATAGCTTGCCGCAATCTTGCGCAGCCCACGTCGATCGGACAATAGCCTGATCTCTGCTACCCAGGTAAGCTCGCGACGACCCAGAGACGAGCAGGCGGCGGATGGCGTACCGGTGATGCAGGTGTCTTCGAGCGGCAATGCCTCAATCATCATCGTCAACTTCAACTCGGGCCCGCTGCTGGCCCGGTGTCTAGCCGCGCTGGCCGACCAGACCTTCCGCGACTTCGAGGTGATCGTGCTCGACAACGCGAGCACCGACGACTCTGCCGTGGCCGCCGCGGCTGTCCTCGAGCTTCCCCATGAAGCTGATCCGCGCCCCTACCAACCTCGGCTTCGCAGCTGGCGTGAACCATGCGGTCCGCGAAGCACCTCCTACCCGACTGGCTCGCGCTGCTGAACCCCGACGCCTTCCCCGAGCCCGACTGGCTCGAGCAACTGATGTCGGCCGCGCAAGCGCCACCCGGACTGCGCGAGCTTCGCCAGCCGCCAGATCATGGCGGACCGACCACGACCTCCTGGATGGCGCCGGCGATGTCTACCACGCGAGCGGGCTGGCATGGCGCGCAGGTCACGGCCAGCCTGTGCCGACGGATCCGGAGCCTGAACGGGAGGTGTTCTCTGCGTGCGCTGCGGCCGCCCTGTACCGGCGCGACGTCTTCGAGGCGCTCGGCGGCCTGGACGAGGATTTCTTCTGCTACATGGAGGACGTGGATCTGGGGTTCCGGCTCAGGCTGGCCGGCTGGGGCTGCACCTACGTCCCCACAGCAGTCGTCCACCACGTCGGCTCCGCGACGAGCGGGCGGCGCAGCCATTTCACGACCTATCACGGGCACCGCAACCTGGTCTGGGTGTTCTTCAAGAACATGCCTGGCGCGTTGCTTTGGCTGTATCTGCCGCAGCACTTCTCCTTAACCTCGTCGAGTGTTGCGCTTTTCTTGCACGCGGTCAAGGACGGACTATACTTAGGGCGAAGCTGGATGCCGCCAAAGGGCTAGCGGGCGTGTGGCGCAAGCGCAGGCAGGTTCAGGCCACACGCAAGTGCACGAGTCGCCGACATCATAAGAGCGATGCAGCACGGATGGCCACGGCGCATGTGACCTGCAGCGTGGGTTCCGCCTGGAACCGCGAGCGCCGCGCAGGCAATGGGAGGAGGCGGCAGATGTCGGAGCCACTAGTATCGGTGGTCGTCGTGACGTTCGAGTCGGAAGACGACATCGCCGAGTGCGTTCGGTCGGTCCTGGCGTCGGACCTCCCGCTCGAAATCATCGTCGTCGACAACGCTTCCTCCGACCGCACGGTGGAGCGCCTCGCCCGCGTCGTGGCCGATCGACCCGATTGCCGTGTCATCGGCAATACACGAGAATCGTGGGCTTCGCCAAGGCCGTCAACCAGGGCATCGCGGCCAGTCGAGGCGCATACGTTCTGGTTCTCAACCCCGATTGCGTGTTGGCGCCCGACGCGATTGCTCATGGCGCTTCGCGCAATCGAGGCTGACGCCTCGCGGCGGGATGGCCGGCTGCATGCTGCTCAACCCGGACGGGACCGAGCAGGCCGGTGCGCGTCGCTACTTCCCCACACCGTGGCGAGCACTCGTGCGGGTGCTGCAGCTGCATCGGCTTGCGTGGCTGCATCCCCGGCTGCGACGGGATTCCTGATGAACCGCGAGGCGGTTCCGACCCAACCCATCGAGGTCGAGGCGACCTCGGGCGCGTTCATGCTGGTGCGGCGCACGGCCGTCGAGGAGGTCGGCATGCTCGACGAGGGGTACTTCATGCACTGCGAGGACCTCGACTGGTGCTGGCGTTTCCGCCAGGCCGGGTGGAAGGTCCTGTTCGTGCCTCAGGCCCGCGTCGTCCACAAGAAGGGGCGCAGCAGCCGCACGATGCCGATCGAGGTGGAGCTCTACAAGCATCTCGGTATGCTCAGGTTCTACCGGAAGTTCCTGCGCCATCGCTATCCCGTGGTCCTGATGTGGGCGGTAACTGCGGCGGTGTGGATCCGGTTTGCGGCCAAGGCGACCGTCCTGCTGCTTGCGCCGAGCCTGGGCGCTGATTACCACCGCCCCGCGCGAGGAGCTGCCGGGCCGCCGCCGCTTCAGTGGATGAATGAGTCCGGACGCGGCCGCTGCGGAGAACTACTGGTGCTAGGGGCGACAAGCCAAGTCGGCTTCTTCCTCGTTCCGCTGCTCGCGCAGCGTGGGATGGAAGTAGAGCGTTGACACGCAAGCGCGCTCCCGCCAGGAGCTCGCTGCACCCGCGCGATTCACTGGCGCACCTACGTGCCGGAGGGCTCGCAGCATCGCTCGCCGCGCTGGGCCGCTTTGACGCCGCGGTTTGTCTGGCGCCCTTGCCCGCGGTGCTCCCGCTGCTTCTCGACCTGGCCAAGCTGGGCGTGCGAAGGCTGCTGGCGTTCGGAACCACGAGCCGGTTTTCCAAGCACGCTTCCGCTGACCTTGCCGAGCAGGACAACATGCGCCAGTTCATCGCGGCCGAGGCCGAGCTTCCCAGCTAGGTGCGACGCCGCTCGGTATCGCCTGGACGCTGTTCCGTCCGACCATGGTGTACGGTTGCGGCCGGGACGGTAATATCGCCTTCATCGCGTCGTGCGTTCGCCGCTTCGGGATGTTTCCGCTCGCCGAGGGGTGGACGGGGGCTGCGCCAGCCGGTCCATGCCGCCGATCTGGCACAAGCCTGCGCCGATGCCTTGGGCAATCCACGCACCCACGGCAAGGCCTACAATCTGAGCGGCGGCAACGTGGTGAGCTACCGTGAAATGGTGGAGGCCGTATTCCGGCAGCTGGGCAGACCCGTCAGGACCCCTCATGTACCCGTTGCCTTGCTGCGGGCTGCGATCGCCGTGGCGAAGAAGCTGCCGACCCTGCACGGCTTGTCCGGCGAAATGGCCACGCGCATGAGCAGCGACCTGTGCTTTGATCACCAGGAGGCCACTCGCGACTTCGGCTTCCAGCCGCGGCCGTTCAGCCTCGACGACCTGGCCGTCGGGAGTGCAGGCCAGTGATCGCTGCCGGCCTGCTCGCGTTTGCGATGTCTGCCGTGGTGGTGAGGGTGCTGATCACTCCAGCGGTGGCAGCGTTGTTCCTGGACGTTCCCAATGAGCGCTCCCTGCATGTGCGGCCGGTGCCTCGCACCGGTGGCCTGGGGATCGTGGCGGGCGTCTGCTGGGGCGCTGGCCCTTTATGTCCCGGAGGCGGCGCCCCTGTCGCTCGCAGTGCTCGCGCTCGCAGCGGTGTCCCTGTTCGACGACTGGCGCGGCCTGCCGTCCTGGGTGCGGCTCGCGGCGCACCTCGCGGTCGCGATCGCGTTCCTGCTGCTGGAGGTGCCGGAGTTGCCGGCGGGCGCGCTGGTTGCGCTGGCGCTGGCCGTCGGCTGGATGACCAACCTCTACAATTTCATGGACGGCATGGACGGTCTGGCCGGCGGGATGGGCGTCAGCGGATTCGCCGCCTATGCCGCCGCCGCCTACTTGGCGGCGGACACGCAGCTGGCCGCGTGCAGCCTGGCAATCGCCGGGGCATCGCTCGGCTTCCTGCTGTTCAACTTTCCCCCGGCGCGAGTGTTCATGGGGGATGTGGGCTCGGTTCCGCTTGGGTTCCTGGCCGCGGCCGTAGGCGTGCTGGGCTGCGACCGCGGACTGTGGCCGATCTGGTTTCCGGTCGTGGTCTTCGCGCCCTTTGTAGTCGACGCAAGCATGACGCTGCTGCGGCGTGCACTGCGCGGCGAGAGAGTTTGGCAGCCCCATCGCACTCACTACTATCAACGGCTGGTGCTGATGGGGTGGAGCCATCGCCGCACCGTCCTCTTCGAGTACGGGCTGATGCTCATCGGTGCCGGCGCGGGCTCTGCTCGCGGTTCGCCTCGCAGCCCGGCCCAGACCCTGGCGCTGGGTGCGCTGGCTGTGGTCTACGTGGCGAGCATGGCTGCGATCGACCGGCGCTGGCGCGCCCGCCAGGAGGCTTGACGTGCCGCGCGTCGACATCCGCACTGCACTGGCCATGCTGCACGACGTGGTGGCGGCGGCAGCGGCCTGGGCGTTGGCGTTCTGGTTGCGGCTCAACCTGGAACTGCCGGACGAGTACCTGATGCTCATGCTCCAGACTCTGCCCGTGGTGGTGCCGGTGCAGGCGTTCCTGTTCTGGCGCTTCGGGCTGTATCGGGGTCTGTGGCGCTACGCCAGCGTGCACGACCTGCGCCTCATCTTGATCGCGGTGGCCGTCGCCGGACTGGCGGTGCCGTCCCTGCTAGTGTTATCTGCGGATTGTGAACCCGGTGCCGCGCTCGGTGTTCCTGCTCGATCCGCTCTTGCTGCTGGTGATGATGGGCGGGAGCCGGTTCGCCTATCGGACCTGGAAGGATGCCCGCATGGCCAGCCAGGCGAAGAGCGACTCGATGCCGGTGCTGGTGCTCGGGGCAGGTCACACCGCCGACGCGCTGATACGCGAGCTGTCCGTCGCCCGCAGCTGGCGCGTGGTCGGGCTTCTGGATGACGCCGAGAGCAAGCAAGGCCGGCAGATCCACGGCGTGCCGGTATTCGGCAAGCTCAAGGATCTCGCGCGCGTCGCGGCCGACCTCGAGGTCGGGCACGCGATCATCGCCATGCCGGCCGTCTCGCACCGGGTGCGCCGCCACGCCTTACGGCTCGCAACCGAAGCCGGGCTCAAAGTCATGACGGTCCCCTCCTTCGACGACATCGTGTCGGGCAAGGTCACCGTGTCCCAGTTGCGCCAGGTGGAAGTCGACGACTTGCTGGGGCGCGATCCGGTGGTGCTTGACGGCGCTGGCCTGTCCGGGCTTTTGTCCGACGCACCACGTCATGGTCACGGGGGCCGGGGGGTCGATCGGGTCCGAGCTGTGCCGGCAGATCGCGCGATTCCGCCCGGCCCGCCTCATCCTGTTCGAGGTGTCGGAGTTCGCGCTGTACCGGATCGAACAGGAGCTGCGCGCGGCCTACCCGGAGCTGCAGCTGGTCTGTGCGTAGGCGACGTTCGCAACCGCGCGCGGGTCGAGCAGATTCTGCGCAGCTACAGTCCGAGCGTGTTGTTTCACGCGGCGGCATACAAGCACGTGCCGCTGATGGAGGAGGTGAACGCCTGGGAGGCGTTGCAGAACAACGTGCTCGGTACCTCGGTGCTGGCGGCAGCAGCGGCCCAGGCCGCCGTCAAGACCTTCGTTCTGATCTCCACCGACAAGGCGATCAATCCGGTCAACGTGATGGGCGCGAGCAAACGCCTCGCCGAGATGGTCTGCCAGGCGATGCAGAAGGATGCGGGCACACGCTTCGTGGTGGTGCGATTCGGCAACGTGCTGGGGAGCGCCGGCAGCGTGATTCCGAAGTTCGGTGAGCAGATCGCCAACGGCGGGCCGGTGATGGTCACGCATCCGGACGTCACGCGCTATTTCATGTCGGTACCCGAGGCGGCTCAGCTCGTCCTCCAGGCCGGCGTCATAGGCACGGGCGGCGAGGTGTTCGTGCTCGACATGGGCAAGCCGGTGCGCATCGTCGATCTCGCGCGCGACATGATTCGGCTGTCCGGCTACGCCGAGTCCGAGATCAAGATCGTCTTCACCGGCCTGCGCCCGGGCGAGAAGCTGCACGAGGAGATCCTGGCCGATGGCGAGGAGACGCTCCCCACGGTGCATCCGAAGCTGCGGATGGCGCGGGCTCGCAGCATCACGCCCGGCTGGCTGCCGCGCCTGCTCGAATGGCTGCAGCCGGACGGGGTGCGCAGCGACGAGGAGGTGAAAGCGGGGCTGGGCGTGTGGGTCCCGGAGTACCGCAGCGCCTCGATCGTTGCGCCGCCGCGCCCTGCTTCTGCAACTCGCCCCGCGTCCGCGACGCCGGCTCTCAAACCGGTGCCGCGGGGAGGCCTCTCAGCCGTCTACCCGGGACGCGGAAGCGCAGCGCACCGCTCGCGCGGCTGAACCGCGAAGGTGGCGGCCCGCTCAGCCCCCCGGCGCCAAGCCCCATCCCCAGGGGCCGCAGAAGCGGCGAAGAAAACCGCACACTAAGGTCGAGACGGCGCCCCGAGCGGGCGCCGCGACACCGATCTGCCCCATCGAACCAAAGGGGCGATCGCGTCAGCGCGACCGGCAACCCTCAGCCTGCGCCGCTCACGGCACGCCTGGCGACGCGAGACTGCATTCCGACGCTCAGCGCGCTGACGATCGCCAGTCCCTGCAGCAATGCAACGCCAGCCAGCACCGCCTGGAAGTGACCCTGGTCCATCAGCGGACCGAAGACCAGGGGAGCAATGGCGAAGCCCACGTCGAGGCCGGAGTAGACGAAGCCGTAGACCCTGCCGAACGCAGCCTTGCCGAAGCCGGCAGTGGCCGCCTGCCGCACGAGCAGGTCGCGAGACGGGCCGGCCAGGCCCACGCCGAAGCCCAGAACCGCCATCAGCGCAACAACGCTCCAGGCGGGTACGATGGCCAACGCCAGGGTCAGAGCGCACAACGTCGACAGTGACAGCGCGGTGGTGATCAAGCGGTCATGCGAACCGCCGCTGCGGCTCGCCAGAACGCCGCCGGCCAGGATTCCGGTAGCGCCGCCCAGCATGTAGGCCGTCAGGCACGAGGTCGCTGCGGCCAGCGACAACCCGTAGACCTGATAGAGCAGCGCCGGCGAGAAGGTCTGCAGCACGCCCAGGGCAAGGGTGGTGACGAAGAAGAAGCAGAAGCACAGCCAGACCCCGGGGGACTGCAGGAAGGCGAAGGGGGTGGCGGGAGACTCGGCACGCGCGGGCTGCGCATGCCCGCTGCGCTCCTCCACAGAGAGGAGATCGCGCTGCCAGATCAGCAGCGCAAGCACGCCCGCGGCCACGAGCCCGGCTGCAAACCCCGCCCAGTGCCAACCCGCAAGAGCCGCTATCCCCGCCATGAACAGCGGCGCCGCGGCCCAGCCGAGGTTGCCCGACAGACCGTGGGCGGAGAACGCATATCCCAGCCGCGGCAGCGACACGCGCCGGTTGAGGATGGTGAAATCGACCGGATGAAACACGCTGTTGCCCAACCCCGCCAGAGCAGCAGAGGCCGCCAGCATCGCGTAGTTGCCGGCCGCCGCCAGCACGAAGCCAGACAGCGCCAGGCTGCCGACACCGAAAAACAGGACCCGGCGCGGGCCGAAGCGATCGACCAGGAACCCGGAAGCGGCCTGGCCGGTGCCCGAGATGACGAAAAAGATCGTCATCAGCGCACCCACCTGGGTGAAATTGAGGCCGAAATCGTGCATCAGCCACGGGAACAGCGGCGGCAGCAGCAGGTGAAAGAAGTGCGAGGTGCCGTGGGCCACGCTGACGAGCCCGATCACGCGGACGTCGCGGCGGGCGGCGGGGTCCTTCAACAGGGGGGGCATGAAATCTTCCAGGAAACTTCCAACGTTTTCATGTTAGCGCGGGTGGTGCTGTCTGGTTTACGATATCCGGTCGTTTAATATCGAAAAAATGCCAACCCTCTCCATCGATCCCCTGCCGCAAGTCGCGCCCGACCGTAGAGCATCCCGTCGCAAGTCAACGTACGCACGCTGCCGGCCAACGGTCACGTCGCCACTCATGCGCATGACTGGGCCCAGCTCGCCTGCACGCTGCGCGGCGCGGTGCGCTTGCGGGCGGGTACGACCAGCTGGATCGTCCCGCCCACGCGCGCGGTGTGGATCCCGCCACGCGTGGAGCACGAAGTCAGCCTGATCGGCGAGGTAGCCCTGCGCACCGTCTACGTAGACGCCAGCGCCGCGCCGCGCGGGCTGACGACCTGCGAAGTGGTCGACGTGTCCCCGTTGATGCGCGAAGTGATCGAGGCGCTCGCCCACACCGAGCGCAACACGCAGGCGCGCCGCTACGAGCTGCTGACACACGTGCTGTTGGAAGAGCTGCGCAGCGCGCCGAGCTTGTCGCTCGACCTCAGGCTGCCGGCGGATCGTCGCCTGCGCAGCTTGTGCGAGGCGCTGCTGGAACAGCCCGGCGCTGCGTTCGGGTTGGAGGAGTGGGCCGCGCGCATCGGCGCCAGCGCGCGCACGCTCGCGCGCTTGTTCCAGCAGGAGCTCGGCATGACCTTTGGCCAGTGGCGCCAGCGCGTGCGCCTGGCGCACGCGGCCGCGCTGGTCTCGACCGGAGAGCCTCTGGCGCTCGTGGCGGAGAAGCTGGGCTACGAGAGCACGAGCGCCTTCTCGGCCATGTTCAAGCGCGTCCTGGGACAATCGCCGCGCGACTTCTTCGGGCGCCAGGTCGACTGACGCCTTGGCGGCCAGACGTTGGCGATGTGGGCCGCCACTGAGCGCACAAAGCGAACGGCCCGCTTACTCTGCGTCTACCCTTACTCTCCGTTCTGCCGGTGCGCTCCGTGGCAAGGCTTCATGCGAGGTCGAACAACAAGACCTCGGCCTGCCTGCCCTCGGCAAACCGCAGCTGCGACTCCGCAGTAATCTTCGCGCCGTCGCCCGCCTCCAGCACGTTCCCGTTCACCGACACGCGGCCGCGGGCCACATGCACGTAGGCCTTGTGCGCGGCCGGCAGCTCATAGGTCACCGCGTCCGCCCCGTCGAGCAGGCCCGCGTAGACCCAGGCGTCCTGGTGGATCTTCACCGAATCGTTCGCGCCGTCGGGTGAAGCGACCAGACGCAGCCGACCCTTCTTCTCCGCTGCGGGGAAGTTCTTCTGCTCGTAGCCAGGCTTCACACCGCGCTGGTTGGGCTCGATCCAGATCTGCAGAAAATGCACGAGACCGGTCGGCGAGTGGTTGTACTCGCTGTGGAACACACCCGTCCCTGCGCTCATGCGCTGCACGTCTCCGGGCCGGATCACCGAGCCCGTGCCCATGCTGTCCTTGTGCTCCAGCGCGCCGTCCAGCACGTAGCTGATGATCTCCATGTCGCGGTGCGGATGGCTGCCGAAGCCCATCCCGCCCTGGACGCGGTCTTCGTTGATCACCCTCAGCGTTCCAAACCCCATCTCGCGTGGGTCGTAGTAGTCGGCGAACGAGAAGGTGTGGTAGCTGTCCAGCCAGCCGTGGTTGGCGTGGCCGCGGTCGTTCCTCTTGCGCAGTGTGATCATCGTCGCCTCCGGTTCTGGGCTTCGCTGCAAGCCAACTGTCCAGGTGGGGGATCGCGGGCGTGTTTTCCAGCGGAATGTTTCGAGCGGTTCGTTCGTCTTTCCTGATCGATGCAGCGCCGGCCGCAACCGTCAAATCAGCGTATCGGTCAGCCGAGCCATGTTCTGGAGGGTCCGGCGAACGCAGGCTGCGCCGCGCCCACTGCGAAGCGTCCACACGGTGGCTCGCCGCGAAGTAGCGCGCCTGGATCGCAGACAGCTCCGCGACCACCGCCCGGTCGTAGACCAGCACGCTGACCTCGTTGTTGAGCGCGAAGGAGCGGTTGTCCAGGTTGCTCGAACCGATCACCGCCACGTCGGCGTCGATGGTCGCATGCTTGGCATGCAGGAAGTTACCGTAGTAGCGGTGAATCCTCACGCCGGCATCGAGCAGATCCTCGTAGTTGGACTCCTGCGCGAGCTGCACGATCGGCTTGTTGGATCGATCCGACACGATCAGGTCTACCGCCACGCCGCGCTCGGCGGCCATCTGCATGGCCAGGAGGAACGACGCGTCCGGCATGAAGTACGGGGTGGTGAGCACGACGCGAGTGCGCGCAGCATGGATCAACGCAACCATGATCTGCTGGGTGTTTTCACGGTGATAGC
This sequence comes from uncultured beta proteobacterium, assembly GCA_963772865.1. Taxonomy (GTDB): domain Bacteria; phylum Pseudomonadota; class Gammaproteobacteria; order Burkholderiales; family SHXO01; genus SHXO01. Next base: position 193,407 of record CAVYZA010000005.1, on the reverse strand, counting down.
CCGGGCCGCTGGGTAACACTTGCGCGAGGGAATCTCCGCTGTCCCCCAGCGGGGGCAGGAGGTCATCGGTTTCGCTGCGGCGGCAGATCGCCGGTCTCGTAGTAACGATCCGCCAGGAACACGGCCTGCAGCTGACGCACCACCGGTCCGGTGGCGCGAGCCACCAGCTCTTCGTTGGTGAGCCGCTGGTTGGCGTCCGGGTTGACGATGTTCTGCGATCCGACATAGCCGACGCGGCCGTCGATGACCGCGATCTTGCGGTGGTTGCGCAAGTCCAGCCGGATCGCCCGCGGCCCCCACAACCGCGGCGGCATCAACAGCCGAACTTCGACGCCTTGGCGGCGCAGTGACGGCCCGAGGCGGCGCAGCGAAAACCACGAGCCATAGCCGTCGCCGAGCACGCGACAGCTCACTCCGCGCGCAGCCGCGTTCGCCACAGCGGCGGCCACTCGGCGCCCGGTCGCATCGTCGCGGAAGATGTAATACATCAGGTGCACGTGCCGCTGCGCTGTCTCGATGTCTGCCACCAAGCGATCGATTGCGACCTGATAGTCGGTGATCAGTTCGAAGCGATTGCCACCGCACACCGCGAAGTCGCCCAGCACCTGGGCCAGCTTCACCGCGGACTGATATTCCGCTGGCAACTGAGGCTCCGCCAGCGCGTGGCCGAGGATGCGCGACTGCAGCTCGCGAATCAGCCGGGACGCAGTGAGTTGCATCTCGAGGCGCGCGCGCGGGAGGTGGGCGCGCCGAAAGATCGCGTACAGGATCAGGCCCGCCCAGGGGAGAAAGAAGATCAGCAGCAGCCAGGCCCGGGCGGCGGCCGGTGCGCGCCGCTGCGGAACGTAGAACAGCATCGCGAGCCGGATGACCCACTCGCTCGCGACGTAGAGAGCGCCCCAGGTAGACATGGGCGCTATTCTAGTGGCTTGCTCAGGACGCGAGCCGGTGCTCGCCGGCTTGGACGGGGAGCGTATTTCCGCGTCCCCGCCCCTTCATGGCTTGGCTGCGTACGCCTCGATCTCGCAGAGGAATTCGGGACGCACCAGCGCCGGCACCACCAGCAGCATGGAGGCGGGACGCGCGTCCCCTAGGAAGCGCTTGCGCACTTCCACGTACGGCTTGATGTCGTCGGCGCTGATCAGATAGTGCGTGACCTTGACCAGATCGTGCACCGTCATCCCTGCCTGCTCCAGCATGGCGATGATGTTCTTCCACGCCTGCTCGGCCTGGGCGGTGATTCCTTTGGGTGTGGTGCCGTCCGGCGCCATGCCAGGGGTGCCCGCGGTTACCAGCCAGCGCAGATTCGGCTGGACCAGCATCGCATCGCTGTAGGTGCCGATCTTCGCGGCGACGCCCACATCCACTCGTTGATGGGTCATTGGGTGACTGGTGACTGGTGACATGGTGACTGGTGACTGGTGACTGGTGACTGGCGTGACTGGTGACTGGTGACTGGTGACTGGTGACCTGGCAAGAAGGATAGCCCAAAAGCAAACGGCAGGTGATTTTCACACCTGCCGCGCTTTGCCCATCGGGTCGAGGCGCCGATAACTACCGGCCCTACCAGTCACTAGTCACCACGTCACCAGTCACTCCACACCCTTCAGTGCGCCTGCTCTCCCAGCTTCCTCGGCGCTGCGGCTGCCGGCTCTTCGCCGGGAACCCGCACCTTTCTCACCAGCAACGAGTACACCGTGGGAATCACGAACAGGGTGAGCAACGTGCCGAGCATCAGGCCACCGACCACCACCCAGCCGATCGCCTGGCGCGATTCCGCGCCGGCACCGTGAGAAATTGCCAGCGGCAACGCACCGAGAACCATCGCCGCGGTCGTCATCAGAATCGGCCGCAAACGCAGCGTGGCAGCTTCCGTGACGGCCTCTACCTTCGCCATGCCCTTGACGCGCAGCTGGTTGGCGAACTCGACGATCAAGATACCGTGCTTGGTGATCAGGCCCACCAGCATGACGAGACCGACCTGGCTGTACACGTTGAGCGTACCGCCGTGATCGAGCTTGGCGTTGATCCACATCGCCAGCACGGCCCCGGTCATGGCCAGAGGCACGGTCACCATGATCACCAGCGGTCCGACGAAGCTCTCGAACTGGGCCGACAAGACCAGATAGATGACGATCAGCGCGAGGCCGAAGGTAACCCACAGCTGCCCGCTCGACTCGCGGAACTCGCGCGAGACGTTGTCGAGATCGGTGCGGGTCTCCGGACCCAGCTCGGTCTTCACCAGCTCGTCGATATGATCGAGCACCTGACCCAGGGTCGCGCCGCCCGCGGGTTCGCCATTGATGACCGCGGCGCGCAGCTTGTTGAAGTGGTTGAGCTCCTTCGGCGCCACGGTCTCCGTCACGCGAGACCAGATTGGAGAGCTGATGCAAGGAGCCGTCCTCACCTCGCACATAGATGGAAGTGAGATCGCTCGGCTGCCTGCGCTTGTCGTCCTCCATCTGCACGACCACGTCGTACTGCTTGCCCTCGTGCTTGTAGCGCGTGACGTCGAAGCCGCCGAGCAACGTCTCGAGGGTATGGCCGATCGTCTCCATGGAGACGCCGAGCGCGGCGGCCTTGTCGCGATCGATCTTGACGGCGAGCTGCGGTTTGTTCAGCTTCAGGTCCGTGTCCAGACCGGTGATGCCCGGATACGTGCTCAGCTTCGCCATGATCTTGTTGACCTTGCCCTGCAGCTCCTCGTAGGTGTTGCCGTAGATCACGTACTCGACCTTCTTCGAGAACAAGGGCTGCCCGAGCGGAGGCAGTCCCTTGACGAAGGACAGCGCTCCCGGCAGGCCGCCGTACAGCTTGGGCGACAGCTCCTTGGTGATCTGCTGCTGGCTGCGCTTGCGCTCGTCCCAGGGCTTGAGCACCGCGAAGGCGATGCCCAGATTCACCGGGTTCGGCCGGTCCAGGCCCGGCGCCACGACCGCGAACATCGTGTCGATCTCCGGGCACGCCCTTGGCGATCTCCTCGACGGCGTGCATGTAGCCGTCGGTGTACTGCATGGACGAGCCTTCCGGGGCGATCACGAACGCGAGGAACAGGCTGCGATCCTCCTCGGGCGACAGCTCGCCCTTGAGCTGCATGAACAGCCAGACCATCGCGCCGAGCGTCGACGACGAACACAACGCCGATCACCCAGCGATGCCGCAGGCTGGCAGCTGAGCATCCGAGCGATAGCCGCCGACCATGCCTTCGAAGAACGGCTCGGTCTTGCGGTAGACCCAGCTGTGCTCGTGCTTGAGCAACCGCGAGCACATCATCGGGCACGAGCGACAGCGCGACGAAGCCCGACACGATCACCGAAGTGGCCACCGTCAGCGCGAACTCGGTCATCAGCTTGCCGGTGTTGCCTTGGGCGAAGGACAGCGGGGTGAACACCGCGGCCAGCGTGATCGTCATCGCGATGACCGCAAAGCCGATCTCCTTGCTGCCGAGCAGCGCCGCCTTGTACGGCTTCATGCCGTCCTCGATGTGACGGTGGATGTTCTCCAGCACGACGATGGCGTCGTCCACCACCAGGCCGATCGACAGCACCACGCCGAGCAAGGTCAGCGTGTTGATCGAGAAGCCCAGCGCCTTGAGGAACGTGAAGTGCCCGATGATCGAAACCGGGATCGTGATGGCCGGGATCAGCGTGGCGCGGAACTCGCGCAGGAAGAAGAAGATCACCAGCACCACGAGGATCAGCGCGATGATGATCGTCTCGTAGACCGACTTGATCGACGCCTCGATGAACTGAGAGGTGTCCACCGCCACCCACATCTTCATGCCGGGCATGCCGGCCGCCGCCATCGCCTGCAGCTGCGGAAGCATTGCCTTGGCAGCCTGCGCCACTTCCAGCGTATTGGCGGTGGATTGCTTCACGATGCCCAGCCCGAGGGCTTCCTCGCCGCTGCACCCGCACGATCTTGCGGTTCTCGTAGGGGCCGGGGGCGGCGCGCCCGACATCCGGAGGCGGATGGGATAGCCATTCACCTCCTTGATGATCATGTTGTTGAATTCTTCCGGCGAGCGCAGATCGGTGCGCGCCTGCACGCTGAATTCGCGCTGCGTGCTTTCGATCCGGCCGCCGGGAGAATCGAGGTTCTGCCGGTTGAGCGCATCTTCGACGTCCGGGCGGTCAGCCCCTGCGCCGCCAGGCGCTCGCGATCGAGCCACACCCGCATCGCGTACTTGCGCTCGCCGCCGATGATCACCGAAGCCACGCCCGGAAGCGCCTTGAGCGGATCGGTGAGATAGCGATCGGCGTAGTCCGTCATCTCCATCGGCGAATAACGGTCGCTGGTCAGCGCGATCCACATGATCGGCTGCGCGTCGGCCTCGATCTTGGACACCATCGAATTGTCCGAAGCGGCGGGGAGATTCTTGCGAATCCGCGCCACGCGGTCGCGCACATCGTTGGCGGCGCCATCGATCTCGCGCGCCTGAACGAAGGTGATGGTGATCTGACTCACCTCTTCGCGGCTCTGCGACTTGATCGTCTTGATGCCCTCGATCCCGGAGAGCGCAGTCCTCCAGCGGCTGGGTGATGGCGCTTTCCATCACCTGCGCCGTAGCACCCTTGTAGACGGTGCGCACCGACACCACGGGCGGATCGATGTTGGGATACTCGCGCACCGCCATGCGGGTGAACGACAAATAGCCCACCAGCACGATGAGCAAGCTCATCACGATGGCCAGCACCGGCCGGTGGATGGAGACTTCCGAGAGAACCATGACCTACCCTCCAGTCTTGGGTGCGGGCGCCGGCCCCGCCGCCGCCGGAGCCGGCGGCGGAGGCGGCAGCACCATCACCGGCGCGCCATCCTTGATCTTCATCTGCCCGTCGGTGACGACCACGTCGCCCGCCGCGAGACCCTTCGCGATCTCGACCTCGCCCGGCCGGCGCGTACCGATATCGACCTTGGTGAGCACCGCCTTGCCGTCGACCACCTTGTACACGAAGCATCGCGCCCCTGCGGCCAGATGGCCTGCTCCGGCACCATGACGGCGTTCGGGCGCGATCTCCAGCAGCACGCTCACGCGGCCGAACATGCCGGGGCGCAGCTTGCCCTGCTTGTTTGGAATCTCCGCCCGCGCCACGACTGTGCGCGTCTTCTCGTCGACGGAGGGCTCGAGGGCATAGATGCGGCCGTCGAATACTTCATTGGGATAAGCGTCGGTACGTACCGAGACGGTCTGGCCCGGTCGGATCTTGGAGACGTACACTTCGGGCACCCGGAAGTCGAGCTTCAGCGAGCTCGTGTTGTCGAGGCGCACGACGTCATCGCCCGTCTTCACGTACGCGCCGGGGCTGATCAGGCGCAACCCGAGCGTGCCGCTGAACGGAGCATAGGTCGTGGTCTTCGCGAGCCTGGCCTCGTTCTCCTGCACCCGCGCCAGCGCCCGGTCCATGTTGCCCTTGGCAACGTCCACGGCGTCCTGGCTCACGAACTTGTTCTTGATCAGGTCGATGGTGCGCTCGTAGCGCTGAGTCTCGGTCTTGGCCTCGGCCTTGGCCTGAGCCAGCACCGCTTCATACTCGGAACTGTCGACCACGACGAGCTTGGCGCCCTTCTGCACCGCCTGGCCTTCGCGGAACGGCAGGTCGACCACCCGCCCGGCGAGCTCCGGCCGGATGACCACCGATTCGGCGGCGATCAGGGAACCTACCGCGGTGACTTCGCTCAGAACTTCGTCGACCTTGACCGGCTGGGCTTTCACCGGCAGGCCGGCGGGCTTGGCAGGCGCGGCCGCACCGGCAGCGGCCTTGGGCGGGTCGGGGCGGCTTGCGCAGCGGCTTCCTCCTTCTTGCCACAGCCGGCCAACGCCGCGATGACCAACGCGGCGAGAAGCGTTAGAGTAGTCGTCGTCTTCTGCAAGGAAACACCTCAATGGGGGATGCCCGCTCCCGGATTGGGGCCGGGATTTCAGGACGCCGCGTCCCGAAAGTCGGGCAAAGCTGGCATTCTAGCCTCTTTTTGGAGTCTGTAAGCAAGCTGTGAAGCTGTCTCTGGACGGTCTGCTGGTTCTCGACGCCATTGCCCGGAAAGGCAGTTTTGCCGCTGCCGCGGAAGAGCTGCACCGCGTGCCCTCGGCCATCACCTATACGGTCCAAAAGCTGGAGCAGGATCTCGGGGTCACCCTGTTCGACCGCAGCGGGCATCGGGCCAGACTGACCGCGGCGGGCGAGGAATTGCTCAAGGAGGGCCGGCACCTGCTGCGCGCAGCGGTGGACCTGGAATGCCGGGTGCAGCGCGTCGCCAAAGGCTGGGAGACCGAGCTGCGGGTGGCCTACGACGAAGTGATCTCCCCCGATCGCCTGGCGCCGCTGGTGGCCGAGTTCTACGAACAGGGCTCCGGCACCCGCCTGCGCTTTGGCGCCGAGGTACTCGGGGGCTGCTGGGATGCTCTGGTGTCCGGGCGCGCCGACCTCGCCGTGGGCGCGCCTTCGGACCCCCCGCTGGAGGCGGGGTATACGGTGCGGCCGATGGGAGAGATCGAATGGGTGTTCGCTGTGGCACCCGTGCATCCGCTGGCTGCCCTGGGCCGTCCGGTCTCGGTCTCGGATACCGTGGCCACGCGCGTGGTCATCGTAGCGGACAGCTCCCGCAACCTCCCGCCGCGCAACTCCGGTCTGCCGCCTGGCCCCGACTCACTCATCGTCTCGTCGCTGCAGGCAAAACTCGATTACCAGATCGCAGGCCTGGGCGTGGGCTTCCTGCCCGCGCACATTGCCGCTCCCGCCCTCGCCGACGGCCGCCTGGTCAAGCTCGAAGTCGAAGAGCCGAAGGCCCGGACCCGCGTGCATTTCGCCTGGCGTCCGCGCGACGCCGGCAAGGCGGTCAAGTGGTGGGTAGCGAAGCTGGAAGACGAGAAGGTGCGGGAGCGCCTGCTCGCCCCGGGTTAGTCGATTTGGGGGCTAGCCAATCTGGGGGCTAGCCGCGTCAGGCCCGCGCGGCGGACGTATCAGAACTTGATGCGGCCGGTCAGCATGTCGCGCCACATCACCCAGTCGCCCAGGAAGCTGTAGCCCGGGTAGCGGAACGTGGCGGGGCGGTTGTGCTCGAAGAAGAAGTGGCCTGCCCAGGCAAAGGCGTAGCCGCTGATCAGACCCACCGCGATGAGCCACCAGCGGCCAGTGATCAACGCCACAATGAGGCAGACGAGCCCGATCGACGTGCCGACGAAGTGCAAGCGCCGGCAGGTCCGGTTGCGATGCTCGGAGAGATAGAAAGGGTAGAAGGCCGCGAAGCTCGCGTATCTCTCAGCCATGCTTGCCCCTCCATGGACAACGCCCGCAGCCTCAGCGTTCCGGCAGCGGGCCGCGGCGTGCAGTCGGGCATACGCGGCGCATCCGCAGCGCCAGCGCGGCCTGCTTCTCTTCCTCGATGGCAGCGCGCACAGCTTCCATGTCCAGGCCGCGCACCTGCGCCAGCAGAGCATCGACCCGCTCGCCGGCGTGCACGCCAGGCTCGCAGTACAAGACCACGCGCTCACGAAAGATCACCAGGCCCGGCCCCGGCAGACCGAACATCGCACGCAGACCCGGACCGTGCTCCGGGACGGCGCGGCCGAAACCCACTTCGGGATGGGCTTCGAGCCAGGTCCTCGAGCGGCGAAGCGGCGGAGTCGCCCAGATCGATCACCAGCAGAGCGTGGCGCCCGACCGCATCGTCAAGATTGTCTGTCGTCAGGGCGAGGAGGCTCACGTCGGATCCGAGCTCCCAGCCTGTTCCTCGGTGTGCGCCTTGGCGACCTCCGCGTGGACGGCCTCCATGTCCAGCGCTTTGGCCTTCCCGATGATCTCTTCCAAGGCGTTGGCCGGCAGCGCGCCCGCCTCCGAGTACAGAATCACCTTCTCGCGCAGGATCATCAGGGTCGGGATGGAGCGGATGCCGAACATTCCCGCCAGGTCAGGCTGCTCCTCGGTGTTGACTTTTCCGAACACCACGCCGGGAAACTTGTCGGCGGCCGCTTCGAACACCGGGGAGAAGAAGCGACACGGCGCGCACCACGGCGCCCAGAAGTCCACGACGACCATCTCGTTCTCCATGACGGTGGCGTCGAAGTTGTCCTTGGTCAGATTGATGGTCGTCATGCTTTTATTTTTCCTCTCTAACGTCCGGGCGCACCCGCTCCTGGCAGTCTAGCAGGCTGTCGGAAAAGTGGCTGCGCGAGCGCTTGCGCTGCTTCACGCCGCGGCCCGCTTGAACCTCCCGAAGTGCAGCAGGATGGTGGGCAGGATCAGCAGATTGAGGATGGTCGAGGTCACCAATCCGCCCACGATAATGATCGCCATCGGCCCTTCGATCTCGCGCCCCGGCTCGCCGGTCCCCAGGGCGAGCGGCAGCAGACCCAGCGCGGTGACCAGCGCGGTCATGAGGATCGAGGGCAGCCGCTCGGCCGCGCCGCGCAGCGCGGTCTCGAGGCTCCACGGCAACCCCTCCGTGTCCACCAGATACTGGTAGTGGGACACCAGCATGATCGAGTTGCGCAGCGTGATCCCGAACAGCGTGACGAACCCCACGAGCGAGCCGAGCGAGAGCCAGCCGCCGGTGGCCACCAGCACCGCGCAGATCCCGCCGATCAGTGCAAACGGCAGGTTCAGGAACGTGATGGCCAGGTTACGCAGGTTGCCGAAGGCGATGTAGAGCAGGAGAAAGATGCCGATCCCGGCGATGACGGAATGGACCAGGAGCTCTTCGCGCGCCTGTGCTTGCGCACGAGCGGTTCCAGCGTAGACGAGATAGTTGCCCGGCGATAGCCGCACCTGCTCGGCGACCTTGCGCTGCACCTGCACATTGAACCGCTGCAGGTCGCGCCCCTCGAACCCCGCTGTCACCGTCTGCAGCCGCCGGCCGCCGGCGTGCAGGATCTTGTTACGTCCAGTCGTGAGGCCGACATCGGCGACCGTGCGCAGCGATACCAGGCGCCCGTCGGCCGCGCGCAACCGCAGGCTGCCCACCTGCGTGACCTCGTTGCGGATCGCCGGGTCCAGCACGACCACCAGGTCCACCACGCGGCTGCCTTCGTACACCTGGCCGACCGTGGCGCCGCCATATGCGGCCTGGATCGCCTGCAGGACAGCGAGCGGCTGCAGCCCCAGCGCGGCCAGCCGCTCATGGCGCAGCCGGATGGTCAGCTCCGGCGTGCCGGGCGGCGCCTGCACCTGGACGTCGGTTGCGCCGGGCACGCTCGACAGCGCCGCCGCTACGGCCTGGGCGTCGCGGTCGAGCAGATCGAGATCGGTGCCGTACAGGTTGATGACGAGCGGAGCGGCGAAGCCCGTGATGGTCTCCTCGATGCGCTCGGTCAGGAACGTGTTGACCGCGAACGTCACGCCCGGAAACTGGTGCCCGCGCTGGCCCGACAGCGTCTCGCGGATCTCGCGCAGGATGCGCTGCTGCTCCTTGCCCGGCAGCGCGCCGATCTCGACTTCGTACTCGCTGTAGTGCGTCCCGAAGGTATCCGCTCCGCCCGACGCGCGGCCGACCCACTGCGCGACCGACTGGACCCCTTTGATGGAACCGATATCCTGCGCGATGCGCTGGCCCAGGCGCAGCGACTCGGACTCGGCGGTTCCGGGCACCGCAGTCACGTGCACGATGTAGTGGCCTTCGCGCAGCGCCGGGATGAACTCGCCCGAAAACAACGGCAGCAGACCAATCCCGATGGCGATGACAACGAACACCACGCTCACGACCCTGCCGGGAAACCGCTCGATGCGCTCGAGCAGCCTGCGGTAGCGCGGTTTCAGCCAGGCCACCGCCGGAGGGTCGGCGCTGCTCAGCGCGCTGCGCGCGAGGAGCAGAACGCACAGCGCCGGGGTGAGCGTGAGCGCCACCACCAGAGAGGCCAGAATTGCCAGGATGTAGGCCTGCGCGAGCGGCGCGAACAGTTTCCCCGCCACCCCGCCCAACGTGAGCAGGGGCACGAAAACCAGGGCGACGATGAAGGTCGCGTACACCACCGATGTGCGCACCTCGACCGAGGCGCCCAGCACCACTTCGGCTGGGGGCCGCGGATGCGGCTGCGCGCGGTTCTCGCGCAGACGGCGAAAGATATTCTCGGTGTCGATGATGGCGTCGTCCACCACCTCGCCCAGCGCGATCGCCAGGCCGCCCAGGATCATGATGTTCAGACCGACGCCGAAGAAGTCCAGCACGATCACCGCCGACAGCAGCGAGGTGGGAATCGCTGTGGTGCAGATGAAGGCCGTGCGGTAGTTGAACAGGAACAGGAACAGCACCACGATCACCAGGGTCGAGCCGATGATCAGGTCGCGCTGCACATTCTCCACGGCGGTTTCGATGAAGTTGGCGGGCCGGAACAACCGCGGATGCAGCTCCATCTTCTCAGCCTTGAGCAACGGCTCCAGTTCCGCGAGCGCCTGCTCCAGATCCAGCGTCACCGCGCGGGTGTTGGCACCGAGCTGGCCCTGGATCATCAGGAACACCCCGGGCACACCGTTGATCGCCGCCGCGCTGATCGACGGCGCCGGCGCTTCGATCACCTTGGCGACATCGCCCAGCCGCAGCGCCTGGCCGTCGCGATAGGCCAGAAGCGTGCGCGACAGCTCCTCGGCCGAGCCGGGCTGCCCCTCGATGTTGATGAAGATGTGCTGGTTGGGCGTCTTGATGAAGCCCGCCGAGCGCACCCCGCTCGCACTGCGCGCGGCTTCGACCAGATCTTCCAGGGCGAGCGCGTGGCGCAGGAGCTTTTCGGGATCCGCCTGGATCTGCCACTGGCGCACTTCGCCGCCGAACACGTTGACGTCGGCGACGCCCTCCACCGCCATCAGGTGCGGTCTGATGGCCCAATCCACCAGCGTGCGCACCTCCATCAACGAGCGCTGCTTCGAAGTGAGCCCGACGCCCAGCACCGTGCTGGCCGACGAAGTCAGCGGCGTCATGGCCGGCTGTTCGACCCCCGCGGGCAGCCGGCTCGCCAGCGCGCTCAACCGCTCGCTCACCACCTGGCGATTGCGATACACGTCGGAGCCGTCGCGGAACACCACGCTCACCACCGACAGCGACGGGATCGATTGCGAGCGCACGATCTCGACCCCTGAGGCGCCGGCCAGCGCATTCTCGATGGGTTGGGTGACCTGGCGCTCCACCAGCTCGGCCGACAGCCCGGGCGCTTCGGTCTGGATCACCACCTGGCTGGGCGAGAACTCCGGGAACACATCGAGATTCGCGCGCGTGAGCACGTACAGCCCGTAGATGATCAGCGTCAGCGCCAGGGCGACGACCACCCCCGGGTAGCGGATCGACTGGCGGACGATGAAGGCGATCACCGTGCGCCTCCGAGCCCGTGGGCCGACGCTGCCGAGGTTCCCTCCCCTTCAAGGGGAGGGCCAGGGTGGGGATGGGTTGGTCGACAGCTCATCCCAGATCTTCTGCCTGCACGGCGTCGAACTCGGTTCAGCACCTGGTTGTTCCAGAACCGCAGCACCCGGAAGCCCGCTCGCTCCAGCATCTTGAGTTCTAGCTGTCATCCGCTCGCGCTCTGATCCGCGTGCTGGCCACCATCCACCTCGATCACTACCTTGGCCTCAAGACAGACGAAGTCGAGAATTGCAATTCCCGAAGGGATGCTGGCGGCGAAACTTCAACCCATGCATCTGGCTTGCCGCGCAAGGCGGACCACAGCTTTCGCTCCGCATCCGTCATGCTCTTGCGCAGAGCGCGTTGCAGCTGTCCTTGACCGGATCGCCTTGTTGGTCTGACCGTGCATTCTGGAACCCATCCCCACCCTGACCCTCCCCTTGAAGGGGAGGGAATAGACACTCACCTGGCCGATGACATGACGTTACGCGGAGCACGTGCATTCAGTCCCCTCTTGCCTCGTTGATCCTTTTCGTCATTCCTGGTGCCATCAACAGCGACCGTTATCTAGTCTTCATTCTCGTTGCGGATCTGGAACTTCAGCTCCTCGGACAGCAGCAGCTGCGGGCCGCGCACGACCACTTCGTCGCCTTCCTCGAACCCTGCGGCGTTGAACCAGCCGCCGGGCGCTTCCTGCGAAGTGTCCACCGGGCGGCGCACGAAGGTGTCGCCGTCCTCCTTGACGTAAGCCCAGGCACCGCCGCCGTGCCAGACCACCGCCGCCTCCGGGACGAGCACGCCCTCGCGCGCGCCGCCGCCCAGCGCGATCCGCCCGGCCAGCCGCATGCCCGCACGCAGACCCTCGGCGCCCGCGAGATAGAAGTAGGTGGCGCCCGGGCAGGGTCGCGTCGATCTGCGGCGATGCGGACACGAAGCGAGCGGTGCGCTGGGCGCCGCGCGCGGACACCGGTGCCAGCGCGAGCGGCGCGCGCCCGGCCTGGCTCTGCAGATCGAACGGAAAGGTCATCTGCACCAGCACTTCGCGTTGGTCCGCCGAGCGCCTCGAAGCGCTCGGATTCCGGATCGGCAGCCCAGCTCGACACCACCTGCCCCCAGCCCGAGCGCAGCGCATCGCGCAGGCTCGCCGCGGACTGCCGCGTGGCCGTTACGCGCGCTTCGTCGCTCTTCCACTGCGCCTGAGCCGCGAGCATGGTGCGCTCGGCGATGTTGCGATCGTCCTCGTAGAGCTTGCGCACGCGCTCGTACTCGCCGCGGCTGTTCTCGGCCACCGCACGCAGCCCCTGCGCCTCGGACACGGCAGTCAGGTAGCGGCCGCGCAGGTCGAACAGCGCATGCAGATCGATCACCGTGCCGTAGACCTCGGCGCTCGCCTGCCCGCGTGCGGCTGCCAGCTTGGCGGTTGCCATTCCGCTCGCCTTCTGGCTCTCGGGACTGACGCTGACGGTGCTGAAGCCGTCCTGCGAGCCGACCGTAGACGCGGTCGGGATCTGGTCGTCCATGCCCTCGGCCTGCAACTGCAGCTCGTCGCGCGCGTAGTAGACCAGCGCCCAGGCAAGCACGGCGATGATCACCGCCATCACTGCGATGACGACGGCGCTGCGGGTACAGCCTCATTGCGCCGCGGCGTTCCGCCGGGCGCCGGCGCCGAGTAGACCGGCATCGGCCCGCCGGAGAGCGGGCGCTGCAGCGCATCCTCGAGCCGGCCCAGCGCGCGCTGCGCAGCCGGTCCGCGCATCCGCGACGTTGCGCTCGACAGTCGCATGCCTCCAGGCGCGACTGGGTCGCATCGATGCGATCCGCATAGCCGGCGTCGAACTGCTTCTGCGTCTGGCTGGCTGCGCGCAAGCTGCATGACGCTCGCCTGATGGGCCGACCTGGCGCCGACGACGGATTGCCGATAGGCAGCGAGCGCGGTGTCGGTCTCGGCGATGATCGCGGCCTGGTCACGCAAGGCGATCTGCGCCGCCGTCTCCCGGCGCGCCTGCGCGACGGCGATGCGCTGCGGCATTCCCGAGCAGCGGCGGAGCGAACAGGTCCACCGCCAGCAACCAGACGTTGTCGCCCTGGTCCCACAGATAGCCCGGCCGCAGCGACACGGTCGGATACTGGCGCGCGATCTCCAGCTTCACCTCGGCGTCGGCGGCGGAGAACTCGAGCAGCCGCTGGCGCATGTCCACACGGTTGCGCAAAGCCTCGCCGCGTGCATCGCGCTCGCCGAGCGCATCGGGCAACGCTGTCGAACGCGGAGAAGTCGAACCGCAACGCGCTCGACTGTCTCGATCGGCACGCCGAGCGCGGCGGCCAGCTCACCCATCGCGCGAGCCGCTGCCGTCTGCTCGACCGCGAGCTGGCCCTGCGCCTCGTACAGCCGCAGGCGCGCGGCAGTGACCTCGGTCGCGGCGGCGTAACCGGCTTCGCAGGCGCCGCTCCAGCAGAGCGACGAGCGCTCGCCGCGCCTCGAGCTCCCGCTGCAGCAGCGCCACGCGCTCCTGCGCCGCCTTCAGCTCCAGCATGCGCGAACGCACCTGCGCTGCGCACTCGCCATGCCGTGCTGCCGACTTCCAGCTCGGCCGCCTGCGCCAGGTACTGCGCGCGCTCCACTACGGCCTGCTGCCGCGTACCCGGGCAAGCGGGATCTCCAGCTCGAAGCCCAGGCTCCAGGGGCTGTCCGAGTAGTCCTGCTTCTGGCTGTGGTACGCGACTACCGGCTTGACCCCCCAGGGCAAGCGCTGCAGCGCCGGCTTCGCCTGCGCCTTGGCCTCAGCTGCGCGCGCGCGCGCAACCTCCAGATCGGGGTGGTAGTAGAACGCCAGCAGCGTCAGCTCGTCCAGACCCCAGCGCTGCACCGGCCAGTCCGACTCGGGATGGCCGTGCGCAAGCATGTACGCTTTCAGCCCGGGGGCCTCGGTGCTGCGCTGCAGGTAAGCAGCGGCAGCGGCAGCCGTGTCGACCGAGGCCGGCTGATAGCTCTGCAGGGCGCAGGCGGCCAGCAGCATCGGCAGTGCAGCGCAGGTGAGCGACCTGCGCTGCTGCCACGCTTTCTTGTAGTGATGGCATGGCGCCCAGAGTGTAGCGCGGGCCTGCGAGCGGCCAGCAAATCTGGCGCGCCGATTCATCCGCCGCGCCGGCGCGATACTATTGCGGCATACCGACCTTACCTGCAGCGCGAGCGACACCCATGGATATCCGCAACGGCTTCATCGACAGCATCGGCAACACGCCGCTGATTCGCTTGCGCAGGCTCTCCGAGCAGACCGGCTGCGAGATCCTGGGCAAGGCGGAGTTCCTCAACCCGGGCGGCTCGGTGAAGGATCGCGCGGCGCTCGCGATCGTGCTGGACGCCGAGCGGCGCGGCGTGCTGCGGCCCGGCGGCGTGATCGTCGAGGGCACGGCCGGGCAACACCGGCATCGGCATTGCCCTGGTCGCGAACGCACGCGGCTATCGATCGGTGATCGTCATTCCCGACACCCAGTCGCAGGAGAAGAAGGACACCCTGCGCGTGTTCGGCGCAACCCTCCACGAGGTCCCCGCAGTCCCCTACAAGAATCCCGAACAACTACGTGCACGTTGCCCAGCGGCTGGCCGAAGCCCTGGCGAAGAGCGAGCCGCAAGGCGCGATCTGGGCGCAGCAGTTCGACAACGTCGCCAACCGGCAGGGGCACATGGACACCACCGGACCGGAGATCTGGCGGCAGACCGACGGCAAGGTCGACGCATTCATCTGCGCGGTGGGCACCGGGGGTACGCTCGCCGGCGTGGCAGCGGCGCTGACCGGCCGCAATCCGCAGATCAAGATCGGCCTGGCCGATCCGCCGGGCGCAGCGCTTGTTCAGCTACTACACCAGCGGCGAGTTGAAGGCGGAGGGGTCCTCCATCACCGAAGGCATCGGTCAGGGCCGCATCACGAAGAACCTCGAAGGCGTTGCGGGTGGATTTTTCGTATCAGATCCCCGACCACGAAACCGTGCAGACCGTGTTCGATCTGCTCCTGCACGAAGGGCTGTGCCTGGGCACGCTCGAGCGGCATCAACGTGGCCGGCGCAGTCGCGGCTCGCGAAGCAGCTCGGCCCTGGCCACACCATCGTCACGATGCTGTGCGACTCCGGGATGCGTTATCAATCGCGCCTGTTCAACCCGGTATTCCTGCGCTCGAAAGATCTGCCAGTGCCGGAGTGGCTCGAGCGCACGGCGCCGCCGTTACCACCAGGAGTGATGGCTTCCGCGCGGCTGAAGCCGCGAGGCACGTGCCGCACGCGCTCTTGCGGGCCAAGCCCGCTTTCGTGTCTGACCCAGCGCGGCAGCGCGGTCGCTGCACAGCGACGAGACAGCCTGCTCCGCGCGCGCCTGAATCTTGCAGGCGCCCGAAAATTCTCCAGCAACATCCGCGACCTGCATTGACCGCTCGGAGGGTTGCTGCGGCGCGCAATCGCAGGCCGCGCCTGGCCTGCGCATTGCAGGCAGTGAGGGTTCCCCTACCACTGCCGTGGAGGCAAGAATGAAAGCCCTCCTGTTCTGGCCAGACCAACCCGTCCTGTCGTTGCTCGTGCTGCTGGTGATCGCAGTGCCCTTTCTGTACGCCGCACGCGCACCGATGCAGGACTTCATCGGCCGGCTGACACGGGCTCTGTCGAACCCGCTGCGGCTCGGTTCGCATTGGCTCGCGCGAACGGCGACCCGCCTGCAGGTGCGCAATCGCGAGGTCCTGTTCGCGCACGGCGGCCGTGAGCTCAAGCTCAGCATCGAGCGCGAGTTCGAGCGCGTGACCACGCTGGTGGAGCGCGATCTGCAGGGGTATCCGGCGGTCCAGCGCAAGCTGATGGACGAGATCACCCACATCGAGGAAGACTACAAGCGCAGCAGCGAGGTGCCGCCGCCGCCGCCCGAGTGGGTCAAGGCGATCGAGGAGCTCGCCAAGATCAAGGCCAACGGCGACGGCGTGGTCGAGCGCATCCTCGCCGACATCCGCGACTCGCTGGACAAGATCTACCAGAAGGTGGTGGCGCAGTATCGCCGCGCCTACGAGGAGCGCCACAACATCCTGAAGCGCTGCCTGCCGTTCTGGCGCTCAGCCAGCCAGACCTTGACGCAAGTCGAGCGCAACATCACCGGGCTGCAGGACAGCGCCCAGAAGATCGACTCCAACGTCGCCAAGCTCGAGGGCATCTTCGCCACCCGCTCGGATGCCGCGCACGCCCTGACCAGCTCGGCTTCCACCCAGCTGTTCATCTCCGGCATGGTGATGCTGATCGCCTTCGGCGGCGCGTACGTCAACTTCAAGCTGATCTCGCTGCCGATGTCGGCGATGGTGGGCGGCGGCGACTACGTGACGCAGAACCTGCGGGCCTCCGAGGTCGCGGCCCTGGTCATCATCCTGTTCGAAACGCTGATGGGTCTGTTCCTGATGGAGACCCTGCGCTTCACCAACCTGTTCCCGCTCGGCAGCGTGACGGAGAAGATGCGCCGCCGCCTGATGTGGGTATCGCTCACGATCCTGCTGGTGCTGGCCGGCGTGGAAGTGGCGCTGGCGGTGATGCGCGATCTGATCATCTCCGCCGACGTGGCCTTGAAGCAGACTCTCGGCGGGGGCGGGACGGCAGCGCCGATGGATACCAGCTGGGTGACGAAGATCCCCACGGTCGGGCAGATGATCCTCGGCTTCACGCTGCCGTTCGCGCTTGCGTTCGTCGCGATCCCGCTCGAATACTTCATCAACTCCGGCCGCATCGTGCTGGGAGCCTTGCTGGTCCTGTTCCTGCGCGGCCTCGCCTTCGCGTTGCGGCTGAGCGGCCAGATCGTCAAGGAGGCAGGAAAGCTCGCCGGGGTGTTCTACGACGTGATCATCTTTGCCCCGCTCGCGATCGAGCGCTGGGTTGTCGCGGCCCGCGAGAACGCGGGCAACCGCCCCGCAAGGCCGCGCGCGGCCCTGGGCAAGTTCGCGACTGCGGACAACGAGGAGGGGCTATGAGCACGTTGAAACTGCTCGCGGCGTGCGCCGGGCTCGCTCTGCTCGCCGGTTGCGGACCGGAGATCAACCACAGGCAGGCGGTCTACGTGCTGGTAGACACCTCCGGAACGTACGCGAAGGAAGTGACCAAGGCGCAGAGCGTGGTGAACTACCTGCTCGGCTCGCTGCAGCCCGGAGACTCGCTCGCGGTCGGCCGCGTCAAGAGCCGCAGCTTCAGCGAGAAGGACATCGTGGCCAAAGTCACGCTGGCGATGGACCCGATCCAGGCCAACGGCCAGAAGCGCAAGTTCAGCGAGGAGATGAGCGCCTTCACCAAATCGGCGCAGGGCGACAAGGGCAGCCGCTACACCGACATCACCGGCGGCATGATGCAGGCGGCGGAATTCCTCGCCGAGACGGGCGCGCAGACCAGGACGATCATCGTCTTCTCCGACATGCAAGAGGAGCTGGACTACAAGACCGTGCGCGATTTCCCCATCAAGCTCGACGGCATCCGCATCATCGCGCTCAACGTCACCAAGCTCGACACCGACAACGTCGATCCGCGCCGCTACGTGAGCCGGCTGGAGTGGTGGGAGGAACGTGCGCGAGCCGCCGGTGCCCGCGAATGGCGGGTCGTCAACGACCTCGAGCACCTCGAGCGGGTGTTCAGCGGGCGCAGCTGAGACGCGGTACCGCGCACTCACTGCGCGTTGGCGGCAACACTCTCGATCGGCCGGCAGCGGAACAGAGTCCGGTTGAGGTCACACGCCGGCTGAGGTGGCGAGCCTTCCGCATAACTTCGCCGGCTGTTGATTTATAAGTCAACATCTCCCATACTGGCGGTCTTTCCGCGGCTGACGTGGCGAGCCTTCCCGCAGAATGCGGCCGTCGATAAAGTCAACAGCGCCGATCTGTCGAATAAGTCAACTGACTCGCTGGTCGCGGTGGTGACTGTGCTGACCACCGAGGCCCGCCGCCGAGGCCTGACCGACGCCCAGTGGGCGGAAGCCGCCGGCGTCCGCAAGGAGACGCTATCGCGCCTGCGGAGGCGAAGAAGCTGCGACTATGCGACGCTTGAAGCCCTCGCGTCGGCGACTGGGCTGATCGTCAGCATCGTGGCGCCGGCCCAGCGGGCCGCATCCACCAATCGACACTTCCCGGAAAGGATCGATCGGGAGTACGAAGCGCAGTTGGTGGCGCTGTGTCGGTCGGGCAACCTTGATCCGCAGGCATGGCGTGCCCTGGGACCCGCTTTTTTCATGGCCGGCCTGAGCGTCGTGCTCGCAAGCGTTGCCGGGTTCGATCGAAGCCGCCTCCTCGCTCTCGCGGAAGCGCTGCACCCCGGCAGCTCCTATCCGGACGTGTTCTCGATCTGGCTCGCGCACAGTCCGCTGCGGCCGTCTCGGTTCCTGCCGCCTTTGCAGGCGAGTGCCAGGCATGCTGCCTGACCCGAGTGCACGGCCAGAGTACATCGAAGCGTTCCGCCAGATCGTCGCGCGTATCGAGCGGACACTGGTCGGCGCGCTCAAACGCAACCTGCCGTTGAGAATGTACGTCGCCGGCGGCGCTGCCATGCACCTGTATACGGGGGAGCGCGTCTCGGAGGATGTCGACGCCGCCTTCTCCCGCCGCGTCGCACTGCCCGAAGACCTTGAGGTTTCGTATCGCGATGCCGATGGGCATGCCCGTTTGCTGTACTTCGATCGTCAGTACAACGATACGTTCGGCCTGCTGCATGAGGACGCACACGACGATTCGCTGGTGTTGCAGCTCGAAGGAAGCGATCCGAAGCTGCTGGAGGTCAGGCTGCTCTCCCCGCTCGACCTCGCCGTGAGCAAGATAGGCCGGCTTTCGGACCAGGATCGCGACGACATCGCCACCTTGGCACGCCGCGGACTAATCACGTCGAGGGCGTTGCGCCGGCGCGCTGAGGAAGCGGCTGGAGGCTACGTTGGCGACCTCGCACGCTTGCGCAACTCAATCGACATCGCCTGCCGGATCGTGGAGGATGTGCGGCGACGGAGCAAGCCGCGACCCTGAGTGGAGGCAGGTTGGCCGCACGAATCTGCGGCAGGTTATCGAGACCCGAGATTGCTTGCCTGCACGAGAAGACGAACAAACGCCCCGCTTGTCGGGCGTGGGATAAGATGATGGCGCGATCTGTTGCGCGATCGACGGTCATCCGGGTAACCCGCAAATGAAGCAGCGCAACAATGCTGCTCTGCCGGTCTCGGACGGCATGCAGGCAGCAGCAACGCAATCGTCCCTAAGGGCGAGGCCCCGGGAGACAGCGCTTGGACAGACCTGCGACCGATCCAGTCCGACATTCTCGATCGGGCGCGATCACTCGTCCCGGAGATCGCCGCACTCGCCGGCGAGATCGAACGGGAACGCCGGTTGCCGGTCCGCCTGCTGGACGCGCTCCACCAGGCCCAGCTGTTCCGCCTCATGCTGCCGCGCTCGCTCGGTGGGCTCGAAACCGACCCGGTCACTTTCTTCCATGTCATCGAAGCCGTCGCCACGGCCGACGCCAGCACCGCCTGGTGCCTGAGCCAGGCCGGGGGCTGCGCCACGGCGGCCGCCGACCTCGAACCGGAAGTGGCGCGCCGGATTTTCGGCGACCCCCGCGCAGTCCTGGCCTGGGGGCCGGGGCCCAAGGCCAAGGCGATCCCAGTCGAGGGTGGCTATCGAGTGACCGGCGTGTGGGCCTTCGCAAGCGGCGGTCGTCATGCCACCTGGCTGGGCGCGCACTGCCCGATCTTCGAGGCCGACGGCCGACCGCGCCTCGAGCCGGACGGCCAGCAGACCCTGCGCACGATGCTGGTCCCGGCCGCCGAGGTCGAATGGACCGACATCTGGAGCGTCGTCGGATTGCGCGGCACTGCCAGCGACCAGTTCGCCCTGAACGACCACTTCGTGCGTCACGACCACTCCATCACGCGCGACGCCCTGAAGCAGCGCCGCGAACCTGGTCCGCTGTACCGGATGCCTGCGTTGACTTGCTATGAGCTGGGGTTCGCAGGCGTGGCGCTCGGTCTCGCGCGCGCATCGCTGGACGTGTTCGTCGACCTTGCGCGCAACAAGGTGCCGCGCGGCATGAAGAGCGTCATCCGCGACAACGCCGTCGTGCAGTCCGGCGCGGCTCAAGCGGAAGTGCGCGTACGTGCCGCGCGCGCTTTCCTCGTGGAGTCAGCGCAGCAGGTGTGGAATGAGGTCAGCCAGCCGGACGGGTGTCCTCACGCTGGACCATCGCATGACGCTGCGCATGGCGTCCACGCATGCGATCCACGCCGCGCGCGACGCCGTCGATTTCGCCTACAACGCCGCCGGCACGACCGCCATCTTCGACAGCCACCCGCTGGAGCGCCGGTTCCGCGATATGCACACCGTCACCCAGCAGCTGCAGGGGCGGCTATCGCATTTCGAGGCGGTGGGCGCCTGGCTGCTCGGGGGCGAGCCCGATCTGACGTTTGTCTGACTGGCTGGGAGGTGGGTGGTAGCTAGATCCGCCAGCTCCACCCATCGTATGTCACTCAGAGCATCTTCAGCGTGGGTGCACCAGTACCTCGAAACCGGCGCTCGATCTTCCTTGACACCGCTTTTCCCGCGGCCTATGTTGCGATCGCGGCACTAGAGTGGCGTGACTGGCGCAGGCGCGGAGCAACTGGGACCAACACGCTACGACGCGGGGAGGCGCATGGACCAGGTGGTCCGGTTGCCCGATGCAATCCGGGAGGTGGCTCCCTCGACGAGCGGCTCGCCGACGTGCTGGGCGCGGCCCGCGAGCCGTCGCAGTGGACCGGCTGCACCTGTGGGCAATCGCACCGGAAGCCGACCGGCTGCTCTATGTGACGGGATCGGGTCTATCGGACGAAGACAGGGCGTCTGGACACGCGGTCGCAGCAGGTCCGCCTCGCCGATGCGGATGCGATAGCCCGAGCCGTTCGCGAGGGACTGCACGGCTCGTAAACGGATGCCACGACGGACCGCGGTCGCGGCGCGAGTCGAAGCGCGCAATCGAAGAGCTTTCTTCGTACGCCCCCGATCACTCGCGGTCACCGGGTCGGTGTGCTGGTCGCGGACAACGTCCTGCGGCCACTGCGCTGGTTGCCGAGCGGCTGACGCCTGCTCACGACCTTCGCCGTGCACGTGGCGACGGTGGTCGACAACTCCCGGATCCTCTCGCGAGCTGGAGACGCGCGAGCAGAGCTTGACCGAGGCCATCGAGCAGCAGACGGCGACCGGCAGATCCTACGGGTGATCAGCAGTCACGCCAACGACACTGCAGCCGGTGCTGGAATCGATGGCGCAAAGGCGCGGCGGCTGTGTGAGGCCCCAACGCCGTGATTTTCCGTGTCGAAGAGGGCGGCGCATCTAGACGGCGACACGGCACCGATCCGCCTGACGGCCCAGAAGCAGGCCTGCCACCCACGCGCGATGAGGGCGTACCTGGACGCGGCTATCCTTGACCGGTGCCGTGGTGTACGTGCCGGATGCGTCGCACCCTCGGACCCCGGTAAGTCAGAACTGCAGCCAGCGTCGTCCGCGGGTGCGCACCCTGTCGTGCGCCCCTGCTCCGCGAGGACGTGCCGATTGGCGCGATCACGTCGTCGCCACTCGGTCCGCGACGTTCTCGGACACACAGATCGAGATGCTCAAGACCTTCGCCGACCAGGCGGTGATCGCGATCGAGAACACGCGCCTGTTCAACGAGCTGCAGTCCCGCAATCGGGACCTGACAGAGTCGCTGGAGCAGCAGACGGCGACGAGCGAGATCCTGCGCGTGATCAGCAGTCGCCCACCGATGTGCAGCCGGTGCTGGAGGCGATCGCGAGAGTGCGGGGCGCTGTGCGGGTCACGAACGATGCGCAGATCGGCTCGTCGAGGAGATGGCTCGACTGGGGAGTGCGCGCGGCACGGGACAGAGGGTCGAAGCATACCGTTGGCCTCGTTCTTGGCGCTGAGCCGAGGCACCGCCGAGCGGGCGCGCGGTCACTCGAGGGCGGCCATCTAGGTGACGGACATTCGCGCATCCGGACGCGGAGTTCTGATCACAAGTACCCGCCCCGCGGGGCTGGCTATCGCTGCGTCTCGCCGTCCCGATGCTTCGCCAAGGCAACCCCGTCGGGGGGATCGCCGTCCGGCGGCAGAGACCGTGCGTTCACCGGGCGGCAGATCGCGATGCTCCAGACCTTCGCCGACCAGGCCGTGATCGCGATCGAGAACACGCGGCTGTTCAACGAGCTGCAGACGCGCAACCGGGACCTGACCGAGTCGCTGGAGCAGCAGACAGCCACCAGCGAGATCCTGCGTGTGATCAGCCAGTCGCAGCGCGACGTGCAGCCGGTGTTCGAGGCGATCGCGCAAATGCTCGGAAGTTGTGCCAGCGCAGCATCGTCGGAGGGGTCTTCATGTTCGACGGCGAACTCATCAAGTACGCACGCTGCTGATAGTGCTAGTCCCGAGGTGGTTGAGGCGATCCGAACAACGCCCACCCACTAGGCCATGCAGCGCGGTCGGCGACGGGCAATCCTTACCACGAGACAGTGGTCCACATCCCGGATGTGCGCGAGGACCCGGAGTATCGCCTGCAGACCCTCGCCCAGACGGCTGGATTTCGCAGCATGCGTGGCCGTGCCGATGCTGCGCGACGGGAGCCCGATTGGAGCGATCGCAGTCTGGGTGGCGAACCCGCGATGTTCACGGAACGCCAGATGGCGATGCTCCAGACCTTCGCCGACCAGGCCGTCATTGCGATCGAGAACACGCGGCTGTTCAACGAGCTGAGACGCGGAACAGGGACCTGACCGAGTCGTTGGAGCAGCAGACCGCGACCAGCGAGATCCTGCGCGTCATCAGTCAGTCGCAATCAGACGTGCAGCCGGTGTTCGAAACGATCGCGGCGAATGCGCGAAGCTATGTGACGGTACCTTCGGAGGTGTCTGGACGTACGACGGGAGCTTATTCATTTGGCAGCTGTAGATGGCTTCACTCCGGACGGGGTCGATACGATGCGGCAGTCTTTCCCGAAGCCGCCAGGACGCAGTGGTTCCGATATCGCGCGATTCTGACCCGGGCACGGTCTACATCCCCGATGTCGGCGACGATCCGGAATATCAGGCAAGAGATCTGGCTCAGATCGATCGGATATCGCAGCGTGGTCTCGGTGCCGATGCTGCTTGACGGCAAGCCGATCGGAACGATCGGTGTCTCAGGCGCCAAGCCCGCGATGTTTTCCGAGCGGCAGATCGCGATGCTCAAGACCTTCGCCGACCAGGCGGTGATCGCGATCGAGAACACGCGGCTGTTCACCGAGCTGGAGCGCGCAACCGGACCACCGAGCCTCGAGCAGCAGACCGCAACGAGCGAGATCTTGCGCGTGATCAGCCAGTCGCAGCGTGACGTGCAGCCGGTGTTCGACGCGATTGCGGCGAACGCAAGGACGCTGTGTGTGGCCGCGTTGCCGTGCGGTCTTCACGTTCGATGGGAGCTCATCAATATCGCGGCCGGTGACGGCTATAGTCCTGAGGGCGCTCGAGTCGATCCCCGCAGTTACCCGAGGGACCGAGTCGTGGTGTCGCCGCCGCCCGCGCCATCTGACGCGAGCCGTGGCGTATGTACCGGATATTCGTGAGGATCCTGATTATCGCTTCGGGACGCTCGCTCAATCGCTCGGGTATCGCTGCGGTCTTGCTGTCCCTATGCTCCGAACGGCAGCCCAATCGGAGTGATCACCGTCACCGGCGCCGAGCCCGCGATGTTCTCCGAACGGCAGATCGCCATGCTCCAGACCTTCGCCGACCAGGCGGTGATCGCAATCGAGAACACGCGGCTGTTCAACGAGCTCCAGAGCGAAACCGCGACTGACCGAATCGCTAGAGCAGCAGACCGCCACCAGCGAGATCCTGCGCGTGATCAGCCAGTCGCAGCGAGACGTGCAGCCGGTGTTCGAAGCAATCGCAGCAAATCGCAGCGAAGCTGTGCGACGGCGACTCAGGAGTGGTGTTCACTTTCGACGGCGAGCTGATCCAGATCGCGGCCGTGACAGTGTCAGCTCCGAAGGCGCTCGATGGCGCTCCGTCGCACCTACCCGATGCCTCCGAGCCGCGGCGCTACGGCGCCGCGCCATTCTCACCCGAGGCGTCGTCCACGTACCGGACGTCCTCGAGACCCGGAATTTCGCACTGCGCGCAGTTGCCGAGATCGCCGGCTTATCCAGCGCTCGTGGCCGTTCCCATGCTTCGCGACGGCAACCCGATTGGAGCGATCACTGTCGACGGACGCCAGGCCCGGAATGTTCTCCGAACGACAGATCGCGATGCTACAGACCTTCGCCGACCAGGCGGTGATCGCGATCGAGAACACACGGCTGTTCAACGAGCTGGAGACGCGCAACCGGGACTTGACCGAGGCGTTGGAGCAGCAGACGGCCACCAGCGAGATCCTGCGCGCGATCAGCCAGTCGCAACGTGACGTGCAGCCGGTGTTCGAGACGATCGCGGCGAATGCGCAGAAGCTGCTGCGAGGCCACCTTTGCAGTGGTCTACACGTTCGACGGCGAGCTGATCCACGTCGTGGCCGCGCAGGGCATCAGCCCGAGGCATCGAGGCAGTCCGGCGAGTCTTCCCGATGCGCCCAGCCGCGACAGTGTCACCGCCCGCGCCATCTCAACCCAGAGCCGTAGCCTACGTACCGGACGTTCACGAGGACCCGGAATATCGCCTGCAGACCCTGGCTGAGGCGGCCGGCTTACGCAGCGCGCTTGCCGTGCCCGATGCTCCGCGACGGCAGCCCGATTGGTGCAATCACCGTCACCGGTGCCCAGCCCGCGATGTTCTCCGAAAGACAGATCGCCATGCTGCAGACCTTCGCCGACCAGGCGGTGATCGCAATCGAGAACACGCGGCTGTTCAAGGAGCTCCAGGCACGCACTGCGGAGCTCGGCCGCTCGGTCGACGAGCTCAAAGCCCTCGGCGAGGTCGGCAGCGCGGTGAGTTCGACTCTCGATCTCGATACCGTCCTCACCACGATCCTTACTCACGCCAATAAGCTGGCGGGAACGCAGGCGGGGCAGATCTTCGACTACGACGAAGCGACCGAAGAACTCCGCCCTCGCGCGACGTTGGGCTATTCGGAGGACATCGCCGGGGCCCTGCGACGCAATCCGATCAAGAAGGGAGAAGGCGTGACCGGTCAGGCGGTGGCCAAGCGTCAGCCCGTGCAGGTTCCGGATATCTCCCTCGAAGGTGTCTATGACAGCCGGTTCCGTAGCTCTGATCATGGGCAGCGGGTCTCGAGCCCTGCTGGCCGTTCCGCTCATCCGCGAGGACCAAGTGATGGGTGCGTTGACGATCGCCCGAACGCAGCCAGGCGAGTTTTCGCCTCAAGTGATCGAGTTGCTGACCACCTTTGCCAGCCAGTCCGCGCTGGCGATGCAGAACGCGCGGCTGTTCCACCAGCTCGAGATCGCGAGCCAGCACAAGTCCACGTTCCTCGCCAACATGTCGCACGAATTGCGCACACCCCTCAACGCCATCATCGGATACAGCGAGATGCTGCAGGAAGACGCTGTGGACGAGGGGGCCGAGAGCCTGGTGCCCGACTTGAAGCGGGTGAACGCCGCAGGCAAGCACCTGCTGGAGCTGATCAACTCGATCCTGGACCTGTCCAAGATCGAGGCCGGCAAGATGGAGCTGCAACTGGAGGACTTCAGCGTAGCCGCCGTGGTCGACGACATCCGCGCCATCATCCAGCCCCTGGCCGAGAAGAACGGGAACCGGCTCGAAGTCGATTGCGATGCGGCGACCGGCACGATGCACGCCGATCTCACCAAAGTCCGCCAGGTGCTGTTCAACCTGCTCAGCAATGCGTGCAAGTTCACCGAGCATGGCACGGTGGCGCTGGCGGTGCACCGCGAAGAGTCTGGCCGACGACTCCTGGCTGATCTTCACCGTGAGCGACACCGGCATCGGCCTGACACCGACCAGCTCGGACGGCTGTTTCAAGAGTTCTCGCAGGCCGACTCCGCACCACGCGCAAGTACGGCGGCACGGGCCTGGGACTCGCGCTGAGCCGCCGCCTTTGCCGGTTGATGGGAGGCGACATCACGGTGACAAGCGAGCCGGGCACGGGCAGCACCTTCACTGTGCGTCTGCCGGTCGACGTCGCGCAGATCACGGAGCGGCCCGGCGCACGGGAACGGGGACCGCCGGGCACCGTCCTGGTCATCGACGACGAAGCGGTCGGTCCGCGAGCTGATGCAGCGCTTCCTCGCCAAGGAAGGCTTCCGCGTGCTGACGGCCGCCAGCGGCGAGGACGGGCTGCGCCTCGCCCGTGAGCAGCGGCCCGACGCGGTCACCCTGGACGTCATGATGCCAGGCATGGACGGCTGGGTGGTGCTCTCCGCGCTTGACGACGGACCCGCAGCTCGCCGACATTCCGGTGATCATGCTGACCATCGTCGACGACAAGAACATGGGCTACGCGCTGGGCGCGTCGGAGTACCTGACCAAGCCGATCGACCGGGCACGGCTGGTGGCGGTGCTGACCAAGTACCGGCGCGACCTGCCGGTCCTGGTGGTGGACGACGACGCGAGCGTCCGCCAGCTGCTGCGGCGAATCCTCGAGGAGAAGGGTACACGGTGGTCGAGGCCGACAATGGCAGGGTCGCGCTCGAACGCCTGGGCGAACGGCTGCCGGGTGCGATCCTGCTCGACCTCATGATGCCGGAGATGGACGGGTTCGAGTTCCTGAGCGCGCTGCGCGGGCGCGAGGCCTGGCGACGACATTCCAGTGGTGATCGTCACGGCCAAGGACCTGACCAGCGAGGAGCATGATCGGCTCAACGGCTCGGTGGTACGGATCCTGCAGAAAGGCGCCTACGCGCAGGAAGAGCTGCTGGCGGAGGTGCGCGCGCTGGTGGCCGCTTCGATCGAGCCCGCCGGAAGGGGAGAGCGGATGACGAAGATCCTGCTGGTCGAGGACAACGAGATGAACCGCGACATGCTGTCGCGGCGGCTGCAGAAGAATGGGCTACGAGGTAGTCATCGCCGTCGACGGCGAAGAGGGCGTGGCGAAGGCGCAGGCGGAGGTGCCTGCGCTGATCCTGATGGACATGAGCCTGCCCGGCATCGACGGCTGGGAAGCCACACGCCGGCTGAAGGCGGCGGATCCGCAGACGCAGAAGATCCCCGTCATCGCGTTGACCGCTCACGCCATGACGGACGATCGGGACAGGCGCTGGCGGCCGGCTGCGATGACTTCGACACCAAGCCGGTCGAGTTGGCCCGGCTGCTTTCCAAGATCAAAGCGCTGCTCGGAACGAGCCGCCCCGTCGGTGAGCATCGACCGGGAGCGCTTGCCCATCTGCGGCACGAGCTGCGCACGCCGCTCAACCACATCATCGGGTACAGCGAGATGCTGCTCGAGGAGCGTGGAGGTCCGCGACCCTGCTGCGCTCGCGCCGGGCCTGCGCACGATGCACGAGGAATGCGCAACGGCTGCTCGCCACCGTCAACGAGCCTTGGCGCATGCCGACGCGGGTCAGGTCGATGTCGAACGTCTGGCGGCCGAGGCGTGGCCGACCTCGGCGCGATCGCTGGCGACGGTCGACGCGCTGGAGCTCCAGGCTGCGCGCAGTCGGGACTGGAGGGCGCGCGTCGAAGACCTCGACCGGATCGCAGCGGCTCGCGGCGCTGCGTACCTGCTCGCCCGATCGCGAGCTGAGTCGCAGCCGTCTGCAGGCGCGCCCGCGGAGCAGCCCGCGGCTGCCGGGCGGCTTCGGCCAGCCCGGCGGAGACCGGCTGCATCCTCGTAGTCGACGACAACGCGGCCAACCGCGAGATGCTCGGGCCGCCGGCTTGAGCGCGAGGGACATCGGGTGCAGCTCGCCGCCGGCGGGCGTGAGGCGCTCGACCTGGTGCGTCGGCACCCTGCGGACCTCGTGCTGCTCGACGTGATGATGCCGGAAGTCGATGGCTACCAGGTACTGCAGCAGCTCAAGGCGGACCAGGTCTGCGGGACATCCCCGTGCTGATGATCTCGGCAGTCGACGAAATCGACAGCGTCGTGCGCTGCATCGAGCTGGGAGCGGAGGACTACCTTCCCAAGCCTTTCGACCCCGTGCTGCTGCGGGCCCGGATCGGCGCCTGCCTGGAGAAGAAGCGGCTGCGCGACCGCGAAGCGCAGCACTCGCGGGAGCTGGAGGAATGGAACCGCACGCTCGAGCAGCGCGTCGCCGAGCAGGTCGCGCTGGTCGAGCGGCTTGGTCGACTGAAGCGCTTCTTCTCTCCACAACTGGCCGAGCTCATCGTAGCGGGCGGCGCGGACGACCCGCTGAAGACGCATCGCCGCGAGGTCACGGTTTGCTTTCTCGACCTGCGTGGCTTCACCGCCTTCGCCGAGACCGCTGAACCCGAGGAAGTCATGGGCGTGCTGCGGGAGTATCACGCCGAGATGGGGAAGCTGATCCTGGAGCATGAGGGCACGCTCGAGCGCTTCACCGGCGACGGCATGATGATCTTCTTCAATGACCCCGTGCCGGTCCTGAATCCGGGCGAGCGCGCGGTACGGATGGCGCTGGCGATGCGCGAGTGCGTCGCGGCGCTGACCGGCAAGTGGCGCAAACTCGGCTACGAGCTCGATCTAGGCATCGGCATCGCGCTGGGCTACGCGACGATCGGCGCGATCGGCTTCGAAGGGCGCTGGGACTACGGCGCGATCGGGTCTGTCACCAACCTGGCGGCCCGGCTGTGCGCTGAAGCAAAGCCCGGCCAGGTGCTGATCTCGAAGCGGGTGTTGGCGATGACGGAAGGGCTGCTGGAGGTGGAATCCGCGGGCGAGCTCTCGCTGGCAGGCTTCCACCGCCCGATTCCGGCGTATAGCGTTGTGGGTGTGAAGGCGCAGTAAAGGGCCCTCGCGCTCGGCTTGCGTCCATCTCTCCAGACACTTATCTGCCACTTATATGTGATAACGTGTAGCGTACATGCCATGGCTCAGGTGACAATCTATCTGGACGACGAGACCGAGCAGAAGGCCCTGAGCAGCGGCGCGGTCCAAGGGCGTGTCGCTGAGCAAATGGGTTGCCGAGCGGGTACGTCAAGGCGCGCTCAGCGACTGGCCGGACTACGTTCGCGAGCTGGCGGGCGCGTGGAGCGACCTTCCGTCGGCCGAGCAGTTACGCAAGCTGAAGGGCCGGGACGCCAAGCGAGGGCGGCTCTGAGTGTTCGTCCTGGACACCAACACCGTCCTTGACTATTTCAAGGGCAAAGGACGCGTTGCCGAACGCCTGCTGCGGCGGCGCCGAGCGAGATCGCCCTCCCCGCCGTGTCTGCCTACGAAGTCTGGGTAGGGGTGCTCGGGTCGCAGAATCCGAAGCGACGGCGCGAACAGTTCGAGGCTTTCCTCTCGGTGGTCGAGATCCTGCCTTTCGACGCCGAGGCCGGAATACGCGCAGCAGAGCTACGTCACAACCTCGAACGCGCGGGCGAAGCGATCGGGCCCCTCGATACGCTGATCGCTGCGACGGCTCTGTCTCATGGCGGCGTTCTGGTCACGCGCAACTTGCGTGAGTTCGCGCGCGTTCCTGGCTTGAAGACGGTCAACTGGCACGAGACACGACGAAGACGGTATCGGGTCGCCGCCTGCATCACGGTCGACGAACCTCAGACCTGTGCAGCGACGTAGCGACATCAAATATCGCGCCTAGTCCAGCCGTCGGAGTCTGTTCTGGCATCACGAACCTTGTGCCCGAGGGGTCGACGTCGTACTTGGGATGATTCTCGACTTCCTCGAGGCGCACATCGGCCAACACGAGTCTGCGGCCGACCACGGCGAGCGTCGGGGCCGTGCGGAGAGAAGCCGCCACGAGGTGCAGCCGCGCACCGTCCGCTTCCAGGTAGTAGAGCGTGAGACTCCGCTTGTCCCAGACAGGCGCGGTGGCGCCCGCGCTCGAAACTTGCAGACGGCCCTCGCGCGCCGGAGAGAGGCCGCACGTAGACTTCCGCACGGCCGGTCTCATTGCTCTGATAAGCGAGCCACCGGCCGTCCGCACTGACCGACGGCGAATGCTCGTCGAACGGTCCACCCACAAGCTTGACCGGCGGCGCCCCGCTGCGCGGGAAGCGCCAAATGTCGCTGTTTCCGGGGCGCACCACGACACCGCCGAGATAGGCCGAACCGTCGGGCAGCCACGCACCGGGGTTCAGCAGCTGGCCGGCGGGAAACGGCCCCACGACCGGCGCGACGGGCACGCCGCGCGGCTCGCCGCTCCCGTCTGCTGCCGCGATCATCAATGGACCGCCGGGCGATTTGAAGCTTAGAAACGACACCTCCGTTGCGTTCGGCAGCCAGGTCGGATCGTGCGCGTCGCCGATGCGCGTCACGCGCGAGAGCGTCTTGTCGGCCCGCGACAAGCGTCCAGACGTCGCGGTCCGCTCCCGCGCCGGTGACGTGATCGAGCACTATGCGCATCCCGTCCGGCGAGTATCGCGGCATGTGCCATCGGCCTTCCTCGGTCAGCGCGGTCACCGCGCCCCTGGCGTCCATCTCGACCAGACGTGTCTGCGCATACGGCGCGTACAGCAGCACGCCCGGCGCTGCCGCATAGTGTGCGACGCCGAACCTCGAGCGATCGACGCGGTCGGGAAGGGCACGCGCCTCTCCCGTCAGTTCGACCCGCGCCGCGTCGAACGGCGCAGCCATCAATGTGCCGTCGGGACGGCAGTAGAAGAGGAACCCGTCGGCGTACTGCGGCGTCATCGCGCCGCCGACTGACGAGTGTGCGCGTGCGGCGGTCATCAACGAGAGCGCGACGATGCGCGCGTCGTTGACGTTGCCAGTAACCTCCGCGAACAGCACCGTGCGGCCATCCGGCAGCACGACAGGGGAAAGATGTCGCGTGCCGTCCGCCGGCGTCGTGAGCTGCTCGGACGCCGTGCCATCGGGCCGTACCATGACGAGCGCGCCGCGCTCGTTCGTGTAGACGATGCGGCCATCTGGGCTCCAGGCAGGTCTCCCAGACCATGCCAGAATGTCCGCGTCTTTCACGCGCGTCGTCGGTCCGCCGGACGTGGGCACGACGAACATCTCTCCGTCGCGCTCGAAGCCCAGCATTTGGCCGTCGGGCGAGAGAAACGGCGTGGCGCCGCCACTCGTTCCGTCGACGGGTCTCTGACTCGGCGCATCCAGGCGTCGCGACAGCATCGGATCGGTCGATCCCTCAACGGCATAGACGAGCAGACCGTCGGGCGACAAGGCGAACCACGACGCTTGTCGGCGCGGATAGCTGTGACCAGTGAGCGGGATCGTCGCGCGGCGCGTCGACGCCGGGGTGCCGTCCGGTGCGCTGCGCAGCCAGATCCAGAGAGCTGCGCCGATCGTCAGCACGACGAGGAGCGCGATTGCAAGCGCCGGTCGCGATAGGATCAGCGCCGTCATCGCCGCATGATGTCCGCGACCGCCAGTGGTGGCTGGCTTGGCTGCTGCTGGTGCCGTTTCGGCCGCTGCCGGCTGAGGGCTGGATGGTTTGGCAGCGCTGCCGTCCATCACCACGCGGAACGCGCGCACCGGCTCGGGATGTTCTTGACCGCCTGCTCGCCGATAAACTCGAAGGCGACCCGATGCGGTTCTTGACCTGATCGTATACCGTCCCCGAGAGGCAGACTCCACAGGGTTCGCCGATGCTCTCCAGCCGCGCGGCGATGTTTACCCCATCGCCATAGATCGTGCCGTCCGCCTGCTCGATGATGTCGCCGACGTTGATACCGATGCGAAACAGCATCCGACGCTCCGCGGGCAACGGCTGGTTCCGCTCCCGCAGCACCGCCTGTACTTCCACCGCGCAACGCACCGCCTCCAGCGCACTCGGGATCTCCGCGAGTACGCTGTCACCGGCCATGTCGATCACATGCCCGGCGTGACGCTCGATGCACTCACGGAACACGGCGCGGGACTCGTTCAGGGCCTGGAGCGTCCCCGCGTCGTCCAGCGCCATGAGACGACTATAGCCCGCCACGTCGGCGGCGAGGATGGCAGCGAGCTTACGGGTTTGACCGGTGTCCCCCATGCGGTCAACCCTCACCGGTGAGATCTTCAGTCGCACTTTGCCAAGCCGTCCCTCTGCTGATCGAGCATTGCCCTCCTGTAGCCGGGCAGGCCCGAGTTAGTCGACGCTGGGATCGAACCGTAGCAGCGTCATTATCACCTTTTGGCTCGGGGTGGACGGCGCAAAATCGAAGCGAACCAGCCGCAGTAGACCGCACCCCAGCCTTCTGGCTCCGGCTGACTGCGAAACCAAAAGCGCGTACCATTCGACGGCCCAGTACCCGAGAGAGAGCAGGAGGACACCCGATGCCACACAGGAAGACGCTGGAAGTTATTTGTCGCTCTTGTGTGCTGGTCGATCTGGGTGCCATGCGCCTCGCCCCAGCCAACCGAACCGATCCGGATCGGCATCGTCACCTTCCTGTCGGGCCCGGGTGCCGGCCCCTTCGGGGTTCCAGCACGCAACGCCGCGGAGCTCACCTTCGACGCTCTCAACGCCGGCACGGTACCGGCTCCGTATCAGACCAAAGGATTCGGTGGCACGCCGGTCGAGATGGTGGTGATCGACGAGGCGGGACCGGTGAGCAGTGTGGTGACGCAGTTTCGGAACCTCGTTCAGCGCGATGTGGACATCGTCATCGGCTATGTCTCCAGTGGCAGCTGCCTCGCGATTGCGCCGGTCGCCGAGGAGCTGAAGAAGCTGACGGTGTTCTTCGATTGCGGCACACCGCGCGTGTTCGAGGACGCCAGTTACCGATACGTGTTCCGAACTGCATCCCACGCCACCATGGACAACGTCGCGCTGGCCAGGTACGTCCGCGAGAAGTTTCCCGACGCGGCGCGCATCGCGGGCATCAACCAGAACTACGCCTGGGGCCAGGACTCATGGAAGGATTTCGAGACTTCCATGAAGGTGGTGGTGCCGGGGGCTCAGGTCACGACCTCGCAGATGCCCAAGCTGTTCGCCGGGCAATACGGCGCGGAGATCTCGGCCTTGCTCGAGAGCAAGGCCGACGTGGTTCAAACCAGCTTGTGGGGTGGAGATCTCGAGGCGTTCATCCTGCAGTCGGCGCCGCGCAACCTGTTCAAGAGCAGCCACGTCTTGCTTACCACCGGGGAGACACTGATCCATCGGCCCCAGGTGCAGGTCCCCGATGGCACCGTCATCGGCGCGCGTGGGCCACACAGCGTGTTCGCGCCCGACAACGAGCTCAACCGCTGGTTCCGGAGCACGTACGAGAAACGCTATGGCGCCATGCCACCATTCAGTTCCTACCACATGGTGCAGGCGATCCTCGGAACCAAGGCGGCGTATGAAAAGGCCAAGGTCGGCGCCAAAGGCAATACACCGGATCTCGATCAGATCGCCTCGGCGTTCGAAGGTCTGACCTTCGAAACGCCCAGCGGCACGACGAAGATGGCGCTCGGAAAGGGTCACCAGGGCATCCAGGGAACAGCGTATGGCGTGAGCAAGTCGGTCCAGGGCCGGCTCACCATCGTCAACGTCACGCGCTATGCGGCCGAGGAGGTCAACCCGCCCGAAGGCGTGAAGAGCGAGGACTGGATCAGATCCGGGTTCAAGCGGTGATGCGAGGCTGTGCGAAATGCGGAGTCTTTCCCCCTCTCCCCTGCCCTCTCCCGGGATGTCGCCTCTCACCCTCCCACGAGGGGAGAGGGAGACGTCCGCAGGCCCGCCTAATGCAGCTTCACGTGCGGCTCGGTGCGGCGTGTGAGGATGCGGGCGAGGGTGTCGAGCGTCACCTTGGTGAAGCCGTGCAAGGCGTACTCGTGCATCTTGTAAAGTGCGCGGTACATCAGCATGGCGAACCAACCCTCGATCATCAAGCTGCGGCGCGAGATGCTGTCCATGAGGCTGCCCACGGTGCTGAACTCGCCGAGCGAAATGAGTGAGCCGAAGTCGCGGTAGACGAAGGGCTTCAACGGCTCACCGCGCAGACGTCGCAGTAGCATCTTGAGCAGGTGCGAGGCCTGCTGGTGAGCGGACTGCGCACGCGGCGGAATCCAGCCGTTCTTCTCCGGCCATGGACACGCCGAGCAATCGCCCATGGCGAAGATGTTGGGATCGCGAGTTGTCTGCAGCTCGCGCGTGACCACGAGCTGGTTGATTCGGTTGGTCTCCAGTCCGTCGATGTCCTTGAGGAAATCCGGCGCCTTGATCCCGGCGGCCCAGACCACCAGCTCCGCTGCCAGCGCACGCCCGGTCGCCGTCTTGATCCCGTCCTCGGAGACTTCCATCACTCGCTCGCCGGTCAGCACTTCGACCTTGAGCTTCTGGAGAAGCTCGAGCACCGACTTGGACAAGCGCTCGGGCAGGGCCGGCAGGATGCGTGGCGCCGCCTCGACGATGCTGAGCTTGATGTCGCGCTCGGGATCGATCCGCCCGAGCCCGAAGGCGACGAACTCGCGCGTGGTGTTGTGCAGCTCGGCGGCCAGCTCCACGCCGGTGGCGCCGGCGCCGATGATAGCGATGTGCAGCTGCCCGGGGCTGCAGCGGTTCTTCCTGGGCGTTCGCACGCAGGCACGCGTTCAGTAACCGCGAATGAAACAGGGCCGCCTGTTGCGGCGTATCCAGAGAGATCGCATGCTCGGCCGCGCCGGGCGTGCCGAAATCGTTAGTCGTGCTGCCCAGCGCCAGCACCAGCGTGTCGTAGGAAATGCTGCTCGCGGCGATCACCTCGCGGCCGCGGTCGTCATGGATCGGCGCGAGCCGGATCTGCTTGCGCGCCCGATCGAGCCCCTCCATGCGCCCGAGCCGGAACTGGAAATGATGCCAGCGCGCCTGGAACAGATAGTCCAGTTCGTGGTCGTTGAGGTCCATGCTGCCGGCCGCGACCTGGTGCAGCAGCGGCTTCCACAGGTGCGTGCGGCCCTGATCGACAAGCGTGACCAGCGCCTTTCTGTGCTTGCCCAGCGTGTCCCCCAGCCGGGTGGCGAGTTCGAGCCCGCCCGCGCCGCCGCCGACGATGACGATGCGGTGCAGCCCGGCTTCAGCCATCCTGGTTGGTTGTCATAGCCGACACAATCCAGAGTATGGACGAATTGGAGGGGCCACGCGACTCATGCCAAGACGCTACACCTGCGGATTCAGCCGCTCCAGCTTGGAGTGCAGCTTGTTCAGCGCGTTGATATAGGCCTTGGCCGAGGCCACCACGATATCGGTGTCGGCGCCCGGCGCCGTTGACGATGCGGCCGTTCTTCTTCAGCCGCACCGTCACCTCACCCTGCGAGTCGGTACCCGAGGTGATGTTGTTGACCGAATACAGCTGCAGCTCGGCGCCGCTCACCACGATGCTCTCGATCGCCTTGAACGTCGCGTCCACCGGGCCGCTGCCCTGGGCCTCGGCTTTCTTCTCGTGGCCTTCCTCGGCCATCACCACCTTCGCCATCGGCGTCTCGCCGGTCTCCGAGTGCGCCATCATCGACAAGCAGCTTGAAGTGCTCCTGCTCGTGGGTCACGGCCTCGTCGCTCACCAGCATCTGCAGGTCCTCGTCGAAGATCTCGGATTTCTTGTCGGCGAGATCCTTGAACTTGGCGAACGCCGCGTTCAGGGCCTCCTCGGAGTCCAGCTCGATGCCCAGCTCCTTGAGCCGCTGCTTGAAGGCGTTGCGGCCGGACAGCTTGCCCAGGACGAGCTTGTTGGTGCTCCAGCCCACGTCCTCGGCGCGCATGATCTCGTAGGTCTCGCGGCTCTTGATGACGCCGTCCTGGTGGATGCCGGACTCGTGCGCGAACGCGTTGGCGCCGACGATGGCCTTGTTCGGCTGCACCGGGAAGCCGGTGATGCCGGAGACGAGCTTGCTGGCGGGCACGATCTGCGTGGTGTCGATGCGCGTGTCGCAGGGGAAGAAGTCCTGGCGCGTGCGCACCGCCATGACGATCTCCTCGAGCGACGCATTGCCGGCGCGCTCGCCCAGGCCGTTGACGGTGCATTCGACCTGGCGCGCGCCGTTCATGATCGCCGCGACCGAGTTGGCGACCGCCAGCCCGAGGTCGTTGTGACAGTGCACCGACCACACCACCTTGTCGGCGTTGGGAATGCGCTCGCGCAGGGTGCGGATGAGCGCGCCGAATTGATCCGGCATGGTGTAGCCGACGGTGTCGGGAATGTTGATCGTGCGTCGCCCCGGCCTTGATCACCTGCTCGAGGATGCGGCAGAGGAAATCCACCTCCGAGCGCCCGGCATCCTCCGGCGAGAACTCCACGTCGTCGCGGTAGCTGCGCGCCAGCTTGACCGCCTTGACCGCCTGCTCGATCACCTGCTCGGGCTGCATGCGCAGCTTGCGCTCCATGTGGATCGGCGAGGTGGCGATGAAGGTGTGGATGCGGCCCTGGGCCGCGTCCTTCAGGGCATCGCCGGCGCGGCGGACATCGCTGTCGTTGGCGCGCGCCAGGCCGCAGACGATGCTGTCCCGGATCGTGTCGGCGATCGCCTTGACCGCCTCGAAGTCGCCGTTGCTGGCGGCCGGGAAGCCGGCCTCGATCACATCCACGCGCAGGCGCTCCAGCTGCCGGGCGATGCGCATCTTTTCGTCGCGCGTCATGGACGCCCCGGGGCTCTGCTCGCCGTCTCGGAGGGTGGTGTCAAATATGATCAAACGGTCTTTCATGGTCGTTCTCCTTGCTTGCCCGTTGCCTGCCGTGGTCCGCCTGGCGCAGCCAGGCGCGGGCGGAATGATACTGAATCGGGCCCTTGCGGGTCCGCCGGGTACTGCCAGTATGTGGGGGAGGGTTAGCGCGCGCGAACGCGCAGCAGCAGGCCGCTCAGCAGGAGGCTGGCGGGGAGGGCAAACGAAAGTTGGCCTGCAGCGAACATAGTGCTGCAGGAATATAGGGGGTTTTTGTGGGGTTGGCAAGCCCTAAAATGCAGGCGCGAGGACTCGGGGCTAGAGGCTACGAGGATCTAGAGTGCCGTTTCTCGCGACCCGTGCCTCGGCCTGCCTCTAGAGCCTCGCTAGCCCCGAGCCTCGCGCCTGCCTTCAGAGCCCATCCGGCGGCATCGCCGGCGGGGGCGGCTTGGGCACCCGCCGCTTGCGGACTCGCTCCACCGCCCACAGCACGTACCCGGAGGCGGCATACAGGGCGAAGATGCTGAACAGCAGCTCGGGGATGTTGTTCACCACCTGCGACAGGACCACCACGATCAGCGCGATCATGACCACCGTACCGAACGGCACGCTCTTGCGCAGGTTGATGTCCTTGCCGCTGTAGAAGCGCACGTTGCTGACCATGGTCAGCCCGGCGAACACCGCCAGGCCCAGGCCAGCCAGCGCATCTCGTAGATGCGCTGCGGCTCCAGGTCGAAGGCTTCCATGGTCCACACGAACCCGGCGATCAGGCCGGCGGCGGCCGGACTCGGCAGCCCCTGGAAGAAGCGCTTGTCGACCACACCGATGTTGGTGTTGAAGCGGGCCAGCCGCAGCGCGGCGCACGCGCAGTAGACGAATGCGGCCACCAGGCCAAGCCGCCCCATCCCCTTCAGCGCCCACTCGTAGATGACCAGGGCCGGCGCGACCCCGAAGGCCGCCATGTCCGACAGCGAGTCGTACTCGGCACCGAAGGGGCTCGTGGTGCGGGTCAGCCGCGCGACCCTGCCGTCGAGCCCGTCGAACACCATCGCGCCCAGCACGCCCATGGCGGCCAGCTCGAAGTGATTGTTCATCGCCTGCACGATCGCGTAGAACCCGAAGAACAATGCCACCGTCGTAATGGCATTGGGCAGCCAGTAGATGCCCGTGCGCCGGATCCGGCCGCCGGCTGCCAGCCATTTCGGCTTCAGTTGCGGGATCGTCGGGGTATTTCATGTGTTCGATTTTACCCCCTAAAGCAAGGGGCTAGCCGCCAAGACGCCAAGAACTGCCTCGAGCGCTTCGCGAGCCCTCGCCAGGTCGTGGCGGACTCCCCGTCAGACGCGACGCCGGCACGCTCGAGCCATCTTCTTGGCGTCTTGGCGGCTCAAATACGCCTTAGAGCGAAGCAATGACGGAGATACCGGCAGTAACGGTATCGCCGACGCTGACTTGAGGACTGGCGGTCGTCGGCAGGTAGACGTCCACGCGCGAGCCGAAGCGGATGAAGCCATAGCGCTGGCCGCGCGCCAGGCGATCGCCCTCCTTTGCGTAGCAGAGGATGCGGCGTGCGACGAGACCGGCGATCTGCACACAGGTCACGTCGGTGCCCTCGTCCGTGCGCAGATGCAGCGCGGCGCGCTCGTTCTCGATCGACGCCTTGTCCAGCGCCGCGTTGAGGAAGCTGCCGGCGTTGTACCAGGTCCGCTTGACCTCCGCGTCCACCGGGCTGCGGTTGGAGTGGACGTCGAACACGTTCATGAACACGCTGATCTTGAGCGCGTCGCGCTCGAGGTAGGGATCGCGCGCCTTGCCGACCAGCACCACGCGGCCGTCGGCGGGCGACAGAGCCACACCCGGAGTCTGCGGGATCTCGCGATGCGGATCGCGGAAGAACTGAACGACGAAGACGAGCAGCAGCCAGAACGGGATGGACCACCAGCACAGCCAGCCAGGTGGCCAGCAGGGCCAGCCCCAGCGCGATGAGCACGTGGGGCCAGCCTTCGCGGGCGATCAGCGGATGCGGCTCGCGCGTCATCCTCAGGCGCGAGGCGTCGAGGCGCGAGGCGTGCGACCGCCTCGCGTGCGCCGCATCCGAATCCGATCTTGCTGTATGCGAGATGTCGAAGCGGAGTGATGCCCACCCGCCTGTCGCGCATCTCGCGCATCGCACCTAGCGCCTCGTCGCCTCCAGCTGCCTCGCACCTAGTTCTTGCTCCGATCGACCAGCCGGTCCTTCTTCAGCCACGGCATCATCGCGCGCAGCTTCTCGCCGACGATCTCGATCGGATGCTCGCGGCCGATGCGGCGCATGGCGTTGAGCTTGGTGGCGCCGGTGGCGTTCTCGAGCAGGAACTCCTGGGCGTAGACGCCGGTCTGGATCTCCTTCAGGATCCGGCGCATCTCGTTCTTGGTCTCTTCGGTGATGATGCGCGGCCCGCGCGTGAAGTCGCCGTACTCGGCGTTGTTGGAGATCGAGTAGCGCATGTTGGCGATGCCGCCCTCGTACATCAGGTCGACGATCAGCTTCAGCTCGTGCAGGCACTCGAAGTAGGCCATCTCGGGCGCATAGCCCGCCTCCACCAGCACCTCGAAGCCCGCCTGCACCAGCGCCGTGGTGCCGCCGCACAGCACCACCTGCTCGCCGAACAGGTCGGTCTCGGTCTCCTCGCGGAAGTTGGTCTCGATCACGCCCGCACGCGCACCGCCGATGGCCGCCGCGTAGGAAAGCGCGAGGTCGCGTGCCTTGCCGCTCTTGTCCTGCGCCACCGCGATCAGGCAGGGCGTGCCGCCGCCCTGGGCGTAGGTAGAGCGCACGGTGTGCCCGGGCGCCTTCGGCGCGATCATCACGCAGTCGATGTCCTCGCGCGGGATGACCTGGCCGAAATGGATGTTGAAGCCGTGGGCGAAGGCCAGCGTGGCGCCCTTCTTCATGTTGGGCTCCACCTCCTTGCGGTAGGTCGCGGCGATGTGCTCGTCGGGCATCAGCATCATGACGAAGTCGGCCTCCTTGACCGCGTCGGGCACTTCCTTGACGGTCAGGCCGGCATTGGCGGCCTTGGTCCACGAGCCCGCCTTTGCGCAGGCCGACGATGACCTTCACGCCGGATTCGCTGAGGTTGAGCGCATGGGCGTGCCCCTGCGAGCCGTAGCCGATGATCGTGACCGTCTTGCCCTTGATGAGCGACAAGTCGGCGTCTTTGTCGTAGTAGACCTTCATTTGGTTCTCCTCCTCGTCGTGAGGTGAGGAGGGAGGCGGGAGGTGCGAGGCGACGGCGCAGCCGCGCGCCTTGACCCCTCCCTCCTCGCCGCCTCGCCTCCTCGCCTAGATTTTCAAAACCCTGTCCCCGCGCCCGATGCCCGAGGCTCCGGTGCGCACGGTTTCCAGAATGGTGCCACGCTCCAGCGCGTTGATGAACGCATCCAGCTTGGTGCCGGTGCCGGTCAACTCGATCGTGTAGGACTTGTCGGTGACGTCGATGATGCGCCCGCGGAAGATGTCGGCCATGCGCTTCATCTCCTCGCGGTCCTTGCCGGCCGCGCGCACTTTCACCAGCATCAGCTCACGCTCGATGTGCTCGCCGTCGGACAGATCCACGACCTTCACCACGTCGACCAGCTTGTTGAGCTGCTTGGTGATCTGCTCGATGACGTCGTCCGAGCCGGTGGTGACGATGGTCATCCGCGAAAGGGTCGGGTCCTCGGTCGGCGCAACGGTGAGGGACTCGATGTTGTAGCCGCGCGCGGAGAACAGCCCCGAGACGCGCGACAGCGCGCCGGCCTCGTTCTCCAGCAGCAGGGAGATGATGTGTCGCATGTTGACCTGCCCTAACTTGTGCCTGCATTGGATCGATGACGGGCTTCACGCGGATCGCCGTCCCGGGAAGGACCGGCGCCCTCCGCCGCACCCTTGTGAGGTGGGCGGACTTTGGCGCTAACCGCCGCTTGCTTCTACTGCTGTCGAGGCGCGGCCCCGTGCGGGGCCGCCCAGCGAATCAGACCAGTATCATCTCCGACAGACCCTTGCCCGCCGGCACCATCGGGAACACGTTCTCGGTCTGGTCGGTCACGAAATCCATGAACACCAGATCGTCCTTGCGGCCGAAGGCCTCCCGCAGGGCCGGCTCGATGTCGGCGGGCTTCTCGATGCGCATGCCGACGTGGCCGAAGGACTCCGCCAGCTTCACGAAATCGGGCAGCGCGTCCATGTACGACTCGCTGTAGCGGTTGCCGTGGAAGTACTCCTGCCACTGCCGCACCATGCCCATGTAGCGATTGTTCAGGTTCACCACTTTGACCGGCAGGCGATACTGCTTGGCGGTGGACAGCTCCTGGATGCACATCAGGATGCTCGCCTCGCCGGTGACACAGGCCACGTCCGCCTCGGGATGCGCGAGCTTCGCGCCCAGCGCGTAGGGCAGTCCCACCCCCATCGTGCCCAGGCCGCCGGAGTTGAGCCAGCGGCGCGGCTTGTCGAACTTGTAGAACTGGGCGGCCCACATCTGGTGCTGCCCCACGTCGGAGGTCAGGTACAGATCGCCCTTGGTGACCTCGTACAGCTTCTCGATCACCATCTGCGGCTTGATGATGGAGCTGGCGCGGTCGTACTTGAGGCAATCGCGGCCCTTCCACAACTCGATCTGCGCCCACCACGCCTTCACCGCTTCGGGATCGGGACGCTCGCGCACCGCCGCCAGCTGCCGGTTCATCTCCTGCAGCACGTCCTTGACGTCACCCACGATGGGGATGTCCACCTTGACGCGCTTGGAGATCGAGGACGGATCCACGTCGATGTGGATGATCTGGCGCTGCTCCTGGTTGAAGTGCTTGGGGTTGCCGATGACGCGATCGTCGAAGCGGGCGCCCACCGCCAGCAGCACGTCGCAGTGCTGCATCGCCATGTTGGCCTCGTAGGTGCCGTGCATGCCGAGCATGCCGAGGAACAGCGGGTCGGTGGCCGGGTAGCCGCCCAATCCCATCAGCGTGTTGGTGCAGGGAAACCCCAGCGCTCGCACCAGCTCGGTGAGCTCGGCCGGCAGCCGCCCGCCAGGATGACGCCGCCGCCGGTGTAGATCATCGGGCGCTTGGCCTGCAGCAGGAGCTGGATGGCCTTCTTGATCTGGCCGGCGTGGCCTCTCACCACCGGGTTGTAGGAGCGCAGGCTGATCTGCTCCGGATAGTGGAACTGGGTCTTGTGCTGCTGCACGTCCTTGGGGATGTCCACCAGCACCGGTCCCGGGACGCCCGGTCCTGGCGATGTAGAAGGCCTTCTTGATGGTGATCGCGAGGTCCTTGACGTCCTTGACCAGGAAGTTGTGCTTCACGCACGGGCGCGTGATGCCGACGGTGTCGACCTCCTGGAAGGCATCCAGGCCGATGGCCGGGGTCGGGACCTGGCCGCTGATGATCACCAGCGGGATGGAATCCATGTAGGCGGTGGCGATCCCGGTGACCGCATTGGTCAGCCCCGGACCGGAGGTCACCATCACCACGCCCACCTTCTCGGTGCTGCGCGCATAGCCGTCCGCACCGTGCACCGCGGCCTGCTCGTGGCGTACCAGGATGTGCTTGACCTTGTCCTGCTTGAACATCTCGTCGTAGATCGGCAGGATGGCCCCGCCGGGGTAGCCGAAGACGAACTCGACCCCCTCCTCCTGCAGGCAACGCATGGTGATCTCGGCGCCGCTCATCTCGGCCTGAGACATCACTCCAGGGGCGGTCATTTCCATAATGCTTTTCCTTGCGGGGGGTTAGCGCGAACTGCTCGGGTAGAACCCGGCCCCCCGCCAGCCGGGGGAACTGATCAAGATACCTGCTCCCCGGGAAACGGTCAACAAAGCTTGGATAAAGAGGGGGTTGCCGCGAATGCGGCGGGCTGGACTGCGCTAAGCAGAGCTG
Source organism: uncultured beta proteobacterium (assembly GCA_963772865.1). GTDB lineage: Bacteria > Pseudomonadota > Gammaproteobacteria > Burkholderiales > SHXO01 > SHXO01. The sequence continues at coordinate 150,585 of CAVYZA010000005.1, read as the reverse complement.
CGCGAGGCACGAACCGCGACCGAACTACAGCGATTCGACGCTCAGGAGACGGTCAACGCCAGACGGGGCTAGAATCCGTCAATCGCGTCTGATCCTGTTATCCTGAGTCCTGTTAATCTGTGTTCGTAGCGCGGCGAGTCGCGCCTCAAAGTCGGGCGCGGACCCAGTCGCGCCAGGTCTGGAACAGGCCCGGATCGAGCGCGGCGACCACCGAGCGCTTCCACAGGTCTCCGTCCCAGAACGCGTCCTGGGTCAAGGTGGCCATGGCTCCGCCGGCCTCCTCGAGAATCAGGGCGCCGGCGGCGTAGTCCCACAGCTTCTGGCCGCCGTGCAGGTAGAGATCGAAGCGCCCCGCGGCGAGGTAGCACCACTCCAGGGTGCCGGCACCGTAGTTGCGCTGGGACATGTACGGCGGAGCCGAGGCCAGCGCGCTGGCGAGCTTCCCGCCCAGCCGCTTGAAGTCCACGTTGGCCATGGCGTTGCGCAGATGCGGCACGTGCGTGCGGATCGGCAGGGGCTCGCCGTTCAGAAACGCGCCGCCGCCGCGCTCGGCGTAGAACATCTCGTCGGTCACCGGGGCATAGACCACGCCCAGCACGCTGCGCCCATGACGCATCAGCGCCACCGAGACCGCGAAGTAAGGCAATCCGTAGACGAAGTTGCTGGTGCCGTCGATGGGATCCACGCACCACACGCCGCCGTCCCCGGCGAGCCAGCGCTCGACCTGTTGCTCCTGGGTCATCTCCTCGCCGACCAGCGGGACGGGATGAATCTCGCGCAGGGCCCGCGCCAGCGCATCCTGGGCGGCAAGATCGGCCTCCGTGAACAGGCTGCCGTCGGCCTTGCGCTGGTGCGCCACTTTCAGAAAGCGCGGCATGATCTCGTCGGCGGCCACCCGCCGCACCGCCGCGATCACGCGCTCGACGGTCTCGGTGGCCGTCTCGGCGATCATTTCCATCGGTTCGGAAATCAGCTTCTTCTCCACTTGATGGAGCAGCCCATGCTGGCGATCTGCTCTTTGGGACCCTGCCCGGTTCGGGCGATCTGCGTCATCGCTTCGAACAGATCGCGCCGCGCATTGGCCACCGGGGTCGTGCGGGAGGCATCCAGGCGCCCGCGATACTGCAGCTCGAGATTGCGGTTGAAGCCGAAGAAATCCGGCGTGCACGCCGCGTCGTAGGCGCGCGCCACGTCCTGCGACTCGTCCCACAGATACGGAAAGGGAAAGCGCAAGTCTCGTGCCACACGCTTCATGTTGTCGAAGGAGTCCTCCGGATAGTCGGCGGGATCGTTCGCGCTGATCGCCACCGCACCGATGCCGTGCTCCTTGAGATCCGTGCAGTCACGGATAATGCGGTCGATCACCGCCTTGACGTACGGGCAGTGGTTGCAGATGAACATCACCAGCACGCCGTTCGGGCCGCTGACGTCGGCGAGACGGTAACGCTTGCCGTCGGTGGCGGGCAGATCGAAATCGACGGCTTTCCAGCCGAACTCGCAGACAGGAGGGGTAGCCATGGCAAGGAACCGTGCAAGGAAGGAATGGGCAAGGCCGCAGCGCGATGCTCGCGAGAGCGGGGCACATGACGAGCCCGACTACGGATGGCAGAATTTTACCATGGATACCGACCCTGCCCCCGAGCGCGCGCCGCGCTTCTACTGCCCCGAGCCCGCTTTCGCCAGGTGCCGTCGTCGACCTGCCGGACCAGGCAGCGCATCACGTCATGCGCGTGCTGCGGATGGCACCGGATCGAGCGCGTCCGGCTGTTCGACGGCCACGGCGGCGAATGGCTCGGAACGATCCGCAGCATCTCCAAGGCCGGCGTCTCGGTGCGCGTCACCGCGCACGCCGCGCGCGAGGTCGAGGCGCAGCTCAAGGTGGTGCTCGCGCAGGGCATCAGCAGCCGGGAGCGCATGGATTTCACCGTCCAGAAGGCGGTGGAGCTGGGCGTGGCCGAGATCTTCCCGCTGGCGACCCGGCGCAGCGTGGTCAAGCTGCGCGAGGAGCGCGCCAGCCGCCGGGTCGATCACTGGCAGCATCTGGCGATTGCGGCATGCGAGCAGTGCGGCCGCAACCGCGTGCCGGCGCTGCACCCGGTGATGGACTTTGCCGACTGGCTGGGCACGCTGCGCACGCGACGGCGCGGAAGCGCGAGTCATGCTCTCGCCCGGGCGCCAAGCTCGGCTTGCGGGAGCTGTCGACGCCGTCCGCCGTGCTGCTGCTGGTCGGCCCCGAGGGCGGGCTCGATCCCGAAGAACAGGAGATCGCCGCCACCTGCGGCTTTCGCGCGGTGCGGCTCGGGCCGCGCATCCTGCGCACCGAGACCGCTGCACTCGCCGCCGTCTCGGCCATGCATGCGTTGTGGGGGGATTTCTAGCGTTCCAGCCATGCCAGTGCGACCGCCAAGCTACCGTGAACCGCGAGGACACGAATGGCCTCATCGGACAGGGCCGGCCGCCTGCTGGTTTCCGATGTGTGCCTCGGATCCGCGTCCTTGCGTACGCTTGCGGCGAGAGCTTGCGTAGCGCTGGTAGCCGTAGCCGCAAGCCCTTATACTGCTGGGTTTCGCAACAGCCCTGACAGGAATCGCAACATGGACATCCGCGGCAGCACCTTCATCGTCACCGGCGGGGCGTCGGGCCTGGGCGCGGCGACCGTCGAAATGATCGTCGCCGGCGGCGGCAACGCCGTCATCGCCGACATCAAGGGCGGCGAGGCGCTCGCCGCCAAGCTCGGGAAGCAGACGGTGTTTCAGCCCACCGACGTGTCGAACGAGGACCAGGCGAGGGCCTGCGTCGAACGGGCGCTCAAGGAGTTCGGCGGCCTTCAGGGCCTGGTGAACTGCGCCGGCATCGCCGTGGGCGAGAAGACCATCGGCAAGGAAGGCCCGCACTCGCTCGCCTCGTTCACCAAGGTCATCACCGTGAACCTGATCGGCAGCTTCAACATGATCCGCCTGGCAGCCGACGCGATGGCGAAGGGCAACCCCAACGCCGCAGGCGAGCGCGGCGTGATCGTCAACACCGCCTCGGTCGCGGCGTTCGACGGGCAGATCGGCCAGGCCGCCTACTCGGCCTCCAAGGGCGGCATCGTCGGGATGACGCTGCCGATCGCCCGCGACCTGTCCCGCAGCGGCATCCGCGTGGTCACCATCGCGCCGGGCATCTTCGAGACGCCCATGCTGCTCGGCATGCCCAAGGAGATCCAGGACTCGCTCGGCAAGCAGGTGCCGTTCCCCTCGCGGCTGGGCAAGCCGGCCGAGTACGCCGCGCTGGTCAAGCACATCTGCGAGAACGAGATGCTCAACGGCGAGACCATCCGTCTCGACGGCGCGATTCGGATGGGACCGAAGTGACGTGATCGGTGATCAGTAATCAGTGATCAGCGCACCGGCCCGATGGACACAGCGGACACCGATCACGGATCACCGGTCACAGGTCACCGGTCTGCCGAGCAGTTCGTCCACTGGTTCCGCTCCGCGGCGCCCTACATCCACGCGTTCCGCGGCCGGACCTTCGTGGTGGCCTTCGGCGGCGAGGTGGTGGCCGACGGCAAGTTCGTCGCGCTCACTCACGACCTCAACCTGCTGGCCGCGCTGGGCGTGCGGCTGGTGCTGGTGCACGGCGCGCGGCCGCAGATCGAGGCGCAGCTCGCCGCACGCGGCACGCGCCCGCGCTACGTCCGCGGTGCGCGCGTCACCGACGAGGCCGCGCTGGCCAGCGTGAAGCAGGCGAGCGGCCAGCTGCGCGTGGAGATCGAAGCGCTGCTGTCGATGGGGCTGCCCAGCTCGCCGATGGCCAACGCGCAGATCCGGGTGGCGGGCGGCAACTTCGTCACCGCGCGGCCGCGCGGCGTAGTGGACGGCGTCGACATGCAATACACGGGGGAAGTGCGGCAGATCCATGCCGCCGCCATCCGCAACCGTCTCGACGCCGGCGAGCTGGTGCTGCTCTCGCCGCTGGGCTACTCGCCGACCGGGGAGGTGTTCAACCTCACGATGGAGGACGTCGCGGCGGAAGCGGCGATCGCGCTCGCGGCGGACAAGCTGATCTTCCTGACCGAGCAGCCGGGCATCCACGCCGCCGACGGCGCGCTGCAGCGCGAGCTGACCGTCTCGCAGGCCGAGTCCGCGCTCGCCACGCGGCAGGACCTGCCGGAGGACGCGCGCCTGTATCTGCCTGCCGCCATCAAAGCGAGCCGCGCGGCGGTGCGGCGCGTTCACCTGCTGTCCCGCCACGTCGATGGCGCGTTGCTGCTGGAGCTGTTCACCCACGACGGGGTCGGCACCATGGTCGCGCAGGACCCGCTCGAGCGGCTGCGCCAGGCCGGCATCGAGGACGTGGGCGGCATCCTGCAGCTGATCGCGCCGCTCGAAGCGGACGGCACGCTGGTCAAGCGCTCGCGCGAGCTGCTCGAGATCGAGATCGACCGCTTCAGCGTGCTCGAGCACGATGGCGTCGCGGTCGGGTGCGCCGCGTTGTACCCGTTCCCCGAGGACAGCGCGGGCGAGCTGGCCTGCCTGGCAGTCCATCCCGACTATCGCAACGCCGGCGGCGGCGACCGCCTGCTGCAGCCACATCGAAGCGCAGGCCCGGCGCGCGGGAATGAGCCGGCTGTTCGTCCTGACGACGCGGGCCGCGCACTGGTTCGTCGAGCGCGGGTTCAGCGAGACCGATGTCAGCGCGCTGCCGCAGCAAAAGCAGTCCCTGTACAACTATTCGAGACGCTCGAAAGTCTTCTTCAAGCCGATCTGACGCCGGGCTTCCCGTGCCCGGGTTTGCCCGCATTGACCGGGCTGCCCGAATTCGGGCGCGTCCGGATTTGCCCGAACCCACCGATTCGCGCTAATCTGGGGCCAGCTTGCGCCGCGCTTCGCGCGCGGCCATTGTTCCGCAGGAGAAATCCGGCATGCCCCGAATGGTCCATTGCGTGAAGCTCAAGCGCGAGGCGGAAGGCCTGGATCTGCCACCCTTCGGCGGAGAGCTGGGCAAGCGCATCTTCGACAACGTGTCCAAGGAAGCCTGGCAAGGCTGGCTCGAGCAGCAGAAGCGCCTGGTCAACGAGATGCGCCTGTCGGGCGCCGACCCCAAGGCGCGCAAGTACATCCTCGAGCAGACCGAGCGCTACTTCTTCGGCACGGGTGCCGACGAGGCGAGCGGCTACGTCCCGCCCGCCGAGCGTAGCCCGCGCGTTCGTCGCCGGCCAGCTCGCGGCCCCCTTAACCATTACCTCGTCGACTGCCCGGCCTCCCGTGTCGAAGCGTTCCCTTCCGCAGCACTACCTCAATCGCGAGCTCGGCCTGCTGGAGTTCAACCGGCGCGTCCTGGCGCAGGCCGCCGACGTCAGCGTGCCGCTGCTCGAGCGCCTGCGCTTCCTGTGCATCGTCAGCAGCAACCTGGACGAGTTCTTCGAGATCCGGGTGGCGGGCCTCAAGGCGCAGATCGAGGTCGGCACCGACATCGCCGGCCCGGACGGCCAGCTGCCCTCGCGGGTGTTCAAGGACGTGTCGCGCATCGCGCACGAGCTGGTGGCCGCCCAGTACCGCCTGTGGAACGAGGACCTGCTGCCCTCGCTCGCCCGCGAGGGCATCTGCTTCTTCCGGCGCCGCGACTGGACCGAGGAGCAGCGCGACTGGATCAAGGCCTACTTCCTGCGCGAGATCATGCCGGTGCTCACGCCCATCGGGCTGGATCCGGCGCATCCCTTCCCGCGCATCCTCAACAAGAGCCTGAACTTCGCGGTGCAGCTGTCGGGCAAGGACGCGTTCGGACGCAGCTCCGGCGTCGCCATGGTGCAGGCGCCGCGCGTCCTGCCGCGGGTGATCAAGCTGCCGGCCAAGCTCGCCGGCTGCGATCATGGCTTCGTGTTTCTGTCCTCGATCATCCACGCGCACGTCGGCGAGCTGTTCGCGGGCATGGAGGTGCAGGGCTGGTATCAGTTCCGCGTCACGCGCAACAGCGACCTGTTCGTCGACGAGGAAGAGGTGAAGAACCTGCGCACCGCCCTGCAGGGCGAGCTGCCGCAGCGCCACTTCGGCGACGCGGTGCGGCTGGAGGTGGCCGATCAGTGCCCGCCCGAGATGGCGGAGTTCCTGCTGCAGCAATTCGGCCTGGGCCAGGACGACCTGTATCAGGTCAACGGCCCCGTCAACCTGGTGCGGCTCATGGGCGTCCCCGACCAGGTCGCACGCCCGGAGCTCAAGTACCTGCCGTTCTCGCCGGGCGTGCCCGGCGTGCTGGTGAAGCGGGCGGACATGTTCGAGGCCATCCGCAAGGGCGACGTCCTGCTGCACCATCCGTTCCAGTCCTTCCGGCCCGGTCATCGCCTTCATCGAGCAGGCCGCGCGCGACCCCGACGTCGTCGCGATCAAGCAGACGGTGTACCGCACCGGCGCGGACTCCGAGCTGATGCACATCCTCATCGACGCGGCGCGCCGCGGCAAGGAGATCACCGTCGTGGTCGAGCTGATGGCGCGCTTCGACGAGGAGGCCAACATCAACTGGGCGGCGCAGCTCGAAGAGGTCGGCGCGCACGTGGTGTACGGCGTGGTCGGACACAAGACCCACGCCAAGCTGGCCATGGTGGTGCGCCGCGAGGAGGATCGGCTGCGGCGCTACTGCCACATCGGCACCGGCAACTATCATCTGCGCACCTCCAGCCTGTATACCGACTTCGGCCTGTTCACCGCGAACGAAGAGGTGTGCGCGGACGTCAACGACGTGTTCATGCAGCTCACCGGCCTGGGCAAGGCGAGCCGGCTGCGCCATCTGTGGCAGTCGCCGTTCACCATGCATGCGCAGCTCATCGCCGCCATCAAGAAGGAGGCGGAGGCGGCCAAGGCCGGCAAGAAGGCGGGCCTGGTCGCGAAGATGAACGCCCTGCTGGAGCCCGAGATCATCGCCGAGCTGTACGAAGCCTCCAAGGCGGGCGTGAAGATCGACCTGATCGTGCGCGGCGTGTGCTGCCTGCGGCCGGGCATCGCCGGGCTTGTCGGAGAACATCAGCGTACGCTCGATCATCGGCCGCTTCCTCGAGCATCACCGCGTGTTCCACTTCGCCAGCTCCGGCAGCGTCTACATCTCCAGCGCCGACTGGATGGACCGCAACTTCTTCCGCCGCATCGAGGTCTGCCTGCCGATGCTCGAGCCCAAGCTGCAGAAGCGCGTGATCGAGGAGGGCCTGCAGAAGTACCTCGAGGACAACACCCAGGCCTGGGTCATGGACAGCGACGGCCACTACGAGCGCTGCAAACCGGGCAAGGCCCCGCCGCGCACCGCGCAGCTCGAGCTGCTGCAGGAGCTCGCCAGTCCGCAGCCGCCGGAGAGCCTGGACGTCCCGCCCGAGAGGCTGCGGCCGAAGCGCAAGGCGAAGGCGAGTGCCTAGCCGGCGGCGGACCGATCAGCCCGCGGGCGCCAGGCTGCGGCCGCGCGCGGCGCCGGCCATTGAACGGACAGGGCGCACATCGCCAACGAGCACTAGCCGACATGGACAAGCGGCATGCCAGCCGGCCTCGCCGGACTCGAGCCGATGGCACGGGCCTCGAACCGCCGCCCGAGGCTGCGCGGCCGGCAGCCCGCCGCCCGACCGGTACCGCGGCGGCGGATCGTTCAGCCGACCGCTGACACCGACGAGCGCGCCCAACGCGGAGATCGAGCTCAAGCTGTCGATCGGCCCGAAGACGCACGCAGGCTCGGGCGCCTGCCTTCGATCCGGCAGACCTCGCGCGGGCGCACGCGCACGCAAAAGCTGCACAGCGTCTACTACGACACGCCCGGCTTCGAGCTGCGGCGCGACCGGGTGGCGCTGCGGCTGCGCCGGGACGGCAAGCGCTGGATCCAGACCCTGAAAGGCGCAGGCGAAGTCGCAGGGCGGCCTGCACCTGCGCCAGGAGCTCGATACGCCGGTGCCGGCGCAGATCCTGAACCACCTCGCGCTCGCCGCGTCCGGCGCGAGCGCCGTGTTTACCGACCCGGCGCTGCGCGCGCAGCTGCACCCGGTGTTCACCACCGACTTCCGCAGGACCGTGCGCAACCTGGAGCTGGTGCCGGGCACGCATGTCGAGCTGTGCGTCGATTCCGGGCAGGTCACGCGCGGGATCGGCCAGCGTACCCATCAGCGAGATCGAGCTCGAGCTCAAGCAGGGGCAGCCGGAAGCGCTGCTGGCCTTCGCGCACGGGCTGCTCGACGACATCGGGCTGCGGCTCGAGCCCGCCAGCAAGGCGCAGCGCGGCTACGCGCTCGCATCCGGCGCGCGCGTCGACGCCGGTCAAGGCGGAGTCCGCCGGAACTGCGAGGCGCAGATGACGGTGAGCGAGGCCTTCCGCGCCGTCGTGTTCGCTTGCCTCGCGCACCTGCAAGCCAACGAGCGCGGCCTGCTGGAAAGCGACGACGCCGAGTATCTGCATCAGGCCAGGGTGGCGCTGCGACGGTTGCGCTCGGCCTTCAGCGTGTTCTCGCGCGCCTTCCCGCGCGCCGGCGCTGGAAGACCTGCATCGCCGAGCTGCGCTGGCTCGGGGGCAATCTCGGTCCGGCGCGCGACTGGGACGTGTTCGCGACCGAAACGCTGCACGGGCGTCGATGAGCGCGCTCTCCTGGCGACCTCGGCTTGCATGCGCTGCTCGAGCGGACCACCGAGTTGAGAACAGCCGCGGATGCCGCTGCCCGCGACGCGGTGGCGTCCAGGCGCTACACCAAAGCGCTGCTGAGCCTGATTGCCGCTGTTTTACCGCCGCCCCTGGGAAGCCTTCGCGGACGAGGCCGCAGCCGGCGAGCGCGCCCGTCCGCTGCCGGAGTTCGCAGCCGCGGTCCTGGCACGGCGCCAGCGCAAGGTCGTCAAGCGCGGCCGCGATCTGGCCGGACTGGATGCCGCCGCCCTGCACGCGCTGCGCATCGACATCAAGAAGGCCCGCTACGCCGCCGAGTTCTTCTCCTCGCTGTATGACAGCAGAGGCGGTACGCGGCTACGCGGATGCGCTGGCGCACCTGCAGTCGCTCCTGGGCGGTCTGAACGACGCCGCGACCGTCGAGCGCCTGTGCGAGCAACTGCGGCCCCGCCCGGACGACCCCGACGGCACCTTGCTCGAAGCCATCGGACTGGTCCGCGGCTGGGCCGTCGCTGCGCCCGCACGCATCTCGAGACGCTGCCCGCCGCCTGGGAGGCATTCCGGGACGTGAAAAAGTTCTGGTAGCGCTGATGGACCTCATTCTCTGGCGCCACGCCGAAGCCGAAGATGGCTTCCCCGACCTGAAGCGGGCACTCACCCCCAAGGGCCGCAAGCAGGCGGCCAAGATGGCCGCATGGCTGCACAAGCACCTGCCGCGAGCCCACGCGCGTGCTGGTGAGCCCTGCAGTGCGGGCCCAGCAGACCGCCAGGCGTTCACGAAGTCCTTCGAAACCGTTGACGAGATCGCACCGGGCGCGGCCTACGCAGCGCGGTCCTGGAGGCGGCCGGCTGGCCTGACGCGAAAGGTGCGGTCCTGGTCGTCGGACACCAGCCGACCTTGGGACAGGCCGCCGCCAGCCTGTTGTCCGGTGAGCCGGCGGACTGGGAGATGAAGAAGGGCGCGCATCATCTGGCTCGCCCATCAGCCCGGTGCGCCAGGGCAGGTGTGCTGCGCGCTGCGCTGTCGCCCGGTCTTGTCTAGCCGGTGCCGTGCCTGAACTGTCGAAGCCTAGCCGAGGCGCTAGCGGATCGGCGACGACCGGTCGTCGAGCGAGTTATACCTCGCAGGCACGCTCGCGACGCTCGCAAGAGAGTCACACGGCCCTCGCGAACGGATGGAATCGCGAATGAGACCGCGGAGCTCGGCGTCGCACGCGAGTTGACGCGATCGCCGGTCGGTGGGATGCTGTCGGCTCGTAATGGCACGGAAGACCGTGCCATGACAGGGGAGATTCACCATGTCGTTCGCATCACGTCTGTGGCCTGGCCTGCCGCTGCTGGCAGCGGTGGTGATGACGCCTGCGGGCAACGCCGCGACCGCCTGCCCCGAGCCCGGCAGCACAGCCGTGGAAGAACACGTGCTCGGGCCTGCAGCCAGTATCCGCGCGCTCGCGCTGAGCCAGGCGGCTGCCCGCTGGAGTGCGCACGCCACGCAAGCCGGACGCGGCCGAAGGGGTCCGGAACGCGAAGCGCACGCGCCGCTGCCGCTGTCCATCGTCACACGCGCGGAGGACGTGGCGGACTGGCACGCGGACATCTTCGAGCGGCTGCGCGGCGAGCACTTCGAAGACGGCATGGTCCGTTACTGCGGCATCGCGCGCTCGACGCCGGTTCGCCCGCTTTAAGCGTCCGGTTGAGCCCAGCAGCAGGACATCGCGGCGGTGCGGCGCCAGCTGCAGCCGTGTGAGGTCGCGCGACGTCGCGATCGCGTCACCGGAACGTAACGGGCCTGCGCCCGGAACGGTGTAGCATGTGCAGATAACCACGCCGGAAGGATGCTCTCATGCGCCTGTTGCTGATCAACCCTCGCTTCCCGGACAGCTTCTGGAGCTTCCGCTGGGCGGTGAACGAGATCCTCCCGGGCAGGCGCTCGGTCAACCCGCCCGCTCGGGCTGGCCACGCTCGCGGCGCTGTGCCCGCCGCACTGGCAGATCACCATCGTCGATGAGAACGTCGAGCCGATTCCGCTGGAGCCCGACGTCGACCTGGTGGGCGTCTGCGGCATGGGCGTGCAGTTCCAGCGTCAGAGCGAGCTGCTCGCCTACTACCGCGGCCGCGGCCTGTCCGTGGTGGCCGGCGGCAGCTACGCCTCGCTGTGCCCGGAGAAGTATGCCGAACGCGCCGACGCGGTGATCGCAGGCGAGGCCGAGTACGTCTGGCCGCAGTTCTGCAAGGACTTCGAGGCCGGCATCCCCGAGGCGCTGTACCGGGAAACCGGAACGGTGGAGCTGCCGGATTCGCCGGTGCCGCGCTTCGATCTGCTCAAGCTCGACCTGTACTCGGGCGCGAGCCTGCAGTTCTCACGCGGTTGCCCGTTCCGCTGCGAGTTCTGCGACATCATCGTCATGTTCGGCCGGCGTCCCCGGGTCAAGACCATGGAGCAGGTCGGCCGCGAGCTGGACGCGCTGCGCGCACAGGGCGTGAAGCGCGTCTTCTTCGTCGACGACAACCTCATCGGCAACCGGCCGCAGGCCAAGGCGCTGCTGCACTTCCTGAAGGACTACCAGACCCGGCACAACTACCAGTTCGGCTTCGGCACCGAGGCGTCGCTGAACCTGGCCAGCGACGACGAGCTGCTGCGGCTGTTCCGCGAGGCGAACTTCTCCTGGGTGTTCATCGGCATCGAGACGCCGGACGAGGCGAGCCTGAAGGAGACCAAGAAGACCCAGAACGTGGGCGGCAACATGCTGGAGAACCTCTACCGGGTCTACGCCAACGGCATCGACGTGCTGGCCGGGTTCATCGTCGGCTTCGACAACGACACGCTCGAGACCTTCGACGTCCAGCACGATTTCATCATGGCCTCCGGCATCCAGTCGGCGATGATCGGCCTGCTGCACGCGCTGCCGCGCACGCCGCTGTACGAGCGGCTGGAGAAGGAGGGGCGGCTGCGCGACGACGGACACCACCTGCGACAACACGCGGGTGGGCACCAACATCGTGCCCAAGCAGATGCCCTACGAGGAGATGGTCGATGCGCTACCAGGCGCTCTACCGGCGCCTGCTCAAGGACTCTGCCATCGCCACGCGCATGAACAACAAGCTGCGGCACATGAGCGCCCCGCTGTACAACGGCGGCTTCACGCCGAAGGAGAGCCTGGGCATCGTCTGGCGCCTGCTCACCAAGGGCATCCTTCCCGGCGGCCCGTCGCGCTGGTGGGCGTTCCTGCGCACCGTGCCGCTGCGCCGCCCCGGCCAGCTCGCGGTGGTCGTCTCCGACTGGATCATCGCGCTGTCGATGGCCGACTTCGTCGAGCGCCACTTCGACCCGGCGCGCGACGAGCGCAAGACCGCCGAGCCGTTCGTGGCCTCGGTGCGCGCGGCGATCGCCAAGTACCTCGAGGGCGGCAAAGTGGGGATCGCGGTGGCGGCCAGGCCCGGTGCCCAACGTCTCGCTCTCGCTCGGCAGCCTGCCCGACGGAGGCTTCTTCGCCCGCGCGGCACGCCCGCTGGAGCGGCTGCTGCGCCACACCCGCGCCAGCGTGACCCTGTCGATCGAAGCGTTCCACGCGCCGCATCTGGCGGATCTGCAGCGCCTGCTCAACCGCCTGGCACGCTACGGCGACCGCGTTTCCATCGTCCTGGACGAGCGCCTGCGCCACCTGGTGCCGATCGATTCGTCGGTGTTCAACCTGGTGCTGGCGGGCGCGAACGGCTAGCCGGATTCCAGGTCTGGCAGCCCGACGGAAGCGCGCCCGCAGATCGGGCCGCTGCACGTCGAAGTCCAGGAACAGGAACTGGCAGCGCCTCGTCGTGCACCGGGCCGTGCGTGCGCTCGTAGCTGTGTTCCTCCGCCGTACAACCCTCTGCGACCAGGCCGTGCTTGCGCCGCGGGTCGAGCAGGATGATCTCGCCGACCGCGTGCCGCGCCGCCCGGCTGTGCTCGTCCACCAGCCCCAGGCGGCCGGAGTGCGCCACGATCAGGACGAAGTACACGTACGGGAAGCGGAAGAAATCGTCGTGCAGCCCGATCGGTCCGCAGCCGTGGATGGAGAAGCGATCGCGGCTGAAGATCTCGCGCGGCAAGTCGAGCTTTTCGGCGATCTCGTCGCGCAGCGCGTCGACCACCCCCAGCGACACGTGCGCGTAGAGGGCCGGCAGCTCGCGCGTCTCCTCGGCGGGGAAGCCGTCCGGACACAGTTCGCGCGCCAGCCGGTAGATGCGGTCCAGCTGCTGGACCTCCCGTTCGATGCTCCGGCCGGTACGGATGAAGCTGGGAGAGGGGCGGCGTGCGGCCTGCATCGCCGGAATTCTAGCCGGCATTGCGGCGCTCACCGGTCGGCGAGCCCGCTACCTAGTCCGCGGTCACGACCTCGGGCTCGAGGCCGACCTGGTCCAACGCGGGCACGTCCAGGCTCACGCCGAGCTTCTTGCACTCGCGCATTTCCTCCCGCAGCGCCGCGGCCGTCAGTGCATTTCCGGCCAGCCACTGGGGGGCGAGGTCGAGGCGGAAAGCGCGCCCGCTGCAGTGCGCCTCCAGCGGGGCAGGCGCACGTCGCTGCGGCTGCGATGGAACAGCACCGCCAGGCGCATGGCCATGACCATGGCCAGGTCGAGCGAGTTGGTGATCTGTCCTTTCATCTTCTCCATGGTGCCGCGATGCGCCAGCACCAGCAGCGACAGATGCGCCTGCTCCATCTTGGAGAAGCCGGGCATGTCGGCGTGCGTCAGGATGTAGGCCGAGTGCTTGTGATAGCCGGTGTGCGCGACGGTGAGGCCGATCTCGTGCAGGCGGGCCGCCCAGGACAGCAGTTGCAGCGGATACTCGGGCGCGGCCTGCAGGTCGCCGCTGAACTGGCGCAGCAGGTTGAGCGCCAGCGTCTCGACCCGGCGCGCCTGCTTGAAGTCGACGTGATAGCGCTTCATGAACTGCGCCACCGTGTTGTCGCGCATGTCGTGGTGGTGGAAGCGCCCCAGCATGTCGTACAGGATGCCCTGGCGCATGGCGCCGGTCGCCAGGATCATGCGCGGGACCTTCAGCTCGGCGAACACCGACGCGAGGATGGCGAAGCCGCCCGGCAGCACCTGGAGGCGGTCGGGCTTGATGCCCGGGAAATCGAGCCGCGCCACGTCGCCGGCCTTGAGCAGCTGCGCGCGCAGCCGCTCGAGGCCGTCGGGCGTGATGCTGCCGTCGGTCCAGCCGCGCGCCTGCAGGATCTCGCCGATGGTGCGGGCGGTGCCGGACGAGCCCACCGCCTCGCTCCAGTGCCCGGCGCTGAACTCCCGCACGATGGTCTCCAGCTCGACGCCGGCGGCGAGCTCGGCCTGCTTGAGCCCGCTCTTGCTGATCTTGCCGGTGGGGAAGAACCGCAGCGTCCAGCTCACGCAGCCCATGTACAGGCTCTCGAGCCGGCGCGGCTTGTAGCCGCTGCCGATGATGAACTCGGTGGAGCCCCCGCCGATGTCCATCACCAGGCGCTTGGCACCGCTGACGGGCAGGCTGTGGGCCACGCCCAGGTAGATGAGCCGCGCCTCCTCGCGCCCGGCCACCACCTCGATGGGGAACCCCAGCGCGGCTTCGGCGCGCGCCAGGAACTCCTTGCCGTTCTTGGCCACCCGCAGGGTGTTGGTGCCGACCGCGCGCACCGCCTCCGGTGGCAACCCGCGCAGGCGCTCGCCGAAGCGATGCAGCGCGTCCAGCGCGCGCGCCTGGGAGGCCTCGTCCAGGCGCTTGTCGGCCGTCAGGCCGGCGGCCAGCCGCACCGGCTCGCGCAGCGAGTCGAGCGGGTAGATCTGGTCGTCGACGACGCGGGCGACCTCGAGCCGGAAGCTGTTGGAGCCGAGGTCGACGGCGGCGAGCGTGGACAGTTGCGACATCAGCCGGGCGAGCGCTGCAGACGGAGCCCGGCACGCCGTTCAGGCCATGATCTCGCGCTCGATCTCCTCGAGCGTGACGTGGCGCACGTCCTTGCCCTTCACCATGTAGATCACGTACTCCGAGATGTTCTTGGCGTGATCGCCGATGCGCTCGAGCGCCTTGGCGATGAACAGGATCTCGATGGACGCCGAGATGGTGCGCGGATCCTCCATCATGAAGGTGATGAGCTGGCGCAGGATGGCGCGGAACTCGTCGTCCACGTGCTGGTCGGTGCGCACCACTTCGGCCGAGCCGGAGACGTCCAGCCGGGCGAAGCAGTCGAGCGACTTGCGCAGCATGTCCAGCGCCAGGTTGGCCATGCGGCGGATCTCCACGTAGCGCGGCTGCTGCACCCGGTCCACCGAGTTGATCAGCTTGGCCATGCGCGCGATCTTGGCGGCCTCGTCGCCGATGCGCTCCAGGTCGGTGATGGTCTTGACCACCATCATGACCAGGCGCAGGTCGCTGGCGGTGGGCTGGCGGCGGGCGATGATGGTGCTGCAATCCTCGTCGATGCCGACCTCCATGGCGTTGACCTTGTGGTCGTTGGCCACGATGGTCCCGCACAGCTCCAGGTCGCCCGTGGTCAGCGCATCGACGGCCAGGCCGATCTGCTGCTCGACGAAGCCGCCCATCTGCAGCACGCGCGAGCGCAGCGACTCCAGCTCGGCGTCGAACTGCTTGGACGTATGGGTGTGTTCAGTAGCGGTCATTGGCACCACCTCCTTCTCGAGCCACGCAGCACTCGCAGGCTAGCACGGCGCAGGGCCACACTGGCGGCCCTGCCGGCAGTTTAGAGGGCGAAGTTGACACTGCCGTTGCAGTCCTGGCCCGGCGGAGCTAGGCGCGACAGGGTTTGCACGCCCTCGGCCGTGCCCAGCAGGAGCAGATCCGCCGGACGCCGGGCGAACAGGCCGTTGGTCACCACGCCGGGGATCTGGTTGATGGCGGTCTCCAGCGCGACCGGGTCGAGGATGGTCAGGCCGTGCACGTCCAGGATGATGTTGCCGTAGTCGGTCACGAACCCCTCGCGCAGCCACGGCTGCCCGCCGAGCTTCACCATCTCGCGGCCGACCAGGCTGCGCGCCAGCGGGATCACCTCGACCGGCAGCGGGAAACGCACCCAGCACGTCCTTGAGCTTGCTGGCGTCGGCGATGCAGATGAACTTGCGCGCCACGGCCGCCACGATCTTCTCGCCGGTGAGCGCGCCGCCGCCGCCCTTGATCATGTGCATGTGGCGAGTGATCTCATCGGCCCCGTCGACGTATATCGGTACCTCGTCGACGCTGTTGAGGTCGAACACGCGGATGCCGAGCCCCCTGAGCCGCTCGGTGGAGGCCTTGGAGCTGGACACCGCCCCCTCGATGCGGCCCTTGATCCGCGCCAGCTCGTCGATGAAGTAGTTGACCGTCGAGCCGGTGCCCACGCCCACGACGCTGTCGTCGGGGACGTACGCCACGCGCCGCCCGCGCCGCGGCGCGCTTCATTTCGTCGGTCCTGCTCGTCTCGCTCGTGGTCACGCAGCCCGTATCCTGCAGACAACCGCGCGTATGCCAGGAAACCCTTGCCCCCGGCTGCATCCGGCTAGGATAGCCGTCTGCGCGCGGTTTTCTCAATCGCCGCAGGCGCGGTTGCCGCGAGCGAGCCGGGCTGTTAACGTCGCGGGTTTTGCCTCCGCCACCGCCATGAAGACCGACTACCTCGAAGCCATCCTCAAAGCCCGCGTCTACGACGTGGCGGTGGAGACGCCGCTGGAGCTCGGCCGCCAGCCTGTCCGCGCGGCTCGACAACCGCGTGCTGCTCAAGCGCGAGGACATGCAGCCGGTGTTCTCGTTCAAGCTGCGCGGCGCCTACAACAAGATGGTCGGCCTGCGCGCCGGCGCAGCTGCGGCGGGGCGTGATCTGCGCCTCCGCCGGCAACCATGCCCAGGGCGTGGCCTACGCTGCGCAGCGGCTCGGTTGCCGCGCGGTGATCGTGATGCCGGTCACCACGCCGCGCATCAAGGTCGATGCGGTCGCCGCACGCGGGGCCCGCGTGGTGCTGCAAGGCGACTCCTACGACGACGCCTACGCCCATTCCCTGACGCTCGCCCGCCGCGAGCGGCTCACCTATGTCCACCCCTACGACGACCCGGACGTGATCGCCGGCCAGGGCACGGTCGGCATGGAGATCCTGCGCCAGCACAGCGCGCCGATCCACGCGATCTTCGTCGCCGTGGGCGGTGGCGGTCTGATCTCGGGCATCGCCGCCTACGTCAAGCGCTTGCGCCCGGAGGTCAAGATCATCGGCGTCGAGCCGATAGAGGCGGACGCCATGACGCGCTCGCTGGCGGCCGGCCATCGGGTCAAGCTCGCCCAGGTCGGGCTGTTCGCCGACGGCGTGGCGGTGAAGCAGGTCGGCGAGGAGACCTTCCGCCTGTGCCGCGAGCTGGTCGACGAGATGATCCTGGTGGACAACGACGACATCTGCGCAGCCATCAAGGACGTGTTCGAGGACACCCGCGCGATCCTGGAGCCGGCCGGCGCGCTGGCGGTCGCCGGGGCCAAGGCCTGGGTGGAGCGGCGGCGGCGTGCGCGGGCGCACGCTGGTGGCGGTCGCCTGCGGCGCGAACATGAACTTCGACCGGCTGCGCTTCGTCGCCGAGCGCGCCGAGCTGGGCGAGCGGCGCGAGGCGATCCTGGCGGTGACGATTCCGGAGCGTCCGGGCAGCTTCCGGCGCTTCTGCGCACTGATCGGCTCGCGCAACGTCACGGAGTTCAACTACCGCTACGGCGACCCGGAGAAGGCACGCGTGTTCGTCGGGTTGTCCATCCACAACCGCGACGAGACCCGCCAGCTGGTCCGGCGGTTGCAAGGGGCGGGGCTGGAGACGCTGGATCTGTCGGACAACGAGATGGCCAAGCTGCACATCCGCCACATGGTGGGCGGGCGCTCGCGCGAGGCCGGCGACGAGATGGTGTACCGCTTCGAGTTCCCCGAGCGGCCGGGCGCGCTGATGAACTTCCTGACCCGCATGACGCACGGCTGGAACATCAGCCTGTTCCACTACCGCAACCATGGCGCCGACGTCGGCCGCGTGCTGGTCGGCATCCAGGTGCCCAGGACCGACAAGCGCGCGTTCCGCTCGTTCCTGAGTCAGCTGAACTACCGCTACTGGGACGAATCCGACAACCCGGCCTATGAGCTGTTCCTGGGGCCGAGGCGCCTGAGCCGACAAATGACTGGCCCGCGGGCACACAGACGATCGCAGAGAGAACTCGAGCGTGCTGCACGCAGTGCGGTCGACTCGGAGCCGCGAACTGCGATGCACCTGTGCAACGATTTGACAGTCTCTCTGTCGATCTCGTTGTGCTCTGTGTGCTGCGGCTTCGCAGTCGATGCGCAATCGGGGCTGGATTTTGCAGTTCGCAGCAGGGAACTGTGGGAAAATGCCGGCGGTGCAGTGGAACTGACTGATTCTGCGGCGGAGGCGACGTGGCGTTGATGCATCGGCCGGGCGCAGTGCGACGCATGCTGACGGTGGGCGCGGCGGCGCTCGCGTTGGGCCGGGTCGCTGTCGGTCGAGCGCCGTGGACCAGGATGGCGGCCTTCATGTCGGCGCGCGACGCATTCCAGAAGGGGCAGATCGAGCGCCTGAACGAGCTCGCCGGCTCCCTCACCGCCTACCCTCTCTACCCCTACATCGCCGCCTGGCAGCTGCGCAGCCGGCTCGCCGACGCTTCCTCCTGACGAGGTGCAACGATTCCTCGCGGCGCAAGGCGACTCTCTCGCCGGGCAACGCCTGCGCGGCGACTGGCTCAAGCAGCTCGGTCAGAAGCGGGCGTGGGACGCTGTTCGAGCGCGAGTACCCGGCCTTCGCGCTGGACGATGTCGAGGTCGGCTGCTATGCCCTGCAGGCGCGCCTGGCGCGCGGCGATCTGACTGCTCTGCAAGAGGCGAGACCCCTGTGGTTTCAGGGCGCCGCGCAGCCGGAGAGCTGCGGTCCGCTGTTCGACGCGCTGGTCACCCGCGGCCAGATCACCGAAGAGGATGTCTGGGCGCGCGTGCGCCTGGCGCTGGAGGCCGGCAACGTGAGCTTCGTGAAGGCGCTCATGCCCTACCTGCCGCCGGCCAAGCGCATCTCCGGCAAGCAGCTCGACAGCGCCGCGCGCAACCCGCAGCGCTACCTGGAGCGCCGGCCCCTGGCACTCAAGACCCAGGGCGATCGGGAGCTGGCGATGTTCGCGACCTGGCGCGTCGCCCAGAGCCTGCCCGCCGTGGCCGCGAGCCGCCTGGAAAAGTACGACACGCCTGATGCCTGCCGCCGACCGCGGCTACGTCTGGGCGCAGGTCGCCACCGCCGGCGCGCTCAAGCACCGCAGCGAAGCGCTGGACTGGTTCAAGCGCACCGGGGATGTACGCCTTGTCCGATCGGCAGCTCGGCTGGAAGGCCCGCATCGGGCTGCGCACCGGCGACTGGCAGAGCGTGTTGGCGGCCATCGACGCCATGAGCGCTCGCGAAGCGCAGCTTGCGCCGTGGCGCTACTGGAAAGCGCGCGCCCTGCTCGCGCTGGGCAACACCGCCGAGGGCAACGCGCTGCTGGCGCCGCTGTCGGCCGAGCACAGCTTCTACGGTCAGCTCGCGCACGAGGAGCTGGGCCCCGGGCTGGCCGCGGTTCCCTCCAGCTATCGCCCCAGCGACGACGAGGTGGAAGCAGCCGAGCGCACGCCGGGCCTGCAGCGCGCGATCAAGTTCTACCAGCTCGGCCTGCGCTACGAGGGGGCGCTGGAATGGCGCTGGACCATCCGCAGCTATGACGATCGCCAGCTCATCGCCGCCGCCGAGGTCGCCCGCCGCAACGGCTGGTACGAGCGCGCCATCGACACGGCGGAGCGCACCTCCACGCTGCACGATTTCACGCTGCGCTTTCCGACCCCGTACCGCGACGTGGTGAGCAGCTACTCGCGCGCGCTGGACCTGGACGAGGCCTGGGTCTACGGGTTGGTCCGGCAGGAAAGCCGGTTCGTTGCGGACGCGCGCTCCAGCGCCGGGGCGCAGGGGCTCATGCAGCTGATGCCGAGCACGGCGCGGCAGGTCGCGCGCCGCCTCGGGCTGCCGGGCTTCCAGCGCCACCAGGTGATCTCGGTGGACACCAACATCAACCTGGGCACCTATCACCTGCGCCAGTTGCTCGACGATCTGGACAACCAGGCGGTGCTCGCCTCCGCCGGCTACAACGCGGGCCTGCGGCGAGCCCGCGAATGGCGCGCCCAGCAGCAGCTGGAAGGCGCCGTGTACGTCGAGTGCATTCCGTTCACGGAAACCCGCGACTACGTGCGCAAAGTGATGAACAACACGATGTACTACTCGCGCCTGTTCGGGCAGACCTACGTCAGCCTCAAGCAGCGCCTCGGAACGATCGGCCCGCGGCCTGCCGACAACGAGTGAGGCCGCGGTCGCGGTCGGCGGCACGGGCGCGATCGCCGAGTCTCTCGAGTTGATCCCAATGTTGATCCGCAACGTGCTGGTTCTCGGCGGCTCGGGTTTCCTGGGCCGCCATGTCGCGCACCAGCTCGTGGAGCGCGGCATGCAGGTGCGCGTGCCGACCCGCAATCGGGAGCGCGCCAAGGAGCTCATCCTGCTGCCGACCGTGGACGTGGTGAAGGCGGACGTGCAAGATCCCGCCACGCTGGACCGCCTGGTCGCGGAGGCCGACGCGGTCGTCAACCTGATCGGCATCCTGCACGGGGATTTCCAGCGCGTCCACGTGGAGCTGCCGCGCCGGATCATCGAGGCGTGCCGCCGCCACGGCGTGCGGCGCCTGGTGCACGTCAGCGCGCTCCAGGCCGATCCGGCGGCCCCCAGCATGCTACCTGCGCTCCAAGGGCGAGGCCGAGCAGCTGGTCCTGGCGGCCCAGAGCGACGACTTCCAGACCACGATCCTGCGGCCTTCGGTCATCTTCGGGCGCGAGGACCATTTCCTCAACCTGTTCGCGCAGCTCGCGCGGCTGCTGCCGCTGGTCGTTCTGGCTTCCCCCGGCGCACGCTTCCAGCCCATTCACGTCGACGACGTGGCGCGGGCGATCGTCGCCAGCCTGCGCGAAGCGCACACGTTCGGGCAGCGCTACGATCTGTGCGGGCCGCGCGTGTACACGCTGCGGCAGCTGGTGGAGTACGTGGTGCATGCAGCCGGCCTGCGGCGTCCCGTCATCGGCCTGGGTGCCTCGGCTTCGATGCTGCAGGCGGCCGTGCTCGAGCATCTGCCCGGCAAGCTCATGACCCGCGACAACATCCGCTCGATGAGCGTGGACAACGTGTGCCGGCTGCGACTTCCCCGCAGTGTTCGGATTCGCACCCACGCCGCTGGAGGCGGTGGCGCCGCTGTACATTACGGGCGCCACACCGCGTGCGCGCTACAACTGGTTCCGCTTCCGCGCTCGCAGATAGGAAACAGCGTCGTGTCCAACTACACCCTGGTCATCGGCAACAAGAACTACTCGTCCTGGTCGCTGCGCCCGTGGCTGCTGATGCGCCACGCCGGACTGGCCTTCCGCGAGGTCCGCATTCCCCTGTATACGCCCGAATCGAAGCCGCAGATCCGCGAGCACTCGCCCTCGGGACGGGTGCCCTGCCTGCTGGACGGCGATCTGGCGATCTGGGACTCGCTCGCCATCTGCGAGTACCTGGCCGAGCGCCATCCCGGGCTCGAGCTGTGGCCTGCGGCGCCCGGCCGCCCGCGCGGTGGCGCGCTCGGTGAGCGCGGAGATGCATGCCGGCTTCCAGCATCTGCGCGCCAACATGAGCATGAACTGCCGCGGCCAGTTTCCGGGCCTGGGCCGCACCGTGGAGGTGGCGGGTGAGATCGAGCGCGTCCAGCGCATGTGGGCGGACTGCCGCGCCCGCTTCGGCGGATCGGGGCCGTTCCTGTTCGGCCGGTTCTGCATCGCGGACGCCATGTACGCGCCGGTGGTGCTGCGGTTCCGCACCTATCAGGTCCAGCTCAACCCGGTGAGCCGCGAGTACGCGGACGCCGTGCTGGCGCTGCCCGCGCTGCAGGAGTGGGTCGGCTGCTGCGGTGGCGGAGACCGAAGTCATCGCCGCATTCGAGCCGCAGCCCGTGTGAAGGTCTATCGCGTAGGCGGCTCGGTCCGGGACGAGCTGCTGGGCCTGCCGGTCAAGGACCATGACTACGTGGTGGTAGGCAGCGATCCCGAGCAGATGGTGCGGCTGGGATTCCGCCCGGTCGGCAAGGACTTCCCGGTCTTCCTGCATCCGCAGACCAACGAGGAATATGCGCTCGCGCGCACCGAGCGCAAGACCGGCCGCGGCTACAAGGGCTTCGCCGTGTTCGCCGCGCCGGAGGTGACGCTGGAACAGGACCTGGCGCGCCGCGACCTCACGATCAACGCCATTGCGCGCGACGAGCAAGGCGAGCTGATCGACCCCTTCGGCGGCGCGCAGGACCTGAAGCTGGGCGTGCTGCGTCACGTCGGCGATGCCTTCGTCGAAGATCCGGTGCGCATCCTGCGGGTGGCGCGGTTCGCTGCCCGCTTCGCCTTCGAGATCGCGCCGGAGACGATGGCGCTGATGCGCCGCATGGTGCAGGACGGCGAGGTGGACCATCTGGTGCCCGAGCGCGCATGGCAGGAGCTCGCGCGGGGCTTGATGGAGGCGCGCCCTTCGCTCATGTTCGAGACCCTGCGCGCCTGCGGCGCGCTGGCGCGCATCCTGCCCGAGCTCGATGCGCTGTTCGGCGTGCCGCAACCCCCCGCGCATCACCCCGAGATCGACACCGGGCTGCACATCATGCTGGTGATCGACTACGCCGCTTCGCGCAACTTCGCCCTGCCGGTGCGCTTCGCCGCGCTCACCCACGACCTCGGCAAGGGCACCACGCCGCCGCGAGGAGTGGCCCCGGCCATATCGGACACGAGGAGCGCGGCGTCGAGCTGATCCGCCAGCTGTGCGAGCGCCTGCGCGTGCCCAACGACTGCCGCGACCTGGCGCTGCTGGCCGCGCGCTATCACGGCGAGATCCACCGCGCGGAAGAGCTGCGTCCGGCGACCATCGTGAAGCTGTTCGAGCACACCGACGCCGTGCGCCGGCCGGAGCGGTTCGAGGATCTGCTGCTGTCGGCGGCCTGCGATTTCCATGGACGTCCCGGCTACGAGTCGCTTGCGTACACCCCCGCAGCGCTGTTGCGCCGGGCGCTGCAAGCGGCCCGCGCAGTCGATGCCGCCAGCATCGCGCGCCGGATCGCCGAGCCCAGCAAGATCGCGGCCGCGGTGCACCAGGCGCGGGTGCAGGCCGTCAAGGAAGAGCTCGCGGCGTAAGCATCCCTGCTCGCGCTGTCCCTGTGCGCTTCATCGAAACGCATACAGCAGCCAGGTCACCAGCGCCGTCAGCAGCAGCGAGGAGGCGAACGGAAAGCTGTACTCGCGCCCGTTGCGGACGAAGTGAATATCGCCCGGCAGCCGTCCCAGCCCCAGGCGGCGCAGCAGCGGCGCGAACCATCCGATCAGCGCCAGCGCCAGCATGAACACGATCAGCCATCTGATCATCGCGTCTCCTTCGCTCGACGCTGCGACTATAGCAGCCGCGCGTTTCCCTTAGAATGCGCTGCTGTGCGCGCGCTCAGCGCCACCGGCAGGCGTCTCGTGCGGGTGAACGCTGTTTCCACCGGACTGTGCGGCGCGCACTGCGCGCTGTCGTTGCGCGCGGCGCCCGAGCCGTCCGCTCGCCATCAGCCTGGAGGTTCACTTGATCGACCTGTACACCTGGTCCACGCCCAACGGCCGCAAGGTCTCCATCATGCTGGAAGAGCTCGGCCTGCCGTACCGCGTGCACCCGGTGAACATCGGCGCCGGCGAGCAGCACACGCCCGAGTTCCTCGCGATCAACCCGAACAACCGCATCCCCGCGATCGTCGATCAGGACGGCCCGGAAGGGCGTCCCTTCAAGCTGTTCGAGTCGGGCGCGATCCTGCTGTACCTGTCCTGGAAGACCGGGAAGTTCCTTCCCGTCCGCGCCACCGATCAGTTCGAGGTGATCCAGTGGCTGATGTTCCAGATGGGCGGAGTGGGTCCGATGTTCGGCCAGGTGCATCACTTCCTGCGCGCTGCGCCCGAGCCGGTGCCCTACGCCATCGCACGCTACACGCACGGAGACACGCCGGCTGTACGGCGTGCTCAACGGCCATCTCGCAGGGCCACGAGTATCTGGGATCCGAATACTCCGTCGCCGACATGGCCACCTATCCCTGGGTAGCGCGGCACGAGTGGCACAAGGTGGACCTGAACGACTTTCCCGCGGTGAAGCGCTGGTTCGACCAGCTCGGGGCACGGCCGGCGGTTCAGCGTGGGATGCTGGTGCCGCAGATCCAGAAGTGACGCTGACCAGCCGGCATGACCGAACCAATGGACAGGATGACAGGATTCGCAGGATTGCCCGGCCAGCGCAACGGCATGGCGCGTCCCTGGTCCTGTGAATCCTGTTCTTCAATTCTGTCGGTCCAGTCTGTGCCCTCGCGCCGACAGGCCGGCCCAGCGCTAAAGACCCGCAACTTCCTGCCGATCTTCGGTGTTCGGCGTATCAGGGGCTCGGCGATCGGGCCGCCCTCGACGCGCCAGCGCCCCCATGAGCGACCCCCTTCCGGACAAGATCGGCAAGTACCCCATCACCCGCGAGATCGGGCGGGGCGCGACCAGCGTCGTCTACCTGGGCCGCGATCCGTTCGCGAACCGCGAGGTCGCCATCAAGCTGGTGCGCGACCAGTCGCCCGGGGACACCGACCTGCGGCGGCGCTTCCACAAGGTGTTCCTGAACGAAGCGGCGCTGGTCGGCAAGCTGTTCCATCCGCACATCCTGGCCATCTACGATGCGGTCAGCGAGCCCGACCTGTCCTACATCGTGATGGAGTACGTGGACGGCAGGACGCTCGAGCACTACTGCGACGTCGCCAACCTGCTGCCGGTGAGCAAGGTCGTGGAGATCGTGTTCAAGTGCTCGCTGGCGCTCGCGTTCGCCCAGCGCCACGGCGTGATCCACTGCGACATCAAGCCGGCCAACATCCTGATCAGCGGCGAGACCGACATCAAGATCAGCGATTTCGGCGCCGCGCTGTACGACGCCGCCGAGCACACGCACCTGAAAGGTGTCGGCTCGCCGGCCTACATGTCTCCCGAGCAGGTGCAGGACAAAGAGCTCGATTTCCACACCGACATCTACTCGCTGGGCGCGCTGATGTACCAGATGCTCACCGGCAAGCTGCCGTTCCGCGCATCCAGCAAGGCGAGCCTGCTCTACCAGGTGGTGAACATTCCGCCGGTGCCGCCCAGCACGTTCCGGCGCGATATCCCGGCGGACCTCGACCGCGTGGCGATGCGCTGCCTGGAGAAGTCTCCCGAGGCCCGCTATCCGACCTGGTCGGACTTCTCCCGCGAGCTCACCTACTCGTACCGCAGTCTCGAGGTGCCGACCGACGCCGTCTCCGACACCGAGAAGTTCAGCACGCTCAAGACGCTGTCGTTCTTCCGGGAATTCCGCGACCAGGAGCTGTGGGAGGTCGTGCGCATCGCGAGCTGGCGCAAGCTGCTGCCCGGACCACTGCGTGATCCGCGAGGGCGACAGCGGCGAGAGCTTCTTCGTCATCGCCAGCGGCGAGGCCAAGGTCACCAAGTCGGGCCGGCTGCTCAACATCCTGCGCCCAGGCGACTGCTTCGGGGAGATGCTCTACTTCGCCGAGACCAACACGCGGCGCTCGACCACCATCACCTCGCTGTCTCCCCTCACGGTGGTCGAGATCAAGGCCGCGAACCTGGGCAAGGGCTCGGACCCGCTGCAGAAGGAGATGAACAAGGCCTTCCTGCGCATCCTGATCGACCGCCTCACCTGGGCCAACAATCGCTTGTCGGCTGCGTAGCAGCGGGCACATCCGACGCGAGGCACGCTGGGTCGGTTCAAGACGTCGCGGGTAGAATAGCGCGGGATCCGCGAGAGTCGAACTCGATGGACAGCCAGAAACAGTTCGCATCTGCCCGCGCTGCGGCGGCGACAACCGCTGCGGCATTGGACAGGACACGCCTTGCTGGTGCGCTACCGCAGTTCGAGCCAGGTAGCGTGCTCGACCCGACCGTGCAGGCCTGCTACTGCGCGCGCTGCCTGCGGGAGCTGCGCGAGGCCAGCGCAGTGCGCGGCGGCACGACCTGATCGACAGCGTGGGCGTTCTTCAGCACGCCGCGCGCCGGCTACTTCAGCACCGAGCGCGCCAGCTTGCCGATCTCGGCGGGATTGCGCGTAATCGTGATCCCGCACTCCTCCATCACCGCGAGCTTTTCTGCCGCAGTACCCTTGCCGCCCGAGATGATCGCGCCCGCGTGCCCCATGCGCTTGCCTGGCGGTGCGGTGACGCCGGCGATGAACCCGACCACGGGCTTGCGCATGTTGTCCTTGACCCAGCGCGCGCACTCCTCTTCGTCGCTGCCGCCGATCTCGCCGACCATGACCACCGCCTCGGTCTGCGGATCCTCGTTGAACATCTTCATGACGTCGAGGTGCTTGAGCCCGTTGACCGGGTCGCCGCCGATCCCCACGCAAGCTGGACTGACCGAGACCCTGCTCCATCAACTGCCCCACTGCCTCGTAGGTGAGCGTGCCCGAGCGCGAGACCACGCCCACCGGCCCGCGCTTGTGGATGTGGCCGGGCATGATGCCGATCTTGATCTCGTCGGGCGTGATCACGCCCGGGGCAGTTCGGCCCGACCAGGATGGTCTTGGTAGCGCGCATCCGGTAGCGAGTGCGGATCATGTCGCGCACCGGAATTCCCTCGGTGATGCAGATGACCAGGTCGATGCCCGCATCGACCGCCTCGTCGATGGCGGCCGCAGCGTAGGGCGGCGGGACATAGATCACCGACACGGTCGCGCCGGTCGCTGCCTTCGCCTCCGCCACCGTGTTGTAGATGGGAATGCCCTCGAAGTCCTGGCCGCCCTTGCCCGGCGTGACGCCGGCTACGTAGCAGCTCTTCCCATTCGCATAGGCCGCGCCGGCGCGGGTATGGAACTGCCCGGTCTTCCCGGTGATGCCCTGGGTGATGACTCTGGTGTTGCGGTTGATCAGGATCGCCATGGCTGCTCACGCCTTCGCCCGCACGGCAGCCACCACCTTCTGCGCAGCGTCGGCCATGTTGCCCGCCGAGATGATCGGCAGTCCCGACTCGGCGAGGATGCGCTTGCCCAGGTCCACGTTGGTGCCCTCCAGACGCACCACCAGGGGCACCGCCAGCTTCACCTGCCGCGCCGCCTCGACCACGCCTTGCGCGATGACGTCGCACTTCATGATTCCGCCGAAGATGTTCACCAGGATCGCCTGCACCTTCGGGTTGCGCAGCATGAGCTTGAAGGCCTCGGTCACCTTCTCGGTCGTGGCGCCGCCGCCCACGTCCAGGAAGTTCGCCGGCTCGGCCCCGTACAGCTTGATGATGTCCATGGTCGCCATGGCGAGCCCGGCACCGTTGACCAGACAGCCGATGTTGCCGTCCAGCGAGATGTAGCTCAGGCCGAACTCGGAAGCGTCGATCTCGGCGGGATCCTCCTCGTCGAGGTCGCGCAACTGCCACGATCTCGGGATGCCGGAACAGCGCGTTGTCGTCGAAGGTCATCTTCGCGTCCAGCGCCAGCACCTCGCCCTTGCCGGTGACGATCAGCGGGTTGATCTCGACCAGCGAAGCGTCGGTCTCGTCGAATGCCCGGTACAAGCGTTCGCAACAGTTCGGCCGCCTGGGGCAGCGCCGCAGCCGGGATGCCGATCTTGCGCGCGACGTCGGTGGCCTGATCCACAGTCAGTCCATCCATCGGGTCGATGAACACCTTGTGGATCTTCTCGGGCGCGCGCGCTGCGACTTCCTCGATGTCCATCCCGCCTTCGCTGGAGGCCATCAGCACCACGCGCTGGGATGAGCGGTCCACGACCATGCCGATGTAGAGCTCGGCGCGGATGTCGGCGCCCTCCTCGATGAGCAGGCGGCGGACGATGCGGCCCTCCGGCCCGGTCTGATGCGTGACCAGGCGCATGCCCAGGATGGCCTGCGCGTGCTGCTTCAGCTCCTCCGGGGTGCGCGCGAGCTTCACGCCCCCGCCCTTGCCGCGTCCGCCGGCGTGGATCTGGGCCTTGACGACCCACACCGGCCCGCCGAGCTGCCGGCCCGGCCTCCAGGGCCTCGTCCAGGGTGAAGCAAGCCACGCCTCGCGGGGTTGCGACCCCGAACCGGCGCAGGATCTCCTTGGCCTGGTATTCGTGGATTTTCATGCGAGCAGGGATGATTGCGATCGGTTGGGTTCCGGGCCCGGCCCGCGGTCGGGGCCCGGTCCGGAGGGCACCGAGTATACCTCAGCATGCCGCCGCGAAGCCTGCGCAGGGATCGCTGCCGGCAGGCTCTGCCGCCCGCCCGGCAGGAATCGTCCTCAAGTTCCCGTCCTGCCGATGCCGAAACTGAACCGTTGGCGGCAGGAATCACCCAGCCGCCGGCTTGGACTGAATCAGGGCTAACCCGACCGAAAGGCGGGGGCGCAAAGTTACCGGTCTACGGGACCTCGGGGTCCTAGGACAGCGGGATTGCCAGTCGGGCCGCAACGGTCGATGCAACGCCGGCCTGAAATCGGCTGCCGGCGTGCATCGGCCACTCAGCTGCCCTTCGGGGCGCAACTCGAGCGCTCCCGCAACCCCCTCGACTGCGCGCCGCCCCTTCCGCAACCTGTTTGCGAGGGCGACACAATGGAAAAGATTGTCAGCGGCAGCAGGATCCACGATGCCGTGGGCTTCCTCTACAGCCTTGCGCTGGCCGGACTGGGCCTGCTGGGGATGATCGGCATCGTCTACCACGCCCTGGCGCCGGAAGGGCCTGGTTCTCGGGCTGGCTGGGCCGGCTCTGGTCCCAGCACCCGGCCTTCGCGATCCTGGTCCTGATCGGGTTGCTCACCACCGTCCTCGCTGCGCGCAACCAGGTCAGCCGGCAACGCTTCGAGCGGGGCGGCACCGAGACTCCCGTTCTACTTCTTCGTCGCGCTTGGCACGTTCTTTGCCGGCACGCGTGCTCGTCTACGGAACGCTCTAGGCAGATCCTCCTCGACTTCAAGGCCTAAAGTTTTCCGCAGCAGCGACGTTGTTGGAAGCAGGTCTCCTCCCCCTGTTGGGGAACTCTGGGCAGCGGGTCTCCTCCCCCTTAGCTGCCCATTTTTTTTGCCCCCGTGCCCGCGGCGCACAGCGACCAGACAACGCGAACTCGCCGCAAATTCAGCGAGAAAAAAGACTAAAGATCCCCGGACTGCGGTCGTTAATCAAAATAGGTCTCCTCCCCTGTAATGGGGAACTCCTGGCAGCGGATCCTCCCCCGCTGCCATTTTTTTTGCCGTCCGGCATTGCGCCCCTAGCGCTACTGCGAGGCGCCCTTGCCTGGCCTTGTAGATCTCCTCGATCGCCGCCCGGCCTGGTCGTACTGGCCTTGCGCCTCGGTCAGCGCCTGCTTGGCGCCCTCTTGGTCCGAGCGGGCCTGCTCCAGCCTGGTCTTGGCCTCCTCGGCCTCGCGCGCGTCCTGCTGGGCCCGCTGCGCGTCCTTGAGCCGCTTGTCGGCCTTGGCCGCCTGCTCCTTGGCCCGATTGAGCTCCTCGTCGGCTCCGCGTCAGGCGCCGCTGGGCCTGCTGGAGGGCCGTTGCGCCGGCGTCCACGGCCGCGGCGGGCGGTGACGAAAGCGAAACGCATACAGCCACAAGGGCGCTGCAGAACAGCGCTGGGCCGCTGACAGATCGGATGCGGTGAGCACCGGCCTGGTTGTGCATGGCTGGCCTCCGTGAAACCGCTGGTGCCGGATAGAGGAGTTGAACCCCCGACCTTCGCATTACAAGTGCGCTGCTCTACCAACTGAGCTAATCCGGCTCGTGGAGGAACGAATTATAGCGACCCCGTCGCTTCGGCGAGGCCGCGGCGCCGGGAAGCGGATTATTTGACGATCTGCAGCCTGGGCTTGCCGCCGCCGGAGGGACGCGGCTTGTCGCCGCCCTCGGAGTCGGCCTCGCTCATGGGCACCGGCGTGAGCCCGGCCCGCTCCCCGCCGACCGACTGGAAGGCGAGCCCCTGGCCGTTCTCCTTGGCGAAGATCCCCGCCACCGTGGCCACCGGCACCGACACCTCCCGCGACACGCCGTTGAAGCGGGCCGAGAACTGGATCAGCTCGTTGCCGATCTTCAGGTTGCGAGTTGCGTCCGGGCTGATGTTCAGCACGATCTCGCCGTTGCGCACGTACTCCATGGGCACGCGCGTGGCGCTGTCCACCTTCACCGCGATGTAGGGGGTGAAGCCGTTGTCCACGCACCACTCCCAGATGGCGCGGATCAAATACGGCGTAGTGGGCGCTTCCTTCACCGGAACATCACCTTGTCAGACGCGACTGCTGGCCGCCTCCGCTCACTTGCGCATCACCTTCTCGGAGGGCGTCAGCGCCTCGATGTAGGCGGGGCGGCTGAAGATCCGCTCCGAGTACTTCATCAGCGGCGCCGCCTGCTTGGGCAGCTGGATACCGTAATAATCCAGCCTCCAGAGCAGCGGCGCAATGGCGACGTCGAGCATCGAGAACTCGTCGCCCAGCATGTACTTCTGCTTCACGAACACCGGGGCGATCTGGGTCAGGCTGTCGCGGATGACGATGCGGGCCTTGTCGGCCGACTTCTGCGGGCCCTTCTCGATGGTATCGATGTGGCAGAACAGCTCCTGCTCGAAGCGGAACAGGAACAAGCGCGCCCGCGCCCGCATCACCGGATCGGCAGGCATGAGCTGCGGATGCGGAAAGCGGTCGTCGATGTACTCGTTGATGATGTTGGACTCGTACAGGATGAGGTCGCGCTCGACCAGCACCGGCACCCGGTTGTACGGGTTCATCACCGCCAGATCCTCGGGCTTGTTGAACAAGTCCACGTCGATGATCTGGAAATCCATGCCCTTCTCGTAGAGGACGATCCGGCAGCGCTGGCTGAACGGGCAGGTCGTGCCAGAGTACAAGAGTCATCATAGGAGTGTGATCTCGCGCACGGGCTTGTCTAGTGAACGTCTTTCCAGTACTCGCGTTTGAGCAGGTAGAACAGGGCGAACAGCACGCCCAGCGCGATGAGCACCAGATAGCCGAGCCGCACGCGCGCCGCGCGTTCCGGTTCGCCCATGAACACCAGGTAGTTGACCAGGTCGGCCACCAGCCGGTCGTATTCGCCGCGCGACAGCGTTCCGGGCTTGCTCCAGAACCAGCTCGCTGACCGCGTGCTTGCCATGCGGACCTTGCTCCTGCCTTCACCTCGAGCGTTTGCTGGCCCTGCAGCTCCCACAGCACATGGGGCATGGCGACGTTCGGAAACACCAGGTTGTTCCAGCCCGTGGTGGTCTTGTCGTCGCGGTAGTAGCTGCGCAGGTAGGTGTACAGCCAGTCCGCACCGCGCGAGCGCGCGACCACCGACAGGTCGGGAGGCGCCACGCCGAACCATTGCTTGGCGTCGTTCCGGCGCATGCGCCACCGTCATGGTGTCGCCCAGCTTGCCCTGCACCGAACATGAGGTTGTCGCGGATCTGCTGCTCGCTCAGCCCGAGCGCCATGCAGGCGGTTGTAGCGCATGT
Source organism: uncultured beta proteobacterium (assembly GCA_963772865.1). Lineage (GTDB taxonomy): Bacteria > Pseudomonadota > Gammaproteobacteria > Burkholderiales > SHXO01 > SHXO01. The sequence goes on along the minus strand of CAVYZA010000005.1, from coordinate 119,431 downwards.
ACTGGGCGCTGTGGCAGTTCAGGCAGTAGTTCACGAACACCCGCGCACCGCGCTGGATGGAGACGACGTCGCGCGTGTCGATGGGCGCGGGGTCGAGCTCGGTGTGCCCGCCCGCCGCATGGGCCGCAAGCGGCAGCGCCAGTAGCACAAACAGGATCTTCTTCATCGTTGTGGTCTCGGACGGTTCTCGGCCACCTACCCGGTCACGCGCTCGGGCTCGGGCTTGGTGCGGTCGATGCGGCTGTACCAGGGCATGAGCAGGAAGAACGCGAAGTACAACGACGGTGAACAGGCGCGCCAGGATCACTGCGGTGTCGGTGCCGCCGAGCTTGCCGAGGAAGTCGGTGGGCTGCGTCCCGAGCCAGCCCAGCACCAGGAAGCTCACCACGAACAGCGCCAGCGCAGTCTTGTAGTAGGGCCCCTTGTAGCGGATCGACCTCACCGGGCTGCGGTCCAGCCACGGCAGCAGGAAGAAGATGAGCACCGCCGCCCCCATCACCAGCACACCCCAGAACTGCGATGCCCAGGAAGGCCGGAACGGCGCGCAACATCGCGTAGTACGGGGTGAAGTACCAGACCGGCGCGATGTGCGGCGGCGTCTGCAGCGGATCGGCGGGGATGAAGTTGTTGTACTCGAGGAAGTAGCCGCCCACCTCGGGCGCGAAGAACAGGACGACGCTGAACACGGCCAGGAACACGACCACGCCGACCAGGTCCTTCACCGTGTAGTAGGGATGGAACGGGAATGCCGTCGAGCGGCTTGCCGGCTGGCGTCCTTCTTCTTCTTGATGTCGATGCCGTCGGGATTGTTCGACCCGACCTCGTGCAAGGCCATGATGTGGACCACCACCAGCGCCAGCAGCACCAGCGGGATCGCGATCACGTGGAATGCGAAGAACCGGTTCAGCGTCGCGTCGGAGATGACGTAGTCGCCGCGGATCCACACCGCCAGGTCCTCGCCGACGATCGGCACGGCGCCGAACAGGTTGACGATGACCTGCGCGCCCCAGTACGACATCTGCCCCCACGGCAGCAGATAGCCGAAGAACGCCTCGGCCATCATGCACAGGTAGATCAGCACGCCCACCAGCCAGACCAGCTCGCGCGGCTTGCGGATACGAGCCGTACAGCAGGCCGCGGAACATGTGCAGGTACACCACGATGAAGAACATCGACGCGCCGGTGGAGTGGATGTAGCGGATCAGCCATCCCCACGGAACGTCGCGCATGATGTACTCGACCGAGCCGAAGGCCTGGGCGGCATCGGGCTTGTAGTTCATCGTCAGGAAGATGCCGCTGACGATCTGGATCACCAGCACGAACAGCGCGAGCGAGCCGAAGTAGTACCAGAAGTTGAAGTTCTTCGGCGCGTAGTACTCCGACAGGTGCTCCTTCCACAGCGTCGACAGCGGGAAGCGCGCGTCGATCCAGTCCAGCAGTGCCTGGGTGCGGGTCATCGAGTCAAGCTCCTTTGCTGTCTTCGCCGATCAGCAGCCGCGTGTCGGTCAGGAACTGGTACTTCGGCACCACCAGGTTGGTGGGCGCCGGCACATCCCTGAACACGCGCCCGGCGAGGTCGAACTTGGAGCCGTGGCAGGGACAGAAGAAGCCGCCCGGCCAGTCCTCGCCCAGCCCGCTCTCGGGGCCGGCCTGCAGCTTGTCGGTGGGCGAGCAGCCGAGGTGGGTGCAGATGCCGATCAGCACCAGCCATTCCGGCTTTCATCGAGCGATACTCGTTCTGTGCGTATTCGGGCTGCTGCGGGCGCTGCGGAGTTGGGGTCGGCGACGCGGCTGTCCATCCGCCTTGAGGCTCTCGACCATCTCCGGCGTGCGCCGCACGATCCACACCGGCTGGCCGCGCCATTCGGCCCGGATCATCATCCCCGGCTCGACCTTCGAGATGTCGACCTCGACTGGCGCGCCCGCCGCGCGGGCGCGTGCGCTCGGCACCATGCTCCAGACGAACGGCACCGCCACGGCCACCGCGGCCGCGCCGCCGGCCACGCTGCTGGCGACCAGCAGGAACCGACGCTTGCCGTTGTTCACACCAGTCTCACCCATGCGCAACGATCCTTCCGTGTATCTGGTCGCAAAAACGCCGTATTCTAGCGAAATCCCTGGGCAATTTGCACCAGATCAGCTCATAAGTCTCTAATCTGAAAGACTAATTAGTCAATATTGAAGGCTTCCGGCGTCGCACAGCTCGTGGCGCACTGCATGACGGACTGCAGCCTGAGCGCAAGCCCGCGTGGCATGCGCCGCGATCCTGGTCGCCCCGCTGAACGGAAACCATGAAACTGCGCATCAAATGGGTGGAGGAGGTGAGCTTTCTCGCCCAGACGGAGAGCAACCACGCCATCCTGATGGACGGGGCCCCGGAGGGCGGCGGGCGCAATCTCGGCCCGCGGCCGATGGAAACGATGCTGGCCGGGACCGGCGGCTGCACCGCCTACGACGTCGTGACCATCCTGCGCAAGGCGCGCCAGGACATTACCGACTGCGTGGTCGAGATCGACGCGCAGCGGGCCCCGCAGGACCCCAAGGTGTTCACCGAGATCCATTTCCACTTCGTCGTGACCGGGCGCAACATCGACGCGCGCCACGTCGAGCGCGCGATCCACCTGTCGGCTGAGAAGTACTGCTCCGCCTCCATCATGCTGGCGCAAGACCGCCCGCATCACGCACGACTTCGAGATCCGCGACGCGGCGCTGCAGCCGCCAGAGAAAGCGGCGAGTTAGAAAGAAGTTGCTTCCCCGCGAGTGCGGGCTGGTCAAGCTTGGGACCATTACGGTGGATGGGACCAAGCTCAAGGCCAACGCCAGCCGGCACAAGGCGATGAGCTATGGGCGCATGCGCGAGGAGCAAGCGAGGCTGGAGGCCGAGATTGCGCAGTTGCTCGAGCGGGCACGGCGCACCGACCAGCAGGAGGAAGCGCAGCCGCAGCTGGACATCCCTGCGGAGATTGCAGCGGCGCGAGCGGCGCCTGGAGATGATTCGCGCGGCGCGCGAGCGGCTGCAGGCGCGCCAGCGCCGAGGAGGACGCGGCACGCGGGCGCGAGCCCGACGATGAGCGCCAGCCGCGCCATTCTGACGGCAGTCCCAAGCCAGGCAGGCGCTACAAGCGCGAGTTTGGCCAGCCCGATGACAAAGAGCAGGACAACTTCACCGACCCGGACAGCCGCATCATGAAGCGCGCCGGTGGCGGCTTTGATCAGTGCTACAACGCGCAAGCGGCGGTGGATGCCGAGCAACAGATCATCGTGGCCGCTGAGTTGACCAACTGCGCAGCCGACAACGACCAGTTGGTACCCATGCTCGATGCGGTGGAGGCCAACCTGGGAGCGGCCCCCGAGCAGGCCTTGGCCGATGCGGGCTATCGGGGCGAGGAGGTGTTCGAGCAGCTGCACAGCCGACCCACGCGCTGTCTGGTGGCGCTGGGGCGTGAGGGGCGCGAGCAGCTGCACATCTCGCGTCATGCGCTCTGAGATCCTTGACTCTGAGCGCTTGTGGTGGCGTCTGGGGCGGCCTGGTGAAATATCCGGACTAGACCCAGCGCGTGGTCGAGGTCATGACCTGCGAGGCCAGGCGCATCGCCACACGCACGGGGAGGGGCAGCTCGGCACCGCCTGCGCGCCGAGCGCTGACGGCGTGGCCGCTCTCGTCCGCCCTCATCTGGGCCAGCAGGCTGCGGCTGCGCGCATCGTCCTCGGGAGGCACCCGCTCCAGGTGACGATCCAGATGCTGCTCCACCTGGCGCTCGGTCTCGGCGAGAAAGCCGAGGTTCCAGCGATCCCCGAGTGAGCCCAGCAGCAGCTCCGAGCGTGAACGAACCGGCGTAGAACAACGGCTCCAGGATGCTGCGCCGCCCGCCCAGCTCCTCCAGCCGGCGCTGGGTCCAGGCCAGGTGATCGGTCTCCTCGCTTGCCGCGCGCCCCAGCAGATCCTTGACGCCTGGCGTCGCGCGCGACCAGCATCTGGCCCTCGTACAAGGCTTGCGCGCAGACTTCTCCGACGTGGTTGATCCGCATGAGCGCGGCGGTCTCCCGCCGCTGCGCGTTGCTCTGCTCGGCCTCCGGCAAATCGTCGCCGGGGTGCGGCCTGGTGCTGGTGGCGCGGGCGAACAACGTGCGCAGCGCGCGGTCCAGCGGGATCAGAAGCCGGTCCGGACTCACTTTTTGCGCAAATAGAAGAAAAATTCGCCGCTGTCCGCCCCGCTGGCCAGCAGCTCGTGGCCGGTCTGCCGGGAGAACGCCTGGAAGTCGCGTACCGACATGGGATCGGTCGCCAGGATCTTGAGGACCTGTCCCGATTGCATCTCGTTCAACGAGCGCTTGGTGCGCAGAATCGGCAGCGGACAGTTCAGCCCGCGCGCATCGAGGTCCCGATCGAACGCAATGCTGGCGGTTGCATCCATGACTTCCCTCAGCCCGGAACGACGACCGGCCGGCCCTCGCGCAGCCAGGCGCTCAGCCCGCCCTGCAGGTTGAGCACGTCGGCGAACCCCTGCTGCTGCAACCACGCGCAGGCCTGCGCAGAGCGGCCGCCAGACTGGCAGTAGATGACCGTGGTGGCGCCGGGATCGAGCTCGGCATAACGCGCGGGCAGCTGCTGCAGCGGGATGTGGTGCGCCCCGGCGAGACAGGCCGCGTGCCACTTCGGCATCGGTGCGTACGTCGATCAGCACCACGCTCCCCGCTTCCTGCATGCGAGCGAGCTCGGCAGCGTCGATCTGCTTGATCATGGACATCGGGCTCGAAGAAAACGCGATGTCGCGATCATAGCGTGTTTCGGTCGGCCCGCGCCGGCACCGGCCGCCGACCGTTCGATCGGGCGCAGCTGCGCGCCACGGCTTGCGCGAACTGCACGGCTCGGTCGACCAGCAGCTCGGACAGGCGCACGTCGGCCGCCTCGAGGCGTGCCACCAGCAGTTCGAGGAACGCAGCGGTGAACTGATGCCTGCAGCTCTCGGTTGCGCCGTTCAATGCGTCGGCCTTGATCTCGATCGCAGTGATCTCGGTGACCGACGACACGCTGGCGCTGCGCTTGAACTGGCGCCGTCCCAGGTAGGCCATCTCGCCGAAGCATTCGCCCGCCTTCAGCACGGTGAGCAGGCGCTCGTTCTTGGTGACCTGCACCTCGCCGGCGGCGAGAATGAAGAACGAGGTGCCGGTCTCTCCCTCCCGGATCAAGCGTCGTGCCGGGGGCGACCCGGTTCCAGTTGGAAATGTGCAGCACCTGCCACAGGTCGACGTCGGTGAAGTTGCGGAAGAACTCCAGACGCCGCAGGGTGTTGAACTTCTCCGTGTCGGGTACCGGCTGCTCGGGCGTCTGCAGGTTGTTGAACACCCTGACCAGGTCCTGGGCGAACTCTTCCCAGTTCTGATAGCGGTTCTCCAGCCGCTTCTGCAGCGCCTTCTTGACGATCACATCCACGCTGGCCGGGGTCTCCGGCCGGAAGATGCTCGGCGGGGGCGGATCCACATTGATGATCTGGAACACCATGCTGTAGTTGTTGGTCGCCTTGAACGGCAGGCTGCCGGTGAGCAGCTGGTACATCACCACGCCCGAGCGAGAAGATGTCGGTCTGGTGGGTCAGCTGCTGCTCCTGCACCTGCTCCGGCGACATGTAGGCGGGCGAGCCGATCCCGGTAACCTGGGTGGTCTCGGACGCCGAGGTCAGCGCGGCGCCGAAGTCCGAGATCTTGATGTCGGTGTCCTTCGACAGCAGGATGTTGGCGGGCTTGATATCGCGATGAATCACGCCGTGCCGCGCGGCGTAGTCGAGCGCCTTGCAGCACTTGAAGATGATCTCGATGACCTTGTTGATCGGCAGCAGATTGTCGATCTTGGTGTGCTGCTCGAGGGTGCCGCCCTCGACGTACTCCATGACGATGTAGCTGCCCTCCTCGTCGGCCACCGCGTCGAAGATGGCGACGATGTGAGGATGGGACAGCTTGCCGGTGAGCGAGGCCTCGGTCAGGAACAGCTTGCGAAAGCGCTTGCCGTGCTCGCGGTCGCCCAGCACCTCCCGCTGCACCACCTTGATCGCCACCTTGCGGTTGGCGAAGGAGTCGATAGCGAGATAAACCGCGCTGGTCGCGCCCTTTCCGAGCTCACTGACGATCTGGTACTTCCCGATTTTCTGGATCATGCTCGTGGTGGCGTCTGGATGGGTCGCAAGACGGGAAGAAAATTCACGTTTATTCAATAGCCTATGGTTTGTTGCGCGCGCGAGAGCCGGGCAGCGACCGCCGCGGGCTCGCGTCGGCCTGGCGCAAGTGTGAATTGCTACAAACACGGATCGTGCCAACCGGGCGCGGGATCGGCCAGCTCGCCGCGGTGGCGCGCGGGCTGGGGGCCGACCCCATGGCGAGGCCGGCTAGCGCTGCTGCGGGACTCGGCGTCCATCGCTCGCAGCTGGCGCAGGCGCGCCTCGGCGCTGGAGAGCTGATAGTAGTCCCCGTCGCCGGTCTTGAGGCCGATCTGGAGCTGCTCGATGGCGGCCGGGATGCTGCCGATCAGGACATAGGCCTCAGCCTGCGCCCGATACTGCTGCAGCTGCTGTCCGAGGGCCGCATAGGCCTTGGCCTGCAGCTGGTAGAGGCGGGGCTCCGAGCGGATCGCCTGCACGGCGTATCGACCAGCTCGAGGGCCTCGCGTCGGACGCTTGGCGTCCAGGAGAGCCTGGGCGTAGTCGATGGTCAGCGCCCGCTAGCAGCGGAAAGCGCTGCACGGCGTCCGCGTACAGCCGCAGCGCTCCCGGAAGATCGCCCGCCGCGATCTTCACGCGCCCGACCAGGCCCGCCACCATGGCGCTGTCCGGGCACCTCCGCCAGCAACACGTCCGCCTCACGGTTCGCACGCTGAAAATCCTTCACCCTCAGCAGCGCGAGCACGAGGCCGTAGCGGGCGGCCGGCTCGCTGACCGTCTTCTTCTCTTGCAATACGTCTTCGAAATGCGCGACGGCGTCGCGCGGAGGGAACTGCTGCACCTGCAGTCTCGCCTTGACCAGCCGGTAGGCCAGGCTGTCGGGAACCTGCCGGTACGGCAGCGCATCGACCCGGCTCTCCACATCCGCGATCCGCTCGTAGGTCAGCGGGTGGGTGCGAACATACGACGGTGCGGTGTCGTCGTAGACGCGGTACGCGCGCTGCATGCGCTCGAGGAAGAGCGGCATGGCGCGCGGATCGAACCCGGCCTTCTCCAGGGTCTGCACTCCGATGCGGTCGGCCTCGCGTTCGTTGTCGCGGGTGAAGTTGAGCTGCGTCTGCACCGTCGCATACTGCGCGCCGGCCATCGCGGCGCTCGCCAGATCCGGACTCGAGCGCGCCGCCAGCAGAGCCAGCGCCATCGCCGCCAGCGACGCCATCCCGGCCTGCTGCTGCTTTTGAAACAGGCGCGCGATGTGGTGCTGGGTGACGTGGCCGATTTCATGCGCCAGCACCCCCGCGAGCTCGGACTCGCTCTGCGACAGCACGATCAGCCCGGTGAACACGCCGACAAATCCGCCGGGCAGGGCGAACGCGTTGATGACTGGGATCGTCGATGAGAAAGAACTCGAAGCTCTGCCCCGCGTTGGGGCTGTTCGCCACCAGCTTGTAGCCCAGCCCGTTGATGTAGTCGGTGAGCTCGGGGTCGTCGTCGTACTCCTTGCTGGCGCGGATCTGGCGCATGATCGACTCGCCGAGCAGCCGCTCCTGCTGCAGGGACAGCACGGTCTGGGACGGGTCGCCAAGCTCGGGAAGCGCCTCCGCCGCGCTGACCGGCACAGCTCGAGCGCGGCGGCCAGCAGGAAAAGGACGACCTTCATGGTGATATGATACCCGCGAAGTCTTTTTGACCGCGTCCGCACGCAGTTTGTTTCCTATCCCCGCGCCATCTAGAGCTCATGGGCGAGCTCACGCATTTCGATGCCAGCGGCCGCGCCCACATGGTCGACGTGGGAGACAAGGCGCAAACTCACCGAGTCGCGATCGCGTCGGGCCGGGTGGTGATGCTGCCCGCGACCTTGCGCCGGATCCTGGACGGCACCGCCGCCAAGGGCGACGTGCTGGGGGTGGCGCGCGTGGCCGCGATCCAGGGCGCCAAGCGGACCGTCCGAGCTGATCCCGCTGTGTCATCCGCTGCCGCTCACCCGCGTTGCGGTGGAGTTCAGTCACCGACGAAGCGGCCAGCGCCGTGGAGTGCCGCGCGACCGCGGAGACGGTCGGGCGCACGGGCGTCGAGATGGAAGCGTTGACCGCCGTGAGCGTCGGGTTGCTCACCATCTACGACATGTGCAAAGCGATCGACCGCGGCATGCGCTTCGACGGGATCCGGCTGCTGGAGAAGAAGGGCGGAAAGTCCGGGCACTGGGTCGCCGAGAGCGGCACGCCCCGCACAGGGTTGACGGGGTCGGATTGAACCCGGAGCGCGCGCGGCAGTCTCACGGCCGGATCGCGCCTGGCTGGGTTGCTCGTTCTCGTCGCGCCCGGCCGATTGCCTGCGGTCGAGAGTCCCGAGGTGGCAGCCGGGCGCGAGATCGCCCACGACGTATACAAGGGAAACTGCCTGGCGTGCCACCGCATTCCGGGTGACCCGAAGGCCGTCACGATGGCCAACATCGGACCGCCCATCGTGCAGATGCGGGAGCGCTTCCCGGACCGCGCACAGCTGCGCCTGCAGATCTGGGATCCGACCAGGCGCAACCCGCTGAGCGTGATGCCGCCGTTCGGCAAGCACCACGTGCTTGACCGAGCGGGAGATCGATCTCGTGCTCGACTACATCTACCAGTACTGACCACGGCATGAACATCGCGATGAACAGCTTGCGTCGACGCCTGCTGCGCGCCGGCTTCACCGCCGGCGCGCTGGCCGCGGCACTCGCCGCCGGGCTGCTTACCCCACTGCGGGTGCTGGCCGGAGAATGGCCCAAGGCCGCGTTCGACGATACCGACGTCGAGGCCGCGATGCGCGACGCCGGGATCGTCGATCCAGCAGCCACCGAGGACATCGTCCTCAAGGCCCCGGAGATCGCCGAGAACGGCGCGCAGGTGCCGATCGAGGTGCAGAGCAATATCGCGGACACGCGCGTCCTCTACCTCTTCGTGGACAAGAACCCGCAGCCGATGGCGGGCACCTTCGAGTTCATGGGCGGCGCGGAGCCTTTCATCTCTACCCGGATCAAGATGGGGGAGACCTCCAACCTGCGCGTGGTCGCGCAGGCGGGCGGCAAGTACTTCATGGTCGCGCGCGAGATCAAGGTCACCATCGGCGGCTGCGGAACGTGACGGCGCAGACCGATGCCTGAACCGATCCGCATGCGCGTGAGGCTCGACGGCGACGTGGCCGACGTCCGCGTCCTCATCGGTCATCCGATGGAGACCGGACTGCGCAAGGACCCGCAGACCAACGAACCGGTGCCGATCCACTTCATCAAGACGGTCACCGCCACGCTCAACGGCACTCCGGTGCTGCAGGCGCAATGGAGCCGCGCCGTCTCGCGCAATCCGTACCTGCAGTTCCGCATCAAGGGCGCCAAGGCTGGAGACGAGGTGTCCATCTCCTGGATCGACAACCTGGGCGAGACCAATGATGCAACCGCCAAGATCCCGCCCGGCTGAAGCGGTAGAGCGCGCCGTGCGCGGCGGCGTTGCCGTTGCTCCTCGGGCTGTGGGCCGCGCTGGCTGCCGGCGCGGGTGCGGCCAGTCGAACCTGCTCCGGAGCAGGATCGCCAGCGCCTGGTCGACTATTTCGCTCAGCGCTTTCCGGGCGTGCCGCTGCAGGACTACGTCTACGGCGCCATGATCGCCAACCCGGACGCGAAACGACAGTACGAGCAGATCATGGAGTTCCCTCCGTTCATGGGCGACGTCGAGCAGGGCAAGAAGATCTGGGACACGCCATTCCGCAACGGCAAGACGTTCGCGGACTGCTTCCCCGACGGCGCGCGCAACGTAGCTCGGCCACTATCCGTACTTCGATCCAGCGCGCGGCAAAGTGGTCACCTTCGAGATGGCCTTGAACGATTGCCGCCGCGCCAACGGCGAGCCCGAGCTCGCCTACGGACAGCGCGATCCCATGGGCGTGCTGACCGCCTACGCCCGCACGCTGTCGGACGGCATGCCAATCGACGTGCGCATCGATTCTCCCGCGGCACGCGACAAGTACGAAGCCGGCAAGGACCTGTTCTTTCGCCGCATCGGCCAGCTCAACGCCGCGTGCGCGGGCTGTCACGTGCTCAACGCCGGCAACACCATGCGCATGGAGATCATCTCGCCGGCGCTCGGCCAGGCCGCGCACTGGCCGATCTTCCGCGGCGGCGAGGAGCTGATGACGTTCCAGGGACGCTTCAAGCGCTGCATGGAGCAGATGCGTGCCGTGCCCTACGGCTACGCCAGCGAGGAGTGGAACAACCTCGAGTACTTTCTCACCTACCTGAGCAACGGGGTCCCGCTGCGCAGCTCGGTGTTCCGCAAGTGACTGCGCCACCCGCAGGCACGCGCCGACCGAAGTGACGCGGCGCCGCAAACAGCGGCATGGATTCTGCTTTGAGCGCTCTTCTTCGAATGCAAGAGCTGCAACCCGCGCTGCGACACCGGCATCGGCGTGAGCCGATGCGCGCCTCGCCCGATGGTGGGCGTGAGGCCCCGTCCTGCGAGGACCGCGACCGGAGCTCACCGTGACCACCAACGGGACCACCAACGGGACCACCAACGGGCCGCCTGTGCTGGCCCTCGTCGTCCCCTGCTACAACGAGGCCAAGGTCCTGCCGCTGACCATCGCGCGCCTGCTCGCGCTGCTCGGCGGGCTGATCGAGTCCCGCAGAGTGTCCTCCGCCAGCTTCGTGTGCTTCGTCGACGACGGCAGCCAGGACGCCACCTGGACGATCATTCAGTCGCACTGCGAGGCCAACCCGGCGGTGCGCGGCCTCAAGCTGTCGCGCAACTTCGGGCACCAGAACGCGCTGCTCGCCGGCCTGCTGCGGGTCAAGGACCGATGCGACTGCGCCGTGTCCCTGGACGCAGACCTGCAGCACGACGAGACTTCCATCCCGGCGTTCCTCGACGCGTTTGAGCTCGGCAGCGACATCGTCTACGGCATCCGGCGTTCGCGCTCGACCGATCCCCTGCTCAAGCGCTGGAGCGCGGGCCTGTTCTACCGCCTGATGGCATGGTGCGGAGCTGACACCCTGCGCAACCACGCCGACTATCGCCTGTTGTCGCAACGGGCCTTGCGGCTGCTCGCCGACTTCCCCGAGAGCCAAGTCTTTCTGCGCGGACTGATCCGTCTCCTCGGCCTGCGCACCGCCACCATCGAGTTCGACGTCGCCGACCGCGCCGCGGGCGAGTCGAAGTACACGCTCGTCCGCATGATCTCGCTGGCCTTGCGCGGTATCACGTCGTTCAGCGTGGCGCCGCTGCGCTTTGTCACCGCGGTCGGGCTGGTAGTGACGGTGTTCGCCTTCGTCATGTCGCTGTACGCGTTGCTGCGGGTGTTCATCTTCGCCGACGCGGTTCCCGGCTGGGCTTCGACCGTGATCGCAGTCTACTTCCTGGGCGGCGTGCAGCTGTTCTGCCTCGGGGTAGTGGGCGAGTACGTCGGCCGCATCTACATCGAGAGCAAGCGGCGCCCGCGCTTCATCGTCGAGTACGATCATGTGGGATAGGTTGCTGTTCGCCGCTTTGTACCTGGTGGTGAGCTTGTTCGGCCTGTACCAGATCAAGGCCGCCACCCCCGGCTTGAACGCGGGCTACCTTCTGGGAGTGCTGGCCTATGCCGCCGGGTTTCTGCTCTGGCTGCAGGTGATCCGGCTGTTTCCGCTGTCGACCGCATTCCCGCTGGCGGCAGGCGCCCTGATCTGCGGAACCCAGCTCATCGGCATCCTCGCGCTCGGCGAGCAGTACGATGCGATGAAGCTTGCCGGAGTGTTACTGATCCTGGCAGGCCTGGGCGCCCTCGCCGTTTCGGAGCTGCGCGCCGCGCATGGGTGAGGTCGAACGGCAGCGGGAGCACTTCGAGTCGATCTCGGAGCGCTACCTCTCGGCGCGCGGCAGCGCCACGCACCTTGCCCTCAAAGCGCTGCTGTGGAACGACTTCCTGTCACGCAATGCGCACCATCTCGGCCGCGTACGCAGGGTCCTCGAGCCGATGTGCGGGTACGGCGAAGGCAAGGCGATCCTCGAAGCCGGGCTGGGTACGACCTTCGAATATGTCGGTTTCGACTACAGCCGACCCCTGCTCGAGGAAGCGAGCCGCCGCCTGCCCGGATGCACGCTGTTCGTGCAGGACGTCACCCAGTTCGAAGCGCAGGCGCAGTTCGACGTCGTGATATTGATCGGCGGCCTGCACCACGTCCACACCCAAACCGCCGAGGTGCTGCAGCGCCTGGCCCGCGCGCTCAAGCCCGGCGGCAGCATGATCAGCTTCGAGCCGACACAGAACAACACCATCACCCGCTCCGTCCGCGAACGCATCTACCGGCGCAACAGCCTGTTCGACGCGCAGACCGAGCGCGGGTACGACCTCGAGGAGCTGAACGCGCTCTACGCTGGCGCCGGGCTGGAGCTGCTGGATCAGGCCTTTCCCGGCTTGCTTTGCTACGTCCTGTACTACAACCCCGACGCCTTCCCCGCCCTGAACCGCGGCGGGGTCGGGCTGGTTCGTGCGCTGTATGCGCTGGAGCGCCGGATCTATCGCTCCGCGCCTGCGCGCTGGGCATCTTTCGCGACGTTGTCGCTGCTCAGGCGGCGCGACGACACCCATACCTCGAAGTCGGCGACCGTGTCGACCAGCGCGTAGTCGGCGAGCACGGCAGCGAGCAGGGCGTCGCTCAGCGGCGTGTTGTACTTGTCGCGCGGGCGGCGCACGATGACCGCTGGCGGGTCCGCGCGCAGCGCCGCCTGCGCCTCGCGCACATCGGCGGAGGTGCGCAGACCGATCGCAGTAGAGAAGAACTTGACCGGCGGTCTGTGGCCGGACAGGAAGTACAGCTCCGGGTTCACGGGCACTGCCAGCACGCCATCGCCAGCGCCCGTGTAGCGGTCGATCAGCTCCAGCAGATTGCCGGTAGGTCGTGTAGTCGTGCGCTTCGATGCGCAGGCTGGCCTTCGGCAGGCGGGCAGGCGCATCCAGCGCCACCGTGCGCCCCGCGGCGATCCCATCCCACCCGCGGGACAGCGGCTGGCCGGCCTGCCACGACAGGCCGATCACGCTCAGTGCCACTACCACACCGGCCAGCGCGTTTCGAGCGCGCGGCGGGCCACTCGCCGGCAAGCCAGAGCAGCGCCCACAGCAAAGGGGCGGCGGTGAAGAAGAGGTAGACCGGGATCTGGAAGTGCACCGACACCAGCGCGTAGAACGGCACAGTCAGCACCAATGGGTGAGCCAGGGTGGTGGAGGCGAACGGTGCCGGGTGCCGCAGATGGCGCAGCGTGAGGCCCCCCACCAGTACCGGCGCTATGATCAGGCAGATCCAGAACAGCCCGTTCACGACACCCACACCATCCACAGGCCGCACCACGTTTCCCACCGCGAGCAGCAGCAGGTCCAAGTAGCCGGATGCGGAGATGAACTCGAGCTTGGTCATGCGATTCGCGGTGGCGAAGGAATCGCGCAGCCAGTCGAGGATTGCGCCATGACTGCCTAGATAGATCGCGAGTGGCGCCGCTGCGAGCAACGCGCCGGCAAACAGCCAGCCGATCAGCTGCGCGACGACGCGGTCGGGCGGCTTCAGATTGCGGAATGCCCAGACCAGGATCAGGAGCGGGAAGAGACCGAACAACAAGGCGCCGAACAGCTCGGCGTTGGCGACCAGGTAGCTGGCCAGGCCAAGCGGTCATGACGGCAACCAGCGAACGGGCGAGCACTGCACGCTGGCCGAGAACTGCTGCCGCTGCATGCGCCTGGTAGAGCAGATAGGTAAGCGCTCCGATGGCGAACAGCACGCCGCTCAATTGCCGCACCAGGAACAGAGCGCCCAGCAGGAACCCGACCGACACCAGGCGCGCGGGAGAACGCGTTGGCCACGCCAGAACCATCGTGGCCAGCACCGCAACGAACAGGGCGTACCAATTTGCCGTCGGGTTGAGGAACTGCACGAACGTCAGGGCCGCCGCCGCCAACCCCGCGCTGAATGCCATCAACGCACCGCGCGGCCGCAACAACAGAAACACCAGCACGGTCTGGGCGACGGTGGCAAGCGCGAGCGGGTAGCGCAGGCTCACCAGGTCCGCGCCCCAGACGCGAAACGCTGCGGCGTTGGCGAGCTGAACATACCCGGCGTGCAGGTCCTGGACGTCGCGGTAGAGGACATCGCCGGAGACGATCCGATCTGCGACGTACGCGTACACGCCTTCGTCGGCTGGCCACCAGAACTGGTCGTGGAAGTGGACGACGATGGCAAGCGCAGCGGCCACCGCCATCAGCAGCAGCACGATCTCCCGACGCGAGAAGGAAACCGGTCGCGGCATCACCGCAGCATCACGACCGGCGCAGCCAGGCGGGTGCCGATGTCACGTCGGCGGCGCGCCGAGCAACCGGCTGCCAGGATCAGGCGCCCGCCGGACGAACGGGACCGACCTTGGCCTTGCGCGAGCGCCATATGACCGCATCGACGATGTAGTGATGGAAGTTGATGGTCTGATAGACGATGGCAGCGGCGGCCAGCGGCGCTAGCTGCATGTAGGGCAGCGCGTATCCGATCGCCGTGTAGACCAAGGAAGAAATGGCCAGGCACACGCCAACATAGAAGAAGATGTTGCGGCGCTGGCTGATGAGCGAGAGGAACCGCGCCTGCGGCTCGCTGCGACCCTCGAAGCGTCGGTTGTTGAACAGCCACACGAATCCGATGTACTGGGCGTTATGCCAGACGTTTGCGACCAGCCAGCCGGTAGTCACATCGTCGATCAGCGACGTAGCCGACATAGAAGATGGCGACGTGCGACAGCACGTACAGCGTGTGTGCCATCGGCATCGGGCTCGCGCCGGGCTGCCGATAGTCGAACCCACAACCAGGCTGCTACGACTGCAATGGCGGCGATTGCAGCGATGTCCACCAGCAGCCCCGGCACCTGGAATCCGGTACAGCGGCAAGGTCGAGGAACGACGACCCGTTCTGCGAGGAACGGCTCAGGATGCCCCAGATCGCGGGCAGGTAGATCACGGCCGCCGAGAGCCATTCCGGCTCCCGCCGGCTGCCGCCTGCAGCATGCCCGAACGCCCGCGAGATTCCATAGCTCTGGCGCGTGTAGTGGAACCACTGCCAGTAGAAGTAGATCGTGACCACGAGCCACGCGCCCACGCCCAGGACCATCGCCATCACGGCGGCAAGCACCAGAGGCGGCAGCCCGAACACCAGGAACCAATGCTGCCGCATGCTCTGCCGGTCGAAGCACAGGCGGGTGAAGGTGGAGATCACATGGTGGTACCCGAACAGCCACAGATCGAGCGTGACGATCAGCTCCAGCCACTGCGGAGACGCTGACGGCAGTCAGGCCCGCCGTCAAGGCGAGGGCCGCCGCGCCCAGGATCAGCCCGAGATCGAAGCGCGGGCTGCGCAGCCACGCCGGCTGTACGTGCGAGGATAGAGTTGCTGCAAGCATCGGGACGGTCTCGGATCAGCTCCGCAGGCCCTGCGGCTGGCCGGCGGAAGAAAAAGGGCGTCGCTGTCGCGACGCCCTCGGTCTTTCTCTTACAACTCTGCGCCGGTATTACGGAGCAACGGAGCGGCAGTTGGCCGGCAGATACTTGTCGGCCATCGAGCTCGAGCAAGCCCAGTCGACACGGCTGGTGTCGGTGACGTTCGGCGTAAGGGTGATCGTGCCGCCGTTGACGACGGTAGCGATATTGCCCACCGTGACGGTGATAACGCCGGTGGCCACCACAAGGCCGGTCACGTACTTGCTGGTGACCGTCGCCGCGATGCCCGCCGTCAGCGTTGTCGGCCGGGAAGGCGCCGTTGGACGCATAGGTCTCAGCGACCGCCAGCTTGGCCGGCGCAGCCAGGTTCAGCGCTTCCGTCAGCTTCGAGCGGATCGTGTAGTCCTGATACTGCGGAATGGCGATGGCCGCCAGAATACCGATGATCGCAACCACGATCATCAGTTCGATCAAGGTAAAACCTTTTTGCACAGACTTCATTCGAGAAACTCCTCTGGGTTGAGATGACGATGTAAACACGCGTTCCCGTGTTCGCCCTGCCTCAATGCAACCGGTATGCCAATGTTTCCCCCCGCTCTGCAATCAACGGGTTAGGTCCGACCGCATGACCGGGGTCCAGCCTCCCTTAGGGGTTGCCCTGCTCGCTTAAAACTAATCTCACCAATCGGCCGCGCTTCTTTCACAAACCCCGCCCCGCAACGTCTCCGATGTCCGACGCCGTGTGACGCCCTACGGCAGGGCATCGGCGGGCACACCCGGGATCTTGGCGAGATCGACGTGATCGATCTGCTCCGGATCCAGGAATTGCTCGGCATATTTCAAGTAGATGCGCTCGCGGATGAAGATGTCGAACAGATCCGGATCGATGTGCCCGTTCAACTTGAAGCGGCCCAGGATCGTCAGCGCTTCGGTCAGCGTCTTGCCTTTCTTGTAGGGCCGGTCCTTGGCGGTGAGCGCTTCGAAGATGTCGGCGATCCCCATCGCGCGCGCCTGCACCGACATCTGCTCGCGCGTGAGTCCGCTTCGGATAGCCGCGGCCATCCATGCGCTCGTGGTGTCCGCCGGCGTACTCGGGGACGTTCTTCAGATGCTTGGGCCACGGCAGCGACTTCGAGCATCTCGATGGTGACCTCGATGTGATGGTTGATGATCTTGCGCTCGTCCTCGGTGAGCGTGCCGCTGCGAATGGTGAGGTTGCGGATCTCGTCGTCGCTGAGAAACGAGACGTCGTCGGTGCCCTCGACGTCGCGCCAGCGATAGCCGGTGCCGATGTTGAACACGCGCTGCTGGTCTTCGGGCGCCATGCGCTCGGAGCCGATGTTGCAGAAACGCAGGAACTCGCGGTCGGCATTCGTACTGCTTGATCTGCGCGCTGTAGCGCGCTTCGATCTCGGGCCAGGTGCCGGTCTCGCCTCGCTCGGCGGCTTCCAGCTTGGCGCGCAGCATGCGGATCTCGGCGTCGCGCTTGAGCACCTCGAAGCGCGTATCGATCAGCGCCGATGCGGTCGTAGATGGTCTGCAGCTTGGTGGCCTTGTCCACCACGTGCACGGGCGTGGTGACCTTGCCGCAGTCGTGCAGCAGGCCGGCGATCTTCAGCTCGTAGCGGTCCTTCTCCGTCATGACGAACCCGCTGAGCGGCCCGTCCTTGGTGTTGTTGACCGCCTCGGCGAGCATCATCGTGAGCGCGGGCACGCGCTGGCAATGGCCGCCGGTATAGGGCGACTTGTCGTCGATGGCGGCGTTGATCAGCTCGATGAAGCGACTTCGAACAGCTGCTCGCAGCTGGACGATCAGCAGGCGGTTGGTCAGCGCCACCGCCGCCTGGGAAGCAAGCGATTCGGCCAGCCGCTGGTCGGCCTCGGAGAAACGGCACGATCGCACCGGTGACGCGATCCTTCGCGTTGATGAGCTGCAGCACGCCGATGATCTCGTCCTCGTGGTCCTTCATCGGAACGGTGAGAAAGGACTGCGAGCGGTAGCCGGTCTTGCGATCGAAGCTCTTGGTGCCGGAGAAATCGAAACCCTGCGCCGTGTAGGCATCGGCGATGTTGACGGTCTGGTCGTGCAAGACCGAGTAGGCCACCACCATGGAGTTGTTCGGCCGGCCGTCTTCGTCGTACAGCTGCACCGGGGCATAGGGGATGTCCCGCCCGGTCGTGCCGCCCATCGCGATGCCGAGCGAGTCGGTGCGCATGATCGTCGAAGCGCAATTCCTCGTTGTCGTACTTGCGGTACAGCGTTCCGCCGTCGGCATTGGTGATCGTTCTTGGCCGCCACGCAGGATCGCCTCCAGCAGGCGGTCGATGTCCTTCTCGCGCGAGAGCGCGATGCCGATCTCGTTGAGCTCGGCGAGCCTGGGGAACAGATCGGGAGCGGTGGGATCGTTCATGGCCGATGCCGCCAGCGATACGATTGCGCGCAACTCTACCGCGAACGGGACGCCGTCACTTGATACAAACAGCGCGCACCTGGTGCATGTCGGTGACGCCCTGCAGCACCTTCTCCACGCCGTCCTGCTTCAGCGTGCGCATGCCTTCGTTGAGCGCCACGCCGAGGACCTCGGCCACCCGCGCGTGCTCCTGGATCAGCTTCTTGATCGGGTCGGTGCCCAGCAGCAGCTCGTGCAAGCCGACCCGGCCCTTGTAGCCGGTGCCGCTGCACGTCTCGCAGCCCACCGGCGCGTACAGGGTGAACTGACCCTTGTCGTCGGCGAAGCTCTTGGCCCACTCCCGGTAGATCGCCTCGTAGGCGGCCTTCGGATCCTTCTTCCAGGACTCGGTGTTCTTCATCTCCTGGCAGTACTCCTCGAGCAGCAGCTTGATCTCCTCCTGGCCGGCCGGGTGCGGCTGCTTGCACTTGCCGCACAGGCGCTTGGCCAGACGCTGCGCCAGGATGCCGAGCAGCGCGTCGGCGAAGTTGAACGGATCCATGCCCATGTCCAGCAGGCGGATGATCGACTCCGGCGCGCTGTTGGTGTGCAGGGTGGCGAACACCAAGTGGCCGGTGAGCGAGGCCTCGATGCCGATCGCGGTGGTTTCCTTGTCGCGCATTTCACCGACCATGATGATGTCCGGGATCGGCGCGCAGGAAGGCCTTCATGGCGGTCGCGAAGTTCAGCCCCGCCTTGGGGTTCATCTGCACCTGCCGCAGGCCCTTCTGGGTGATTTCCACCGGGTCCTCGGCGGTCCAGATCTTGGTGTCGGGCGTGTTCAAGTAGCCGAGCACCGAGTGCAGCGTGGTGGTCTTACCGGAACCGGTCGGCCCGCACACGAAGAACAGCCCGTAGGGCTTGGATACGGTTTCCTTGAGGTTCTTGAGGTTGCGCACCGACAAACCGAGCTTGTCGAGCGGGAATCGGCTCGCCGGCCGCCAGGATACGCATGACGATATCCTCGACACCGCCCTGCGAGGGAATCGTCGCGACCCGCAGCTCGATGTCGAGCGGCCCGAACTTCTTGAACTTGATCTTGCCGTCCTGCGGCTTGCGCTTCTCGGAGATGTCCAGGTCGCACATGATCTTCAGGCGCGCCGCGATCGCGTTGCGGTAGCTGGCCGGCACCGAGATATAGGGCTGCAGGGTGCCGTCCTTGCGGAAGCGGATCTCGGTCTTGCCCTTGCCGGGGTAGGGCTCGATGTGGATGTCCGAGGCGCCCTGGTTGTAGGCGTCGACGATGACCTTGTTGACCAGCTTCACCAGCTCGTTGTCGGCGGCGAGCGAGACCTCATCGTTGCCGGCGGCGGCGCCGCCTCTTCCTCGTCGGAGTCCTCGTCCATGCCGGAGAGCAGATCGCCGATACGATCGAGGAGTCGGCCACCTCGCCGCCGAAGAACGGTCGAGCGTGGCGACGAACTCGCGCGCCGGTGCACACGCGGTAGATCGGACGCGGCTCTTGGGAAAGATGTTGCTGACGATGCGCGAGGCCCGCACCCGCTCGGGGTCGGTGTGACCACGATCAGGCCTTCCTTGGTGTCGTCCAGCGGCACCCACAGGCTGCTCTCGAGGAAGTCGCGCTTCAGGTTGCGCAGCAGGTCCATGGGTTTGATGCGGTCGGGCTTGAAGGGCTCGTAGGGCACGCCGAAGAAGCCCGACAGCGCCTCGCCGATCGCCTGCGGCTTGACCTGGAACTCGTCGAGCAGCACGCTTTCGATGTCCAGGTCTCTTGCGCCGCGCCGAGCGCAGCGCCAGCTCCATCTCCTCGGCCGACAGCACGGCATTGGCGACCAGAGAATCGTATTTGCCGCGCACCACCGCCTGCGGCTTCTGGCGCTGCTTGAAGGCGATCGCCAGCGTCTCGCACAGATTGACCATGCCTTCTTCAGCGAGCGGCGAGAACGGCTGGCCGCTGCGCGTGTTGATCGCCTGCACCACGCCGATCAGCTCGTTGGAGCCGGCCTCGACCACCGGCGCAACCAGCATCTGCTTGGTGCGATAGCCGGTGCGCTTGTCCACCTCCTTGAGGAAGCGCAGCTGCGGGCTGAGCGAGCGCAGCTCGTTTTCGTCGTAGACGTCGCGGATGTTGATCAGCCCGCGGTTGAGCGCCACGAAGCCGGCCACGCTCTGATCGTTGATCGGCAGCTTCAGATCCTTGAACGAGGTGAGCCCGGTCTTGACTTTGGAGACGATCGAGTTGCGATCCTCCGAGGTGACGTAGACGGTCAGGCGGTCGGCGCCGACCAGGCTGCAGATGTCCTGCCCCAGCTCCAGCATGATCTCGTCGATGTTGCTGGTGGCGTGGATCTTGTTGGTGACGGCCTGCAGCTGCTTTTGAAACTCCAGCTTGCTGCTGATGTCCGCCAGGTTGTGCCCTGCCTGCGGCTTGGATTCGAACACAGTACTCATGCGAGCGATCCTTCAGCTAGCGGCCCGCGACGCGCGGACCCGGAACTGCGGAGCAACCCGGCCCCACTCGTGCGTGCTCGGCCTTGAGCCGCACGCGAGCCGATTCGTATGTGCAAGATGCATCACCAGACGGTTCGCCGTGTCTGCAGCGGGCACCGGCGTTCAGAATCTGAACACCTGCCCGTTGGACAGCATGCGCGGACCGAACGCGCCGGCTACCGCTTCCACCTCCTCCATGGTCAGCGCGCCTTCACCGGGCTTCAGGTGCGAGACGAAGATCCTGACCTTGGCGGGGCGCGCGAGCTTGCCAAGCTCCTGCGCCAGCAGGTCCGGCGTCAAGTGCTTGGAGGCGATCGCCAGCTCGCGCTCGGCGTTCGAGAACGCGGTCTCGATGATCAGATAGCGCAGGTTCTCGATCCGGTTGACCTCTTCCCACAGGGCATCGTTGCTGGTGGTATCGCCGGTGAACACCAGGCTGCCCTCGCCGCTGTCCAGGTGGAAGCCGACCGCCGGCACCACGTGATTGGCGGGCAGCGCGCGGATGCTGGCGTCCGCGCATCGTAGATCGGTATCGCCGAGCCGGAAGCTCTCGTAGCGCAGGTACGGCTGGTCGCGATTGGGGATCTCGGCGAAGTCCGGCCAGATCTTCCAGTTGAACAGATGCTTCTTGAGGATGTCGAGCGTCTCCTCGGTCGCGTGCACGGTGATCGGAGAGTCGCGCATCCCGCCCACCGTGTCGACCAGGAACGGGATGCTCACCACGTGGTCCAGGTGCGAATGGGTGACGAAGATGTGGTCGATCTGCTTGAGCTCGGTCAAGGTGAGATCGCCCACGCCGGTGCCGGCGTCGATCAGCACGTCGTGATCGAGCAGCATCGAGGTGGTGCGCAGGCTGCCCCCGATCCCGCCGCTGCATCCGAGAATTCTGAGCTGCATGTCGACTGGCTCTTTTATTTCGTCTCGAAAGCGGTGGTGCCGTCCCACCCCGCGCCCGGAGGATTCTGGCGCAGGTGGGCGACGCGCTGCAGGAAGATTGCGTACAAAGCCGTTGCCGGATACGTGCGCTGCAGGTTGAGCAACTGCTGCTCCGCGAGGTCCCACTCCTGCGCGCGGTAGTGCTTGAGCGCCTGGTGCCAGAGCGCCAGCTCGTCCTGGGTGGACTGCTCCACGGCGGCCGCGGGGCCGATCGGGGCGAAGATCGCGACCGGCTCGGTGGTGCCCTTGGGCATGACGCGGTCGAGCTCGCGGAACGCGATATCGGGGCAGGCTGCGCGCGTGGCCTCACCCACGATCATGCCCACGCCGTACTGTTTGGTGAGGCCCTCCAGGCGCGAGGCCAGGTTCACTGCCCCTCCCATGACGGTGTAGGCCACACGCACGTCGGAGCCCATGTTGCCTACGCTCATGCGCCCGGAGTTGACCCCCACGCCGATATGCAGCTCCGGCCAGCCGCGGGCGCGAAACTGGGGTTGCAGCGCATCCATGGCGGCCTGCATCTCGAGCCCCGCCAGCACCGCGTTGCGCGCGTGCTGCGGGTCGTTCAGCGGGGCACCCCAGAAGGCCATGATACAGTCGCCCATGTATTTATCAATCGTTGCACGATGGCGATAGAGCACCCGCGTCAACGGGGTCAGAAACTCGTTCATCAACTGCGACAGCTGCTTCGGCTCCAGGCCCTCAGAGATGGTGGTGAAGCCGCGCACGTCGGAGAACAGCACCGACAGTTCCCGGCTCTCCCCATCCATGGAGAACTTGTCCGGGTTCTGGGCCATCTCGTCCACCAGCTCAGGCGGCACGTACTGCCCGAACCGGCCCGTGATCTGACGCTTGGCGCGCGACTCTACAAAGAACCCATAGGACATGTTCAGCGCGAACAGCACCAGGATCATCAACACGCCGGAGGCGAGTGGCAGGACCATATTGGCGTGCTGCCAAACCCACAGGTTGGTACCCACCACCGCGCCCAATACCACCACGGTGGTCACCCCGGAACGGATTGGATTAAGCAAGGGCAGGACCAGCGCCATGACCAGACCGGCCAGGGCAAGCAGCAGGATCTCTGCGCCGAGGACGTACGACGGTCTCTGCTTGATGGTGTCGTCCAGCATGCCCGAGATCAGGTTGGCGTGGATCTCCACCCCGGGGTAGACCCCGCCGACCGGGGTCGAGCGCATGTCCAGGAGCCCTGGTGCCGAGGTCCCGACGAGCACGATCTTGTCCTCCAGCTCGCCGCGCAACCCCTTCTCTCCCTTGAGCACCCTGATGGCGGATATGTACTTGAAGGTCTTCGCTTCGCCCCGGTACGGCACCAGCGCAGCCACCTGGTTGTCCACCGGGATCCTGTGCGGGCCGACATCGAGCCACTCGAGCCCCGGGTATGTGCCTGATCCGCCGGGTGCGATGCCGTATCCGGGGAGCACCTCCGGTAGGCCGAGATACAACCGCACGACCGCGAGCGACAGCGGCTCGTAGTATCCGTCCCCCACCTCCGCCAGCATCGGAACTCGGCGCATCACCCCATCCTCCTCGTCCGGCAAAGGGTTGATGTGGCCCGCGCTTGCCGCGGCTGCCTGAAGCTCAGGCAGGTTCGCTCCGTAACCGCTCCATTTGGTTACCGCAATATTTGCCCCAATGACGCCCTTGGGCAGCACGGGCGGTGGCAGCACCCCCACGCGCCTGGCCTTTTCGCCCGTCTTTTGCGTGTTCGTGAGGTAGTAACTGAGCACGACCGCTCGTCCGTGCATCTTTTTGGCGAAGATGTGATCGAACTCGAGCGTCGGCTCAATCGCCCTCAGCGCCGTCTCGAATGCAGGGACGCCCTTCAATTCCCCGTGTGACAGCTCCTGCAGCACCGGCAATCCGGAACTCTTGTCGCGCTCGGCGAAGATCACGTCGAATGCGACGAGCCTGACCCCGTAGGCATCGAACAGCCGGTCCAGAAACAGGCCCAGGCGATCACGCCGCCAGGGCCAGCGACCTTCCTCTTGCAGGCTGTCCTCGTCGATGTCCACGATGACAATGCGCGGGTCGTCCTTGCCCGGCATCGTAAGCCGCAGACGCACGTCGTAGAGGATGGCCTCCAGTCGGTCGACCAGGGGGATTTCGAACGTACGCGGGCGGCGGCCTTCGTACTTGTAAGCGGCATGGCCGAGGAAGGCCAGCACGACCAGGAGCCCCAGCGCGATGCGCACGAGGTGCTTCTTCACCCGCCCCCCTGTCGGACGCGCTCCATGCGCAGGCAGGAAGCGCCCAGCAAACCACTACGCTTGTGCGCCGCTCGCGGTCGGCGCTTACGTTTTGAACCTCAGGCCGGGGCCTTGAGGTAGAACTCCATCTTGACGCCAGCCAGCTCGATCACGTCGTGGTCGTTGAGCGGATGCGCCTGAGCATCCAGGTGCTTGCCGTTCACCACCGGGAAGCTGCCACCCTCCACGTGAGTAATGAAGTAGCCCTGCGGCCGCTTCGCGATCACCGCGACCTGCACGCCGGGCTTGCCCAGCGTGGTGAGCGGCTTCGACAGCGGCAGCTCCTTGCCGGCGCTGGGGCCGGACAGGATCTGGATCATGCCCTCCGCGCCTCCTGCGCAGCCGCGCGGCGCACTGCCTCGGCAGCGGCGGCTGCCGGCTGGCCCGGTGGGGGCGCGGCAGGTGCAGCAACAGCGGCGGGTGCACCGGCCTTTGCCGCCGCGGGTGCGGCAGCAGGAGCGGCGGGTGCGGAGGGTGCGGCGGCGGCGGGCGCAGCAGGCACGGGGGCACCCGTAGCCACCGCTGCCTGCCTGGCGGCATCGCGCAGACTGCCGCCCGCGTTCTGGCTTTGCATCAGCTCGGGGTTGACCACCGTGTCGCCGAAGTTCTTCGCGACCGGCTGCGATTCCTCAGGGGCAGCGGCCTTGGCGCTGGGCGGGCCGGCCGGGGCGCCGCCACCGGGCGGCGCACGCAAGACCATGGTCTTCTCGAAGTCCGCCGAGGCGGCCTGCTGCACGCCTTCGGCCATGTACTTGAGCTTGTACTTGCCCAGCTCGATGACGTCGTTGTTCTGCAGGAAATGCTTTTTCACCGGTTGGCCGTTGATGAGCGTGCCGTTGGTGCTGCCCAGGTCCTCGAGGAACGAGTCGTTGAGGATGGTCATGATCATGGCGTGCTCGCCGCTCACCGCCAGATTGTCGATCACGATGTCGTTGTGCGACTTGCGTCCGATGGTGGTGCGCTCCTTGGTGAGGGGATACTCGCGCAACACCATGCCGTCGAGGCTCAAGATCAGCTTCGCCATAGCTCAATCCCCGTCCTTTCCAAACCATGTCTTCAACCGGCTCATCCAGCCACGTGCCGCAGGGAACGCCTTCTTCACGCGGATCAGGATCACCGAGACGTTGTCGCGGCCGCCATTGTCATTGGCCATCTGGACCAGCTGGTTCGCCGCCAGTGGCATATTGGTCTGCAGCGAGCTCAACGTGATGAGGATGTCTTCGTCCTCGACCATGTCGTTGAGCCCGTCCGAGCACAGCAGATACATGTCGCCTTCCTTCGCCTCGAACGTGTTGATGTCGGCCTCCACTTCGGGCTCGATGCCCACGGCACGCGTCACCAGATTCTTGTTCTGGGAGCGCCGCGCCATCTCCTTGGTGATCATGCCGCTGTCGATCTGCTCCTGCAGCAGCGAATGGTCGCGCGTGAGCTGGGAGAGTTGCGCGTCGCGCAGCCGGTACAGGCGCGAGTCGCCGACATGCGCGACGGTGATCTTGTTGTCGCTCAGCAGGGCCACCACCAGCGTGGTCCCCATGCCCGCGTACTGCGGCTGGCTGCTGGCGGCCTGGAAGATCGACGTGTTGGCCCGCGCGACGACGTTGCGCAGGATGCCCGTGGCCATCAACTCGCCGCTGGTCCGGTCGCGGTCGTAAGGCGGAACCTCCGCCACAGTGTCGCGCGTCTCCTTGCTGATGAGCGCGACCGCGATCCCGCTCGCCACCTCGCCGGCGTTGTAGCCGCCCATGCCGTCGGCCAGAACCGCGAGCCCGACTGACGCATCGGTGCCGATGCTGTCCTCGTTGTGCGCGCGCACCATCCCGGCGTGGGTAGCGGTGGTCATTTCGATCGCTTTGCTCAGGTCCGTCATCCTTGGACTTGGGCTACAGGCTCACACCCACGACGCCGCATACAGCGGCGAATTCGCGGGTCGCCCACGCCATCTCCTCTCTGTTCGTGCGGCGCCGCGCTGGATCCCTGGCGAGCGCGCGCCGGATGACCGCTACCAGGCCTACCGGCAAAGCCGGGTTCGAGGTCGTCGCGTCGGCCGGCTGTCCGTGGGCGATCCTGCAGCACTCCAGGCTGCCGACGAGATCCGTCGCAGACCGCAAGAAAACGGCAATCGCCTCCATCAGCCCGAGGAACCAGTCGGACTTCCAGAAACCCTTGCCAGCCATTCTCTGGTGCTCTGCGCGCCTCGACCCAGTGGCTCGCCACCGCTCCCAGCGGGATTCGTTTATTTTCTGGATAGTTAGCCCGCATGCCTTAGATGATTCTACGACATCCATGTCTAAAGTATATGATTTCTTTCCGAAAGCCAATGCCTTCGGCCTTCGGTCGCTGCGCTGCACAGGAAGATGACAGCGCCCTGCCGGCGCGGAAAGAATGCGCTGCTTCAGGCGCGATGACAGAGACCGGCAACGGGTGCAACGCCCGCCGCACGGCAACAGCTCCCCGGGTCGATACCCAGCGAAAATTGTCAAATGCAAGGCTTGTGCCAAGCCTCGAGACGAACGTTCTGGAGGCCAAGCTGACCTGCCGGACGCAATAACGGCTGGCCCGCGTTTTTCATCAGGGGTCACCGCTGAAAGTGCGCGGATTTAGCCGCGCAGGCAGCGGGACCGCCGCGATCCGACTGCAGCGCCCCGCGCCGGGCGCTCTAGGAGGGGTGAGACCCCGTCGACCACCAGCACACTGCTCACCGAGGCGCGATGGCGGGCAGCTTTGGCGGGTGCGTACTCGGGCGAGTCGCTGAAGGCCCGCGCCTTTTCCATGCTCTCGAACTCCACGATCACGACGCGCTTGGGCTTCCAGTCGCCTTCCAGGTAGTCGATCTTGCCACCGCGCGCCAGGAACTTGCCACCGAATTTCTGCAGCACAGGGCCGACCAGCTTGCGATACTCCTCGTAAGCAGCGGGATCGGTGATCTCGATGTTGGAGATGAGATAGGCGGGCATAGGGTCCTCGGCAAGTGGTAGGTAGGCAGTCGCATTGTAGTCCGCGACCGCTTCGACCTACCCCCCGTGCACGCCGAAACCCCGGCGGCATTGCCGCCGCAGAGGATCCGAGGAACTAGCCCGCTAGGGCCGCTGAGCAGCGTAGCGCCCGAGTGCGGCAGCAAACTCGTCGTTGACCTGGTCCCAGTCGATGCGCTCGGCACTCAGGCGCGCGTTGCGCCCCAACCTGCCGATGCGAGCGGCGTCCCCGATCAGATCCGTGGCGGCACGCTCGAACGCAGCGCCCTCGCCCATCGGCGCGAGCACCCCGTTCTCGCCGTGCTCGATATGCTCGTGCGCAGCCGCGTAATCGAAGGCGACGATGGCCAGACCGCTCGCCATCGCCTCCACGGTGACGTTGCCGAACGTCTCGGTGACGCTGGGAAACAGGAACACGTCGGCCGAAGCGTAGTGGCACGCCAGGTCCTCTTGGATGCGCATGCCGGCAAACACGTGCTCCGGATACCGACGCTGAAGGCGCGCGCGCTCCGGGCCGTCTCCGACCATGACCAGCCGCGCCCGCGGCATCCGCATGCGCATGGCCGCGAACGCCGACAGCACCAGCGGCAGGTTCTTCTCCGGTGCAATGCGGCCGACATAGGCGACGACGGGGTCGCCGTCCTCCACGCCCCATTGCCGGCGCAGTTCGGCGCTGCGGCGCGCCGGATTGAACAGGCGCGTGTCCACACCGCGAGCCACCACCTCGAGCCCGCGATAGCCTTCATCCTGCAGCTGGGCGCGCAGCTGGCGGGTGGGAACGAACGTACACAGCGCGCGGTTGTGAAAGCCCTTCAGATAGCCGCCGATGATATTGCGCAAGAACCCTACGCCGTAGTGCGCGCTGTAGTTGTGGAAGTTGGTGTGGAAGTCGGTGGTCGCAGGCAAACGCATGTGGCGGGCCTGCGCGAGCGCGGACCAGCCGAGCGGCCCTTCGGTGACCACGTGCACGAGATCCGGACGCCAGCGCCTCCACGCGCGGCTCAGGGCGCGGCCGGCCGGCAACCCTGCGCGCAGTCCCTGGTAGCGCGGCAGCGGAACGCCCCGCAGCAGAAGCTCCTCGAACTGCGTGCCCTCGCGCGGTCGCTCCGCGTGGTGCTGGCGCGGGCGCGCGAGCTGGACGTGATGCCCGCGGGCCAGCAATCCATCCAGCATCCTGCCGATGGTCATGGCCACGCCGTTGACTTCGGGAGGGAACGTTTCCGTCACCAGCGCGATGCGCAGTAACCGGGAAGTGGCCAGGTGCTCGGATGCACAAGGCCGAGTGATCTCGCGAGGTCCCGACGGACCGGTCAGGACGGCAGGGTGATCCATGCGCCGCAAGCTTGCCGGCGCGGCGCGAAAGTTTCGTTACGTTCCCATGATGCTTTGGTGACGCGTGAAAAGCGCAACCGCGTTCACCACAGAGGGCACAGAGGTACACAGAGAAGAGCACGGAACGATTCGGCGCATCGCTCTGTTCGCGTTCGGCTCCCGGAGTCTGTGTAACCCGCCCGCGTTTTCAATCACCTCGCGCTTTTCTCTGTGTACCTCTGTGTCCTCTGTGGTTCATGCGGTTAGCCGGCCGCGCGCACCGCTCAGCCGAACAGCACCAGCCCCCACACCGCCAGCACGTTCACGAGGCTGACGAACACGGCGGCGCTGCCGATGTCCTTCGCGCGCTTGGCGAGCTGGTGGTTTTCCAGCGAGATGCGATCCACCGTGGCTTCCACCGCGGAGTTGAGGAGCTCCACCAGCAGCACCAGCAGCACGCTGGCGATCATCAGCGCCTTGCCAACCCCGCTCGCGGGCAGGAACAGCGCAAGCGGCACCAGCACGGCCGCCAGCATGCACTCCTGGCGGAACGCGTCTTCGTGCTGGTAAGCGGCGCGAAATCCGTCGACCGAGTAGAACAGCGCGTTCAAGATCCGGCGCAACCCGGTCTTGCCTTTGTGCGGGCTTATTTGCTCGGTTTTTTCCATGTCAGATCGAGGTCACGCGCGGCTTTCACGTCGTCGAGCCTGCGCACCGGGGTAGTGTGGGGGGCGGAGCGCACGAGCTCCGCGTCGGCGTAAGCCTCCGCGCGCACGTCGGCCATCGCGGCGACGAAGGCATCGAGCGTCTCCTTCGACTCCGTTTCGGTCGGCTCGATCAGCAGGCACTCCGGCACGAGCAGCGGAAAATAAGTGGTCGGCGCATGGAAGCCCTTGTCGAGCAGGCGCTTGGCGAAGTCCATCGCGGTGACGCCGGTCTCCTCCTTCAGGTGCGCGCAGCGTGACGATGAATTCGTGGCTGGCGCGACGGCGCGGATAGGCCGCTTCGAACCCGGCATTGCGCAGCTGCGCCATCAGATAGTTGGCGTTGAGCGTCGCATACTCGGCGACGCGCGGCATGCCCTCGCGCCCGAGCATGCGCGCGTAGACGTACGCGCGCAGCAGCACGCCGGCATTGCCCATGTGCGCGGACAGGCGGCCGATGGACTGCGGGCAGTCCGCCTCGGTGAGCCAGCGATAGCCGCGGCACGTCGCGGCCCACCATCGGGATCGGCAGGAACGGCAGCAGGTGCGGGGCCACGCCGACCGGCCCCGCACCCGGGCCGCCGCCGCCGTGCGGCGTCGAGAAAGTCTTGTGCAAGTTGATGTGGATCACGTCGAACCCCATCGTCCCCGGCTTGACCTTGCCCAGGATGGCGTTGAGATTCGCGCCGTCGTAGTACAGCAGGCCGCCGGCCGCGTGAACGACGTCACGGATGTCGAGGATGCGCTGCTCGAACACGCCGAGCGTCGAGGGGTTGGTGAGCATCAGGCCGGCGGTGTGCGGGCCGACCGCGGCGCGCAAGCGATCGATGTCGACGTTGCCGTCGCGATCGGTAGGGATCTCGCGCACCGTGAAGCCGCACATGGTCGCGGTCGCGGGGTTGGTGCCGTGCGCCGCGTCGGGAACGATGATCTCCTGGCGCGCGCCGTCGCCGCGCGCGTCGTGCTAGGCGCGGATCATCGCCACGCCGGCGAACTCGCCCTGCGCGCCCGCCATCGGCGCGAGACTCACGCCCGCCATGCCGGTGACGTCCTTCAGCATCTCCTGCAGCTCGAACAGGCAGGCGAGAAAGCCCTGCCCGGTTTCGGCCGGCGCGAGCGGATGACGCGCCAGAAACCCGCGGCAGCATCGCCAGGCTGTTGCAGGCGCGCGGGTTGTACTTCATGGTGCACGAGCCCAGCGGGTAGAACTGCGTGTCGATGGAGAAATTCTGCTGCGACAGCCGCGTGTAGTGGCGCACCGCATCCAGCTCGGAGACCTCGGGCAGCAGCGGCAGGTCGCGGCGCAGAAGGTCGGCGGGGAGCTCGGGCGCGCGCGCGGGCGCGCGCAGCGTACTGGCGACTGCCGCGGCCGTGCCTGGACAGGTCGAAGATGAGCGTCACGCGCGCGCCATGCTGGAGGCGGGAGAGTCGAGGGGCGGCGCGCAGACCGGTCGCCTCGCCGCGCAACGGTCTGCTCAACGCTCATTTCAGCGCCGCCAGCGCGGCTTCGTAGTTGGGCTCGTTGGCGATCTCGGGCACCAGCTCCGAGTGCAGGACGCGGTTGCTCTCGTCCAGCACCACGACCGCGCGCGCGGTCAAACCCTCGAGCGGACCCCCGACGATATCCACGCCGTAACGCCGGTGAAAGCCGCCGTCGCGCAACGTGGACAGCGTGACGACGTTGTTCAGTCCTTCGGCCCCGCAGAACCGCGACATCGCGAACGGCAGGTCCGCGGACACCACCAGCACGACGGCGTTGGGGACCGCCGAGGCCCGCTCGTTGAACACGCGGGTGGATTTCTGGCAGGTGGGCGTGTCCAGGCTGGGCACGATGTTGAGCACCTTGCGCTTGCCGGCGAAGTCTGTCCAGGCGTCACGTTCTGCAGGTCCTTGTTGACCAGCGTGAAGTCGCCGGCGCGCGCGCCCGCCTTGGGCAGCTGCCGGCCACTGGAACGGGATTGCCTTTCAGGGTCACTGTCGTCATTCTGGTGTCTCCTAAGAAAGCGGTGCGCAACGGGTGCCGCGGTTCCTGACTCAGCGTAGCGCCGCAGCCAGTGCGGCGGCATAGCGGTCCAGATCTTCGGCCGTCTTGGTCTCGGTCGCGCAGACCAGCAGGCAGCCGGCCGAGCTCGGGATAGTGCAGCCGCGAGATCGAAGCCGCCGAGAATGCGCTGTGCGCGCAGCGCGGCCAGCACACGTCCGCAGGATCGGTTTCGAGCGCCAGCACGCTCTCGTGGAAAGTCGGCGCCGCTGAAGCGCGGCCGGCGTCCGCTGGCGCGCTCTACGCGTTCCAGCAACTCCAGCAGGTTGGCGTGGCAGGTAAGCGCACTGTTCTCGAGACCGCGCGGACCGAGCAACGCCATATGGATCGGTGGCGGCGGTCACCGCCAGGCCCTGATTGGTGCAGATGTTGGAGGTGGCCTTGGAGCGGCGGATGTGCTGCTCGCGCGCCTGCAGCGTCAGCGTGAACCCGGGCTTGCCGTCGCGGTCCACGCGTGCGGCCGACGATGCGCCCGGGCATCTGCCGCACATGCGCCTGCTTGCAGGACATGAAGCCGAAGTAGGGGCCGCCGCTGGCGAGCGGCACGCCGAGCGGCTGGCCTTCGCCCACCGCGATGTCGGCGCCCCGGCTCCCCCACTGCCCCGGCGGAGCCAGCACCGCGAGCGGCGACCGGATTGACCACGCCGATCACCAGCGCGCCCTGGGCGTGCGCCCAGTCGGTGAGCTCATGCACCGGCTCCAGCACGCCGAAGAAGTTCGGCTGCGGGATGACCAGCGCGGCGAATCGCTGCCGCGCCACGCGCTGCGAGCGCCTCCGGCAGCGTCACGCCCTGCTCGGTGCAATACGGCAGCTCGACCAGCTCGATGTCCTGGTTGGCGACGATGGTGCGCGCGACCGTGCGATAGACCGGATGCACCGTGGCGCGGCAATCAGCACGCGGCGCGAGCTCTTGTGCAGCCGCACCGCCATCAGCACCGCCTCGGCCAGCGCGGAGGCGCCGTCGTAGAGGCTGGCATTGGCTGCATCCAGTCCGGTGAGCGAGGCCATCATGGTCTGGTACTCGTACAGCAGTCTGCAGCGTGCCCTGGCTCGCCTCGGCCTGGTACGGCGTGTAGGCGGAATAGAACTCGCCGCGCGTGGCGATCTGCCAGACCGCGGCCGGGATGTGATGCTCGTAGGCGCCGGCGCCGATGAAGTTGAGCCAGCGCCCGTCCTGCTCGGCGCGCTCCTGCATCAGCCGGGTGATCTGCCATCTCGCTCGCTGCCGGCGGGACGTCGGTCAGCCGGGCGCCGCGCAGGCTGCGCCGGAATCTCGTCGAACAGCGCGTCGATGTCGCTGGCGCCGATCGCCGCCAGCATCGCCTGGACGTCTTCCGCCGTGTGGGGGATGAAGGGCAATCAGTGCTCCTCGCCTCGATCAACCGCTGGTACGCCGCCGCATCCAGCAGCGAGCCGAGCTCCGTCGGGTCGCTCGGGCTTGAGCCTGAACATCCACGCGGCATAGGCGTCCTGGTTGATCTTCTCCGGGTCGCGCCGAGCAGCTCTGCGTTGACCGCCACCACCTCGCCCGAGACCGGCGCGTAGATGTCCGAGGCGGCCTTGACCGATTCGACCACGCCGCACTCCTGGCCCTTCTGGAATCGTTTGCCCGACCTCGGGTTCTCGACGTACACCAGATCGCCGAGCCGGTCCTGCGCATGGTGCGTGATGCCGACGCTCACGGTGCCGTCCGCTTCCAGCCGCGCCCATTCGTGGCTGTCTGTGTATTTGAGATCGGTCGGGACCGTCATGGCAGCCTCCCAGCTGGATGCCCAGATAGATTGCGCAGATAATGCTCGGCGTGCCGGCTCAGGCGGGCAGCAGGCTGCGGCCCATCCGCACGAACGGGTATTTTACTATCTCGGCCTGCAGCCAACGCTCGCGGATCTCGACCTCCACGCGCTCGCCGGGCCGGCACGCCGTCGGCACGCGCGCCAGCGCGATCGAACGACGCCAGCGTAGGCGAGAAGGTTCCGCTGGTGATCTCGCCGGCCCCGTGCACGCTGCGCAACTTTTGATGCGCCCGCAGCACGCCCTTGTCGCGCAGCACCAGCCCGAGCAGTCTGGAAACGCGGCGTGCGCGAGCGCAGCGCATCGCGGCCGATGAACGGACGCTCGTCCCGCATCGCCACCGTCCAGCCCAGCCCGGCCTCGGACGGGGTGACGGACTCGTCCATGTCCTGCCCGTAGAGATTCATTCCCGCTTCCAGCCGCAACGTGTCGCGGGCGCCCAGCCCGCAGGGCGCGACCCCGCCATCGAGCAAGTCCCGCCACAGTCCCGCGGCCTGCGTTGCGCGGCAGCATCAATCTCGAATCCGTCCTCGCCGGTGTAGCCGGTGCGAGCGATGAACAGCTCGCCGACACTGCGCCGCCTGAAACGCCGCGAGTCGCTTCGGTATCCAGCGCGCGTTTGCGGCCGTGCTTGCCAAACGCTGCGCGCGGGCATGCGGTCCCTGCACGGCGAGCATGGCGAGATCGCGCCGCGGCTGCACCGCCAGCCCCGGACTGAGGCGGTCGCGCTGCGCAGGATCCAGGCCAGGTCCTTGTCGGCGGTGCCCGCATTGACCACCACCCGGAACCAGTCTTCCGCCGAGGAAATAGACGATCAGGTCGTCGAGGACGCCGCCGTCCTCGCGCAGCAGGCAGGAGTAGAGCGCCTTTCCGGGCACAGTCAGCCTGCTCGACGTCGTTCGCCGAGCAGCTGCCGCAGAAACGGCCGCGCCGGCAGCCTCGCAAGTCGAGGGTCAGCATGTGCGACACGTCGAACATGCCGGCGTCGCGCCGCACGCCGTGATGCTCCTCGATCTGGGAGCCGTAGTGCAGCGGCATCTCCCAGCCGCCGAAGTCTGTCAGCCGCGCACCGAGCCGCACATGCTCCTCGTACAACGCGGTGCGCCGAAGCTGCGGGCTGTTGCCTGCGGGTGCGGAGCCGGCTTCCGGTGGAACGGTTGTGCTCATGCGAAGAACAGATACAACCGATAGCCCGCGGCCTTCAAGTCGCCGGTATCCAGATACAGCCGCACCGACACCTCCTGGCCGGCGCCGATGCCGTCGTCAGGTCCCCGAGCGGTACCCAGGTATTCGGCCGGCTTGAACACCTTACGCGCCGCAGTCTGGTTCGCGCTGTCGGTCAGCGTCAGCTCCAACAAGGGCAACGCCTGCTGAAAGGCGGCCCGATTGCGCACAGTCGCAGTCAACAGCACCTCATTGGGGTGAGCGGGATCGAGCAACTGCAGGTCGGAGGCCTCGATGAACAGCTGGTCAGGCACGCGCGGCAGCTCGACCCTGCATCCCATCCACGCGCAGTATTGCACGAGCAGGGGCCGCAACGCTGGCAGCGCGCAACGCGATCTCCCGGGAAAGAACGACGCCGCCTGAATGGCCAGCACGAGCACAGCGAGCAGGCAGGCGAGCGCCCACGGCCAGCGACCGCCGGGAGGGCCCGCGCCGCCGAACAGTTCGGCGCGGCAGGGTCAGGATCTCGTGCTCAGCTGCGGCGGCCGCGCGCTGGGGCCGAGGGAACAGTGGCCTTGATCGCCGGGGACGGGGCGGGCTCGCGTGCGCTGAGCGCATCGCCGGGCATGGGTTCATCGCCACGGGGCGGAGACTCATACGGTTCGCGCCGCAGCGGCTGCTCCGGCCCGGCTGGCGCGCTCGGCTGCTCCAGCTTTCCGCTGGGGAGCCGCGAGGTCAAGGTCGAGAAGGCATCGAACACTTCCTGGCAGCGCCCGCAGCGCACCTGGCCGCTCGACACCTGCAGCTGCTGCGGCGTCACGCGAAAGACGGTGTCGCAATGCGGGCAACGGGTGTACATGCTCATCGTGTCGCGGCATGAAGGCGGTTGGCGCTACGCTTTCGCGTGCCCGCGAGACAGACCCAGCCGTCCTTCGCCGAGGCCACCTGCAGGTCGAACCACCGCGAGTAGGCGGCTCGATCAGCTCCTCGGCCTGCCGATCCAGGATGCCGGCCAGCACGACGTTCCCGCCCGGCCTGGTAAACGCACGCCAGCACCGGCGCGAGCAGCTTGAGCGGATTGGACAGGATGTTGGCCAGCACGACGTCATAGGGCCCGGCGGCACCGTGTCGGGCGCCGGTCGACATGGATCTCGGCCGCGTTGGCCGCGGCATTTTCGCGCGTGGCCAGGACTGCATTCGGATCGATGTCCACGCCGATCACCGCGCCGGCGCCCAGCCGTTTCGCGGCGATCGCGAGAACACCGCTGCCGCAGCCGTAGTCCAGCACCGACTGCGCCGCACGCAAATTCTCGTCCAGCCAATGCAGGCACTGCCAGGTGGTCGGATGCGCTCCGGTGCCGAATGCGAGGCCCGGGATCGAGCCTCAGATTGATCGCCGGCGGATCCGGCGGTTCGCACCACGACGGCACGATCCACAGACGCGTTTGGAGATCTGGACGGGCTGAACTGCTGCTGGCTCGCTCGCACCCAGTCCTGCTCCGCCACTGGCGCAACGGCCAGCTGGCACGCGCGTCCGCACTCCCCGAGCTCGCGCCGCAGCACGGCGTCCCGCTACGTCGATCTGCGCGTCGAACAACGCGCTGATCACTCGGTTGCGTCCAGACCAGCTGGCGCGCGGTTCCGCCGGGCTCGCCGAAGATCGCGCGCTCCTGCGCGCTGCCGGCCTGCGCATCGCGATCTCCACCGACAAGGCACCGGCGCTCGAGCAAGGCGTCGGCCACAGCTCGGCCTGGCTCGCGTCGAGCTCGATCGCTGAATCCGCCAACCCAGGACATCGACGCGCGCCACCGCGAGAAGTTCAATCCGGGCGGTTCTGCTTGGACAGCTTTTCTTCGAGGTAATGGATGCTGGTGCCCGCCGCGCAGGAACGCCGAGTCGAGCATCAGCTCCTGGTGCAGCGGCAGATTGGTCTGGATCCCTTCGACGATCATTTCGGACAGCGCGATGCGCATTTTGGCGATCGCCTGCTCGCGCGTGTCGGCCCAGGCGATCACCTTGCCGATCAGCGAATCGTAGTGCGGCGGCACGAAATAGTTGGCGTAGGCGTGCGAGTCGACGCGGATGCCCGGCCCGCCCGGCACGTGGAACTGAGGTGATGCGTCCCGGCGACGGCGTGAACTTGTAGGGATGCTCGGCGTTGATGCGGCACTCGATGGCGTGGCCGCGGAACTGCACGTCGCGCTGCTTGAACGGCAGCTTCTGCCCGCGGCCACCCGGATCTGCGCCTGCACGATGTCGATGCCGGTGATCATCTCGGTCACCGGGTGCTCGACCTGCACGCGCGTGTTCATCTCGATGAAGTAGAACTCGTCCTTCTCGAACAGGAACTCGAACGTCCCGGCGCCGCGATAGCCGATCTTGCGGCAGGCCTCGGCGCAGCGCTCGCCGATGCGCGCCTTGAGGCGCGGATTGATCAGCGGCGCCGGCGCTTCCTCGATGATCTTCTGATGGCGGCGCTGCATCGAGCAATCGCGATCGCCGAGGTAGACCGCATTGCCGTGCTCGTCGGCCAGCACCTGGATCTCGACATGGCGCGGATTCTCCAGGAACTTCTCCAGGTACACCATGGGATTGCCGAAGGCGGTCTGCGCTTCGGTGCGGGTCATCGTGACCGCATTGAGCAGCGCCGCCTCGGTATGCACCACGCGCATGCCGCGCCCGCCGCCGCCGCCCGAGGCCTTGATGATGACCGGGTAGCCGATGCCGCGCGCGATCTTGATGATCTCGTCGGGGGCTTCCGGGCAGCGCGCCCTCCGAGCCCGGCACCACCGGCACCCCGGCCTTGATCATGGCGTGCTTGGCGCTCACCTTGTCGCCCATCAGGCGGATCGTCTCGGGGCGCGGGCCGATGAACACGAAGCCGCTCTTCTCGACGCGCTCGGCGAAGTCGGCGTTCTCCGACAGGAAGCCGTAGCCGGGATGGATCGCCTCGGCGTCGGTGACCTCGGCGGCGCTGATGATCGCCGGGATGTTGAGGTAGCTCTGGCTCGACGGTGCCGGTCCGATGCACACCGACTCGTCGGCGAGGCGCACATATTTGGCCTCGGCAGTCGGCCTCCGAATGCACGGCGACGGTCTTGACGCCGAGCTCGCGGCAGGCGCGCTGGATGCGCAGCGCGATCTCGCCGCGGTTGGCGATGAGGATTTTCTCGAACACCGCTTTATCGATACGATCTTAAGAAGTTGATTCGATCTCACGCGCCGCTCACCGGCGGCGAACGCTCGGCAGCGACGGCTGCTGCGGCTCAGACGATCAGGAACAGCGGCTCGCCGTACTCGACCGGCTGGCCGTTCTCCACGTAGACCTCTTTCACCTCGCCGCCCTGATCGGCCTCGATTTCGTTGAGGAGCTTCATGGCCTCGATGATGCAGAGCGTATCGCCGGGGCTGACGCGATCCCCGATCTCGACGAAAGGCTTGGCGCCGGGCGAAGGCGCGCGATAGAACGTTCCCACCATCGGCGACTTCACGACATGGCCCTCGACCTTCCCGGGGCCGCCGCGGCGGCGGTGCTGCTGCAGCGGCGGCGCGGCAGCCGGCGCCGCTGCGCACTGGGGCATCGCTCAGCATCGCCTGTAGGTGCCGTGGCCCAGCGCGGCTGATGCGCACTTTTTCCTCGCCTTCGGTGATCTCGAGCTCGGCGATGCCCGATTCCTGGACCAGATCGATCAGCTTCTTGAGCTTCCTCAGATCCATCGCTGGCCCTCCTCGCGCCTCAGCGCGTACTCCAGCGCCAGCTCGTAGCCGCTCGCCCCCAGGCCGCAGATCATCCCCACCGCCAGATCGGTGAAATACGAATGATGGCGAAACGGCTCGCGCGCAAAGACGTTCGACAGATGCACCTCGATGAACGGAATCTTCACCGCCGCCAGCGCGTCGCGCAGCGCCACGCTGGTATGCGTATAGGCCGCCGGATTGATGACGATGAATTCGGTGCCGTCTCGCCCGTGCCTGCTGGATCCGATTCACGAGTTCGCCTTCGACGTTGCTCTGGAAGCTCAGACAGCGTCGCGCCTGCCTGGCGGCCCGCTCCCCCAGAACCGCATTGATGGCCTCTAGCGTAACCGCGCCGTAGATGGACGGTTCGCGCGTACCCAGGAGATTCAGGTTCGGCCCATGCAGCACCAGGATCCGGCGCCCGCCGGCGGCCCCCTCCCCACGCTCTATTGGCGTTGTCATGTCGTCAAGTTTGCCGCAGGTCGCGGCAAGTTGTCCAGATTTTCAAGGAGTTTGACATCTCTGGCGGACCTATAACGGCGCCCTGCCGCTGGCCTTGAGGCGGGAACCAGTACGTGGCCCGACCTTCTCCCAACAGCCGGCACATTCGCGGGAGATGCAGTCTCGAACGCTGCAGCCGAGCGCTTACAGCATCGGCTGGACCAGCCGCTCGAGCTTTTCCTGGTTAAGTCCGCCCAGCTCGGTTTTCACCGGCTTTCCGGAGCGGTCGAAGATGACGGTAAACGGCAGGCCTCCACTCTGGTTCCCGGCCTGCTGCGCGAGATCCATTGCGTCCAGCTCCCCGACCAGCACCGGGTAGTTTATCCGCATCTCCGCGGTGTACGGCCTCACCCGCTCGGCCTGATCGATGGCGATGCCGATGATCTGCAGTCCCTTCGGGCCGAGCTTGTCCTGAACCCGGATCAGAGCCGGAATTTCCTCCCGGCACGGCGCACACCAGGTCGCCCAGAAATTCACCACCAGGACCCGGCCGGTCCATTGGCTGAGCGGCTGAGACTGTCCAGCCAGGTCCGGCAGGGCCGCCTGCATCAGGCTGGCGGCGGCCGGCGGAGGGACCGCAGGCTCGGTCCGGTTCAAGGGATGCAGCATGAACCCCGCGGCCAGCGCCGCAGCGGCCACCGCAGCGAACAGGGCGACCCGCCCGGTTCTGCTCATGAGGCCGGCTGCAGTGCTGCGTCCAGAGACGCCGCGAACTGTTCCGCCGGCTGGAAGCCGACGACGCGCCGGGTGAGCTGGTTGCCTGCAGAATCGAAGAAGATCGTGCCGGGCGGACCGAACAACCCGAAACGCGCGAGCAGGGCGGCGTCCTCGGGCGAGTTCGCGGTGACGTCGGCCTTGAGCAGGAGCATGCGCTCCATGCGCGCGCGCACGTTGGGGTCGGTAAAGGTGAAGCGCTCCATCTCTTTGCAGGAGACGCACCAGTCGGCGTAGAAGTCGAGCATCACCGGACGCCCGCCGGCCTGTGCCAGCTTCTGCTCCAGGTCCGCCACCGACGTCACCTTGACAAACCGGGGGCCGGCCTGGGCGGCCTCACCGCTCCCGCCGGTGCCCCGCAAGCCGGTCAGCGGCTGGAGGATATCGCGACCGCCGGACAAGACGCCTACCAGCAGGGCCACTCCCACCAGCAGCGCCACCACGCCCACTCCCTTCCACAGCTTCCGATAGCCGGAGGCGTTGTGCGGCAACGGATCGAGGGCATGCAGATAGATCGCCGCGCAGATCAACAACCCCGCCCACAGAAGCATGTGAGCCGCTGCCGACAGAATCGGGGACACGATCCAGATCGCCAGCCCGAGCAGCACGACGCCGAAGAAGTTCTTGACGGTCTGCATCCAGGGGCCCGCGCGTGGCATCAGCGCGCCTGCCGACGCGCCTACGACCAGCAGCGGCACCCCCATCCCGAGCGCCATCGCGAACAGTCCAGTCCCACCCAGCACCGCGTCGCGCGTCTTATTGATGTAGAGGAGCGCGCCCGCCAGCGGCGCGGCCACGCAGGGGCCGACGATCACGGCCGACAGCACCCCCATTGCCAGCACACCCCAGAAGGTGCCGCCCTGCATGCGGTTGGACGCGCCCGACAGCCGGCTTTGCAACGACGCCGGCAGCTGCAGGTCGTAGAGACCGAACATGGACAGCGCGAGCACGACGAACACGATCGCGAAGCCGCCGAGCACCCAGGGGTTCTGCAGCGCGCTGGAAAGCAACGTCCCCGACAGGCCGGCGGCGACGCCGGCGGCGGCGTAGGTGACCGCCATCCCGAGAACGTAGATGAGCGAAAGCAGCAGCGTCTGGCCACGGCTGACGCGGTGGCCCTGGCCGACGATGATCCCGGACAGAATCGGGATCATCGGGAACACACAGGGGGTGAAGGACAACAGCAGCCCGAATCCGAAGAAACTGGCGACCACGCCCCAGAAGCCGTGCTCGCGCAGAATCTGCACCACTCGCGAGGTCTCGTCGGGAGGGGAAGCCGGGGCAGCCTGCGGCTCGGCCGCAGCCCGCGGGGGCGCGGCGCGCGGTGCCGCGGCGGCAGGTTCAGGCACTGGCGACGGTGTTGCAGCGCGTGGGGTGGGGCTCGGGACCGGGGCCACCGCGGCACGCGCCTTCGTAGCCCCAGGATCGAAGGCGGCCAGCACGACATCGAAGCGCTTGCGTTCGGGCGGGTAACACAGCCCGGCTTCGGCGCAGCCCTGGAACTTCGTCTCGACACCGATGCGCTGCTCGCCGCCGTGTGTGCGCTCGAGCGCGAGCACGGCCTGCACCGGGCCATGAAACACCTCGGTATCGCCGAAGTTCGGGTCGTTCTTGATCTCGCCGCGCGGCACGGTCAGCGCTTTCACCGTCACACCCGCGCCGCCGTCCGGCGTGACGCCCAGCTTATCGCGATACAGATAGTAGCCTTTGGCCGGCACGAACTCGGCGACCACGGTATGGGCGTCGCGGGCGCGCACGCTCACCTGGAACGCCTTATCCACGGGCAGAAACTCCGGCTCGGCCTCGGCTGTGAGCTTGCGCAGCTTGGACAGCACGCCGCCGCCATCGCTCGCGGACGGTGCTTCTCCCTCTTGCGCCTGCGCGAAGGTCTGCGGCGGACAGGCCAGCAGGCTGCAGGCGAGCAGCAGGGCAAACAGCGCGAACTGGCGCGGGCGCTCAGCCACCTGCGGTTTCCTCCAGCACCCACTGCAAGTAGGCTGGCAGACCGCGGTCCAGGCGCAGCGCCATCACTTCCGGCACCTCATAGGGATGAAGCTTGCGAATGGCTTCCTCGACTCGGGCATAGAGGCTTTCGCGGGTCTTGATCAGCACAGGCACCTCGGCGGCGGTCTCCACCGCGCCCTGCCATCGATACAGCGATGTGCACTCGCTCAGGACGTTGACGCACGCGGCGAGGCGTTCTTCGACCAGCGCCGCGGCCAGCTTGAGTGCGCGCTCACGATCCGGGAGGTTGCTGAGGACGAGCAGGATGGGTTCCATCGGTCTTGCCGCGGGTTGCGGCTGTCAGCCCCACTGTCGGTCCTGGGGCGCGTTAGTATACGTAAACGCCGCGCCTCCAGATGGCCGGGCACCCGAGTGCGCCGGCCTGGTTTGCCGATCCTGTCGGGGCTGCTCGGTGCCGGCGCGGGCCAGGCCTTCGGCGACGGTCGGATAGCGCAGGCGCAAGCGCAACTCCCGCCGCAGCCGCGTATTGGCCAGGCGTCTGGACTCGCGCATGAACGACAGCAGCACCTCGGGGATCTGCTCGGCTTGCAGCGTGGCGCGAGATGCGCGCAGGTCGGGGCAACCCGCAGGCTGTCCGCCACCAGATCGAAATACTCCCCCATCCGCAGAGCTGAATCGTCGGAAGCGTTGTAGATGCGTTGCCCGCGGCCGCGCGCGAGCGCGGCGACCACGACACGCGCCAGGTCGTCGGCGTGGATGTGATTGGTGTAGGGGTCTTCCGAGGCCACCAGCGCCGGCGTTCCGGCCCGCAGGCGCTGCAACGGCAGGCGATCCGCCGCATAGATTCCGGGCACTCGCAGGATCACCACCCCGACGCCGCTCCTGCGTCCCCACTCGCGCAGCTGGCGCTCCGCGTCCGCACGCCGCACGGCACGCTCGGTCTGCGGGCGCAGCGGCTGGTGCTCGTGGACCAGGCGGCCTCCGCAGTCGCCGTAGACGCCGCTGGTACTGATGTAGACGAGTCGCTGTGGTATGCTTCGCGCCTTTTGCAGCGCGCGGATGAGATTGCTGGTACGCCCGTCGTGCGCGCCGGCGCCCGGCGGCGGCGCGAAATGCAGCACGTCGTGCGGCAGCCCCGACAGACGGCACAGACTTTGCGCGTCGTCGAGGTCACCGGCCAGGGGCGTCACCCCCAGCGCGCGCAGCGTGGCCTCACGCTCGCGGGCGGGCCTGGTCAAGGCGAACAGCCGGTAGCGGCCACGCAGCAGCGGGAGCATCCGCATGCCCACGTCGCCACACCCGACGATCAGGAGCCGCTTCATCCCCCTATTCTAGTTGAAGCCTGAGCACTGGCCGGGGTACCGGCCGTGGCCCTTTCGAGAGTAACGCGCGCATGTCGTTTCACGTCACCATCAAGCCGAGCAACCGGGAGCTGGACGTCGAGGCCGGCGAGACCGTGCTGGAAGCCGCCCTTCGCGGCGGCATCACGCTGGCCTACGGCTGCCGCAACGGCGCCTGCGGGTCGTGTAAAGGCAAGGTGCTGCAGGGGCAGGTCGACTATGGCGACCATGCGGCCCACGTCCTGCCCGATTTCGAGAAGAAGCTCGGGTTCGCGCTGTTCTGCCGCGCCAAGCCGCTCACGGACCTGGTAATCGAGGCACGCGAGATCAACACCACGGGGGCGGGCCAGGCGAGAAAGCTGCCTTGCCGCGTGCAGCGTATCGAGCGCCCGGCCGACGACGTCGCGGTCCTGCTTCTATCGCTGCCGGCCAACGAGCGGCTGCAGTTCCTCGCCGGGCAGTACGTGGAGATCATCCTGCGGGACGGCAAACGCCGCGCGTACTCGCTCGCCAACGCGCCCGAGGACGACACCCAGATGGAGCTGCACGTGCGCAGCATGCCTGGCGGCACCTTCACCGATTACGTGTTCAACCGGATGAAGGA
This sequence comes from uncultured beta proteobacterium, assembly GCA_963772865.1. Classification (GTDB taxonomy): domain Bacteria; phylum Pseudomonadota; class Gammaproteobacteria; order Burkholderiales; family SHXO01; genus SHXO01. The sequence goes on along the minus strand of CAVYZA010000005.1, from coordinate 76,858 downwards.
AAAAGACATCCTGCGCTTCGAAGGACCGCTGGGAACGTTCTTTTTGCGCGCGGACAGCGACAAGCCGATGATCTTCGTGGCGAGCGGCACCGGCTTTGCGCCGGTCAAGAGCATCCTGCTGCACGCCTTCCGCAGCGGCGTGCAGCGCCAGATGGTGCTGTACTGGGGCGGGCGCCGGCCCAAGGACATCTACCTGGATGCGCTGTGCCGGCAATGGCAGGCCGATCACGCCAACTTCAGCTACATCCCGGTGGTCTCCGATGCGCTGCCCGAAGATCAGTGGGCAGGCCGAACCGGGTTCGTCCATCGCGCCGTGATGCAGGACTTCCCCGACCTGTCGGGCTATCAAGTCTATGCCTGCGGCGCGCCGATCGTCGTCGAGTCGGCGCACGCCGATTTCACTTCGCAGTGCCAGCTGCCCGACGAGGAGTTCTTCTCCGACGCATTTACCCCGGCGCCCGCGTCCACCCCGTAACCGCGCCATAAGCTTGCGTAGCTAGCCGCTGTTGCGCAACCCGCGGCGATGCCGTTGATGGTGAGCAAGATCGCCCGCCTCGTCTTCTCGTCCTGCTCACCGGCGCGGAAGCGCCGCAGCGATTCGACCTGCAGGTGGTTGAGCGGGTCGATGTAGGGCTGGCGGTTGCGGAAGCTGCGCGCGAGCTGCGGATTGTGCTCGAGCAGCTCGCGCTGGCCGGTGATCGCCAGCAGGTGTCCGATGGTGCGGTGGTACTCGGCCTGGATCAGGCCGAAGATGCGCCCGCGCAGCTCGGTGTCGGCGACCAGCTCGGCGTAGCGCGAGGCGATGTGGATGTCGCTCTTCGCCAGCACCATGTCCAGGTTCGACAGCAGGGCTCGGAAGAACGGCCACTGCGCGTGCATCTGCTTGAGCAGCTCCAGGCCCGCAGCGCCGCGCCGCTCGACCAGCTTCTCCACCGCGGCGCCGAATCCGAACCAGCCGGGCAGCATGATGCGAGCCAGCGACCAGCTGAACACCCACGGAATCGCACGCAGGTCCTCGATGCGGTCCGACTTCTTGCGCGAAGCCGGGCGGCTGCCCACGTGCAGGTCGGCGATCTCGGTGATCGGCGTGGCGGTGCGGAAGAACGTGACGAACCCCGGCGTCTCGTACACCAGTTTGCGGAACGCCGCGTAGGCGTCCGCGGACATCTCTTCCATGACCTCGCGGTACGCGCTTTCCTCCGGACGCATGCTGCCGCGGTTCAGCAGCGTGGCTTCCAGCGTAGCGGCGATCAGGGTCTCGAGGTTGCGCCGGCCGATGTCGGGGTCGGAGTACTTGCTGGCGATCACCTCGCCCTGTTCGGTGATGCGGATCTGACCGAGCACGGTTCCGGGCGGCTGTGCGAGGATCGCCTGATAGCTCGGGCCGCCGCCGCGCCCCACCGTGCCGCCGCGGCCGTGGAACAGGCGCAGCTTCACCCCATGCCGCTTGAACACTTCCACCAGCTTGACCTCGGCCTTGTAGAGCTCCCAGTTCGACGTGAGGTAGCCGCCGTCCTTGTTGCTGTCGGAGTAGCCGAGCATGATCTCCTGGACGTTGCCGCGGCTCTCCAGCAGCTCGCGGTACAAGGGCACGCGCAGCAGCTCGTCCATGATCGCGGCGCACCCGCGCAGGTCGGCGATGGTCTCGAACAGCGGGATGATGTTCATGGACAGCCGCGGCGCCTGACCGGGCCGCAACAGCCCCGCCTCCTTGAGCAGCAGCGCGAGCTCCAGCATGTCGCTCACGCCGTTGGTGTTGGAGATGATGTGATTGGGCAGCGCGCGCGCCCCGTAGCGCCGCTGCAACTCCGCGGCGGTATCCAGAATGCGCAGCTCGCTGGTCGCCAGCTCGCCGTAGGCCATATGCGGTGAGCGCAGCGGTCTGGGAATCGCCAGCTCCTCCAGCAGCCAGCGCCGGCGCTCGTCTTCCCCGAGCGCGAGGTAGCCAGGACGGTTGGCCCCGGTCTCGAACAGCTCGGCGACGACCTGCTCCAGTATTCCGCTGTGCTGGCGCATGTCGAGCGGCGCGAGGTGGAACCCGAACACCTGCGCCGCCCGGATCAGGGCGCGCAGCCGGCCGGCGGCGAGCCGCCCGGCGCGATTGCGCGCGAGCGAATCGGCGATGGTCTCGAGGTCGCGCACCAGCTCCTGGGCATCGGCGTAGGGCGGCGCTGGCGCGACCTCTGCGAGGGCCGGCGCATGCTGGTCGAGCGTGCGCGAGGTGGCCGCAAGGCGCGCGTAGATGCCGGTCAGCGCCCGCCGGTAGGGCTCGTCGCGCCGGTGCTCCGACTGGTCGGGAGAGCGCGCAGCAAGCTCCTCGAGCTGCGGGGTCACCGCCACCATGCGCAAGGACTGCGACAGCTCGCTGCCCACCTGGTGAACTTCGTCGAGCAGATAGTCCAGCGCGGTCGACGATTGGCGAACCAGCGCGTGCCGCGTGACGTCGTGCGTGACGTAGGGGTTGCCGTCGCGGTCCCCGCCGATCCATGCGCCCAGCCGCAGGACCGGTCCCACGTCGATCCCGGCACCAGGATACTTGCGGGCCAGCAGATCCTCGATCTCGCTGTACAGGCGCGGCAGCTGGCGCAGGAAGGTGTAGCGATAGTAGGACAGGCCGTTCTCGATCTCGTCGCGCACGGTCAGCCGCAGCTCGCGCAGGATGCGCGTCTGCCACATGGTGAGGATCTGGCGCCGCAACGCCTCTTCGTTGGCAGCAAGCTCCTCGGGCGTAAGCTCCTGGCGGTCGCGCTCGGTGAGCAGCCGGGCGATCTGCAACTGGCAGTCGAGAATGCTCTTGCGCTGCACCTCGGTGGGGTGAGCCGTGAGCACCGGAGACATCAGCGCATCGCGGAAGAACTCCGCGACCGCGCCGGCGCCATGCCCGGCCTGCCCAGCGCGCACCAGCGCCAGCGCCAGGCTGCCCTCCTGCGGCGGTGCCCCGGTGAGCTGGTGCTGGCGGCGCCTGCGGTTGTGGTCCAGATCCTCCGCGATATTGGCGAGCTGGGAGAAATAGGTGAAGGCGCGGATCACGGCCACGCTGGCGGCGGGGCTCAGCACATCCAGCACGCCGGCCAGCTCGCGGCGCGCCTGCTCGTCATCGTCCCGGCGGAAGCGGATCGCGAGCTGGCGAATCTGCTCGATCAGGTCGAAGGTGGTGTCGCCTTCCTGCTCGCGCAGCGTGTCGCCCAGCAGCCTGCCGAGCAGGCGGATGTCTTCCCTGAGCGCGTGGTCCTTGTCCAGCTCCGCCAGGTTGCCGTCGATGTCGTTCATGCCACGTTCCTCCAGTGTCCGCCAGGGAACGGGGTGAATATGCCTTAGACAAACCTAGCCGCCGAGCTCACGCCACGGCGGCAGATCCTTGGTCATGCAGGAAACGAATTCACAGGATTAACAGGATTTCTCAGGATGAAACAGGATTAGGGCTATTTTCCCTGTCTGCGTTGGATGTTTTCTGTTTCTCGAGGGCGGTTTCGAGAATCCTGTCAATCCTGAGGAATCCTGTTGATCCTGTGAATTCGTTCGGCTGCACTGTTGCGTCACAACGCCGCCTTGCGGCGCCCGCCGGTGCACTCCTTCAACTGTACCAGCGCCTGGTCCAGCCCGCGACGGTAGACTGTGCTCGCCTCCTCGGGCTTGCCGATCCGCTCCAGCAGCTCGCCCAGGGTCACAAAGGCGGTATGACTCGGCTCGATCGACAGGCTTGCCTCCAGGTAGCTGCGGGCTTTGCCCCACAGCTCCTGCTTCATGCAGATCAGGCCCAGCGCGAGCAGCAGGATCGGGTCGCCCGGGTTGCGCTTGAGCCAGGCTTCGGCGCGTTCCAGGTGCTTGCGGGCGTCGCGCGGCAGGCACTCCACGTACAACGGCAGCAAGGTCGAGTCCCAGTTCTCGTCGACGCTCTCCTCGATAATCCGATGCGCTTCCGCGCAGCCGCCCAGAGCGATGAAGCATTGCGCCGCCGCGGCCGCCACCCGGCTGTCCTTGCGGTCGGCCGGCGCCAGCCGTTCCCAGTAGTCGCGCAGCGCTCTGCCATCCTGGGCCTTGCGCTTGAGATTCTCGGTTTGCGCATAGTGGCGCAGCTGCGCCAGCACCGCCGGCTCGAACACTTTGCGCTTTTCCAGCTGCGGCAGCAGCGTCAGCACCTGGTCCCAGTTGCGCGCCAGCTGGTGAGCGCGCATCTCCAGCTTCAGAGCGGCGGTGTGCTTGTCGGAGAGCTGCGAGAGCGCATGCAGAGCATCGTGATAGCGGCGCTCCTCCAGCAGCAGCTCGGCCCGTGTCATGGCGCGCAGATAGCTGTCCTGCGGGGCCAGCTTCTCCATCTGCTGCAGATAGTTGTCGCGCGACTGGAACGAGCGCAGCTCGTGCGCAGCGCGCGCGGCGACGGTCAATGCCAGGGCCGGCGATTCGCTCACGCCCACGGCCTCCTTGGCGGCGCGCTCGGCGCGGCCGTGACGCCCCTCGAAGAAGGCCTTGAGCGCATCGTTCAGCGTACGGCGTGCGCGCACGGCTTCCTGGCTGCGCCGGAACTCGCGCGCGCGGGACGGCATACCCATCGCCAGCACCAGCGTGCGCAGCAGAGCGTAGAACACCAGGACGCCGGCCAGGAGCAGGATTGCCGCCAGGTTGACCGAAAGCTCGACCCGGCGAGTCGGCAGAACGACCAGGACATATCCAGCGTTGTAGCGCGCGGCCACGGTGATGGCCACCGCCAGCGCGAACAACCCCACGACCCAGAGCAGGATGCGCATGGCGGCGGCGTCAGCGCAACTTGCGTTCGCGTGCCACGCGGGCATCGCGCACCGCTTCCAGACTCGCGGTAATGTCGGGCAGGTCGATGCTGATATCGCTGTCGGTCAGCTGCTTGAGCGTGGTCAGCGCCGCGCCGACCTTCTTGTCGCTGAGGTCGAAATAGCGTTGCAGCCAGTCTGCCGCCGAGCGCGTATCGGCCTTGAAGCTCGCCGGGTCGTGCGCGAGCAACGCGACCCGTGCGGACAGCAGGCGCATGCGCAGATTCTCGCGCAGGAAGAACTGCTGGTCGGGCGAAAGCAGCGGAATCTCCCCGGCAGCGGTGGGCTGCACCCGGATCAGGCTCTTGAGGTCGGTCCAGGCTTCGCGCGCCAGACGCGCCGCGGCGCTCTCGTCGCCGCGCGGTGCGACCGGCGGCACCTCGGGCGGGCGCTCGTCCATCGCCAGCGGCAAGCTTGGAGCCTGGTGCGCGAGCGTATCCAGGCGCAGGCTCATGCCGATCACGTCCACGTAGGGCGCCGCCTTGAGGCGCTCGATGTCGAGGCGAATCGCCCGCCGCAGGCCGGTGAACTGGGCACTGTCGGCGCGCTGCAGGCGGCTGTCCGCGGATTCGAGCGCGATCAACGCGGCCTTGAGGTTGCCGGCCAGCTGCAGCTGCTGGCTGCCGACCAGGAGAATCTGCTCGACCTCCGCCAGGATGCGCTCATCGCGGTTGCGCGACAGCTCCAGGTACAGGCTCTCCAGGGCCAGACGCTGATTCTGCGTCTCCGACAGGCGGCTCTCGAGCATGCCGATCTTGTACTCGAGGTCGTGCATCGCGGCCTGGGTCTGGCTGGCGACCTGCCGGCTCTCCTTGTTGTAGGCCTCTGCCTCGACCAGGCGGCGGGCGAGGTCATGCTGCAGCTCGTTGAAACGCACGCGTGCGTCCAGCCAGACCGCGCCGAGCAGCACCAGGCCGACTGCGACGGTCAGAACGCGCAGATCGAACCGGCGGCTGACCGCCTGTTGCACGCGCTGCCAGCCCGACGGCGGCAGGGGCGTGCCGGTGCCGCCGGGCGGCTGCGGACCCTGAGATTCGGAAGTCATGCGGGACTGCGCAATGTGGGCGACCAGCGCCGGCCTTCAGCCCGGCGCCGCGAAGAATGCCATCATACCCTGCAGCAGGCCTTCGTCGCTGGTGGGCGTGACGTGCAAGCGGCGGAACCCCAGTCGTTGCGCCGCTTCCGCGATGTGCACATGGGTGACGAAGACCGGCAAAGCGACGAGCTGCGGGACCCATTCCGCTCCCGCAAGCTCCAGGAGGTTGGCCAGCGCCTCTGCACTGGCCGCAGTCACCGCGTCCAGCTCGCCACGTCGCAGGGAAGCCCGCAGCGGCTCGGCGTCCACCGCCGGCCGGACCCGCCGATAGCACTCCACGTACTCGACGTGCGCCCCGCGCGCACGCAACGTGTCCGCCAACAGCTCCCGGCCCCCGACGCCACGGAACAGAAGCACATGCTGCCCGTTCAGGTGCTCGACTTCGGGGAGCGCCAGCAAGGCCTCGCTGTCGCTCCCGGCAGATGGCGCGAGCACCTGTGCCACGCCGCGCGCGCGCAGCGCCGCGGCAGTACCCGCACCCACCGCGGCAGCGCGCAACCCTGGCGGCCAGGTGCCCGCTGTCAGAACGTGCGGCAGTCCGTGCGCCACCGCGTTTGCGCTGACGAAAATCGCCCAGTTGAAGGCGCGCGGATCGCGCAGCAGCGCCACCACGTGAGCAGGCAGCTCGACCGGCTCGATCACCAGGGTCGGGAACAGCAAGGGGGTCCCGCCCGCCGCACGCACGCGTGCAGCGAGCTGCTCGGCCTGCCCGGCCGGGCGCGTCACCAGTACGACGCGGCCGGCCAAGGCGGCCACACCAGGCGTGCCGGGCTCACTCATGCGACAGCGCTGCGAGGATCTCGCGTGCGCCGCCTGCGGCAAGCTGCTCCGCCAGCTCGAGCCCCAGGCTCTCCGGATCGCGCTCCATGGACTGGCAGGTGACCTGGCCACGCACCATGCGGGCGCCATCCGGGCTCGCGACAAAGCCGCGCAGGTGCATGCCGTCCACCTCGCGCTGCGCGTACGCCCCGAGCGGCACGACGCAGCTCCCGGCGAGCGCCCGGCTGACGGCGCGCTCGGCGCGCACGCACCACGCCGTCTCGGGATGCTCCAGGGGCGCCAGCAGCTCGGCCAGTTCAGCTCGTTCCTCGAGGCACTCGACGCCGAGTGCGCCCTGCCCGACCGCAGGCAAGCTGTCCGCGGGATCGAGCACTTGAGTGATGCGGTCCGCAAGGCCTAGACGCCGCAATCCGGCCGCGGCCAGGATGATGCCCGCGTATTGCCCCTCATCCAGTTTGCGCAGCCGGGTGTTCACATTGCCGCGCAGCGGCTGCACGTCGAGATGCGGGAAGCGAGCGCGGAGCTGGCTCTCCCGGCGCAGGCTGGAGGTGCCCAGGACGGCGCCGGCTGGAAGTTGCCGCAGGTCGCTGTAGCGAGCCGCCACGAACGCATCGCGAGGGTCTTCGCGCTCGCCGATCGCGGCGATGCGAAAGCCGGCCGCGAGGTGCATCGGCACGTCTTTCATGGAATGCACGGCGATGTCCGCGCGCTGTTCCGCCAGCGCGGTCTCGAGCTCCTTGACGAACAGGCCCTTGCCGCCAACCTTGGCCAGCGACACGCCGAGCATGCGGTCACCCTGGGTCGTCATCCCCAGGATCTCGACCTGAAGACCGGGGTAGAGCTCGACCAGGCGGTCGCGGATGTGGTGAGCCTGCCAGAGCGCCAGAGCGCTCTCGCGGGTCGCGATGGTGAGCCGAGCGGGGAGCATGCGGGAGGGGCGCCCGAATTCGCAACCAAGAATGGTTCGCAACCAAGAATAGCACGCGACAGCTATACTGCAGGCCGCTCAAACACCTCTGGCCAACGCTTGCCGATGCCTCCAATCGATCTCGCTGCACGCACCGCTTTTGCTCTGCTCGCCGTCCTGCTTCCGTTGCAGCTCCATGCACAGACACAGCCCGCGGCGGACAAGCCGATCGCCACCGTCAACGGCGTCCAGGTCAGGCCCGCGCTGTTCCAGCAGCGCTGCAGCAAGCGATCACTCAGGGGCGGCCCGATACACCGCAGCTGCGCGAGGCGATCGTCAACCAGCTCATCGCACGCGAGCTGTTCGTTCAGGCGGCCTTGAAGCAAGGCCTGGACAAAGATCCCGAGGTGCTGGCGATCGCCGAGGAGGCCAAGCGCACCGCCATGATCCAGCGCTACATGCGCCAGATCGTCAAACCGACGCCGGTGACGGAGGAACAGGTCAAAGCCCGCTACGAGCAGATCAAGGCAGGCCTGGGCGCACGCGAGTTCAAACTGCGGGTGATGCTGCTGCCCAACGCAGTCCGCGCCAAGGACGTGCGCGCCGAGCTGGCCAAAGGCAAGGACTTCGCCGAGCTGGCGCGGCAGTGGTCGCTGGCGCCTTCCGCCGCCCGCGGCGGCGAGCTGAGCTGGATATCCTTCAAGACTCCGCCGCAGGAGGGGCAAACCAGCGGCTTGCCGTTGCCCATCGCCGCGGCCGTCGACAAGCTGCAGAAAGGCAAGGTGTCCGAACCCATCGAGGTCCAGGGCAAGTTCTGGGTGGTCAAGCTCGACGACGTCCGCCCCGTCAAGGTGCCGCCTTTCGAGGAGACGCGCCAGGACATCTTCAACTACCTGTCGGCCCAGGAACTGGAGCGGGCGACCACCGCGGCGGTCCAGCAGCTGAGCGAGAGCGCAAAGATCGTCCGCTCGGCGCCCTAGCTAGCCCACAGGCGGCTACAGATCGCGGTGCGCGCCGCGCGGGTAGGACGTCTTGCTGCGCACCAGATCAGCCATCGCCGGCGCGCTGCCGTAGGTAAGCAGCGAGCGGTCGATCTTGCCGGCGAACTGCTCGAGCACCAGGCTGACGCCGTCATGCGTCCACAGATGCACGCCGGCCTCGAATTCCGCCGCGGCCATGCCGCCGCGGGCGTGGAACGTACGGTCGTCCGAGGCGCCGAACTGACCGCCCAGGAACGAGAGGAGCGCCGAATAGTAGCGTTCGCTCACAGGTGACAGCCACCCGCGCGAGCTGCTCGTGTAAGAACCGCAGCTCCACTGCTCGGACCGGGACGCCGGCGAAGCTCGCTCCCGCGTCCGCGCTGAGCGCACACACCTCCTCCTGCTCGACGGCGCTGCACGTCATCGGTGCGGCAAGCTGTTCGCGAGTCGCGCCGATCCTGGCCGGTCCGAGGCGATCCCACAGGTCCGCCGCGCAGGCGCAACCTGCCAGCAACCACAGCAGCGCAGCCAGCACGCCGCGCGAACACGTCTCAGACACCGTTCAGCCGCCCGAAGTCCTTGATCACGTGCTGCTGGCGCCGACTCACCGGCAGACGCTCTTCGAGTCCGCGCAGCACCACGACCCAGCCGCCTTCAGCGCTGTCCTCGCCTGAGCGCTCGAAGCCGTCGACGTACTCGCGCGCGACCAGGCAGGAGCGATGGATGCGCACGAAGCGATCGCGGAATTCCTGCTCCAGACGCACCAGAGACTCCTCCAGCAGATGCTCGCGTTCCGTAGTGCGGATCGTGACGTACTTCAGCTCGGCACGCATGTACAGGATCTTGTCGACCGGCACCAGCACCACCTTGCCGCGTTCCTGGACGCTCAGGTGCCGGCGCGCCTCCGGTGCGATCTGCTGCAGGACGTCCAGCGACAGCGGTGTCATCGAGCGCACCCGCGTGAGTGCATCATACAGACGCCGCAGGCGGATCGGCTTGACCAGGTAGTCGAGCGCGTGCAGCTCGAAGGCTTTGAGCGCGTAGGAGTCGTAGGCGGTGGTGAAAATCACCGCCGGCGGCTCCGAAAGCTTCTGGATGTGCTGAGCCGCCTCGACACCGTCCATCTCGGGCATGCGGATGTCCAGCAACACCACGTCCGCCGGTGTGCGCTCCAGCACCTCCAGCAGCTGATGGCCGTTGGCAGCCTCGCCCACCACCTGCAGCGCCAGACTCGCGGCGCAGTCTTCCAGCAGGTCGCGAATGCGGCTGCGGGCGGGGGCCTCGTCGTCGGCCACCATCACCCGCAAGGAATGCTTGGTCACGTCTGCACCTCCTTCTAGGTTTGCGCGCGATACGGCATCACGATGTGGACCTGGTACGCATCCTCGGTGGCATTGGTGCGCAGACTGGCCTCGGCGTCGAAGTGCAGGGCCAGCCGTTCGCGGATATTGCCCAGCGCCATCTTGTTACCGGAGTGATGGCTGCCGGTCTTGCGATACGGGTTGCGCAGCACCAGATGCACCTGGTCGCGCGACCTGTAGGCGTCGATGCTCACCACGCCGGTGCCCGCGGAGGGTTCGATGCCATGGTAGACGGCGTTCTCGACCAGCGGTTGCAGCACGAGCGGCGGGATCAAGGCCTCGGCCGGCATGTTGTCGATGTGCCAGTCGACGCGCAGGCGCTCGCCCAGGCGCAGCTTTTCCAGGTCGAGGTACTGACGGGTCAGCTCCACCTCCTGCTCGAGCGTGGACAGCTTGCGGTTGTCCGCCATCAGCACGCGGAACAGGTCGGCCAGATCTTCCAGCGCCGCCTCGGCGCGCTTGGGCTCCTGGCGGATCAGGCTGAGCACGGCGTTGAGACTGTTGAACAGGAAATGCGGGCGGATGCGCGCTTGCAGCGCCTGCAGCCTGGCCTCCGTGAGGGCGGGAGACAGGGCCCGGCTGCGCAGGTGGAAGTAGTACAGCAGCAACCCGGTGGTGGCGGCGGTGAACACCCAATAGCGCTCGAGCGTGCCGTAGAGATCGCCGCGGAACACTTCCTGGCCGACGCGAAAGACCAGCGAGACCACCAGCAGCTCGAGCAGCAAGACCATCGAGAGGCCGGCTGCGTAGTCGAGCCGCCGCAGCCACGGCTCCAGAGTCCATAGCACCACCAGGCTGAGGACCAGGACCGGCTGCACCGGGGCGACCACCTGCAGGAAGCGCTCGAACAGCAGGCTCCAGGCGGGCGTCTGGCACAGGGCGGCAAGAGCAGCCAGCAGCAGCACGATCAGGACCACGCGCAGGATCACGCCCAGGTTCCGGAAGTCCGGCAGGGCGTCCTGGTGCATGTTCTGGTTTATAGTTGCCATACCAGCAATCGTCGCCACCTGCCGCGGGCGCAGCGGCGCGAGTCCCAAGCTCGAGCGAACAAGGTAATCGAGCACAGGCCGTGCCAGCGCAGACGCCCCTTCCCGCACCGATGCACGACACCCCGCCCAAGACCTGGTCCGGCCGCTTCGACGAGCCGGTGGATGAACTCACCAAGCGCTACACCGCCTCGGTCGGCTTCGACCAGCGGCTGGCCGAATTCGATATCCAGGGGTCGCTGGCGCACGCCCGCATGCTGCAGGGCTGTGGCGTGATCTCCGCCGCAGGATCTCGCCGACATCGAGCGCGGCATGGCGCAGATTCGCGACGAAATCCGCGGCGGACGGCTGCAGTGGTCGATCGACCTCGAGGACGTGCATCTCAACATCGAGAAACGCCTGACCGACCTGGTGGGCGAGGCCGGCAAGCGGCTGCACACGGGCCGCTCGCGCAACGACCAGGTCGCCACCGACGTGCGCCTGTGGCTGCGCAGCGCAATCGACGGCATCGATGGGCTGCTGCGCGGGCTGCAGCGCAGGCTGGTCGACCTCGCCGAGGCGCATGCGGATACGGTCATGCCTGGGTTCACCCACCTGCAGGTTGCCCAGCCGGTCAGCTTCGGCCATCACCTGCTCGCCTACTACGAGATGCTCCGGCGCGACCGCGGCCGGCTCGCCGATTGCCGGCGGCGTGTCAACCAATTGCCGCTCGGGGCGGCAGCACTCGCCGGAACCACCTACCCGATCGACCGGGACAGAGTGGCGCGCGAACTCGGATTCGAAGGCGTGTGCGGCAACTCGCTGGACGCCGTCTCGGATCGCGACTTCGCGATCGAGTTCTGCGCAGCGGCGGCACTGGTCATGACGCACCTGTCGCGCCTGGCCGAGGAGCTGATCCTGTGGATGAACCCGCGCTTCGGCTTCATCATGCTGGCCGACCGCTACTGCACCGGCTCTTCCATCATGCCGCAGAAGAAAAATCCGGACGTGCCCGAGCTGGTGCGCGGCAAGACCGCCCGCGTCAACGGCCATCTGGTTGCGTTGCTCACGTTGATGAAAGCGCAGCCGCTCGCCTACAACAAAGACAACCAGGAAGACAAGGAGCCGCTGTTCGACACGGTGGACACGCTCACCGACACATTGCAGGTGTTTACCGGCATGATCTCCGGCATCAGCGTGAACGCGCAGGCGATGCGGCGGGCCGCCGCGGAGGGGTTTGCCACCGCCACCGACCTCGCCGACTACCTGGTCAAGCGCGGGCTGCCGTTCCGCGAAGCGCACGAAGCGGTGGCGCGGACAGTGCGGTTCGCCGTCGAGCAGGGCAGGAACCTGGAAGAGCTTGCGCTGACGGATCTGCAGCGCTTCTCGCCGCTGATCACCGAGGATGTGTACGGCGTGCTCACCCTGGAGGGATCGCTCAACGCCCGCGATCATCCTGGCGGCACCGCGCCGGCGCAAGTACGCGCGGCGATCGCTCGAGCGCGCGACGAACTGGACGGCTGACGTCCGTGTCCTGGGAGGCAGTGGCCGCCTCCATCGCCAGCGCAACCGGTACAGCGTTCACGATCACTGCGTGCACCGAGGTTGGCGGAGGCTGCATCAACCGCGGTTACCGCGTGGCCGGTCGTGGTGTGGTCTACTTCGTCAAGCTCAACGACGCCGGCCGCCGCGGCATGTTCGACGCGGAGGCCGAAGGGCTGCGCGCCATTGCGCAGGCCGGCGCAGTGCGCGTTCCCACACCCCTGTGTACGGGCGAGGATCAGAGTCATTCCTGGCTGGTGCTGGAGTATCTGGAGCTCGCGTCCGGCTCAACCGGGGCGATGCCTGCCCTCGGGCAACAGCTTGCACGCCTGCATCTCGCGAGCGCGGCACGCTTCGGCTGGCATCGCGACAACACCATCGGCGCCACGCCGCAGCGCAACCCGTGGACGGCAAGCTGGATCGAGTTCTGGCGCATTCAACGTCTCGGCTTCCAGCTCGAGCTGGCCGCTCGCAATGGTTACACCGGCGTCCTGCAGCGCCGCGGCGAGGAATTGCTGACGCATCTCGACGCGCTGCTCGCGCATGACCCGGCGCCCTCGCTGCTGCACGGCGATCTGTGGGGCGGCAACGCAGCAGCCACTGCGGCTGGTGAACCGGTCCTGTTCGATCCGGCCTGCTACTACGGCGACCGCGAGGCCGACCTCGCCATGACCGAGCTGTTCGGCGGCTTTGCGCCGGCGTTCTACTCGGCCTATCGCGCCACCTGGCCGCTCGACCCGGAGTACAGCGCGCGCCGCGACCTCTACAATCTCTACCATGTGCTCAACCATCTCAACCTGTTCGGCGGCGGCTATCGCACTCAGGCCGAGGGGATGATCGAGCGGCTGCTGAGCGAGGTGCGCTGATGTTGTCGCTGCCAGAGTTGTTTTCGCTGCAGGGAAAGGTCGCGCTGGTGACCGGCGCGAGCTCGGGGATCGGAAGGCTGATGGCCCTGACCTTGGCCGAAGGCGGGGCCGCAGTCGTACTTCTGGCCCGCGACCGCGCGCGGTTGGACGAGGCGGCTCGGCAGTGCCGGGAGAAGGGCGGGCGCGGAGTGGCGCTGGTATGCGATCTGCGCCATCGCGAGCAGGTCGAGCGCGCCGCGGACGAGGCGGCGCAGGCGTTCGGTCCACCCGACATCCTGGTCAACGCGGCGGGGGTCAATCATCGTCCGCCCGTGGAGGACATCACCCGCGAGATGTGGGACGAGACCATGGCGATCAATCTGGAGGCGCCCTTCCTGCTCGCGCAGCGCCTGGCGCAGGCCATGCGGACCCGCGGCTGGGGACGCATCATCAACGTCTCCTCGCAGCAGGCGATCCGCGCATTCAACAACAGCGGTGCCTACGGCGTGTCCAAGGGCGGCATCGCCGCGATGACCCGAGGACTGGCGGAGGCCTGGTCGCGCTTCGGCGTAACCTGCAACGCCATCGGCCCCGGCTACGTCCCAACCGGGATGACCACCGGCGTTTTCGACGGCGGCGAGCGCGAGCGCTGGGCTGCGGGCCTCACCCTGATCGGCCGCAACAGCCGCCTGGACGACCTGCGCGGCATCACCGTGTTCCTCGCCAGCCGCGCCAGCGACTACGTCACCGGCCAGACCATCTTCGTCGACGGCGGGATGTCGGCGCACTAAACCGAATTCACAGATTAACAGGATTTCCAGGATGAACAGGATTAAGGCTCGATGAGCGGTCAGCGCCGAAGCTCGTTTGAGCGCAGGCAATGCCTATGCATCTTCAGCGGGTCAGTTCCCGCCCAGTCCGCCCAGATCGTGTTCTTGAGAATCCTGTTCATCCTGAGAAATCCTGTTAATCCTGTGAATTCGCTACCGATCCCGATGGACTCAGCACCGGGCTCGGCTACAATCCGCGGGCGAGCCTGGGGCCCGCTCGCCATAACAACACATACGGAGACCGTGCGATGGTCGGTACCTCATCGATGCGCCGGCTGATCGCCTGCTGCCCGTCGGTCTCGCAGTCATCGGGGTCTGCGCAGTTATCGGCGCCTGCGCAATCGTCGGCGCCGGCTCGGCCCACGCGCAAGAGCGCAAGTCTTTGCGCATCGGCTTCGTCACCTTCCTGTCCGGCCCGGCGGCGGGGCCATTCGGTGTGCCGGCGAAGGTCGCCGCCGAGGCCATCGTCGAATCCCTCAACGCCGGGAAAGCGCCGGCGCCCTACAACACCCGCGGCTTCGGCGGCACCCCTGTGGAGCTCGTCGTCATCGATGAGGCCGGCGGTACCACCAAGCAGGTGGCCGAATTCCGCAACCTCGTCGAGCGTCAGGACGTCGACTTCGTCATCGGCTACATCTCCAGCGGCGATTGCCTGGCCGTCGCGCCGGTGGCCGAAGAGATGAAGAAGCTCACTGTGCTGTTCGACTGCGGTACGCCACGCGTGTTCGAGGAGCGCAGCTACAAGTACGTGTTCCGCACTCGTCCTCACGCCACGATGGATGCGGTCGCGGCCGCGCTATACCTGCTCGAGCAGCGCCCCGAGGTGAAGACCTACGCCGGCATCAACCAGAACTACGCCTGGGGCCAGGACTCGTGGAACGACTTCGAGCTGGCGATGAAGACGCTCAGGCCCGACGCGGCCGTGACCACGTCCCAGATGCCCAAGTTCGGTGCCGGCCAGTATGGTGCGGAGATCTCCGCGCTGGCCCAGACCAATTCCGACATCATCCACTCGAGCCTGTGGGGCGGAGACCTGGAAGCCTTCATGATGCAGGCCGTGCCGCGGGGCCTGTTCAACAAGAGTCAGCTGGTGCTGGTGGCCGGCGAGCCTTACCTGCATCGACTGGGCAGCACGATCCCCGACGGCACCATCGTGGGCGCGCGCGGCACGCACGGCGTGTTCGCAGCGGACAGCAAGCTCAACACCTGGCTCAAGGACATCTACAAGGCCAAGGCGGACCAGGATCCGAACTATCCGGCGTACAGCGCGGCGCTGGCTTTCCTGGGCCTCAAGGCCGCGTACGAACGGGCCAAGGTGGCCAAGCTGCAGAAGTCGATTCCGATGGGCGCCAACAAGGGCGTAAAGGAAGAAATGGAGAAGGCCTATGCGGCGGGCCCCGACGCGGAGGATGTCATCGCGGCCTTCGAGGGCCTGGTGTGGGAATCGCCCAGTGGCCGCGCGGCGATGGGGCTGGGCAAGGGCCACCAGGCCGTGATGGGCACGGCGTACGGGACGACCAAGCTGGTGAACGGCCAGGTGACCGTCACCAACATCAAGACCTACGCGGCCGACCGGGTCCAGCCGCCCGAACGGAATGAGCAGCGCCGATTGGATCAAAGGCGGCATGAAGGCGAAGAAATAGCGGCAGCGGCTACGACAACAATAACCTGATGGACCAGTATCTCTTCATCGTCATCGACGGCATCATCTACTCGTCGTGGCTGTTCATCATCGCGGTGGGCCTCACGCTCATCTACGGGGTGATGAAGATCCTGAACGTCGCCCATGGCAGCCTGTACGCGCTGGGCGCCTACGCCGCCACTTCGCTCGGCGGCTACTGGCTGGCACTGGGCTATCCGCCGATGGGCAGCTACGCCATGCTCATCGTCGCCGCGATCCTGGTGGGTCTGGTTGCCGGCCCGCTCATCGAGCGCGGGCTGCTGCGGATGATGTACGGCAAGGAAGAAGTGGTGCTGGTGCTGATCACCTACGCCGTGTTCCTGATCCTGGAGGACCTCACCAAACTGGTGTGGGGTGTCGATCCGCTGTCCATCGCCGAACCGTACAGCCTGCTCGGCAACATGCAGTTCGCCGGTCTGATCTATCCGACATACAACCTTGCCGTGGTGCTCGTCTCCGTCGTGGTCGGGGGCGTGCTCGCTCTGGTGCTCAACCGCACGCGCCAGGGCAAGATCCTGCAGGCGGTCATCCATGACCGCGAGATGAGCGCCGCGATGGGCATCAACGTCTCGCGCGTTTATCTGGTCACCTTCACGGTGGGTGCGATGCTGGGGGCGCTGGGGGGTGCGTTGACCGCACCCACGATTGCCGTGCAACCGGGCATTGCGGCCGATGTCATCGTGCTCGCGTTTGCGGTCGTCGTGATTGGTGGCCTGGGCAGCCTGGGCGGCGCTGCGCTCGGTGCGGTGATCGTGGGCATGGTGCGGGCGTGGGCGGTGCACAAGTGGCCCGAGGTCGAGCTGTTCAGCGTGTACGCCGTGATGGCGGCGGTGCTGATCATGCGGCCCAAGGGCCTGTTCGCCATCCCCGAGGCACGCAAGATCTAGGGAATCAGGATGGTCAAAGACCGCACCTCCCGGATCCTGCGTCGCCGCGCTGGTCGTCCTGCTCGCCGCCGGCCCGTTCCTGCCCAAGTGGGCCATGTTCCTGCTCAACGTGTCCCTGTCATGGGGCGTGGTCGTGCTCGGCATGATGCTGCTCATGCGCACAGGTCTGGTGTCGTTCGGACAAGGCCTGTACTACTGCCTGGGTGCGTACGCGGCCGGCGTGCTGTTCAGCAAGTACCAGGTCGCCGACATCGCGGTGATGCTGATTGCAAGCATCGTCGTGACCGTCGTGGTCGCAGGTGCGCTGGGCCTGCTGCTGGCGAAGTACCGGGACATTTTCTTCGCCATGCTGAGCCTGGCATTCTCGATGATCCTGTTCGGACTGCTGGTGCGCAGCTCGGGTCTGGGCAGCACCGACGGCTTCGGGCTGAGTGTGAACAAGCTGGCCGGCATACCCCTGGCGCAGGGCTGGGATCGCTACGCCGTGTTCGCATCCGCGGTCGTCTCGGCGTTCGCCTCGGCCTGGGCGATGCACCGCTACCTGGGCTCCCATCTGGGCCGGCTGGCCGGCGCGATCCGCGACAACGAGCTGCGCGTGGAGTACATGGGCGCGTCGGTCAGGCGTGTGATCCACCTGAACTATGTGATCAGCGCGGCGCTCGCTGGCCTGGGCGGCGGCCTGGTGGCGATCACCATCGGCCACGTCGATCCTGAGATGGCCTTCTGGACCACTTCCGGCGAGTTCGTCTTCATCGCCATCTTGTCTGGCACCGGCAGCGTGCTGGCGCCGTTCCTCGGGGCGACGATCTTCGAGACGGTGCGCAGCTACGCTTACGAGTATTCCCCCAACACCTGGCAGATGGTGCTGGGCATCACCATGCTCCTGGTGATCATGTTCCTGCCCGACGGGCTGTGGTCGGTGTTCGCGCGCAGGCGCAAGGCGGCGTGACGTGGCAGTCGTCCTGGAAGCGCGCAATCTCAACAAGACGTTCGGCGCTGTCACCGCCGCGGCGGATATCAGCGTGAGGGTCGAGCAGGACAGCGTGGTCGGCTTGATCGGCAGCAACGGCGCGGGCAAGACCACCTTCATCAACATGGTGACGGGCTACCTCACGCCCAGCTCGGGGAGCATCCACTACCTCGCGCGCGACATCACCGGCCTGTCGCCGCGCGCGATCACCGGTCTGGGCGTCGGCCGCTCGTTCCAGATCCCGCAGCTGTTCAACACCCTCAGCGTCCACGACAACCTGCAGGTGGGGGTTGGGATCGCCGCACGGTCGCGCCGGACGGCGAGCGGAACCGGGGAAACCGAGCAGCAACAGGTTGCGACGCTGATCGAGCGCTTCAACCTCGCCGGCTACCGCGACCAGGCCGCCGGCCTGCTGCCGGAGGGCGTGCGCAAGTTGCTCGACATCGCCATGGCGGTTGCCGGACGGCCCAACCTCCTGCTGCTCGACGAACCGACCAGCGGCGTGTCGGCGGACGAGAAGTTCCGCCTCATGGACATGGTGATGGAGGCACTCAAGGCGCAGGGCGTCACCGTGCTGTTCGTCGAGCACGACATGGAGATCGTGAGCCGCTACACCCACCGGGTGCTGGCCTTCTACGAGGGTCGCATCATCGCCGACGGTGACCCCGGCAAGGTGCTGGACGACGCGGAAGTGCGGCGCTACGTCATCGGCGAGGACATCCACCTGCAGGCGGGACGCCATGCTCAGGCTTGACGGGCTCGACGTCTCGATCGGCGCGGTGAGCATCCTGCGCAACGTCAACATGACGCTCGCCCCGGGAAAGTTCACCGGCTTGATCGGCCGCAACGGCGCGGGGAAGACCACGCTGATGCGTGCCGTCATGGGCATCCTGAAGACGCGCAACGGCTCGATCCATTTGGGCAGCGCTACGTTGGACACCTGGCCGACTCACCAGCGCGCCCGCGCAGGCATCGGCTACATGCCCGAGGATCGCCGCCTGGTACCCAATCTGTCGGTGGAAGAGAACGTGTTGATGCCGGTATGGGCGATGCGGCAGCCCGACGGGCAGGCACGGCTCGCCAAGGTCTACGAGATGATTCCCGAGGTCGAGGCTTTCGCAGGCCGCAAGGCGATGCAGCTATCCGGAGGTCAGCAGAAGCTTGCCGCGCTCGCACGCGCGCTCATGTGCGGCACCAAGGTCCTGTTGCTCGACGAGCCGTTCGAAGGTGTAGCACCGGTGCTGGCGCGCCGGTTGGCCGAGGTGATCGCTGACCTCAAGCAGGAAGGCCTGTCGATCCTGCTCACCGAGTCTGATCTGTCGCACTCGCGGGAGATGCTGGACGCGCTGTTCACCATCGACCGCGGTGAAGTCAGCGCCGGGCAGGCTGTAGGCCTCGGCTGGCGCTTGCGTGAGGACATTGAAGCTGGATGCCTGGAAAAAGCGCTGCCTCAGTAGTCCCCGCCAAGTGACTCCCCTCCCCTCTTGAGAGGGTGTCGCAATAGGTCTACTGATTAACCGCAAAGGCGCAAAGACGCAAAGCAAGCGCAAAGAAGAGCCCATGTTTTCAATGGCAACTCTTTGCGCCCGTTCTTTGCGCCTTCGCCCTTGCGGTCGACTGGCCTCTTGCGGCACCCTCCTTGAGGGGGAGGGTCAGGGTGGGGGTGGGTCGCCTCAGGCACGGCGGTCCGGCGCTCCACCCCCATCCCATCCTTCCCCCTCGTCAGGGGGAAGGAGCAGTACGCTCACGAATCCTCAGCCGCCTATCGGACCCCACGGGTCTCGACGTAGACACGCTCGCGTGAGGTGCTGCAGGCGCCTGAGTCGTCTAGCCCGGCGACGCGCCCTGGGTCGCAGTGTAGACGGCGTAGAGCGACTGGCTTCCCACCATGAACAACCGGTTACGCTTGGGACCCCCGAAGGTGACGTTGCCGCAGATCTCGGGCAGCCGAATCCGCCCGAGCAGCTTGCCTTCCGGGCTCCACACCGTGACCCCGCTGTAGCCTACCGCGCGGCCGGCATTGCTTGCGCACCAGAGATTGCCGAAGACATCGGAGCGGAAACCGTCCGGACCGCAATGCACGCCATCGACCTTGCAGTCGGTGAACACCTTCTGGTTCGACAGCTTGTTGTCCGACCCCACGTCGAGGACGTGGATGTCGCCCTTGCCGGCCGGGCCGGTGCTGGAGACGTACAGCTTCTTGTAGTCGGGCGAGAAGCACAGGCCGTTGGGGTTGGGCACCTTGTCGTCGACGATCACCGCGTCGAGGCGGCCGCTCGGGTCCAACCGATAAACCTGGGTGGGCAGCTCCTGCCGAGTGTCGCTGACGCCAACCGGCTGACCGACCCGGTTGTTGAGCTTGCCCAGCAGGTTGCTCTTGCCTCCGGCGGGATCGGGGGTCCCTTCGTACAGTTGCGCACCGTAAGGCGGGTCGGTGAACCAGACGCTGCCATCGGGATGCGGGACCACGTCGTTCGGGGAGTTCAGCCGCTTGCCCTTCCAGGAATCGGCCAGCACTGTAATCGAGCCGTCGAGCTCGTAGCGCACGACGCGCCGGGTCAGATGTTCGCAGGAGAGCTGCCGGCCTTGGAAGTCGAACATGTTGCCGTTGCTGTTGTTCGACGGGCTGCGGAACACCGACACGTGGCCGTCGTCCTCGATCCAGCGCAGTTGCCGGTTGTTGGGGATGTCGCTCCACAGCAGGAAGCGTCCCACGGAGTTCCACGCCGGGCCCTCGGCCCACAACGCCCCAGGTCCCCACAGGCGCTGAATGGGCGCGTTGGGCTGCGCGAGGCCATTGAAGGACGGGTCGACCGCGATGACATCTGCATCCCAGAAGTAGACGTTCGGCGCACCATTCGGGCCAAAATCGCGCGGCGGGCTGGTGACCGTGCTCGGCGGTGCGATCGGTCCCATGGGCTCAGCACCCAGCGCGGCCCGCGCTCCCAGCGCGACCGCACCCACCCCGACGCCTGCAAGGAACCGGCGGCGGCCGATGCCGGCCCGTCGGTCGCGCTCGCTCCGGTTCGCCGAGATCGACCAATTGCTGCCTTGCTGTCGTATCCATTCCGTTCTCCTCCAAAATGTTTTTTCAAGTTCAGGTGAGCCGCGAACCGCTCGGCGGGCAGGAGCGAGTGCAAACGCCGTACCGCGTCGCGTTCGGCGACAACCCATCTTCTACAACAAAGTCTCGGGGTCTACAAGTCACACTCCACCGTGCCCAGCCACTGCACGTGTGTCGAAGGGCGTTTTTCCCGGCAGACCGACAACGGCTTGCGCCAGGCGAGCCCGCACGTGCAGAAGACGTGCGGGCTTGATCACACGCTTGCCAATATCAGCTCAGGGCGGCACCGACCGCGTTCACATAGATGGCATAGACCGATGTGCTTCCGGTCATGAACAAGCGGTTGCGCTTGGTGCCCCCAAAGCACAGGTTGGCAACGACTTCCGGGGTGTGTAAGAAGGCAAGCAGAGTCCCGTCGGGTGCATGCACTCTCACCCCGTTGGTATCGACACCTCCCCAGCCCCAGCCGCACCAGACATTGCCGTCGGTGTCGCAACGGATGCCGTCGGTGAAGCCGGGTGCAAAATCCGCGAATACCTTGTGGCTCCCGACGCCGGTGCCGCTGCTGTTGACGTCGAACACGATGACATTGGCGGGGTAGTTCGGGCCATCGGTCGCACCGGTGTCCACCACGTAGACCTTCTTGAAGTCGGGCGAAAAGCAGATGCCGTTGGGACGGCGCATCGGCCCCTCGGTGACGATGCTGAGCTTGCCTTGGGGATCCACCCGGTAGACGCGCGTCGGCAGCTCGAACTCGGCCTTGTGGCCCTCATAGGGCCCGAGGATTCCGTAGCCGGGATCGGTGAACCAGACTGAGCCGTCGGCGTGAATCGCCGCGTCGTTGGGTGCATTCAGCTTCTTGCCCTGGTAGTTGTCCGCCAGGATGGTCCAGGTGCCGTCGTACTCACGGCGGCGCACTCGACGCGTGTCGTGTTCGCACGCGATCAGCCGACCCTGATTGTCGCGAGAGTGGCCATTGGAATAGCCGGATTCGGTTTGGTAGACGCTCACATGGCCGTCGTCCTCGCACCAACGCAGGGTACGATGGTTGGGAATGTCGCTCCAGATCAGGCAGCCCCAATCCCCAAACCACGCGGGGCCTTCGCACCACAGCGCTGCGTCGCCGCCCATGCCGTGCCAGATCCTCTGCAGCGTTGCGTTGCCCTGGCGGCCGCTGAAGCGCTTGTCCATCACTTCCCAGGCCGGCTCGGGATAGGTCACCGGCGTGTTTCCGGTCCAATCCCGATCCCTGCCGAACTTGTCCAGCGCCAGCGCATTGCTCGCCGCCGCGGCAGTTCCTACGGCGGCGGTAGTCAGAAACGTTCTTCTCGTCATGTCCATGGCAAGTCTCTCCTCCGCATAAGCGGTTCATTGGTATAAGCCCGGCACCCACCGCTGTCGCGACGCAGGTCGAAGCGGGTGCGCGGTAACAAGACACGGCGTCCACTGGCAAAACCGAAGCCGGTGGAGCGCGTGACAGCAGCTGCCGCCGATCGCGGCACGTAGTCGACGCACGCGAACGGGGCCGTCGTGATGCACAGATTGCCAGTGGGCCGCGCAGCCGGCCTTCCTCAGCCGGTTTCCGGCTCGCGTGACCTGCCGCAACCTGAGCTGCAAGCGTCGTTAACGTGGAGGGACGCAACCGGTGCACAGTTGCTGACCAAAACGTGGAGGAGGAATGCGGCGTGTGTTCGTGATGCGGTGCAACGCAAGCGCAGTGCCGCCGCCACGACTCGGTGTTGCCGTGCCGCGCCGGATCCGATCGCGCAGAGGTAGCACGAGGCTGCTAAACTGCGCTGCCTGACAGCTGTCCGCGCAGCGCTGCGGCACCGCACCCCGGATAAGTCGCCCACCATGATTTCCAAGCCATCCAGATCGGCATTCACCACCCGCAGCATCCATGCCGGCCAGGAGCCCGACCCGACGACCGGCGCGGTGATGCAACCCATCTACGCGACGTCCACGTTCAAGCAGCGCTCACCCGGCGAGCACACCGGCTACGAGTACGCACGCACCCAGAACCCCACCCGCATGGCTTTCGAGCGCTGCGTCGCCGACCTGGAGGGCGGCAGCCATGGATTCGCATTCTCCTCGGGGCTCGCGGCGATGGGCACGGTCCTCGAGTTGCTCGACGCCGGCAGCCACCTGGTCGCGGTGGATGACATGTACGGCGGCAGCTGGCGGCTGTTCGAGCGCGTGCGCCAGCGGAGCGCCGGGTTGCGCGTGAGCTACGTGGATCCCAATCATCCCGACCGCCTCGAGCAGACGATTGCGCCCGATACCCGGATGATCTGGGTCGAGACGCCCAGCAATCCTCTGCTCAAGATTACCGACCTGGAGCGGGTCGCCGGACTGGCGCGGCAGCGCGGGATTCTCACCGTGTGCGACAACACCTTCGCGTCGCCTTACCTGCAGCGGCCTCTGGAGTTGGGCTTCGACATCGTGGTGCACTCGGTGACCAAGTACATCAACGGCCACTCCGACGCCGTCGGCGGCGTGGTGCTGATCGGCAACAACGCCGGGCTGAAAGAGCAGTTCGAGTTCATGCAGAACGCCATCGGCTCGATCATGGACCCGTTTACCTCCTTCCTTGCGCTGCGCGGCGTGAAGACCTTGCCGCTGCGCATGGAGCAGCACTGCGCCAACGCGTTGAAGATCGCGCATTGGCTCGACGCCCATCCCAAGACCGAGCAGGTGATCTACCCGGGCCTGCCCAAGCACCCGCAGCACGCTTTGGCGGCCCGCCAGATGCAGGGCTTTGGCGGGATGATCTCGGCCTACCTCAAGGCCGACCTCGCGGGCACGCGGAAGGTTCTCGAGCGTTGCCACCTGTTCACGCTGGCCGAGAGCCTGGGCGGCGTAGAGAGCCTGATCGGCCATCCCGGCTTGATGAGCCATGCGTCGCTGCCCGCGGAGCGGCGCGCGCAGCTCAAGCTGACGGACAACCTGGTGCGGCTCTCCGTCGGCATCGAGGACGCCGACGATTTGATCGCTGACCTGGACCACGCGTTGGCAGCGCTCTGAGCGCTCTGCCGAGAACCGCCGAGCCACCCGATGCGAATCTCATCCCGCTGGGCTTTTCTGGCCATCTTCCTCACCTGCGCCGCGTTGATGGGATTCGGGATGTATCTGCAGGAAGTTCGCCACCTCGAACCCTGTCCGCTGTGCATCCTGCAGCGCTACGCCTTCATTGCCGTGGGCGTCATTGCACTCGTAGCGGCCGTGCACGGACCAGGACGCATAGGACAAGCGGTGTATGGCCTGCTCGTTGCGCTGACTGCCGGCGCCGGCGCCGGAATCGCCGTGCGCCAGACCTGGATCCAGCACAATCCTCCCACGGTGCTCGATTGCGGACCCGATCTGGCTTATATGCTCGAGTCGTTTCCGTTGTCGCAGGCGTTGCCCAAGATCTTCAAGGGTGAGGGCGACTGCTCCAAGGTGAGCTGGAGCTTCCTCGGGCTGTCTATCGCCGAGTGGGCGCTCGTCTGGTTCGTGCTGTTCGTGCTCGCAGGCCTGTACTTGCTGATCGTGCGCCGTCCTGCGGGCGCCTGATTCCCGCGCGCTCAAGGGCGCGCGTGCGGCGGTCGATATAGAGCGCCGGGAGACACGCTTCGACCACCGCGGTGTACAGTTGGCGAATTGTCCCCAACAGCAGGCTCGCTCCCCGTCCCATCCCCGATGACCCCGGACCACCGCAGCATCCGACCCAAGGGCCTCACGCATCGGCTTGCCATTCTCTTCGGACTGCTGGTTCTGTTGCTTATTGGCGTCGCCGCGGCCTACATCGACTTCAGCTGGCATACGGTGAAGCGCGAGAGGCTGGCGGACCTCAGCAACCTGGTCGAGCTCGGGGCCGCTTCGTCGGAGATGTTCCTGCAGCGCTACAGCGAGCGCGCTGCGATCCTGGCAGAAGACGTGTCGCTGCACGGGGCCGCCGCCGATCTTCCCAGCCTGCGCGCCCGGCTGTCGCACTATCAGAGGGCGGACCCCAACCTCGGAGGCATCTACGCATTCCTCCCCGACGGCACCCTGGTCACCGGCACCACCGAGGAGCCGGCGGCGGCGCCCGCTGCATGTCGACGACGCCGTATTCCGCCGGGATTTCGGCGAGGCCTTGGCCGGCGACCGCCCCGTCATCGGACGGGTGCGCTACGGTGCACGCGTCCAGGACTGGATCCTGCCGGTGCGGGTACGCGTCCTGGACAAGCAGGGGCGGGTGTCGCTGGTGTTG
Organism: uncultured beta proteobacterium; assembly: GCA_963772865.1. Taxonomy (GTDB): domain Bacteria; phylum Pseudomonadota; class Gammaproteobacteria; order Burkholderiales; family SHXO01; genus SHXO01. Next base: position 51,935 of record CAVYZA010000005.1, on the reverse strand, counting down.
TCCATGGTGGTGCCGCTGGCGCGCCACCATGCCATCTGGCAGGGCCTGTCGCTGCCGGAGCGCTGGGCCATCGGATTGCTGCGCGACGACGGTTACCTGCAGAGCCGCTTTCCGGCGCCGCCCGATGCGCGCCAGGCGTTCCTGGAGCGGCATACCGGCGCGCTGCTGGACAAGCTCGAGAAGGAGCACTTCCCGGCATCCGGGTTCGTCGAGGGGCCCGGTACGTTCTACGGCCATGACAAGGTCTTCGTCTCATTCAAGCGCCTGGAGCAGTTTCCGATCACCGTGTACATGCGGATGCCGGCCTCCGAGGTGTGGACGGCGTGGCTGCGTCACATGCACGTGCCGGCGCTGCTGTTCGGGGTCTCGTTCCTGGCCATCGTGATCGCCGGCTGGTGGGCGGTGCGTCAGCAGCACGCGCGCGAATCGGAGCGCGATGCGGCCGAGCTGTCGTTGCGGGCGAGCGCCGCGGCGCTGCGGCGCCAGAGCGTACTGCTGGAGCAGTCGCAGAGAGCAGCGCAGATCGGCGCCTGGGAGCTGGACGTGGCCTCCAACGAGCTGTACTGGACGGCCCAGACCTACCGCATTCACGAAGTCACGCCGGAGGACTACACGCCGGGCTGGGAGAGTTCTCTCGGGTTCTTCGCCTCCGACAGCGCACCCTTCATCCGCGAGGCGATGCGGCGAGCGCTCGCGCACGGCGAGTCGTGGGACCTGGAGCTGCAGCTCATCACCTTCAAGAACCGGCGCATCTGGGTGCGCTCCACCGGCGCGGCGGAGATCGTCCTGGGCAAGGCGACCAAGGTGTGGGGCTCGTTCCAGGACATCACGCAGCGGCGCAAATCCGAAGAGCAGATCATCCGTCTGGCCCACTACGACGAGCTGACCAACCTCGCCAACCGCAACCTGTTCAACAGCCACCTGTCGCACGCCATGAATCGCGCTGCGCGCAACGACGGGTCGCTCGGTGTGCTGTTCATCGACCTGGACCGCTTCAAGACCATCAACGATGCGCTCGGCCACGACGTCGGCGACGAAGTGCTGCAGATCGTGGCCAGGCGCTTGAGCGAGGGCCTGCGTGCATCCGACATACTGGCGCGGCTGGGCGGCGACGAGTTCGTGGTCATCGCCGAAGACGTGGTCGAGCGCGATGCGCTCGCAGCGCTGGCCGCCAAGCTGCTCTCGGCGGTCGACGAACCGGTGATCGTGCGCGGCCAGGAGTTCGTGCTGACCGCCAGCATCGGCGTGGCCATCTTCCCGCGCGACGGCACCGACGCACAGACGCTGATCAAGAATGCCGACATCGCGATGTACCGCGCCAAGGAGCTCGGGCGCAACTGCATGCAGTTCTACTCCGAGCAGATGGGCTCGGCGAACATGGACCGGCTCACGTTCGAGACGCAGCTCAAGAAGGCGGCTGCCGAGCGCAACCAGTTCGTGCTGCACTACCAGCCGCGCATCTCGCTGCAGCGATGGTCGCATCACGGGAGTGGAAGCGCTGGTGCGATGGATCAATCCAGAGCGCGGGCTGGTCATGCCTGGAGAGTTCATCGAGCTCGCCGAAGAGCTCGGCCTGATCGGTGTCATCGGCGGATGGGTTCTGCGCGCGGCGGCGGCGCAGGCGACGCAGTGGCGCCAGCAGGGCTTCGGGTTCGATCCGCGTGGCCGTCAACATCTCGGCGCCAGCAATTCTACGCGGCCGGCTTTCTCGACGAGCTGCACGCGGCGCTGCGCGAGGCCAACCTCGATCCGGGCGCGCTGGAGCTCGAGATCACCGAGAGCGTGATGATGCAGCGCAGATCAGCAGGTCGCGGAGCTGCTCACCGCCGTCCGGGCCCTCGGGGTGCACTTGTCCGTGGATGACTTCGGGACTCGGTACTCATCCGCTCGCCTACCTCAAGCGCCTGCCGATCGACAACCTCAAGATCGACCGCTCGTTCGTGAATGACGTGCCGGCGGATCCCGATGACGTCACCATCGTGCGGGCGGTCATTGCACTGGCGCACGAACTCGACATGGAAGTCGTTGCTGAAGGTGTGGAGAACGAAGCGCAGGTGGAATTCCTGCGCGAGGCCGGCTGCGACGAGATCCAGGGCTACCTGGTGAGCCGGCCAGTGCCTGCGGAACAGCTCGCCGAGCTGCTTGCCGCCCGCACGGCGGTGCCAGCGGTGGCCACCGCGTGAACTGCTGATCCTGAACTGCAGAAGGCGCAGAGGTTCGCGGAGAACTGCGAGACGACGGTAATAGGGACGCGGCTCAGAGATGGCAAGCAGGCCGGACCGGACTTCCCTCGGCGCTCTGTGCCTCTGCGCCTCGGTGGTTCAAGTTTTAGGTGCTGCGACGCCGATCATCGTGTCGCGCGTAACCAGCGCGGCCAGGCGCTCCTCGCTCCAGCCGTCGGTACCGGCCGGGCGCAGCGGCAGCACAAGATAGCGCATGTCGGCCGTGGAGTCGTGCACCCGCACGACGACGTCATCGGGCAGCTCCAGACCGAACTCATGCAGCACGCGGCGCGGCTCGCGCACCATGCGCGAGCGGTAGTTGCGGCTCTTGTACCAGTCGGGCGGCAGCCCGAGCAGCCAGCGTGGATAACAGGAGCACAGCGTGCAGACGATCACGTTGTGGACCTGCGGCGTGTTCTCCACCACCACCAGCTTGTAGGGCCCGCGCTCGAGCCCGACCTCTTCGACCGCATCGTTGCCTTCGCTGAGCAGGCGGGCTTTGTAGGCCGGATCGGTCCAGGCCCGCGCAACGACCTTGGCACCCCGCAACGGAGTGCGGCTGTCCATATCCTCGACCTGTCGGCGGATCTGGTCCGCGGTCAGGATGCCCTTTTCGACCAGCAGCTCGCGGACCGCGATCTCCATTGTGCGGTAGTACGTCAGGCTGTCGTCGTGGTCGGGACGCGTCGGATGCGGATGCTCGTGATCACCGTGATCCTGATGCGTATGCGTCATGCTCACCCCTGTTCCAGCCAATGCTGGTAGATCTCGACGTCGATCGTGTCTTCGGGTCCACCGGTTTGATCCGGCCACACGTCGCGCTGCAGAAAGCGCACACGATACAACGGCTGTGCGGGTAATCCGCGGCGGGCGTAGGCAAGCTCCTCGGGGTTCGGGTAGCTGCCGCACAGGCGCTCTATCACGCCGGTGTGGCCGCGGATGTAATAGGGCGTGCGCACGTGCCCCGGCGGGTTTGCCGCGCGCACCTTGACCCGATCGCCGGGCCGAAAGCGTGCGGCGATCGCGGCAGCCGTCACAGCTCGCCGCGCTGGGCTCGGGCCTCGACGTCCGCCATCTTGCGGCCCAGCTCATCGATGGTGATGACGCCGCGCTGGATCAAGGTTTGTCCGATCGAGTGCATCCAGCGCTCGTAGTAGCTCATGCGGTCGTACGCTTCCGCGCCCAGCGCCTCGATATTGCGCCGTAGCTCGTCGACCGTCATGAGCTGGCAGTTCTTCCCCGACAGCAGGACCAGCAGCGCGTCGACGCGTTTCTCCCAGAGAGCATATTCGTGCTCGCTCGCCGTCACCGGTCCAGCCGGCAGGCCGCCCATGTCGTGGTGCGAGCGCGCAACGTCTTCGGTCATGACGCCATTATACGCGGCGCTTCGGATCAGGCACTTATCGCGGCATGCGTGTATAACTGTTGCCCGTAGGAGACGACGCCGCGGAACGACGTGTGCAAATTGCACACAACGAGCTAGACTATGGGCATGGCCCACCCAAGATCGGACCAGAAGCCTTTTATCGAGCGGCGCTCGCTGCATCTGCTCGCCACGACGCAGCGCACGCTGTGGCCGCTGGTCAAGCTTCTGCTGCACCGGGGCATCAGCTACCCACTGCTGGCCGAGGCCATCAAGTCCGTTTTCGTGGGTGTCGCCGAGGCCGAGTTCCCGCTCCGCGGGAAGGCGGAGACCGACAGCCGGATCAGCCTGCTGACGGGCATTCATCGCCGCGACGTCAAGCGCCTGCGCGTAGAGCGGCGCAAGCAGCGTGCGCTGGCCTTGGATCCGGCGCCGCCGGGTCAGGCCAGCTTGCCCGTCGCAGCCGCCGAGACCTCGCTGTCTGCCCGCGTCATCGCAGTCTGGACCGGGTTACCTAGCTACCGGGACGAGGAGGGCGGCGCGCGGCCGCTGCCGCGGCTGGCCCGCAAGGGTGGCGAGCAGTCGTTCGAGTCGCTGGTGCAGTCCCTGTCCAAGGACACGAGACCGCGCGCCCTCCTCGACGAGTGGCTGCGCCGAGGCGTGGTGACGATCGATGCGCAGGATCGCGTACACCTGAACCTGGATATGCTGGCGGCCGCGCGCGACCTGGACCGGCGCGCGTTCCTCCTCGGCCAGAACATTCATGATCACGTCGCCGCCATCGCCGACGACCTGACCGGCGAGCAGCCCGCGTTCCTCGAGCAGGGCGTTTCGCATAGCCGGCTCACACATGCGTCCGTCGCCGAACTGGCCGAGCTGGCGCGCCAGGAGACCTTGCGCGCGCTGCAGGTGGTGAACCGCCGGGCCCAGGAGCTGGAAGCGCGCGATGCCGGCAACCCCGAGGCCCGCGCGCGCATCAACCTGGGTGTGTACTTCTATGCTGGGCGGGGCCGGGCCAGTCCGCTCGAAGGCCGCGACAGCCCGCCGGTCCAGACGCCGCGGTCCGATACGACCTAACCCGGATATTTCATCAGGACGCGGATCTCTGGCCGGCGAACTCTTGCTGGTGCGGGCGCGCGAGCGATACGGGTGTGGCCTGGTGAAATATCCGGTCCAACCCCTATCCAGCCATCATCCGCGCCAGCGCTGAAACGAAAAGGGCTGGCAAACGCCAGCCCCTTAAGCACCGGTCCCTGCAGACTTACTTCAGCAGCTTTTGCAGCTCGCCGTTCTGATACATCTCACGCATGATGTCCGTGCCGCCGACGAATTCGCCGGCGACGTACAGCTGCGGAATCGTGGGCCAGTTGGAAAACTCCTTGATGCCCTGGCGGATGGCGTCGTCGGCCAGCACATTGACCGTAGCCACTTCCTCGGCACCACAGGCCTCCAGCATCTGGACCGCTGCAGCAGAGAAGCCGCATTGCGGCGCGGTCGGAGTGCCTTTCATGTACAGCACCACGCGGTTTTCGGTGACTTGCTTTCGAATCTGATCTTGAACGCTCATCGCTCACCTCGAAACGAAGAAGGGCATCCATGACGGACACCCTCCGACACTCGATTATGGTATCCGTTTCAGGGGTCAGCGACAAGCTTTGCGCCGGCGCCAGTTCACCCGCCCAGCCCTGCTGGCGGGGCTATGCGCCCTCGCCCATGCGGCCACCCCCCACCCGCGGCAGCGCTGCGAGATCCCGCGCGGTGAACACGTCTGTCAGACCGCTGGCCACCAGCAGGGCCGCAACCGCCTCCTCCTGATCGTACCCGTGCTCCAGCAGCAGCCAGCCGTCGGCAACCAGGTGCGCGCGGGCTTGCGCAATGATGGTTCGTATACAGCGCAGGCCGTCTGCACCGGATGTAAGCGCATGCTTAGGCTCGAAGCGTAGATCGCCCATCTGCAGATGCGGATCGCCGGCGGCCAGATACGGAGGGTTGGAAACGATCACGTCGAAACGTTCGTCCGGTACCGGCGCGAAACCATCGCCGAGTCGAAGCTCGAGGTTGGCGAGCCCGTGCCGGCACGCGTTCCGACCGGCCACTGCGAGTGCGGCCGGGGAGATGTCTGTAGCGATGACCCTCGCACGAGGGCGCAGACGTGCCAGCGCCACGCCGATACAGCCGCTCCCGGTGCCGATGTCGAGTATTGCCCGCGGCTCGTCTTCAGGGATGCGCGCCAAGGCAAGGTCGACCAGCAGCTCGGTCTCGGGCCGCGGAATCAACACGTCCGGCGTGAGGTGGAAATCGAGGCCGTAGAACTCGCGCTCAGCGAGGATATAGGCTACCGGCTCCCCGCTCAGCCGGCGCTCGAGGTACCGAACGTAAACTGGATTGCTGCGCGCTTCAGCAGCCAGCTCCGGGTGCGCGGCGAGACGCGCTTTGCTCACGCCCAGCGCACGCGTCAGCAGCAGCTCGGCTTCCGCACGGGCGTCGCGACTCGACAGCCCGAGCGCATCGGCGAGCCGCCTGGCGTCGTCCATCAACCCCGCGGCGGCGCTCACCGCTGCCTCCACGCTCCGCAGCGGGCGAAGTGTCGTGCACCTTCCCCCTCTCGAGGGGGAAGGCTGGGATGGGGGTGAATGCCGAGGTCATCATAGCGCGCATGCGCTTTACCCCCACCCGCGCCCTCCCCCTGGAAGGGGGAGGGAATCCTGTTGCTGAATGCGCTGGCCTGTTGCGACTCCCGCATGGGCGAGGCCCGGGTTATGCCGCCGACTCCTCGGCCAGCGCCGCAAGCTGCTCGGTCTGATGCTCGGCAATCAGCGCGTTGACCAGCTCGTCGAGCTCGCCGTCCATGATCTGGCCGATCTTGTACAGGGTCAGGTTGATACGATGGTCGGTGACCCGGCCCTGCGGGAAGTTGTACGTGCGAATCCGGTCCGAGCGGTCGCCGGTGCCGATCAGCGACTTGCGGGTCGCCGCTTCCTTGGCCTGGCGCTCGCGCGTCTGTTTGTCCTTCAGGCGCGCGGCGAGGAGCGACAGCGCTTGCGCCTTGTTCTTGTGCTGGGAGCGGTCGTCTTGACACTCGACCACGATGCCGCTGGGAAGGTGCGTGACGCGCACGGCGGAGTCGGTCTTGTTCACGTGCTGGCCGCCGGCACCCGAGGCGCGGAACGTATCGATGCGCAGCTCCGCAGGATTGATCACCACCTCGCCAATCTGGTCCGCCTCCGGCATCACCGCCACGGTGCACGCGCTGGTGTGGATGCGGCCTTGCGTCTCGGTCGCCGGTACGCGTTGCACGCGATGGCCGCCGGATTCGAACTTCAGTCGCGAAAAGGCCCCTGCGCCGACGATGCGGGCGATCAACTCCTTGTAACCGCCCATCTCGCCGGGACTCTGGGACACCACTTCTACCTGCCAACGCCGGCGCTCGGCATAGCGCGCATACATCCGAAACAGGTCGCCGGCGAACAGCGCCGACTCGTCTCCGCCGGTTCCGGCGCGGATCTCGAGGAAGATGTTGCGCTCGTCGTTGGGATCCCTGGGCAACAGCAGGCGCTGCAGCTCGCTCTCCAACTCGATCAGGCGCTCGCGCCCCTGCCGGACCTCGCTTTCGGCGAGCTCGCGCATCTCCGGGTCCGCCGTCATATCCTGCGCCGAGTGGATGTCGGCGAGCGTGCGGCGGTAAGCGCTATAGAGCTCGACCACCGGCCCGATCTCGGCGTGCTCGCGCGAGAGCTTACGGTAGTTGTCCAGATCCCGCGTCACGCCTTCGCTGGCGAGCAGGTGATTGACCTCCTCGAAGCGCGCGCTCAGCTGGGCGAGCTTCGCCGCGATGCTGGCCTTCATTCGCGGGTGCGGATTTGATACACGCGCTCGAGCAGGCGCACCAGCGTGTCGCGGTCCGGCTCCTGGGCGTGATGCAGCGCCGAAGTGGGGCCGTGCATGAGTTTGTTGGTGAGCGCCTGGCTGAGCGCTTCCAGCACCTCGCCCGGCGCGGCCCCTTTCTCCAGGCGGCGCAGCGCGCGTTCCAGCTCGTGGCGGCGGGCACGCTCGGCCTGGTCGCGCAGTGCACGAATCGTCGGGACCGCCTCGCGCGTCGCCAGCCACTGCATGAAGTCGACGACCTTGGCCTCGATGATCTGCTCGGCGTGGCTTACCGCCTGCAACCGCGTGTCATGTCCTTCCTGCACGATCTTGCCGAGATCATCGACCGTGTAGAGGAACACGTCGTCCATGCGGCCGACCTCGGTCTCCACATCGCGCGGCACGGCCAGGTCGATCATGAGCATCGGGCGGTGACGCCTCGCCTTGAGCGCGCTTTCCACCATGCCCTTGCCGATGATCGGCAGGGGGCTGGCCGTACAGGTGACGATGATGTCCTGCCCGGCGATGACATCGGCCAGGTCGTTCAACGGCACAGCGGTGCCGTGCAGCCGCGCCGCCAGTTCTTCAGCCCGCTCACGCGTACGGTTGGCGAAAGTCATGGCGCGCGGGCGCTGGGCGCCGAAGTGCGTAGCGGTGAGCTCGATCATCTCACCTGCGCCGATGAACAGAATCTTCTGCTCGGCCACGCTGGGGAAGATCCGCGCCGCCAGGCGCACAGCCGCGGCGGCCATCGACACCGAGCTCGCGCCGATCTCGGTGCGGCTGCGCACCTCCTTGGCCACCGAGAAGGTGTGTTGAAACAGTTTATGCAACACCAGCCCCAGCGTGCCCGCTTTGGCGGCGCTGCGAACTGCCTGCTTGATCTGCCCGAGGATCTGCGGCTCGCCCAGGACCATGGAGTCCAGGCCGCTGGCGACCCGGAAGGCATGCTTGACCGCGCGTTCCCGCGGCAGCGTGTAGACGTAGGGCTCCACCGCCGAGGTCTTGAGATGGTGGTAACCGGCCAGCCACCCCACCGCCTTGGCGGGCTCCTGGGTGCTGCAGTAGACCTCGGTCCGGTTGCAGGTGGAGATGATCGCGGCTTCGCGTACCGCCTCGCGGTCCACCAAGTCGTGCAGCGCCTCGGACAGGCCCTCGGTGTTGAAGGCGACCCGCTCGCGCACCTCGAGCGGCGCGGTTTGGTGGTTGATGCCGAAGGCGAACAGCTGCATGCCGATCACCCCGCTGGCGCGCCGGTCGCGGTGGCCTCGCCCGGCCCTGCACGGGCGGGGGAGGCGGGCCTACAGGGGCCCGATCGGGCGTTGAAACACATCTGGTGAGCCTGGCTCCAGACCGGAATCGACTGCCGTTCGAGGTCGCCCGGCATTCCGGCGCAGCCGAATTATAGGATAACTGGGGCGCTCGCCACAGCGCAGCGGCGTGGCCGGAGCCGCCCAGCCAGGGGGCTGGACCAGACAGATCAAGCACTTGCAGTTAGTGGCCGGGGCTAGGAGTGGCTGGTTCGCGAGGGCCCCACCCGCTCAATTTACATTGCTGCCCACATTCGCAGCAGGTTGTGATAACAGCCGGTCAGTGAAACCAGGGATTCATGGCCGGGGGCGCTCTGGGTGAGACGAATCACGGCCATGTCCAGATCGAATAGAAGCGCACGCTGAGCGTCGTCGCGCACCATGCTCTGGACCCAGAAAAAGCAGGCGATCCGCGCGCCGCGCGTCACCGGTGTGACGCGGTGCAGGCTCCCGGACGGGTAGAGCACCATGTCTCCGGCCGGAAGCTTCACGCTGTGAGCCCCATAGGTATCTTCGACCTGCAGCTCGCCGCCGTCGTACTCCTCGGGCGGCGAGATGAACAGCGTCGCCGAGATGTCGGTGCGGATCTTCACCCCGGTGCCGGGCAGCAGCCTCACCGCGCCGTCGACGTGCGTGCCGAAATGCATGCCGGTTGCACTGTCGTAGCGATTGAACATCGGTGGATAGATGAGAGCCGGCAGTGCAGCACTGAGAAACAACGGATTGCGCTCGAGTTCGCCCAGAACAACGGCGCCGAGCTCGCGCGCGACCGGCGCATCCTCGGCGATCTGCAGGTTGTGCTTGACCTGAGCGCCCTGATGCCCGGCCGTCGCGCGCCCGTCTACCCAAGCCGCTCCGGCAGCGTCGAGCCGCCTGCGCACCAGCTGGACCTGGTCGGCACGCAACACGTTGGGAATGCGGAGCAGCATTTACACGAGACGCCCAGGGCTCAGAAGAACTTGTAGGTGAAGGTCAGCAGCGCCTGCAGATCGGTGCCAGGAACCGAGCGGCCCTTGTCCGACGGAATCAACGCGTCGTAGTTCAGCCGGTTGGTCAGGTTGAACACGTTCAACTGGACCCCCCACTTGGGCTGCTGATACCCGACCATTGCATCCCAGCGGAAATAATCCGGCACCCGCACCGCATTCGTATTCGAAGTGAAGCGGTCCGACATGTAGGCGAGGCCCGTCCCGACCTGCCATCGGGGCGTGAGGTTGTACGCGGTCCACAGCGTCGCGCTGTTCTCCGGCGTATTGGCGGGAACCTTGCCGGTGGTCGCGTCGAGCGCGGAAGCACGCACGATCTCCGCATTCAGGTAGGTATAGCCTCCAAACACCTGCCACTTCGGCGTGATCCGCCCCGCCGCTGTCGCCTGAAAGCCGCGTACACGGATGTTTCCAGTGAGCTGGTAGACCCCCGGCGAGATCTGCGTCCGTGCATTGTCCTTCTCGATCTGAAAGATCGCCGAGGTGAGGGACAGATTGCCGTGCAGCACGTCCCACTTTCCGCCGAGCTCCCATTGTGCGCTGGTTTCCGGATCCAGGCTCTGCTGGCCGCTGGTCAGTGCGAGCGTCTCCAGCGACGGGTTGAACGAGGTGCCATACGACAGATAGTACGACTGCGCGTCCGTGGGCTGGAAGATGCCACCGAGGCGCACGCTGGTGTAGCCGACGTTCTGGCTGGCGGAAGGCGGCGGGTTGATGGTGTTGGTGAGACTGGCGTCGTAGTTGTCGTAACGAACGCCCGCGACGACCTTCCAGTACTTCGCGAAGGACATCGTGTCGTTGATGTACGGCGCGATGTCGGTGGCCTCGGCTTGCACCAGGTTGGTCGGGGTCGAGGTCAGCCCGAGGCCGGCACCTGAGTTATATGCCGGATTGGTAAGGGACACGACACTGAAGTAGTTCACTCCCGGCCTGTTGCGCGAATAGTTTTGGACGTCGTTGGTTTCCTGGCCGAGCTCCAGCCCGACAATCAACTGATGCTGCACCGGTCCAGTGGCAAACTCGGTGATCAGATCGGTCTGGTTGAAGACCGAGGTGTCCGTGATGTTCCGGTCGTGGCTGCCGAGGCCGACGAACAGCTGGCTGAGGGGAACGCCGGTGGCGTTCGCGAGGTTGGCAGCCGCAAGCGGCGTATATACCCCGGCGCCATTGACCGTCCCGACGTTGTTCGGCCCCGACTCGCGCGCGTCGATCGAGTAGCGGAAATACTGCGTCTGGTTGCGCAAGGTGACGTTGGGGCTGAATCGGTGATTGATGATCGCGTTCAGGTTGAGGACGTCCTGGACCGTGCTGTCGTCGGTCAGCCCGTAGAAGTTGGCGCGATTCACCGCGGCCGGTGCACCGTTGACGGGCGGCAAGCCGTAGTCCGGCATGTCGTCGTAATGCGTGAGCAGCGCGGAGAACGTCACCTCGGTCGCCGTGCCGATGCCGAACTTCAACGACGGCGCGATACCGAAATCGGTGTTCTCCATGACGTCGCGGGTCGAATGGACGTTCTGACCCATCACAGCGATGCGAAACGCAGACGTGTCATTGATCGGCTGGTTGTAGTCGGCCGTGACGCGGGCGGAAGGCTGGGTTCCCCCAGTCACCGACACGTTTCCGAACTTGGTCAAGGACGGCGTCTTGCTCACCTGATTGATGATGCCGCCGGTCGAACCGCGGCCGAACAGCATGGACGAAGGACCCTGCAGCACCTCGACTGCATCGAGCGAGAAGACATCGCGATAGACCTGGCCGCGATCGCGCATGCCATCCAGATAGAGGTCGGTGCGCGCCGAGAAGCCGCGCAGGTTGAAGTTGTTGCCGATGGTGCCGCCTTCAGCCGCACCCATCGTAATGCCGGGCACGTTGCGCAAGGCGTCTGCCAGGCTGGTGGCGCCTTGGGCCTGCATCAACTCCCGGTTGATGATCGTGACCGATTGCGGAATGTCGCGGACCGGCGTGGGGATACCGCCGCCGACGGTCGCCACCGGCGGGTTGTAGGAGCTGCCGAAACTGGTGTCCTGGACTTTCACCTCGGGCAGCGCTGTGTCCGCCTTGGCCGGCGTCTGCGCTCGCCCGGTCGCCGGCGCCAGGGCGATGCAGGCGAGTACCGCGTGCACGAGAAGCGGATCGTGCGGTGGACGACCTTGCTTCGCGGGGGTGGTGTCGTCGCGTCGACGCGAGTCCCAAAGATCTGCCAGCAGCTGTGCGATCGGCCGCAGCCTGAATGTTGTTTTCATCGCCTCTCTCCCTGTGGTGGGTCACGGGGTTCTGGCTGGCTACCAATGGAATTGGATGGCTGGCTGACCGCGACAGACTTCTCACGGTCCGCGCGCGCGGGACCGTGCTCGACTTCATCTGAGTTGCGGGGTTACTGGGCCTCGTGCGGATCGGACACCAGCCCGATGCGCGTGAGCCCCACCTTTGCCGTATCCGCCAGGACCTCGGCGAGGGCCTGGTACGGCGTGGTCTTGTCGGCGTGCAGGTGAACCTCGGGCTGCGGGTCCGCTTTCGCGGCAGTCTCGAGGTGCTGCCTCAAACCGGCCCGATCCAGCTCTTCGCCGTTCCAGTACAGCTTGCCAGCCGCATCGATGGCGAGCTGGATGTTGTCGCGCTTGGTGAGGTTGTTGGTGCTGGAGGCCTTGGGGAGGTCCAGCTTCACCGAGTGCGTGAGCAACGGTGCGGTGATGATGAAAATCACCAGCATCACGAGCATCACGTCGATCAGCGGCACCATGTTGATCTCGGCGAGCGGCCGCGAGCTTGCACCCACCGAATCGAAGCTGCCGAATGCCATGGTCTAGGCTCCCCGTTGCGCGACTTGCGGAACCACGCGCGGCAACTCGCTGGACTGGGTCTCGCCGAAGTGCGAGCCGGTGGTGAGAAACGCGAAGAGGTCGTGCGCGAATGCATCCAGCTTCGCGAGCACCACGCGGTTGGAGCGCACGAACGCGTTGTAGGCGAGCACTGCCGGCACCGCGACGGCAAGACCGGCTGCCGTCATGATCAGCGCTTCGCCCACCGGCCCGGCGACTTTGTCGAGCGTGCCCTGGCCGCTCAGGCCGATGTTCACCAGCGCGTGGTAGACGCCCCACACGGTCCCGAACAGGCCGACGAAGGGCGCGGTGCTGCCCACGGACGCGAGCACGGTCAGCCCCCACTCCAGCCGCGAGGTCTCCTCGTCCACCACCCGGCGCATCGAGCGGGTCAGAAACTCCGAGCCGCTACCGGCCTCGTTGAGCTTGTTGGCGCCGTGACGCGCATGATGGCGCGACGAAGCGATGGCGTGGTATGCGAGGCGCGAGAACGGATCGTCGGGCCGCTCCGCTTCGAGCTGACGCTCCACCGACGAGAGCGACGGGGCGTTCCAGAACATGCCGAGGAAGCGCGCGGTGCGGCGGCTCACCGCGATCGCCCGCAGCGCCTTGACGATGATCAGATACCAGCTCGCTACGGACATGATCAGCAGGATCAGGAAGATGGCTCTGCCGACTGCATCGGTCTGGGCAAGGAAGTGGGCAAAGCCCAGGGTTTGGCTCGGTTCCATAGTTCTAGCCTTGAAGAGTAAAGACGATCGGGACTACGACCCACGCCGGGACCTTGTGGTCTCCCTGCCGGGCAGGCACAAATTTCCATTGCTTGACAGCGTCGAGGGCGGCCTGATCCAGACGCCGCGACCCGCTCGAGCTCTTCAGCTCGATGCGCTCCACCTGCCCTTCGGCGCTCACCAGCACACGCACCAGTACCTTGCCCTGCTCGCCCATGCGGCGCGAGAGCTGTGGATAGGACGGCGTCGGGTTGTGCAGGTAGTCGGCGTTGAAATCGGGCGGAATGACCGGCGGCGCCGGCACGGGTGACGCGGGCTTCACGACGGCCTGGACCGGGGCCGCGGTGTCGGGTCTGGAAGCAGTTTGCACCGGCGCGGTGGGCTCGGCCTTCGCGACGGCCTCCATTGGAGGCGGCGGCGGTTCGGGCTTCACCGGTTCGATCGCAGGCGCCGGCATCGGCTCCGGCGGCGGCGGAATGGGGGCGGGCTCAGGCTCCGGGGGCCGGGCGATAATCGGCGGCTGCTCCAAGGGCTTCTGGACCGGCTGCGGACGCGGCGGCTGGACCATCGGCTGGGGCTGCTCGGGCGGGGGTGGTGGTGCCTCGCGGGTCGGCGAGATCAGGCTCACCATGATCGGAGCGACTGTTTCGATCGCCTGGCGGGCAGGCTCGTACTGGAGCAGCGCTACGATCAGCGCAACGTGCAGCGCAATCGCGCCCGCGATCGCGGCGTAGCGCTCGTTGCGCGGGGCGCGCCCAACATCGCCAGCCGGCATCGCATTTCGCAGCGTACGGCCGGAGGCTGCAGCGGCGAATCCGGTCCCCCATGCGCCCTGAGCCACAAACGGAATGCTGGAAGCACTGCCGGCGGACACGGGCTCTCCAGGCGCGCGTTGGCTGATCGACATCGGTCTCTTTCATCCGCCGCGCTATCGGTTTCTTCTCTCCCTGGGGGCGGCCTTCAGTAAATAGTAAGCGTTCTCATTTGTATGGTCAAGTGCGTTTACGAGTGCACTTAAACGTGCTCCAGCGCCGGTGCCAGGCGGCGGATCGTGCAGACGAGGGAAGGGGCGAGCGGTGGGATCTGACCGAGCGGCGGGCGCGGCGCTCGATCGCTTTCAGGGCCTTGGGACCTGGTTGTCTAGGAAGCCTCAGATTGAGCGTTATCCCCGCGCAGGCGGAGATCCAGAAGTGCTTGAGTAGCCTGGGTTCCCGCCGTCGCGGGAGCGACAACGCGGAGGTTGATCAGAGTCTCCCTGGCACATGTGAGAGAAACCCCGGATGGCCGCGACCTAATCGGGGGCGAGATGCCTGTTGAACAGCAACGCCTCAGACGCGGTCCCAGTCGAACTGGGCCTTCTCGCCCTTGCCGTAGACCTTGAGGGCGCCCTTCTCACCCACGGCGTTGGGCCGGATGAAGATCCAGTTTTGCCAAGCGGTGAGGCGGCCGAAGATGCGCGTTTCCATGGTCTCCTTGCCGCCGAAGCGCAGATTGGCCTCCATTCCCGTCAGCGCGTCGGGCGACAGGCTCGTGCGCTCCTCGATCGCCAGGCGGATTTCGTCGGCCCAATCGATGTCGTCGGGCGCAGCGGTAATCAGGCCAAGGCTCAGGGCGCGGTCAGTGTCGAGCATGTCGCCGATCGCCTGCTGCGCCGCATGCAGCGGCGCCTGTTCGGCGTAGAACCGACGCTCCAGTCGGCTCTGGCCGTTGACCATCGGGTATGCACCGAAGTTGACTTGGGACAGCGCTAGTTTCGGGGCTTTGTCCGGCTCATCCGGCAGCGCAAGCATGTACGCGCGGTCCGCGGCGAAAGCCAGCTCGGCGAGCGTGCCCGCGAAGCAGGAGCCCGACTCGATTAAAGCGAACAGGGTTCGCGACGACACGTCCAACCGGGCCAGCGTCCGGCGCAGCATCCCAAGCGTCTCGCGCACAAACCAGTTGTCTGGATGCGCACACAGCAGTGCGTCGCAGGCGAGCACCGCAGCCGCGTCGCCCTCGGTCTTCAACAGCCAGGTGCCGATGTCGAGCTCGTTGCTGCGCATCGACAGGATCGCGTCGTCGAGCTCACGCGCCATCGCCAGTGGCCACCAGCGCGCACCCGCGGCCTCGATGCCGGCCAGGTCGTTCGGCTGCGCAGTCTTCGGCGCGAACACCGTAAACGTAGCGGTACGCTTCACCCGGTCGATGCTGACGCTGACGTGTTCGTACCGCAACGAGTCATCACCCGAGGTGCGCGGGAGCGGCGTCAGCTTCACTCCCTTCACGCCAGCCGGTCTGTCGCTTTGCTCGGCGAGTCGATTCGCGCGCAGCTGCACGACCTGTGCGAACTGCGAGGGCTTGGCCAGCGCATCCACGAGCCGCCAATCCAAGGCGCGCTGACCTCGCACACCTTCGGCTGTGGTGCAGAAGATGTCGGCGTGAT
The DNA here is from genome assembly GCA_963772865.1 of uncultured beta proteobacterium. Taxonomy (GTDB): domain Bacteria; phylum Pseudomonadota; class Gammaproteobacteria; order Burkholderiales; family SHXO01; genus SHXO01. The sequence goes on along the minus strand of CAVYZA010000005.1, from coordinate 36,218 downwards.
CGTGCCGCACCTTGCGCTTGTCGGTCACGCGGGTCAGACCGCCGGTCCCGGGCAGCACCCCCAGCAAGGGCACCTCGGGCAGCGACACGGACGACGAACGATCATCGACCAGCACGATGTCGTCGCAGGCAAGCGCAAGCTCATACCCGCCGCCTGCACAGGCACCGTTGAGAGCGGCGACGAACTTCAGACCCGAATGCCGGGACGCGTCCTCGATGCCATTGCGGGTCTCGTTGGTGAACTTGCAGAAGTTCACCTTCCAGGCATGCGTGGACAGCCCGAGCATGAAGATGTTGGCGCCCGAGCAGAACACGCGGTCCTTCAGGCTGGTGACGACCACCGTACGCACTTCGGGATGCTCGAAGCGGATGCGGTTGAGCGCGTCGTACAGCTCGATGTCGACGCCCAGGTCGTACGAGTTGAGCTTGAGCTTGTAGCCCGGACGCAGGCCGCCGTCCTCGGCGACGTCCATCGCGAGCGTTGCGATCGGCCCGTCGAAGCTGAGCCTCCAGTGCCTGTAGCGCGACGGATCGGTCTGATAGTCGACGCGGGGAGAGGTGGACATGAAGAAGGTCTCCTGGGCGGATCTGAAGGATAATGCATCTTCTTCAGAAGATCATGCATTATAGTGCCGACCCGCGACTGACGTCAAACGCGCCGGCTCAGCCATCCGCCGCAGCGCTGCCCGCGTCCTCATCGCGTTGCGACATGCCTCGCTGCAACTCGGTCTGGAACCCGCCCGCGTCGCGGCGCCGACAGTCAAGAACCGACTCGTCGGGACCGCCGCCTCTTCGCCAGTTGCAGTCAACTCGCGCGGATCGGGCCGCGCGTCTTGCGCATCAGGATCTCGCTGCGCCCCGCAACCAGATAGTCGTGAAGCACGCCGATGCGCTCGTAGCCAAGCTGCGCATAGAAGCGCTGCGCCGGCTGATTGAAATCCGACACCATCAAGAACAGATTCGCATAGCGGGCGAACACCAGGGCTTCAGCGTAGTCCATCAGGGCGCGGCCGACGCCGTTCCCGCGCTGCTCGGGCGCCACGCATATCGTCTGCAGATACCCTACCAGCGCGCCTTGCATCAGCAGCACCACGAACCCAGCAAGCTGGTCTCCCCGCACCGCCGCGTGGCGCTCGCGCGAGGTGTCGCGGAGCATCGCCAGTCCCGATTCGTACCCCCGGCCGAGCGTGAGCCAGGGCTCGGAGCGTTCCATCATGCGCGCGCAGTGCTCGATATCGGCACTGGCAATGGGGCGAATAGATAAAGCGGGCATGCAAGTTATGTTAGCGGAGCATTGCCCGGTTGCGCGAGACGCACACGTCACGCGCGAGCTCGCGGATCAGGACCAGGTTTCAAGGATCGCATGCGCCCGCCGGCTCCTGGCTCGCCTGCGATGAGCGCGGGCGGTCTGGCGGGCAGCCGCGAGACTGCGCAGCGAGGACCCGGCCGTCGCGTGCCACAGTGCGGACCTGCGCGTCGCGCAGGGTGACGAAGCGGAAGCCACGCGCTTGCAGCTTCGGCAGTGCCGCGGCCAACCCCTCAGCGGTGTCGGACTGCGGCCGGTTCATGTGCGCGATGATGATGTCCCCCGGTTTGGCGCGGGTCAGCCGCGTCACGATGGTCGCCTTGTGCAGAGTCGCGCCTTCGTCGGCATTGAGCGAAAAGCCGGCAATGCGGTAGCCCAGCGCCTCGATGGCGCGCACGGCCTCCGGATCGTACTCCGCCGTCGCACCCCGGTACCACACGGGTGCGCGTCCGGTGGCTTTGGCGATCGCGCGGGCACCCCCGATGACTTCACGCTGAAGATGGTCGATGTCGGCGACACCGGGGACGCCGAGCACCGTGCGGCCCGGACCGATCACGGCTGCAACATGGCGATCGCCGTGGTCCTCGACATCGAACAGCTCAGGGTGCGCGTTGAGCGCCGCCACGGCCTGCGGATGCCGGTCGATCCAGCGGCGCGTGGCGAACACGGTGACGGGGATGCGCTGCGCGATCAGGAACTGCACCAGCGACTCGTCGTAACCGCCTCCGCATGCATCCAGAGTCAGCGCGATTGCCTTGTCTTCTGCGGAGGACAACGCGAGCACCTGATGCAGCTCGATCGGTGTCGTCTGCGCTTGCGCGAGGCCTGCCAGGCAGCAGAGACGACAGCGACAGGAGCAGCTCGGGTTTCATGGAATACGTTTAACGCGGCGCGCGGACTGCCGCTGACCGACGGTCCGGATTTGCGACGCACGCGAAGGCCAAGCCAGATCTGGACCAGACCCTCGTCGAGGCCGACGTGCAATACTGAGCAACGTTCGGTAGCCGACGTCGCGAACGGGTGATGCGAGGGTAGCGCCGACGTCAACCTGTGGATCAACTGGAGGGGACGATGAACGAAGCCAAACTGCATGAGTTCATGGGAAAGCTGGTCAACGACATGGGCGGAGCCGCCATGCTCGCCAACGTTATCCTCGGCGAGGAGCTGGGACTCTACCGCGCGATGGCGGACGGCACCCGGCTCACCCCCGAGGAGCTGGCGCAGAAAACCGGTTGCAATGCGCGGTTGGTGCGCGAATGGCTCAATGCGCACGCCGCCGCGGGCTACGTCGAGCACGCGGAAGGACGCTTCCGCCTGCCCGAGGAGCAGGCCCTGGCGCTGGCGGTCGAGGACTCCCCCGTGTACGTCGCCGGCGGAGCTGTCGTGCTGGCGAGCTTCTTCCTGGACAAGGACAAGCTCGTCAAGGCAATGCGCGGCGACGGCGCGCTCCCATGGGGAGATCACCATCCATGTCTATTCGCGGGCACCGAGCGGTTCTTCCGTCCGGGCTACAAAGCGCATCTGGTGGCCGAGTGGCTGCCAGCCCTCGATGGCGTCGTGCAAAAGCTGGAGCGCGGCGCGAAGGTCGCGGACGTGGGCTGCGGCCACGGCGCCTCCACCGTCATCCTCGCGCAGGCTTTCCCTGCATCGCGTTTTGACGGTTACGACTACCATGCTCCATCGATCGCCACCGCCCGCAAACGGGCCGCAGAAGCCGCGGTCGATAGCCGCACGACCTTCTCGGTGGCAAGTGCCAAGACTTACGAGGGGCGCGACTACGACCTGGTTTGCTTCTTCGATTGCCTGCACGACATGGGCGACCCGGTGGGTGCCGCTCGCCAGGCCTATCAGGCGCTTAAACGCGACGGTACTGTGCTCCTGGTCGAACCCTTCGCTGGCGACGACGTCGATGCGAACAGCAATCCGGTCGGCCGGATGTTCTACGCAGCCTCGACGTTTGTGTGCACGCCCAACTCGCTGTCGCAGGAAGTCGGGCTCGGCCTGGGGGCGCAGGCGGGCGAAGCGCGGTTACGTGACGTGTTCATGCAGGCCGGATTCACCAGATTCCGGCGCGCGACGCAGACCCCCTTCAACCTGGTGCTCGAGGCGCGACCTTAGAGGAAACGCCGCGCCCTTCACCGCGGCGCATGGGCGTGCGCGGGCGCACGCGCAGCCAGGCTGCGCTGCCCGCTGCCTCATCCGACAACGGCGTTTGGCTGTCCTGGACCTTCCAACGCGCAGGTCAAGATGCGTTCCGCGACGGTACCGCGGACATTGGTGGCCAAGGGCGGAATCGAACCACCGACACAAGGATTTTCAGTATTTGGGCGGGAACATTTCAGGAGTTCTCGCAAGATCCCATCCACTTGAATCATTGCATTAAAGCAATCGAACGGGGGCTGCCGGACTTCCCGCTTCTTCAGCTACCGTGCCAAGTTCCGATTGGCTATCCCGCGTGTCCACCTCCCGAGCGCAAGCACTGTCGCCAGGCTTCGGTATCTGGACGCGTGGAAGCTGGAGGACACAGGTCAAGGTCGGAATTCCATGTCGAAGCGCTTCTTGGATCAAACGAAAGAGCAAGAAACCAGATCCACCAAACAGGGAACTACTTTGTCGATGAGTCAAACCGGTGGGTGACGGCGTTGCGACGCATTGTTAGTTTCGGCCGCCCAACCGCTTTGGTCCGACACTATTCCGCTCAGAACAACTCGCCCCGACCGAGTTTCGACCGATATGTCGTTGGCGTTGACGTTGCGTGCGCCACGAAGCGCTGCCTTTACTTTGATGGTGACAGCTGTATCACTTTGATGGTGACGGCTGTATCGCCCATCGCCCAGCCAGCGCTGCCCGCTGACTGTGGGTTCTCCGCCGTGCCTTGTGAAGCGGGCATGTCGGATCGCTCGCATGCGGTCAAGCCAAGGCATCCGAGGATTGCGACTGCCATGATTTGAGCTCGTTCCATGATGTTCTCTCCTTCAGGTTTGTCTCTCCCTGGAGAGGGTCCGTAGATCCGTGCCGGCACTACACCTCGGCGCCGCTGAGGGGCCGAGGCATTTCGACGCTCGAGCATCGCAAGCTCTACCCAGACAAATCCCCCTCGACGCCCGCTTCGTGCGACCCGTCAGTGACCTAATAGCGGCATGCGTTGCCGGCTGTTAGGTGACTGCAAGCGCCATGCCGCAGCAACCCCAAACGCCATGCCGTAGGCTGCAAGTCATCTGGACACGCGAACTCTTGTAAGAAGCAAAGGGAGCTTGCAAATCTTGCAACGGGCGAAGCGACGTTTGCAGATAGAGGCGAACCAGCCCGAAGGCGATTCCAGCCGTCTGGGCGGAGTCCCAAGGGTCCCGGAACCCGCAATCGTCGAAGCATGCTCGGAACTTTGGCGGCGGTCGGCATGTCCCCCCAAAACGGGAGGGTTACATTCTCGACCGACCATTAGGAGACAGTATGTTTCGACGGACTCTTCTCATGTTTGCATTTGCAGTGCTGGGAGCGTCATGGACTGCGATCGCATCTGCCCAAGCACCGGACGCACCCGCAATCAAATCGCCGCAGCAAGCGTTGTCGTACAGCGACGCTGAGCTGAGGTCCTTTACGTTGGCTGCGCTCAACGTGCAGCGAATCAAGGATCTATACCTGCCGAAGCTCGAGGCGGCGAAGACACCGGAGCAGGAACAGGAGGTCCGAAAGGCGGCAACCAACGAGATGGTGCAGGCCATCGAGGGCGAGGGTATGACAGTGGGCAAATACACGGAGATTGCCAAACAGGTGCAGCAGAGTCCCGAGATAGCGAAGCGGGTACAGGAGCACGCCAGGGACGCTGGCGCCAAGTAGCGGTTGGCCTCGCACCACGGCCCGCGCATCTCATAACCTGAAGCACAGGAGACACCCATGAAAAAGCTCACGACTATCCTCGGCGCCGGCGCTCTGGCATTCACGCTGGGTGGTCTCGCTTTTGCCGCGGACGAGCCCGCACCGGCGGGCGATGCAAAGCAGCAGCAATATAAGGACTATCAGGCCGCGCTGCAGAAGTGCGAGTTGCTGCCGCCAACCGAGCAGCAGAAGTGCATCGACGCGGCCAGGAAGAAGTTTGGCCAGATGTAAGCGTACTGCAGTAACCTAAGGGTACTGCGGTAAGCCGAGGGCGGGCGCTCGTGCGCCCGCCCTGTTTGTTTGAAGGCCCGGTAGCTGAGACCCCTCTCAAGTGCGCGCTGAGCGGTGAGTTCGGCCAGCTCGAGGCGCTTGGTCAAGAGCTGCTTGGTCAGTTCGTACAAGCGTGCGCCACGATGGAGGCAAAAGCGAAGCATGCGTCGTATTTGCTAGGCGCTCGTCGGACATCGCCGTGGCCGGAGGCCAACATCCTCGTCATCTGGGTGACGACATCGGGATCAACAACATCAGCGCCCGCAACCTCGGTGTCATGACTTCAGTCGCAAGTTGATTCCGCGAACGTCCGCTCATCTAGAGCACGACCGGCAGCTCAGGGTCGAAACCCGGCGCTCGCCAATGTCGTCGCCAATCGGTGGGTTCTTCTAGTGCCGGCTCGACGTAAGTGAGCGAATGCCGCGGGTGAGGGTGGTCGACTGCGCGGTGGAAGGCGCAAGATCCAGGTCGAAGCGACGCACATGGTATGGGCAACGCGCGCACGTATGAGTTAGTAGCGCGCTCGCTCTCAAGGCAGTGCCTACACCGTGCCTACACGAGATGCATGGCTCCGTTGAAAGAGCCTATGATTTCGCGTCTCGGAAGAGTAAATTAGTGCTACGGATTAGATGGTTATGAGTTGGTGGCCAAGGGCGGAATCGAACCACCGACACAAGGATTTTCAGTCCTCTGCTCTACCAACTGAGCTACTTGGCCTACCTGCACTACCACTTCGGCACAAGGATTTTGGCTTCGGCACGCAAGCCCCGAGGGCTTGCTTAACCTGCCCAAGGGCAGGTTAGCCTGCGCCGCAATCTGCCCTACCGGCAGGGCAGATTGTCAGTCCTCTGCTCTACCAACTGAGCTACTTGGCCTGCCTGCACTACAACACGGGATGGAGCCCGCCACCGGAAGGGCTCTGGCGGCGAAAGCGGCGCATTATAGCGGCTCTGCCGAGGGTTGTAACGCTGCCGCCAACCAGGGCGGCAGCTTCCGGTGGAACCATAAGCGCCAAGTACCTTTGTACATGGCATGGTCATTGCGGAGAGCAGGGCAGGGCGTCGGAGCACAATGGGGTTGCATCCGCGCCAAACCAGGGCTCCATGACAGCGGGCAGCCAGCCAGACCCGAGCTTCGCTTCGTACCTGCGCGACATGGCGAACGCCGTGTCGGGCGACGAGGTGGAATGCCCCACGTTCGTCGACGCCTCGCTGGGTGCTCGGCTGGCGTTGAAGGATCCAAACCTGTCGGTTACGCAGGTGGCCAAGGTGGTCGCCGGAGAGCCGCTGCTCAGCGCGCGTGTCGTGGCGTACGCCAACAGCGCCGCGATCCATCGCGGCGGCAAGCCCGTGACCGACGTCAAGACCGCGGTCATGCGCGTCGGCCAGAACGCCGTGCGCAACATCGCCGTTGCGATCGCGCTCCGGCAGGTCGGTCATGCGAAGGAGCTGGAGCCGTTTCGGCCGCAGGCGCGCGAAATCCTCGAGCACGGGCAGGAGGTTGCGGTCCTTGGGCACGTCCTCGCCCTGCACCACGGGAAGGTCGCGCCGGACGACGCCTTGTTTGCCGGGTTGGTGCACGACCTGGGGCATTTCTACGCGCTGTGGCGTGCGACACAATTCCCCAAGCTGGTTGCACGTCCTCAGGAAGTGCGATCACTCGCTCACGACTGTCACGCCGCAGTGGGCGCGGCTTTGCTGAGAAGCTTGAAGCTGGGCGACCCAATCATTGTTGCGGTGGGTGAGCACGAGGACGATCCCGCTCAACTCGCGCCGGGGAGCCTGTCGCAGATTCTGTGCGTCGCCAATCGATGCGCCAACAATCCAGCCGGGCAGGCCGGGCTGACGGCGAGTGGCCCGGCGCCGACGACGGAGGGTGGTCTGGACGAGCCGGCCGCGCACGCGCTCCTGGCGGAGCACTTCGACGACGTGACTTGGCTGCTGGCGGCGATCAAGGGCTGAGGCACGCATCGCCTGCTGAGGCGCGTAGGCACGCCAGTGGGTAACAGCCGAACTTGGTAGGGAAGCCTACCTCACCCCTCTCCCCCGCCCTCTCCGCAAGGGGAGAGGGGGTGTCGTCACCGCTTCAGTGATACTCCCGACTCGGCCCGGATTGAGCGTCGCGCCGTTGGCGACGCTCAATCCGGGCAGTTATTCCGTCACGGCAGTGACGGAATAACCGCTAATGGGCCACCGCCTGCTCGGCATGAATCCCGGTGTTCTGGCGCACGTAGAGCTCGTCCCACATCTCGTCGGACTTCTTGTCGCGCCAGAGCAGCGAACCGAGGAACACGCACAAGAATCCCAGCGGGATCGAGTACAGGCCCGGGTTGCGCAGCTGGATCAGCGGTTTCTCCAGCCCGACGATGCTGGTGTCGATGCCTTCGAACTTCTTCAGCGTACCCTGCGCCGTGTCGACGTCCTTGCGCAGCTTCGCGAGGTTGCCCTCGAGCTTGGTCTTGGCCTCCGGATCGGTTGCGGCGGCGACCTCGGCCTCGAGGCTTGCGAGCTTGGGCGTTGCAGCATCGATGGCCTTCTGCGCCTTCTCCTTCTCGAGCTTCGGATAGGTCATGTTGGGCGAAACCATCACCAGCGCGATGGCGGAGAATGCGCCCACCAGCATGCCCAGGACGATGCCGCCCGTATTGCAGCGCTTCCAGTACAGCGTAAGCAGCACGCAAGGCAGGTTGCTGGAAGCGGCCACGGCGAAGGCCAGCGCCACGAGGTGGGCCACGTTCTGTCCCTTGGCCAGAATGCCGATCGTGATGGCCGCGGCACCCACGATCAGGGCGGAGATGCGCGCCGCCCGTACCTCTTCCTCCTGCGTCGCGTGCTCGCCCTTGATGACGCCGACCCAGATGTCGTGCGACATCGCGGAGGCGGACGCCAGCACCAGGCCGGCGACCACGGCGACGATGGTGGCAAAGGCCACTGCCGCCACGAACGCCAGGAACAGGTTGCCCAGCATCGACTCGGCGCCGCCGCCGACGTACTGCGCCAGCAGCGGGCCGGCCATGTTGCCGCCCCTGTCGATGGCCATGATCTGCGCCGGGCCGACATTCAAGGCCGAGCCGTTGCCGATGAACAGCGTCAGCACGTAGAAGCCGCCGATGATGGCCATGGCCCAGATCACCGACACGCGCGCCTGCTGCGCACTCGGCACGGTAAAGAAGCGCATCAGGATGTGCGGCATCCCCGCGGTGCCCAGCACCAGCGCCATGCCCAGCGAGATCTGGTCGATCGGGTTCTTGAGGTAGAGCCCGGGCTCGAGGAAGCGCTGGCCGAGTTGCTCGGGGGTCATGCTGGTCGCCGCATCGCCCAGCAGCTTGGCGACCTGCGCCTGCACCTTGGCGTCTCCCACGACCGCCTGCAGGAAGGCGGGCAGGCTGAAGCCATACGGCGCCCACGTGAACAGCACCAGCAGGATGGACGCCGCCACCAGCAGGACGGCCTTGATGATCTGCACCCAGGTGGTTGCGACCATGCCGCCGAACACCACGTAGGCGAGCATCAACACGCCCACGCGCGATCACCGACACTTCGTAGTCGATGCCGATCAGCGTCTTCACCAGCACGCCGCCGCCGACCATCTGCGCGGTGAGATAGAAGATGGATACGGTGATCGTGGAGATCGCCGCCATCGTCTTCGCGGTCTTGTGGTCGTTGCGGAAGGCCAGGATATCGCCCAGCGTGTACTTGCCGATGTTGCGGCACGGCTCGGCAATCACCAGCAGCACGGTGATGTAGGCGACCAGCCAGCCGACCGAGTACATGAAGCCGTCGTAGCCGTACAGAGAGATCAGGCCCGGCGATGCCGAGGAACGAGGCTGCGGACAGGTAGTCGCCGGCGATCGCCCAGCCGTTCTGCAAGCCGCTCACCGACCGGCCGGCGGCATAGAACTGCTGAGTGGTCTTGACTCGCTTCGCCGCCAGATACGTCACGTACATGGTGATCGCGATGATTGTCGCCGAACACCAGGACCGCGAGCCAGCCGAAGCGCTCCGGCACCGCGCCGCCCTTGAAGAAGGCGTGTGCGCTGGCCGCCAGTGCGAGCAGCCCGAGGCCACCCAATACCGTCAGGGATCGCGAGCTTCTCATTTCGCCCCCCCGATCGTGCCCGCCTTCTTGAGGATTTCGGCCGCCATTGGATCGAAGGTGCGGCTCGCAACGCGGGCGTAGATGTACGCAATGGCCCAGGCCACCACGAACTCCGAGAGCGCGAACAGAATGCCGAAGTTGACCGGGCCCCACACCTTGATCCTGAACAAGATCGGTGAAATAGGCCGCGCCTACGGGCAGCAGGAAGTAGTAGACGATCGAGAAGATCATCAACGCCCAGAGAAAGCGGCTCTTGCGCCGGTGCAGCTCCTGGAACCTGGGATCGGCGTCGATCGCCTCCCAGTTCATCGCGGTGGTCGCCATGCAATGTCCTCCCACTCCGTTGGTCTTGTTACGCCAGTTTCCGGATCGGCAGCTCCGGGCCTCCCATGACCCGATCGCTTCCCGCCCACCAGCTTATCCTATATCGGCGGGCTGCCGTCGCCAACTCGCGGCTGTCTCAGGCTCGGCAGCCTGAGGTACATGCGCGTCCCGGTCAGCCACGCAACCCGATGGCTTCCGGGATGTCTCGGAGGTGTCCTGGCACGGCGGCTCGGCCATCGTAGTACGGAGGGATACCCGGATCGGCCTGCTGCTCCCGAACGCCTGGCGCCGAGACCGGTTGACCGGACAGCGTGCCGCCGCGTCCAGGCGTGGGGTTTCCTGCCAATGCTCTTCGCTGAATCGATCCAGGCTAGCCTCGCCTCAGGGTCTGCAGCTCGACCGCGGTCTTCTGCACCTTGAGCAGATCCGCCAGCCTGTTCAGCCCTGCCGCGCGGGCTCGGGCCAGCACAACCAGGAACAGCTGCGCCGTTGCGAAGGCATCTGCCAGCGCGTTGTGGCGAGCATAGGCTCGCAGTCCAAACGTGCTGGAGCCAGGAATCGAGATCCCTTCCGGCGCTGGCCAGCTCCTCGACGAGCGCAGGGAGCAGGAGCGCAACATCCAAGGTATGCGGGCGATAGGCGATCCCAAGCTGCTCGCGGATCGCTCGCGTCAACACCGTCCGGTCGAACAGCGTGTGGTAACCGACGACCACGTCTCTGCGGGCGTATCGCAGGTACGCCGCCAGCGCCCGCGCTGGGGCCTCACCTGCGGCCTGGGCCGCGTGTCCGATGCCGTGAACCAGCACGTTGTCCACACCGCTGGGCAGGTCCTGTCGCAGCATTGCCTCGAAGCTGTCCCGAGGGTTGATCGCCCACCCCTGCCCAGCACACGCCCCGATCGAGATCAGCTCGTCTCGCCGCGGGTCCAGCCCGCTGGTCTCGGTGTCCACCGCCACCCAGCGCAGCTCCTCGAGCGGTGCGCTGAGCTGTGAGACCGACATCGATTGCCACTCCCGCCGCGCGCGCAGCGCCGCCTCCGAGCTCGGTTTGCGCTGCGCAGCAGCCGCGAGAGCAGGCCCATGCGCAGCGTCTACAGGCGGTAGTCCAGCCGCAGCCGCTCTTGCAGCTTGCGCGCCTGGCGGAAGGTCTCTTTCAGAATGCGCCGATCCAGCGCATTCAGCTCGGTCTGGATCGATGAAATTGTCCGGGGTCAGGCCCGCCTGCATGCGCGCCTGCTGGTGGGAAAGGCGTTGGGACTGGATGAAGTGGAAGGCTTCTACCCAGGCCTCCACGTCTCGGCCGTCGAGCCGCCGCGCCTCGCCCGCACCTCTCAGGCGCTCGACTGTGCTGGTATGTAGATCGCCCGAGGCGCAGCTCAGGATACGCGCCGCGTCGACGAACAGCGCGGCGCCGTTGACCTTGATGTCGAGCGTTCCCGCGCGCCCGCCATGCTCGCCCAGGGCGAAGTCGCGCAGCAACCCCAGCGGGGGCTCGTTGCGCAGCGCGTTCTCCGCCATGAAACGCCAGAACACCTCGCGGCCGCGGGCGTTCGCGCCAAGCCACTGCCTCAGTTCCGTCGGCCAGCCCGGTGGCCCCGTGCAACCCGCGGAAGTCGAAGAACACGGTGCTGTTGAGCAAGGCCTGCGCATCCGGCTCGTGCATCCACGCCGAGAACTGTTGCTGCCACTCCGAGACGCTCAGGCACCAGCGCGGATTGCTGGCCATGATCTCGCCCTTGCACAGCGGAAACCCGCAGGCAGCGAGCGCTTCGTTCACACGTCGCGCGAAGGACGTGAGACGCTCTCGCACAGCCTGGGCATCGCCATCCGCGGGATCCGCAAAGACGATGCCGTTGTCCTGGTCGGAGGCCAGGGTTTGCTCGTGCCTGCCCTCCGACCCGAGCGCGAGCCAGCAGAATGGCTCCCGCCCGATCCATCCGCCATCTCCTCGAGCTCGATGACGCGCGCGGTCAACAGGTCGTTCAACGTCGACACGATCCGCGTGAGCTGCTCGGCGGCAACGCCTTGCGCCAGAAGCGTACGCCCCAGCTCCCGCACCTCGCCGGAGCACACCACCAGGCGCTCCAGGGTGTCGGCACGCCGGATCGTCGCGCTCACCGCTGTCAAGCCAACGCGTTGCAGTGCGAAGAGGTCGGTCTCGGAGACGATTCCCGCGGCCTTTCCCGCCTCGGTGATTACGATATGGTGGAAGCCATGGCGCGTCATTGTCAGCGCGGCTTCGAACGCCATCCCTGTGATTGGAAGGCTGACGGGGTCACGCGTCATGACGCCGTCGATGGGCGCGTCGATACCGTACTCACCCAACGCCACGCGGTCCCGCAGGTCGCGCAGCGTGAAGATGCCCGATGGCGTCCCGTCCGAAGTGGTTACGAGTATCGATCCCACGCGTTCGCGCTGCATCGTCGCCAAGGCGGCACGCAGTGGCGTGCCCACCGTGCAGGCCACCACTGGCCGCCTGATCACGTCCCGGATCGGCCGGTCGAGCGGCTGACGGGACATGCCGACAGCCTGGTCCACATGCGCGTTATGGCGGGATAGGACAAGCAGGCTGGCAAGCCGCCGCGTAGCGTAGTGCTGGAAAGGCGGGCTGCGGCTCATCAACTCGCCGAGCTCGGACGCTGACAGCCGGTAGCAGAAGGTATCCCCTGACGCTCGATAGATGCTGGTGACCGGACGCTCCCCGAGCAGGGCGCCGAGCGGGAAGCATTCGCCGGCGCTCAACCGCCAGCGCGGCGGCTCGCCCGGCGCCTGGTCCGAGCCGACCCCCAGCACTGCCCCCTGCTTGACGATGTAGAGGTACTCGGGCGTCGACGCCGTGGGCGTCAGCACTGCCGCATCGGGCGCGAAATAGACGACGCTCAGGCGAGCGACCAGCCAATCCAGGCACGCCTGCTCCATGCGGTCGAAGGGCGCATGCCTGCGCAGATCCTCGATCGTGGCCGCCGCAAGCGACGGCGCGATGCCCAGCGAAGGGGTCTCCATTTCGCAAGGGTAGCCGCGCGCAGGCCTTGAGGAAAGCACCAGGGGGCGCGAACGAAGAGACCACTGCTCCGCACGACCACTCCAGAAACAGCAAGGGCCCCGTCAATGACGGAGCCCTGGCCGGGGCGCACGCCTTCTCGCCTCCCTTAGTCCGGACCCGGCGAATTGAACGTCAGGCGCTTCTGACGCTCCAATTCGCCGAGTTATTGCGTCACGCTTTCCGTGACGCAATAACCTTACATGTCCATACCACCCATACCGCCCATGCCACCGCCACCACCACCGTGCGAGTGGCCTTCTTCCTTCGGCAACTCGGCTACCATGGCATCGGTCGTCAGGATCAGACCCGCGACGGACGCTGCGTTCTGCAGTGCGCAGCGCGTCACCTTGGTCGGATCCAGCACGCCCATCTCCATCAGGTCGCCGTATGTCGTCGGTGGCCGCGTTGTAGCCGAAGTTGCCCTTGCCCTCGACCACCTTGTTCAGCACCACGGAGGGCTCCGCACCGGCGTTGGCCACGATCTGGCGCAGCGGCTCTTCCAGTGCACGCGATCACGATCTTGATGCCCGCGTCCTGATCGTGATTGGCGCCCTTCAGCGAGCCGATGCTGCTGCGAGCACGGAGCAGCGCCACGCCGCCGCCGGCGACGATGCCTTCTTCGACCGCTGCACGAGTGGCATGCAGCGCGTCTTCGACGCGCGCCTTCTTCTCCTTCATCTCGATTTCGGTGGCTGCGCCGACCTTGATCAGCGCCACGCCGCCCGCCAGCTTGGCGACGCGCTCCTGCAGCTTCTCGCGGTCGTAGTCGCTGGTCGTTTCCTCGATCTGCTGTGCGGATGCTCTTGACGCGCGCCTTCGATCGCCTTTGGCGTCGCCGGCACCGTCGATGATGGTGGTTTTTTCCTTGTCGATTTCGATGCGCTTGGCCTGGCCGAGATCGTTGAGGGTCGACTTTCTCGAGCGTCAAGCCCGAGCTCCTCGGCGATCACGGTGCCGCCGGTGAGGATCGCGATGTCCTCCAGCATGGCCTTGCGGCGATCGCCGAAGCCCGGCGCCTTCACGGCGCAGGTCTTGAGGATGCCGCGAATGTTGTTGACCACCAGGGTCGCCAGCGCTTCGCCCTCGACTTCCTCGGCGATGATCAGCAGCGGCTTGCCGGCCTTGGCGACCTGCTCGAGCACCGGCAGCAGATCGCGGATGGTGGAGATCTTCTTGTCGTGCAAGCAGGATATACGGGTCCTCCAGCACCGCAGATCTGCTTCTCGGCATTGTTGATGAAGTACGGCGACAGATAGCCGCGGTCGAACTGCATGCCTTCGACCACTTCCAGCTCGTTGTTCGAGGCCCGAGCCGTCCTCGACGGTGATGACGCCTTCCTTGCCGACCTTCTCCATCGCTTCGGCGATGATCTTGCCGATGTGCTCGGTCGGCGTTGGCCGAGATCGCGCCGACCTGCGCGATTTCCTTGCTGGTGGTGCAGCGGCTTGGAGAGTCTTCTTCAGCTCGTCGACGACTGCGCTCGACGGCCTTGTCGATGCCGCGCTTGAGATCCATCGGGTTCATGCCGGCGGCCACGTACTTCATGCCTTCCTGCACGATCGATTGCGCCAGCACGGTCGCCGTGGTGGTGCCGTCGCCGGCGACGTCGGAAGTCTTGCTTGCGACTTCCTTCACCATCTGCGCGCCCATGTTCTCGAACTTGTCCTTCAGCTCGATTTCCTTCGCCACGGACACGCCGTCCTTGGTGATGGTGGGCGCGCCGTAGGAGCGCTCGAGCACGACGTTGCGGCCCTTGGGGCCGAGGGTCACTTTGACCGCGTCGGCCAGAATGTTGACGCCCGCAACGATACGGTGGCGGGCGGAATCGTGAAACTTGACGTCTTTTGCTGCCATGTTTGCTTCTCCTGAGTTGTCAGTCGGACGGGCCGGTATTACTCGATGACGCCCATGATGTCTTCTTCGCGCATGACGAGGAGTTCTTCGCCTTCGACTTTTACGGTCTGTCCGGAATACTTGCCGAACAGGACCTTGTCGCCGACTTTGACGATCCAGCGGCACGAACCTTGCCGTCCTCCAGAACCTTGCCCTTGCCAACCGCGACTCACTTCCCCGTGTCGGGTTTCTCGGCGGCGGTGTCGGGAATCACGATGCCGGAGGCGGTCTTGCGCTCTTCTTCCAGTCGCTTGACGATGACTCGGTCGTGCAAGGGACGGATCTTCATTAGAGCGGTCTCCTTAGTTAACTCGCTGATTAGAAAGGGTCAGCGTGGTTAGCACTCATCGCTGATGAGTGCTAATAATACGCGGGAGACGCCCCGATTTCAAGGCGTTAGGTGAAAGCCAGGGCGGAGCCGAGCGGGTGTCGCCGGCTGGGCTTGGTGGAACGGCGCCGAGCTAAGGCGCCGGTGTTTGGGGCTATTGCGTCAGCAGGCCGGTACCGGACACACCGAAGCGGTACACCGTGCGCCGGGGCCGGTCGGTACGAGGCGCGACCGGCGCAACCGGGCAGGGCGGTTCGCGGGTGCCATCGGGCTTGAGTGTCGCGTCGTCCGCGAACTCCTGCCAGATGCCTCCGTGCACGGGGCGGAAGATCCACATGAGGTAGCCGCGCCGCGCGGCGACGTCGATCAGGTCGTCGGCGTCGGGCGCGTCAGCCACCACCACCTGGTCGCCCTGCGCGCCATACGGGAAGGCGCCGAAGGCTTGCAGGCACTCCACCGCCTCCGAGGAATCAGCCCCCGGCCGCATACACGAGGGGCGCTCGGCTCGAGCGACGTCCCAGGCGCCCAGTTCCCAGGCCGCTTCCAGCGTGGCCCGGTCGAGGGTGACGAGATCCTCCCAGCGCACGTTCAACTGCAAGGCTGAGCTGGGAACGGATTTGAAAGAAACCGGTTGCGCGCTTTCCAGCTCGACGAGCTTCTCGCGCAGGAATGCGTGCCAGTGCAAGGTGAGGATGACAGGTGTGTCGGGACACGGCACGGCTGCCACGGTGATGGCGAATAGCGGCAAGCGCGTTGCGCTCATCTGCTGCTCGATGCGATCCAGCAACTCCATGCTCGTCCTCCTGGTCATGCACGCACACCCAGAACATACCGAGTCGGGTGCGGTGTTACAACTGTGTTCAGCATTTTTCGCGCCATCGAACGCCCGCGGGCGGCGCTTCAGAAAATGCCCGGCCCTGCCGAAAAAGACCTTTCCATCCCTGCACCTGCACGCCTCGCTGGCGACTGCCGTCAGCACTCGCGGGCAAGGGCTGCCAACTCGGTGGTGCAAACTTGCACCATCACGATGCACTGTGCGAGAGCCACCGTACAATGCACGACCATGCGCATCAGCTTTCTCGGCGCCGCTTGCGAAGTCACCGGCTCGTGCTTCCTGGTAGACGCCGGCAGTCTGCGCTTCCTGGTGGACTGCGGCCTGTTTCAGGGCGGGCACGAAGCCCTGACCAGGAATCGTTCTGCCCTCGACTTCGACGTCTCGGCGCTCGACTTCGTGCTGCTCACGCATGCGCATATCGACCACTCAGGGTTGATTCCGCGCCTGGTCCACAAGGGGTTTCGCGGGCGCATCTATTGCACCGCCGCCACCGCCGATCTCCTCGCGGTGATGCTGACCGACAGCGCGAACATTCAGGAGAAGGACGCTCAACGCGAGGGCCATGATCCCCTCTACACGGTCGACCAGGCACTCCACAGCCTGCGCCAACTCGAGCCAGTCAGTTACGACCAGGAGTTTGTGCCTGCCGCTGGCGTGCGCGTGCGTCTGCGGGACGCCGGACACATTCTTGGCTCCGCAACGATCGAGATCCGGCTCGACGAGACCGGCAGGAAGCTCGTGTTCTCCGGCGACCTGGGGCAGCCTGGCCGCCCGCTGGTCCGCGACCCGTCCCCGATCGAAGACGCCGACGTGCTGGTCGTGGAGTCGACCTATGGAAACCGCCTGCACAAGACGCTAGAAGCCAGCGTCGACGAGCTGTGCAGCGCAGTGACCGACACGCTGGTGGTACGCCGCGGCAATGTGATCATTCCCGCATTCGCAGTGGGCCGCACCCAGGAGGTGCTGTACCTCCTGATCCGGCTGGTGCAGACAGGTCGCCTGCCCGCGCTCAACATTTACGTCGACTCGCCGCTCGCGACCAAAGCCACCGCTGTCACCCTCAAGCACTGGCGCACGCTCGATCCGGACGTCGCGCCCACCTTCGAGTCGGCAATGGGTGCGCACGGCTCGCCCCTGATCCGTTTCACCGAGGGTCCGGAAGAATCCGCAGCGCTGTCGCGGGTGCGCAGTGGCGCGATCATCATCGCCGGCAGCGGCATGTGCGACGGCGGGCGTATCCAATACCATTTGCGCGACAATCTGCCGCGCATCGAATCCTCGGTATTGATCATCGGGTTCCAGGCCCAGGGTACGTTGGGACGCCACCTGGTCGACGGTGCCCAGCGCGTGCGCATGTTCGGCGACGAGATCGAAGTGCGCGCAGCCGTCCACACCATCGGCGGGCTGTCTGCGCATGCCGACCAAAGCGGCTTGCTCGGCTGGCTGCGCGGCTTTCGACGCGCCCCACAGCGGACCTTCGTCGTGCATGGCGAAGCCGAAACGGCGCGCACATTCTGCCAGGTGATCGAGCAGCAGCTCGGGTGGCACGCCGAGGTGCCCAGCCTCGGCCAAACCGTGGAGATCTGAATGAGAGTGGTGGTCCTGATCCTGGTGCTCGCTTGCCAGGTCGCGCCGGCATTGGCGCAATCCTGGCCCGCTGGTGTGCGCGCAGAGCTGGACGCGACCGGGATTCCCGCCGAGGCCGTCGGCCTCTATGTGCAGGAGCTTGGCGCAGCCACGCCATTGCTGGCTTGGAACGCCGACAAGCCGATGAACCCGGCCTCGACGATGAAGCTGCTTACCACGCTGGCGGCGCTCGAAGCGCTCGGTCCCGCCTATACCTGGCGCACAGAGGTGTACGCAGACGGACCGTTGCGTGGCAATGTGCTGGAAGGCAATCTGGTGCTGAAGGGCTCGGGCGATCCGAAGCTCGACCTGGAGAAGCTCTGGCTGCTGATGAAGATGTTGCGGGGACGCGGGCTGCGCGAGATTCGCGGCGACCTGGTGGCCGATCGCAGCGCCTTCTCGCTGGAGAACAACGACCCGGCACGCTTCGACAACGCGCCAACACGCCCCTACAACGTGCAGCCGGACGCGTTGCTCGTCAACTATAAGTCGATCGATCTCCAGTTCGTACCGCAGGAAGACAGCGCGACCGTGCGGATCGTGTCGCTCCCGGAGCTTGCGCAAATCAACATCGTCAACGAGCTGACACTGGGAGCGGGCGACTGCGAGTCCTGGCCGGAACGGCCGATGACATCGGCCGACGAGCCGCAGCTCGTGTTCACTGGCGTGTTCCCCCGCGGCTGCGGCGAGAAGCACAAGAGCTTCAGCCTGCTGACGCCCGACGACTATCTGGAGGCGCTGTTCCGACAGCTCTGGCAGGAAGCGGGCGGAACCTTTACCGGCCGGGTGCGCGAAGGGCAGGTGCCCGCGTCGGCGCGCCTGCTCGCCACCTGGGAATCGCCGCCCCTGGCGGAGATCATCCGCGACGTCAACAAGTGGAGCAACAACGTGATGGCGCGCCAGCTCTTCCTGACCCTGGGACTGAACCCGGATGCGCCGCCGGCGACCACGGCCACGGCAACTCGCGCGGTGCAGGAATGGCTGTTGCGGGCGGATCTGGAGATGCCGGAGCTGGTCCTGGAGAACGGTTCCGGGCTGTCGCGCAGCGAACGGATCAGCGCACGCAGCATGGCTCGCCTGCTGTACCACGGCTGGGATAGCCCGCTGCTGCCCGAGTATCTGGCCTCCCTGCCGATCCCGGGTGTCGATGGAACGTTGCGACGCCGCCTGGCCGGCTCGCCCGCGGCCGGCCAGGCGCACTTGAAGAGCGGCTATATTGATGGCGTGCGCTCGGTAGCCGGGTATGTGCGCGACCACCGGGGCCGCTGGCTGATCCTGGTGTGCTTCGTCAACCATGCCAATGCGATCGCTGCCCAGCCCTTCCTCGATGCCGTGGTGGACTGGACCTGGTCCCAGAATGGCGACGATGCGCGCTGAAGGCAAGTGCGCCGTCAAAGGCGCGGATTCAAATTGCGCGCGCCCCCGGCAGTCCGCTGCACGGGCGCGCCCTTCCTTCCCGCACCTGCACCCAGGGAGAGACACCCACGCGCGCCTGTCGGTGCGCTAGCGGCCAAGGTGTAGGGATTGTTAATCGCGCCGCCTGCAGAGCGCACTGTGCGATAATCGAATGTGTGTTATGGCCTGCCCTCGCGCAGCGCATCGTTAAGTCATGTCAAATCGCGCGTCATGTCCAACCTCAGCGTAGTCGTGCTGGCAGCCGGTAAGGGCACGCGCATGCGTTCTGCCCTGCCCAAGGTCCTGCACCAGCTGGCCGGCCGCCCGCTGCTCGCACATGTGTTGGACGCCGCCCGCGCGCTGCAACCTGCGCACATCATCGTCGTTTATGGTCATGGCGGCCAGGCAGTGCCCGACTCGTTCCCGGATAGCGGCGCAACTTTCGTGCTCCAGGAACCGCAACGCGGGACGGGCCACGCAGTCATGCAGGCGCTGCCCCATCTGCCCAAGGATGGCGTGACGCTGATCCTGTATGGCGACGTCCCGCTGATCCGCCCTGCCACCCTGCAACAGCTGCTGAGCAAGCCCGATGCGCTGTCAGTGCTCTCTGCGAGGGTAGCCGACCCGTCCGGCTACGGGCGCGTAGTGCGCGATGCCAGCGGCGGTGTGCGACGCATCGTCGAGGATAAGGACGCCAATGCAGACGAGCGTCGCATCGACGAGATCAACAGCGGGATACTGTCCGCGCCCAACGCCAGGCTGCGCGACTGGCTGGAGCGCCTCACGGACCACAATGCACAGGGGGAGTACTACCTTCCCGACATCGTCCCACTCGCGCTGTCCGATGGCACGCCGGTGCGCACAGCGCTTGCGGGCGACGCGGGCGAGATCCAGGGTGTGAACAGTCGTGAGCAGCTCGCGCAGCTGGAGCGCCGCTACCAGCTGGAGCTCGCGCGCCAGTTGATGGACGGCGGTGTCACACTGGCCGACCCGATGCGTCTGGATGTGCGCGGCGAGCTGGCGTGCGCAGAAGATGTGTTCATCGACGTGGGCTGCGTGTTCGAAGGGCGGGTGACGCTGGGTACGAACGTCCGCATCGGGGCGCACTGCGTGCTCCGGGACTGTGAGATCGGTGCGGGCACCACGATTGCGCCGCTGAGCCACCTGACCGGCGCACGCGTGGGGGCGGATTGCAGCGTTGGCCCGTTCGCGCGTTTTCGTCCCGGCGCGGTGCTCGCCGACCGGGCTCACGTGGGCAACTTCGTCGAGATCAAGAATGCCGAACTGGGCGAGGGATCGAAGGCGAACCACCTGACCTACCTGGGCGATGCGACCATCGGCAAGAAGGTGAATATCGGCGCCGGGACCATCACCTGCAACTACGACGGCGCGAACAAGTATCGTACCGTGATCGAAGACGGTGCCTTCATCGGGTCGGATACCGCACTGGTGGCGCCCGTAACTGTCGGGCACGACGCGACCATCGGCGCCGGCAGCGTCATTACCGAGGACGCGCCGCCCGGCGAGCTCACCCTCGCGCGCGGGCGGCAGATCACGATCAAGGGGTGGCAGAAACCGGTCAAGGGGAAAAAGCGTGAGGGGTGAGGAGCAGGCCGCCGCTCGAATGATTGGGCGCCTTCCGCCTTCGCACCCCGATCGGTGTTGTTCCGAACCCCGCTTGCCGATGACGCTGCGCTGCCCCTCCAATTGGATCCGCTCCTTACTCCTTACCTCTCACTCCTCACACCTTTACTAGACCATGTGTGGAATCGTCGGCGCTGTCGCCAATCGTAACATAGTCCCCGTCCTGCTCGAAGGGCTGCGCAAGCTCGAGTATCGCGGCTACGACTCGGCCGGGCTCGCAGTAGTGGTCAATGGCGGCCTGCAGCGCCTGCGCAGCGTAGGGCGAGTCGCGGCGCTGAGCGATCTGGCCGCAACGGCCAAGCTGACGGCCCGCCTCGGCATCGCGCACACGCGCTGGGCCACCCATGGTGCGCCCACCGAAGGCAACGCTCATCCGCACATCAGCAAAGACGGGCTCGCGGTCGTGCACAACGGCATCATCGAGAACCATGAGGCGATGCGCGCAAGCGTCTTCCGCGCTCGGCTACCGCTTCGTCTCCGACACCGACACGGAAGTAGTCGCGCACCTGGTGCACCACTACCTGAGCGAGACCGGCGACTTGTTCCGGGCGACGCATCGCGCAGTCAGCGAGCTGACCGGGGCCTATGCGATCGCCGTGCTGTCGGAGAAGGATCCCGGCACGCTCGTGGCTGCACGCAAGGGCGCCCCGCTGCTGCTGGGCCTCGGAGAAACGAAAACTTCTGTGCGTCCGATGCGTCGGCCTTGCTCCAGGTCACGCGCGAATCGTCTACCTCGAGGAAGGCGACGTCGTGGAGCTGCGCACCAGCGGCCCGCATCCTCGACGCTGCAGGGGGGAGGTTCAGCGAGCGGTCCATGAGAGCAAGCTGTCGGCCGATGCGGTCGAGCTCGGGCTCTACCGGCACTACATGCAGAAGGAGATCTTCGAGCAGCCCGGCGCCGTCGCCGCGACGCTCGAGATGGTCACCGGCGCGAGTGCCCTGGGTCCGCAGCTGTTCGGCGTCGATGCCGAGGAGGTGCTGCGCACGGACGACGCCGTCACTCGTGCTCGCCTGCGGCACCAGCTATCATGCCGGCCTGGTAGCGCGCTACTGGCTCGAGGCGATCGCGGGCATCCCCTGCAACGTCGAGGTCGCCAGCGAATACCGCTACCGCAGAGCGTGCCGAATCCGCAAGCGCTCGTCGTGACCATCTCCCAGTCCGGGGAGACAGCCGACACCATCGCAGCGCTGCAGCACGCCAAGTCGTTGGGCAGGAGCGCACGCTCGCGATCTGCAACGTGCCGGAGAGCGCGCTGGTGCGGAACACGCGGCTGCGCTTCCTCACCCGCGCGGGTCCCGAGATCGGCGTTGCATCCACCAAGGCCTTCACCACTCAGCTGGCCTGTCTGTATCTGCTGACCCTGGTGCTGGCCAAGCTGCGCGGGCGGTTGTCATCGGAGGCCGAGCAGGCGCATCTCAAGGCCTTGCGCCACCTTCCCGTGCGATTGCGGCTGTGCTGGAGCTCGAGCCCGGCATCGCCCGCTGGGCCGAACGCTTCGCGCCCAAGCAGCATGCGCTTTTCCTGGGGCGCGGAATGCACTACCCGATCGCGCTGGAAGGCGCGCTGAAGCTCAAGGAGATCTCCTACATCCACGCCGAGGCCTATCCGGCCGGGGAGCTCAAGCATGGCCCTCTGGCGCTGGTGGACCGCGACATGCCGGTGGTGGCGATCGCACCCAACGACGCGCTGCTGGAGAAGCTCAAGTCCAACCTGCAGGAAGTGCGGGCGCGCGGCGGCGAGCTGTACGTGGTCGCCGATGCCGACAGTCACGTTGCCGAATCCGAAGGGGTGCACGTCCTGCGTCTCACCGAAAACCGAGGGGCCCTCAGCCCGATCCTGCATGTGGTGCCGCTGCAGCTGCTCGCCTACCACGCAGCCCTGGTCAGGGGCACCGACGTTGACAAGCCGCGGAATCTGGCGAAGTCGGTCACCGTGGAATGAGCCGGGGCTGGCGCAATGCCGGTCATCGCAGTCTTTAATCAAAAGGGCGGGGTCGGCAAGACCACTACCACGCTGAACGTGGGGGCGGCGCTGCTCAGGTCCGGCGCGCAGCCGCTCCTGCTCGACCTCGATCCGCAGGCCCACCTCACGCTCGTACTGGGGCTGCGCAACGTGCCGGCGGATTCCAGCGTGTACGCGTTCTTCGAGCATGGGCGTGGGCTGGCGGAACTGACCAGGACGCTCGCCGGGGGCCTGCGGCTGGTACCGGCGTCCGCGGACTTGTCCAAGATCGAGGCCCAGCACGGCGGCGATCCGGCCGCTTCCAGCCGTCTCAAGTCCGGCTTGGAGGCCGGTCCTGCGCATGCGGAGCCGGTCCTGCTGGACTGCTCGCCGGCGCTCGGTGTGTTGTCTCTGAATGCGCTGGTAGCGGCGGACCGCGTGCTGCTGCCAGTCTCGGCCGACTACCTTTCGGTGGAAGGCGCACACCGGCTCAGTGCCGCGCTCGACGTGCTGGAACAGCGGCTGGGCAAGCGCTTCGACCGTCGCATCGTAGTCACGCGCTTCGACTCGCGCCGGCGCCTGTCCTACGAGATCTACGACATGCTGGTAGAGCGTTTCGGAAAGCAAGTGTGTGAGACCGCGATCGCCGAGACGGTCGCGCTCGCCGAGAGCCCGATGCACGGCAAGGATATCTTCAGCTACGCCGGCAGCAGTCAGGGTGCCGCGGACTATCGGGCATTGACAGACGAGTTGCAGGCGGGCAAGTTCTTCACTTGACTCAAAGTCGAAGGAGACGAGGCATGAACGCACTGACCAGACTGTTGTTGGCACTGACAGTCGCAGCGCTGTCCTCGGCGGCTCTGGCTAATATGGGCGCCGAGGATGAGGACAGCAGCAACCCCGAGTGGCTGGCCGGAAAGGCAGCAGTCGAGGCCAAGGACTGGAAGTCCGCCGCTGCCCACCTGAGCAAAGCTGCCGCCGCAGAGCCGCAAAACGCCGATATCCAGAACTGGCTGGGCTTCGCCCAGCGCAACCTCGGCAACATGGACGCCGCCTTCGCCGCCTACGATGCCGCCTTGAAGCTCAACCCGAAGCACAAGCACGCCCACGAGTACATCGGGGAGGCCTACTTGCTGGTCAAGGACTTGCCCAAGGCCGAGACGCATCTGGCGGAGCTGCAACGCCTTTGCACGCCGATCCCTTGCGAGGAGTACAAAGACTTGAAGCGGGCGGTCGAGGCATACAAGAAGACCAACAAGTGACGCGGACGCCCGACCCGGCGATTCGCGCCGTCCTGTGGGACTTCGGAGGTGTGATCACCGACAGCCCCTTCGAAGCGTTTCGGCGGTTCGAGCAGCAGCGCGGCTTGCCCCTGGACTTCCTGCGCCGGGTCAACGCGACCAACCCGGATAGCAACGCCTGGGCACGCTTCGAGCGCAGCGAGCTCAGCCTCGCGCAGTTCGACACCGACTTCGCCGCCGAAACCACCACTGCCGGTCACTGCGTCCACGGCGCGGAGGTGGTGAAGCTGCTGTACGGACCAGTGCGCCCGGCGATGGTCGAAGCGCTGCGCAGGGTCGGCGAGCGCTATACGACCGCTTGCTTGACCAACAACGTCAATGCGGGGGAAGGCCACGGCCTTCCGACCTCGGACGAGCGCGCCGAGGAGGTGGCTCGCATCCTGGCGATGTTCGACCAGGTGATCGAATCCCGCAAGGTCGGCGTGCGCAAGCCGGAGCCTCGCTTCTACGAGCTGGCGCTGGCCCAGCTCGGAATCGATGCCCGTGAGGCTGTCTACCTCGACGACCTGGGCATCAACCTCAAGCCCGCCCGCGCGATGGGAATGACCACGATCAAGGTCGACAGCGCACCTCAGGCTCTGGAAGAGCTCGAGGCCGTGCTCGGGCTCGCGCTGCGCTGACTACTGCGATTTGTAACCGCACATCCCCTCATTCCCGCAAGGGGAGAAGGAGTGCTCGGCGGTGCATCAGATGTTCCTCGCACAGGCTACTGTCAGCGCTTTCAATGTGCGATATCTCGGGCATGGCTGCTCACACCAAAGTTCTTCCTCCACGATCCTCTGCGCCTCTGCCGTGAGCAGTAGGCTGTAGAACTTTAGTCAGCCCGCCGAGGTTTGCGAGGTGCGTGGGCAAACAGATACTCGTACAACCCGTCGGGCATGGCTTTGAGCGCCGCGCCGACCAGGCTCATCTGCCACGGGATGACCGTCCAGCGCTTGCGCCGCTCGATCGCGCGGACCATGCGCCGCGCCGCGTCCTCGGGCTGCAGCATGAACGGCATCGGATAGGGATTGCCTGCGGTCATGGGGGTGGCGATGTAGCCTGGACAGATCGTGGCTACGCTCACGCCGCTGCCGCGTAGCTCGACACGCAGGCTCTCGAGGTAGGCGATGGCGGCAGCCTTCGAGGCGCTGTATGCGCCCGCCCCAGGCAGTCCGCGAAAGCCGGCCACGCTGGCGATTCCGACGAGCGTCCCGGAAGCGGCTTTGCGCATCTGCGGCAGGAACGGCTGGAACGTGTTGAACAGCCCCACTACGTTGATGTCCAGGATCTCCTGGAACACCGGATGATCGTCCGCCCGCTCGGTAAGGGTGCCGGCCGACACCCCCGCGCTGCCGATCACGATATCGGCGCCACCGAAGCGGACCCGGAAATCCTCGCTCGCCGCGCGCATGGCATACCGGTCGCGCACGTCGGCTGCGTACACGGCGCACTCCACGCCCAGCTCCGAGGCCAGGCGAGCAAGCGGATCATGCCGGCGCGCGATCAGGCCCAGGATGGCCCCGCGCCGCGCGTACTCGCGCGCGAGCGCCGCGCCGATACCGCTCGAGGCGCCGGTAATCACCACGCGCGGCCGCACGGTGTTCATCAGTCCTGGTGCGAGATCGAGGTTAGCCGGCAGGCCGCTCGGCACGCGCCATCGCCACGAGCGCGTCGACCACTTCCATCAGCGCCGCCACCCCGCCGGTCATCCCGCTGCTGGTGAGGTAGCGTCCATCCACCACTACGGAGGGGGTGGTGTCCACCTGGTAGGCGTAGGTCGCCGCGCGCGCCGCTTGGACTTTGGCCATGATTTCGGGGGAAGCGAGCGCAGCCTCCACGCGCTCGCGCTTGAGGCCGTGCCTGACCAGCCAATCGGTCAGCACGGCTTCGTCGTCGAGATTGAGCTCGTCGTGGTGATAGGCGCGAAACAGCTGCCCATGCAGCGTGGAAAGCTTACCCTCAGCCTCCATTACATAGAACGCCTTGGTCAGCGCTACCCAGCGCGTGTTGCGAATAGCCGGCTGCAGTCGGAAGACGACATCGGCGGGCTTGCGTTGCAGCCACTGCCCGACATACGGCTCGGCCTCGTTGCACCAGCGGCAGCCGTAATAGAAGAACTCGACCACCTCGATGCGAGCGGGATCCGCCAGGGGCTGCTGCGGAATGACGCGGTAGTCGACCTCTTCCATGAGGTCGAGCGCGGCAGCCGGCCAGGGCAGCAGCAGCGCCGCGGTCAACAGGCCCAATCGGCGGCGCTGCAGATTCATGCGTGTCCCGGACTCAACCCTTCGGCTTGCCGGCCGCCGGGGCGACAGCACCCTTGCGTTCTATGATGATGAGCTGGTCCACCACGCCGAAAAAGCGCTGCATGTCCACTCCACCGGCCGGACCGGTCACCATCGACGGGCCGGTGTAGTACTTGCCGTTGACCGCAAGCGAAGGCGTGAACTGCACGCCGTAGGCCCGGCCCATGGCCATCGCGCGCTGCACTTTGGCGTCGATGCCGAAGGAGTTGTAGATCTGGGCGAACTTGTCGGCGTCGATACCCTGCTGGCCCGCCCACTTGACGATCGCCTCGTCGTCGAACAACTGCTTGCTCTCCTTGTGGATGGCATCGAAGACCTTGTCGTGGTACTTGTCCAGCAGACCCATCGTCTCCAACGTGTAGTAGAGCTTCGCTAAGGGCTTCCAGTTGTCGCGGAATACTACCGGCACAGCCTTGTAGTCCACGTCCTTGGGCTTGCGCTTGAGCCAGTCCTGGAGCGGGGCCTCGAAATCGGCGCAATGCGGGCAGGCGTAGGAGAAGAACTCGATGACCTCGATCTTCTTCGGGTTGGCCGGCTTCTGCGGCGGGTTGATGAGCTTGTATTCCTTGTCTTGGATCGGCATCTGCGCGCGCGCCGCGCCAGCCACTGCCGCGAGCAGTGCGAGAGAGAACCAACCGAAGAGTTTGAAAAATCGCATGGACACTCCTGTCAGGACTTGGGTTCGCGTACTGTGACTTTGATCACGCTGGCCTCGATCTTGTTCTCGCGGAGCACGGCGCGTGCCCGATCGAGCTCGGCGCTCGTCGCGTACGGCCCCAGGCGTACGCGATGCCACACGCTGTTGTCGGACAGCGTTGCGGTCTGGATCTGCGCTTCCAGGCCTGCCAGCGCCAGCCGCGCCTTCAGGTTGTCCGCGTCGGAGGACTTCTGAAAGGCGCCCGCCTGCAGGTAGGTGACTTCACGTTCCTGCTCCTTGGTATCGCGGTGCGCGGCCGGCTCTTGCTTGCCCGGCAGGATCTCGTAGAAGTCGAAGCGGGGTTTGCCCTCTTCCTTGGACTCTTTGGGCTCGGCCGGTTTGGCGGCGGCCTGCGGCATTCCCACAGGCGGACCGCCGCGCGCGGTGCCGGCCGGCGACTGCTCCTTCGCGGCCGGCGTCTCCTTCTGCTTGGGCTCCCTGGCGGTGAAGGGACTCATCTTGTTCAGATACAGCGCCACGCCCAGCGCCAGGCACAGGCCCAGGAGCAGCCCGATGAGCACGCCGATCAGCACCGGGTGGCCGGCCGCCCCCCGCGCCGGAGACGTCCGTGGCCGGTTGCTGCGTGCAGTGGCCACGGCTACATCTTCTCCGGGGCGCTCACGCCCAGCAGGCGCAAGCCATTGCGCAGCACCTGGCCGATCGCTGTGATCAGCGCGAGCCGCGCGTTGCGGGCACGCACCTCATCGACCAGAAACGGCACCGCCTGATAGTAGCTTTGAAAGCCGGCCGCCAGCTCCTTCAGGTAGAACGCTACCAGGTGCGGGGCAAGGTCGCGCGCAGCATCCTCGATCACCTGCGGGAATTCCATGAGCTGGCGCAGCAGGGTGAGCTCCTCGGGACGGTCCAGTGCGCCCAGGTCGGCCTCCAGCAAATCGGGCCGGTAACCGCCCCACTTGTCCAGAACGCTCGCAATGCGTGCGTGTGCATACTGAACGTAGTACACAGGGTTGTCCGTGCTCTGCGATTTGGCTAGATCCAGATCGAAGTCCAGATGTTGGTCGCTCTTGCGCAACACGTAGAAGAACCGTGCGGCGTCGTTACCCACCTCCTGACGCAGCTCGCGCAGCGTGACGAACTCGCCCGACCGGGTGGACATGGATACCTTTTTCCCCGCGCGGTAGAGCACCGCAAACTGCACCAGCGCAATAGTCAGCAGATCCGGGTTGATCCCCGCCGCCTGCAGCGCGCCCTTGACGCGCGGAATGTAGCCGTGGTGGTCCGCCCCCACACGTCGATCGCCAGCTCGAAGCCGCGCTCGAACTTGTTCAAATGATAGGCGATGTCGGAGGCGAAATAGGTGTACTGCCCGTTCTCGCGCTGAACCACCCGATCCTTCTCGTCGCCGAAGGTGCTGGAGCGAAACCAGACCGCCCCATCCTGCTCGTAGAGGTGCCCGGCTGCGCGCAGCTTGGCGAGCGCGCGCTCGACGTGACCCGTGTTGTACAGCGAGCGCTCCGAGAACCACTTGTCGAAGCTCACGCCGAACTCCAGCAGGTCGTTGCGGGCGTCTTCGAGCTGCTCGGTCAGGGCGTAGTCGTGCACGTACGTGTACTCGTCTCCGAGCAACTGCTTGGCGCGCGCGATGAGGTCGTCCAGATGCGCTTCGGCATCGGCGTCCAGCGGCGCAATGCCGTCGGTGATGCGCTCGGCGGCGCGCACGAAGCGCTTGCCATGGGCGGCTGCGATTGCGGCGCCCATCTCGCGCACATACTCGCCCTGATAGGCATTGGGCGGAAACGCGACTACCACGCCTTGCAGCTCCAGATAGCGAAGCCAGGTGGACAGCGCCAGGATGTCCATCTGGCGGCCGGCATCGTTGACGTAGAACTCGCGCGAAACGACGAACCCGGCGGCGGCCAGGACGTTGGCAAGGCTGGCCCCGTACGCTGCACCGCGGCCGTGGCCGACGTGCAGCGGGCCGGTTGGATTCGCGGAGACGAACTCCACCTGCACCTTCTTGCCTTGGCCATAGCCGCCATTGCCATAGGCATCCGCGGATGCGAGCACTCGCGGGACCACGGCGCGTTTGGCGTCGGAGCGCAGATGCAGGTTGATGAAACCGGCCCCGGCAATCTCGGCGCGTTCCAGGACTGGCGAGGGCGGCAGGGCGCCCACCAGCGCCTGGGCAAACTCGCGGGGGTTACGTTTGAGCCGCTTGGCCATCTGCAGCGCCACGTTGCAGGCGAAATCGCCATGCTCGGCCTGGCGCGGGCGCTCCAGCATAACGGGAGCCGGGGCACCCGGCGCGACCTGGGCGAGCGCCTCGACGAAGAGTGACGCCAGATGGGCTTTGAGGTCGGCCAGAGGTGCTTTCAGGTCAGCCAGAGATGCTTTCGGGTCAGGTTGGGGCTGCGCCGACATGTGCGTCCGCGGGAAAACCGCGATTATAGTCTGCGCGCCGACCGAGGTGCCGCGGGCCTACCCCTGAACCGCAGAGGCGCAGTGGACCCGCAGAGGAAGCAAGACAAGGGCTGTAAGGTTGAATCTGGTACGCAGTAACCTGTTGACATCCCCTGCTGCGCCCAACCCTGATCCTGTGCCCTTCGTCTGCGGGCCCTCTGCGTCTCTGCGGTGAAAATGCTTGAGTTAGACCTCCAATGGATCCACTTCGAGCGACCAGCGCACGCTGCGCGAAGCTGCATCGCCCAGCCTCGGCCACCACGCGCTCAGGAAGCGCTGCAGCTCGCCGCGGGCCTCGGCCTGCACCAGGAGTTGCCCGCGCTCGCGCCCGGCGACGCGCTCGATCGCCGGTGGCACCGGATCGAAGATCTGTACGGGCATCGCCAATTCCTCGGCGGCACGGGCCGCCTTTTGCAGGTACTCATCGACCAATGCGCGACGGGCCGCCTCGGCCCGCAGCAGTGCCTGATGACGATAGGGCGGAAACCCGCATTGGCGCCGCTCCTCCAGGGCCGCCTCGGCGAACGCCGCATAATCCTGCCGGCACACCGCGTCGTACACCGGGTGGTCGGGGAACTCGGTCTGGATCAGGACCTCGCCGGCCCGCCCGCCCCGCCCGGCGCGGCCCGCCACCTGGGTGAGCAGCGCGTACAAGCGCTCCGCCGCACGGAAGTCGCTGCTGAAAAGCGCGCTGTCGGCGTTGACGACGCCCACCAGCGTGAGCTGGGGGAAGTCGTGGCCCTTCGCGAGCATCTGCGTTCCCACCAGCAGGTCGATGCGCTGGGCGCGGATGTCTTCTTGCATCGCAGCGAACGCATGCCGGCGGCGCGTGCTGTCGCGATCCACGCGCAGCAGGCGGGCAGTGGGAAACAGCTCCGCGAGCGCGCTTTCCAGACGCTGTGTACCATGGCCGGCAGGCGCCAGGTCCTGGTTGCCGCAGGCCGCGCAGAGCGCCGCGATGGGCTCCTCGTGCCCACAGTAGTGGCAGCGCAGGCGGCGCTCCTTCAGGTGCAAGACCAGATGCGCCGAGCACCGCGTGCACGGACTGGTCCAGCCGCAGGCGGGGCACACCAGCGCAGGGGCATAACCACGCCGGTTCACGAACACCAGGCTCTGCTCGCCGCGGGACAAGCGCGCGGCAATCGCCTGCACCAGAGCCTGCGAGAGCCCATGGCGCAGGCGCTCCCGGCGTGTGTCGACACACCGGATGCGCGGAAGCGTGGCGCCGGGGCGGGATGGAAGGGACAGCAGCGCGTAGCGCCCGGCGCGCGCGTTTGCGTAGCTTTCCAGGGACGGGGTCGCAGAGCCGAGCACGGCCGGCACTGCCCGGCGCTTGGCCCGCATCAGCGCGAGGTCGCGCGCGGAGTAGCGCAGCCCATCCTGCTGCTTGAACGAGGCGTCGTGCTCCTCGTCGACGATCACCAGGCCCAGCTCGGGCAGCGGAGTGAATACCGCCAGGCGCGTGCCGATCACCACACGCGCACGACCCGCCTGAGCATCGCGCCAGGCCCGCAGGCGCTCACCATCGGCCAGGTTGCTGTGCAACGCGGCGAGCGCCACAGCAGGGAAGCGGGCACGAAAGCGCTCGATCAACTGCGGGGTGAGATTGATCTCCGGGACCAGGATGAGGGCCTGACGCCCGCGGGCGAGCACCTCGGCGACGACCGCGAAGTAGACCTCGGTTTTGCCGCTGCCGGTCACACCCCGGAGGAGGAAGGGAGCAAAGTGATCGAGCCCAGCCAGGATGGCGCGCACACTGTGCGCCTGGTCCGGCGTGAGGGCAGGGCCGGAAGGTGGATTGATCACCTGCGCGCAACGGTGCGCCGGTTCCGCGTCCGCGCCGTGGACACGCTCGATCAAACCCACCCGCTCGAGCTCGGCGAGCGCGCGCGGCGCGGCCGGCGAAAGCGTGCGCGCCGAGGCCAGATCCAAGCTTGGCGCTTCACGCAGCGCCATGAGCAACCGACGCCGGAGGGCAGCACGCTGCGGTAGCGAGGACAGCTCGAAGGCATGCCCGGCCGCGCTGAGCCGATAGACGCGAAGGTCGGGCGCCTTCGGCAAGCGCGCGCGTCGCAGGAGCTGCGGAAACTGTCCCATCACCACCTGGCCGACGGGATAGTGGTAGTACTCGGCGCTGAAGCGCAGCAGCTCGATAACGTCGCTCTCCAACGCCGGCTCGTCGCGAAACACATGGGCAAGCGGCTTGATGCGCCCGAGCGCCACCTGGGGCTCGACATCGACTTCCAGGACCACGCCCACCTTGCGGCCACGGCCGAAGGGGACCAGCACGCGCTGGCCCGTGTCAACCGGCGCATCCGCGGGTGCGTGGTAGTCGAACAGGGTCGGCAGAGGAACGTCGAGCGCGACGCGGACGACTCTCACCTCAATGCTCCGCGGCGGGCGCCGGCGGCGCGCTCACGCGTGA
The DNA here is from genome assembly GCA_963772865.1 of uncultured beta proteobacterium. Taxonomy (GTDB): domain Bacteria; phylum Pseudomonadota; class Gammaproteobacteria; order Burkholderiales; family SHXO01; genus SHXO01. Next base: position 4,508 of record CAVYZA010000005.1, on the reverse strand, counting down.
TAGGCGCGGCTGCGCTCGTGCACAGCGTCCACCAGGGCTGCCACGTTCTCGGGTGGCGTGTGCTGCGACACCCCGTGACCGAGATTGAACACGTGCCCCGCGCCGTGGCCGAATCCGGCCAGCACCTTGTGGGCCTCGCTGCGCACCACCTCGGGCTCGGTCAACAGTACGGCAGGATCCAGGTTGCCCTGCAAGGCGACCCGGTCGCCCACGCGGGCGCGCGCGGCGCCGATGTCCACACTCCAATCCAGACCCAACGCGTCGGCACCGATGCCCGCCAGGCTCTCGAGCCAGAGGCCGCCGCCTTTGGTAAAGACGATGCGGGGCACCGTCTCGCCCTCCGCGGTGCGCTTCAGCCCTTGCATGACTTGCTGCATATAGCGCAGCGAGAACTCGTGATAAGCGTCATGCGACAGCGCCCCACCCCAGGTATCGAAGACCATCACGGCTTGGGCGCCCGCTTCGATCTGAGCGTTGAGGTACGCCACGACTGCGCGCGCGTTGATGTCCAACACCTTGTGGAGGAGATCGGGGCGCGCGTACAGCATGCGCTTGATCTCATGGAACTCGGTGCCGCCGCGCCCTTCGATCATGTAGCAGGCGAGCGTGAACGGGCTGCCGGAGAACCCGATCAACGGCACCTCGTTGGCGAGCGCGCGGCGGATCTGGCGCCACCGCCTCGAGCACATAGCTCAGGTGCATGTGCGGATCGGGCACGCTCAGGTCGCGGATCTCCCACTCCTCCCGCAGTGGCCGCTCGAAGCGCGGCCCTTCGCCGTCGGCGAAATACAGCCCCAGCCCCATCGCGTCTGGAATCGTCAGAATGTCGGAGAACAGGATCGCTGCGTCCAGATCGAAGCGCGCCAGCGGCTGCAGCGTGACCTCGGTGGCGAAGTCCGGATTCTTCGCCAGATCGAGAAAGCTGCCGGCCCGCGCGCGCGTCTGGTTGTACTCGGGCAGATAGCGCCCGGCCTGGCGCATGATCCAGATCGGCGTGTAGGGCGTTGGCTGGCGCAGCAGCGCGCGCAGGAAGGTGTCGTTCTTCGGCTTGGACACAAGAAACCTCAACGCAAAGGCGCAAAGACGCTAAGGAAAAGCAAAGCGGAGACGTGGTCACCTCTCCCGCCGGAAGCGCTTGCGCCCACGAATCTTACTGGCTTTGGCTCTTCTCTGTGTTCCTTTGCGTCCTTGGCGACTTTGCGTTGAGATGTGGCCTCAGCCCTTAGCGCGGGAGTTCAGACGAGCCCATCAGAAACTCGTCGACAGCGCGCGCGCACTGCCGGCCTTCGCGGATCGCCCACACCACCAGCGATTGCCCGCGCCGCATGTCTCCGGCGGCGAAGACTTTCGGGACCGAGGTCTGGTAGCAGCCGGCACCGTCGGTCGCGGCCTTCACGTTGCCGCGGGGATCGTACTCGACGCCGAGCTCGTCCAGCATGCCCTTGTGCACCGGGCTGACGAAGCCCATGGCCAGCAACACCAGATCGGCCGGCAGCTCGAACTCGGTACCCGGCACTTCCTGCATTTTCATCTGACCGGTGGCCGGATCCTTCTTCCACTCGACCCGCACCGCAACCAGCGCCTTGACTTTGCCGTCCTCGCCCCTGAACAGCTTGGTAGCAACGGCCCAGTCGCGGTTGGCGCCCTCTTCATGAGAGGAGGAGGTGCGCAGCTTCGCTGGCCAGTAGGGCCAGACCGGATTCCCCTGCGCGATCTGCGGCGGCGTGGGAAGCAGCTCGAACTGGGTGACGGACTTGGCGCCGTGACGGTTGGAGGTACCGACACAATCCGAACCGGTGTCCCCGCCGCCGATCACGACCACGTGCTTGTCGCTGGCCCACAGGTCGGGAATGCCATCGTCGCCTGCCACGCGGCGGTTCTGCAGCGGCAGAAACTCCATGGCGAAGTGGATGCCATCGAGCTCGCGCCCGGGCACAGGCAGGTCGCGTGGATGCTCGGCGCCACCGGACAGCACCACTGCATCGAACTCGTCGGCGAGCTGCTTCACCGGCACGAACGCCTTGGCAAGGTTGTTCACGCCCGCCGCGAGGTCCTTCTGCGTACCTACGCATACGCCGGTGCGAAACTCCACGCCCTCCGCCGCCAACTGCTCCATGCGGCGGTCGATCAGCCACTTCTCCATCTTGAAGTCGGGGATGCCATAGCGCAGCAGGCCGCCGATGCGGTCGTTCTTCTCGAACAGCACCACGGCATGGCCCGCGCGCGCGAGCTGCTGCGCCGCCGCCAGTCCGGCCGGTCCCGAGCCGACCACGGCGACACGCTTGCCGGTCTTGCGGGCGGACGGCTGCGGGACCACCCAGCCGGCCTCGTAGCCCTTGTCGATGATGGCGTGCTCGATCGACTTGATCCCCACCGGGTCGTTGTTGATGTTCAGCGTACAAGCTTCTTCACAGGGCGCCGGACATACGCGGCCGGTGAACTCCGGGAAGTTGTTGGTGGAGTGCAGCGTATCCAGCGCCTGGCGCCAGTTCTGCTTGTACACCAGGTCGTTCCAGTCCGGGATGATGTTGTTGACCGGGCACCCGGTCATGCAGAAGGGGATCCCGCAATCCATGCAGCGCGCGCCCTGGATCGAGGTTTCCTTGTCGGTCAGGTGCGCGACGAACTCGCGGTAATGCTGGACCCGCTCTTCCTTCGGCTCAGCGGCTTCCTGCAGCCGTTCGTACTCGAGAAATCCGGTTACCTTACCCATTGCTTCCCTCTAGACTCTGCTACCGATAACCGCAAAGGCGCAAAGACGCGAAGAACTGCCGCAAAGGACACCTTGGAATTTCTTTGCGCGGCCTTTGCGTCTTCTGCGCCTTTGCGGTGAGACTTCGAATGTCAAGCCGCAAGCTTGCGCTGCTTCTCGGCCATCTCGCCCAGCGCGCGCCGGTACTCGTGCGGGAACACCTTCACGAAGCGGTTGCGATAGCTGGCCCAGTTGTCGAGAATCTGCTTGGCGCGCGCACTGCCCGTATAGCGCCCGTGATTCTCGATCAGCCGCCGCAGGATCGCCTCGTCCGCCTCGCCGTGATGCCAGAGGTCGCGCGGCAGCTTGGCCTCCTGCTCGGCCTCGGGCAGCACCGGCTCCAGCGCGACCATCGCGGGATTGCAGCGCTTGGCGAACTGGCCATCCAGATCGAGCACGTAGGCAATGCCGCCGGACATGCCCGCCGCGAAGTTGCGTCCTGTGATCCCGAGCACCGCCACCGTGCCGCCCGTCATGTACTCGCAGCCGTGGTCGCCCACTCCCTCCACCACCGCATGGGCGCCGGAGTTGCGCACAGCGAAGCGCTCGCCGCCTACGCCGCGGAAGTAGGCCTCTCCGGCGATGGCACCGTACAGCACCACGTTGCCGGTGATCATGTTCTCCGTGGGCTCGCCGCGGAACTTGGGGCTCGGCTGGACGCTGATGCGCCCGCCGGACAAACCCTTGCCGCAGTAGTCGTTGGTCTCGCCGATCAAGTCCAGGCTCACCCCTTTGGCCAGGAAGGCGCCGAAGCTCTGACCGGCCGACCCCGCCAGCCGCACGTGGATGGTGTCGTTGGCCAGCCCTTCATGACCGTAGCGGCTGGCGATCTCGCCCGAGAGCATGGTGCCCACGGTGCGGTTGATGTTGCGGATCGGCATATCGATGGCGACCCGCTCGCCGCGTTCCAGCGCCGGCTGTGCCAGCTCGATCAAGCGCAGATCGAGCGCTTTCTCCAGGCCGTGGTCCTGCTTCTCGCAGTGGTAGACCGCCACCTGGGCCGGCATCTTCGGCATGTAGAAGATGCGGGAGAAATCCAGCCCCTTGGCCTTCCAGTGCTCGATTCCGCGCTTCATGTCGAGCAGGTGCGCCGCGCCGATCAGATCGTTGAACTTGCGCACGCCCAGTTGCGCCATCAACTGGCGCACTTCCTCGGCGACGAAGAAGAAGAAGTTGATGACATGCTCGGGCTGGCCGCGGAACTTCCGGCGCAGCGCCGGATCCTGGGTAGCGACGCCCACTGGGCACGTATTCAGATGGCATTTGCGCATCATGATGCAGCCGCTCACCACCAGCGGCGCGGTGGCGAAGCCGAACTCGTCGGCGCCGAGCATGGCGCCCACCACGACGTCCCGGCCCGTCTTGATCTGCCCGTCGACCTGCACCGCGATGCGGCCGCGCAGGCGATTGAGCACGAGCGTCTGCTGCGTCTCCGCGAGCCCCAGCTCCCAGGGCGTGCCGGCATGCTTGATCGACGACCACGGGCTCGCGCCCGTGCCGCCGTCGTGCCCGGCAATGGTGACGTGGTCGGCCTTCGCCTTGGACACGCCGGCCGCGACCGTGCCCACGCCCACCTCGGACACCAGCTTCACGCTAATGGAAGCGCGGTGGTTGGCGTTCTTGAGATCGTGGATGAGCTGCGCCAGATCCTCGATGGAATAGATGTCATGGTGCGGCGGCGGGGAGATCAGCTCTACGCCCGGGGTCGCATAGCGCAGCTCGGCGATGTACTCGGAGACCTTCTTGCCTGGCAGCT
>CAVYZA010000004.1:0-93331 GCA_963772865.1 uncultured beta proteobacterium | reverse complement strand
TGGTCGGCTTTCGCCCTGGCCGAAAAGCTGGTCGTTGCCCAGCCCGCCGTGCAGCAGGTCGGCGCCCTCGCCCGCTACGGGCGTAAGCGTCACCGCTCCGGAGAAGGCGATCGTGCCTTCGTCCCCGAGCATGATGTCATTGCCCGCGCCGCCGTCGATCACGTCGGCCTCCAAGCCGGCCACGATTCGGTCGTCGCCCGGCGTCGCCGCTCAGCGTATCGGCGCCCGCGCCGCCGAAGAGCTGGTCGGCGCCGTCGCCGCCCTCCAGACGATCCTGGCCGCGGCCGCCCTCGAGTCGGTCGTTGCCGCCCTCGCCGAGAAGAACGTCGTTGCTGTCGTCGGTGAGATCGTCCGTCACCACGGCCCCGACGGCGCCGCCGATCAGGACGTCGTCATCCTCGCTGCCGGTCAGGACATCGGCCCCGAGGCCCCCGATCAGCGTGTCGCGGCCGGCATCGCCGGTCAGCTGATCGACTCCGAGCCCGCCCTCGAGCCGATCGTTCCCGGCGCCTCCGCTGAGATCGTCGTCGTCGTCACCGCCGACCAGGGTGTCGTCGCCATCGCCGCCCTCGAGCACGTCGACCCCGATGCCGCCGTCGAGCGAGTCGTTGCCACCCTTGCCCTGGAGCCGGTCGTCACCGTCTTCTCCGAAGAGCTGGTCGGCGCCGGCCCGCCCGACGAGCTGGTCGGCGCCCCCGCCGCCGTGCAGAATCACCGCGCCCTCGCCCCCGAACACCGTGTCGTCGCCGAAGTCGCCTGCGCGGGCCGGATCCTTGAAGTCGCCCCACAGCTCCGCGGTGGCCAGGACACCTTCCTCCAGCGTGATGGTGTCGTTGCCCAGACCGCCCTCGGCCACGATGTGGCCAACCCCCGTGAAAGTCTGGTCGGCGCCGAATACCGAGACTTTGATCGTCTCGTTTCCGGCCACGCCCGCGACGTGGGTGACCTTGAAGTTCTCGTCCTCGTCCTTGATGTTCACCGACCGCCGGTCGTCCGCCCGCGGTCCCATGTTCAGGGTCAGCACGTCGCCACTCTGGCCGGCGAACACCGGCGGCTCCTGGGCGTCGGGTCGCAGCCGAAGGTGAAGTCGAGCAGCGTGACCTCGGCGATATTGAAGTGCTTCGTGAGAGAGAAGAACCCGAAGCCGATCTTGACGAACGCGCTCAGTCCCGCCGTGAGCTTGCCGTCTGCGTTGAAGAGCGCCATGGGGTTCGCCGCCAGCACATCGGCGAACTCGCTCGCGCGGATCTTGCCGTCGTCGTTCGGGTCGCTCAGATCCAACCCGATCTTGGCGCCGATGCCTCCACCCACTCCCGCGGAAGCCACGCCGAGGTTCACCGAGCCGAAGGCCTCGATGGCCGCGCGCAGCGTTGCCTCGTCCACATCCTTCCCGGTGCCGTCTGCCTTGCCCGTGTCGCTGACGTAGAGGCCGTCCAGGATGAGCGCCGCGTCCCCGGGATCGAACCCGCTCGCGGCGAATCGCCGCGCTCCGAAAGTGTCGAAGGCGAACGCCAGATCGAGATCGACGTTGACCGAGCCCGCCAGCGTGATGCCGAGCGGCCCCAGCAAGGGGAAGAACTGGCTGTACGACAGCGAGACGTTCACAGCCGGCATGTCGTAGCCGACCAGGGTGACGTCCTTGCCCATCAGCAGCCCGAAGAGCGAAGTCGGATTGTCGATGATCGGGAAGACGAAGCCGCCGCCGGGCGCTGCCATGAGCTTCTGCGCCGCCTCGCGCTGCTCGGCGGTGCCGGAGTTCTTGAACTGGTCGAGCGGATTGGTGGCGCGGGTGACGTTGGGCGAGGCGGCCGTCAGATCCGTCAGTCCGCGCACGTCGAGCGAGCCCAGATCGAAGCTGCCGAAGTCGAGCAGAACCGCATCGCCATTGTTGGACAGCCCATCCAGGATGTCCGCGACATCCAGGACGTTACTCAGGGCGGAGATGAAAGTGGCCGCCGAGTCGGCCCCGTCGCCGAGCAGCGCTGCCATCTCGAGCAGGGTGACCGCGCCGTCGTCGTTGCGGTCGAGCAGCGAGCGCGTCGGCCCCAGATCGGACAGTACCGGGAGCCGGGTGTTGAGGACGTCGAGCACCGGGCGGATCGGCCCCGCCACCGAGTCGATCGTGTTCACGATCGGCCCGACGACATCCGAGAGGAAGCTCCCGAGGTCGAGCCGCACGTTGTCGAAAGCGATCTGCGGACGCGCGCCGAACGGACCTGACGCACCGGGGTCGGCACCCGCGAACGACCAGTCGAGTCCGAAGTCGGCGAGCAGGCGAGGAAACGCCGCGTTGTCGCCCAGATTGAGGTCGAGGTCAAGGTTGACGTGGGCGTCGGCGGTGAAGGCCGCGTCGATCACCTCGTCGAGGTCCGGCCCACCGGCCATCTCGCCGAAGCTCAGCCGACCGTCGTCGTCCTCGGGATCCTTTACGTCGACCGTGAAGCGGCCGGCCAGGCGCGAAGGCTCGGTCTCGTCGTCTCTGGCCTGCAGCTGGAGGAAGCCAAGCGAGCCGATCGCCGCGAGGCCGGGCGCGGTGACGTCGAGATCCACCGTCAGCTCGGGGATCGGGTTGCCGGCGTTGTCCTTCGCGGTGGCGTTGAAGTAGACGCCATCCGAGCGGCTCACGCCAAACCCCATCTGGAAGTCCCAGCCGAGCCGCACATTCACTTTGCCGTCCACCTTCAGGCCGAGCGCCGGCAGACCGATATCGAAGTCGATCGGCACGCTGAGAAGCGACAGATCCTCGCCGAGGTGCATGGAGAACGACACATCGTCGGGCGTCGAGACGAGCTGGATGTCCTCGAGGTCCACGTCGGCGCCGGTATCGGCGCCGTCCCGCAGCAGGCCCAGCCCCGCCGGGCCGAATACCTCGAAGAGCGCCTGCCGCACGGCGTCGTCGGAGTGGTTGGCGAGCCCACGCAGCCGCGTGAGCACGTCGTCGCGGAAGTCCTCGATGAACTGCGCGCCATCCTTGAGGTGGTCGCCCACCAATGGAAGCGAAACGCCGAACACCTCGCCGCTCAGCGCCTGTTGCAGCACCTGCAGCATCAGGTCGAGCCCGTCGAGAAGAGAGCCGAGGTCGTCGGGGATGCTGAGGTCCGCGATGCACTTGGCCAGATCCGGTGCCGAAGCAAACACGACGGCGTCCTTTCCGGGCACCGCGCTGGAGGGATCGATCAGCACGCCGATCAAGTACCCGAGGTCGGGGATCTCGATCCGCAGGGGATCGAGAGGATCGTTCTGCGTCGGACAGAACACCGGCAGGTCGACCAGGATCGCGCCCTTGAGGTCGATATTCACCAGGCTGGTCGACAGCTCGCTCAGCCGATAGCGGTGATCCGACGGGTCCGGCTTGAGGTTGACCGTGAATGCGGCCAGGTCCGGCGTAGCCGGATTCCCATCCCGGTCGAGCGTGGCGGTGCCCGCCTGGGTGGCGTTGCCGATGAAGACTCCGACCGGGCCGACGGCGGCCTGGAAGCGGATGTTCGACCCGCGAACAGCGGCGTCGAGAACGAGGCCGGTCGAGTCGTAGAGGAACGGGCACGGGATCGACTCCGTCGGAGAGATCCAAGCCGAAGTCGAGATCGAACTGCGCGTCGGCCTCGATCTGCATCATCGCTTCACCGCCGACGTCGATCAGGTTGGTGACGCCGGCCAGCGCCGTGGCGGCATCGCCGCTACGAGGCCCACCAGCTCGGCCAGGTCGAGGTTCATCTTGCGTGGGCCGCTGTCATAGGCGTGCTTGAACTGCAGCTCGACCTTCAGCGCAGGGCTGTCGGCAATCGTCCGGTCGAACGACAGCTCGACCTCGGGATTGTCGAAGTTAGGCGTGCCGGCCGGATCGGCGAGCCCGAGCGCGTCTTCGAGCAGCTCCTCGATCGCCTGGAGCGACTGAGCCGGATTGCGCTGGAACTCCTCGATCCGCTTGGCGAGCTCGTCGGTCGCCTGCAGCAGATCGCTCACACTCAGGTTGAGCAGCGGCAGCTTCTGGTGGAGGAACCCGAAATCCTCGAGGGTGGCGAGATAACTCACCACGCCCTGCACCGCATCGAGCACGTCCGCAAAGCTGACGTGCTGGAAGTCGAACAGTTGCTCGAGACCCGTCTGTTGCACGATCAGGGTGCCCGGGTCGGTGATGTCGCTCCAGGTCACCGTAAGCTTCGCGCCGGGCAGGCAGCGTGAGACCCGGCAGAGCCGGCTGCATCGAGACCGGCAGCACCAGGTTTGCAAAGCCGTCGAGGTTCACCTCACCCAGCGTCGTCGGATCGGGCAGCGCGCGGTACAGCTCCGAGAGGGTGATGCGCCCGTCGGTGCCCTGCTGGGTATTGGGGTCCTTGAGGGACAGCGCCAGCGAGGCCGCGACCGTGCCCGAGCCGTTGGCGACGCCGATCTCCACGAAATTGAACAGTTTCGCGATCGCATCGATGTCGGTCGCACTCGCCTCGGCCGAGCCGGTCAGCGAGGCGTCCTGGATGAAGAAATGGTTGGTGAGCGAGTCGTCGTCGAGCGGGTCATCGGGTGTCGTGTCGGGGCGCAGCGGTGACAGGTCGAGGCCGAAGGTGACGTCGAGCGTGACGCCGCCGCCCACGCTGACGGTGCTCGAGCTGCTTACGTTGCCCAGCGGATCCAGGCCGACGTCGAAGCCGATCGCAGCCGGCGCTGGCGCGAACGACTCGGACAGCCTCACATCGAAAGTAAGCAAATTGGTCGCTGCGTCGTAGTGCACGCGCGACGGATCGCCTCCCAGCCGCGCCACGATCCGCTGGGTCAATTCCTGCACGGTCGAGTAATTCGGCGTGCCGTCCGGCGACTCCAGCAACGCGACCAGTTGGTCGGTGAAGGCGCGCCCGAGATCGACCACGTCGCCGAGCGTCTTGTCGGCCGTGAACGGAATGCGCGTGCCGAACACGCCCGAATCGCCGAAGCCGCCGAGCCAGCTTGCGAGCTGCTGAATGAGAGCGAGGAACGATTCCGGAGTGACGGTCGAGAAGTTGAGCAGGTCCTCGAAATTGCGCGCCTCGAAGGTGGGTGCGGCACCCGCGAAGAGATTGTCGTCCCTGATGACGATCATGGGCCGCGCATCGCCGGTCGCTGTCGACAGCGGCTGGCCGCCGACGGTTGCCTGCACCGGCAGCGTCGCTTCGAGCGTGCCGGTCGGCGTCAAGTTGGAGAAGGCGTCTGCAGCGGCGCCGACCAGTTCGCCGATCGTGATCCGGCCGTCGCCGTCGGGGTCGGTCAACGTCCCGGTGACGCGCCCGTCCAGGGCGACGCTGCCGCCCACGACCTGGGCGCCGAGGAAGCCGGCTTTGATGCCCGCATTCAGATTCGTCGCCGACAGCGATCCGGTCGCGACGAACTTCTCGGCCCGGATGAAGAACGCTTCGTCGAGATCGAGACCAGGAGCGAGGTTCACCCCGAAAGTGAACTTGGGAGTGTTCTCGTCGGCTGCGCGCACGAACCTGAGACCGGCGGCGAGCGCGAGCGTGGCCGAGGCGTCCACCGAGAGGCCGAGGCTCGTGGCCTGAGCACCGAGGTCGATCGGAACTTGCGTGCTGCCGGTGAGCGCGAGGTCGAGATCGAACACCAGCTCGGTCTGGCTCACGTCCGAGACGAGGCCAGCGAACTCGTGGCGAAGAGCGGCGACCAGTCCGTTTACCGTCGGCGTGGTGTCGGCCGCGAAATAGGCGGCGACCGGCTCGTAGAGCCGGCTGCGCAATCGCGCAGGCAAGTCGAGCGCCTTGGCGAGCGACGTGTCGGTGAGCGGCAGCTCCAGCGTGAACGGGGCGGTGTCGTCGAGCCGGTCGGACCAGTTCACGACGGTGAGCAGGCCCTGCAGCAACGCGTCGCGCACGAACGCGGGAATCGGGATGTCCTCGGGCAGACCGAGATTGCCTTCGACCTTGATGCGCGACAGCACCGCGATCAAGTCGCCGAGGGCGGCGATGCGACCATCGGTCGCGCCGTCGACGGAGATCTTCAAGGAACCCAGGCTCGCGCCACCTACATCTGCTGCGAGCGTCAAGCCGTCGATGTCCAGTGCTCCCTCGATGTCGGCTCGGAACATGTCGGTCAGTGCGGCCGGGCTGAACTCGTCCAGCGTGATGCGCTTGTCCGCGGCAGCTCCGCTCGTGGGATCGACCAGGTTGATGTGGATCGTGCCCGTGAGAGAGACGCCCTGGTTGGGAGCAACTGCCGGGTCCTCCTGAAGCCGGACCTGGAAGACGTCGGCGACCTTTCCCGTGATGCTTGGATTGTCGATCAGCGCTGAGACGGCCAGTGTGATCTCGGGGTCCTCGTCCTCGGCGAGGAAGAAGCGCTGCGCGATGGGCACGTCCCGACTCAGTCGGATGCCGATGGGGATGCGGAACTGCGGATCGACCGTGAACTTGACGTCGCCGGTGGCGTCGAACGCCAGCCCGCTGACGGCGGTCCCGAGGTCGAGGTGCTCGGTGAACTGGATCGGGTCGGGGTTGAACGGGATCGTGAGCTCGAGCGCACGCTCGTTCCCGCTGCCGGTCACCCTCGCAGCGAGGGCCTTGAGGTCGACACCCAGGAAGTCGGCCAGCTCCTCGACCAGATCCTGCAGTGTCGGAACCTTGCCCGTGAACGTGAGGTGCCGTTTCAGGCCGTTGACGAAGTCGTCGAACTGATGCTGAAGCGTCCCGAACCCGACGATGCGGAACGGTGTCACCGGTCCATTCTGATCCTCGTGCGTGGCCGCGAACTGGACGTCGGGATCCTGGTTGAGACCCTTGTCGAATTCGACCGTGAAGTCGCTTTCCGACACTCCGGCGATGGTCCCCTGTACCTCCATACCGCCGCTGAGATAGAAGACGGCATCCCCGGCTTGGACGCCTTTCGACGCGATGTTGGTATTGCCCAGGGTGACGGTGAACTGCTTCTTGTCGCCGACCTCGATCGTCGCGGACACGCCGCTGACCTGCGCGCTGTCGACGCGGACCTCCCCCAGGTCTCCCAGCACATCCCCCAACGTCTTGTTCACGATCGGCAGCTTGGTGGCCAGCAGATCGACCCCCGCGAATTGCTGGGCGAGCGTGGACACGTTCGTGAGGCCGGCGAGAATGTCGTCGGCGGTGCGCTGGATCATGCTCAGAAGCTCTTCGGCGCCTTGCGCGCTCGCTTGCACCGTGACCTGTTCGGGTGTCGCGATATCCGCCCAGGTGAACGTGACACGCGCATCCCCGAGTTGAAACAGCGGGTCGCCGCCCAGACCGAGGGCCGAGACGGCAAAGGATGCGGTCAGGACCGCGTCATCCGCCGACGGATTGCCACTGAGCGTGACTGCGGCCATGTCGGTGACCGGTGCCTCGAGCTCGGTAGGACGAATGACACCGTCCGCGGCGTCCGTTCCCGGATCACGCAGCTTGAGCTCGAGCCGGACGCCTGGATCGACCTTGAGCGACGCATCGGTGAGGTCGACACCGAGGAAGCCAAACCGTCCCGCTCCCTCCGCCTTGCCGTCGATCCGGATGTTGCGCAAGGTCAGCTCGGGGTCTGCGGCGGCGTTGGGTCGCATGAAGAAGCCGTCGCGATCCGTCCCGACCTGAAGATGGAGATCGACATCGGCGACGATCTCGGCCGAACCGTGGATGTCGATCGTGCCGAGCGGCCCGTCGGTGCCGAAGTCGAGATCCGCGAGCCACTTCAGGGGCTTGGCGACGTGAATATCCAGCTCGGTCCGATCGTCGTCGGCAGACTCTGTGTCCTGCCCGACTTGCGTCAGCTTGACGTTCCCGTCGGTAGCGTCCAGCCCGTCCAGCCGGCGCGCAGCTCCTCCGCGGTGGTGATCGACTGACCGATCTCGCTGAGGACGAATGCACCGAAGCCATCCTCGAGGAGGCGGCCCAGGATCTGCGGATGATCGAGGGCCTCGCTCACCTCGGGCCCTACCCGTATCGGAGCCTCCCCGAAGGAGTCCCCGATCGGCGCCACGGTGCGGCCCAGCAGGCTTTCATATTGGCCGAATGCGCTGTCCGCCAGTTGGAGCCCTTGTCTGAAGATGTCGAGAGTCAGACCCTCGGGGATCGCAGCCTCTGCACTGACGCTCGGGGCGTTCAGCAACCTCGCGGGAGCCGGGGCGGGCGGAGTTTGAGGCGGGTCGAATACATCGATCGCGGACTCGAACTGGACGAGCTGCAGGCGATTTCCGATGGTCAGGGAGCTGGCCCCGTGCCCGGCGGTCGGACCGACTCTCCGGTATGTCTTGATGACCTGGGTTCCGGCCCTGATCTCCAGGTCGCCTCCATCCTGCCCGCCGTCGTACGTGATCTGGGCGGGGATGGCGCCGTTGCTGTCGTCCAGGATCAACCGGTCGAGACCGCGGAACCCGTTGACGATGATCGATGTCAGCTCGGAGGCGGTGGCGGTGTAGACCGGCACCCCGCCGGGCGCCGGGCTGATGTCGTTCTGGAAGAGGTAGAACTGGACGAACTGTCCGGTCGGATCCAGGCGGATGTAGAAGGTGTCCTGTTCGTCGCTGCCGGACACGTTGACCGTGAGGCCACCCTGGGAGGTAAGCGCGACCCGGTCCACGTATACATCGAACGGGATCCTTCCCGCGGGATAGTTGTTGTCCTGGAGTATCCCGGGGCCGCCAGGGATGATGTCCCCGGTACTGTTCGAGTTGTCGGGCCACACGGCATAGGCCGAGCCCCCGAATGCGGCGATGCCGGTGTAGTCGCCGAAATCATCCCCGGCGTCAGGGCCGCCATTCGCCCGGGCCTGGTTCGACGCGAAGCCTTGGGCGCTGACCCGGACATTGGGGCGAAACGTGCGTCCGCCGTCCACACTGACCGAGGCGAAGTATTGCACCTCGTCGTTGGGCTGGCCGTCGGAGTCGATGCTTCTCGCAACATTGGGGTTGGGATCATCGCGCGCGTCGTACCAGGAGACGAACAGCGCTCCGGTGACCTGATCGACGCTGATCGCCTGGAAGAACTGGCTGCGCGTTCCGCCGTCGTCGTTGACCAGAACCGGCTGGCTCCACGTCGCCCCGTCATCGTCGGAGAACCGGACGAAGATGTTGAAGTCATTGCTCTCGTTGACGTTCACGAGATTCTGGCCGACGAACCGCCGCTCGTCTGCATACGCGAGATACAGACGGCCGTTGAAGGGCCCTCCGCTGCGATCGTAGGCGATGTACGGACTGGCGAACGTGTTTCGATCCGGTGTCGCAGGGATGGAGTCGAACCCGCCCGCGAAGCTGTTGGCCGGCGTCAGGTCCGCGGCGAAAGTCGTGCCGCCGGTGGCGATGCCCGTGAGATCGCGATCGAGGCGGATCTGGACCAGCCCTTGGCCATTGCTCGGGTTCTGCCAGACGACCGCGACCTCCCCCTTGGGACCGACTGCCGGGACTGCATAGTTGTTCCGGTACTGTCCGGCCGCGGGCACGTCGTTCACGCGAACCTCGGCAGAGAACCCGTTGACGGTTCCGGCGCCGGCGAATCCCCCTACTGCGCCGGGCACAGTGGCAAGCGCACTGACCCTTGCAACCCGCGCGAAGAGGTCGATGTGATCTTGAGCCGGATTGCCGTCTCGGTCGTCAGCGTAGGTCACGACGACGACGTCCTTTGTCGGGTCGGCGGCATCCGGTCCGGTCGTTATCCATGGTTTGTCGACACCGATGCCGGTGGCGAAGGTGGTGAAGGGCGAACCAGCCGGAACTCCGGCCGGATTCACGAAGGTCCGTCCCCCGTCAGTGCTCACGGCGTAGACGATGTCAGCGCCGCCACCAGCAAGCCTGGCCAGGTAAACGAGATGGATGTTTCCGAATCGATCGGTTGCCGTCGCGCCGTCGAAACGAAGGGCACCGAGCCGGCCGTCCATCGCGTTCGTGATGGCAGCGGGCGTCCAGGTTCTTCCCCCGTCGGCAGTGGACGCAGTGAATTGCACGGGCGCATTGACGGTACTCGAATTGGCCAGGACCAACGCGTTCCCCGGATTGATGGGGCTTACCGCGACCTGCGTCTCGGTATCACTGCCCAATGTCCGGCTGGCGTTCCTGATAATACGATCCGGGGTGAGGCTGACGTCGCCGTGGAAGACGCCGGTCACCGAGGCGCGCGGCTCGTAGCCGATGTCGCGCAGCATCGCAATGTCCAGCGGTTGCGGCAGCAGCCTGACGCCGCGATCGATGGCCGGCACCATCACGCTTTGGACTCCCTGGCTCCCCTCGACGTTGCCGGTGCCATCCCCCCTCACATGCGCCGACCCGGTCGAGAACGTGATGGGAACCGGGGTGTCGTGATTGGCCGTCTTGGCATGTGCCCCGGTGAACGTCGGCGCATAGTCCGCGGGGATCGGACTGGGGATGGGCGGAGTCAGTTGGTCTCTGAAGGCCTTGGCACCTTCGTGGATTCCGAGAATGTGGCCGATTTCGTGAATCGCGACGGTCAAGAAATCGGGGCGGTTCGCAGTGGTCAGCTGCTGAAGATCGTCGTTGGGATCCAGGGGAGTCGCATCGAAGTAAAACTGGAACGCGTTATTGCTGTTGAAGGTGAGCGACCCGGCCCAAGGCGTATAGTCGGCGCCCTGGCTGCGGGCAATTTGTTCAGCACCGAAGGCAGGTGCGGCAACACTGACTGCTGCGGTCGCGGCGCCCAAATCGGCGCGGCCGACGAAGATCATGACGTCGTCGATTTGCCTGTGGATCGAGACGGGAGCGCCGCCAACCTGCGTCGGATCCATGACCCTCAGATCGGACGCTATGGAAAAGTCGGGAAAGTCCTCGCCGATTTCTTTTTCCCAATACGAGGCGGCTTGGTCGAGAAGCCTGCGGTGCAATGGATCGAAGAAGTTGCCGGGGTCGGCGTCGAAGCTGAAGTCGAAGTCGATATTGAACGGGTTGGTCGCAGTGACCGTAGCGACGCTCGCCAGTCCATCGCTTTCCCCGACCACGTGCTCGTAGCCCAGCAGATGCCTGGCCTCGTGGTCGATCAGCGCGCTCAGCGCCGACGCGTAGTCGTCGGCCGTCATGCCCGCCGCGTAGAGGTTGTCGCTGAAGACGAGTGCCGCGTCGCTGCGGTCCTGGTTGCCGACATCCACTTTCTCGGCCAGGCCGAGGAACGATCCGTATTGCGAGAACGCCGAGTCGTCGCCGCCCACGTAGACCGTGGAATAGTCCGTCCCGGCCTCTGGGCGATCGTCCGTGAACGTCACGCTCAGGTCGGCGAAGCGCTCGTTCAGCTCGGCGAGCACGGAGCGCGATGATGCTCGGTTCCTGGTCGGCCAGCGGCGCCGGTGCCTGGAATGACGGCACGTCGATCCCGTCGACGCGCACGGGGCCGTCGTACGTCACCCCGGAGGCGCCGTCATGGTCCAGGTAGAACACCTGCCCTGCGAGCGTGGACACATCGCCGCTCACGAGCTGCAGGTCGGGCAGATCGAGGTGCGGCTGCGGTCCGCTGATCAAGTTGCCGGATGCGACTTGGTCCAGGACGGCCGGCTGAGAAGCGGACGCGGCGGCTTGATCCACCTGCTCGTGTGCTGCCAGCGGTTGCGATCCCGGGTGCGAGGACAAATCGACAGCACGCGCGTCCTCCACCAAACGGGTAGAAATTTCCGCGGGTGCGCCGACCGATGGTGAAGAAATTACCGCCGCCAGCGGATCCGCAGAAAGCAGAAGGCGCTGTTCGAGCGTCTCGAACAGCGCCTTGCGTCGATTTGGAGGTTGGCCTGGCGTAGCGCGCGAAATCCGGCGGTACGGCCCGCCCGAAGGCGCCTGACGTTTGCGTCCGAACATGGCTTCGTCCCCTAAGAGAAGATGTCGGATCCGTGACACAGCGGAGGTCACGAAGGTTCGGAGGGCCCCTCCCTAGAGCTGGCTTCCCTCTGCGACCTGGGCTTCAAATTACGGCGGGAGCCCGCTGTACATCGCTGCAACCATTCGTTTGAGTGAGTAGGTCAACTGGGATTGGGGCGGCTACACCGGCTCGCGGGAAAGCGCGCGCCCGCAGCGGGCAGCAGGAACGGGTCGATGCGGGCTTTGGAGCGATGAGCACGGGAAAGCGGGCGCACTCGCCATTCCGGAAGAGATCCGGATCGGAGGTGAACGCTCCGCTGGGAGCGTCGCCCGTTACATACAACTTCCACCGCAGCCGCCTGTGTCCGGCGAACGACGTCGCCGAAGCTAGAAGGAAGATGGACCACGCTCCAGCGCGAGACAAGCTCACTCACTGGAACCATCTCGCGACAGGGATGCGACTAGAGGCGTTTTATCACCATTGCCCTCGGTGTGCAATGCCCGCTGATGCACATGCTGGCTGACCGCGTCGGCGCCAGTCCGATGGCGGTCTGACCCGCGATCAGGTGTTCTCGTCGCTGAGCCAGCCGCCGCCAGCAAGATCCGACTAGCAGCCAGCAATCGCCTACAAGACCGGTGAATCGCCGACAGGTAGGCTGCCGTCGATGAAGATTGCCAGGAGCCGTCGGGATGAACATCGAGCTCGATACGTCCACGCTGTCACTGCCGCGCGACGGGTTGGTCGCTGTGCGTGACGCGGAAGGAACGCGTGTGACCTGCATCAGCGGCGCCTTGTGGATCACCGAAGACGCACGCGAGGGCGATGTGATCCTGGAGGCCGGAGAGGCCTTTACCATCGATCGCCCGGGCCTCACGCTGATCATGGGGTTGTTACCTGCAACGCTGCGTCTCGCCGAAGCGCGTAAGGGCGCGGCGAGGCGCGTCGCGGGATGGCTGAGCCGAGTGCTGCCGGTCAGGCGACCTGCAATCTCCTGAGCCGCACCGGACCACAATCCTCGCGCCACGCCAGCGCACGCGCGGGAGAGTGCGATACACGCGCTCCCGCTGCGATTCGCCCGGCAGGCCGAGCATCGAACGTTGTGGTCAGGGTCGAAACTGCCGCGGCGTCACGCCGGTCAGGCGTTTGAAATGACGCGTGAGATGACTCTGGTCGGCGAAGCCCACCGCGGCAGCGACCTGCGCCAGCGAGCGCTCGCCCGAGCCCGCCGACAACAGCCAGCGTGCGGTGTTGACGCGGAGCTGGATCAGATACTGGTGCGGCGAAATACCCAGCGACTGCTTGAACAGCCGAGCGAGATGATAGGGGCTCAGGTGCGCCGCCCGAGCGATATCGATGAGAGTGAGCTCTCGCGCGTAGTTCGCGTGGATGAATGTCAGGGCATCCGAGACTGCGCGGGGCTGCGCGGGACCGCGATTGCCGGCCTCGCCCGAGACTTCCGTTCCACTCGCAGGTGGTGTCGAGCATTCGGCGAGGGGACCACCACCGGGGCATCGGGCGTACTGGCGCAGCAGATGGACCGCAAGAATGTTGGCCAGCGCCTCGGCGTAGAACCCGCTGCCGCGCTCGTCGCGCATGACTTCTCGCGCGAGCACGCCCGCGATGTTGGCGATCGCCGCGTCGTGCGTGCGCTCCGCGAAATCCAGCCGGTAACCGTGCGGTGCGACGCCGAACACCGACTGCGCGACTCGATCCAGAAAATCGGGATCCAGCCGCAGCACCGAGAAGCTGATCGGCGTCGACCAGCTCCAACTCACCGGCGTGCGCGCTGGCACCACCGCCACGCAGCCCGG
Organism: uncultured beta proteobacterium; assembly: GCA_963772865.1. Lineage (GTDB taxonomy): Bacteria > Pseudomonadota > Gammaproteobacteria > Burkholderiales > SHXO01 > SHXO01. The sequence goes on along the minus strand of CAVYZA010000004.1, from coordinate 79,758 downwards.
GCTGAGCTCGTGCTCGACGCGCTCGTTCGCGCTGGTGCGCACGATGCGCCCGGCGGCGAGGCAGACGAACACCAGATGCTCCCTGCTCCCATGCACCAGCGCGCGCGACGACGGCTGATGGTCGCGCCGCTCGAAGTTCAGTCCAACCCACCCCAGAGGGCGGCTCGACATCCGCACGTGGCGAGCCTGAGCATCGACCGAACGCGCCACCGGAGACTCGGTGCAAGTGGTGCTGAAACGACAGTTGCCGAGGTCCAGCGCATTTCAGACTCCGTGTGTTGTAGCCAGGCGAGTGCGGAATCGTGACGTTCCGCAGTCCTGACATTGTCGATCGAGAGAGCACTATTTCGACAGCGAGCGCGAACCGGAGTGCGCCAGTTCGCTCAAAGCTCAATCGGTTCGCAGCGATGCAAACAGCTCACTGGGATGCCGTCGTTCACAGGCTCGCCAGTGTAGGGAGGGGCTCCTGACAGCATCGTGTCAGGAGCGTGCGCAGCCGTCCGATCGCCCGCCGGTCGGTCCGCTGGACTCAGCGACCCGGCAAGGACTCAGGCGAAGTCAATGGGTGGATGTGGGCCCCAGGTCTGAGGCGTCCCGTGCGATGTCGGCGTCGGTCACCGCGATGCGCGGCGCTTGCGCCCGCGCCGTTGGTGTGTTGTTGCCACTCGCATCAGCAGCCAATCGTTCGGGATCGGGATGGGTATCCACGGCGTGCCCGGCAACGACCCAGCCCTCCAGCCCTCCGAGCAGTGGCCGGACGCGCACATATCCACGGTCGAGCAGGGCGCGGCGCGCCATGCGCCGCACCCGCCTCGTTCGGGCACGCACAATAGAGCACGATGTCACGGTCACGCGGGAAGTCGGTGAGCCCGTCCTGGATCGCACGAAGCTCGACTGCCATGGCAGTCGGGATACGGCGTGGATCCACGCGCCGGGTCGCTGGTCCCCGCACATCGACGATCAGCGGAGACTCTCCACGGTTGATCAACGCATCCAGCTCGGCGACCGAGATGCGTGGGACGTCCAGCATCTGCGCCGTGCGCCGCCGCGCCCGCCACCGCCAGAGCAGGTACAACGCGAGCAGCACGACGAGTGCCGCGACCGCTTCGAGCCCGAAGGCAGCCAACGCTCGAATCGCTGCGTCGAGCTGTTCGTGCAGGAGCATGCCCGACCCCGACGACGACCAGCGCCCAGATGGCGGCGCCAGCCGCCGAGAGCGCGATGAACCTGCCCCAACTCATTCCGAGCGCGCCGGCGAGCGGCGGCGCGACCAGCGAGACGCCGGGAATGAACCGTCCGACCACGAGCGAAGACCAGCCCCAGCGCCGGAACGTGTCCTCGGTGCGCACGACGCAGGCGTCGGGAGACAGCGAGAGGCGGCACAGCAGCTTCAGAACGCCGGACCCGTAGCGGCGTCCGGCGACGAACCAGACCGAGTTGCCCGCGACGGTCGCCGCTACTACCACCGCGATGACCGCGAACGGGTCGACTCCACCCGTCGCGCCCGCACCGGCCACCAGGACCGTCGGCGTGAGCGGCACCGGCACGCCGATCTCGTGCAGCAGCGTGTTGAGGGCCACCAGCCAGAGCGCGTAGCGTTGCGTGAACATGGACAGATGCCGCTGCTCGTCTGACGAGGCTGCCTGAAGAGTGCAGAAACGCTAAGCATAGCCGTCGCTGGCCATGCGGCGCTAGAAGGTCTTTGCTGAGGTTTGGGACTTTCTTGACTCGGTTGGGCCCCGCGCAGGCACCATACAACTACATGCGTGCGCTGTACCAGTTCATCCTCACCGGAGGCCAGGACGTCACGGTGCTGACTGGACGCATCCCACGTGGGGCCCGTGCCAGAACCCGATACCTCCTGGGCGCATTTCAGATTCGCCGGCGACGCCGCGACCGCTGACCGCCGCGAGTCCTCCCAAGTCACAACCGCTGTCCTGGCTTCACCAACGAAGCCGTAGGCGGAACAGTCTGCGGCCGTTGTCATCGAAGCGGCCGTTTTCCGCAAAGGACGCTGGTCCCTCCCGCAGAAAGGGTTTCTCCTTCGCGGGCAGCGCGGTCTCTAGGCCCAAAGTCCCATCGTTCGACGCGCCGGCTTCTGGTAGCTTGGCCGCAATTCAATACCCGACGCAGTGCCGCCGCTTTGCCGGCCTTCACAAACGGTTTCCATTTGCGGTCGCGGCCGGCCAGCAGCTTCAGTTCGGGCCCCGCGGAGTAGCGAGGGGGCCGGTGGCGCGCCGCCCGCGCAAGCGCGGCAAGACGAGAGTAGACGACCAATGAGCTCCTCGGCTTCGCCGGAGCTGCTCGACGAACTTTCGCTCGTACAGGACGATCCACCGTTCCGGTGGCAGCGTCGCGTCGGGCTCATCCCGCGCGGCGGTGGCCTGGGTGCGGGCCGGCGTGCTCTGTTCTGGACCGCACTCACCTGGCTTCCCATCGTGGTGTGGGCGTGGTGGGCAGGCCGCGTATTGCCAGAACCCGGTCAAACAGTCGAACCGCTGCTCGAGCACTTCGGCGTGCATGCCCGTCTCCTGTTCGGCATCCCGCTGCTGATCCTCGCTGAGGTTGCCGCACAGCGGACGATGGCTCGGCTCATGCCGCAGTTCGTCAACGCAGGCCTCGTCCGGCCCGCGGACTTGCCGCGCTTTCGTTCGATCCTGGCCGACACCGCGCGTCTGCGTGATGCCGTTCTGCCCTGGGTGATTATCGGGGCGATCGCCATCGCATGGGCGTTGACGGGCGCCTCGATGCATCGGTTGCACGAGGTCGAATGGGCGACCGGGACTGGGCCAATATCGCTTGGCTTCGGTGGCTGGTGGTACATCTACGTCGGCCGACCGGTCTTCGTGGCGCTGATGCTCGGATGGTTGTGGCGGCTGATCCTGCTCGGCATCGCGCTCGGGCGTATCGCTAGGCTCGATCTCGCAATCGTGCCGACGCACCCCGATCGCGCGGGCGGGCTCGGTTTTGTGGAACGCTTCGCGGCAGCATTCAGCCTCGTGGCTTTCGTGCCCGCGGCGGTGATCTCGGGAGGTTGGGCGCACGATGCGACCTTCCACGACCTCGACGTGCACACGCTGTACCCGATGATGGCGACCAGCCTGGCGGTAGCGCTGATTGTCTTCCTCGCGCCGTATTTCGCGTTCGCTGGTCCCCTTGGCCGCGCGAAGAAGCGGGCGCTGCTCGACTACGGCGCGCTCGTCGCACGCCATGGCGCCGCGGTTCGGAACAAGTGGATCCTGGGCAACGCAAAGGGCGACGACGCTCTCCTCTCGGCCCCGGAGATCGGTCCGGTCGCGGACACGATCAGCTTGTACGATGCGGTGCACCGAATGCGGCCCATCCCGATCGGAAAAGCGGCGCTGCTCGCCATCGCGCTGCCGGTGGTGATCCCCTACATCGCCGTGCTCGCGATCCAGATCCCCGTGAAGGAGTTGCTGCAGGAGCTGGCGAAGGGGCTCATCTAGAACGCGATCACCGGGGGGCAAGCTGCACGGTGCGCCTGCGCCGCCCGCGCGCCGAGATCCAGTGCGACACTGGAAATCTCCGAAGGCAGAGCCGTTCAGAGAACCTCTTCACGATCGACGAGGCGATGTCGAAGCCATCCGCCACCCTGATCGAGCTCCTGTGTTCGGTACCGCACATACCCTGGCCGCCGGTGCTAGACTTCTGGGCAGTGAAGGCTGCGATCTCTCGAGCTGCCAGCACCTGCCATGGCCACGATCCCTCATCCCAAGCAGAACCGGCTGTTGGCCGCGCTGCCGGCGGCCGATCTCGAGCGAGTGGTTCCCAACCTGGAGCCGGTCTCCTTGCCTCTGGGGACAGTGATCTATGAAGCCGGTGACGAGCTGCGGGGCATCTATTTCCTGACTGCAGGCATCGTTTCGCTGCTGTACGTCATGGAGAATGGAGCATCGGCCGAGATCGCCGTAGTAGGCAGCGAGGGGCTGGTCGGCATTGCCTTGTTCATGGGTGGCCAAAGCACCCCCAGCCGGGCCATCGTGCAGAGTGCCGCCGAGGGCTTCGAACTGAAAGCAGAAGTGCTGATGGCGGAGTTCGACCGCGGGGGCGCGTTGCAGCACCTGCTGTTGCGCTATACCCAGGCACTGATCACCCAGATGGCGCAAACAGCGGTCTGCAATCGACACCACACCGTCGAGCAGCAACTGTGTCGGTGGCTGCTGTTGAGCCTTGATCGGCTTCCTTCCCATGAGCTCCGGATGACGCAAGCGCTCATCGCCGACATGCTCGGCGTGCGCCGGGAAGGCGTGACAGAAGCGGCCAGCAAGCTGCAAAACATTGGACTGATCCGCTACAGTCGGGGGCACATCGCAGTGCTCGACCGGCCGGGCTTGGAAGCCCACGTGTGCGAATGCTATGCGGTGGTCAAGCGAGAGTCCGATCGTCTGCTCCCATCCGACGCAGACGCCTGAGCACATGCCCTCGGATCGACTCAACGCCCCGCCCGCCTTGGGCACTGTACAATGCCAGCCTCGCCCAAGTAGCAAGCTCCGACATCAGGGGTCGCTCCCTCCTCTCATGCCGCCTGTTGGGTTTCCCAACCGTGAGAGGAATCGCGATGTCGGCGTTTCGAAGCCCCATTCCCGCCAACAAGATCCCCACCACCAACAAGATCCTCGGCGCGCTGTCGCGCCCTGACGCCAGGCGCCTGGTGGCAAGCTGCACGGTGTTGGAATTGGGTTACGGCGATGTCCTGTTCGAGCCAGGGGAGCGGCTTCAGTACGTCTACTTTCCGACTACCGGCCTGGTGTCACTGCTCACGCCGGTTTCCGGCGAGGCGAGCGTCGAAGTCGGACTCGTGGGAAACGAGGGAATGGCGGGCATATCGTTGCTCCTGGGCATCCAGGTGTCGCCGGTACGCGGCCTCGTGCAAGGGGCCGGCAGCGCACTGCAGATGAAGGCGAGCGTATTTCGCAGCGCAATCAAGCAGAGTCCCCGGTTGCAGCGCGAGTTGAACAGTTACCTGTACTGCCTGATGGCGCAGGTTGCGCAAACCGCCGCCTGCAACCGGTTCCATGGCGTTGGCCAGCGTCTGGCGCGCTGGTTGCTGATGACGCAAGACAGGCTGCAGTCGAACACGTTCTATTTGACCCAGGATTTCCTCGGTCACATGCTCACCGTACGTCGCGTCGGGGTGACGGCTGCCGCCGGACTCCTGCGCAGGCAAAGTCTCATCTCATACTTGCGCGGGAACATCACCATTCTCGACCGTCGCGGGCTCGAGCGCGCCTCATGCGACTGCTATCGGACGGTGAAAGCCATGTGCCGGCGCACGTCGTCGAACTAGGTCGGGCTTGATCTTCGTCTGGCTCGCAGCATGCCTCGAGACACTGGAATCCTGGCGCGGTGTGCAGTTGCGTGCTTACGCAATCCAGAAAACCTTGTATCGTGGCAGGTGCAGTCAGCCCTTCTACCTCTTATCTTGGATCAGCGTGATCGACGAGCGAAACCTCGCGCAGCCAATGCTCACATGCCCCGGCGCTAGCAGTTCAACGGCCGTGGCTGCGCACGCCCACGCCCGGCCCACAATCCACGAAGTCCGCGGTCACATTCCAGCCCAAGTCAGTACGAAGTCCCTTGCGCTCGGACTGGCGGTCTTCCTGGTCGCGATCGCCGCGTACTGCACGGCGGTGGCAGCCGTGCTCCTCGCCCCGTGGTGGCCGTTGCAGATCGTCTGCGCAATCCTCGCCGGGTTGTTGATCGCAACGGTCTTCGTAGTCGGCCACGACGGCTTGCCACGGAAGCCTCACGCCCTACCAGTCCATAAACAGCGTGCTCGGCCGCATAGCGTTCTTACCCTCCTGGACGCCCTATTCTTGCTGGGAGTTCGCCCACAACCGGGTGCATCACTCCTACACCAATCTGCGCGGGAAGGACTACGCGTGGGCGCCACTCTCGAAAGAAGAGTACGACGGTCTGACACCAGCCCGTCGCTGGCTGGAACGTCACTATCGCTCGCTCGCGGGAATCGGCAACTACTATTTGATCGAGTACTGGCTGAAGCACCTCATCCTTCCGGCCAGGAAGGAACGCCAGGAAATGAGGCGGCCGGTCGCGTTCGTGCTGGATCTTGTTCTTGTACTCGTCTTCGTCGCGGCCCAACTATGGGGCCTTGCCGTGTGGTGCGACACCCGCGTGCCCAGCGCCGGCCTGTGGGGTCAGTTCACGTCTTTCCCGGCTTTGCTGCTGACGGTCGTCGTGCTGCCGTTCCTGGTCTGGAACTGGAGCATGTCCTTCGCCATCTTCCAACACCACAATCATCCGCGCGCGGTCTGGTACGCGTGCCGAGAAGAGTGGGACTTTTTCGCTGGCCACGTCCAGAGCACGGTGCATGTGCAGATGCCGCGATGGCTCGACTGGATCTCAGCGTTCATCATGCAGCACACGGCCCATCACGTGAATAGAGACATCCCGCTGTACCGCCTGTCCGAATCTCAGCGCTGTCTGGAGCGCGCCTATGGCGACAGCATCGTGGTCGAGCCCTGGAGCTTCTCCGGCTTGGGCAAGACGCTGGCACGCTGCAAGTTGTACGACTACGAAAGTCATCGCTGGCTGAACTTCCAGGGCCGGCAGACGACGGGGCCGAATCTGATGATGCGCGAGTTCAAGGAACGCGCCCTTCATCGAGGCGCCCACCGGACATTGGAGAGTATCGACGGCAATCCCGTGACACCGGCGAACGTCGGTTCGCCCGCCTTCGAAACGCGCCTGCTCTGACCGATCGCCCCGGCAGCGAGGCGCGCGAATTCGTTTGACTTGCACCCGGTACCTGCGTATAAGAACGTGGGCAGGATGCTTTAAGCTAGTCAGTTGGTCCTCCTATCGCGCTTCGCGGTCCTGGCCGATCCCCTCACTTCTCTTGAAGTTCCGGCATTTTCGGGCGCACGCCCAATTTCGATATTGCAAAGGAAGATCTAGAGATGAGTGCAGGTACTGTGAAGTGGTTCAGCGATCCTAAAGGCTTCGGCTTCATCACCCCCGATGGAGGTGGCAAGGATCTGTTCGCGCATTTCTCCGCGATACAGGACAGCGGGTTCAAGTCTCTCAAAGAGGGGCAGCGTGTCCTCTTCGACGTGACCACCGGGGCGAAAGGCGAGCAGGCGACCAACATCCGCCCCGAGTGAGCCAGCGGCGCGTCGTGCGGAAACCGGGTCGACCGGGCGTTTGCATGTGCCGCCGTACGAGATAACCAAACAAGAGTAGGAACGGCGAGCAGTCGCTTGCTCTGCCTTCAGACGGCGGGTCCGTCGCCCGCCGATATCCTCTGTCTAAGAGGTTGCCGCGCCAGCCCTCGCGTTCGGAACGACAGCTCGACAGGAGCGGCCATGAAAGCAGGGACGGTCAGATGGTTCAGCTATTCGAAGGGCTGCGGCTTCATTGTCCCCGACGGCGGCGGCGCGGATGTGTTCGCGCATTTCTCCGGCTTCCGGGACGGGACTCTAAGATCTCTTCACCCGAATCAGCGTGTGCGCTACTACGTGAGCGCGGGTCCGAAGGGCGCCGTAGCGAGAGACATCTCTTTACACGAGTAAGCGCCTGCCATTCGCCGTGGACGGCAGGGGACAAGAAATGGTCGCATTGACCGAAGGTCGTGCGCAAAGCGTTGCGCAGCGTGCCCGTCCGCGAACCGTGCGCACTCTATGATCGTCTTTCCGCAACACGACGCAAACGGCAAGGCGAAGGACTCTTTTCGTCGGCAGCAGGAAACATGGCGGCGGGCCTACGCCGAGGCCGGCACTCTGCGGGAGCGCTTCCCGAAGGTCGAGGAGCTGGTGCTGGACATGGGGTTTGTCGACCTGAAGGCAATCGGAACGTACTCCCCGCAAATGCGCAGTTTCTCGCCTTCGGCAAAGGCCTTCTTCGCAATTGCCTGCCCGCGAACGCTGTGCCTGGAAGGCGGTTTCGATCTGGATTCGATCGTCGCGGACATGCTCCGCCGCCGCGCCACCCGATCCGTCGGGAGCCTGGAATGCCAGGGTTGGATTGACCCCACGCATGCGGAGAGTGCGCGCTGCCTTCTAAAGCTGCACTACCGGCTCCAGGTACGCTTCGACTCCCCGCCCCGCCCTTCCACTAAGCGGGGCTGAAGCGAATGGGATCCATGGCGATTGGCACTGGATCCCAGCCTGTCTGCCACGCGGGCCTTGGCGTCACGCTGCGGTCGAAGCGCTGCGGGCCGACGTGCTAGCTCGACGGCGCTTCGTCGACCACGCGCGCCGCGGAGTGCCGCACGTGCAGCCACCCTCGGCCCAGACAGATGTTGCACTCGCTGCTCTCGTCGCGCCCGGTCGCGCTGCACTTCGGGCATTGCTTCCAGTTGGCCTCATCCGAGGCTCGGGCCCGAACGCCCATACAGCGCCTGCCCCCATCCGGCTTTCCACAACGCTGGCCAATATAGTGCGTCGAATACCCGAACGCGCCGCATACTGTGCACACCGCAACCGGTTGCTGCTTCTTTTGGTAGTACATCTTGTCCCTCCCGCTGAAGCAAACCCCCATGCTACGCGCTTTTCGGCCCGATCTTTAGACTTTCTCGGCACGTCCGAGGAAAAAGGCGACTTATGATGACCCACGGAGATTCCATGACTTCCCTGGAGACGCGCAGCGCTGTTCGCAACCTTCTAACCAGGGAACTCGGCGAGTTGATCGGTGGAGACGCCGCGCACACCCTGCCGCCTGAGCTATCCGACCTCGCGACGAGCAGTGATCGCGAGGTCATCGAGTCGTTGCGGCGCCTCGACAAATCCTGTGACAACCGCAGCGGCGCAGATGCCAAGGGCGTCGGTGCGGCCATGGGCCAACGTGTTCGCGACTTGTTCGCGAAAGCCCTGGAGAGGATGAAGCAACTCCCGCCCGATCCGCGAGAGACTTTGCACGCGCAGCCGGCGGCGCCTACCCCCGCCGCACCGCCGAGCCACAAGAGACGAACGCGACGGTAGGTTGCCGGTCCTCAGGGGAGGATGTGCCCCGCCCTTGCCGTGAAGCGGTCCCCTGAAGGTTGCGGAACTGCTCTGCACAGGTTAGAGGATACCGAGCGATGAGAGCTGGCGACATCGGTGGTCCAAGCATTTCTGCCTCTCATCGATGCAGCCGAGGCCGAGGCAAGTAATCCCCTTTCCTCAACAGGCTTAGGCCTCGCGTCACCGAGGATGTCGCGATGGTTGCGCCATGGTTGGCCCGTCTGCCCTGAACCTCCCGTCAGCCCAGGGGTATTCGCTCTCGTTTCGTTGACCTGGGAGATCAAGCCCTTTGGGCAAGATGCCTTCGCGAAGGCGACAAACTGCGGCGTGTACCAGGTTTGACTCTGTCAAGGTGACGGCACATGATCGGGCTCAACGCGAAGCTGTCCCTCATGTAATTTACCCAGGACTGCCAGGCGGGTCCCTCGCGGCCCAGGATATTGGGCATCTGCTCGGATTGCACCCAGAACGAGTCGAAGAAATCGAGCTGAAACTCGGCGAGCATGAGCGCCTTGCCGTAGTTCGGATCGTCCGCACGCATGTCGCGACCTTCGCGAAAGTACGGTCGCAGCTGGGGATACTCGAGGTGCAGCTTGTGAAGCTCTAGCAGCTCAGATGTGATGGATTGATAGGCGCTGCTCTCCACCGACCGAGCGAGATGCTGAGCCTGGACGAATGTCCCGCGCGTCTGCTCGAGCAGAAAGTACAGCGACAACAGTCCAAGGACTGAGAACACCGCATTCAGAACTTCGGGCGGACTGAAGCGCCGGAACGCGATCAGCTTATGAATGTGCCGATGGGCACCTGCGGCCAACGTAACGCTCCTCTTCCGAAGGAAAACCTCGAACGACTCGGGCAGGCCCCACCCGCGACGTCAGCTCAGGCAAAGGTCAGCCGCAGGAAAGCGCCCGGTCGAAGATCGATGGGCTATCTACGTGCACCTCGGGTGAGAGCTGCGAAGGCACGCCTCACCCACGGTGCGCACCAGCGGTATCTAAAACGATACTGTGAGGACCCTGATGATCGTTGATGTAGGTCAACGATCGAGCATTCCCCCCTACCAAGGCCGGTCCCCCAGGACCTGGAACAGGGAATCCGTTACCTTCCACCAGCGTGCCGCAATGGAGAGCGATCTCTAGCAGGCGCCCGGTCGCTTCTGGAAGCCTACAAAGTCTTCAATGTAGAAGCGGCGTTGTTATGGTGGGCCCGCTGGGACTCGAACCCAGGACCAAAGGATTATGAGTCCTCTGCTCTAACCAGCTGAGCTACAGGCCCTCCGCGCAGGAGCGCGATTAGAGCACAGAATCAGGCCAGGCTGCTGGTGTGCAGCGCCTCCTGCAGCACCTCTTTGAGTACGCTCGCCGTATAGGGTTTGGCGATCACGCGGGCGACACCGGCCGCCCGCGCCCGCTCCTCGAGGTCCTGGCCGCCATAGCCGGTCACGACGACCACAGCGATGTCTGGACGCAGGGCCGTGACGCGTGCAGCGAATTCGGTGCCGTTGAGCTGGGGCATGCGTTCGTCGACCAGGACGGCGTCGAAACGCTCTGGGCCGCTCTCGAATGCTGCGAGCGCATGCATCGGGCTGTCATAGCCCACCGGCTCGTAGCCGAGCTCGGCCAGAATCTCTTCAGCCAGCGACAGCATCAGTCGATCGTCGTCCACCACCAGCACAGTGCGCGAGGAACCGGGCTGGGCAGCGGCAGGAACCGCGGCGACGGCCTCGACCTGCGGGTCGAGCGCCGGGACATAGATCTCGACGGTCGTGCCTTTGCCCACGCGCGTTGTGAGCGTGGATCGCTGCGTTCATCTCCTTGCTGATCGCGTAGACCAGCGCCATGCCCAGGCCGGTTCCGCGACCCGGCCCTTTGGTCGTGAAGAACGGGTCGAAGATCCGCGCCAGCACCTGCGGCGGGATGCCGGTGCCGGTATCGCTCACGCCGATGACGACGTAGTAGCCGGGGGCGAGCCGGCCGTGGGACAGGATGGCCGGCGCGCCGATGAACTGAGTGCGCAAGCGCAGCTCGAGGCGGCCGCCCTCGGGCATCGCGTCGATGCCGTTGGTGGCGAGATTCATCACCAGCTGATGCAGGCGCGTCGGGTCGCCCATGATGCGCGCGCTCTCGTCTTCCACGCGCAGTTGCAGCATCACGCCGGCGGGCGCGGACACAGAGAGCACGTCGCTCACTTCGCGCAACACCGCGGCCGGCGCCAAGGCCCGCCGCCCTTGCGGCGTCCGGCGCGACACGGCCAGGATCTGATCCACCAGAGCCTTGCCGCGGCGTCCCGCATCGAGAATCGCGGCGAGCGGCTGGCGCAGGCGTGGGTTGTCCGCCGCGCGCTCGGCCGCCATCTCGCCAAAGCCGAGGATCGCACCCAGGATGTTGTTGAAGTCGTGGGCGATGCCACCCGCCATCGTGCCGAGCGCCTCCAGCTTTTGCGCTTCGCGCAGCTGCGCATCCAGCGTGGCGCGCTCGTGCATCAACGCGCCCACCATCAACGCCATCACGGTGACCACTGCGAGGTACTCCTGCAGATGCAGCACCGAGTCCGCGCCGGGGGCAAGCGCCGCTGCAAACGGACCATTTCCGCTGGCGGTATTCCACAGCGCCACGGCCGCAGCAACGGCAACGACGCTGGCGGCACCGCGGATCTGGAAGCGCAGTGCACCCCACATCAGAAAGGGCGTGACCAGGTGAGTGAGCGGCACCACCGCGCCGCTCGGCCCTGGCATCGCGCCGAAGGCCACCTGCGCGGTGACCGCGGTGCCCAGGCCCACGGCAGCGGCCTCCAGGACACGCTTCCAGGATACGGTGGACCAGTCGCCGGGCCGTGCGGTGGACCACGTCAGGATAAGCGGGGCCACCAAGAGCACACCGAGCGCCTCGGAGACCCACCACACCTGCCACTCGGTCACAAAATCCCGCCCGTAGAAGAAGTGCGGCACGGCGGCGCCCAGGAACGCGGCCACCGCGTTCACGCCGACCGCCGATACCATCGTGAAGATCAGCACGCCGCGCACGCTGGCGAGCGTGGGCGGTCTTCCCGAGAGGCGCAGCAGCAGCCACGCCGAACCACCGGCCAGCAATACGTTGGGAAGGGCGAACAGCGCGGCTACCTGCGGATTATGGCCTCCGGCGAGGGCATTGAGCGCGTTGGCCGCAAACACGGCGGACAGGATGTAGGGCCAGTGCCGACGGGGTGCGAGCAGCAAGGTGGCGAGCGCCACACCTCCGGCGGGCCACACGTAAGCAATACCGCCGGCGTACGGTGTCAGCTGCACACTCAACCACGCCAGAGCGAAGTAGCTCAAGCCGAGCAGGACGGCCTGCGCACCTGCTCGCGCGCGGTTAATGGAGGCGCGCGCCATGGGCTGCTGCGGGCGCTTGATTCGACGCCACCAGGTCACCGGTCAGAGGGAGTTGCATGCATCGCTTGAGCATACAACACCGCTATGCCTGTGCTGCTTAGTAGAGGATCAGGCAGTCCTCGACCGCCTGGCGCAGGGACTGGAGACTGCCGTGTTTGCGCAGCGTCGCAACGGCGCCGTGCCGAATCGTCCGGCCCACGCAATCGGCGTCCTCGGCGGAGGCGGTCAGGGCGATCATCGGGACGTCTGGCAGCGAGCGGCGGACTTTGTCGAGGACACCGACTGCCGTTCCGCACGCGTACTCGAGATCCAGAATGGCGAGCCCGACCCGGCCGGCGGGCACGGGAGACAAGGCCTGTGTGGTGTTCGCGACAGCGTGGACCCGGTAGCCGCTGAAGCCGAGCCAGCCACCGATCACTTCGCGTGTGAGGCGATCCGGCGAGACCAGCAGAACCAGGGCATTGGGGCGAGCAGGCATGAGGAATTCCCGTGGATGGGTAGCACCAGCTCGCAGTGCGGTCTTCGTTGGCGGAATCCCGCGGGTTTGCTTTCTTGGATCCGTGCCTCGAGGGCACAGGAGGTGGCGGCAGCGACCAAATCGAAAGGCTCTGGGGACCGGTGAGCCCGCCGAAGGAGGAGGTCGCCGCCGCCGAATGGCATTAGACGCTCGGCGGGTTTCGAAGCTATTTCGCTTTCCGTTACGACTGCAACACGGTTGTGCGCGCTCCTGGAGTCGGCTAACGTTGTCGCCTGGAGGGGACCCATGCCGCATATCCTCGTCGTCGAGGACGACGCCGCCACCCGTGATCTCCTGGAGCAGTACCTGGGGGACTACAAGTTTCGCGTGACCGCGGCCGCCACGGCGGCGGACGCCGAGCAGCGCCTGGCAGAGGAAGTCGTGGACCTGGTCGTGCTGGACCTGAACCTGCCGGACGGGGACGGGCTGGCGCTGGCTCGCAGGCTGCGCGACACCTCCGCCATTCCCATCGTGATCCTCACCGGCCGGGCCGACGAAGTGGACCGGGTGCTGGGCCTCGAGCTCGGCGCCGACGACTACGTAACCAAGCCGTTCAGTCCGCGCGAGTTGCTGGCGCGCCTGCGCGCGGTGTTGCGGCGCGCGCAGAGCGCCCCTGCGGGCCGCCGAGTGCAGGAGCTGCGGGCCTACCGGTTCGCCGGCTGGGAGCTGCGCATGGGCACGCGCAAGCTGATTTCGCCCGACGGCAAGTCGGTGCCGCTGTCCAGTGGCGAGTTCAGCCTGCTGGCGGCGTTCCTGAAGTCACCGCGCCAGATCCTTTCGCGCGACCAGCTGCTGGAGGCAACCCGGCTGTACGACGACGTCTACGACCGCAGCATCGACGTGCAGATCCTGCGCCTGCGCCGCAAGATCGAGGTGGACGCCTCCGACCCGACGCTGATCAAGACGGAGCGCGGAGCGGGTTACTTCTTCGACGCCGAGGTCGAGACGGCTTGATGCCGTAACAGCTCCCTCTCCCTCGATGGGAGAGGGCGGGGGTGAGGCGAGGGTGGAAGGAACCGCGCTAGCCCCCCTCACCCTAGCCCTTTCCATGAACCTCCTCGATGACTCGGAAGGAGACCCCCTCTCCCTTGTTGATGGGAGAGGGTGGGGGTGAGGGTGAAACAGCCCCATCTCCCCCTCACCCTCGCCCTCCCGCGAGGGTAGGGGATGCAGGTGTGCTGGCTGCTGCGTTCATGGGAGACGATTCGTGGCGTGCGCGTCATGGAGTCTTTCCATGAACCTCCTCGATGACTGCGGAAGGAGACCCCCTCTCCCTTGATGGGAGAGGGTGGGGGTGAGGGTGAAACAGCGCCATCTCCCCCTCACCCTCGCCCTCTCCCGCGAGGGGAGAGGGGACGTAGGTGTGCTGGCTGCTGCGTTCATGGGAGACGATTCGTGGCGCGAGCGTCATGGAGTCTCTCCCGCAAGGGGAGAGGGGACTGCTCCCCCGGAGAGGAAGAGAGTAAGGGTGAAAGCTGCGCTCAGTCGGTGTCGAGGAAGCTGCGCAGCCGCTCCGAGCGGGACGGGTGGCGCAGCTTGCGCAGCGCCTTCGCCTCGATCTGGCGGATGCGCTCGCGCGTGACGTCGAACTGCTTGCCGACCTCTTCCAGCGTGTGGTCGGTGTTCATTTCGATGCCGAAGCGCATGCGCAGCACCTTGGCCTCGCGCGGCGTAAGGGTGTCGAGCACCTCCTTGGTGGCATCGCGCAGGCTGGTGTAGACGGCCGCGTCCACCGGCGCCATGGTGCTGGTGTCCTCGATGAAATCCCCCAGGTGCGAGTCGTCGTCGTCGCCGATCGGCGTTTCCATCGAGATCGGCTCCTTGGAGATCTTCAGGATCTTGCGGATCTTCTCCTCGGGCATCTCCATCTTCTGCGCCAGCAGCGCGGGATCGGGTTCCTGGCCGGTCTCCTGCAGGATCTGGCGCGAAATGCGGTTCATCTTGTTGATGGTCTCGATCATGTGCACCGGAATGCGGATGGTGCGAGCCTGGTCGGCGATCGAGCGCGTGATGGCCTGCCGGATCCACCAGGTGGCATAGGTCGAGAACTTGTAGCCGCGCCGGTATTCGAACTTGTCCACCGCCTTCATCAAGCCGATGTTGCCCTCCTGGATCAAGTCGAGGAACTGCAGGCCGCGGTTGGTGTACTTCTTCGCAATCGAGATCACCAGGCGCAGGTTCGCCTCGGTCATCTCGCGCTTGGCGCGGCGTGCCTTGGCCTCGCCGGTGGACATCTGCTTGGCGATGTCCTTCACCTCCTTGATGGGGAGGCCGACCCGATGCTGCAGGTCGATCAGGCGCTGCTGCTGCTCCATGATCGCCGGGGCGAAGCGGGACAGCGCCTCGCTGTAGGGCTTGCGCGCCTGGATCTCGCGGCGCACCCAGTCGAGATCCTCCTCGTTGCCGGGGAACACCTTGATGAAGTAGGCGCGCTGCATGCCCGCCTTCTCCACGCACAGCTCCATGATGGAGCGCTCGAACGAGCGCACCTCTTCGACCTGCCGCCGCACGCTCTCGCACAGGGCCTCGATCTGCTTGGCCGAGAAGCGGATCATCATCAGCTCGCGCGAGATGTCCTCCTGGGTCTTGAGGTAGGGCTTGCTGCGCGAGCCGTGCCGGGTGAGCGCCTTCATCTGCTTGGTGTAGAGCTGGCCGATCGACCCCGAAGCGCTCCAGCGCCGCCGCCTTCAACTGCAGCAGGCTCGCGCTCTGGACCGCGCTGCCGTCGTCTTCCTCGTTCTCGGCGTCGAGCTCGTCTTCCACCTGCTCGTCGGGGATCTCCTCGCCGATGATCTCCTCGGCGTTGGGGTCGAGCAGGCCGTCGACCACTTCGTCGATACGCATCTCCTCGCGCTGCACGCGCTCGGACAGGTCGAGGATCTCGGCGATAGTGGTGGGACAGGCGGAGATGGCCTGGATCATGTGGCGCAGGCCGTCTTCGATGCGCTTGGCAATCTCGATCTCGCCCTCGCGGGTGAGCAGCTCCACCGAGCCCATCTCGCGCATGTACATGCGCACGGGATCGGTGGTGCGTCCAAACTCGGAGTCCAGGGTGGAGACCGCGGCTTCCGCCTCCTCGACGGCGTCCTCGTCGGGGACGGGGGTCGAGCTCTCGGTCATGAGCAACGATTCGGTATCCGGGGCCTCGTCGTAGACCTGGATACCCATATCGTTGATCATGCTGATGATGTTCTCGATCGCCTCCGCGTCCGTCATGTCGTCGGGCAGGTGATCGTTGACCTCGGCGTAGGTGAGGTAGCCACGCTCCTTGCCCAGCACGATGAGGTTCTTGAGGCGCGTGCGGCGGGCCTCGGCGTCATTGGGCATCGCCTCGACCCTGGGGGTGTCGATCTGCTTGTTTCTCGGTTCTTTAGCCATTGCCGCCCTGTTTCGTGTCATCCGCGCGGAAAAACCCGCCATTCTAGTTAAAAAAACGAACTTGTGCGCAATTCCTAGTCAATTTGGACCAGGCTGGCGCGTCCAAGTGCCCGCCACCAGTTCCCGGTCCTCCTCGCTGAGCTGGCTGGGTGAGCTGGCGCCGGCAGCCGCGCTCTGCACCTCGGCCTGCCGCGCCCGGTGGCGCAGGCCGTCGATGCAAGCGCGCACCTCCACTCCCAGCTCCTCAACGCTAAGCCCCTGAAGATCGTGGACTACCGGCAGGAGGCGCTGCACCACCCCGTCGTGGCCCCGCCCGCGCAGCAGCTCCATCACGCCCGCCACACTGAGCTCGCCTGAGAAGGCCCGCGCCTCCTCGATCAGATCGAGCAGCGCCGCGGCTTCGGCCCCCGCCTGGCGCGGGCGCGGCAGATCAGCCGGCAGCTCACGCAATAACATCGGCTGAGCCAGCACACGTTCCAGCAGCTTGGCGTAGGGATCGACGCTCAGCCCGGAGCGTTGGCTCGCGGCCCTCGGGACCGGCTGCGAAGGGCGCCCGCCCCGGATCTCGAACCGCTGCTCGAGCTCGGCTTGAGTGATTCCCGCCAGCTCGGCAATGCGTTTTCTCAACATCAGGCCCAACATGGGTGCGCCGATGCGCTTCACAAGCGGCCCGGCATCCTGCAGGAACTTGGCGCGACCCTCGGCGCTGCCCATGTCCACCCGCTCGCTCAGCTCCTTCAAAGCAAACGCAGACAGGGGCAGCGCCTGCGCCAGTGCCTCCTCGAAGGCCTCCTTGCCTTGGGCGCGCACGAAGCTGTCGGGGTCGTGACCCTCCGGCAGGAACAGGAACTTGACCTGCTTGCCGTCCTGCAACTGCTCCAGGCTGTTTTCCAGCGCACGCCACGCGGCCCGCCGGCCGGCGCTGTCGCCATCGAACGAGAAGACGACTTCGTCGGTCTGCCGCAGCAGCTTCTGCACGTGCCACGGGGTAGTCGCGGTGCCCAGCGTGGCGACTGCGTAGCCCACCCCGAACTGGGCGAGCGCCACCACGTCCATGTAGCCTTCGACGACGACCACCCGCCCCGCCTCCCGGATGGCCGGACGCGCCTGGAACAGGCCGTACAGCTCGCGACCTTTCTCGAACAGGGGCGTCTCCGGCGAGTTGAGGTACTTGGGCTCGGACTTGTCGAGCACGCGGCCACCGAAGCCGATGATCTGGCCGCGTTGGCTCACGATCGGGAACATGATGCGCTCGCGGAACCGGTCGTAGCGCTTGCCGTCGTCGCCCTGGATGACGAGGCCGGCATCGACCGGCGCCCGCGAGGCATAGTCCGGGAGGACGGTGGCAAGGCTCTGCCAGCCGGCGGGTGCAAACCCGAGGCCGAAGCGTGCGGCGATCGCGCCGGTGAGTCCGCGTCCCTTGAGGTAGTCGATTGCCCGCTCGGACTTGCGCAGCTCGGATTTATAGAACCCGGCAGCCTCCTGCAGGATCTCGCCGAGGCGCTCTACGCTGGGGGCATCGGGGGCTGGCGCCGGACCGCGCACGTCCGGTGCGACTTCGGGCACCTTGACCCCCACGCGCGCAGCCAGGTCCTTGACCGCCTCGACAAAACTCAGACCGCTGTACTCCATCAGGAAGCCGAGGGCCGAGCCGTGCGCCCCGCAGCCGAAGCAGTGGTAAAACTGCTTGCTGGGGCTGATGGTGAAGGACGGCGTCTTCTCGCTGTGGAACGGGCAGCAGGCGGTCAGGTTGGCTCCGGCGCGCTTGAGGGGCAGGTAGCCCTCGACAACGTCGACGATATCGACGCGATTGAGCAGATCCTGAACAAAGGCCTTCGGGATCATCTGGCCGCGCGGGGCCCCCGGAGCGTGAGCAGCCTTGGCGCGCAGGCGCGGTCGGGCAGCCCCCCTGGTGGGCCCATCTCGAGCTGGTGGACGGGTATGGTTCGATTATAGGGCAGATTGTTCGGCGTCACCCTCTATCTATCCCGCCAGCTTGGCCTTCACCAGCGCGGACACCTTGCCCATGTCGGCACGCCCAGCCAGCGCCGGCTTGAGCAGGGCCATCACCTTGCCCATCTCCTGCGGGCCCTTGGCACCGCTGTCGGCCACAGCCTTGGCGACGGCGGCCTGCAACTCTGCCTCCGACAGGGCCTCGGGCATGTAGGTACGCAGCACGCTGACCTCGAACTTCTCCGCGTCGGCCAGGTCCTGGCGCTGCGCGGCTTCGTACTGCTCGATCGAGTCGCGCCGCTGCTTGAGCATCTTCTCGATCACCGCCACCACTTCCGCGTCGGTGAGCACCTTGCGCTCATCCACCTCGACCTGCTTGAGCGCCGCCAGCAGCAGGCGCAGGGCCGACAGGCGTGCGGTCTCGCGGGCACGCATGGCCGTTTTCATGTCTTCGCTGATCCGGTCCTTCAGGGACATGGCTGACCTCGTTTGAGAAAACAACGGGCTTGAGAAACAACGGCTGAGAAACAATCGCCACAGAAAGCAAAAGCGGCAGGGGATGCTCCCTGCCGCCGCGGTCCGGCCTTCATCGGGGAGCGCAGCCCCCGGCTTGCCGGCGCTAGTACATGCGCGGGGGAAGTTGCTGGCTGCGCAGGCGCTTATAGTGACGCTTGATGGCTGCCGCGCGCTTGCGTTTGCGCTCGGCCGTGGGCTTTTCGTAGAATTCGCGCGCCCGCAGTTCGGTCAACAGACCGGTTTTCTCCACCGTGCGCTTGAACCGGCGCATGGCGACTTCGAAAGGCTCGTTCTCTTTGACCCGAACGGTTGGCATAGAAACGGACTCTCTCCAGCGTAAGTGGTTGGCCAGGGGTTAGCCTGTCAGCGCGTCCCGCGGCGCGTGGCCCCCACCCGGGTTGCCCGCTGACGAAAAGGCGTTGCCCGCTGACCACAAGGCGCTGCCCGCTGACGAAAGCCGGTGATTATAGCAGAGCACCGGCGCTATCCGGCAAGCCCCCCACCCACTCCTCATCAGCCCGCCCATGCTCGTACTAGGCATCGAGACATCCTGCGACGAGACCGGAGTTGCGCTGTACCGGCTCGCTGGCCCCGCCGTTAGCGAGCCGCCGGCGCCCCAGGGCCTGCTCGGCCAGGCCTTGTACTCCCAGGTGCAGATGCACGCCGAGTACGGGGGCGTGGTGCCGGAACTTGCTTCCCGCGACCACATTCGCCGCCTCCTCCCTCTGATCCGCCAGGTCCTCGCCGCCGCCGGTTGCGACCTGGCGCAGGTCAACGGCATTGCGTTCACCGAGGGCCCCGGCCTGGCGGGCGCGCTCCTCGTGGGAGCCAGCGTGGCCAGCGCGCTGGCCTATGCGTTGGGGGTGCCGTCGGTGGGCGTTCATCACCTGGAGGGGCACCTGCTCTCGCCGCTGCTGGCACCCGACCCACCGGCGTTTCCGTTCGTTGCTCTGCTGGTCTCCGGGGGCCACACCCAGCTCATGCGCGTCGACGGCGTGGGACGCTACCAGCTGCTGGGCGAAACCGTAGACGACGCGGCCGGCGAGGCCTTCGACAAGACCGCACAGATCCTTGGCCTCGGTTATCCAGGCGGACCGGCGGTGTCTCGCCTCGCCGAGGCCGGCCGGCCGGGCCAGATCAAGCTGCCGCGGCCGATGCTGGCAAGCGCCGATCTGAATTTCAGCTTCAGCGGCCTGAAGACTGCGGTGCTGCTTGCCGCGCACCGGCAAGACCTCGGCGACCCCCAGGCTCGTGCCGACCTGGCGCGAGGATTCCAGGACGCGATCGTGGAGGTGCTGGCCACCAAGGCGCTCGCCGCCCTGGAGGTCACCGGCCTGCAGCGGCTGGTGGTCGCCGGCGGCGTGGGGGCCAACCGGCAACTGCGGGAACGGCTGCGCGCTGCGGCGCATGCCACGGACTGCGAAGTCCACTACCCCGAGCCCGCGCTGTGCACCGACAACGGCGCGATGATTGCGCTGGCCGGCGCATTGCGACTGGCGCGCGGCGTCGCTGGTGCGCGCAGCTTCAGCGTGCGACCACGTTGGGAGCTGGACGAGGTGGCACCCGCGTAGCTGCCGTCAAGTCTCTTCGGCGGGCGGCGTGGTCTTGCGCACACCGACCTTGCTCTCCTGCCCCGCCCGCAGCCGCTTCAGGTTGGGTAGATGCCGCACCACGATCAGCACGGCCATCAGGATGATGGCGATAGCCGCGGGCGTCCAACCCAGCAGCACCGGCGCCGCCACCGCTGCAACAACCGCCGCCAGGACACTCCCCAGCGAGATGTAGCGGCTCGCCAGCACCGCTGTCACGAACACCGCCCCGGCCGCGAGCGCCACCCATGGACTGAGGACCACCAGCAGACCGAACGCGGTGGCCACGCCCTTGCCGCCCCGGAAGCCGAAGTAGGCCGGGTACAAATGTCCGAGAAACGCGGCCACCGCTGCGGCCGCGATCGCGAAGTCGTTCAACCCCAGGTACGGCGCGCTCCACCGCGCCAGCAACACCGCGACGGCGCCCTTTACCGCATCACCCAGCAGGGTCACCAGGGCGGCCGCTTTGCGCCCTGTGCGCAGCACGTTGGTGGCCCCAGGGTTACCGGAGCCGTAGGTGCGCGGGTCCGGCAGACCGAACGCCCAGCTCGCCACCACCGCGAAGGACAGCGAGCCGATCAGGTAGGCGGCGACCACCACCAGCAGTTCGATCATGCCGTCATTCTAAGGCCTAGATGTTGAACCGCAGAGGCGCGGAGGCGCAGAGGAACGCGGAGCAAAAGCGACTGGGTTGTGCGCTCGTCCGGGCGCACCGTTTCCAGGTTCAGCGCTGCAGCGGATCCCCGGTGCGTTGCACTCTTGTTCCTTCCCCTCTGCGCTCCTCTGCGCCTCCGCGGTTCAAGATGTGCGAATGAGTCAGCCGCGCGGATGATGCTTCGCGTGCAGCTGCTTCAAGCGCTCGCGGGCGACGTGCGTGTAGATCTGCGTGGTGGAGATGTCGGCGTGGCCGAGCAGCATCTGCACCACGCGCAGGTCGGCGCCGTGATTGAGCAGATGCGTTGCAAAGGCGTGCCGCAGCGTGTGCGGCGAGATGCTGGCGGCAATGCCGGCCCGCAGCGCGTAACGCTTGATCAGGTTCCAGAAGGCCTGGCGCGACATCGCCTGCGCCCGTGCTGTGACGAACAATGCCTCGGCGGCGCGGCCCGCAAGCAGCGCAGGGCGGGCCTCCGCGCTGTAGCGGCCGATCCAGGTCAGCGCCTCCTCGCCGACCGGCACCAGCCGCTCCTTCGAGCCCTTTCCAAGCGTGCGCACAACGCCCATGTCGGCCGACAACTGGGCCACACTCACCGACACCAGTTCGGACACCCGCAAGCCGGAGGCATACAGCAGCTCCAGCATGGCGCGGTCGCGCAGGCCCAAAGGCGTGCCGGTGTCGGGCGCCGCCAGCAAGGCCTCCACGTCGGCTTCGGTGAGCGTCTTCGGCAAGCGCCGCGCCTGCCGCGGCGCATCGACGTTCAGGGTGGGATCGCGCTCGAGCAAGCGTTCGCGCAACGCGTACTGATAGAAGCGCTTGAGGCTGGACAGCAGGCGCGCGGCCGAGCTCGCCTTGCCTTTGCGCTCGAATCGGTAGGCGAGGTACGCGAGCACGTCGGCATGCTGCGCGTCCAGCAAGGCGCGGTGCTGCGCGTCATCCAGCCAGCGCCCGAACTGGCGCAGATCGCGCCGGTAGCTCTCCAGCGTATTGCGGGCGAGCCCGTCCTCCAGCCACAGACCGTCGGTGAAGCGGTCGAGAAGCGCTTCCAGCCCGGCTGCGACCGCGCTCACCGGAACCCTTCAACGCCCTCGTGCCGCAGCAGCCAGCGCTTGACGGCGAGGGCAGGCCCACCGCGGCTGTGCATGAACCCGCCGATGCCGCCAGAGCCCACCACCCGATGACAGGGAATGAGCAGCGGGATACGGTTGGCGCCGCACGCCATCCCCACCGGGCGCGCCCCCGAACCCAGCTCGCGAGCCACCTCCAGGTAGCTGCGCGTCTGTCCGCGTGGGATGGAGCGGATGCACTCCCACACCCGCGCCTGGTAGGTTGTGCCGCCGGTGCGGGTGGGCAGATCGAAGCGGAAATCGGGATCGTCGATGTAGGCAGACAGTTGCCGGCATACCTCCCGAGCGAAGGCGTCGAGCGGGGCGAGGGTCGCCGCCCCGAGCGGCAGGTAGTCGATGCCGGTGAGGTATTCGCCCTCGGTGCGCACCCCCAGGACGGCGTAGGGTGCGGCCAGGCGAGCGGTGTAGGTTTCCAGCATTCTCGGGGTGGCAGTCGCGCGAGAAGCGCACATCGCCGGGATTGTACTAACCAAACCCGGCGTCGGTGCTGCGCGTTGGACTGCAGCGCAAGGCGGCGCAGAAGCCGCCTCCGCGAGGCCCCGCAAGAAGCGGGGCGATTGGCTAGCTTACTCGCCGGCCGCGGCTTTCTCGCCCGAGAGCTTCTCGCGGATGCGCGCGGACTTGCCAGAGCGCTCGCGCAGGTAGTAGAGCTTGGCGCGACGCACGTCGCCGCGGCGCTTGACCTCGATGCTCGCGATCAGCGGCGAGTAGGTCTGGAAGGTGCGCTCCACGCCCTCGCCCGAAGAGATCTTGCGCACGATGAAGGAGGAGTTGAGCCCGCGGTTGCGCTTGGCGATCACCACGCCCTCATACGCCTGCACGCGCTTGCGGTCGCCTTCCACCACATTCACGTTCACCACCACCGTGTCGCCCGGCGAGAACGGCGGAACCTTCTTGCCCAGCCGCGCGATCTCGTCCTGCTCGATGTTTGCGATCAGATTCATCTTGCCAACTCCTGTACGTCGGATTGCGCGCGCTTCGCGCTCGGCGACTCGCGCTGGTATTCTTCCAGCAAGGCCCGCTGCTCGCTGCTCAGCGCCATGCGCCCGAGCAGGTCGGGCCGCCGCTCCCAGGTACGACCGAGCGATTGCTTCAACCGCCAGCGGTCGATCTCGGCGTGATTGCCCGAGAGCAGCACCGGCGGCACGCTCAGGCCGTCATACACCTCGGGCCGCGTGTAGTGCGGACAATCCAGCAGCCCGCACACGAACGATTCCTGCGCCGCCGAGGCCGCATCGCCCAGCACCCCGGGGATCTGGCGCACCACGGCGTCCATCAACACCATCGCCGGCAACTCGCCGCCCGAAAGCACGTAGTCGCCGATCGACACTTCGTAGTCGACGTGGCGGGCCACCAGCCGCTCATCCACGCCCTCATAACGCCCGCACAGCAGAATCAGGCCCTGATGCGCCTGCAGCCCGGTCACGGCCGGATGGTCCAGGACCCGTCCCTGCGGCGTGAAGTACACCACCTTAGGATCCTTCACCCCGCAGCTCTTCTGGCGCTGCCGCGCCGCGCGCACCGCCCGCTCCAGCGGCTCGGGCATCATCACCATCCCGGGCCCGCCGCCGTACGGCCGGTCGTCCACCGAGCGATACGCGTTGGTGCTGAAGTCGCGGGGGTTCCACAGCACCAGCTCGTACGCGCCGCTCTCGAACGCCCGGCGCGTCACCCCGGAGCGGGTGACCGCGTCGAACATCTCGGGGAACAGCGTGACGGCGTCGAAGTGAATCAAAAGTCCAGCCCCCAATCGACCACTATCTCGCCCTGCGCCAGGTCCACCGCGACCACGATCGCGGCCGCGTACGGGATCAAACGCTCCCTGTCCCCATGCACCACCAGCACCTGGTTCGCGCCGGTCTCCAGCAGCCGCTCGACGCGCCCCAGCGTCTCCCGCTGCAGGTTGCGGACCGTCAGACCCAGCAGATCCGACCAGTAGTACTCGCCTGGCGGGCTGTGCGGAAGCTGTTCGCGCGGCACCCCCACTTCCAGGCCCTGCAGCGCCGCGGCCGCCTCACGCTCGTCGCACCCGGCGAGCTTGGCGACGACGGACTTGCCGTGCACCGCCCCTTCCTGCAGCTCGCGCTCAACCCACGCGCCGTCCCGGCCCAGCCACCACACCGGGTAGTCCAGGATCCCGGCAGGAAGTTGGGTAAAGGGCTGAACCCTGATCCAGCCCTTGACGGCAAAGGGCGCCACCACGCGCCCCATTACCACCATGGCCCCCGCGCCGGCCGGAGAACCGTGCGCTGCCGGCGGCGAGCCGCCCGGCCCAGGAGGCACCCCCGATCCGCCGGACGCCTTCAGCGCAGCCGAGTCCGCGACGGGCGCGACCGCCAGTTCAGGCGGCCGGGCTGGTTGGCTTGCGACCTGGCCGACCTGGGCCTGCTTGACCTGGGCCTGGCGCAGCAGGCGGGCGACCGTGTCGCTCACCTTGGCGCCCTTGCCCTGCCAATGCGTGACCCGCTCCAGGTCGAAGCGCAAGGACTCGCGGCCCAGCAGGGGCCTTGGGATCGTAGAACCCGACGCGCTCGATGAAACGCCCGTCGCGCGGGTTGCGGGAATCGGTCACCACCACATTGAAAAACGGGCGTTTCTTCGCCCCGCCGCGCGCCAGCCTGATCACCACCATGTTCGCAATCCGCCATCCTTCAGGGAAGCCGGCGATTTTAAGGGTTTATGCGCGCAGAACGCAACCCCGGCGGGCCATCCAGCTGACCGGGCAGCTAACGGGAGGCCGCCGCTGCCGGCTGGCCGTCGTGGAACACACGGTCGAGGAAACCCGCGACGATCTGCACCAGCTCGTCCTCCTGGCCTTCGAAGAAGTGCTTGGCGGCCGGCACCTTGAGTTGTTCCGAGCCGGGGACTTTGTCGATCTGCTTCTTGCGCTCGTAGGCGCCGACCTGCGTGATCTCCCAGTCCTGGCTGCCGTAGATGTCCAGCACCGGGATCTTGATGCGGAACATCTCTTCCAGGCCGTTGATGATGCCGATGAAGACCCACGCCTTGATGGAGGTCTGGTTGGCGTTGATCAGATACTGGTTGGCCATCGTCGCACCCAGGCTGTGCGAGACGATGGCGATGTTCTTGTAGCCCTTCTGCTGCAGGAACTTGGCCGCCAGCTCGAAGCGTTCGGCGGCATCGGGATAGGTAGGGATGTAGTCGCCGATCTTGGCGCCGCCGCCCAGCACCGGCAGCTGGATCGACAGCGTGGTGTAGCCCTGCTCCGCCAGCTTCGCGCGCAGCATGCCGTAGAGCTCGTAGTCCGGGCTCCAGCCGCGGCCGTGGGCGACGATGGCGGCCCCGCGCGGCTTGTCCGCAACCGTGTACAGCGCCAGGAACTTGTGGCCGTTGGCCTGCTCCAGCCACACCGCATCGCCGACCATCAGACCCGGCAGGATCTGGTCCGCCCAGCGCTGCTCGCGCTGGTAGTCCTGCGCGAGACGCGGCAGGGACGAGGGCGAGCATGAGAAAGGCGAGCAGGTATTTCATCGCAGACTCCGCGAAGGGGCCAGGGACTAGGGACTAGGGGTTCGAAAAAGACCCCTCTCAAAACCCCCTAGCCCCTAGATCCTAGTCCCTAGCCCCTAGTTCCTAGCGCATCCCCGGCAGGATGCCTTTCAGGTTGCGCATCATCTTCTGCATGCCGCCCTTGCTCATCATCTTGACCATCTTCTGCATCTGCTCGAACTCGTTGATGCAGGCGGTTGACCTCCTGCACCGGCACGCCGGCGCCGGCCGCGATGCGGCGTTTGCGCGAGGCCTTGAGGACCTCGGGTTTGGCGCGCTCCTGCGGCGTCATCGAGTTGATGATGC
This sequence comes from uncultured beta proteobacterium, assembly GCA_963772865.1. Taxonomy (GTDB): domain Bacteria; phylum Pseudomonadota; class Gammaproteobacteria; order Burkholderiales; family SHXO01; genus SHXO01. Next base: position 53,856 of record CAVYZA010000004.1, on the reverse strand, counting down.
CGATGCGGCGCGCCACCAGCTTCTCGTCCATCTGCGTGCCCTGCGCGAGCTGCGAGAGCTGCGCAGGCAGCTTGTCCATGAGCGCGCTCAAGCCGCCCATCTTGCCCATCTGCTCGAGCTGCCCCTTCAGGTCCTCGAGGTCGAAGCCTTTGCCGCTCTTGACCTTGCGCGCGAGCTTCTCGGCCTCCTCCAGGTCGACGCTGCGGCGCGCCTCCTCCACCAGGCCGAGCACGTCGCCCATCCCGAGGATGCGCGATGCCATCCGCTCGGGGTGGAACGGCTCCAGGTTGGCGAGCTTCTCGCCCACGCCGACGAACTTCAGCGGCTTGCCGGTGACATGCCGCACCGACAGCGCGGCCCCGCCGCGGGCGTCGCCGTCGAGCTTGGTGAGGATCACGCCGGTCAGCGGCAGCGCCTCGCCGAACGCCTTCGCCACGTTGACGGCATCCTGCCCCTGCATGGCATCGACCACGAACAGCGTTTCCACCGGCGCCAGCGCCGCATGCAGATCGCGGATCTCGGTCATCATCTGCGCATCGACGCCCAGGCGGCCGGCGGTGTCCACGATCATGACGTCGTAGTAGTGGCGGCGCGCGTGGTCGAGCGCGCTGCGCGCAATCGCCAGCGGGGCCTGGTCGGCGCCCGCCGGGAAGAAGTCCACCTCGAGCTGGCTGGCCAGGGTGCGCAGCTGATCGATAGCGGCAGGCCGGTACACGTCGCAGCTCACCAGCAGCACCTTCTTGCGCATCTCCTCGCGCAGCAAACGCGCGAGCTTGCCGCTGGTGGTGGTCTTGCCCGAGCCCTGCAGGCCGGCCATCAGGATCACGGCAGGCGGCACGGTGTTGAGCTCGAGCGGCGCGTTGGCCGCGCCCATCAGAGCGGTCAGCTCGTCGTACACCACCCCCACCACCGCCTGTCCGGGGGTGAGGCTGCCGACCACCTCCTGGCCGAGCGCGCGCTCCTTGATGTGCGCGACCAGTTCCTTGACCACCGGCAGGGCGACGTCGGCCTCCAGCAGCGCCATGCGCACTTCGCGCAGCGCTTCCTGCACGTTGGATTCGGTCAGGCGCGCCTGCCCGCGCAGCGTCTTGATGACGCCGGAAAGCCGGTTGGTGAGCGAGTCGAGCATGGGGGTCGTCGATGCGACGCGGCCTGCATTGCAGCGCGCCAGTGAGCAAGAGGGATGTTGTAGACTGCGGCCTTAAGGACACCACCGCCCGGCCATGCCCGGCATTCTACCCCATCTCCTGTGCGCCGCAGGCTACGCCTGCATCGCCGCTCTGTTGCTGCGCGTTCTCACGGCTGCGTCGCGCGACCCGTCGCATCCGCCGCGGCTGCTGCACACGCTCCATCTGTTCACCGTGGTGCCGCTCGCGCTGCACGCGTGGCTGCTGCATGCCTCCGTGTTTGCGAACGATGGGATCTATCTGGGCGTGGGCGTGTCGGTGTCGGTGATCATCTGGCTGGCGGCGTTGATCTACTGGATCGGCGGCTTCTTCTATCGCCTCGAGGGCCTGCAGGTCTTCGTGCTGGGCTGCGCCTCCGTGCTGGTGCTGCTGCCTCTGCTGTTGCCCTCGGTGAAGCCGCTGACCCACACCGACCTCGCCGCGTTCCGCGTGCATCTGGCCATCGCCCTCGCGGCCTTCAGCCTGTTCACCATCGCGAGCCTGCAGGCGCTGATGATGGCGCTGCTGGAGCGACGTCTGCGGCAGGGCCCGTTGCCGGCGTTCCTGCAATCGCTGCCGCCGCTGCTCACCATGGAGCGGCTGCTGTTCCGGATCGTCGCGGCGGGCTTCGTGCTGCTCACGCTCACCCTGGCGAGCGGGATGCTGTTCTCGGAGGAGCTGTTCGGCAAGCCCCTGCGCTTCACGCACAAGGTCGTGTTCGCGGTGGCCGCCTGGTTCATTTTCGCCGCGTTGCTGGCCGGGCGCTGGTTCTATGGCTGGCGCGGCCGCGTGGCGCTGCGCTGGACGCTGGCGGGATTCCTCACGCTGGTGCTCGCCTACATCGGCACCAAGTTCGTCCTCGAAGTCCTGCTGCATCGCTAGCTGCAGCGGCCCGCCCGCTTCCTTGACAAGCTCGAAGCGGCGATTCAATACTGCCGCGGTCGCCACCGCTCGAGGGGTATCGCGCCTTGGACGAAATCTCGCTCAGTCACCTGCTCATCGCCTTCGTCGTCCTCCTGCTTCTTTCCGCCTTCTTCTCCATCTCCGAAACCAGCATGATGGCGCTCAACCGCTACCGGTTGAAGCACCTCGTCCGCGACCGGCAATCGCGGCGCCACGCTCGCCACCCAGCTCCTCGCGCGCACCGACAAGCTGCTCGGCGTGATCCTGCTCGGCAACAACCTCGCCAACACCGCCGCCGCCGCACTCGGCACGGTGATCGCGTTCCGCGCTGCTGGGCGAGAGCGAGTGGTCGGTGACCATCGCCACCGGCGCGGTGACCTTCTTCCTGCTCGTGTTCAGCGAGATCACGCCCAAGGTCATCGGCGCCACCTACACCGAGCGCGCTGCATTGCCTGCGAGCTACGTCCTCACGCCGCTGCTGCGGCTCGCCTACCCGCTGGTGTGGTTCATCAATCTGTTCTCCGGCGCCCTGCTGTGGCTGCTGCGGCTGTCGCGGCGCGGCGCCGCCGAGGGCGCCGCGCAGTTGAGCCTGGAGGAGCTGCGCACTCTGGTGCTGGAAGGAGGCAACTTCCTGCCCCCCAAGCACCAGAAGATCCTGCTCAATCTTTTCGACCTCGAGTCGATAACCGTCGACGACCTGATGACCCCGCACAGCCAGATCGAAGCCCTCGACCTGGAGCTGAGCGCAGACGATCTCAGGCGCGAGCTGGCCAGTTCCAACCATACGCGCATCCCCGTGTACCGCGGCAGTCTCGACAACGTGGTCGGCGTGCTTCACACGCGCCGAGTGCTCAACATGGGCGCCGAGGACATCACCGCACAGGGCCTGGCCAACGATCCTACGCGCCGCCGTACTTCGTGCCCAGGGGCACCTCGCTGCTCGCGCAGATGCAGAACTTCCAGGAGGAAGAGGAACGCCTGGGCCTGGTGGTGGACGAGTACGGCGAGCTGATGGGCCTGATCACGCTCGAAGACATCCTCGAGGAGATCGTGGGCGAGTTCACCACCCAGTCACCGCTCGCGACCACCGGAGGATTCGTCCGGCAGGACGACGGCAGCGTGATCGTGGAGGGCAGCACGACCCTGCGCGAGGTCAACCGCCGCATCGGCGCCCAGTTCCCGCTGGAGGGCCCGAAGACCCTCAACGGCTTGATCCTCGAGCATCTCGAAGACATCCCCGAGCCCGGCACCACGGTCAAGATCGCCGGCTACCCCATCGAGATCGTGCAAACCCAGGATCGGGCCGTCAAGATTGCCCGCATCTATCCGAAGACTGAAATCTAGGCGGCGCGTGCGGCGGACGCCACGAGCGGGCGGGCCGGCGCGCGCGCATTGTTTCAAGCAGTTTCCTCGGTATCACGTCTAAATGGTTGCTGCATCTACACAAAACCAGCTATCGGGCCTCGGGCGGGCGATGGTCCAGAAGGGCCTCCTGCCGGAACGTGAGGCACTCGCCGTGCAGGAGAAGGCCAACGAGACGGGCTTGAGCTTCGTCGAACACCTGGTCGCGATCAAGCGCTTCAACGAGACCGAGGTCGCGGAGTTCGCCGCACACACCTTCGGCTTTCCGCTGGTCGATCTGAACGCCTTCGACCCCGATCACCTGCCCGCGAAGTTGATCGACGCCAGAGCGCTCCAGTCGCGGCGTGCACTGCCCCTGTTCCAGCGCGGCAACCGCGTGTTCGTCGCGATCTCGGATCCGACCAACGAGCGGCGATGGACGAGATCAAGTTCCAGACCGGGCTGCACGTCGAGCCGGTGGTGGTCGAGGACGACAAGCTCGGCATCCTGATCGGCAAGCTGATCCAGGCCAGCGGCGCGGCGCATGAAGGACCTGGTCATCGACGAGATGGCCGCCGAACTCACCGCGGCGAGACACCGAGCAGCAGGCCGAGCAGCAGCAGGTCGAGATCGACGACGCGCCGGTGGTCAAGTACGTGCAGAAGATCCTGCTCGACGCGATCAACAGCGGCGCCTCCGACATCCACTTCGAGCCCTACGAGAAGTTCTACCGCATCCGCTACCGCACTCGACGGCGTGCTCTACGACGTGGCCACGCCGCCGCTCGCGATCAAGGAGAAGATCGCCTCGCGCATCAAGGTGGTCTCCCGGCTCGACATCTCGGAGAAGCGCGTGCCGCAGGACGGGCGCATGAAGCTGGTGCTGTCGAAGACGCGCGCCATCGACTTCCGCGTCTCCACGCCTGCCCACGCTGTTCGGCGAGAAGATCGTGCTGCGCATCCTCGATCCCTCGAGCGCCACGCTCGGCATCGACGCCCTGGGCTACGACCCGGACCAGAAGCGAAGCCCTGCTCACCGCGATCCACCGGCCCTACGGGATGGTGCTGGTGACCGGCCCGACGGGCTCGGGCAAGACGGTGTCGCTCTACACGTGCCTGAACATCCTCAACAAGCCCGGCATCAACATCTCGACGGCCGAGGATCCGGCGGAAATCAACCTGCCCGGCGTGAACCAGGTCAACATCAACGACAAGGAGGGCCTGACTTTTGCGGTGGCGCTCAAGGCTTTCCTGCGCCAGGACCCGGACATCATCATGGTGGGCGAGATCCGCGACATCGAGACGGGCGAGATCTCGATCAAGGCGGCGCAGACCGGCCACATGGTGCTCTCGACGCTGCACACCAACGACGCGCCCACAGACGCTCACGCGCCTGATGAACATGGGCATCGCGCCGTTCAACATCGCCTCGTCGGTGATCCTGATCACGGCGCAGCGCCTGGCGCGGCGGCTGTGCCCCTGCAAACGGGTCGCCGACATCCCGCGAGAAGCCCTGCTGCGGGCGGGTTTCAGCGAAGACGAGCTGGACGGCAGCTGGCAGCCCTTCGGTGCCGTGGGCTGCGACCTGTGCAAGAATACCGGCTACAAGGGCCGCGTCGGCATCTACCAGGTGATGCCGATCTCCGAAGAGATCGAACGCATCATCATGAAGAACGGCAACGCCATCGACCTCGCGGAACAAGCCAAGCGCGAGGGCGTCCAGGACCTGCGCCAGTCGGGTCTGATCAAGGTGAAGAAGGGCCTGACCTCGCTCGAGGAGGTCGAGGCCGTCACCAACGAGTAACCGCACGCTGAAAGCGCGGCAGGCAGCAGCTCACCCGGAGATTGGCAATGGCAACGGCAACAGCGGCAGCGACACGGCGCAGGTCAAGGACTACAACTACTCCTGGGAAGGACAAGACCGCGGCGGCAAGATCGTGCAAGGGCGACATGCGCGCGGCGGCGAACCGGTGGTCCGCGCACCTTGCGCCGCCAGGGCGTCCCCCGCAGAAGATCAAGCGCCAGAGCTCCGGCGCGGCGGCAAGAAGATCACCGAGAAGGACATCACGATCTTCACGCGCCAGCTCGCCATCATGATGAAGGCGGGCGTGCCGCTGCTGCAGGCCTTCGACATCGTCGGCAACGGCCACTCCAACCCGTCGGTGGGCAAGCTGCTGCTCGACATCAAGACCGACGTCGAGACCGGCTCCTCGCTGGGCCAGGCGTTCCGCAAGTACCCGCTGTACTTCGACACGCTCTTCTGCAACCTGGTGGCCGCCGGCGAAGCCGCCGGTATCCTCGACAGCCTGCTCGACCGCCTCGCGACCTACAAGGAAAAGATCCTCGCCATCAAGGGCAAGATCAAGAGCGCGCTGTTCTACCCGATCGCGATCATCGTGGTGGCCTTCGTCGTGACCGCGGTGATCATGATCTTCGTGATTCCGGTGTTCAAGGACCTGTTCAAGAGCTTCGGCGCCGACCTGCCGGCGCCCGACGCTGTTCGTGATGACGATGTCGGACTTGTTCGTCAAGTGCTGGTGGCTCATCTTCGGGACATCGGCGGTGGGCTGTGGTTCTTCTTCTACACGTGGAAGCGCTCGCTCAAGATGCAGGCGGCGATGGACCGGATGACGCTGCGGCTGCCGATCTTCGGCGACGATCATCCGCAAGGCCACCATCGCGCGCTGGTGCCGCACGCTTGTCGACGATGTTCGCCGCCGGCGTGCCGCTGGTGGAATCGCTCGACTCGGTCGCGGGCGCTGCCGGCAACTACGTCTACACGACGCCACCAAGAAGATCCAGCAGGAAGTCTGCACCGGTACCAGCCTCACGGTGTCGATGCAGAACAGCGATCGTGCTTCCCGAGCATGGTGATGCAGATGGTGGCGATCGGCGAGGAGTCCGGCTCGCTGGACGCGATGCTCTGCAAGGTCGCCGACTTCTTCGAGCAGGAGGTCGACGACGCCGTCGACGCGCTGTCGAGCCTGATGGAACCGATGATCATGGTGGTGCTGGGCGCCCTGATCGGCGGCTCGTGGTGGCCATGTACCTGCCGATCTTCAAGATGGGCCAGGCGGTCTGACCATCCGGTATGGCCGCTCGCCCGCGCCGGCCGGTCGAGCGCTTGCTCTTGGCATGGCTCTGCGCTGACGCCCGAGCGCAACCTCGCCGCCCGCCGGACGCGCCCGTCACTCGCTTCGAGACAACCGATGTCCACCCTTGAGTTCCTGCGGGCCTCGCCCGGCATGCTCGCGCTCGTGTGCCTGCTGCTGGGCCTCATGGTCGGAAGCTTCCTCAACGTGGTCGTGCACCGGCTGCCGGTCATGATGCGCCGCGACTGGCGTGCGCAGACCGCCGAGATCCTCGGTGAATGGGCCCAGGAAGAGGATGCCCCCGCTGCCGTGAAGCAAGCCGGCTCCGCCCTGAAGGCTCTGGAGCCGCCGGCGCCCCGCTACAACCTCGTGGTGCCAAGGTCGGGCTGCCCGAGCTGCGGCCGCAGCATCCGCGCCTGGGAGAACATTCCGCTGCTGAGCTACGTGGTATTGCGCGGGCGCTGCGCCGGCTGCCGCAAGCGGATCAGCCCACGCTACCCGCTGGTGGAAGCGTTCACCGGGCTCATCTCGGCTTACATCGGCTGGCGGTTCGGCTTCACCGCCGCCGCGCTCGGCGCGCTGATCTTTGCCTGGGCGCTGATCGCCGCTTCCTGCATCGACCTGGACACCCAGCTGCTCCCCGATGACATCACGCTCCCGCTGATCTGGGTGGGGCTGCTGTTCAACCTATGGGGCACGTTCACCAGCCTGGAATCGGCCGTCATCGGCGCGATCGCCGGGTACCTATCGCTGTGGTCCGTATACTGGGCGTTCAAGCTCGCCACCGGCAAGGAAGGGATGGGGTACGGTGACTTCAAGCTGCTCGCGGCGATCGGGGCATTCCTCGGCTGGAAGATGCTGCCGGCGGTGATCCTGCTGTCATCGCTGGTCGGCGCGGTGGTGGGAATCGCGCTGATCGTGCTGGCTCGACACGGCCGGCACGTGCCGATTCCATTCGGCCCGTACCTGGCCGCAGCCGGTCTCATCGCGTTGTTCTTCGGCGAGGCCATCAACCGCGCTTATCTGGATTACCTGTGATCGCTGCGGCTTCCACCAGCAACGGCAGCGGCGCCGGCAAGCCGACTGCCGGCGCCGCTCGGAACGGTATCGGCTCGAGCAAGCTGCTGGTGGGCGTCACCGGCGGCATCGGCTCGGGCAAGACCACCGTGGCCAAGCTGTTCGAGACGCTCGGCGCGGGACTGGTGGACACCGACGAGATCGCTCATGAGTTGACGCGGCCGGGTCAGCCCGCGGTCGAACAGATCCGCAAGCAGTTCGGGCAGGACTACCTGGACGCGGACGGCGCCCTCAATCGAGCGCGCATGCGCGCACTGGTCTTCTCCGATGCGCAGGCCCGCGCCAGGCTGGAGGCGATACTGCATCCACTGATCCGCGCCGCCGCGCAGGTGCGCGTGGACAGCTCGCCGGCGGCCTACGTGCTGCTCATCGTGCCATTGCTGGTGGAGACCGGCAGCTACCGCGGGCAGGTGCGGCGCATCCTCGTCATCGATTGCGACGAAGAGCTGCAGGTGACCCGCGTGATGCGCCGCGGCGGCCTGTCGGAGCAGCAGGCTCGCGCCATCATCGCGAGCCAGGCCACACGCGAGCAGCGGCTGGCGGCGGCGGACGATGTGATCACCAACAACGAGGGGCTCGCCGAGCTCGCCGAGCAGGTCAGGTGGTTACATGCGCGCTACCTGAAGATCGCAGCAACCAGCTGACCGGCCGATGCGGTCGCCTGGCGCACAGCACACGCGCGTCTCGCGTGTTTCGTGTTCCCGCAGGCCGACACTCGGCGGGATCCGAGTCGGTTTATTTTTGCATCGATTTAGGCAATACTGACAGGCCGTCCAAACGCCGCCCGCGGCCCACCGCACCGTGATCAGCTACGAGTTCCCGCTGAACGAGCGCATCCGCACTCTGCTGCGGATGGAGGCCTTGTACGAGCGCGTGCAGTTCTTCCTCTCGCGAGACGATCCGCTCGAGCACCACGCCGCACTCGGCTCGCTGTTCGAGATCCTGGATGTTGCCGGCCGTGCCGACCTCAAGTCCGAGCTGATGCAGGAGCTGGAGCGGCAGCGCCAGAGCCTGGGGGCGCTGCGCTCCAACCCGGCGATCTCGGAGGCGGCGCTGAACGAGGTTCTGGTCGACATCGATCGCGCCGCCCAGGCGTTGCATCAAGCGTCGGGCAAGACCGGCCAGGAGCTGCGCGAGAACGAATGGCTGATGGGGATCAAGCAGCGCGCCGCCATCCCCGGCGGGGTATGCCAGTTCGACCTGCCGTCCTACCACTACTGGCTGCACCAACCGGCGCAGACGCGGCGCCACGACCTCGAAGGTTGGCTGACGCCGTTCCTGCCGCTCAAGCACGGCATTGCCATCATCCTGCGCATCCTGCGCGAGAGCGGGCGCACCAGCCAGCAGACCGCCGTGCAGGGGGTGTACCAGCAGATGATGGGTGGGCGGCTGGCTCAGCTGCTGCGCTTGAAGGTGGACGAAAGCTACGACTGCGTCCCCGAAGTCAGCGCCAACAAGTACGCGCTGAACATCCGCTTCACCGTCAACGAAGGCGCGCAGCGCCCGCGCGTGAGCCAGACTGACGTCGCGTTCGAGCTGAGCTTCTGCAACCTGTGAGCGGCACCGACAAGCCACGGCTGGTGAACTGTCCGCACTGCGGCAAGGCCGTGCCGTGGAGCACCGCCAACCCGCACCGGCCGTTCTGCTGCGAGCGCTGCCGGCTCATCGACCTGGGCCAGTGGGCGACCGAGTCTTACCGGATCCCGCTCGCCGAGAACGACCGCGGCAACGATCCGGAGCGAGACTCGCAGGAATAGGAATTCACAGGATTAACAGGATTAAAGAACAGGAGTTGCGGCATTCAGGCTACAAGCTCGCACAGGCGCTTGCGCGGAGTTCCAATCTGCAAACAGGCATCGCGAGACGACGCACCAGCCGCTCTCCCATCTACCTGCAGTAATCCTGCTAATCCTGTGAATTGCAGTACTCCATTCACAGCGCACGCATCAGCGCGACGCCGTGCGCACCCGCCTTCCAGGCTTGCTCCAGATGCGCTTCACGCATGCCGCCCAGCGCATAGACTGGCAGGCGGTAGCTGCTGATCGATTCGCGCAGTCGCTCCCAGCCCAGCCCTGCAGCCTGCGGGTGGCTCGGCGTGGGCAGCACCGGTCCCAGTACCACGTAGTCCAAGCCGAGCTCGGCTGCCTGACGTAGCTCAGGGGCGTCGTGACAGGACGCGCCGCACAGTGCGAACGGCGGCCGGACGGTCGCGCGCATCAAGCTCGCAGACGGCAGGTGGAGCCCGTCCGCGGCACTGACCTGGGCAACGTGAGCATCGCTGTTGACCACCACTTGCGCACCAGAGCGTCGGCATCGGGCGACAACCTCCACGCTGAACCCGAGCAGCTGCTCCGACGCCATCTGCTTCTCGCGCACCATGACCAACCTCACACCCCGCGCGAGCGCCCGCTCGACGCGCTCCAGCGCCGCGGCAACGCCCAGCTCCGAGGCGTTGGTAATGGCCAGAATCGGAGGCAACGCCAACGCGCGCAAGACCGGACCATTGGCGGGCAGCAGCGGCGTTACGCCGAGGTCGTCCAACGCGGCCCATGACAGCCGTTGCTGCTCGCGCGGATGCGGCTCCCCCCGCCATTCCAGGACCCGAAAAAAATGCAGCCGCACGTGCGCGTGCGGGTACACGTACTCTTCCACGATCCAGGGATAGGCGCGCTCGACGTCGATGCCGATCTCTTCGTGCAGCTCGCGTCCCAGAGCCGTCGCGAGCGGCTCGCCGCGCTCCGCCTTGCCGCCGGGGAATTCCCAGTAGCCTGCATAGACTTTGCCGGGCGGCCGCTGCTGCAGGAGGAAGCGGCCGTCGGCGCGGGTGATCACCGCCGCCGCGACGTCCACCACACGGGGCGGTAGCGTCATCGCGCTGTCAGCCGCCGCGCACGCCGTGCCGACCTGCCCAGTCCCGCGCGAAGTGCCAGGCCACGCGCCCGCTGCGCGACCCGCGCTGCAGCGCCCACTGCAGCGCTTCGCGCTGCATGTCCGCGTCGGCGACTTCACCCACCCCCAATCGGCGCAGCCAGTGGCGCACGATATCCAGGTACTCGTCCTGGCTGAAGGGGTAGAACGAGACCCACAGGCCGAACCGCTCCGACAGCGAGATCTTCTCTTCCACCGTCTCCCCGGGTGGATCTCGTCGCCGAGGTACTTGGTCTCCAGGTTCTCGCGCATGAACTCCGGCATCAGGTGACGCCGGTTCGACGTGGCGTACAGCAGCACGTTCTCGGGCGTGGCCGCGACCGAGCCGTCCAGCACCGCCTTGAGCGTGGTGTATCCGGGCTCGTCGGCGTTGAACGAGAGGTCGTCGCAGAACAGGATGAAGCGGTACGGCTGCGCGGCCAGGCGCTCCACCACCTCCGGCAGGTCGAGCAGATCCTGTTTGTCCAGCTCGATGAGCCGCAGGCCGTCCGCGGCGTAACGGTTGAGCAGCGCCTTGATCAGAGACGACTTGCCGGTGCCGCGGGCGCCCGTCAGCAAGACGTTGTTGGCCGGCAGGCCGCGCACGAACTGCAGCGTGTTCTGTTGCACGAGGTCGCGCTGGCGATCGATGTCCTGAAGGTCCTCGAGCTGGATGCCGTGCGGGTGCGCGACCGGCTGCAACAGGCTGCGCCCGCCACGCCGGCGCCAGCGGAACGCGATCACGCCGGCGAAGTCCGGTTCCGGCGGCTCGACGGGCAACAGGCGTTCGACGCGATCCAGCAGCGCTTGGGCGCGCTCGAGGAATTGTTCTAGCTCGGGCATCTACGCGACACAGGCGATCGGCTGCACCGGGTTTCCTCCCCCTTCAAGGGGGAGGTTAGGAGGGGGATGGGTCGCCGTACGATCCGAAACCCATCCCCGCCTCCGGCCCTCCCCTTGAAGGGGAGGGAGGTTGAGGGAGGCCTTCCCTTGTAGGGGAGGATGCACTAGGTTCGATACTCGGCATTGATGGTCACGTACTCGTGCGAGAGATCGCACGTCCACACCGTCGCGGCAGCGCTGCCGCGCCCCAGCGCCACACGCACCGTGATCTCGCTCTGCTGCATCACGCGCTGGCCGTCCGCTTCACGGTAGGAAGGGTCGCGCCCGCCGGCGCTCGCCACGCGCACGTCGTCGAGGAACAGTTGCAGCCGGGACACGTCGAGATCCGCGACGCCGGCGTAGCCGATGGCGGCGAGGATGCGCCCGAGGTTGGGGTCGGAGGCGAAGAATGCCGTCTTCACCAGCGGCGAATGGGCGATTGCGAACGCCACCTGGCGGCATTCCGCGCGGCTCACCCCCTGCTCGACCCGCACGGTGATGAACTTGGTCGCACCTTCGCCGTCGCGGATGATGGCTTGCGCGAGCTCTGCGGCCAGGTCGGTGAGCGCGTCGCGCAGCAGTGCGAAATCGCCGTCGCTCGCGCTGGCAATCTCGCGGTTGCCGGCCCGGCCGGACGCGACGACCATGAACGCGTCGTTGGTCGATGTGTCCCCGTCCACCGTGATCGAATTGAAGGAGTGCTCGGCCGCGTGCGCCAGCGCAGCGCGCAGCGGTGCCGCGGCGATGGCCGCATCGGTGGCGACGAAACACAGCATGGTCGCCATGTCGGGGTGGATCATCCCCGCGCCCTTGGCGATGCCGGTGAGTGTGACCTCGGCGCTTCCCAGGCGGACTCGGCGCGAAGCGGCCTTCGGCACGGTATCCGTGGTCATGATCGCCTCGGCGGCGCTCAGCCAGTTGCCGCCCTGCAGGTCGGCGATGCACGCGGGCAGCCCGGCGGCGATGCGCTCGACCGGCAGCGGCTCCATGATCACCCCGGTAGAGAACGGCAGCACCTGGGCCGGCTGGACTCCCATCAGCCGGGCCACCTCGTCACACGTTGCCCGCGCCGCACGCAGCCCGGGCTCGCCGGTGCCTGCGTTGGCGTTGCCGGTGTTCACCACCAGCGCCCGCACACCGTCGCCCTGCTGCAGGTGCTGGCGCGCCACCTCCACCGGCGCAGCGCAGAAGCGGTTGCGCGTAAACACCCCGGCGACGCGGGCGCCTGGGTCCAGCGCGATCAGCAGGAGATCCTTGCGGTTGGCCTTGCGGATGCCGGCGCGCGCAATCCCGAGCTGGACGCCAGCGATCGGATGCAGCGCGTCGGCGCGCGGTGGTGTGAGGTTGACTGCCAAGTCTCTACCCGAGGTGCGGGGTCAGAAGAAAAACGAATTCACAGGATTAACAGGATTTCGCAGGATGAACAGGATTAGAGCAGGGACCTGCGGTTCAATGTTGGGATGCCACTTGCGCGTCGACTGATGACCGGGCGCAACGTCAATTCACAGGAAACGCCTAGATGGTTCATATCGCTTAGAACTAATCCTGTTCATCCTGCGAAATCCTGTTAATCCTGTGAATTGCAGTTCAATCTATGAATTGCGGTCGCTCACGCCAGCCGGCCGTGGCACTGCTTGTATTTCTTGCCGGAGCCGCACGGGCAGGGATCGTTGCGCCCCACCTTCTGGCCCTGGCGCACGAACGGCTGGGCCTTGGCCGGCTCGCTCTCGGCGTTGGCCTCCTCGGCCAGCGCCTCTTCGTAGTCGGCGTGCTGGTAGCGCACGTTGTGCAGCTCCACCGGCTCCTCGACCTTGGCGACGTCCTGGCGGCTCTGGATCTGCACCGTCATGAGGATGCGCGTGACCTCGTTGCGGATCGAGTCGAGCATCGCGGAGAACAGCTCGAAGGCCTCGCGCTTGTACTCCTGCTTGGGGTTCTTCTGCGCATACCCGCGCAGGTGAATCCCCTGGCGCAGGTGGTCGAGCGCGGCCAGGTGCTCGCGCCAGTAGTTGTCGAAGGTCTGCAAGGTCACGGCGCGCTCGAACTGGTGCAGCTGCTCGCCGTCGACCTGGGTGAACTTGCCGTCGTAGTAGGCGTTAGCCTGCTCCGCGATGCGCAGCCGCAGCGCATCCTCGTCCACGCTCTCGTCTTCCTTCAGCCACTCGCCGAGCGGCAGGTGCAAGGCCAGCTCCGCGGCGAGCGCTTTCTCCAGGCCGCCGATGTCCCACTGCTCCTCCACAGTCCCGGGCGGGATGTACTGGCCGATCATGTCGCCGATCGTGCCCTCGCGCATCGAGCGGACGGTGTCCGAGATGTCGGTGCTCTCCAGCAGCTCGTTGCGCTGCTGGTAGATGACGCGGCGCTGGTCGTTGGCCACGTCGTCGTACTCGAGCAGCTGCTTGCGGATGTCGAAGTTGCGCGCCTCGACCTTGCGCTGGGCATTCTCGATGGCGCGGGTGACCCAGGGGTGCTCGATGGCCTCGCCTTCGGGCATCTTCAGCCGATCCATGATCGAGGCCACGCGATCCGAGGCGAATATGCGCAGCAGCGGGTCTTCCAGCGACAAATAGAACCGGCTCGAGCCAGGGTCGCCCTGGCGGCCCGAACGCCCGCGCAGCTGGTTGTCGATGCGGCGCGATTCGTGCCGCTCGGTGCCGACGATGTGCAGGCCGCCGGCCGCGACCACCTGGTTGTGCAGGTCCTGCCAGCGCATCCGCATCTCGGCGACGCGAGCGGCCTTGTCCTCCTCGGAGAGACTCTCGTCGGCGCGCACGCGGTTGATGTCCGGCTCGGGGTTGCCGCCCAGGACGATGTCGGTGCCGCGGCCCGCCATGTTGGTGGCGATGGTGATCATCTTCGGCCGCCCGGCCTGCGTCACGATCTCCGCCTCGCGCGCATGCTGCTTGGCGTTGAGCACCTGGTGCGGCAGCTTGGCCTTGTTCAGGTGACCCGAGAGCTCTTCGGAGTTCTCGATCGAGGTAGTGCCCACCAGGACCGGCTGGCCACGCTCGTAACAGTCCTGGATGTCGAGGATGATGGCCTGCACCTTCTCTCGCCGGGTCTTGAACACCTGGTCCATGCGGTCCTCGCGGACCATGTCCATGTGGGTGGGGACCACCACGGTCTCGAGGTTGTAGATCTGCTGGAACTCGTAGGCTTCGGTGTCAGCCGTCCCGGTCATACCCGCCAGCTTCTTGTACATCCGGAAGTAGTTCTGGAAGGTGATGGAAGCGAGCGTCTGGTTCTCGCGCTGGATGTGCGCGTTTTCCTTGGCCTCCACGGCCTGGTGCAGGCCGTCGGACCAGCGCCGGCCGGGCATCAGGCGGCCGGTGAACTCGTCGACGATGATGACTTCGTCGTTCTGCACCACGTAGTGCTGATCGCGGTGGTACAGCGCATGCGCGCGCAAGGCCGCGTAGACGTGGTGCATGAGCGTGATGTTGCCGGCGTCATACAGGCTGGTGCCCTCCGCCAGCAGGCCGGCCTGGGTGAGCAGCTCCTCGGCATGCTCGTGTCCCGCCTCCGTCAACAGCACCTGGTGCGCTTTCTCGTCCACCGAGTAGTCGCCCGGCTCGTTCTCCTTGGGCTGGCGGGTGAGCTTGGGCACCAGGTCGTTGATCTTGAAGTACAGGTCGGTGGTGTCCTCGGCCTGGCCGGAGATGATCAGCGGCGTGCGCGCTTCGTCGATCAGGATCGAGTCCACCTCGTCGACGATGGCGTAGGAGAGCTTCCGCTGCACCCGGTCGCCGGTGGCGTACACCATGTTGTCGCGCAGGTAGTCGAAGCCGAACTCGTTGTTGGTGCCGTAGGTGATGTCCGCGGCGTACGCCTCCTGCTTGGACGCGTGGTCCATCTGCGACAGGTTCACCCCCACGGTCAAGCCGAGGAAGCCGTACAGCCGGCCCATCCAGGCGGCGTCGCGGCTCGCCAGGTAGTCGTTGACCGTGACCACATGCACACCCTCGCCGGCCAGCGCATTCAGATAGGCAGGCAACGTGGCGACCAGCGTCTTGCCCTCGCCCGTGCGCATCTCGGAGATCTTGCCGTTGTGCAGGACCATCCCGCCGATCATCTGGACGTCGAAATGGCGCATATTGAGCGCGCGCTTGCCCGCCTCGCGCACGACCGCGAAGGCTTCCGGCAGCAGCTGGTCGAGCGTCTCGCCGCCTGCCAGGCGCTGCTTGAAAGCCGCGGTCTTCGCACGCAGCTCCGCGTCGGACAGGCGCTCAATCTCGGGCTCGAGGGCGTTGATGGCGCGGACGCTGTGCGCGTAGCGCTTGATCAGCCGGTCGTTGCGGCTGCCGAAGATCTTCTTGAGAACGGTAGTGATCATGCTGGGCTGGGTTCCATTCGGATTCGAACGACCTTGGGCGGGTTCGAACGACCTCGAGCAAAGGTGCGGCCGGCTCCCGGAAAACAAAAGGGGTGAGGGGCCATCCAAGGCCCCTCACCCCTTCGCGGCGGAAACTGTCAGGCTCAGCCGGGCATGTTCAGGAAGCGCGCCGGATTCTGCGCCGCGCCCCTGTGGCGCACCTCGAAGTGAAGGTGGGTTCCGGTGGACCGCCCCGTGTTGCCGACTTCGGCGATCTTGCTCCCCCGCAACACGACATCGCCCACCTTCACCACGATCTTGGATGCGTGGGCGTATCGCGTCACGAGGTCGTTACCGTGATCGATCTCAACCATATTACCATACTGCGGATGGTGGGCCGCAAACACCACCACGCCGCCGGCTGCCGCCAGGATCGACGTGCCTTCCTCGGCCATGAAGTCGAGCCCTTCGTGGAACGCGTTGAGGCCGGTGAACGGGTCGATGCGCCAGCCGAAGTTCGACGAGTAGTAGCCGGCCTGGATCGGTTTGGCGGTGGGGATGAGCTGGCGCTTCGCGTAGTCGTCGGTGAGCGTGGACTCCAGGACGCGCAGCTTGTCGGTGCGGTCTTCCAGTTCCTTCGACAGGCGATCCAGCTCCGCACCCAGTTCGCCGAGCGAGACCTCGCGGGCCGGCACGCCAGATTCGGCACCGCCGCGGGCCGGCACGCGATCGAACATGAACTCCTGCGGTTTGAGGCCGGCCACCTTGGTGAGCCGGTCGCCCAGCGCGTCGAGTCGCACCAGGCGCGCCTGCAGCTCGCCGAGCTTGGAAGCCATCGTGTTCAGGCTCTCGCGCAGATACGCCTGCATCCGAGCGTTCTCTTCGGCCTGTATGCCGGACAGCACAGAGCGCAGATAGGGGCTGCTGTTGCTCACGGCATAGCGAAGCGAGAGGTAGTGCAGCAGCACGACCAGCGAGAGCACGAGCACCAGCACGCTCAAACCCATCGCGGCCAGCTGTGGCGCGCCCACATTGATCGAGCGCGCGCGCGACAGCCCGCTGGAAACTAGAATGACGTTCATCGCATCCCCCTCCGACCCCGACGGCCGTGGTTGTGCATAGCCAGACTATCGGCTACTTATTGAATTCCTTGACGGACCTGGAAGCAATTCGCGTGCGCGTCGCGCGCGTCGTTGCACTGCAGCAGGCCTATTCCGCGGCTGTCCCCAGGGAGCTGGCTCAGTCAAGCACCGTGGGCGACGAAACGCAGGGTACGCTGGTGCTGCTGGCTGCCAGCGGCGCAGTGGCGGCGCGGTTGCGCCACCTCGTGCCGCGCCTCCTGTTGACAATTCGGAAACAGTTTCCCGAGGTTAGGGCAATCCGAATCGAAGTGCAACTTGTGCGAGGCAACAGGAAGCCCCCAGCGACAGTTCGTCGGGTTGGGGCGACGGGGCTACGCAGCCTGAAGGACTTGGAGGCTCGTCTGGAGGAGGGGCCGTTGCGAGAAGCGCTCGGTCGGCTGATCCGGCGCCAAGCAGGAGAAGGTTAGCCGGCGCTCAGGTGCGGCCAGCACCGATGTCTAGGGCACTTGGCCGCCGCTCAGATCGCGATGATCAACCGCTCGAGCAGCAGAAACGCAGCCGCGATCAACGCCACCGTCAGCGCCACGACGAAGAGCCTGCGCGCCCAGGTCAGCCAGCGCCGGTCCTTGGTGAACGCGTACATGCCGAGCGCGCCGGCGATGACGATCAGCACGAGGAAGCCGAGCGCGCGCAGCGCGACCGCGGTCATGGATGAGGGACTAGGGACTAGGATCTAGGGGCTAAGGGGCTAGGGGCTAGAGGGTGCGAGAGCGGCCCTCGCCTTCGCGTTAACGCCCTAGTCCCTCAGCCCCTAGTCCCTAGCCCCTAGTCCTATCAAGCGTACTGCGCCTGCCGGCTCACGAAGGCGGGTGCGTCCTCGGGGCGCTCGAAGCTGGTGAGCGCGTAGGCGTCGGGTTGCGCCAGCAGCGTCCGGGCAAGCTTGTTGTTCAGCGCATGGCCGGACTTGTGCGCGCTGAACGCGCCCAGGATCGGATGGCCGAGCAGGTACAGGTCGCCCACGGCATCCAGCACCTTGTGCTTCACGAACTCGTCCTCGTAGCGCAGGCCGTCGCTGTTGAGCACCCGGAACTCGTCCATCACCACGGCATTGTCCAGGCTTCCACCCAGGCCGAGCCCCTGCGCGCGCATGTTCTCCACGTCCTGCATGAAGCCGAAGGTGCGCGCGCGGGCGACCTCCTTGACGTAGGAGGTGGTCGCGAAATCGATGCTCAGGCGCTGGCTCGACTTCTGCACCACGGGGTGGCTGAAGGCGATGCTGAAGTCCATGCGGAAGCCGTTGTGGGGCTCGAACCGCGCCCACTTGTCGCCGTCTCTCACCTCCACGGTGCGCAGCACGCGGATGAATTTCTTCGCCGCGTTCTGCTCCTCGATGCCAGCGGACTGGATCAGGAAGATGAAGGGTCCCGCGCTGCCGTCCATGATGGGGACTTCGTCGGCGGTCAGGTCGACATAGGCGTTGTCCACCCCCAACCCGGCGAACGCCGACATCAGGTGCTCGACCGTGGACACCCGCACACCGTTGCGCTCCAGGCACGACGACAAGCGGGTGTCGCCTACCGCAGTCGCATGCGCCTTGATCTCCAGCGGCGTGGGCAGATCCACGCGCCGGAATACGATCCCGGTGTCAGGCGCCGCGGGGCGCAGAGTCAGGTAGACCTTGTGGCCGGTGTGCAGACCCACGCCGGTCGCGCGAACCATGCTTTTCAGGCTGCGTTGGCGGATCATTCTCCGTTTGGATCTGGATAGAATTTGACGTTCGACGATAACGCCTTGATTATTTTAGCACCCATCAGACCGGCGCACCAGTGCTGGGCGGCTATTGTCCAGCCGGAGCACGCGTGCTTCAAGTCCATTTCAGGTTGCGTCCGTAATCGAGGCCCCCAGGTTGCCGCGAAAGCCAGCTTGGCGCGGTCAATCGGCCTGCTTCCGCAGAAACGCCGGGATGTCCAGCATGTCCACGCCCGACTGCCGCATTGCCTCGATGGTCGATTCGCGATTGCGCCGCCGGATCACTGCCGGGGTCTCCAGCTGCGCGTAGTCCACCACTTCGACCGGTCCCGCATCGGTCCCCGTCTTCACCACCGTCAGGGGCTTGGGCTGCGCCCGTTCCACCGGCAGGCCCAGTCCCGTGGCCACCATCGTCACCCGCAGCTGGTCGGCCATGTTCTCGTCGATCACCGTGCCCACAATCACCGTGGCATCCTCGGCGGTGAACGCTTTGATCGTGTTCATTACGTCATGAACCTCCTTCATCTTTAGGCTGGCGCTGGCGGTGATGTTCACCAGCACGCCGCGTGCCCCCGCCAGGTTGACGTCTTCCAGCAACGGGCTCGCCACCGCCTGCTCGGCCGCCTCGGTGCTGCGGTGGGGCCCGGAGGCTACCGCCGATCCCATCATGGCCATGCCCATCTCCGACATCACCGTGCGCACGTCGGCAAAGTCCACGTTCACCAGGCCCGGGCAGTTGATCACCTCGGCGATTCCGGCAACCGCACCGTGCAGCACGCTGTTGGCCGCCTTGAAGGCATCCAGCATGCTGATGTCCTCGCCAAGCACCTGCATGAGCTTCTCGTTGGGGATCACGATCAACGAGTCCACGTGCTTGCTGAGCGCTTCCAGCCCTTCGCTGGCGACACGCTGGCGCCGGCCCTCGAAGGCGAACGGCTTGGTCACCACCGCCACCGTGAGGATCCCCAGCTCGCGCGCCACCTCCGCGACGATCGGCGCTGCGCCGGTGCCGGTGCCCCCGCCCATGCCGGCGGTCAGGAACAGCATGTCGGCACCCTCGATCAGCTCGACGATACGCTCGCGGTCCTCCACGGCTGCCTGGCGCCCGATGTCCGGATTGGCCCCGGCGCCCAGCCCCTTGGTCACGGTGGCGCCGAGCTGGAGCTGGACCCGCGATTTGTTGCGCTTGAGCGCCTGCGAATCGGTGTTGGCGCAGATGAACTCCACGCCCTGCACACCGGCCTGGATCATGTGATCGACCGCGTTGCCGCCGCAGCCGCCCACGCCGATTACCTTGATCACCGCCTCTTGCGGCTGCGCATCCACCAGTTCGAACATCAGTCCTCCTTCACGCTTGGTTGAGTTTGAAATCCCCGGCTGGAGTCAGAAACAGAAAGACCCGGCCTCGCGACCCCATTGCCTGCCAACTAAATTGCACTGGGCCTGCCAACTAAGAAATTGCCCCGGGCCTGCCATCTAGAAATTGCCCTGGAACCACAACCGCATGCGGTCGAAAACGTGCCTGAAGGAGGCACCGTGCATGCGCGCGATCTGCTGCTGCTGATGCTGCGCGAGCCCCGCCAGCAGCAGCCCGACCGCCGTCGAGTAGCGCGGGCTGCGCACCACTTCGGCCAGACCGCCGGCATAGCTGGGCGTGCCCACCCGCACCGGCATGTGGAAGATCTCCTCGCCCAGCTCCACCATGCCCTGCATCAAGCTGCTGCCGCCGGTCAGCACGATCCCGGAGGACAGCAGTTCCTCGAAGCCGCTGCGGCGCAACTCGGCCTGGATCAGCGAGTACAGCTCCTCGACGCGCGGCTCGATCACCTCGGCCAGGGTCTGCCGCGACAGCTGGCGCGAGGCGCGCTCGCCCACGCCGGGCACTTGCACCGTCGCGGTGGGGTCGGCCAGCTCGCGCAGCGCGCAGCCGAACCTCTGCTTGATCTCCTCGGCGTCCTTGGTGGGGGTGCGCAAGGCCATGGCGATGTCGTTGGTGATCTGATCTCCGGCAATCGGAATGACCGCGGTATGGCGGATCGCCCCCCCGGTGAACACCGCGATGTCCGTTGTGCCCCCGCCGATGTCGGCCAGGCACACGCCGAGATCCTTCTCGTCCTCGGAGAGCACTGCCATGGCGGAGGCGAGCGGCTGCAGGATCAGGTCGTCGACTTCGAGGCCGCAGCGGCGCACGCACTTCATGATGTTCTGCGCCGCCGACACCGCGCCGGTGACGATGTGGACCTTGACCTCGAGGCGCACTCCGCTCATGCCGAGCGGCTCGCGCACGTCCTCCTGGCCGTCGATGATGAATTCCTGGTTGAGGATGTGCAGGATCTGCTGGTCGGTGGGAATGTTGACCGCCTTGGCCGTCTCGATCACGCGATCGACGTCGAGCTGCCCGACTTCGCGGTCCTTGATGGCGACCATGCCGTGCGAGTTGAAGCTGCGGATGTGGCTGCCGGCGATGCCGGTGAAGACGTCCTTGATCTTGCAGTCCGCCATCAGCTCGGCCTCCTCCAGGGCCCGCTGGATGGCGCCCACGGTGGACTCGATGTTCACCACCACGCCTTTCTTGAGCCCGCGGGAGGCGTGCGTGCCGTAGCCGATCACCTCGAACCCGCCCTCCGGCGTGATCTCCGCGACCATCGCGACGATCTTCGAGGTGCCGATGTCCAGGCCGACGATGAGATTCTTGCTGTCCTTGGGTCGGTTCATGAAGGGGGTCGGTTCATGAGGGGGGTCGATTCATGACGGTCAAGCCGGACGCTGGCCCCAGCGCAGGCCGGGCTGGCGCAGCGCGAAGCCGTTGGGATAGCGCAGGTCGATTCGGTAGGCCTGCGCGGGAAGCCGGCCCACGGTGTGCCGGTACGCCGCGATGAAGCGCTGCAGCCGCGCCGTCAAATCCTGGCGACCGAGCTCCAGCACGGCGCCGTTGTCGAGCTCCACTTCCCAGGCGCGGCGTGCGGACAGCCGCAGCCCCACGGGCGCACGGCCAATCGGCGCGAGCAGGCTGGCAAACACCCCGAACTGCGCGACCATCTCGGCCGCGCTGCCTTCGGGGCCCGTGAACATAGGCAGACGCGTATCGGTCGCCGCCTCGAAAATCTCGCCGCGGTCATCCACCAGCGCCGTGTCGCGCCAGCGCGCCACCGCGGTGTGCTCCTCGACCGCGACCTCCAGCCGATCCGGCCACACCCGGCGCAGCGTCGCGCTGCGCACCCACGGCAGCTTCTCGAACGCCGCACGGGTCGCTTCCAGGTCGACGGTAAAGAAGTTGCCGCGCAGCTCCTCGCGCACGATGCTCTCGACCTGGTCGCGCGTGGTGTGGGCCACGCGTCCCGTCACGCTCACCTCGCGCAGCGGGAAGACAGGGAGACGGATGAGGACGAGCAGCGCGGCGTACAGCAGGCCGAGCGCCGCCAGCCCGTAGAGCAGGTTCGCCAGCTGCGTCAGGAGCCGATGGTCATCCCACATGGGCAAGCTCCAGGATGCGCAGCACCAGTTGTTGGAAATCCATTCCGGCCACCTTGGCCGCCATCGGCACCAGGCTGTGTCCAGTCATCCCCGGCGAGGTATTCAGCTCCAGCAGCGCGATGCTGCCGTCGGCGCGCCGGATCAGGTCCGCCCGGCCCCATCCTGTGCACTCCAGCGCTTGCGCCGAGCGCATGACCACGTCCTGGATGGTGCGCTCCTCCTCCGCGGGCAGTCCGCATGGGCAGAAGTAGCGGGTGTCGTCGCTGAAGTACTTGTTCTGGTAGTCGTAGCGTCCCTCCGGCGCTTCGATCCGAATCAGCGGCAGCGCCTGCTCGCCAACGAAGCCCGCGGTCAGCTCCGACCCGGCGACGAACTCCTCGGCGAGCACGAGCGGGTCGAAGCGGAGCGCAGTCTCGTACGCAGCCCGCAGTTCGTCCGCGCGCGCGACCTTGGTCAGCCCGAGCGTGGAGCCTTCGTGTGCCGGCTTCACGATCAGCGGGAGCCCGAGCCGCGCGGCCACACCTGCCCAGTCGCTGGAGGCATTGAGCACTTCCCACCGCGGCGTCGGCAGGCCGCAAGCCACCCACACCATCTTGGTGCGCACCTTGTCCATCGCCAGCGCCGAGGCCATCACACCGCTGCCGGTATACGGGATCCCCATCAGCTCGAGGGCGCCCTGCACCGTCCCGTCCTCGCCGTAGCGGCCGTGCAGCGCGATGAACACCCGCTGGAAACCGTCGCGCTTGAGATCGAACACTTCGCGCTGCGCCGGATCGAAGGCGTGCGCGTCCACGCCGGCGCCCTGCAGCGCTTCCAGCACGTTCTTTCCCGACATGAGCGAGATCTCGCGCTCCGCCGATCGGCCGCCCATGAGGACTGCGACTTTGCCGAAGTGTTTCACTGCGACGTCTCACCGCAAAGCGCAGCAAAGGCGCAAAGACGCAGAGGTTTCGCACGAGCTCGGAAGCTGACGATATCATTGTCCTCACGCGTTCTTTGCGTCTTTGCGCCTTTGCGGTTAAGCACTGAGATTCCCCGATGATGCGAACTTCGCGCTCCAGCAGCACTCCGCAGCGTGCCTGCACGGTCGCCTGCACGTGCTCGATCAGCGCCTCGATATCGGCGGAGGTTGCGGCCCCGGTGTTGACGATGAAGTTGGAATGCTTGCGCGACACCAGCGCACCGCCGATCGCGAAGCCCTTCAGTCCGCACGATTCGATCAGCCGGGCGGCGTAGTCGCCGGGCGGGTTGCGGAACACCGAGCCCGCGTTGGGCTCGCCCAGCGGCTGGCTGGAGATGCGCCGCTGCAGCAGATCTTTGATCGCTCGCCGCGACTCGTCGCCGTCGCCCGGGGTCAGGCGGAACCAGGCGGCGGCGAAGAACTCAGCGGGAGGAACCGGGGATTCAGACGGCGCGCCGCTCGCCTTCAGCGCAACGTGCCGATACGCCACCTCGAACTCATCGGGCGTGCGGCGCTTGAGCTCGCCCGCGCGTGTGAGCATCAGCACCATGTGCACGATGTCCCAGGTCTCCGATCCATAGCAGCCTGCGTTCATCGCCAGCGCGCCGCCGACGGTACCGGGAATGCCGGTCAGGAACTCCGCCCTGCGCAAGCCGTGAGTCGCCGCAAAGCGCGATACCTTTGGTGCGGCAACGCCCGCTTGCGCATAGAGCAGCGGGAACCCATCCGCATGCTCCGACAGCGCCACGTCCTTGAGGGCGCCGTGAGTGAACACAATCGTCCCGCGCACGCCGCCATCACGCACCAAGAGGTTGCTGCCCAGTCCGACGAACAGCACCGGCTCGACCGCCGGCACCACGCGCAGGAAACGCGCAAGGTCCTGCAGATCCGACGGGAAGTACGCGCGCTGCGCTGGCCCGCCGGTGCGCCACGTGGTGTGCCGGTGCATGGGCTCGTCGAGGCGCAGTTCGCCGGCCAGGCGCGGCGGCGGGAAGTGACGGGGCTCGGCCATGTCCATGGTTACCGCGCGCGGGAGGCGGAAGGAAGGAGCGGGGGCAGCGCGCTCATGCAGCGTTTGCCTCATGTGTTGAAGGCGCGGCCGGCTTGCTCAACTGGCCGGGCACAGCGCCGATCGAGCCGGCACCCATGGTCACGACCACGTCGCCCGAGCGTGCTGCGCCCAGGATCGCCTCCGGCATTTCGGCGATCTGCTCGACGAATACCGGCTCGACCTTGCCGACGACGCGCACGGCGCGAGCGAGCGCGCGGCCGTCGGCCGCCACGATGGGCGCTTCACCCGCCGGGTAAACTTCTGCGAGGAGCAGCGCGTCCACGCCTGACAGCACGCGTACAAAATCCTCGAAGCAGTCGCGCGTGCGGGTGTAGCGGTGCGGCTGGAAAGCGAGCACCAGGCGGCGGTCTGGAAACGCGCCGCGGACCGCCGACAATGTCGCTTCCATCTCGGCCGGGTGATGGCCGTAGTCGTCGATGAGTGCGAAGCTGCCGCCAGCGGGCAGGGCGACCTCGCCGTAGCGCTGGAAGCGGCGCCCCACACCCTTGAACTCCGCCAGCGCGCGCACGATAGCCACCTCTGGCACCTGCACCTCCAGCCCTACCGCAATGGCGGCGAGGGCGTTTTGCACGTTGTGGACGCCGGGGAGATTGAGGACGACGTCCAGCGACCGGCCCGGCCCGCCGTTGCCGCGTATCTCGGCGGTAAAGCGCATGCGGCCGGCCTCGTGGCGTATGCCCACGGCCCGCACCTGCGCCTGCTCCGACAGCCCATAGGTGGTGATGGGCTTGGTGACCAGCGGCATGATGGCGCGCACGTTGGCGTCGTCCACGCACACCACGGCCATGCCGTAGAAAGGAAGCCGCTGCAGAAAGTCGAGGAAGGCCTGACGCAGGCGGCTGAAGTCGTGGCCGTAGGTCTCCATGTGGTCGGCGTCGATGTTGGTGACCACGGCCAGCACCGGCTGCAGATGCAGGAAGGAGGCGTCGGACTCGTCGGCTTCGACGACGATGAACTCGCCGCTGCCAAGCTTGGCGTGCGAGCCGGCGGCCTCGAGACGGCCGCCGATCACGAAGGTCGGGTCCATGCCGGCCTCCGCCAGGACGCTGGCGATCAGGCTGGTCGTGGTGGTTTTGCCGTGCGTGCCGGCAATCGCGATGCCCTGGCGCAGGCGCATGAGCTCCGCGAGCATCAGCGCACGCGGCACGACGGGAATGCGGCGCGAGCGCGCTGCGCCCACTTCCGGGTTGTCGGGCTTGACTGCGGTCGACACGACCACTGCGTCCGCACCCTCGACCTGACCGGCGTCGTGACCTCGGAACACCTTGGCGCCGAGCCCGCGCAGGCGCTCGGTCACGGCGCTCTCGGACAAGTCCGAGCCGCTCACCTGATAGCCCAGGTTCAGCAGGACTTCGGCGATGCCGCTCATGCCCGAGCCGCCAATTCCGACGAAGTGCACGCGCTTGACCTTGTGTTTCATCTCACCGATCAGAAGACTTGGTGGCGAGCAACAGCTGCAGCCGGCGATCGCCGAGATCGTCTCCCCGGACTGTCCGCGCGGGGCGTGCGTTGACGGCACGCCGCGGCGGCGGCGCGCTCGCCGTGCGCTTGGTGGGTTTGGAAGTCTTGGCCTTCATGATGTGCTCCTGAGGTGCTTATGCCGCGGCTGCGAACCCGGCAGCGTCCTCGCATACAGCCGCAGCCACGGCAGCCGCATCCGCCTTGGCGAGCGCGCGAGCGCGAGCAGCCATGTCGAGGAGCCGTTCGCGGGTGAAACCGAGCAGCAGATCGGCGAGCCGGCGCGCGGACAGCTCGTGCTGCTGTACCAGCACCGCGGCGCCGGCGTCGGCGAGAAAGCGCGCGTTGTGGGTCTGATGGTCGTCAACAGCATGCGGGAACGGCACCAACACACTGGCCACGCCAGCGGCGGCCAGCTCCGAAACCGTGAGCGCGCCCGCGCGGCAGATCACCAGATCGGCCTCGCCATAGCGCGCAGCCATGTCGTCGACGAAAGCAACCGTCTGAGCTTGCACGCCGGCGCGCGCGTAGTTCGCTCGCAGCGTGTCGAGGTGCTTGACCCCGGCCTGATGCGTGACCACAGGGCGCTGTGACGGCTCGAGCAGGGCCAGAGCCTGCGGAACCACTTCGTTGAGCGCCTGCGCACCCAGGCTGCCGCCGACCACGAGTACACGCAGGGGCCCGCTGCGACCTTGGGCACGCTGCTCGGGAGACGGCAGCGCCGCAATCTCGCGGCGCACCGGATTGCCGCACCATTGCGATTTGCGCAGCACGTTGGGGAACCCCGCGAGGCGGCGGTCGGCGACCTCTGCCAGCACCCGGTTGGCCAGCCCGGCGATGGAATTCTGCTCGTGCACGACCAGCGGCCGGTTGAGAAATGCAGCCATCATTCCGCCTGGAAACGACACGTACCCGCCCATTCCCAGCACCACATCGGGCCGCACGCGGAAGATCACGCGCGCGCTCTGCCAGAACGCGATGAGCAGGTTCAGAGGCAGCAGCGCCATGCGCACCAGTCCCTTGCCGCGCAAACCCGAGAAGCGGATCCACTCCATCGCATACCCATGCTTGGGCACCAGGGTCGCCTCCATCCCGTCGCGCGAGCCGAGCCACACCACCCGCCAACCCTTGCTGCTCATCTCGGCCGCGACCGCCAGCGCCGGGAAGACGTGACCGCCGGTACCGCCGGCCATGATGAGAATCGTGCGCGATAGCGCGCGGTTGACGCTCGTTGCATCCGGGCGCCTGGTCGCGTTGTATTGTGCGTTCTCAGGTTCGCACACTCACGCCACCCTGCCCCGCATCAACTGCCTACTCTCCCAGTCCGCACGCAGCAGCAGGGCCAATGCGCAGGCGTTGGCGAGCAGCCCGCTGCCGCCGAAGGACAGGAACGGCAAAGTCAGGCCCTTGGTGGGGAGCAGCCCCATATTCACGCCCATGTTGATGACCGCTTGCGCGCCCAGCCAGATGCCGATCGCTTGTGCGAGCAGCGCGCTGAAATAGCGCTCCAGCTTGGCGGCCTGCGCCCCGATCGCGAAGGCGCGCGCCGTCAACCAGGCGAACAGCAGAATCACCGCGCTCACACCGACGAACCCCAGCTCCTCTCCGATGACCGCGAGCAGAAAATCGGTGTGGGCCTCGGGCAGGTAGAACAGCTTCTCGACGCTCGCACCGAGCCCGACGCCCAGCCACTCTCCACGGCCGAAGGCAATCAGCGCGTGCGACAGCTGATAGCCCTTTCCGAACGGGTCGGCCCACGGATCCATGAAGCCGAGAATGCGCTGCATGCGGTACGGCGAAGTCAGGATCACCAGCACGAAGCCGATCACCAGCAGCACGAACAGGCCGACAAACAGGCGCCAGTTCATTCCGCCCAGGAACAGCACGCCCATGGCGATGCACGCGATGACGGCAAAGGCGCCGAAGTCGGGCTCACGCAGCAGCAGCGCGCCCACGAACAGCATCACCGCGAACATCGGGGCGAAGCCCTTGCGCAGGCTGTGCATCCACGCCGCCTTGCGCACCGTGTAGTCGGCCGCGTAGAGCGCCACGAACAGCTTCATCAGCTCGGACGGCTGCAGGTTCATCACCACCAGCGGCAGCCAGCGCCGGCTGCCGTTGACTTCCCGGCCGATGCCTGGAATCAGCACCACCACCAGCAGCGTCGCACCGAACAGGAACAGATATGGCGCGGCCTGCTGCCACCACCGCAGTGGGAGCTGGAACACACACACGGCGGCCGCCGTGCTGATCGCCACCGCCACGCAATGACGCAGCAGGAAATAGGTCGGCTGGCCCGAGGTGAAGCGCCCGGCCTCGGCGATGGCGATGGACGCCGAATACACCATCACCGCGCCGATTCCAATCAACAGCACGGCAGCCCACACCAGTGCATCGTCGAACTCGCGCGGCGCCGCGGCCGGGACCTTGATGGCTGGTGCGAAGCTCATACCACCGCTTCCAGTCGCCGCACCGCCTCGACGAACACCTGGGCACGGTGTTCGTAGTTGCGGAACATGTCGAAGCTCGCGCAAGCCGGGGACAGCAGCACTGCATCGCCCTCGCGCGCCTGCTGGAACGACAACCGCACAGCGTCGTCCATGTCCTGCGCACGCAGGACCAGCACCCCGCCGCCTTCCACCGCCTGCGCAATCTTCTCGCGGTCGCGTCCGATCAGGACCAATGCGCGCGCCCGCCCGCTCACCGCCGGCCGCAGCGGCGAGAAGTCCTGGCCTTTGCCGTCGCCACCTGCGATCAGCACGACACGCTGCGGCATGCCGGTGAGCGCGGCGACCGTCGCGCCGACGTTGGTGCCCTTGGAGTCGTCGTAGAAGCTCACGCCCGCGATCTCGGCTACTTTCTGGACGCGGTGCGGCAGCCCCTCGAACTCGGTCAACGCCTGCAGCAGCGGGTGATACGGCAAGTCCACCGCGCGCGTGAGCGCAAGCGCCGCGAGCGCATTCGCGGCGTTGTGCAATCCGGTCACGCGCAGCTGCGACACCGACAACAGCTTCTGACTGCCCTGCGCCAGCCACGTTTCGCCGCCGTCGTCGAGCAACCCCCAGTCGCGCTCGCTGGCGGCGGCATCCAGGCCGAAGGTGAAGATCCGCCGGTTCGCCATCGCCATGCCGCGCGTCCAGGCGTCCTGGCGGTTGAGCACCTGCACGCCGGTGCCGCGGAAGATGCGCGCCTTGGCCACCGCGTAGTCCTCCATGCTGCGGTAGCGGTCGAGGTGGTCCTCGCTCAGGTTCAGACACGCCGCCACGTGGGCATCCAGGCTGTAGGTGGTCTCGAGCTGAAAGCTGGACAGCTCCAGGACGAACGCCTCCGCGCGGCGTGCGCCTGCCGCCCGTTCCTGCTCGATCTGCGCCAGCGCGTCCAGCACCGGCAGGCCGATGTTGCCGGCCACGATCGTGCGCAGCCCCGCCGCGCGGCACATCGCCCCAGCCATCTCGGTGACGGTGCTCTTGCCGTTCGAACCGGTGATCGCCAGCACCTTGATCGAACCCAGGGCCGGCAGGGCCTGCGCGAACAGCTCGATATCGCCGACCACCGGTACGCCGCGTTGCGCGGCCTCTGCGACAGGCGGCTCGCTCACGGCGATGCCCGGGCTGATCGCAATCACGTCCGCCGCTGCGAAGTCTTCGGTTCGGAACGGGCCGGCGGCGACCGGAACCTCCGGCAATTCGCGCGCAAGCTGCGCGGCGGCGGGCGGCGAGTCGCGCGTATCGGCTACGCGCACGTGCGCGCCCTGGCGCGTCAACCAGCGCGCCATCGACAGGCCGCTCACGCCCAGCCCGAGCACCAACACCTTTTTACCTGCCAGATCCATTCGCGTTCGAGGACCCCTTAACCGCAAAGGCGCAAAGGCGCAAAGGGAGCGCAAAGGACGACCGAGCACTGCCCAACCCGCAGCGCCCTCTTGAGAACGATCCCCGTCGGTTCAGTAGTCCTTTGCGTCATCTTTGCGCCTTTGCGCCTTTGCGGTCATCGCGGTTTTGCCTTAGCGCAATTTCAAAGTCGAAAGCCCGACCAGCACCAGCATCATCGTGATGATCCAGAACCGGACCACGACCTGGTTTTCTTTCCAGCCCTTAAGCTCGTAGTGGTGGTGCAGCGGCGCCATCTTGAAGATGCGCTTGCCGGTGAGCTTGAAGGAAGCCACCTGCAGCATCACCGACAGCGTTTCGACCACGAACACCCCGCCCATGACGAACAGCACGATCTCCTGGCGGCAGATCACTGCGATGGTGCCCAGCGCCGCGCCGAGCGCCAGCGCGCCGACGTCGCCCATGAACACCTCGGCCGGGTAGGCGTTGAACCACAGGAAGGCGAGGCCGGCGCCGGCGAGCGCGGCGCAGAAGACGGTGAGCTCGCCGGCGCCCGGGATGTGTGGAAAGCCCAGGTACTTGGAAAACACGGCGTGCCCCGCGACGTAGGCGAACAATCCCAGTGCGCTGCCCACCATCACGGTGGGCATGATGGCGAGCCCATCGAGACCGTCGGTCAGGTTCACGGCGTTGCTGGTGCCGACGATCACGAAGTAGGTCATCAGCACGAACCCCCACACGCCAAGGGGATAGGCCACGTGCTTGAAGAAGGGGACGATGAACTCGGTCTGCGCCGGCAACGTGGCGCTGAAGGCGAGGTAGATCGCCGCCGCCATCCCGATCACCGACTGCCAGAAATACTTGGTGCGCGCCGGCAGGCCCTTGGGATTGCGCCGCACGACCTTGCGCCAGTCGTCGATCCAGCCGACGATGCCGAAGCCCAGCGTGACGACCAGCACCACCCACACGTAGCGATTCGACAGGTCTGCCCACAGCAGCGTGGTGACCGCCACCGAGACCAGGATCAACGCGCCGCCCATGGTCGGCGTGCCGGCCTTCGACAGATGGGTCTGCGGCCCGTCGTCGCGCACCGCCTGGCCGATCTTGTAGGCGGTGAGCTTGCGGATCATGGTCGGCCCGACCATGAACGAGATGACCAGCGAGGTCAGCGTGGCGAGCACGGCCCGCAGCGTGATGTAGTTGAACACGTTGAAGGCGCGTAGATCCGTAGCGAGCAGCTGGGCCAGCGCGAGCAGCATCTCAGTGCTCTCCTGCGTCCGCGTGCGCGGGCCGCCCTTCGACAAACCGCCACACCACGCGCTCCATGCGCATGAAGCGAGAACCCTTCACCAGCACGGTCACGTCGGCGCCGAGCATCGCTTCCAGAGCGGCGCCCAGGGCCTCCGGATCCGTGAAGTGACGCGCGCCGGAGCCGAACGCGGCGCTGGCCGCGGCGGACAATTCGCCGAGCGTGAGCAGCGCGTCGATGCCCGCCTCCTTGGCGGCCCTCCCGACTGCCTCGTGCATGGTCGCGACCCTGCGCGCCCAGTTCACCCATATCGCCGAGTACCAGGATGCGCCGGCCGGGTGCCGTGGCCAGCACCGCGATCGCCGCGCGCGTCGAGTCCGGGTTGGCATTGTAGGTGTCGTCGATGAGCACGCCGCCACCGCGGCAGCGCTTACGCTGCAGCCGACCCTTCGCGCCTTCGAACTCGGCCAGGCCCGCGCGCCACCGACTGCGGGACAATGCGCAGGGCGTGCGCCGCCGCGCAGGCGGCAAGTGCATTGCGCACGTTGTGCGCCCCTGGAACCTGCAGCCGCACCTGGTAGCTCGACTCCGGCGTGCGCACCGTCATCACGCTGCCGTGAGGTTCGGCCTCCCAGCTGCCCCGCACCAGCGCCGGCTTGTCGAGCCCGAAGTCCACGACGCGGCGACCGGTGGTGAGCCCGCGCCAGTAGTCGGCGAACGCATCGTCGGCGTTGATCACCGCGATACCCGCGGCGCTCAGCCCCGCATAGATCTCGCCCTTGGCCTGGGCGATGGCATCGCGCGAGCCGAGCTCGCCGATGTGAGCGATGCCGGCATTGTTCACCAGCGCAACCGTCGGGCGCGCCAGCTCGCGTGAGGTAGCAGATCTCGCCGAGATGATTCATGCCCATCTCGATCACGGCATAGCGGTGGTGGCTGCGCAGGTGCAGCAGCGTGAGCGGGCACGCCGATGTCGTTGTTGAGATTGCCGCGTGTCGCCAGCACGGCCTTGTCGCCCGCGCGCCGCTCGCAGCATCGCAGCCACCATTTCCTTCACCGTGGTCTTGCCGTTGCTGCCGGTCACCGCGACCAGCGGAATCTGGAAGCGTGCGCGCCAGTGCGCCGCGAGCCGGCCGAGCGCCGAGGCGCGTGTCGTCGACCATGATCAGCCGTGCGTTGCGGATGCTGACCTGCTCGACTCGGACACCAGGGCCGCGGCCGCGCCCAGCTCCAGCGCCTGATCGACGTAGTCGTGTCCGTCGAAGCGATCGCCCTTGCAGCGCGACGAACAGATCGCCGTGCGCCACCTGACGGCTGTCGGTGGTGACGCCGTCGAAGCTCGCGTCCGGACCGCGGCGTCCGGCGCCGATCTCGCGGGCTGCGGTATCGAGGTCCTGCATCGTCAATCCCGCCGCTGCAGCGCGCCACGCGCCACCTCGGCGTCGCTGAACGGAAGGCGCTGGCCGGCGATCTCCTGGTAGCGTCTCGTGTCCCTTACCGGCGATCAGTACGACGTCCTCCGGTCCTGCCTCGCGTACGGCGCGAGGATGGCCGTTGCACGGTCCTCCTCCACGTGATAGTTGGGGTGCGCGCCGGCGATCACCGCTTCGATGATGCTGCGCGGATCTCTCGCTGCGCGGGTTGTCGCTGGTGACGATGGCCTGGTCGCGCCAGGCGCGTGACGACTTCGCCCATCAGCGGCCGCTTGCCCGGATCGCGATCGCCGCCGCACCCGAATACGCACCACAGCTGCGCGCCCTCGGACACCACGGCACGCAGCGTCTCCAGCACCTTCTCCAGCGCGTCCGGCGTGTGCGCGTAATCGACCACGACGAGCGGGCGTCCGGGCAGCGCGAATCATCTGCAGCCGTCCGGCCGGCGGCTCCACCTGGTCGAGCGGCCTCGCACGCCTCCTCGAGGCTCGCGCCGGCGGCCAGCAGCACGCCCAGGACGCCGAGCAGGTTGGAGGCGTTGAAGCCGCCCAGCAACTGACTCTGGATGGCCGCCGCGCCCCACGGCGTGTCGATCTCCAGGCGCAGGCCGCGCTGCGACAGATCGAGGCGATGGCCCGCGATCTCGCCCTTGCCGAATCCGTAACCGAGCACCTTCATGCGGGTGCGGTCGAGCGACGCGGCCAGCGCAGCGCCGAAGGCGTCGTCCAGATTGACCACGGCATGCTGCAGACCCGGCCAGTGGAACAGCCTGGCCTTGGCGGCGCCGTATCGCTCCATGCTCCCGTGATAGTCCAGGTGATCGCGCGAGAGATTGGTGAACAGCGCGGCCGCGAAGGCCACGCCGTTCACCCGGCCCTGGTCGAGCCCATGGGAGGAGACTTCCATCGCGACGCAGCGCGCGCCGCGCTCCAGCCAGTCCGCCAGTTGTTCCTGGAGCGCAACCGCATCGGGGGTGGTGTGCGTGGCGGGCGTCAGCTCGTTCGGAAAGCCGACGCCGAGCGTGCCGACCACCACGGTGGGCCGCCCGAGCCTGTTCAGGCACTGTGCGATCCAGTGCGAGCAGGACGTCTTGCCGTTTGTGCCGGTGACCCCCGCCACCCACATCTTGCGCGAAGGTGCACCGTAGACGTGTGCCGCGATCGCACCCAGGCGCTTGCGCAAGTCGGCCATCGCCAGATTGGGCAGGTTCCAGCCGGATCCCAGTCGAACCCCTGTGGCTCCCACAGGACACCCGCGGCGCCAGCGGCAATCGCTTGCGGGATGTGACGGCGGCCGTCGCTGCGCTCGCCCGGCATCGCAACGAAGGTATCGCCTGGCCGCACCATGCGGCTGTCGATGGCAAGCCGGGTGATCTTGACGCCCAGAGCGGTCGAGCACGGCGGGATCGAAATGCGCGGCCGCGCTCATACCTCCTCCCTCACTTCCGGGGCGGCGTCGAACGGCTTTAGCGGAGCAAGCGGTGCATCGGGCGGCACCGCACGCATGCGCAGCGCCTCGGACATCACCGCGCTGAACACCGGCGCGGCGACGACCCCGCCGTAGTACTCCTCGCCGCCCGGCTCGTCGATCATCACCGCCACCAGCAGGCGCGGCGCGGACGCGGGCGCCAGGCCGACAAAGGAAGACACATACAGGTCCGGTGCATAGCTGCCACCCTCCAGCTTGTGCGCCGTACCCGTCTTGCCGGCGACGCGGTAGCCGATGACCTGTGCGCGCACGGCGGTGCCGCCCGGCTGCGTGACCACCTCCAGCATGGTGCGCACCGCCAGCGCCGTTCCCGCGGAGATGACATGCGTGCCCGCCGCGGGCTGCTCGCGCTTGAGCAGGGTCAGGGGCTGCAGCACGCCGTCGGTCGCGAAGATCGAGTAGGCGCGAGCGAGCTGCAGCAGGCTGACCGAAATGCCATGCCCGTACGACATCGTGGCCTGCTCGATCGGCTTCCAGTGCTGATAGTCGCGCAGGCGCCCGGCCACTTCGCCGGGGAAGCCGGTCCTGGGCGCCGAGCCGAAGCCCGCCGCGGACAGCACGCTCCACAGCTGCTCGCGCGGGATCGACAGGGCGAGCTTGGCCACGCCGACATTGGAAGACTTCTGGATCACCTGCGACACCGTCAGCAACGCCTTCGGGATGCGCGTCGTGGATGGTGGCGTCGCCGACGACGAGGTAACCGGGTGCGGTCTGAACCAGCGTCTGCGGCCGCACCACCCGCGCCTCCAGCGCGGCGGCGACGGTGAACGGCTTCAGCGTCGAGCCGGGCTCGAACAGATCGGTAACGGCGCGATTGCGCGCCCTGCGCACGTCGAGCTTGGTGCGATTGTTCGGGTTGTACGCCGGCACGTTGGCCATCGCCAGCACTTCCCCGGTGCGCACGTCGATGACGACGATGCCGCCGGCCTTGGCGCGATGCTGGATGACCGCGGCCTTCAGCTCGCGATAGGCGAGATACTGCAGCTTGCGATCGATGGACAGCGCGAGGTCGCGGCCTTCGACCGGAGCGCGCACGCTCTGCGCGTCCTCCACCACCTGCCCGAGCCGGTCCTTGATCACCTTGCGGCTGCCCGGCTGCCCGGACAGCCAATCCTCGTACGCGAGCTCGATGCCTTCCTGTCCGCGGTCATCGACGTCGGTGAAGCCGAGCAGATGGCGCTGTTACCTCGCCGTCGGGGTAGTAGCGGCGGTACTCGCGCTTGAGCGCGATGCCGGGAAGACCCAGCTGCACGACTTTCGCGCGACGTCTCGGGCGGCAGGTGCCGCTTGAGGTAGACGAACTCGCGATCCGGCTCGGCGAGGTGCCGGGCGATCTCATGCTCGTCCATGCCGAGCAGCCGTGCAAGCTGGCGCCGCTGAGCCGGCGCTCAATCGGCCTCCGCGGGACTGGCCCACACCGACTCGACCGGCGTGGACACCGCCAGCGGTTCGCCGTTGCGATCCGTGATCATGCCGCGATGCGCCGGCACCTCGAGGACGCGCGCATAGCGCGACTCGCCCTTCTGCTGCAGGAAGTCGTCGTTGCAGCACCTGCAGGTAGAGTGCGCGCGCCAGCAGCACGACGAACGCGGCCATCAACACACCGAGAAGCACGCGCGAGCGGCCGACCGGGAGCCGCAGCGAGAGCGCCGCATTGAGGGTCTCATGGCGCCGCCGGTGCCGCAACGCCGCGGGCGACCAGCCGCACGCGCTCCGGCGGCGGCACGCGCATCTGCAGCGTTTGCGCGGCGATCTTCTCGATGCGCGCATGCATGGCCCAGGTGCTCTGCTCGAGCTGCAGCTGGCCCCACTCGACGTCGATCTGCTTCGCCAAGTCCTGCTCCTTCTCCAGCTCGGTAAACAGCTTGCGCGCGTTGTGCTGAGAGGTCACCAGCGCCAGCGCGCAGGCGATCAGCACGCCGAGCAGCACGAGGTTGATGCGCATCACGCGGGCGCGCCTTGCACGGTAAGTCGCTCGGCGACCCGCAGGATCGCGCTGCGGCTGCGCGGGTTGTCGGCGACCTCCTCGCGCGCTCGGGCCGCACCGGTTTGCCAACCAGGCGCAGCTTCGGCCGCGGGCGCTCCGACTCGCGCACCGCCAGGCCCTTAGGCAGCGCGGGCGGCTGCGAGTTGTCGCGCATGAAGCGCTTGACGATGCGGTCCTCCAGGGAATGGAAGCTGATGACGACCAGCCGCCCGCCTGCTTTGAGCAGGTCGAGCGCGGCCTGGCAGCGCTAGCGACAGCTCCTCAAGCTCTTGATTGAGGAAAATCCGTAGAGCCTGGAATGTCCGTGTCGCCGGGTCCTGGCCAGGCTCGCGCGTGCGGACGGCTTGACCCACGATCTGGGCAAGCTTGCCGGGTGGTGTCGACAGCTGCCCGCGATCGAGCCGCAACAATCGCTCTTGCAATCTGCCCAGCAAACCGTTCCTCGCCATAGGTTTTGATCACCTCCCCGATCTGGTCTTCAGAAGCAGTCGCCAGCCATTGCGCGGCGGTTGGCCCGAGGCTCGTATCCATGCGCATGTCGAGCGGTCCATCCAACCGGAAGCTGAAGCCGCGCTCGGCATCCTCCAGCTGCGGGGAAGACACGCCCAGGTCCAGCAGCATGCCGTCGACCCCGCCCACGCCCAGCTCTTGCAGGACTCGCAGCGACGCGTCCGAACGACGAGTGCCGCACGCAGAACCGCGCATCGTCGATGTCGCCCGGCCGCCTGCACCGCGGCGGGATCGCGGTCGAGCGCAATCAGGCGCCCGCGCTCGCCCAGTCGCTCGAGGATCGCCCGGCTATGTCCGCCGCGGCCGAAAGTGCAGTCCACGTAAATCCCGTCCGCCTTCACGTCGAGTGCGGCGATCGCCTCGGCCAACAGAACCGGCCGATGCCCCGCGCTCAGAGGGAAAAACCCTCCAGTTCCGGTGGAATGCCGTTCCCGTTCAGCGCGATGGACTGGTCCATCTGCGTCGCCCACTTCGCCTCGTCCCACAGCTCGAACTTCGCGCCCTGCCCGACCAGGGCGACGTCCTTGTCGAGGCCGGCGAACTTGCGCAGGGGTGCGGGCACCAGGATGCGTCCGGCGCCGTCGATCTCGACATCGGAGGCATTGCCCACCAGCAAGCGCTGCAGATCGCGGGTGCGCGGGTTGAAGCTGGACAAGCCCATCAGCCGCTCCTGGATCGGCTCCCAGTCCGGCGCTGGATAGATCAAGAGGCAGGAAGCGGAGTCAGCAGTGACCACTAACTTCCCTCCCGCGCGAAACTGCAATACCTCGCGGTAGCGCGCCGGCATCGCGAGGCGGCCCTTATTGTCGATGGTCAGCGCGGTAACGCCGCGAAACACATACCCCCCTGATTTTCAGGGATCTCCCACGATCCCCCACTTTTACCCACTGCACGCCACTATAGTTAAATGACTCCCCTGGGTCAAGGGAAATTCAAGGGAATTCGCCTTCGGGACAACCACTTACCGCACGAATCGGAGGGCGACAGAGGTCTGATGAATAAAATATTAAAAAATAGATAGATAACGAGACACATAGAAGTAATTTCTAGATATATTCCACAGGGTCCTGTCGGGTCGAGGTGACGAGAGAACGGCACCTGCATGCCGAGCAGGCGCAAACGCGAAGGGCGGCGTGAACAGCACCGCCTCGTAGCCGTGGCTGGAGAGAGAAGGTGAAGCCGGCCTGTAAGCCGGGTTCTGTCGCAAGCCGAAGCCTGCGCGGCAGTCATTCCTCTAGGCCGGCGGTTGCCCGCCGGCTCGAGCAACCTACCCGGGAGCAGCGCGAGCCACGCTATCGCTCCCCTATTTGGTCTTGCTCCGGATGGGGTTTACCGACCCCCCGCGTTGCCGTGGGGGCAGTGCGCTCTTACCGCACCATTTCACCCTTGCCTGATCCCGCGGCGTTGCCGCAGGCCATCGGCGGTGTACTTTCTGTTGCACTGTCCGTCGCCTCGCGACGCCCGGCCGTTAGCCGGCATCCTGCTCTGTGGAGCCCGGACTTTCCTCTCCCATCGCAAGGATGGCAGCGACTGCCCGGCCGACTTCACCCGGTGAGATTGTAGGTGGAATTCGGGTACGGAAAGTCCGGGCGTTGCCTTGACTAGCGGGCCTATCTCGACTATTGGTGTACGACGGGGAGGAGAAACACGTCCGCCGGTGGATCCGTGCCGGACGCCTATCCGCCAAGGAGGCCAGCATGAGACGCAGGCTCTACTTCATCCTTCCGAACGTGCTCAGCGCCAAGCAGGTCGTCGACGATCTGCTCCTGGCTCGCATCGAAGCCCGTCACATCCATATCCTCGCGCCGCGGGATGCGCAGATCGGCGACTTGCCCGAAGCCACCGTGTTTCAGAAGACCGACCTGGTGCACGGCGGCCAGGTCGGCGCGCTGATCGGCGGCCTCCTCGGGGCGGCGGTCGGTGCGCTGCTGGTGACCTTCCCTCCGGGAACGATGCGGCTCCAGCTCGTGACGGTCCTGATCGCGGCCGTCTTGGGCGCGGTGTTCGGGCTGTGGGTCGCGAGCCTCGCCGGCGCGACGGTGCCGAACTCGCGGCTGCGGCAATTCCGCGCCTGGATCGATCAGGGCCAGCTGCTGCTGATGGTCGATGTGCCGTTCTCGCAGCAGGCGCGCATCGTCGAGATCGTCACGCGGCACCACCCGGAAGCAGTACCCGGCGGCAGCGAGCCAACGATTCCGGCGTTTCCGTGATCCAATCCCGGTGTGACACCGATCGCGCTGCCTGCGGGCTGACGCCGAACGCTGGACGCCAGAGGTTATAACCTCAGCTCGACCAGGCGCGCCCGCAGGGTGCCGTTGTCGATCTCGAGCCATGCCACCGATATCGGCAGGCTGAACCGGCGGGGTCCGGCGCTGCCGGGGTTCAGATACAGCACCCCGCCGGATTCGCGGATCGCAGGACGATGCGAGTGACCCGCGATCACCGCACGAATGCCCAGCTCGCTCGGCGTGACGGCGAGCTCGGAGACGTCGTGCAAGAGATGCAAGCGGAAGCCGTCCAGCTCGAAGGTGACCGCGGTCGGCAGACCCGCGGCCCAAGCGCCGGTGTCGTTGTTGCCGCGCACTGCGGTGGTCGGCGCCAGCTCACCCAGGCGCGCCAGCACCTCCGGTGCCACCCACGTCGCCGGCGTGGATGAGATGCTGAGCGCCCGCCAGCGCCTGCAGGGCTTGCGGGCGCAGCAGCCCATGGGTATCCGAAATCACGCCAACGCGAAACACTGCAGTCAGTTGTGCGGTCGAGCCGCACCCCGTGAGCGCTACACCGTAAGCTCGATGCGGTTGCCGTCCGGATCGAGCACGGCACTTTCGTAGTAACCGTCCCCCGTGCGCCGGGGCCCGTCGATCACCGCATAGCCGTCGGCGCGCAGACGCGCCGTCAACGCGTCCACCGCAGCCTCCGAACCCAGCGCCACGGCGAGGTGCGCATAGCCCAGTCGCTCCTCTGCCGTACCGCCGCCGCTCACGCGCGGCGAGTGCATCAACTCGATACGAGGGCCGGCCTCGAAGCTCAAAAAATAGGACTGAAACTGTTTGCGCGGGTTCTCGTATCGCACGCCGGTGCTGGCTCCGAAGTAGCGCTCGTAGAACCCTCGCAGCCGCTCGATGTCGTCGGTCCACAAGGCGATATGTTCGATTCGCATGGCAGCCTGTTCGGGTCAAGAGTGGTCGACTTCGCGCTCGGCGGAGTGCTCGGGCAGTCCGTCGCCGAGCACGATCCAGCGCAATCGGCTGCGCGTGTAGATGTGATCCTCGGGTGTCAGCGCCTCGGGATGGTCAAGGCTGCACACGGTGATGTCGACCTCGCCGGGCGCATCGTCGCGCTGGAACGTCAGTTGCGTTCCGCACCGTCCGCAGAAGCTTCGCACTGCTTCTGGCGAAGACCGGTAGCGTATCGGCTCCCCCCGCGTAACCCGGAACGCGCCACTCGTAACGCTGAACCAGGTGACAAAGGGTGCACCGGCGGCGCGCCGGCACAGCGTGCAGTGGCAGTGGGTCAGGTGATAGGGCTGCCCAGTCACCTTGTAGCGCACGGCCCCGCACAGGCAACCGCCTTCAGCCTCGAGCATCGTCACCATCCTCGCCTCCGATCATTTCGGCGATCGATCCAGGTCACCATCGAGAAACGACGCCGGATCCTCGACCGGCTCCAGGTGTGTGAACACCACCGCGCCGGACACCGCGGCGCGGATGTCGCGCTCGATCTCCTCCAACAGTTCGTGGCCGCGCTGGACCGTCCAAGTCCCCGGGCACCAGTACGTGCATGGAGACGAACGAGCGCCCCGCCGCCTGGCGAGTGCGCAGCGCGTGGAACTTCACGCCCTGGGCCTCGTACTGCGCCAGCACCGCGCCGATCGCGGCGCGCTGGGACGCTGGGATCGCGCGGTCGAGCAACCCCAGCGCGGAGCGCCGCAGCAGCCGGTAGCCGGTCCACAAGATGTTCAGCGCCACCCCGATTGCAATGATGGGATCGAGCCACTGCCAGCCGGTCACGAGCACGCCGACGAGGGCAACGACCACCCCGATCGAGGTCAGCACGTCGGTCATCAGGTGATGCCCGTCGGCTTCCAGCGCGATGGAGTTGCGCCGGCGTCCGACTCGTATCAGCACGCGGGCCACTGCGAGATTCAAGAGCGTGGCCGCTGCGGACACCAACAGACCGACGTCGAGCTGCTCGAGGGCTTGCGGGGCGCGGATGCGCTGGACCGCCGCAGCCACGATGGCCACGGCGGCCAGGAAGATCAGCGCCCCTTCGAAGCCGCTGGAGAAATACTCTGCTTTGCTGAACCCATACGCATGCTCCTCGCTCGGCGGGCGCGCCGCAATGTGGAGCATGACGAGGGCCATGACCGCGGCGGCCAGGTTGACCAGCGATTCCACCGCGTCCGACAGCAGCCCGACCGAGCCGGTCAACCAGTACGCCAACCCCTTCAGCGCAATGGTCACGACAGCCGTCGCCACCGATAACCAGGCGAACGCGGTCAGCGGCAACATCGCCACCCGTCCGCTGCTGACCTGATGCGCCTGGCTCACGCGAGCTTCCACTCCAGCACCTCGCCCGCACCCATCGGAACCAAACGGTCCGTTCCGAACGCGACCTCCTGCGGAACTTCCCAGGCGGCCTTGCGCAACGTCAGACGGTCGTGATTGCGCGGCAGCTCGTAGAAGTCAGCGCCGAACCAGCTGGCGAAGGCCTCCAGCCGGCTCAGCGCGCCGGCCGCTTCGAAGGCCTGCGCATACAGCTCTATGCCGGCATGGGCGGTGTACAGCCCGGCGCAACCGCAGCTGGTTTCCTTGGTGTGGCGGGCATGCGGCGCGCTGTCGGTGCCGAGAAAGAACTTCGGGTTGCCGGAGGTTGCCGCCTGCACCAGTGCCCGGCGATGGCTCTCGCGCTTGAGCACCGGCAGGCAGTAGTTGTGGGGTCGGATACCGCCCTGGAAGATGGCATTGCGATTGAGCAACAGGTGGTGGGCGGTGATGGTGGCGGCGATCCGATCCGAAGCGGCGCTCACGAATGCCACCGCCTCGCTCGTGGTGATGTGCTCCATCACCAGCTTGAGGCGCGGAAAGCGCCGAACCAGCGGGGCGAGCACGCGCTCAATGCACACGCGCTCGCGGTCGAATACGTCGATATCCCGATCCGTCACCTCGCCGTGCACCAGCAGCGGCATGCCGGCATCGGCCATCGCCTGCAGCGTCGCGTCGCAACGGCGCAGGTCGGTCACACCGGAGTCCGAGTTGGTCGTAGCGCCGGCGGGATAGTACTTGACCGCGTACA
The DNA here is from genome assembly GCA_963772865.1 of uncultured beta proteobacterium. GTDB lineage: Bacteria > Pseudomonadota > Gammaproteobacteria > Burkholderiales > SHXO01 > SHXO01. The sequence continues at coordinate 12,589 of CAVYZA010000004.1, read as the reverse complement.
CCACGCCGCTGGCGCGGGCGCGTTCGATCTCCTGCGGGGTGGTCGTATCCGTCAGGTACAAAGTCATCAATGGTTGAAAGCCAGCGCCGCCCGGCAGCGCCTCCAGGATGCGCTGGCGATATGCCAGCGCGAGCGCAGTGGTAGTCACGGGCGGCTTGAGGTTTGGCATGACCACAGCGCGCGCAAAGCGCCGTGCGCTGTCCGCGACCACCGCGCGCATGTGCTCGCCGTCGCGCAGGTGCAGGTGCCAATCGTCGGGTTTGGTGATCGTCAGCTCGTCCATGGGTTCTAGGGGCTAGGGACTCGGGACTAGGGGCTAGGGACTGGGGCTAGGGAAACATCGGCGAACCAGGATTCGGGATCGGCGGTCGTCAGGCACAAGACGAAGGCAGCGGCGCAGCCGCTTCGAACCCCCTAGCCCCTAGTCCCTAGCCCCTGATCCCCCTTTGAGCTCCAGCGCACGCGCATACAAGGCGTTGCGCTTCGCGCCGGTGATCTCGGCGGCAAGCTGCACGGCCTGCTTCAGGGGCAGCTCGCGCAGCAGAATGGCAAGCACCCGCTCGCCTTCCTCGGCTTGCGCAGCGCGGGAGACGGGCGCGCCGGCGACCACCAGAACGAACTCGCCCCGGCCCCGGTTCGCGTCCGCGTCGAGCCAGGCCAAGGCCTCGTCGAGGCGGGTGGCGTGGATCGTTTCGAACATCTTGGTGAGCTCGCGGGCGATGACGACCTCGCGCTCGCCGCCCAGCACCTCCGCCAGATCGGACAGGGTCTCGCGCACGCGATGCGGCGCCTCGTAGAACACCAGCACGGCGCTCAGCTCCCGCAGTGCCTCGAGCTCGCGCACGCGCGCCCCGTGCGCGGCGGGCAGGAAGCCGCAGAACAGAAAGCGTTCAGCCAGCAGCCCTGCAGCGGACATGGCCGCCGTGACGGCACTGGCACCCGGGATCGGGACGACCGCGAAGCCCGCTTGCCGCACGCGCCGCACCAGGCGCGCACCCGGATCGCTGATCGCAGGCGTTCCCGCGTCGCTCACCAGCGCAACCGACTTCCCGGCACGCAGCAACTCGAGCACACGCCCGCTCATCTCTTCCTCGATGTGCTCATGCAGGCTGATCGGGCGCGCGTCGATGCCGTAGTGCTGAAGGAGGTGGCGCGTCACGCGCGTGTCTTCCGCGGCGACCACGTCAACCGCCTTCAGGACGTCCAGCGCCCGCAGCGTGAGGTCGCGCAAATTCCCAATGGGGGTGCCCACGACATATAATGCCGCGACCACCTGTGTGCTCGTCTCGCTATGCAACGTGCCCCAGCCTTCCTGGTCCTGCTCCTCGCGCTACTATACTTCGGCGCCGCCAGCGTGGTCACGCGCGACGCGGGCGCCGAGGAGCAGGCGGGGGCGCAAGGCCCGCACATCGCAGTGCTGTTGCCGCTGCAGTCGCCTACCCTCGGTCGGCTCGCGGACGCGGTGCGGCGCGGGGTTCTCGAGGCGCATCGCGTGCACTCCGGGGCCGGCCTGCCGGTCGTCATCATCGCCTCCGGCGAAGATCCGTACGAGATCACCCAGGCCTACGAGCGTGCAGTGCAACAGGGGGCGCGGTTCGTCATCGGCCCGCTGACGCGCAGCGCCGTCTCGGTGGTCGCGGCGAGCAACCTCACCACCGTCCCCACCCTCGCCTTGAACGCGCCCGAGACTGACGCGCCCCTGCCCTACAACATGTATCTGTTCGGCATGCAGGTCGAGAACGAGGCGCGCCAGCTGGCCCGCCTCGCCGCCCAGCAGGGGCGGCGCCGGGCTCTGGTCGTCACCAGTGACAGCGCGCTGTCCAAGCGCCTCGCCGAGGCCTTCAAGGCGGAGTGGGTGCAGCGCGGCAACCAGATCGAGGACGAGTTCCAGTACACCACGGACGTCGCCAGCTTGAGCAAGCTGCGCGACGCCCTCACGGTCGGCAAGGCCGACATGGTGTTCCTGGCGCTCGACGGCAAGCGCGCCAAGCTGATCCGCTCCTACCTCGGATTGTCCATGCCGATCTACGCCACCTCGCTGGTGCATACCACCGATGCACCGCTCGCCAACTACGAGCTCAACGGCGTGTACTTCGTGGACATGCCCTGGCTGCTCGCGCCAGACCATCCCGCCGTCCTGAGCTATGAGCGACCCGACCCCGCGCAGGCCAATATCGAGTACCAGCGCTTCTATGCAGTCGGCATCGACGCGTACCGGATCGCCCAAAGCCTGCTCAAGCCCGACGCGGAGTTCCAGCCGCTCGATGGAGTGACCGGCTTGATCACCCTCGACCGCGAGCGGCGGTTGGCGCGCGATGCCGTCCCCGCGCAGTTCGTCCAGGGAGAAACGCGGGTGCTGTCCGATCCGTCGTCGCAATGACGGCGCGCCGCTCCCCGGCGCCAGCGGCTAGCAGGCCTGCCGGCAATGCCACGCGCAGGCGTCGAAGCCGAGGACCTCGCCCTGGCCTACTTGCAACGCCAGGGCCTGCGCCTGCAGACGCGCAACTACACCTGCCGCCTGGGCGAGATCGACCTGGTGCTGCTGGACGGTGCGACCGTGGTGTTCGTGGAAGTGCGCCAGCGCAGCCACCGCACGTTCGGCGGCGCCGCAGAGAGCATCACCGCGCGCAAGCGCGGCAAGATCGTCGCAACCGCCCGCCACTTCCTCGCTCGCCAGCGCAGCCTGCCGGCATGCCGGTTCGACGCGGTGCTGGTAGACGGGGACGGCCGCATCGAGTGGATCCGCGATGCTTTCGGCGAGTGACGGCCCGACCGGACCCCCTCCGCACCCGGCTGCGTCATCGGCGTTCTGTTTCAGCTGCATGGCGGGGCGGCCCGCGTCGTCCGTCAACGACTCAGAACGCGGTAGCGTTTGTGCAATAATTCGCCGCCAAGTCCGACAGGGTTCCTGCGCCGATGGACCTGATCCAACGTATCAACGAGCATTTCGCCGAGAGCGCCAAGCTCAAGACCGAAGCCGTCGCGGCGCTGGCCGAGCCGCTCAGCCGTGCCGCCGAGCGCATGGTTCAATGCCTGATGGGCGACGGCAAGATTCTCGCGTGCGGCAACGGCGGCTCCGCAGCCGACGCGCAGCACTTCGCAGCCGAGCTGCTCAATCGCTTCGAGATGGAGCGTCCCGGCCTCGCCGCGCTCGCGCTCACGACCGATTCATCTACCCTGACCTCGATCGCCAACGACTACGACTACGACCAGGTGTTCTCCAAGCAGGTCCGGGCGCTCGGCCAGCCCAACGATCTGCTGCTGGCGATCTCGACCAGCGGCAACTCGCGCAATGTCCTGGAGGCGGTGCAGGCCGCCCACGACCGGCAGATGGGGGTCATTGCGCTCACCGGCAAGAGCGGTGGGCTGATGCCGAAGCTGCTGGCGCCGGGGGACGTTCACCTGTGCGTGCCGCACAGCAACACCGCCCGCATCCAGGAAGTGCACATCCTCTGCGTCCATTGCCTGTGCGACGCCATCGACTGCATGCTCCTCGGAGTGGAATAACACTATGACTTTCAGATTGCTGCTCGTGATCACGCTGGTCGCCTTGACCCCGCAGCTGCACGGCTGCGCCGGGATGGCGGCAGCGGGCGCAGGCACTGCCGTGATGGTGACGCAGGATCGGCGCACCAGCGGAGCCTATATCGAAGACCAGAACATCGAAACGAAGATATCCAAGGCCTTGGAACAGCAGTTTGGCAAGAATGACAAGGTCCACGTCAATGTGACGAGCTTCAACCGTTACGTGCTGCTGTCCGGCCAAGTCCCCGACCAGGCGACCAAGACGCAAGTGGGAGTCACGGCACTCGGGATCGAGAACGTGCGCAACGTACAGAACGAGCTGGTAGTCGGGCCAGTCACCTCAGGCAGCCAGGGCGCCACCGACGCTTACATCACCAGCAAAGTGAAGGCCCAGTTTCTCACCGAAAACAAGTTCAACCCCAACCACGTCAAGGTGGTCACCGACGACAATGTCGTCTTCCTGATGGGGCTGGTAACGGCCAAAGAGGCCGACGACGCCACCGAAATCGCGCGCTCGACCAGCGGTGTGACCAAGGTGGTAAGGGTGTTTGAGATCACGCAGTGAGGATTTAGGGGCTAGGGGCTAGGGCTAGGGCTAGGGGCTAGTGTAGGATCGACGTCACTGCTCAATCTTCGGTTCCGTTTCTTCACTGCTACTGTTGCTGTTCCTTTCGTTCTTGTTGCGTGGGTTGATGCGTATCGAGACTCCCAGCTTGACTCTAGTCCCTGCCCCTAGTCCCTAGCCCCTGCCGTAAAGCTCCAGCGTCACCTTGCGCGCAGCGGCGTGATCCACGATCGGTGCGGGGTAGTCCCTTCCGATCACCACACCGCAATGCTCTTGCTCCGCGGCGCTCATCAACCAGGGCGCGTGGATATGCCGGTCGGGCACTCGCGCGAGCTCCGGGAGGTAGAGGCGGATGAACCTGCCCTGCGGGTCGAACCTCTGCGATTGCGTCACCGGGTTGAAGATGCGGAAGTAGGGCTGCGCGTCGCAGCCGGTGGACGCTGCCCACTGCCAGCCGCCGTTGTTGGAGGCGAGGTCGAAGTCGTTGAGGTTGCGCGCGAAGTAGCGCTCGCCCCAGCGCCAGTCCACGTGCAAGTCCTTCACCAGGAATGACGCGGTGACCATGCGCAGGCGGTTGTGCATGTAGCCGCTCTGGTTGATCTGCCGCATCGCTGCATCCACCAGTGGATAGCCCGTGCGTGCCTTCGCACCAGGCCTGGAACAGACGCGCATCGTTGGGAAACGCAATCGCGTCGAGCTCCGGCTTGAACGCGTGGCTCACCACGCGCGGGTGGTGATAGAGGATCATGCTGTAGAACTCTCGCCAGATCAGCTCGGAGAGCCAGACCGCCGCGCCCCGCGAACGCGCCGCTCGAGCCATCGACGCCACTGCGCGGATCGATAGGGTGCCGAAGCGCAGATGGACCGACAGATACGACGGACCCTTGATCGCAGGATAGTCGCGCCGCTCGTGATAGCACGCCAGCCGCGTCCGGAAATCATCGAGCAACGCGCGCGCGCCCGCGGCGCCGGTGGGCAAGCGCAACGCCTTCAAGTTGGTGGGCTGGAAGCCCAGTCGCTCCAGGCTCGGCACGGGTATAGACGCAATGCGCGCCAGCGCGCGTGCGTAGCGCTCCACTGGATAGGCCTTGAAGTAGAACGCATCCGCTTTCGCCAGCCAGGCGTTCTTGTAGGCGGTGAACACGCTGAATGGCCGTCCATCGCGGGTGAGCACCTCGTCCTTCTCGAAGATCACCTGATCTTTGTAGGTACGTAGCTCACGTCCTTGCGCGGCGAGGGCGCGCGCCACCGCCGCATCGCGCTCGATCGCCGCCGGTTCATAGTCGTGGTTGGCGAACACGGCCTGGACCGCCAGCTCGCCGGCGAGCGCCGGAACCTCGGCGCGCGCCCGCCCATGCCGCACGATCAGGCCGCCGCCCAGCCGCTCCAGGGTGGCGCACAGCTCGACGATGCTCTCGCGGATGAATTCGACGCGCCGGTCGGCAGTCCGCCCGAGGGCATCGAGAATCTCGGTGTCGAAGACGAAGGCGCAGTAGACTGCGCGCGCCGACTTCAGAGCATGGTAGAGCGCCGCGTGGTCGGCCACGCGCAGGTCGCGCCGAAACCACACGAGCGCTTTGTCCAAGACCGGTTGCTGTGCCGCGCTCACCTGGGCGGGCCGGCTGGGGATGGCGGCGCCGCTCTGCGATAGCGCCCGGCAGCGCCGGGCGAAAAGCGCTCAGGCATGAGCCATCTCCACCTGCAGCACGTCGGTGTTGCGCGACAGGAACCCTGCCTCGCAGTAGGAAAGGTAGAAGTTCCACAGCCGGCAGAAGCGTTCGTCGAACCCGTGCGCTTGGAGCTCGGGCCAGACCTCGTTGAAGCGCTCACGCCAGCGCCGCAGCGTCTCTGCGTAGTCCAGGCCAAAGGCGTACACGGAACGCACCGTCAGCCCCGCGCGCTCGGCGTGCGCGCGCAACGCGGAGGGCGAGGCGAGCATGCGGCGCGGGAAGATGAACTGCTGGATGAAGTCGGTGCTGAAGCGGTATCGATCGAAGCGCTCGTCCGCGACCGTGATGGCTTGGACGACTGCGCGGCCGCCTGGCTTGAGGCGCTCTCGCACGGCACGGAAGTAAGCCGGCCAGCCGCGCTCGCCGAGTACCTCGTACATCTCGATCGACACGACGCAGTCGTAGCTGCCCAGCAGATCGCGGTAGTCACCGAGCTCGAAGGTGACGCGCTCGCCGAGCCCGGCGTCGCGGATACGCGCTTGCGCAAGCTCGAGCTGGCGTTTCGATATGCTGATGCCGTGGACCTTGCAGCCCCGGGTCCGCGCTGCATGCTCGGCGAATCCACCCCAGCCACAGCCGATGTCCAGAATGCGGCTGCCTGCAGGCGCGCCGAGCAGGTCGAGGATGCGCTCGTACTTCGCCGCCTGCGCCTGCTCAAGACTGAGGCGGAGGTCGCCCACGAACAGCGCCGACGAGTAGGTCATGGTGGCGTCGAGCCAGCGCTCGTAGAAGTCATTGCCGAGGTCGTAGCGGGCGTGGACGTTGCGCTCGCTCCCGCCGCGAGCGTTCGTGCCGAGCAGATGGCGCACGCGCTGGAATGCGCGCGCCAGGAACCGGCCGTAGAGCGCTTCCTCGAGCGCACCCTCGTTCAATGCCGCCACCGACAGGACTGCGGTCAGGTCGGGCGTAGCCCAGCGACCAGCCAGATAGGTCTCTGCAAAACCGACGTCGCCGCGGCGCAGGATCTCGCCGCACACCTCCCAATCCTGCAGCTCCAGGCGAGCGGCGGGACCGGGCAGGGCACCAGGGAACGCGAAGCTTCGGCCGCTGGGCCCGGCGAACTCCAGCCTGCCGTAACGCAGACGCGACAGAAATGCGAACAACGCGCGCGCGGGCCGTGGCGCGCCGGCGGCCACGCCGGGGTCCAGGAACGCGGCGCGTTGGCCCATTGAGCGATCTCCCGAATCGAAGGTAGCAAGCCGTGCTGAAGACCAAACACTTCACGCAGGCCGGCAGAAGACCGAGCCTACACCCTGCCCGCCCGGCATGGCGTGCTCCTGCCAAACGCTACCAGCCAGCCGCGCACGCCTCGCCTCCCGCCGTGTGTGGCCCGCTCCGCCGCACCGCTCCTGGTAGTAACATTGCGCGACCGTGAGCACTGCACCGGATTTCGAAGCCAAGCTCTGCCCTCCCGAGCGCCTGCAGGCACGCGTGCGTACGCTGCTGCGCCCGCTGGTATTCACCAACGGCGTGTTCGACATCCTGCACCGCGGCCACGTCACCTACCTGGCGCAAGCGCGCGCGCTTGGTGCAAGCCTGCTTGTCGCAGTGAACACCGACGCATCGGCAAGGCGCCTGGGCAAAGGCGAAGACCGGCCGATCAACCCGCTCGAGGACCGCGCCGCGGTGGTGGCAGCGCTGCAGTGCGTCGATCTGGTCAGCTGGTTCGACACCGACACGCCACTCGAGGCAATCCTCGCATGCCGGCCGGACGTGCTGGTGAAGGGCGGCGATTGGGCGGTCGAGAAGATCGTCGGCGCCGCCGAGGTGCACTCGTGGGGCGGGCGCGTGGTTTCCATCCCGTTCGCGTTCGAGCGCTCCACCACCAGCCTGCTCTCCCGCATCCGCAGCAGCTGACGCGCAGCCTGAGCTGCTCGCAGATATCAAAACCTCCCACCCTGGACTCATCATGTTCATCAAGACTCGACCCGGCTTCTGGAAAGACCTCTGGGCGCTGCTCAAGCCCTATTGGTTTGCGCAGGACAAGGACACGCTGAGCTTCTTCGGTTTCAAGTTCAGGGTCAGCGAGAAGGTAATCGGCCGAACTTTGCTGATCACCATCATTGTGCTGACCCTCGGCCTGGTCTACATCAACGTCCAGTTCAACTACTGGTACAACGACTTCTACAACACCCTGCAGGACAAGAAGCAAGCCGAGTTCTTCCACCAGCTCGGCAAGTTCGGGGTGCTTGCAACGGCCTATATCCTGGTGGCCGTGTACGCCTTCTACCTGAACCAGATGCTGCAGATCCGCTGGCGGCGCTGGCTGACCGACCGTTATCTGCAGGAATGGCTGAGCCAGCGCACCTACTACCGCATGCAGCTCACCGGCAAGCAGACCGACAACCCCGACCAGCGGATCTCCGAAGACATGAAGGTGCTGGTCGACGACTCGCTGGACCTGTCGCTGGGATTCCTCAACGCATCGGTCACCCTGGTGTCTTTCGTCAGCATCCTGTGGGGATTGTCCGGCGCGCTGACCATACCGCTCGGCGGCAAGAGCTTCGAGATTCCCGGTTACATGGTGTGGGTCGCGGTGGTCTATGCGATCGTCGGCACCTGGCTCACCCACAAGCTCGGCAAACCGCTCATCACGCTGAACTTCAATCAGCAGCGCTTCGAGGCCGACTTCCGCTTCAACCTGGTGCGCTTCCGCGAGAACACCGAAGGCGTCGCGCTGTATCGCGGCGAACCGGGCGAGCTGCGAAGGCTTCCGCGAGCGCTTCAGCCACGTCGTGGGCAACTGGTGGGCGCTGATGCAGCGACAGAAGATCCTCAACTTCTTCACCATCGGCTACAGCCAGATCGCGGTCATCTTCCCGTTTCTGGTCGGCGCGCCACGCTACTTCTCGGGCGCCATCCAGCTCGGCGGTCTGATCCAGATCTCCCACACGTTCGGACAGGTGCAGGACGCGCTTTCCTGGTTCATCGACGCCTACAGCACGTTTGCCAGGTGGAAGGCGACCGTCGACCGTCTCACCGGCTTCCACACCGCGGTCATGACCACGCAGGAGCAGCAGCGCGAGATCCCAGGCGTGGTTGTCGAGGCGGGCGAGGGCAACGCGCTCGAGCTCGACCAGGTCGACCTGGGACTGCCCACCGGCCGCACCCTGCTGTCCAAGGCCGACGTCGACATCTCGGAAGGCGCGCGGGTACTGGTGCGGGGGCCCTCGGGTTCCGGCAAGAGCACGCTGTTCCGTGCCATCGCCGGAATCTGGCCTTTCGGCGACGGCCGTGTGCGCCTGCCGAAGAATTTCCGCGGCCTGTTCCTGCCGCAGCGGCCGTACTTCCCGCTCGGCACGCTGCGCGCAGTAGTGAGCTATCCGGCCGCGCCCGATGCGTTCAGTGAGGAGCAGGTCAAGGAAGCGCTGACCGCGGTGGGGCTGCCCGGCCTGACCTCGCGCCTGCAGGAGGAAGCGAACCTGGTCGATGCAGTTGTCGGGGGGCGAGCAACAGCGCGTGGCATTCGCTCGCGCACTGCTGCACAAGCCCAACTGGCTGTTCATGGACGAGGCCACTTCCGCGCTGGACGAGCCGGCGCAGGCCGAGCTGATGAGCCTGCTGGAGACGCGTCTGCCCACCACCACGGTTGTGAGCATCGCGCACCGGCCGGCGATGGCCGAGCACCACGATCGCACCCTGGAGATCGAACCGGGCGACGACGGCCATGCCCGATTGATATGGGAGCCGGCGCGAGCGGCGGCTTGAGCGGAAGGACAGGATTTCGATCCTGTCTGTTCGCTCGCCGAGGCGCAGCAACCCCTTCGTCCGGCCTCGACCTCCATCCTCAGCAGCGCCGCCGCGACGGCTTTTCATCCTTCGCAACGGCGTCGATCGCCTGTGCGACTGATTCGGTACTGGCGTGTGCCTTCCCCCTCTCCCCTCTTCTCCAGAGGGGTACAAGGAAGGTGAGTACTCGTCGCTGCTCCTGAAATCACTGGCCACTAAGAAGGCTCCAGTCGACCCCCGCGTTGTCGTTCCCGCAACAGCGGGAACCCAGCCTGCGGAGCATCGCGGCCTCGCAGGCATCTGCTCAGGCCTGTCAATCATCGGCAGTCGTATCACGAACGATGTATCCAAGCGCGTGGGCCACTCCGCTATAACGGCAACAGCTGGAGCCGGACGCTGCCGATCCGGCGCGTTTCCAGGAGTGCCTCATGCGGCGACGTTCTTGCCCCGGTTGTCCATGCGCAGAGAGCGCGCGGCACCGCCCTGCAGCGCGCCGCTCAGCACGATCTTAACGAAGCAGGACGCCCAATGCGTTATTTAGTCACTGCGGACCTAACGTCGGAATCGGCCAGCGAACACCCGGCGCCGCAAACCCTCCATGGACCACGCGGGCTGGGAGTCCGAATCTCACTTCGCGGCCGGTACGATTTCACCTCGCGTACATTGGACCGGAGCGTAAGATCGCAGGTGGCATCAAGGGGTTGTTGGTTGTTTGCCGATCGGGAAATGCCACAACGGGTTTTCGACTTCTGTTGACCGGAAATCTTGAAAGGAGTGGAAAAATGGCGAACACTAGATTTCAACGATGGCTGTGGGTACGCTGTTGTCCGTCTCGATGTTGGCTTCCGCCGCAGTCGAGCGTTCCACGATGACGAGCCATACCGTGATGCCCTCGCGTCGCAACGCCGGATGTTGTTCGGGATCGTGATACCGCCTTCGAGGCAGCTGATGACGAGCTGCTGGGTGCTGTGAACAGATAAGATCCAGCGGACTGTAACAGTCAAGAGATAGAGCGAAGTGACAGCCCATGACACACGGCATATCTACCCCCGACCTCTCTTCACGGAGGCCCAGGGACGGCTGCCCCCCGAGCACCTCGCGGGGGACAAGCGCATGGTCGCCGCTCAGGAGCGCGCGCCGCCTGGGAGTCGGCCTATGCCGTTCAGGAACATCTTCTCTCCCGAGATCTTTCCGGGTTCACGCCGCCGTTTCGTGAAGCCCAGCGGTCGCTGCAATCGTGGTGGCCACTGTGGCGGCGGCGTTGCTGTGGCTGCGCGCCGGCCAGGCCGACAAGGAGCCGACTGAGAAGGGTCTCCAGCCGCAGTTCGAGTTCGCCCCGGGCGATCTCGCCGTCCTCGAACGGGTGCCGCTGGGCCGCCGCATCCCGGTGTCGGGCTCGCTGCGCCCGGGTCTTGCAAGCCACCGTGCGCGCGAAGGTCGCAGCCGAAGTGGCGCGGGTGAGCGTGCAGGAGGGCGAGCGCGTGCATGCGGGACAGGTGCTGGTGTCGCTGGATTCGGCCGATCTCCAGGCACGGCTCGACCGTCGAGCTCGCCGCCGTGGCCGAAGCGCAGGCCCGCCTGGACCTCGCGCTCACGAACCAGGCGAACAGCCAGGCACTGCTCGAGCAAGGGTTCATCTCGCGCAACGCCTACGATAGCCGAGACGAGCACGGTACAGGTTGCTCAGGCCGGCATGACCAGCGCGCAGGCGCAGGCGGCGATCGCCCGCCGCGCGCTCGCCGATGCGCAGGTGCGCTCCCCCTTCACAGGAATAGTAGCCAAGCGCCACGTGAACGTCGGCGACAAGGTGGCCGCCGACGCTCCGGTCGTCCAGCTGGTCGACCTCTCGCGCATGGAGCTGGAGGCGCAGGTGCCGGTGGGCGAGATCCCGTATGTGCAGGTGGGCCAGCCCATCGACTTCCGGGTCGACGGCTTCTCCGGTCGGGATTTCACGGGGAAAGTCGAGCGCATCAACCCCGCCGCCCAGCCGGCCTCGCGCTCGATCTCGATCTTCGTGACGCTGGCCAAACCGCGATGGCGCGCTCAAGGGAGGGATGTTCGCCGACGGCTCGCTCGATGCTGCGAGCGGCGCCGAGGTCAATGCGCTGCCCGCCGCGGCGATCCTCGAGGAGGGCGGGCAGCAGTTCGTCTACGCCCTGCAGGATGGGAAGATCGTCCGCCGCCCGGTGACCACCGGCGCGGTGAGCGGCGAGCAGGGGCTGGTCGAGATCCGCGATGGGATCAAACCCGGGCTTGCCGTCGTGGCCGGTCAAGACCGAGGGCCTCAGGGCAGGCGTGGCCGCAACGGTCAGAAGATAGCCGGCGATGTGGTTTCCCCGCGTCTCGATCGCCAACCCGGTCTTCGCGACCATGATGATGGTCGGGTTGCTGGTCCTGGGGGCGGTCTTCTCCCAGCGGCTCTCCGTCGACCGATTTCCCAGATCCAGGTCCCGCTGGCCGTGATCGTCACGCGCTATCCCGGGGTTCCGGCCGAAGCGGTAGAGCGCGAGATCACGCGACCCATCGAGGAGGCGGTCAACACGATCAGCGTCGGCAAGTCGATTCGCTCCTACTCGCGCGAGAGCGAATCCAGGGTGATCGTCGAGGTCGAGCGGGGCGCCGACGCCAAGGCGGTGCTGCAGGAGGTGCGGGACAAGGTTGCGCGGGCGCGGCGCGGTTTCGACCCCGGTGTCGGTGAATCGTCCGTCGTCCACGCCGACGAAGATAACGACATGCCGATCCTCTACCTGTCGCTGCGCTCGGGCTCGCGCAGCTTGCGGGAGCTGTCCGACCTCGCTCACCGGACAGTGGTACAGCGGCTGCAAAGCGCCGCAGGCGCGGCGATCGAGGTCTCGGGCGATGTGCGCCGGTTCGTGTGGCTCGACCCCGAGAAGATGGCCACCTACGGCATCGGCGTCGAGCAGATCGTCGCCGCGATCCGCAGCGAGAACCAGAACGCACCTGCGGGCGCGTTCGTCACCGGGAGGAGCAATTGGTGCGGGTGCGCGGCAAGATCCGCGACCCCGCAGATTTCGAGCGC
>CAVYZA010000003.1:0-263055 GCA_963772865.1 uncultured beta proteobacterium | reverse complement strand
GCCAAGCCCGAAGGTGTGACGGCGGCAAACGGGCTGCTGACGCTGTGGGTGCGCAAGACGCTGGCTTCGCAGCTCGAGGCGCTTGGTGTCTCGCCCGCCGCCGTGACCGACATCGCCTTCTCGCATTTCCACGCCGATCACGTCGGCAACGCCAACTTGTTCACCGCGGCCAAGCTCTACATCCAGGAGCCCGAGTACGATGCCGCCTTCGGAGCGGACCCGGCGAAGTTCAACTTCAACCCTGCGCTCTACGGCAAGCTCAAGGACAACCCGACCGTCAAGCTGGGCGGTGACTTCGACGTGTTCGGCGACGGCTCGGTCGTGATCATCTCCACGCCGGGGCACACGCCCGGACACCAGTCCCTGCTGGTGCGCTTGCCCGATCGCGGTCCGGTCGTGCTGTCGGGGGACATGGTCCACTTCGAGGAGAACTGGGTGCACCGGCGGATTCCTGCGCGCAACTTCAACAAGGAGCAGACCGTGCAGTCGATGGAGAAGGTCGCCGCGCTGCTCGCCGGGAGAACGCCCAGCTGTGGATCAATCACGACAAGGCGCAGAGCGCGGCCATTCCGAAGGCGCCGGACGGCGGTCCGCAGCGTAACAGCACCGGCTTCGATGAGAGCACTCATGGACCTGAGCGGCAAGACCGCCTTCGTCACCGGAGGCTCGGGGGACATCGGCGGCACGATAGCCAGAGCGTTGGCTGCCGCGGGTGCCGACGTCGCCGTCTCCTACGTCGGTCATTCGGAGGGGGCGGCCGCCTCGGTGCAAGCAGTGCAGGCCGCGGGCAGGCGCGGTGTGGCCGTGCAACTCGACCAGCGCGATCCGACCTCGATCGACGCTGCGGTCGCTTCGGTGGTCGGGCACTTCGGCCGGGTCGACATCCTCGTCAACAACGCGGCCTGGAACATCGGCATCCCGTTCACCGATCTGGACACGTTGACGGCGGACATCTGGGACCGCGTGCTGGAGACCAACCTGCGCGGACCCTACCTGCTGGCCCGAGCGTTCGCGCCGCGGCTTCGCGAGCATGGCGCAGGCCGGATCGTCAACATCGCCTCCGTGGCCGGACTCTTCCCCGGCGGCAGCAGCATCGCCTACGCCTCCAGCAAGGCGGGGCTGATCCACCTGACCCATTGCCTGGCGGTCGCCCTGGCGCCCGACATCACCGTCAATTGCATCGCACCCGGGCTGGTGGAAGGCACGCGGATGGCACAACGGCTTCCCGAGGAAGTGGCTCGGTCCGCCCGGCGTCAGGCCGTGCTGGGCAGGACCGCGAGTGCCGAGGATATCGCCGAACAGACGGTTACGTTTTGCCGCGCCGACTCGGTCACCGGGCAGGTGCTGGTCATCGACGGCGGGATGCCGGGCAGCATGCGCTGACCCGCGGCAGAAGCACTCCCGGTCGCCTGCCTGGCGGCTGCAGACAAAGGTCTCGACGCCCGTTGCGGGAGGGCGGTATGCTTGGCGGTCGGAGGGAAAATCGTTTTGAGGGAGGAGTCCCGCAATGATCGAACGCCATTTCGTACCCGGCCAGCCGAAGCCCTACAGCCACTACTGCCACGTCGTGCGCGCGGACCGCCACGTCTGGGTATCCGGCTGTGTAGGAGCGCGAGCAGATGGATCGATTCCCGAAACCACCGTCGAGCAGTTCCGCATCGCGCTGGCCAGCATCGATGCCTGCCTGCGGCAGGCCGGCGCGCAGGCGAAGCACGTGGTGAAGGTGACGATCTTCATGACCGAGATCTCCGAGCGCCCGCTGATCAACCCGCTGCGCATCGAGTACTTCGGCGAGAACCGGCCGGCTTCGACGCTGGTGGAAGTGAGCCAGCTGGTGGATCCGCGGCTGCGCGTGGAGATCGAGGCGACGGCGTACATCGACTCCTAGCGACGGCCATGGACATCGATCTGCTGAAGGAAAACCTCAAGGGCACCCTGAGCGACCTCCTGGGCTTGCGCCTGGTCGAGACGGGGCCGGACGGGGCCTGCGGGAGCGACCGCGTCGTGGCCGAGCTCGAGATCCGCGACGACCTGCGCACCTTCGGGGGCGCGGTGCACGGCGGCACGCTGATGGCGGTAGCCGATACCGTGGGGGCGGTGGCGACGGCGATCAACCTGCCCACGCAAGCCGGCACCACCACACTGGAGTCGAAGACCAACTTCTTCGCCGCCGGACGTGCAGGCAAGCTGCGGGTCGAAGCAACGCCACTGCACCGGGGTAAGCGCACGCACGTCTGGCAGACCCGTGTGACCGACGAGTCGGGGCGCCTGCTGTCAATGACCATCCAGACCCAGATGGTGCTCGAGCGCTGAGCAGCGCGTGTCGTTTGGGATCGTGACGGCACGGGGATGCCCTGCTTCGCTTCCGTTACTCCACAGCGAATGACCGCTGCCGGGGCAGCCGGGACAGCGTAACATTGCGCAGCCGCGCCAACCGGCCTGCCAGCCGGGGCCTGCGGCAGTAACTCAGGGAAGGGTTGCGGAGGCGCGTATGGCCGACCAGAAAGTTCTCGACGGCTACGGCGGTCAGACGACCGAGGAGTTGCTCGCACTTGCGAGCGAGTACCGCATCGATCTGGTCCTCGCCTTCGAGGGGCCAGCAGCACAGGCGGAGATCGACGATCTCGCAGAGGAAACATCGTGCTGGCGGTGGAGGCACTCGAGCGCGAAGTGAACAACGGCGGCTACAGCCAGTTCTTCGCCAACGCCTCGAACCAGTTCGCCGGCTCGATCGTCGAGCCTGCGCGCATCGACTGCGCCAGGACCGCCGAGATCACGCAGCAGGCAACGCTGCGCTCGGGATGGAAGAGGCGCTCACCCCCGAGGGCTCGAAGCGGTCATCGCCGAGGACGAGGAGGTGCTGCGAGGCTGGCGAAGTGCGACGACCGCTACTTCGACGGCAAGCGCATCGCGGACCGTCTGTTCGAGTGGATCGGGCGCAACCGGACGAGATCGGCGCCGCCTGGCTGACGCTCACCATCCAGACCCAGATGGTGCTCGGTCCCGAGCACCGCCGTCGCGTGTCCCGCTGCGAGCGCGGATCGCGCATGTCCTGCAATTCGTTTTCGGAGTCCGCTCGATGTCACAACATCCCAACAGGAATCGCCAGGTCCGCCTGAAAGCCCGGCCCACGGGCATCCCCGACGCGAGCCATTTCGAGATCGCCGACGGCCCCGTCCCGCAGCCGCAGGACGGACAGGTGCTGGTGCGCAACATCTACCTGTCCGTGGAGCCCGCGATGCGCGGCTGGGTGAACGCGGCCGCCAACTACTCGGAGCCTGTCGCCATCGGCGCAGTGATGCGCTCGCTCGCCGCCGGCCGCGTGGAGACGTCGAAACATCCCGACTTCCGGCCCGGGCGACCTGGTCACCGGATGGTTCGGCTGGCAGGACTACGCGGCGGTGGATGCGAAGGCCATCGATCGCAAGATCACCGACACGGATCTGCCCTTGTCCACATCGCTGGGCGTGCTGGGGTTGAACGGCGTCACCGCCTACTTCGGGCTGCTCGAGATCGGTCAGCCGAAGGCCGGCGAGACCGTCGTGGTCTCCACCGCAGCAGGATCCGTCGGCTCTTGCGTGGGGCAGATCGCGAAGCTCAAGGGCTGCCGCACGGTGGGCATTGCCGGCGGCGTCCGAGAAAGTGCGCCTGTGCCGCGAGGCGTTCGGCTTCGACGCCGCCATCGACTACAAGAGCGGGCGGCTCGACAGCTGCGCTGGCGGCGGCCTGCCCGCAAGGGGTGGACGTCTACTTCGACAACACCGCCGGCGCGATCAGCGACACGGTGTATCGAAACCTGAGCGTGGGTGCCCGCGTGGTCATCTGCGGCACAGCGTCGATCGCGAGCTGGGACCCGCTGCCGCAGGGGCCGCGGGTCGAACGGCACCTGCTGGTCAGGCGCGCGCGCATGCAAGGGTTCGTCGTGCTGGACTTCAAGGCGCGCTACCCGGAAGCGCTGGCGGCCCTGGCACAGTGGGTGCGCGAAGGCCGCATCCGCTATCGCGAGGACATCCTCGAGGGTATCGAGCAGGCGCCTGGCTCGATCGCCGGGCTCTATCGCGGGGAGAATCTGGGGAAGCGGCTGATCCGCATCGCGCCGGACACTGAGATTTCCGCGCCGCGCGCATCTACCAATCCGCACCAATGCAAACCACCAGGAGACCCAGAATGGGAAAGATGATCGAGCTCACCGCCGCCGACGGCCACAAGCTGCTCGCGTACCGCGCCGAGCCGGCCGGCAAGCCGAAGGGCGGCCTGATCGTGGCGATGGAGATCTTCGGCGTGAACAGCCACATCCGCAGCGTGGCCGACGGCTACGCGATGGATGGCTACCTGGCCATCGCGCCGGCGCTTGTTCGATCGCGCGCAGCGCGGCTACGAGACCGGCTATTCGCCCGAGGAGATCCAGCGCGGCCGGGAGATGATCGCGAAGGTCACGCGTCGACGACGCGCTCAAGGACGTGGCGGCGGCGCTGCAGCAACGTGGCCTCCGCCGGCAAGGTCGGCATCGTCGGCTACTGCTGGGGCGGCACGGTCGCCTGGAAAGCCGCCTGCAACGTCCCCGGGCTGCACGCCGCGTGGCCTACTACGGCGGCGGCGTTCCAGGGCTGATCGCGCTCAAGCCGCAGTGCCCGGTGCTGTTCCATTGGGGCGAGACCGATCAATCCATCCCGATGGACAAGGCGAAGGAGTTTGCCGCCGCGCACAAGGACCAGACGCACTCACTTCTACGCGGCCGGGCCACGGCTTCAACTGCGATCAGCGCGGATCCTACAACGCCGAAGCCGCGAAGCTCGCGCGCAAGCGCACCCTGGAGTTTCTCGCCAAGTACGTGGGGTGAGCCGCATCCCGCGCGGGGACCCAGCGGTTGCCTGAGCTCTGGCTCCCGCCTGCCGGGAACGACAGTTGCTTGCCATCCTCGCGCAGGCGGGGATCCACAGGTATTGACCAGCCTGAGACGCTACTTGACGAAGACTGCGGCCCGGCCCGCGTAGTAGGCGGCGAGCGCGGCGATCTCGTCGTCTACGAGCGTCGCCGCCTGCTCCTGCATCACGGCATGCTTGCGCGCTCCGGAGCGATAGTCGCGCAGCACCTGCTCGATGTACGGCGCCTTCTGCCCGGCCAGGCGCGGCACGTCCGGCGTCGACGGTATCGCGGCCGTCTGCGCCATGACAAGCGGCACAGCGCGCGGCGGCTTCGGGGGCGGGCGCACCTGGGTCGGCCGGCGGCGCGACAGCTCTCCGCATAGTAGGCGGCGAAGTTCTTCAGATCCCGGTCGGAGTACGCCTTCGCGACGTCGCGCATGGTGGCGTGCGTCCGCACGCCGTCCTGATAGGCCCGCATTGCCGCCACGAAGTACTCGGGGTTCTGCCCGCCGAGACTGGGCATGCTGCGCATGCCGGCCTGGCCGTGGCAGCCGTTGCACGTGACCGTCTTGCGCTTGCCCGCTGCCGGGTCGCCGCCGGCCGCCTCGGCCCACGTGCAGAGGAGCGACACAGATCAGCAGCAACGGCGCACGCAACTCAGCGCGTACGCCCCTCGCTCCGCGCAGATTCATTGTGATCCGACCGGCCGCACGCCGGCATTCACACCGCCAGGAAGCCGCCGTCCACCACCAGCTCGGTGCCGGTGATGTAGGAGGCCTCGTCGGAGGCGAGGAACAGCACTGCGTACGCCGCCTCGTCGACCGTGCCGGCCCGCCGCAGCGGGATCGACGCGATCACCTTCTCGCGCAGAGCCGGGTCGGCGGTCGTGACGGACGTGCGCATCGGCGGCATGATGCCCGGATGCACGGAGTTGACGCGAATTCCGTCCTTGCCGTATTGCGCCGCAGCCGACTTGGTGAGCAGCCGGATCGCGCCCTTGGCGGCGTTGTAGCCCATGTGCACGAACTCCTGGCCGACGAAGCCGGAGATCGACGAGAAGTTCACGATCGAGCCGCCGCCGCCCTTCTGCATCTCCGGAATAGCGTACTTCATGCCGAGAAAGGTGCCGCGGGTGTTGACGGCCATCAGCCGGTCGAAGTACTCCGTGCTCATGCGATCGGCACCGCGCCGCTGATGCCGGCGTTGTTGACCAGCACGTCGAGGCGGCCATGCGCGCGACCGTCGTGCGCACGACCTCGGGCCACTGCGTCCTCTTGTGCGACGTCCAGACGACACGAACAGCGCATCGCCTCCCTCCGCCCGGATCGACGCCGCGACCTCGCCGCCCTCGCGCTCCAGCACGTCGGCGATCACGACCTTCGCGCCTTCGCGCGCGAAGATCCGCGCCGTGCTCTCGCCCATGCCATGCGCCCCGCCCGTGACGATGGCCACCTTGTCCTTGAGTCTCATGCGTTCCTCCCCCGTTTCGTTCGGTGTTCAGCCTGGACGGGCCCGCTGCGCAAGCCGCCCCGTCGGCAGCATAATAGACCGACTTGCTCGAGGAGCGCACGGGACGGAGGACCGGATGAAACTCACCGGCAACAGCTCGAGCGTTCTACCTCGACTTCAACGCGCTGCGAAGGCGTCGCTACGCTGAACCTTTCACTCCCGGCTGCGCAGAAAAGCGCGGATCGGCTCGATCTGCTCACGCGACATCAGCGCGGGCGCATGGCCGACGCCGGCGAACTCGACGACCTCGGTGCGCGCTTCGCGGTCGAGCATGCGCCGCACCGTCTCGGCCAGCAGCACCTCCGAGTCCTTGCCCGCGCAGGATCAGCACCGGGCAGCGCACCTGCTCCCACACCGACCACAGCTCCAGGCCCATCAGATTGCGGTTGCCGACGCGCGCGTCGGGGGAAAAGCCCCAGCTGGTGGCATCCGCGATGCGCGGGTCGCAGGCGAAGCCGAAGCCTTCCTCGTTCTGACGGATGCTGTGCCGGGCGAAGTGACGCCACTGCTCGTCGCTCATCGGGCCCCAGGAGGCGCAGGCCTGGCGCAGCACGGCCTGCGCTTCCTCGAGCGTCGGGTAGGTCGCCGCGTCATCATGTAGCCCTTGATGCGCATGAGCGAGGCCCAGGAGATGAACGGGCCGACGTCGTTGAGCACCAGCCTGCGGATCGGCGAGTGCGGCTGAGCGGCGAGCAGCATGCCGATCAGGCCGCCCATGGAGGTGCCGATCCAGTCCACCGTCGGCTCGCCCGCGGACCGGCTCGCACCGAACCATCCGGCGAGCAGGCCAGCGTTCCAGCGCCGTGACGCGCGCGATCAGCGCGGCGGCATCGGTCTGGTACTGCCGGAAGGTGTAGTCCTCCTTGTGCTCCAGCCAGTCGCTCTCGCCGCGGCCCGCGACGTCCATGCACACGACGCGACAGTCGCGCTGGAGCGCACGGGCCAGCCAGTCGAAGTCGCGGCTGTTGCGCGTGAGGCCGTGCATGCACATCACCACATGCGGGTTGGAGGCGCCGCCCCAGTCGGTGTAGGCGATGCGGTGAAAGCCGTGCGGTCCGAGACTCGCGAAGTGCCGGGCGGTCATTCCCATGCGTTCACCGCCCGTCGAGCACGCTGGTCGGGCTCCGAGCCAGTGCGGGACACCTGTTGCAACGGGTTCGAATCAGGAGGAAAAACCGATCGGTGCCGCCGGGACGGAGCCGTGCGGCAACGCGGATGAATCGCCGGGAGTGTGCTGCCGGTCACGCGCTCGCGACCACACCCGGCGGACCGCGCAGGCCGTTGCCGCCATCGCGGGCGGCAGCGGCAAGCCGAGTGGGGTGCGCTGTCAGCGCTTGTGCAACAGTAGAGCGAAGTAGATGTCGTCCTTCAGCCTGAGCCGTTTCTTCTTGAGCTCCTCGAACTCGAAATCCTGGAATACCTTGTCGTTCTCTTCGATGTCGACGATCTCCTGGTTCACTCGCTCGTAAGCTTCGCACAAGCCGGCGAGGCTTTGGTCCTTGTCCTTGAGCTCGTGAATCAGGTTGAGGTATTCCGGGAACTCGTGATCGAGATCGTGCTGCAGGATCTGCATGTCCTCATCCTCCTCGCGGTTGCGCCGGACGCCGCTGGGTCCGGCAGGGTGGCAGACGGGTCCAGCATAGCGCGTCCGTCGCTCGTCTTCCAGACGTCCGCGCGGTTCCAGCTACAAGGTCTTGTTTTTTTGCCACTATGCGTCGCAGCGGCCTGGGTCTCCTGCGCTAACGTGGCGGCTTGAATTCGATCACGATTCCTCGCAACGGCAGGTCTCCAACGTTCTTGACGGTGTGGATCACCGGGCGCCCGAAGCTCACGCGATCGGGCACCGTCTCCACACGCATCTCGGGCGCACCGTCTGGCCACTGCTGGAGGACGGTGGCGTTGAGCTGCACGATCACGCGCTCGCTGTGGCTGTGCCGGGCGCGCGTGTCGCCGGGAGCGAGCCGCTCCTCGAAGACGAAGAAGCCGTCGCCGTCGTAGCGCACCGCGTTCTTCTCCGGCGCAATGATCTCGCCGGGCGAGTGGGCCGGCGGGTGATCCGGCTTGATGGCGACCTCGAGATAGGGCCCGCCGCTCGGCGCGCTGATAGGACTGGCCGGACGTGAAGACGGCGACGTCGCCGCGCGCGAGGCTGCGCGCGTGTCGCCCGAGCGCAGCTCCACGTTCGCCGAGCGCAACGATCACGCGATCGCCGCAGCCCGGCACGCCGGCCTGCGCGCAGGGGGCCGCATCGCGCGTGACCAGCACGTAGTCGTTGTCGAGCGCAGCGAGGTTCGCCGCGGCGAGCCAGATGAGCAGTGCGCTGGAGATCATGACGAGGTGCACGTCCACTATAGCGCAGGACGGCGCGAAGTTCAGTGCGGGCGGCGCCGCAGCGACGCCAGGGTTGCCGTTGCGCGCGCAAACAGGCAGACTCGGTACGCAGCCATTGCATCAACCTGACGGAGGATAGCGTGAGAATCGAAGTTGGCGGTCTGCTCGGCTTGCTTGATCCTGATCGCCGACGTCTGGGCGATCGTGAACATCTTCCAGAGCCCTGCCAGCACGGGGGCCAAGGTGATGTGGACCGTGCTGGTGCTGCTCCTGCCGGTGCTCGGGTTGATCATCTGGTTCTTCGCCGGTCCGCGCACCGGCAGGGCGTAGGGATCGCCCGAAGCGGTAGCAGGCGGTCAGCGCTCGGGCACCGCATCCGCCCAGGGTGAGGCGATCTCGGTCGCACCCCAGTTGCTGGAGCCGCTGCGCAGACACGCCGCTGGGGCAGGCGAACTTGAGCGGCAGCGTCTGGCGGCGCATGCGCACGTAGGGAAACTGCGCTGCAAGCGCAGCGTGGATTTCCTCGGGCAGCAGCTCGTCGCCGATCACCAGCTCGCCCTCGCTCGCATCGATGCGCGGCAAGTGAAATGCCGCGTCGAGGTCCTGATCGAAGTCGATCAGGAACGAGAGCAGCTGGGCGACCGCGGGCAGGATCCGGCGGCCGCCCGATGCACCCAGCGCGAAACGCCGCGCACCGCGCTCGCCGATCACCGGGCAGTAGTTGGTCAGGCAGCGTTTGCCGGCGGCGAGCGAGTTCGGTTTGCCCGGCTCGGTGTCGAACCACATGATGCCGTTGTTCATCAGGATGCCGGTCGCTCGGCAGCACGAAGCGCGAGCCGAAGATCGACAGCAGCGTCTGCGTGACGGCCGCCATGTTGCCGCGGCGGTCGACGACGCAGAAATGCGTGGTGCAGCCGGGCGCCCGGCCGCCCTCCACGTCGCCCATGCGCGTGAGGCGATAGGCGTAGGCTTCCTGCAGGGACAGCGCGTAGGCCGCATAGGCAGGCGCCGCGGGCTGCGTGCCGGGCACAAGACTGCTGCTGCAGCGAGCGCAGCGTGCGCGCAAGCGTCGGGCCGGCGGTGAGCTCGGGCGTGGCAGCGACGCGCGCGTCGCGGTAGCGGATCATCAGTGGCTCGACTTCGCGGGCTCGATAGCTCGCCAGATCCGCGCGCGACAGCTTCCCGCCCGCCGCCTGCACGTCTGCCGGCGATGGCGCGCCGCGAGCTCGCCGTCGTAGAAGTCGCGCGGCCCCGCCGCGGCCAGACGGCGCAAGGTCTGCGCCAGGCGCTGCTGCGCCGAGCCGCACTTCGGTGCGCGCCGACCAGGCCGGGACCGGCGGCAGGCCGTTCACCAGAAAGGCGTCGCGGCTGGCGGGATAGCGAGTCAGATCGGCGGCAGCGCTGGCGATGCTCTTCGACCGCGAACCAGTCGATCAGCAGGCCGGCTTCCGCCAGCTCGATCGCCGGCTCGACCAGCTCCCGCCAGGGCAGCGTCGCGAAGCGCTCGTGCGCGACCCGCATGCCGTCCACCACGCCGGGCACGGCGATCGCGAACGGCCCATGCACGTTGCGATCGTCCTGCACGCGCGACCAGGGAAACAGATCGGACGAGATGCCCTCGCCCGTCAACGGGTAGTCGGCGGGATCGAGCGACGCCGGCGCGCGCATGCCGAAGTCGATCACGCGTAGCGCTGCTCGGCGGCGCGGTACAGGACCATCGCACCGCCCCCGCCGAGCCCGCTCATCCAGGGCTCGAGCACGCCGAGCGCGAAGGAAGTCGCGATGGCGGCGTCTACTGCATCGCCGCCGCGGCCGAGCACAGCGGCGCCGACCTCCGCTGCGCGCCGGTGCTGCGCTGCGACGATGCCGAGCTCGCTGTGAACGGCAGGCTTGGTCAGGCGCAGCGACGCGCTGAAGTTGTCCATTGCGGTCAGCCGGCATGGGAAGCGATCCCGGCACGGTAGCATCTCCCGGCCGACCTGCAGCAGCGCTCGGCGCGCGCGCGCGGTTGACGGCACCGGCAAACCCGGCTATACCGGGCCTGCAATGCGGAGGTCATAACCCACAACAGGAGGAGAACCATGCAATCCATCAAACGCTGGTGTGGACTGCTCGCGGTGATCGCGGGCCTGGCGTTCACGCTGCCGGCCGCCGCAGCCGACAACTTCACCCGCCAGAACGTCACGTTCAAGAGCGCCGGGCTGAATCTCAGCGGCTGGCTGTACGTGCCCAACGGCCTCAAGCAGGGTGAGAAGCGCCCGGCCATCGTCATGGCGCACGGCTGGAGCGCGGTCAAGGAGATGTACCTGGACGACTTCGCCGCCAAGTTCTCCAACGGCGGCTTCGTGGTGGTGGTGTTCGACTACCGCAACTTCGGCGACAGCGAAGGCGAGCCGCGCAGCCACATCGATCCGCACATGCAGCACGAGGACTACAAGAACGCCATCACCTGGACGATGCTGCAGCCGATGGTGGACGCAAACCGCATCGGGATCTGGGGGTCATCCTACAGCGGCGCGCACGTCATCCACCTGGCGGCGTTCGACCGGCGCGTGAAGTGCGCCGTCGCGCAGGTTCCGCTGGTCAACGCCATGGACAACTTCCGCCGCCTGGTGCGTGCCGATTTCTTCCCGGCCACGCAAGCGTGGCTCGCGGCCGACCGCACGGAGCAGTACACCACCGGCAAGATCAACTATCTGCCGGTGGTCGCGGAGCAGGGCAAGCCCTCGGCGCTGCCCACGCAGGACTCCTACGACTGGTTCATCAAGACCGGCCAGACCCGCGCGCCGAACTGGAAGAACGAGCAGACCGTGCGCTCACTGGAGCTGGCGCTGGAGTACAACCCGGCGGCCAACATTCACCTGATCTCGCCCACGCCCTTCATGCTGATCGTCGCGGAGAACGACACGCTGACGCCGACCGACCTGGCCATCGAAGCCTTCGGCCGCGCGCGCGAACCCAAGCAGCTCGTCATCATCCCCGGCGGCCACTTCGATGCCTACGTCTCGGGCTTCGAGAGCGCTTCGACGCCGGCGCTCAAGTGGTTCACGCAGTATCTGATGAAGTGATGCGGGCGGCGGGCGCCCGCGGCGGGCGCCCGTCGTCACCTCAAGGCTTGAACACGTCCACTGCAATCACCACGACGGCGCCGTCGCCTTTGTTCTCGGCCCAGTGGGTGACGTCCTTGCCCTCGGTCCAGCTCTCGCCCTGGTGCCGCTCGAGCACCTCGCCGTTCTCGCGGTGCTCGGTGAGCGTGCCCTGCAGCAGGATCGCGACGGCCGGCCGGCCGTTGTGCGTATGAAGGCCCACCACACCGCCGGGCGCGAGGGTGACGGTGCGCATGCGCAGCTGCCGGCCCGCGACGCCGTCGATCTCACCGCTCAGGTCGAGCGCGGTCGGCGGACTGACCGTGACACCTTTGGTTTCGGTGGGCGCGTTCTGCCCGACGGCCACACCCGCACCGAAGGCAAGCGCGATTCCGGCGGCCACGGCCGCAAACATTGTTGCGCGTTTCATAGCGAGTCTCCTTTTCGTTTCTGTCGATTTCCTGGTCGAGGGCAGCCTCCAGCAGGAACCCAGGGTACTCAAGCCCTCCTGGATCCCCGCTTGCGCGGGGATGACATGGGGCTGAGGTCCCTACCGGCCGATGATCTTCTTCAGCACGTGGCGCCGATTGCGCGTGTACGGCCTGACCTCGGCGGGCCAGCGGCCTTTCTCCGCAGCCTGCGCCCAGGCCTCGCTCAACAGCACCTCCGCGCTCTCCAGCTCGTAGACGGCGCTGTAGCGCGGCTCGCCTTCGGCCACCACGGTCTTGCGCTCGCCTCCCAGCATCATGGTCAGCGGCTCGCTGGTCACCCGCACCGCGGAGAGCACGCCCGGCACCTGCAGGATGTTGGGGACGTGCTCGCTGTCGTAGACCTCGTTGAACAAGGCCTCCTTGCCGGGCTCGACGTCCATGCTGGCGATGAAGAGGTACTTCGCTTTCGGATGCACGGCGCGCTCAGCTCTCGTACTTGAAGGACAGCAGCACGCGGGTGCGGAAGGCCACCACCTTGCCGTCCTCGACCTTCATGTCCATCTTCACCACCTCGGCGATGCGCAGGTCGCGCAGCGTGCTCGCGGCCGTCTCCACCGCATTCGCGGCCGCGTCTTCCCAGGATTTCGGGCTCGTGCCGATCACCTCGACGACCTTGTAGACGGTCTCCGCCGCAGCGGCGTCTTCTTCTTGCCCTTGGCCATGTGCTCCTCCTTCGTTGGTTGGCGATTGCGTGATTGCGATCGCGCCCTTGTCGATCTTACGCCAGCGAGCGCCGAACTGCGTGCGCGCGCCGGTGCGCGCGCAGTTCAGTCGAAGCTGAACCCAGGGGTGCGCGTGTACAGGTGCAGCCCCTCGTCCTGGATGACGAGCGAGCGCATGCGCTTGGTGCCGCGATTGTGATGCGAGTGCAGAAGGGTAGCCGGCGTGATCTGCGCGGCGCCGTCGACCCAGTCCACGCGCTGGCCCTCGATCACGGAGTAGACGCCCTCGCCCTGCAGCGCCAGCGTGATGGCCACGCCGTTGTGGCGATGCGGACGCTGGTCGCAACCCGGCGCGAGCGTGTTGATGCCGACGTTGATCGAGGGCATGGTGACGTAGTTGGGCAGCATCGACGCGGTGGTCAAATTCACCGCATGGCCGGTCGTGTTGTCGGTGATCGGGCGCTTCCACACCGCCTCGAAGCGTTGCTCGATCTCCTCGGCGGGCCAATGCGTGGTCTGCACCACCGCGCGGCCGGGGGCCGGAGGCCGCAGCCCTTCGAACGCGAGCAACGGCTCGTCGGTGGCGACGAACAGCAGACAGTCCTGGTCCAGCGCCAGGTGGTGCGTTTCGTTGCCGCCGGGAAAGCAGAACACGTCGCCGGCGCCCCAGGCGATCAGATCGGGACCGTTGCGGCTCTCGCCCTGCCCCTGCATCACGTAGCAGACCTCGCCCGCCGCGACGAACGCGGTGCGCAGTTCCTCGCCGGCGCGGATCCTCAGATAGCGCGCGAGCAGCGCAGGCGTCGTCGCCGGATACGCCGATGCCGAGCATCCGCCGAGATATCGAGCGCGATGACGCTGGTGGGCGTGCTCGGATCGAACGCGCGGTCGCGTTCGGCCAGGAACTTGTGCGCCGGAACCGGCGGCCAGCGGAAGGTGAAAGGGTTTTCCGACGTGTTGTAGCGCGCCCGCTCGCGGTACTGCGTGCCCTCGGCCAGCTCCTGCACGGTCATGACGGCACTCTCCTGTCCCTGAATGGCTTGGTCCGGTGGTAATGCTAGTCCCAATCCGTCGCTGCTGCAGGCGGGGGGCAACATACCCTCCCCCTGTCAGGGGGAGGGCCAGGGTGGGGGTGGAATGCTTGCATCCTGGCGATGGCAGGCGCCCAACCCCCAACCCCGCCCTTCCCCCTGGGAGGGGGAAGGAGTCGTAGATGTCTGAGGTGGCTAGCGGAACAGAACCAGCGCCTTGGTGATCGTGATCCACACCCCCCACGCGAGCGGAATGCCGACGAACAGCCAGAACAGCGCGACGAGCCCTCGGTGGCTGCCCGCGCCGGTCACTCCCGCCGCGTCTCCGCCGACTGCGTTGCGAGCAGCCACATCGTGCGCGAGCTTGCGCTCGGCCGCCAGCTCCTCGTCTGTCATGAACCATTTCCGCGCCACCGGCCGCACCAGCAAATTGCAGATGAAGCCGCCGACCAGCAGCCCTGCGAGCACGTACATGGTGGTGTCGTACGCGGCGCTCTTTGCGACTCCGTGCTTGATCTGGTAGTCGTTGATGTAGTTGACGAGCACCGGCCCCAGCACGCCGGCGGTGGACCACGCCGTCAACAGGCGGCCATGAATCGCACCCACCATCTGGGTGCCGAACATGTCGGCCAGATAGGCCGGAATGGTCGCGAAGCCGCCCCCGTACATGGTCAGGATGACGCAGAACAAGCCGACGAACAGCGCCAGGTTACCGGCATGCCCGGCCCACGGCGCCGACGCATACAAGATGAACCCGAGCGTGAAGAAGGTGAAGTAAGTCGCCTTGCGTCCGATGTAGTCGGACGCCGAGGCCCAGACGAAGCGTCCGGCGATGTTGAACAAGCTCAGCAGTCCGGTGAATGCGGCGGCGATCACTGCGATCTGCCCAAGCTGGTCCTTGTCGAGTGCGTCGAATCTCAAGTCGAGGTTGATCAGCTTGCCGCCGAAAATTTCCTGCAGCATGGGCGAGGCCATGCCGATCACACCGATGCCCGCCGAGACGTTGAGCATCAGGATGCCCCACAGCAGCCAGAACTGCGGCGTCTTGTGCGCGTTCCTCAGGTGCACGTGGCCCGTGGCGATCATGGCGTTGGCTGCAGCGCTCGCCGGCGGCGTCCAGCCCGCGGGCTTCCAGCCGGTCGGCGGCAGCCGGTAGGCCAGGGCCCCGATCATCATGAACACGAAATAGATCACCGCCATGGTGACGAACGTCTGCCACACACCGACGGAAGTGTCGGTGGCGTAGTGCTTCATCAGCAGGGCAGCGAGCGGCGAGCCGATCATCGCGCCGCCGCCGAACCCCATGATGGCCATGCCGGTGGCCATCCCGCGCCGGTCGGGGAACCATTTGATCAAGGTCGATACCGGAGAGATGTAGCCCAGCCCCAGGCCGATGCCCCCGATCACACCGGAGCCCAGCCACATCATCCACAGCTGGTGCGTATAGACGCCGACCGCTGAGATCAACAGGCCGCCGCACCAACAGAGTGCCGACACCACGCCGGCCTTGCGCGGGCCCGAGCGCTCCAGCCATCCGCCCCAGATGGCCGCGCTGGAGCCCAGGAACACGAAGAACAGGGTGTACATCCAGCCCAGGATCGGCTTGTCCCAGTCGCAGCTCGTGGTGAACAGCATCGAGACCCAGCTCATGTCCTTCGGGCACTCGATGGATTTCGTGATGCCGAGCGACTTGGTGAGCGGCAGCCAGAAGACGGAGAACCCGTAGGCCATGCCGATGCACAGGTGAATGCACAGCGCCGCAGGGGGCACCAGCCAGCGGTTGAACGTTGGTCCTGCGACGGTGCGTTCCTTGTCCAGCAATCCGGCCATGGCGGCTCCTCCCTGCTGTTTTTTTGAAGCGGGACCCGTGGTCCGAGTCCCGGCCGACGCCTGCGGCGCTGCTGAATAGTACCGTAATCCTTCCGCTACTCAGTACCCTGGCGGCACTGGCGGCAGGGGATGCCGCCGGGCCTGCCCGGGAGCATAGGCATCCCCGTTCATATCTGGCGCCAATTTCGGCGAAACGCAGGCGAGGGGCGATGGTTGACGCACGGCGGCTCCTCCCGGAAGGCTGCCGCGTAAGCGTTCTACGGGCAGGTCCGACCAATTCCCATGCTGTCGTTCCCGCCCCGATCGGGTCGAGGGCAGGCTCCGGCCGGGAACCCAGGGTGCTCGAGGACTTCTGGATCCCCGCTTGCGCGGGGACGACACCGATCAGAGGTTCCCCTGGCGCGCGGCCGGTGAGCGGACGTGTTCGGGACGGATGCCCAGCCCGATGAGGCGGCCGGGCAATCGTTGCAGCACGGGGAAGCGCCGGAGCACGTCGAGGAACGCGGGCGGGCGGGTGGCCGCCCGACCCGCGAGGGTGGGCACCACGATGCGCTTCTGCACCACGTTCTGGATCGCCTGCGTCACCCGCGTTGGGAAGTTGCGGCGGGCCTGGACTTTCGGCAGCAGCGCGTCGACTTCCTCACCCCGGGCGAGCGGCCCGGCCAGCAGGTTGGCCGCGGCCACCGCATCCTGAACGGCAAGGTTGATCCCCACCCCGCCGATCGGCGACATCGCGTGTGCGGCATCGCCGATCGCAAGCAAGCCTCGCCGATGCCAGCGGTCGAGCCGGTCGAGCGCCACCGTAAGCAGCTTCACCTGATCCCAGTCGGTGAGCATCGCGATCGACTCCGCCAGGAAGGGCGCCGCGGCAAGGACGTCGGCGCGAAACGCTTCGAGCCCGCGCGCACGCACCGCGTCCGCCATGCCCTTCGAGAATACCCAGGCGCATTGCCAATAGTCACCGCGGTCGATCAGCGCGACGATGCGGCCGGCGGTTGAAGACGCCGGTGCTGCGGTTGTCGGGCGTGCGCGCCTTGGGCAGGCGGAACCAGAACACGTCCATGGGCGCGCCGATGTCGGTGAGCGGCAATGCCGCTTTCTCGCGCAGAATCGAGCGCCGGCCGTCGGCGGCGATCGTCAGCTTTGCGGCAAGCTGCTCGCCGCTCGTGGTCACCACGCCGGTGATCCGGTCGTCCTCGAACAGCACGTCAGCCGCTTCGGTGGACATGCGCAGCGTGAACCCCGGCGTCTCCCGCCCGACGCCGGCGAGGAAGTCGAGGAACTCCCATTGCGGCATCATCGCTATGTAGGGCGCATGCACCGGCAGATGGCTGAAGTCGGCGACCGGCTGCGCCACGCCGGCCACGAGCCCGGTGATCCGGCTCACCTTGTCGTGCGGCCGCGCCAGCAGGCGGTCGAGCAGGCCGAGCTCGTAGAACAGCTCGAGCGTCGACGGATGCACCGTGTCGCCGCGGAAATCGCGCAGGAAATCGGCGTGCTTCTCGAGCACGACCACTGTTGCGCCTGCGCGGGCGAAGAGCAGGCCCGCCATCATGCCGGCGGGGCCGCCGCCGACGACGCAGAGGTCGTAACTCGGGGCGCTCATCGGCTCATTCCGCACCTGGCTTCGATGTGCAGTGTCTGCTGCGGCTGCATGCCTCCAATTAAGGTCCTTCAGAGTTTCGTGTGGGTCCGGGCGACGCCGCCGACTGTTCCCTCCCCTTCAAGGGGAGGGCCAGGGTGGGGATGGGTGAGCGATGCGACCTACCCATCCCCCTCCCACCTCCCCCTTGAAGGGGGAGGAGAACACCGCGACATTGCATGGTTTAGCCAGTCCCTTCGACCCACACAATTGTCTGAAGAATCCCAATTAAACCACCATCGGGCGCAAACGCGCAGACGGCGGCGCGAAAGAGCTGTACTACGCGACGCAGATCGCGTCGACTTGGTCTATCGAAGCGCCAGACCTGCCAACGGCCTCTGAGCAACCCGGATTGGGATGGGCTGCAGTGGTGGAGGCCTCGGGCGATTCGGGAGCACCCGCAGGCGCCCGACTGAGCTCCAGTAACTGCAGCCCGGCCCGCTCTAAGGCAACCGGTACTCGAACTGCTGCGTGCAGCCGAAGTGTCCCTTGTCGCTCAGCGCCTTGCACTGGAATGGGGCCTTGCCGGTGATCCCGCTGAACTTGCCCGTGCCACCTGTGACCTGATTCACGCCGTTGAACACGGCGTCGGTGCCGAGGGTGCCCGAGTAGTCTGTGTAGATCTTGTCTCCATCCGCGTCGGTCCAGGCGCATGCCCCTCGCCCTGGCCCCGCGCCGGCTGTCAGATCGAGCGTATACGAGCAGATCGCAGTGCCCATATGCAGCGGCCCGCTGCCGCGCTGGTTGAAAGTGACCCCGTAGAAGCCGCCCCACCCGAAGAAGCGTCCTTCACCCACCTGCAGCACCTCGCCGTTCGCCTTCCAGCCGCTGTTGATCAGGATGGTGCCGGACTTCGGCAGTTGCTCGGCGTACGCTGCCCCGCAGAAGAGCGCTGCGGACAGCCCCGAAACCAAGATGGCAATCCCCTTTTGCATGACGGTCTCCAGTAAGTGTGTACTGCAACGCCCGCCGGCGGTCGTACTCGTTCGGATCGAGCGGCGCCGCAAGGCGCCTCTCGCGACAGGC
Source organism: uncultured beta proteobacterium (assembly GCA_963772865.1). Lineage (GTDB taxonomy): Bacteria > Pseudomonadota > Gammaproteobacteria > Burkholderiales > SHXO01 > SHXO01. The sequence goes on along the minus strand of CAVYZA010000003.1, from coordinate 244,582 downwards.
ACCGGCCGTGATTCGCGGGCAAAATCCACGACGGCAGGACGGACTCTACGAGTGCAGCGCCTACAAAACGGATACAACCCGGCTTACAGGCTCGCGGGGATGCGGAAGGAACCTCAGCGCACGACTGGCCGCCGCGATGACCGATAGAGCGTCTCGGTTTCCAGCGACGGCCGCGCGACGCCCGCCGCCTTGAGGGCGTCGCAGCAGCGGCGGTAGATCTCGTCCACTTCGGAGATGGCTGCCGCTCTTCTGGCAGCGGCGCATGAGGCGCCGGTAGATCGGCTCGGCACAGTTGTCGATGTCGAGGGCATGACGATAGAGCGCCGCGGCGCGTTCGAGGTCGCCATGGCCTTCCAGCGCCTCTCCCAGCCGCGCCACGATCGCAAGGAATCGCGTGTGCAACCGCTGGCGGGGCACCCAGGATCCAGGGCTGCGATAGCTCGGCGGAGAGGAACGAGCCGCGGTACAGCGCCTCCAGGTCGGAGGCAGCGGCAGCCGCGCGGGCGCGATCTTCGAATGTCACCTCCTCGCGCGCGACACGCTCGAACGCGCTGACATCGACCCAGCACACGCGCTGATCGATCGCGACACTTCCTGCCTTCAAAACCACGGCCCGCTCGTCACCCAGCTGCTTGCGCAGGCGGTGCAACGTAATCCCGAGGGCCTTCTGGCCTGCGTCGCCCTCCGCGTCCGGCCAGAGCTGATCGATGAGCGCGGCCACCGGGACACCTTCGATTCCGAGCGCAATGATCGCCTTGAGCAACTCCATCGGCTTGCGCGTGCCCGTCCTGGCGAGGTCTATCGGTCCCCCCGCCTTGACAACGCTGAACGGCCCGAGCGTGGAGATCCGCAGCGGCCAAGGCCAATCCTTCACGTATGGGCGGGGTGGCGCGATTCCGTAGCGATGGATCACGCCTGTCACGTATTCGCAGTCGATCCCCATGGACAGGGCCAGCGAGCACGCTTCCGGCAAGACGGTGGGCATGAAGCGGAACCAGAACAGATAGTGGGCGTCTCGGCTGGTCCGGAATGCAGACTGAACCAGGGCCGTCGCCTTGCCCAGGTTGCCTTGCTGCGCAGCGACGTGCGCTTCGACGAAGATGGCTTCGGCCGCCATGTTGCGGTTGACGCTCCCCTCGACCAGCGCCTTCGCGCCGGCAGCGGCCTGCAAGGCGTCGTCGTACCGACCCATCTGCGCGAGGACGTGCGCGGTCAGAGTCAAGCTCAACTCGTGCAAGTAAACCATGCCGATCGCCACGGCGCTCTGGATGCTGGTGCGCGCAAGGTCGAGGCTCTCCGACAGATCGTTGGCGAGGAGCGCCATGACGCTCTCGATGAACTGCAGGTACCACATGTCGAACCGGCGCCGGGGATTCGCGAGCCGGCGCAGCGTTGCGACGCATTCGCGCGCGCCCGCCAGATCCCGGCCGGACAATGCCACCAGCGCGTTGAAGAAGGCCAGCAGCGGCTCTACTGAATGCAGACCCGCCGAGCCGTGGTTGCGGGAGATGTCCACCGCTTCATCCAGGGCGCGCAGCGCGCCGGGGTAGTCCGCGATGTTGTACGCATAGTGGGCCACCCGCGCTCTCCACCACAGCCGATTGAGCGAGGTGACATCTGCGTGCGCCAGCAGTGGCTCGATAGTGGCGATGGCCCGCTGCGCCAGTCCGTATTCCCCTGCGAAATAGCAGTAACCCAGCAGGAACGTGCCGGCCGTCACCCGTTGGGCAACGTCGGCGTCGGTATCCAGCAGCTGCGCGACTCGCGCCACACAGTCCGGCAGCATCGGGTTGGCCGGCTCGCGGTAGGCGATGGCGATCAGCAGGCTCGAATAGACGTGCAGCTCGGCTTCGACCGAATCGAATACGGGTTTCGCTTCCAGCAGAGCCTGGATGACAACGATCCAGCGGTCCACCTCGGCGAACGAAGCCCACTGATAGTAGTGGCTGTCGATCACACCGGCGGCCGCCTGCAGCTGCCCTCCAGCGTCGCCGGCGGCCTGCATCAGCCTGTGCGCTCGTTCCAGAAGCTTGCGCGCGTCGTCCTGGTTGACCGCGAGCAGCGAGATACCCCACCAGTACACCAACCAGGGTTCCTGCTCGAGCACCGCCTCCGGCAGGCCCTGCAGCCACGCGTGCAGGGTTTGCCAGCGGCCTTGCGCGATGAGCTTGGGCGCTTGCGCCACGATCAGCTCGGCGGCCCGGGTCCACTGCGCGAGCTCGACGAGGATGGCGATCGCATCGAGCGTCTGGCCGCTCACTTCGAGCAGCGACGCCGCGTTCAACGACCAGCGCTGGCGGACCTCGGGCGACCAGGCCTGCCGGCCGCGCTCGAGGAGAAAGGCGCGGAACAAGGGGTGGTACTGGTAGGTCGCCACGAGCCCGTCGCTGCCCGGATAGGCGCCATGGCCGGCGGCGACGACCATGCGCCGATCGGTGAACAGGCGCCCCCGGTAGAGCTGTTCCAGCAGCCGGGCCGCCTCGGGTTGGCCGCTGACCAGCTCGGCTCCCCGCGCGGTGACCTGGGGAAGCAGGGCCGTGGTCAGGCAGGCATGCTGTGTGTCCGCCGGCAGCCGGTCGAAGATCACGCCTGCGAAGTAGTTGAACACCGCTTCACGCGTTTCCGCCACCACGGCTTCCGGCACCATGCCGTTGCGCTTGACCCGCTCGAGCATGAGCGTGAGACCGGCGGCCCAGCCGTCGCTCGCACGGTACAGCGTGTCGAACTGCTGGCGGCTCAGGTGGTGCGCTTGGTGCTGATGGCATACGCTTCCTCCGGCGAGAGCCTGAGCTCCTCCCACTGGATGAAGCTCACGTGCTCGTTCGCGATGAGGCGGGCGTAGCAGTCCGGAGGATCGCGCCGGGAGATGGCGATCAGCGTGATGCCGGGTGGGATCTCGTCGATCGACAGCGCAACGACGCGATGGAACTGCGAGTCGGCCGGGACTTCCTGGTAGTTGTCCAGCACCAGGCTGGCGCCATCCGGCAGGCGGGAGAACAGGTCGCGAAAGAAGCGCCGCGCGAATCCGTCGATGTCCGGAAGATACTCGGGCGTGAGCAGCGGCAAGGGCTGCTGGCCCTTGCGGGCGAACGCGGTTGCCGCCAGTCGCAGGTAGTAGAAGAAGGTCGCCAGGTCTGCATCGCCCGGATCGACCTGGTACCAGATGCCGTCCGCTCTTGCGGCATCGAGCCAGCCGGCCACCAGGGTGGTCTTACCCGCGCCCGGCGGGCCTACAACGCACAGCGCCGGCCGGCGCTCCCGCTCCTCGTCCAGCCGCGAGAACAGCCGTTCGCGGGGCACCGCCTCGTGCACGCGGGGCCGTGTGAGCTTGGCGAGCGTGGGGACTTCTCGAGCTGCCATCGACACACTCGAATCGGTCATGTCACGGTAATGCGTAAACGGCGCCGCCGATCGACCCGTTGACCACCCGCGACAGAAAATGCCAACTGCAAGACAATCTACCACGCGGTCGGAGAGCGGTCGAGCCGCATGTCTGCAGGACATATGACATTTGTTGAGTGGGACTTTGCCCACTGGCTCTTCCAGCAGGCTGCCTCCTGGTCGAAGCATCTGTGCTCGAGCACTGGCGAACGCGAATCACTACTTGATCGCAGAAGCAAGACACAGCAGCGTGCCTGCAGATCAAGCTCTGCGAAGCGGCCGCTTTGGCCCGCAATGAAGCTATAACCTTATGGCGCAGGTCGGCGCTATCATTTGCGCTGCGATCTGTTGCTGGGTCTGGGCCTCACGGCGCGCGAAGCCGAGGTGAGGACAGCCTATGCGGATTGCGTTGCGTGGAGTATGGCAGTTTGTGCGTAGAACCGCTGTACGTATCTGTACGTACAGCGGCCGGCGACGCCCCTCTGACAAACCGCCTCGCTCGACGAGGAGACGCTTATTGCTTGGCGGGCATGGCGCCGAGCTGCCGGAGCGCGGTGGCGAAGTCCCAGTAGTCCACTTTGCGCTTGATCTTGCCGCCTTCGAACTCGTAGATCGACGCGCCGCGCACATCCATCCGCTTGTTGGCGGCCGGAATTCCGGGCAGGTCGCCGGTCTGGGTCCCGGAGAATCGCCACTCCGAGGCACCCCGATCACCCGCCACGACCGTGGTGACGATCACTGCCTTCAGGTCCGGGAACGCATCGAAGAACGACTGCGCGAACCCCCGCACCTGGTCCTTGCCTTTGAGCACCAGGCCCAGGCCCGGATCCTCGTAAGACACGTCCTCCGTATAGCTGGCCAGGAGCTGGTCCATATTGCGCGACCAGCCGGCCGCCTCGCTTTCCATCAACCTGACCTTGTCCGCGTCGCTCTGCGCCTGTGCCGGCGCAATCGAGATCAGACAACACAATGCGCCTAGCGACTGCGGCGCGCAGACTCCCTGATGCCATCTTCCCCTCCTCTCATCGCTGGTTGATCGGCCGCACCGCTCGCTGCAGCCATCGCAGCAGCCCGGTGCGAGACCAGCTTAAGGGGAAGCTGCTTACAGATTCGCTTCAGATTGGGCAGCGGTCGCGCGCGCAGCCAGCCCGCGGACGGCCTGAGCATGGAGCGACCCGCAACTGCTCGCGCGCGGGAAGGACCCATGCCTCGTCGCCCCCATCTTCGAGAAAATCGCCGCGATACAGCGTAGCAGCCACCTCGCAGAACGTGCCTGCGTCGAGCTGTTGGCGGGCGTTGCACGAGGCTCAGCGCATCGACCCAGACGCGCTCGGGATTGAGGCTGACTTTTCCGCCGGTCATGCGAATGGACTCGGCGTCGCCGAGGAGCTGACGCAAGCGATGCAACGAAAGCGTCAGGCGGCGGTAGGCGTCGTCGCCGTCCGCGGCAGGCCAGAGCGCATCGGCCAGCTTGTGCTCGGCGACTTCGCGGCCGCCCATCGCGATCAGGCATTGCAGGAGCGAAAGCAGGCGCTTCGGCGTCTTGCGCCCGAAGCGCAGCGGTTGCCCGTCGACTTCGACGGCGAAGGTTCCGAGCGTGCGGATCTTGACCGGCCACGGCCAGCTCTCGAGCAAGGGGTCGGGCGAGGTGTAGCGGAACTGCCGTACGATGCGCGCGACCGTCTCGCTGCGGATCCCGCGGCGCAGCGCCTCGGCGAGCATCTTCCGGCCGCCTTGCAGCAGCCAGCGGAAGTATCGATAAGTCCCGTCTTCCGCCACCTCGATCGCCTTGTCGAGCAGACGACCGGCCTCGGCCTGGTCACCCTGCTCGTGCCGGCACCAGGCGAGGATCATGACGAAGCAGGCATCCCAGGTATGGAGCTGGCATTCGCGCCCGAACCGCAGACCCTCCTCGCCGACCGCGACGGCCTCGGCCAACCGACCCGCAAGGATCAGCGGAGCGCTGTACAGGATCAGTCCGACCAGCTTGTGCGCCGCACCGCCGATCGACTCAGCGGCGACCAGGGCAGCCTCGTGCCTGGCGATCGCGCCAGCGAAGTTGCCGGTAATGGTTTCGTACATGCCCTCGCCCCAGAGCTGGTGCGCGCGCTCCAGCGGACGCGAAGGATTGACGACGCGCTGCAGCCGCTCCATGCCGAGCCGCGAGCGCTCGACGTCGAAGTAGCACGAGGCGTGCATGCTGACGAAGAAATGGCAGAGGAATTCGATCTGCCGCAGGTTGAACTGCGCACTCAGCGCGCGCCCTCCTCGAGCTCCCGGTAGGCCTCCTCGTGCTCGGCGTTCAGGCACAGCTTGGTGCCATTGGTCATGTGCCACGCTGCGCGGTTCAACTCGGTCAGCTTGTTCTGCTCCAGCAGCGGGAGCAGCATCTTGCGCACCCGGTAGAACAGGTCGAAAGCGCCGAGCATGCACACCACCGGCCCGGTAATCGCCAGTCCCGCCAGCATCCGCGCGTTGGTATCCAGGTCGTTCTCGATCAACTTTACCGTGCGCTCGATGCACAGCGGGAGCAGCGGATGATCGGGGCGACGGATCGCGATGCCGTACAGCATCGCCGAGTACACGGTCATCTCCAGCTCGCGCGAAGGGAAGGTGGGGCGGTCTTCGAGCAGCCGGCCGAGCCGGAAGATCCAGGGTTCGGCGGTGTCCCACTTCGCGTACTCGAAGTAGTACCCCGCCAGGATCGCGGCCGCCGTCAGCATCTGACCGAGCTGGTCGCCGGAGGATTCGAACCGGGTGAACACCGCACCCAGCGTGTCGCGCGACAGTTCCTGGTCGAACTGGAACTGCGACACGCCCACCCAGTACGCCAGCCAAGGGTTCTCCCGCGCCTGGTCCGCGGGCAGGCGCGCGATCCAATCGAGAATGGTCTTCCAGCGCCCTTCGCCGAACAGCCGCGCGGCGTGGGCGAGCACGATGCGCACGGCGTCGTCCCACTGCTCCCCGGTAACGAACAGCGCGTATGCCTGCTCGATGTCGCCCGCCGACTCGATCGCTTTGGCCGCATGCAGGCTGGCGGCGCGCAACTCGTCGGCGCTGAACGCGTTGCGGGCGCGCGCGGTCAGGAACTCCCGGAACAGCGAATGGAAGCGATACGCCGGCTCGGCGCCGCCGATTCGTTGCACGAACAGCTGCCGCCGGAACAGATCATCCAGGAGCGCCGCGGCGTTGTCGTCCGCGCTGATCTCCACCGCCGCGGCGGCCGTGAGGGTCGGCACCAGAGCGCACAGCATCATGATGCGCTGTGAGGGCGGCGGCGCGCGGTCGAAGAAGATGGACGCGAAGTAGTCGAATACCGCCTCCCGCGACGCCAGGCCAATGCGGTCCGCCTCCGGAGCCTCCGAGTCGGCACGCTCCAGCATCAGCACCAGCCCGGCGGCCCAGCCGTCCGAGCGCTCGTACAGGGCCTGCACGGCGGGCGCCGGCAGGCGATGACGGGCCAGCGCCAGGACACCGGTTTCTTCCAGCGAAAGACGCAGATCGCTCCAGCGCAGCTGCGCGATTTCGCGGTTGGCGATGCCCGGCGTGTAGTCGAAGCCCGGCTGCGTGCGGCTGATGACGATGAGGTTGCGCCCGGCCGGCACCTCCGAGATTGCCACGACCAACGCTTGGTGGAACAAGCACTCGCGCGGGACCTCCTGGAAATTGTCCAGGACGAGCAGGCAATCCGGCGGGAGCCGGCTGAACAGCTCGCGAAAATAGCGCCGGGCGAAACCGGACAGCTCGGGCAGATACTCGGGTGTGAACAGCGGAAGATCGGGTTTGCCGCGCGCAAACGGGCGTGCCGCCTGGTTCAGGTAGAAGAAGAACGTGGAGACGTCGGCGTCGCCGGAATCGAGCTGGTACCAGATCGCCGCCGGACCGCGCGTCTCCAGGTAGCTCGCAACGAGCGTGGTCTTGCCGGCGCCAGGTGGCCCCGCCACCCACACCACAGGGTGTCGCCGCAGCTCGTCGATGCGGTCGAACAGCCGCTGCCGGGGCAGCGCGTCATAGAGGCGCGGGCGCGAGAGCTTGGCGAGATCGCCGGCCGGGTGGCCCGCTTGCGGACCGTCTGGCGTTCCCTTGCGGCGCGGATCACGGCTGCGTGGTCTGCTCGAAGCTGCCATGGTGCTCCTCCCCCGACCGAGACCGGTTAGCGCATTCTAGGCCCGATTAACCGGTCGCGCGACCGGGCCGGGCGGTCCACCCGCAAGCGCGCAGCTACCCGCGGCGCGAAGTTACAGGTTACGCGACGGCTCCTTTCATTTCGATTTCAGATTCGGGCCGCGCCCGATCCACGCTCGGCGCCACAACAGAGGGCAAGCGTGGTACGGTTTGGGACTTTTTCAGATCGAGGACAGCATGACCAAGGCCACGCTCCCCTACGACACGATCGCGACCTCAGCGGCCGAGGTCGGCGCCGGACACCTGAGCCCCGTGGCCTATGCCGAAGCTTTGCTCGGGCGGATCGCTGCGCTCGACGAGCGCCTGCACTCGTTCATCCGGGTCATGCCGGAACGGGCTCTGGCGCAAGCGCGGGCGGCCGAGAGCGCGCTGAAGAGCGGCGCGGATCTGGGACCCCTGCACGGCATTCCCTACGCCGCGAAGGATCTCTTCGACGTGAAGGGCGCGCCCACGACCGCCGGCACGCGCCTGCTGGCGGACAACATCGCCGCGCGAGGACTGCACCGTCGTCCGCAAGCTCACCGCCGCCGGGATGGTTCTGCTGGGCAAGACCCACACGGTCCAGTTCGCCTATGGCGCCGCGGGCATCAACCACGATCACGGCACGCCGCACAACCCCTGGCATCCGCTCCCGCACGCACCTGGCGGCTCCTCGAGCGGCAGCGCGGTGGCGGTAGCCGCCGGCCTGGTGCCCATGGCGCTGGGCACCGACACGGGTGGATCGGTTCGCGTGCCCGCGGCGCTGTGCGGGATCGTCGGATTGAAGACCACGGTGGGACGGGTCAGTCGCGCCGGGGTCTACCCGCTGTGCTGGACCCTCGACAGCGTCGGGCCGATCACCCGATCCGTCGAGGACGCGGCGCTGGTCTATCAGGCGCTGCAGGGGACCGGACGCGCGCGACGAGTCCACGCTCGGAGTCGCCTCGCACGATGCATTGCGGGGCCTCAAGGACGGCGTGAAGGGCCTGCGCATCGCGTTCGGCGAGACGCTCTTCTTCGACGACGTGGACCGCGAGGTGGAGAAGGCCGTCCGCGAGGCCGGCCAGGTGTTCCGATCGCTGGGGGCGCAGCTCACGGGTGTCGCGGTGCCCGAGGCGGCGGCGGCGTGGGCCGAGGAGAAGCGGCCCCTGCTGATCCCCGCCGAGGCCTGCGCGGTGAACCGCGAGTTCCTCGACAAGCACCTCGACGCGCTCGATCCCGTCATCGGGCCGCGCATGCTCACCGGACGGAAGCTTTCCGCCCCCGACTACTTCGCCCTGCTGCGACGCTACGCGGAGCTGCGGGAGCAGGTCCAGTGGACCCTGCGGGACGTGGACGCCCTGATCGTGCCGACCACGATGGCGGCCGCCCGGCCGCTGGCGGCAGATCGACGCCAGCAACGAGACCTACCTCGACTACAACCTCAAGGTCCACCGCAACTGCGGCCTCGGCAACATCCTCAACCTCTGCGGCGTCTCCGTGCCCTGCGGGTTCACGTCCGAGGGCCTGCCGATCGGGCTCATGATCTACGCCAAGCCCTTCGCGGAAGACATGGCGCTGCGCGTGGCCTACGCCTACGAGCAGGCGACCGAATGGCACACGCGCCAGCCCGATCTGAGCTGGGCCGCGACGGGGGCCGGCGTACTCAGGCCCTAGACACGAGCTGGAGCGGCCGCTCGTACGACTGCGCAGCGCTTCGGCTGCCAATGCCGCAGGGAGGCGCGCTGCCATGCAGTATGCGGGTCGAAGCCGCTACTGCCCGGTGTGGACGAGGCGATCTCGAACTTGCGATAAGCAGCGTGGTCCGATCCGATACCCGCTGCAAGGAATCGAAGAGGATCGACGTCCGCGGGCGCTGCTCGAGCGCAGCAGCCCGAGGGCGCAGCCGATGAGCGAAGACGCAGTCGAACGGGCACGCGTGACGGTGGACACGGTCTACCGGGCGGAGTCGCGCCGCGTCTTCGCCACGCTGATCCGTCTGCTGGGCGACTTCGACCTCGCCGAGGAGGCGCTGCACGATGCGTTCAGGGCAGCGCTGGAGCAGTGGCCGCGCGACGGTGTGCCCGCCAATCCGCGCGCGTGGCTGGTGTCGGCCGGCCGCTTCAAGGCGATCGACGGCATCCGCCGGCGCGCCCGCTTCGACGCGCTCGACGATGCTGCCGAGGACGCCGACGCACTGATCGGCGACGCTCCCGACGTGGCGACGACGAGAGCCTGGAGGACGACCGGCTGCGGCTGATCTTCACCTGCTGCCATCCGGCCCTGCTGCCGGACGCGCAGGTGGCGCTCACCCTGCGCGAGGTGTGCGGCCTCACGACCGAAGAGATCGCGCACGCTTTCCTGACCGCTCCGCCCACCCTGGCCCAGCGCATCGTGCGCGCGAAGGCGAAGATCCGCGACGCGCGGCATTCCCTACCAGGTGCCGGCGCAGGCGGACCTGCCGGATCGGCTGGACAGCGTGCTGCGCGTGATCTACCTGGTGTTCAACGAGGGCTACTCCGCCTCGTCGGGCGCCTCGCTGACGCGGCACGATCTCTCGGGCGAGGCGATCCGCCTGGCGCGGCTGCTCGTCGAGCTGCTGCCGGAGCCCGAGGCGATGGGGCTGCTGGCGCTGATGCTCCTGCACGAATCGCGGCGCGCGGCGCGCACCTCGCCCGCGGGTGATCTGATCCTGCTCGACGAGCAGGACCGCTCGCTGCTGGAACCGCGAGCAGATCGCGGAGGGAACGGCGCTGGTGGAGCGGGCGCTGTCGTCGGGCCGGTTCGGGCCGTACGCGCTGCAGGCGGCGATCGCGGCGGTGCACGCCGAGGCGCCCAGCGCCGCCGCGACGGACTGGGCCCAGATCGTCGCGCTGTACGACGTCCTGGTCGCAGGCGGAGCCCTCGCCGGTGGTCGAGCTGAATCGCGCCGTGGCGGTGGCGATGCGCGACGGCCCGCAGGCCGGGCTGGTCCTGGTCGACGCCATCCTGGCGCGGGCGATCTGGCGGACTACCACCTGGCGCACTCCGCGCGGGCGGAGCTGTGCCGGCGGCTGGGCAGGACGCGGGAGGCCCGCGCCTCCTACCAGCGGGCGCTCGCCCTCGTCCGGCAGGAGCCGGAGCGGCGCTTTCTCGAGCGGCGGCTGGCCGAGCTGCAAGACTTAGGAGTCAGCTTGCTCCTTCCCCCGCTTGCGGGGGAAGGTTGGGATGGGGGCAGGCAACACGGCGGCGCTCGCCCCCCTCCCCAGCCCTCCCCCGCGCCCTACGGACGCAAGGGAGGGTGTACTTCCCCACCTGCCGGGGCCAAGCCGGCGGTCACCACCCAGCCCGGACCTCGAGCCGCCACTTGGCGTTTGCGGCATGTCGATCTCGAGCCGGCCCGTTCGACTATGCATGGAAAGGAGACGCCCATGTGCCCCGGGTGCCGAAAGGACGGCCTTGCCCACACCATGGCGTGGGTGCGGCATCATGACAAGTACGGAACACAGAGGCTTCTTGACGACCCCGTCTCAGGAGCCGCGTTCCCGCAACGCGGAAAGCGGCTCCTGGTCAACGAACCGGAGCCATTCAATGCTCAAGATCATCGGCGTCGTCATCCTCGTTCTGATCGCCGGCGTTCTCATCCTCGCCGCGACCAAGCCCGACACCTTCCAAGTTCAACGCTCGGCGAGCATCAAGGCGCCGCCGGAGAAAGTCTTCGCTCTCATCAACGACTTCCAGCGCTGGGGGACGTGGTCGCCCTGGGAGAAGAAGGACCCCGCGATGAAACGAACCTTCGGCGCGACGACGAACGGCAAGGGCGCTTCGTACGCGTGGGAGGGCAACAAGGACGTCGGCCAGGGCGGCATGGAAATCGCCGAATCGATCCCGCCGTCAACCGTTGCGATCAACCTCGATTTCGTCAAACCGTTCGCAGCCCACAACAAGGTCGAGTTCACCTTGGTGCCGAGCGGTGACGCGACCGACGTCACGTGGACCATGCGCGGAGACACGCCCTACTTCGCCAAGATCATCCACGTGTTCCTGAACATGGACAAAATGGTGGGCAACGATTTCGAGGCCGGGCTGGCCAACCTGAAGGCCGCCGCCGAGCAGTGAGCTCAACCAGGAGAACCCCATGAAGTTCCTGTGCCTGATCTGTGCCGAGAAAACCATGGAGCAGATGCCGGAGGCCGATGCCGAGCAGCACTTCCAGGACTACACCGAGTTCACCGAAGCGATCCGGCGCAGCGGCCACTACGTCGGCTGCAACCGGCTGCTGCCGCCGGCGGCCGCGACCACGGTCCGGGTGCGTCGACGGCAAGATCTCCACCACCGACGGGCCCTACGTGGAGACCAAGGAGCAGCTCGGCGGCTACTACGTCATCGAAGCCAGGATCTGAACGAAGCGATCCTGGTGGCCTCGAGGATCCCGGGAGCATGGTTCGGCTGCGTCGAGGTGCGGCCGATCGCCGAGGACGCGCAGACGCTGCGCGCGCTCGGGCTGGTCGCCGCCTAGCTGCGCGCCGGTTTTCGCCAAGACTGCCCTTGACGTTCATCAAAGACTGACGCCGTGTTCAACAAGAGCTGGAGGAGCGATGAAATATCTGTGCCTGGTTTACCTGGATGAGAAACGGCTGGACGAGCTGCCCGACGAAGAATGCGTGGCCTACGACACCGCGATCCGCAAGAGCGGCCACTGCATCGCCTCGGAGGCGCTCGAATCCGTGCAGACCGCCACCACCGTGCGCGTCAGGAACGGCAAGGTGTCCATCACCGACGGTCCCTTCGCCGAGACCAAGGAGCAGCTCGCCGGCTTCTACCTGATCGAGGCCCGCGACCTGAACGAAGCCATTCAGCTCGCCGCGAAGATCCCGCCGGCGCGCGTGGGCAGCGTCGAGGTGCGGCCGATCCGGCCGATCCGCGAAACGGTGACGCAGGCCCGCGCGCGGCAGACGCACGCCATTCCTAGAGGAGCCAGACGATGATACGCAGAAGGCAGAAAGCCGGCGGCGCGAGTGCCGGCAGCAGCCGCACGCGCGCGGCGCGCGCAGCGCTCACGGCACGACGCGCCGCGTGCTGGTGATGGTCGCCACGCGCAAAGGCGCGTGGCTGTATCACGGCGATGCGGCACGCGAGAGCCTGGCGCGCCGACGGGCCGCATTTCCTCGGCCACATCATCAATCACCTGGTGCTCGACCCGCGCGACGGGCGAACGCTGCTGGCGGCGGCGAAGACCGGCCATCTCGGTCCGACCGTGTTTCGCTCCACCGACCTGGGGCGCACCTGGAAGGAAGCCGCGCGGCCGCCCGCCTTCGCGAAGGCCGCGGAGGGCGAGGAAGGCCGCGCGGTCGATCACACCTTCTGGCTCACCCCGGGTCACGCCGGCGAGCCGGGCGTCTGGTACGCGGGCACCTCGCCGCAGGGGCTGTTCCGTTCCGAGGACGGCGGCGTCACCTGGGAGCCGTTCTCCTCGATCAACGACGACCCGCAGTACCGCAAATGGATGGGCACCGTGCAGGACGGCACGCCGGACGGGCCGAAGCTGCACTCGATCATCGTCGACCCGCGCGATCCCGCGCATCTGTACTTCGCCATGTCGAGCGGCGGCGTGCACGAGTCGGTCGACGGCGGCCGCACCTGGACGCCGATCCTGAAGGGGCTCGAAGTGGTCGAGGGCTTCGACCGCGCGGACGCCACCTTTCACGACCCGCACTGCGTCCGGCTCTGCCCCAGCAACCCGGACCGCCTGTACCAGCAGAATCACTGCGGCATCTACCGGCTCGACCGGCCGTCGGACGAGTGGGTGCGCATCGGCAAGAGCATGCCGAAGCGGGTCGGCGACGTCGGCTTTCCGATGGTGGTGCACCCGCGCGACGCGGACACCGCCTGGGTGTTCCCGATGGACGGCACCAGCGTGTGGCCGCGCACGAGCCCCGAAGGCATGCCCGCGGTCTATGCGACGCGCAACGGCGGAAAGACCTGGCAGCGCCTCGACGCCGGCCTGCCGGAGAAGCAGGCGTGGTGGACCGTGAAGCGCCAGGCGATGACGGCGGACGCGGCGGATCCGGTGGGCCTCTACTTCGGCACGACCAGCGGCGAGCTGTGGATGAGCCGCGACGAAGGCGGCCGCTGGGCCTGCATCGCGCAGCACCTGCCCGAGATCTACGCCGTGGAAGCGGGCGAGCTGGCTTAGTCAGCACCGAGCGCGATGAAGGTGCTGATTCCCAGCGCGCTGCGCTCGTACACCGAGCGCAGCGAGACCGAGGCGAGCGGCGCTACGCTCGCCGCCGTCCTCGCCGACCTGGACCGTCGCTACGCCGGGATTCGCTTCCGCATGATCGACGAGCAGGACCGGATACGGCCGCCACATCCGCATCTTCGTCAACGGCGAGCAGGTGCGCGATCTGTCGCAGCCGCTGCGCGCGACCGACGAGGTGGTGATCGTCCAGGCGCTGAGCGGCGGCTGACGGCGTGAGCAGTGGACGACCCCGGGCAACCGCGGCTCGATAAGGGTCGAAGGGGTCAGCATGCGTCCGTGAGCCGCCTGAAGGCGGTCGAAGTACTACCGCTCCCTCTCCCCTCGGGGAAAGGCGTGGGGGAGAGCGGGTCACCGCACCTACGAATGCGACAGCCACAATCGCCACCAGGATGGCAATGTGTATGCGAATGCAGAACCCAGATGAAAGGAGATCTCTCATGCCTTATGTCGATGGATTCGTAGTCCCGGTCCCGAAGAAGAACCTGCAGGCCTACCGGCGCATGTCCCAGCAAGGCCGGCAAGGTCTGGCGCGAGTACGGCGCGCTCGAGTACATCGAGTGCGTCGCCGACGACGTGAAGCCGGGCAAGTACACGTCGTTCCCGCAGAGCGTCAAGCTCAAGGCCGGCGAGCTGGTGGTGTTCTCGTACATCGTGTACAAGTCGCGCGCGCAGCGCGACCGCATCAACGCCAAGGTGATGAAGGATCCCGGGCTCGCCGAGATGATGGACCCGAAGGCGATGCCCTTCGACGGCAAGCGCATGTTCTGGGGCGGCTTCAAGGTGCTGGTGGACGTCTGAGCACGCTTCCAAGCCCTCTGAGCCTCAAGCTACCATGGCGGCCACCGACCAGATCATCTTCATCCTGACGCTGCTGGCTGCGCTCGGATGCGGCCTGGTGGCCGGCGTCTTTTTCGCGTTCTCGACGTTCGTGATGAAGGCCCTTGCCCGCATCGCCCCCAATGCGGGCATCGCCGCGATGCAATCCATCAACATCGTGGTTCTGAATCCGTGGTTCATGAGCGCCTTTCTGGGCACGGCAGCGTTCTGCATCGTCCTGCTGATCCTGTCGCTGCTGCGCTGGCATGAACCAGGCGCGTCCTGCTTGCTGGCCGGTGCCGTCCTCTATCTGGTCGGAACGTTGCTCGTGACCATCGTGTTCAACGTGCCGAGGAACGAAGCCCTGGCCGCGATCACTCCGATCGACCCCGCCGGCGCGCCGCTGTGGGCCCGCTACGTCGCCGAGTGGACCGCCTGGAACCACGTCCGCACAATCGCCGCGCTTGCAGCGGCTGCAGCGTTCAGCATCGCGCTCGTCTATTGAGGTCCGGGCCGGGGCGGGAGCAGTAGTGGCTTCCCGCTCGCTCGTGGCCCTCGAACTGGACACCCGGCTGCGCACTCCAGCCGTTCAGGAGTAGCATTGCCTGCATCCCGCTCCACTCGACCGCCTGCCCATGCGCTGGATAGTCTCGCTGCTGCTGTGCGCTTCCCCTTTGGCTCCTCGGCGCCTCCGGCTTTGCCGAGAACGATGCGGACCTGCGCGCCGATGATCGCGAAGCGATCCAGCAAGTGATCCGCGAGCAGCTCGACGCCTTCCAGCGCGACGACGAGGTCGAGGCGTTCTCCTACGCGGCGCCGTCGATCCAGGCCCAGTTCAAGACGCCGGCCGAGTTCATGCGCATGGTGCGCAGCGGCTACGAGGCGGTGTACCGCCCGCGCTCGACGCGCTTCCTCGACGCCTTCGTGTTGAACGGGCAAGTCATGCAGCCGCTCGAGGTCGTGGCGCCGGACACGTCCGTGCTGGTCGCCTTCTACCTCATGGAGCGCCAGGCGGACGGGACGTGGCGGATATCCGGCTGCATGCTCGGCACGTCGGAGGGCAAACCGCGTGAGCGGACAGCGCGGCCCAGGCACGTTGCCGCCGCGATCGAGGCTGCGCGAGATCGCGGCACATCGCGCTGCGTGACGCCCGGCGTGCGGTCGTGGTGGGGGCCGGCATCGCCGGGCTCTGCTGCGCCTACTATCTGCGCCGGCGCGGGCTCGACGTCGTCGTGCTCGACGCCGAGCCGGTCGGCTCGCGCGCCGCTTCGTCGTATGGCAACGGCGGCTGGATCTGCCCGTCGCAGGCCGGCCCGCTGCCCGAGCCCGGTCTGACCGTGGCAGCATTGCAGGCGCTGATGAGCGCCAAGTCGCCGCTGTACTTCCGGCCCGGCTACCTGCCGCACCTCGCGCCGTGGCTGGCGCGCTTCTGGACCTACTGCAACGGCCGCGACTTCGACAGCGGCACCGCTGCGCTCGCGGCGCTGAGCCGGCGCACGTTCGAGCTGGTGGATGCCATGGTGGACGACGGCATCGAGTTCGAGCTGCACAAGCTCGGCCTGGTGGTCGCCACGGCGACCGAGCGCGAGGCGCGCAAGGCGCTGCGACAGCCTGCAAGGCGATGCGCGCCCACGGCTTCGACGCTGCCGCGAAGACATCATCGTCGGCGACGCACTGCATGCGCTGGAGCCGGCGCTGTCGGCTCGCGTGCAGGCCGGATTCCACATGGCGGAACACTGGCACGTGCGGCCGCAGACGATGACCATCGGCATCGCGCGCCGGCTGCGTCGAGCTCGGCGTGGAGATCCGCGAGGGCGCTCGCGTGGAGAGCTTCGACACCACCGACGGGTCGGTGCGGGCAGCCCGGACCGGCGTGGGCGAGTTCCCGGCCGACGCCTTCGTGCTCGCCGCCGGATCCTGGACCACGCTGCTCGCGCGCCAGCTCGGCGTCGAGATCCCGATGGAGCCGGGCAAGGGTTACTCCTTCCTGGTCAAGCCGAAGGTCATGCCGCGCCACGGCATCCTGTTCGCCGACATCCACGCTGGCGTGAGCCCGCTCGGCGATCGCCTGAAGATCAGCGGCACGATGGAGTTCTCCGGCTACAACCTGGAGATCGACCGCGCCCGGCTGGAGAACGTTTTCCGCCTCGCTCGCGACTACATCGAGCTGGATGAACCCGACTACGAGGATCCGTGGGCCGGCCTGCGGCCGATGACGGTGGACGGCCTGCCCATCCTCGACTGGGCGCGAGCCTACCGCAACTGCTACCTGGCCACCGGCTACTCCATGCTCGGCATGACGCTGTCGCAACCGGCGGGCGAGGCGATGGCCGAGATGGTCGCCACCGGCGTACGGCCGGCGCTGTTCGAGCCGTTTCGCAGCGATCGCTTTCGTTTGATGTCAACGTAGGGAGGAGGAGGTCATGCAACGCAACCACATCGCAAGGGTGCTGCTCGGCGCGCTGCTGCTCGCGGGCGTCACAACGCGGCGCGTCCGCGCAGTCGGTGATCAAGATCGCAGTGGGCGCGCCGCTCACCGGCCCGCTCGCCAAGCAAGGCCAGGAAGTCGCCAACGCGGTGCGCCTCGCGGTCGACGAATGGAACGCCAAGGGCGGCCTGCTCGGCAAGAAGATCGAGGTGCTGGCGGCCGACGATCAGGGCAATCCGCAGGTGGCGGTGGCGGCGGCCGAGAAGGTCGCCGCCGATCCGGCGGTCATCGGCACGGTGTGGGGCATCACCAGCGTGACCTGCATTCCGGTGTCGGAGATCCTGCAGAAGGCGAGCGTCGTCCTGATCAGCCCGGGCTGCACCAATCCGCGCGTCACTGATCGCGGCCTCAACAACACCAACCGCGTGTGCGCGCGCGACGACGCGCAGGGGCCGGCCGGTGCGATCTTCGCGGTGGAGGACCTCAAGGCGAAGAAGATCGCCGTGTTCGACGACGGCACCACCGGGCCGAAGGGCGCAGCCGACGAAGTCGAGAAGCGGGCCAAGGCGCTCGGCGCCACCGTGCTGCGCTATCAGGTGCGCGCCGGCGACAAGGACTTCCGCGCCATCCTGGGCACCGTGCCGAAGGACGTCGGCGCGATCTACGCGAGCCTGTGGGCGCCCGAAGCCGCACTGATCGCCAAGCAGCTGCCCGACCTCGGCCTGGACGTGCGGATGATCGGCCCCGACGGCCAGTTCGAGCCGAAGGACTACATCGAGGCTTCCGGCGGCGCCGCCGAAGGCAACTACGTAACGTTCCTCGCGCCGGACATGAAGCAAGATGCCCGCCGCAACGCGCTTCGTCAAGGCGTTCGAAGCCAAGTACGGTCCGCTGAGCTCGTACGGTCCGCTCGCCTACGAAGCCGCCAACATCGTCCTGGAAGCGGCCAAGCGCGCCGGCAAGGCCGACCGTGCGGCGGTGCGCGATGCCGTGCGCAAGACGAAGAACTACCAGGGCATCCTGGGCGTGCCGATCACCTTCAACGACAAGGGCGACGTCACCGGTGGCGTCATCTTCGTGTACCAGGTGAAGGGACTCGCCTTCGAACAGGTCAAGACTATCGTCGTGAAGTAAGCGTCCCTCACAGGGTGCTGCCTGCGGTGCGTTCAAGCCAGCCGGTCGCGCACTCCCGCGATGAGCTCGATCGAGCGCAGCCGCGCCGCTTGGTCGTGGATGTGCGCGGTGATCATCAGCTCGTCGGGCTGCGTGGCGTCGATGAAGCCCTTGAGGCCGCGCTCGACGGTCTCCGGTCGAACCGACGAACGAAACGGCCAGCGAGCGCTCGACCATCGCCTTCTCGGCGGGAGACCAGTAAGAGTCGATGTCGTCGATCGGCGGGGGCACCTGGCCCGGCGTTCCGCGCCGCAGGTTGATGAAGGACTGCTGCTGCGAGGTGAAGTGGCGGCGCGCCTGCGCGTCCGAATCGGCGGCGAGGACGTTTGCGCCGAGCATGGCGTAGGGCCGCTCCAGTTGCGGGGAAGGCTCGAACCGGAGGCGGTACAGGTCGAGCGCCTCCATCATCTGGTCCGGCGCGAAGTGCGAGGCGAACGCGAACGGCAAGCCGAGCATGGCCGCGAGCTGCGCGCTGAACAGACTCGATCCCAGCAGCCAGATCGGGACCTCGAGACCGGCTCCTGGTACAGCACGAATGCGCTGCCGCGGCTGCGGCGGCGCGAAGTAGCTCTGCAGCTCCTGCACGTCCTGCGGGAACTGCTCTGCGCTGTCCACCACGTCGCGCCGCAGGGCGCGCGCGGTGAGCATGATCGGTGCCGGGCGCGCGGCCCAGACCCAGATCGATGCGGCCCGGATACAGCGACGCGAGCGTGCCGAACTGCTCGGCGATCACGAGCGGCGAGTGGTTCGGCAGCATGATGCCGCCCGCGCCGACTCGAATGCTGCGGGTGCCGCCAGCGACGTGGCCGATGACGATCGAGGTCGCGGCGCAGGCGATGCCCGGCATGTTGTGATGCTCGGCGAGCCAGTAGCGCCGGTAGCCCAGGGTCTCCGCCCGCTGCGCGAGCGCCAGCGTGTTGCGCAAGGCGTCCGCCGCCGTGGCGCCCAGGGGAATGGGGGAAAGATCGAGAATCGAGAAGGGAATCATGCGGCCGAGCCTTGCGCTCGACCCGCCCAGTGCGGTGAATGAACGCGCCGCCATTGTGCCCGACCTCGGCCCGGTAAGCGAGGCACGAGCGCGGATATCCTTTCCACCACCTCACGGATGGGGTGGCCGTGGAGATGAAACGCTTGCGCTAAGGTATTCGCACGCTGGCGAGGGGCGAGGTGGTTTGCGCCGCCTGCTGATGGCGATCGCGCAGGCTAGCTGCGCGTGATCGCAAGCCGGCTGCGCAGCACTTCGAGCGCGCGCTCGAGCTGGCAATCCACCCCGGCCGCATCGGGCCGGGCGCCAGCGCCGGGCGCGGCGCTCTTTGCGGGTTGGGAGCCCGTGCTCGCTGCGGCATCGGGCGAAGCCGCGGCGGGCGGTGTGCATTCCGCCGCAAGCTCGCGCTCAGTCGCCTCGCTTCTTGGGTTTTCCAGGGCAACCGCACGCACGCCCGGCCCGGCCTGAGCCTCCCGCAGCGGTTGACCCTCGACCACCACGTCGGGCATCACGCCCTTGCCTTGGATGACGCGACCGCTGGGCGTGTGGTAGTAGGCCGTGGTCAACTTCATCCCGGTGCCGTCCCCGAACGGGATGACGACCTGCACCGAGCCTTTGCCGTAGGTGTGCGTGCCCAGCACCGTGGCGCGCTTGTTGTCCTGCAGAGCACCGGCGACGATCTCCGCCGCCGAGGCCGATCCGCCGTTGACCAGCACGACCATCGGCAGGGTCTTCAATTCTGTCTGGAACCGTGCGTAGATGGTCCGACTGCGCCGTATCGAAGATAGTCGTCGCGCCGCGCGAACAGCCGCATGCTGGCGTCTTTGGCCATGCCTTCGGTGAACACCACCGGCGCACCGGCAGGCAGGAACACCGCCGACACCCCGACGGCAGCGCTCAGCAGCCCGCCCGGATTGTCGCGCAGGTCCAGGACGATGCCGGCTACGCGGGTGTCGTCCTGGTGGAGGAATCGGCTCAGCCCGTCGACGAGGCTCTCGGGCGTGTGAACCTGGAATTGCGACAGGCGCACGTAGGCGTAGCCCGAGTCGATCATGCTCACCCAGACGCTGCGGCCGATGATCAGGTCGCGGGTGAGGGCGAAAGCTGTGGGGCTCGCTTGTCGACGCCGCGCTCGACACCGAGCTCGACCTTGGTCCCGCGCTTTCCGCGCACCTGCTGGATGACCTGCTCGAGGCTCTTCCCCTGCGTGCTGATGCCGTCGACAGCGACGATCACGTCGCCCGCCTGCATGCCTGCATGCGCCGCCGGGCCGCCCTCCTGCACCGCCATCACCTTGACGCGGCCCTCCTGCAGCGCGACTTCGAGGCCGAGCCCGCCGTACTCGCCGCGGTTGTCGTTGTAGAGCTCGCGAAACGCCTGGGCGTCGAGGTAGACCGAATGCGGGTCGAGGCTGTGCAGCACCCCGTTGACCGCATTGGTGACGAGCTTGGTGTCGTCGATCGGCTCGACGTAGTTGGCTTTGATCTTTTCGAGGATGTCGGCGACGCGCTGCACCGGCGCGCTGTAGCCTTGGGGCTCGGGCGGGATCGGCCAGCAGCGGGCCGGCGAGCGTGCACAGCGCCGCTACAGCCAGGCACCGCACCCCGCCCAGCCCGCGACTCTTCCACTGGCTTTGGCGGGCGGTGCCGACGGGTCCGGCGATCGAGCTCACTCCAATCTCCTTGCGCTATCGGGCTAGCCCGACCGCAAGAAACGTGCAGACCCCCGGATTCGCCTACAGCAGACGGTCGCAGGCCGGTAACTGCCCCGCCCCGTCGGCTGGAGACGCCATTATGGCACTTTGGGACGCGTCGGCCCTGCCACGCCCGAATGCCGCGGGCGAAGGGCGGACTGACGAGTTTCGTCAACCTCACAGCGGTCGGTCTCAGGGCTTCCGCTGTGTATTCCCGCGGCGAGACAGACCGGTTGAACGGGGAAGCCGGGCGCGACCAAGTGGGGCGTCGACACCTCGCAGCGCACCGTTCCGAAGCGTCTGATGCCGGTTTGCAGTTCACCCCTGCCCTCTCCCACAGAGGGGGTGCGCCGTGGCCTGCACGAGTCGAGGGCCACGCACGCCTTGCGCGGATGCGCCGCATGCGCGCGCATCCTCGACCGGATGCACACCTCCTCTCCCTCGAGGGGAGAGGGCTGGGGTGAGGGTGTAAGGCAGTCGGGCGAAGGTGGGGCGACCGCTTCGGTTCGCCGTGCAAGCGCGACTTCGCTGTTCCAGTCGTCAGTCGTCGCCCCAGCCCTTACAGGGTTTGGCGTGCAGCTGGCGGCTGAACACCTCCTTGCCGTCGATGTCCTTGAGGGCGACCACCATGTCCTTGCTGCGGGCGTCGATGTCGACCTGGCCGAAGAACTGCAGGCCGGCGGTCGGCGGCAGATTGGCAGCGCCCGCAGGTGGCGTCTTGGAAAAGATCAGCTGCGGGCCGAAGGTCGCGTCCAGCGCGTTCGGGCCGAACGTCCCGGCGTTGAGCGGCCCGGCGACGAACTCCCAGAACGGATCGAAGTCCTGGAACTTGGCCTTGTTCGGATCGTAGTAGTGAGCAGCGCAGTAGTGCACGTCGGCCGTGATCCACACCACGTTGCAGATCTGCTTGCGCTTGATGAAGCGCAGCAGGTCGGCGATCTCCAGCTCGCGTCCGAGCGCGGGGCCGTCGTTGCCGTTGGCGATGGCTTCCCACACGCCGGGTCCATCGGGAACCCCGAGGCCGATCGGCATGTCCGCCGCAATCACTTTCCACGTCGCGCGCGACGCATCGAGGCTGCGCTTGAGCCACTCGACCTGCACGCGCCCGAGGAAGTCGGTGTCGGCGCCCGCGCGTCGCCTGCAGGTTGGCCGAATTCGGACCGCGGTAGCTGCGCATGTCGACGACGAACACGTCCAGATCCGCCCCGTACGGGATGTGCCGATAGACGCGCTCTGACTCCTGCTGGTCGAACCAGCGCATCGGGGCGTAGTCGAGGAAGGCGCGGGTGGCGTGCGCCACCAGGGTAGGGACGCGCTTTTCGGTGTAGCGCGGATCGCCCGACAGATCCTTGCTGGCGGACCAGTTGTTGACCACCTCGTGGTCGTCCCATTGCCAGACCTGCGGCACCTCGGCGGTGAAGCGCTTGACGTTCTCGTCGTAGCGGTTGTACAGGTGGTTGCGATGGAACTCGAGCTGGGTCTCGGCGACCTTGAGCTTCTCCGGCACCGCGTCGAGGAACGCGTTGACCCAGGTCGAGCCATCGGGTGTGGTGGGATGCTCGACCATGGTGCCGTCTGCGTAGATGGTGTCTCCGGAGTGGATGAAGAAGTCCGGCTCGGTCAACCGCATCGCCTCGTAGATCTTCATGCCGCCGAACGCGGGATAGATGCCCCAGCCTTGACCTGCGGTGTCGCCGCTCCACAGGAAGCGCACGTCGCGGCGCCGGCGCGAGGCGAGCGGCGCGCTGCGGAATCGGCCCAGCACCGGCTCGCTGCGCGCCTTGCCGTTGTCGAGGTTCTCGTACGTCACGCGCACGAAGATCTCCTGGTCGGCGGGAAGGCCGGTGAGGTCGATGCGGCTGGTGAAGTCGCTGCCCTCGAGCGCATACGGGCCGCGCAGCATGACCGCGCGGCTCAGGTCCTCGCGCGTGGACCACTCGACCTGCATGCGCGCGGGTTTGTCGGCGCGGCTCCAGACGATTGCCCGATCGGCCACGACGTCGCCGATTTGCAGACCCCAGGCCGCCATCGGGCGCTCGCTGTCGGCCGCCACGATTGCGGGCGCCTGCTGTGCGCGCAAGATGCCGGGCAGGCCGGTCAGCGCCAGACCACTGACGGCAGCACCGCGCAGCAGAAAGCCGCGCCGCGCGGGATCGGAAGGGTAGGACATGGCTCGCTCCTGTGACGGTGTGGGACCGCCAAGACTAGAGCGCGCGTCTGACCGGAATATTTGGGCTGAATGAACACCTGTTTGCACCCGGCTGCGCCGTCTGGCGCATGCCGGGCAACGCCGTCATCCGTCTTGCATTCCCTGCTTCACCGAAGGGTCACACACTTGTAGTATTACAAACCCACCCGACTGCGGCAGCGCTGTGCCACTCGCGCATTCCCGCCAGCGCGTGCAGTCATCATTTGACCTCCCGAAAGGCGCGGAAACCGATGAGCACTCCCAACAGCCAGACCCGCCAAGGTCAGCCCGGCGATCGCTGCGTGATGGTCGTATGCGGCGCGACCGGCGACCTGACCAAGCGCAAGCTGCTCCCCGCGCTCTACAACCTCGCGCAGAGCAACCTGCTCTCGCGCGAGTTCGCGATCGTCGGATTCTCGCGGCTGCCGCAGACCTCGCGAGGCGTTCCGCGCGCAGCTCGGCGAGGACATGAAGACGTTCGTCACCGGCGGGGCACTGGATCCGGAGATCTGGGACTGGCTGGCCCGCCGCATCTACTACGTATCGGGGGAGTTCAACGACCCCGCGGCGTACCAGCGCCTGCGCGACACCGCTGACTCAAGTCGACACCGATCACTGCACGCACGGCAACTATTTCTACTATCTGGCCGTGGCTCCCGGGTTTTTCGGCGAGATCGTGCGCCAGCTCGGTGCGGCCGGGCTGACCAGCGAGGAGAACGGGCGTTGGCGCCGGGTGATCATCGAGAAGCCGTTCGGGCGCGACCTGGAATCGGCGCGCGCGTTGAACGCGGAGATCAAGCGCGTGCTGAGCGAGCGGCAGATCTATCGCATCGACCACTACCTGGGGAAGGAAACCGTGCAGAACCTGATCGTGTTCCGCTTCGGCAACACGATCTTCGAGCCGATCTGGAATCGGCGCTACATCGACCACGTGCAGATCACCGCCGGGGAACAAGTCGGCGTGGAGAAGCGTGGCGGCTACTACGAACAGTCGGGCGCGCTGCGCGACATGGTGCCCAATCACCTGTTTCAGCTCATTTCGCTCACCGCCATGGAACCGCCGATCTCGTTCGGCGCCGACGCCGTACGCGACGAGCAGGCCAAGGTGCTGAAGGCGATCCAGCCGTTCTCCGCCGAAGACGTGCTGTCGAAGACGGTGCGCGGTCAGTACGGCGCGGGGACGCATGGCGATACCCCGGTGCCGGGCTACCGCAGCGAGGTCAACGTCGCCTCGGACTCCCACACCGACACGTTCGCCGCCCTCAAGCTGACCATCGACAACTGGCGCTGGGCCGACGTGCCGTTCTATCTGCGCACCGGCAAGCGCATGCCCAAGCGCGTCACCGAGATTGCCATCCACTTCCGGCGCGTGCCGTTCGTCCTGTTCCGCAACACGCCGATCGAGCACCTGCGCGCGAACCAGCTGATCATCCGCCTGCAGCCTGACGAGGGCATCGAGCTGCGCTTCGGCGCGAAGATCCCCGGCGCCGTGATGGACGTGGGCACCGTCAACATGGATTTCTCCTACAGCGATCACTTCGGCTCGCGCCCCAGCACGGGCTACGAGCGCCTGCTGTACGACTGCATGATCGGCGACGCCACGCTGTTCCAGCGCGCCGACATGGTCGAAACCGGCTGGCAGGTGATCACGCCGATCCTGGACGTGTGGAAGGCGCTTCCGCCGCGCACATTCCCGAACTATGCGGCCGGCACCTGGGGACCGAAGGAAGCCGACGAGCTGCTGGCGCGCGATTCGCGGCACTGGCGCACGATCGAGTGATCAGCCCCGGATTCTCTGCTTGAGCCCCTCGACTGTCGCGGGCGCACGCGGACTGCGCGCCGCCTCGTGGTTTGCCGCTCTGAGCCTGGCGCTCGCCTGCCAGTCCGGGCTGGCGGCCTCGCCGCGGGTGATTCTGATCTCACTGGATGGCGCGAAGCCTTCGCTGGTCGACGCCTACCTGAGAGACGGCACGCTCGACGCGACGACCGGCCTCGGGCTGCTCAAGTCCAAGGGGTGTGGGCGCAACAGAACATCACGGCGACCCCCTCACTCACTGCCGTCAGCCACATCGCCATCGCGACGGGCTCGACCGCGGCGAACAACGACATCCCGGCGAATACCTACCACGCCGTGGCGCAGCCGATCGCCAGCACGACCAGCGGGTTCGGCGGGCCGATCGGTGGCTATCGGATCAGCCCGCTCGGCCCCAGCCCAGCAGTGACTGCCGAGCCGCTCTGGGTGAAGCTGCGGGCAGCCGGCAGGAAGGTCGCCGCCGCCACTTGGCCGGGGGCGGACGGCGTCGATGTGACCTTGTCCGGAACCGCGGGAACCCCGATCGTGCAGAGCGCGGTCCCGACCCGCACGGTGGACTACACCGTCCCGTTCGGTGCGTTCGGGGGGCTCGGCGCACAAGGCTTCAAGAAGAGCGCTGCAGATTTTTCCGCTGACGATGGCAGCATCACGGCCGCGCTCGCCGCTGCAGGACGCGTCTCGTACAGCCCGGTCAGGGTGACGGGCGTGCTGGAGAGCGTCATCTGCGGCGACACCACGTCCAACTGCATTCTCGGGACAGCGCCGACCCCGGCGCGCCCCCTTCTCTTCACCATCCGTGCGGCTGCGATCGATACCAGCAACGATTCCATCGTGAACTACGACACGCTGGTGTTCTTCAACTCCAGCGCCGCGAGCCCCATCGCACCCGGTCCGTTCACGCTGCCCTCGACCGGCCCCGCTTACGCGACTGTCGGCGGCGCGTCCGCCAGGTTCTTCTTCGAAGGCAGCGGGCTGAAGATCGGCACCGCGTTCTTCGTCAGCACGCTCGCGCCCGATCTCTCGCTGGTGCGCTTCGCGCGCTATTCGTCCACCTTTATTCCGCGCAACGCGCCCGCGCTCTCCGCCGTCGACGACATCAACAGCAACGTCGGCTTCTGGGCGGCGCAGGCGGACTTCCGCATCGTGCAGCGTCTCGGCGCGGGCTTCGACGTTGCGACCTTTCCCGATCCGCGAGAGCTCGAGGCGATATACGAAGACCAGGTCCGTACCTTCGTGGCCTATCAGACCAGCGTCGCGCTGCGCGCGCTCAAGCAGAATCAGGACGCCGACCTGGTCATGATCTACATCGAGCAGCCGGACGGGTCCGGTCATCAATTTACCCTGACCGACCCGCGGCAGGCGACCAATCCGCTCGACAACCGCACCGTGGGTACCGAGGGCAATCCTCCCGGGCGCGATCGGGCAGGATCGCTCGCGGATCACGGACCTCGACAAGTACCTTCGATTCGCCTACCAGCAGGCGAGCAACGCGGTACAGGCGATCATCCAGGCCGTCGGCGTGGACAGCCAGGGCCGCCCGAGGAGCAACGTGCTCGTCGTGTCGGACCACGGCATGGCCCCGTTCCACACCACGGTCACGTTACGCGCAGTTCTGAAGGCAGGCGGCATGACCGACGCCGAGCTCGCCCACGTGCGCTACCACACCTCCGGGCCGGCGTTGAACCTGTACGTGAACCTGTCCGGGCGCCAGCAGGGCGGTACGGTGAACGTCACCGACTATGAGGCGCTGCGCGACAAGATCGCGGCAATCCTCGGTGCAGCGGTCGACCCCAACGCGTTCTACAACCCGACTGCACGCCCGCTGTTCAGCGACGTCAGCAAGCGCTCCAGCGGTTGCGGGAGAATCGGCTTCTGCACCGACGCCGTGATCGGTCAGGACAGCGGCGATGTCTTCGCGCTGTTGACCGAGGGCTACAACTTCGACGGCATGCAGACGCCCGCAGTGGCGCGCCTGCTGGACACGCCGGCCGATTCATCGATCTACTCGGTGCCCAACTTCTACGGCGCGCACGGCCACAATGCCGAGCTGCCGTCCATGAGCGCGATCCTGTTCGCCGCCGGGCCCAACATCAAGGCCGCTTCGGCCCCGTTGCCCGTGGTCCACAACATCGACATCGCGCCCACCATCATGCAGATCCTCGGAGTGGCTCCGGCCGCGACCGTGAATGGGACCGCCCTGACGAGCATCCTGCTGCCTTGAGCATCGCTGGTGCGTCGAGCTCGCAGCGGCTGCTGCGCTCAAATCGATGCTACGCCCGTCATGCTTACAAATGCCGTACCGGCGCGATCGCCACAAACGCTATCGCCCGCCTGTCCCCCAAACCCGACGCATGCCGTCATCGTGGGTGCAATGCCCGCTGTCGGCGCACTCGAGAGCAACGATCGGCCGATGCAACTCATGCTCCGCGGGCAATTGTCGCTCCTGGTCTCGCTCGCGCCGTGCGGAGCATAAGAAGGCGCCATGACGCTATCAATCTTTTTGGTTTGCCGCCGAAGTATCTCGAAGCTTCGTTGACAGACTATGTCATTTGCGAACGCAGCGTATCCATTATCATCCTAGTGCGTCACTAACTCTCCGGCTCGCACTATGCTGTCTGCTTCGCGTCGTTCTCGGACGACGATGGCCGGGTTGACTGTCAGGTACAGCAAGGGACATGCATTGGTTGATTTGACATTTGGAGACCAGTGCCACTCGCCAAGCGCTGCCCACCGTAGCAGGCTCGTGCACGTGATCCTGTCGACGACAGTTCGTGTATGACCCGGGCAAACCGGCCATCGACGGGGCACGCAGCGAGCACGGCATCCGCTTGCGGTCGTGCTTTCCGGTCCGGAATTCTCCTGCTGTTGTGCGGCATATGCATTTCGATCGTCGCCGCCTTCGCGTCGCTATCTGACATTGCGCTCGCTGCGCAGGTCACATTCGCCTGGGATTATTCCGACTCGCGTGCGCAAGGGTTCAAGCTGCACTGTGGACCGGCGAGCGGTTCGTACGACACGACATTGGATGTCGGAGGCTACGACGAGCGCAACCGTGACCGGGCTCACCGAGGGCGTCGCTCGCTACTGTGTGGTGACGGCTTACAACGCGACGGACGAAAGCGATCCCTCCAACGAAGTCGTCGTGGTCCCATCCGCTGCGCCCAGCCCAGCCTTCAGCATGAGCACGACGAGCGGCATGGCGCCGTTGACCGTGACGTTCACCAACACCAGCGGCGGTCAGGCCAGCGGTTGGCAGTGGGACTTCGGCGATGGCAGCGGCAGCACGTTGCAGAGTCCCAGCCACGTGTACACCACGCCGGGTCGCTATACGGTAGTGCTGACCGCCAGCGGACCGGGGGGAAGCGTCAGCAAGACCGCCGCGACTTCCATCGTGGTAAGCAGTCAGAGCTCTATGATGAACGCGGTCAGATCAGCCATCGGCACCGTGATCGAAAAGCCTGCAGCCACCGCATTCACCACCAGCAGCGCATCGGGCAACGCTCCGTTCACTGTGACGGTTCACCAACACCACGACTGGCGCCAGCAGTTTCATGTGGGACTTTGGAGACAGCACCTTCAGCAACGAGCGAAGTCCGGCGCACACTTACTATTTGGCGGGAACCTACACGGTGGTGCTGACCGCAGCGGGGCCCGCCGGCACCGGGAGCACCTCCACCAGCCGGCAGATTGCCGTTGCGGCGGCCGCGGCTGCGACGCAGGCAGCGCCGCGGCCGCCACTTCGACGATGACGCTTCACGAGCAGCTGCCGCGTCGGGTGACGATCGTCGCAGGCGGCTGCGCCGCCGGCACCCTGCTCGGCGATAGCACGCTTGGAACCGACGATCAAAGCCCAGCAGGCGTCGCGACGGCGTTCAGCACGAAGGCCAGCGTTTGCGGCACCCTCGCCTCGCTGAGCGTTTTCCTCGAGACCACCTCGACGGCAACCAAGCTGAATGTCGGCCTCTACTCTGACGCAAACGGACATCCCGGTACGTTGCTGGCGCAGGGAAGCACGTCCAGCCCGTCGCCCGGAGCCTGGAATACGCGTTTCCATCTCGCCCACTGCCGTCACTGCGGGCGGCGCGTACTGGATCGCGATCCTTGGTACGCAAGCCGGAACGGTTCACTTCGATACCAAAGCCGGGAGCAGCTGCTCCAGAGAGATGAGCGCGCAAAGCAACCTGACGACGCTGCCCAGTACCTGGACCACCGGCTCCTTCGATCCACAAGCCGCCTGCCAGGTTTCGGCCTACGGCAGCTCAGCGCAATGATCCGGCATAGCACACGAGGTTGCGACGCGCGGCCCGCTACACGACAAGAAGGCGCGCCTCGGCCGGCGCGCTGAGGAGACGAAACAATGAGAAACATCCATGCTCATCTGCTTTGGCTGACGGCAATTGTTGCGCTGGGCGGTTGTGGAGGGGGAGGCGGCGGTGGTGATGGCGGCAGCGGTGAAATGCGCCCCCCTGCTACGCAGTCGTTCACGTCATGGAGCGCGGTCCAGCCCAACTCCAAAGTCGCGGCGCAGGGGATGTCGCAGACGATCACCGGGACGGTGACTGTCGCGCCCAACGGCGATGTCACCGTAACCTCGAGCGGTCCGTTCAGTGCAGTAGATACCAGCGCGTCCAGCGCGACACTTACATTCGGGGCGAGCCGGCAACTGACCGCGCTGCAGATCGACGCTCCCGCCGGTGCCGTCTCGTGGGACTCCACCGTCCTGGGAGGCGGGACAGTCGGCTGCGGGAATGGGCAGTGCACGGCATCGAAGAACTCGGGTGCTACCGAAGCCGTCACGATCGACCCCTATGCACTAGTCGGCTGGAACTACCAGAGCTTCGGGGTGTGGCAGACGGGCGCAGCGACGAGCGGTCCGGTGACTTTCGGAGCGATGTCGTTCGGAGCGCCCACGCCGATAAACGCGCTGCCGACTCACCGGAACAGCGACGTACAACGGCCTCACGGCGGGTGTGTATGTCGATGCGGCGGGCCGGCTGTACGGGACATCGGCGACCATGACCACGGTGGTCGACTTCGGCTACTCGAAGCGTGATGTTCAACACCTCTCAGACGCAGGCATTCACCGGCGCGGGCACTGCTCATCCCGCTCCGGCCGACCTCAACCTCTCGGGAACAGGTTCCTACAGCCCCGGCACCGCCCAGTTCGCTCATCCCCGTCACGACCGCCAATTCGCAGCTGTCCGGGCAACGCGAACGGGCGCTTCTATGGTCCAGCGGCACAAGAGATCGGCGGCGTCTACAGCCTGACAGCAGGCCTGGCGGATCGATGGGGGGCGCCTTCGGCGGCAAGCAATAGCTGCCGCGGGACTGCCCGAGCCGGCGTGAGCATGGATCTGCGCCGGCGCGCACACCTCGCGGTCGCCGCAGCTGCGCTGTTCTGTGCTGCTCGCTGCGGCGGCGACATCCGCGCAGAGCGCCACGACAGAGGAAGAAATCGCCAGCCGCCACGGCTCTTTTCGACGCTGGGCGCGTGGACGAAGCCGACGCCATCGTCACCCGGTTGCGCCGGGCCGATCCTCCGGCGCTACAAGTGCTGTTCCTGTCCGGTGCGATCGCCCTCGCCCGCGGCAAGTATGAAGATGCTGCCGCGGAGTTTCGGCTCATGCTGGTTCGCGATCCCACGCTGCTGCGTCCCCGGCTCGAGCTGGCGCGCGCGCTGTATCTCGAGGGGGACTACCAGACGGCGCGCTATCACTTCGAGCAGGTGCTGTCCGCACCGCTGCCCGAACCAGTCCGCAACAATGTGCTCGCCTATCTGACGCAGATCCGGGAGCGGGTGCCCAGTCTTGTCGTGTCGCTCGACCTGATCCTCGACTCCAACCCCGGCCAGGCGACCAGCGCGGAGTTCGTGCAGATCGGTGGCCAACTATTTCGTGTCGCGGCTTCATCGCAGGCGGAGTCTGGAGTGGGCATGCTGTATACCGCCTACGGCAAGCTGCCTCTGCCACGCGACCCGAGCTGGTTCGCGACTGCGTATGCGGAGCTCTACGACTTCTCGGGCTCGTCGACGGACTCGTCCTACCTGCAGGCCCTCGCGGGAAAGCATTTCGATTGGGGCAGGCACAGCATTGACCTGCAAGCGGGAGGCCACTACGCCGGCTTCCAAGGGAGCGATCTCTACACCGGGCCGACCTGGCGCGTCTCCGACTTCGTTCGGCTCTACCAGAGTATCTCGGTGACTGTTGGCCTGGACGGACGCGAGCTTGAATACCGGCCGCAGTACCAGTACCTGAGCGGGTGGCAGTACATCGCATTCAGCGAGCTGTACGCCGCCTTGACACCGGCGCAGAGCCTCCGCGGAGGCATCGCACTGATTCGGGACGATGCTGCGGAGTCGGCGTACGCATACCAGGGACCCGCCGTGCATTTGCGCTACGTCCAGGAATGGCGCGGCGGATGGATCGGCTCGCTGTTCGCACGCTACTCTCAGCTCGACTTCGACGGGCCGGATCCATTCTTCGGGATCACCCGGGTCGACAGGGAACTACGATACGAGCTGGCCGTCATGAACCGCAGGCTGCAATATCGCGGATTCATGCCCCGCATCACGGTGGGCCAGGTGGAGCATGACTCCAATATCCCGATCTATGCATTCAATCGCACGTACGTACGACTGGGCGTACTAAAGGAGTTCTGACGCCAGAGGCCTGGCCGGCAGATCCAGGCCCGGGGCTGGACGGTGAAGGCAAGGCCCCATTGCCGAATCGCCTCCGGCGAGGCAAGCTGACGTTCTTCGGTCAGGCTACAGAGTCAGGAGGCAACAGGTGAACTCGGTTGTGCATTCTCCCGTCGAGATTCTGCCTTTGAGCGCGAACCTCGGTGCCCGCATCGCGGGCGTCGATCTGGCGAATGGCGTCGACGACTCGTTGTTCCGCACCGTCTACTCGGCTTTTCTCGACCACCAGGTACTGCTGTTCGACGCCCAGGACCTTCCGCCCGGCGCGCAGGTGGCGTTTGCGCGCCGCTTCGGCGAGGTGCAGATCCACGTGATGAATCAGTACCACGCGGACGGCTTCCCGGAGTTGTACCGCCTCTCCAACCTGGACGAGAACGGCAATCCGACCGGCAAGCATCCGGACAAGGGTACTTTGATCTGGCACACCGACGGCTCGTGGCAGCGCAGAACCGGTCAAGCCACGATCCTCTATGCGGAGGTCGCCACGTCCGAAGGAGGCGAAACACATTTCTGCGACATGTACGGGGGCTATGAACGTCTCAGCGCAGCTTGGAAGGCGCGGATCGCCGGCCTTCGTGCAGTGCACAACCTGGATTTCTCGCGCACCCGCCGGCACGGCGAAGACCCGATGACCGAGGCGCAGCGGCGGGAACGGCCGCCGGTGGACCACCCGATCGTGCGCACTCACCCGGAAACCGGGCGCAAGTGCATTTTTCTGGGCGATCACGCCGAGTACATCCTGGGCATGGACTACGACGAAGGCCGCGTGCTGATCGAAGAACTCAACGCGCTGGCGGTGCACTCGGATCTGACCTACCGCCACCGCTGGTCGCCCGGTCAGCTCATCCTGTGGGACAACCGCTGCGTCATGCATCGGGCCACGGAATACGATCCAGCTACACAGCGACGCGTCATTCGGCGCTGCACGGTGGTGGGGGACGAGCCGCGTTGACAGCGCGGTCGCGCTCGGATCATCGTGTCGCGATGCGCGCCACCACTCCTTCGGCGGGCTCCCACCACCCCGTCGCGCTCCGCACGCCACCCCTCAGGGAGGCTCCCACCACCCCGTCGCGCTCCGCACGCCACCCCTCCTCAGGGAGGCTCCCACCACCCCGTCGCGCTCCGCACGCCACCCCTCCTCAGGGAGGCTCCCACCACCCCGTCGCGCTCCGCACGCCACCCCTCCTCAGGGAGGCTCCCACCACCCCGTCGCGCTCCGCACGCCACCCCTCCTCAGGGAGGAGGGGAGTGCTCGTTCTTTTTTTTCCCGCCTCTCACGAGGCGGGGTGCCAGCACAGCTGGCGGGGCGGTGTGGGGTAGCCGTCAACCCTCGACCCGCCGCACCTCAACCAGCGTGTCCGAGAACGTCGGCGCGCGGCCCAGGTCGGCATAGCGGGAGGCGTTGACGACGTTGGCCGAGCGGCCGTTGGGCGAATTGGACGCCCAGTAGCCGAGCGGGGAGACGACCACGCCCTGCCGGACCTCGTCGCTCACCTGTGCCTCGGCGCGGAAGCGGCCGCGATCGTTGAACACGTCCACCAGCTCGCCTTCCGCGATCCCGCGCGCGCGCGCATCGGCCGGATGCAGCGTCACGAACTGCTCGCCGGCGTTGCCGAGCTGGCGCGCAATGTTTCCGTAGCCGGAGTTGAGGAATGCATGGTTCTTCGGCGTGAGCAGGTTGAGCGGGTACTTCGCCGCCAGCGCGCTGTTGGTATCCGGCGATTCCTGCGGCGGGATGAAGCCCGGCAGCGGATCGACGGGGCTGCCGTCCTGGAACTCGTTGGAGCCCTGGCGAAACAGCGGCAAGACGAAGTTGCCGCCGGCGGCCATCGAGGCCTTCAGCTCGACCTTGCCCGAGGGCGTCGGGAACTTGCCTTGGGCGTGCGGCGCGTAAGTGTCCGGCGTCCCCACCTTCAGGCGCGCATAGCCGTCGCGCTGGAGCAGCTCCATGCTGATGCCTTCCATCGCCGGGCTCGCCCAGTCCATCGCGTCCAGCGCCATCTGCGCATCGTCGCGCTGGAAGAACGGATCGTCGATGCCCATGGCCTTTGCCAACCGCCGGAACAGCTCGGTGTTCGGCACCGCTTCGCCCGCGCGGCGCGATGGCCTGGTGGTTGTACGACAGGTAGAAATGTCCCCACGAGAACATGATCTCGGTCTGCTCCATCTGCGTGGTGGCGGGCAGCACGATGTCGGCGTAGCGCGCGGTGTCGGTGATGAAATGCTCGCTCACCACGGTGAACAGGTCTTCGCGGGCCAGCCCGCGCAGCACCTTCTCCTGCTCGGGTGCGACCACCACCGGGTTGGCGTTGTAGACGAACAGCGACTGGATCGGTGGATCGAGCGCGAGCTCTCCGGTGAGCGCGGCGCCCAGCTTCCACTGGTTCAGCACGCGCGTGCCGGGCTTGATCCAGTCCGGGCGCATCAGGTTCTCCCACTTCACCGGGAACGCCCAGATGGGAAGCTGCAGGATGCCGCCGCCGACGTCGCGCCAGGCGCCCACCAGTGCGGGCAGGCAGGTCAGCGCGCGCACCGTCTGGCCGCCGCCGGCGTGCCGCTCGACCGCCACGCCGATGCGGATCACCGACGGGCGCGTCGTGGCGTACTCGCGCGCGAGCTTGCGGATGTCGTCGGCGGGGATGCCGGTGATCGCAGCCACCTTCTCCGGCGGATACTGCTGCGCGCGCTCGGCCAGCTCGTCGTAGCCGACGGTGTAGTTCGCGACGTACTCCTTGTCGACCAGACCCTCCGCGATGATGACGTTCATCATCGCCATGGCGAGCGCCCCGTCGGTGCCCGGCTTGATGGCGATGTGCCAGTCGGCCTGGCGCGCGGTGCGCGTGCGCACCGGGATCCACCACGACAACCTTCGCGCCGCGCTTCTGCGCCTCGGCGATGATGGGCCAGTGATGCGTGTTGGTGCTGATGGTGTTGCAGGCCCACAGGATGATGTAGCGCGAGTGCACGAAGCTCTCGGGGTCGGTGCCCGGCGTCGGACCCACCGTCATCATGTAGCCGGTACAGGCGCCTGAGTCGCAGAACGTGCGCTCGGTGATGGTGGCGCCGAGCTTGTTGAAGAACGGATCGCCCACGTTCATGCCGTTCAGGATTCCCTCCGTGCCCAGATAGCTGTAGGGCAGGATCGCGGTCGGGCCGTGCTGCTGGATGAGCTGCTTCCAGCGCGAGGCGATCTCGTCCATGGCCGCCGCCCAGGTGATGCGAGTGAACTGACCTGAGCCCTTCGGCCCGCTGCGCTTGAGCGGATAGAGCACACGGTCGGCGTGGTGCACCCGTTCCTCGTAGTGGTTCACCTTGACGCACAGGCGTCCGTCCGTGAACGGGTGGTCTGGATTGCCCTTCACGCTGACAACGCGGTCGCCTTCCACCGTGACCAGCATCGAACAGGTGTCCGGGCAATCGTGCGGACAGGCGGCGAGAACGGTCTTGCGGGCGGGAGGGGTGCTCAAGACGGCAGACATGGTGGTCTCCTTCGAGGGGTGGCGTGTCAGGTTTCTTGTGTGCGCGAACACTCTACTACACCGCCTCGCACGGGCGCAGACGATCTGTTCACGCGCTGCGGCCGCCTCGGCCCGAGCGGGACGCACTGCAAGGGGTGTACAGTACGGGCCGGGCGTATCCGTTCGTGCACATCATGAGGCGTCGCACGGAAGCGGCTCAAGGGAGGCGCACACCGCGAGGCTCCGGAACCCGAATCGGTCCGCGGTTGTGCTCGATCACGGTTCGTATCGTTCGCCAGGAAGATTCCCATGCACGACCTCGTAATCGAAAACGCATCGCTCATCGACGGGCTCGGCAGCGCCGGCCCGCGCAGGCGACCTGGCGGTGCAGGACGGCCGCATCGCTGCCATCGGCAAGGACCTCGGCGCCGCACGCAGCCGAATCGACGCACAGGGCCTGACGCTCACGCCCGGCATCATCGACCTGCACACCCACTACGACGCGCAGCTCCTGTGGGATTCGTTCGCGACGCCATCGGTGGCACTGGGCGTGACCAGCGTGGTGATCGGCAACTGCGGCTTCACCATCGCGCCGTGCCGGCCGAGCGACCGCGATCTCACGCTGCGCAATCTCACTCACGTCGAAGGCATGCCGCTGGAAGCGCTGCGCGCCGGGGTGGACTGGGACTTCGAGAGCTATCCCGACTACCTGCGCCTGCTCGAGCGCAAGGGCACGGTGCCCAACGTCGCTTCCTTCGTCGGCCATTCGTCGGTACGCACGTTCGTGCTGCGCGAGGACGCCGCCAAGCGCGCGGCGACCAAGGCGGAGGTCGCGCAGATGAAGCAGCTGGTGGCCGAAGCGCTGCAGGCCGGCGCGGTGGGCTTCGCCACCTCGACACTCGAGCAGCACAACGGCGAGAACGGCATCCCAATGCCCTCGCGCCTCGCCGACGAGCACGAGATGCTGGAGCTCACCGGCGCGCTGGGCGAAGCCGGCAAAGGCGTATTCATGCTCACCAAGGGCATGACCACCACGGTGCCATGGCTGGAACAGATCGCGCAGCGCAACCGCCGACCGGTGATGATCGCCGCAATGTTCGTCGATCCCAACGATCCGCAGCGCGTGTTCGGCGAGCTGGAGGAGATCGGCGCGGCGCGCGCCCGCGGCCGCGAGCTGTGGGCGCACGTCAGCTGCTTCCCGCTCGGCATGGAGTTCACGCTGCGGCATCCGTATCCGCTGGAGGCGCTGCTCGCCTGGCGTCCCGCGATCGAAGCCGAAGGCTCGGAGCAGTACCAGAGGCTGCTGGCCGATCCGTCGTTCCGCGCGGCGATCAAGACCGAGGCGCGCAGCCGCACCGTGCCCAACCGCTTCTCCTATCACAGCCTGGACCACATGACGGTCAAGGAAGTCACGCAGGCTCGCCACGCCGACCTGGTCGGGCGCAACGTCGGCGAGATGGCGAGCGCACAAGGCAAGGACCCGTTCGACTGGTTGCTCGATTTCGGCCTCGACGGCGAGCTGGACGCGATGGTGGACTGCAAGCTGTTCAACACCGACGAGAATGCGGTCCGCGAGCTGATCCGCCACCCGCACGCCCAGGTGACGTTGTCGGATGCCGGCGCGCACTTGTCGTTCCTGTGCGATGCGGGCTTCGGCCTGCACCTGTTCGGGCATTGGGCGCGCGAGCGCGGCGATCTCAGCCTGGAGCAGGCGGTGCAGTCCGTGACCAGCCGTCCGGCGGATCTCTACCGGATGCAGGGTCGCGGACGCCTCGCGCCCGGGCGCGTGGGCCGACCTCATTCTGTTCGATCCGGCCACCGTCGGGCGCGGACCGAAGCGCCGCGTGTCGGATCTGCCGGGTGGCGCAAGCCGGGTCGACACGCCGGCGACGGGCCTGCACGGCGTATGGATCAACGGAGTGCGCACAGTGGACGAGAACGGACCCATTGCGGATTGCGGCCGGCCTGGGAAGCTGATGCGCGAGTTCTCGCGCTAGAGCCCTACTGCGTGAACCGCAGAGGCGCGGAGGCGCAGAGGACCCGCGGAGAAAGGCTTTGACTCAAGCGCATCAGCGAGCCCTTCGTCAAGATACAGATTTTCTCTGCGGGTCCTCTGCGCCTCTGCGTTCTCTGCGGTTTCCGATTGTCTAGTTCAGCTTGAGGTTCAACCATGAAGATCACGCGCGTTCGCTCTGACCTCGTGCAGCTGCCGGCCGAAGAGCCGCTGGCCGGCGGGCCGCCGTTCGGCGGGCCGTTCCACGAGTTCGTCACGGTGCAGGTCGAAACCGACGCTGGAATCGAGGGCATCGGCGTCACCTTCTTCGGCGCCGCGCTCACCGCTACCTTGAAGCACGCGGTGGAGCAACTGGGCGCGCTGACTCTCGGCGAAGACCCGCTGCGCATCGAAGCCGTCGGTCAGAAGCTGCGCAATGCCGCAGAGAGCTCGGCCGGGCCCGGGGGGATCTTCACGCTTGCGTTCACCGCCATCGACATGGCGCTGTGGGACATCAAGGGCAAGGCGCTCAACCAGCCGCTCGCCGTGCTCCTGGGCGGCCTGCGTGATCGCGTTCCGACCTATGCGAGCGGCGCGCTCATGCGCACGTTCCCGCTGGAGCACGTGGTCAAGGCCGCGCCGCGTGCTGGCGCAACGCGGCTTTCGACAGATGAAGATGCAGCTCGCGCTGCCGGGCGACACCTCACCGGCGCACGAGGTCGAGCGGGCGCGCCTGGTGCGGGAGGCGATCGGCCCCGACATCGACCTGATGTGCGACATCAATCAGCGCTGGAGTGTGCACCAGGCGATCGACATCGGGCGGCGCCTCGAGGACGTGCACTTCTTCTGGTGGGAGGACGTGACCGCGCACGACGACTTCGCAGGGCTGGCGCGGGTGGCCGATGCCCTTGCCACGCCGGTCGCGGGCGGCGAGTACGTCTACGGCATCGCGCCGTTCCGCCACATGCTCGAGGCACGTTCGGTGGACATCGTCATGATCGACCTGCTGCGGGTCGGCGGGATCGCGAACTGGATGAAGGTCGCGGGCATGGCGCAGGCGTTCAACCTACCGGTGGTGAGCCACCTGTTCCCGGAGATTCACGTCCATCTGGTCGCCGCCGCGCCCAACGGCCTGACCGTGGAGTACATGCCGTGGTCGCTGCGGTTGTTCGAGGAAGCGCCGCGGCCGGTGAACGGGCAGCTTTCCGTGCCATCAGCCCCGGGTCTGGGACTGCGGTTCAATCGCGAGGTGATCGAGCGCTACGCGCTGCGGTGAGCACGCAGCCCCCTCTCCCTAACCCTCTCCCGCAAGGGGAGAGGGAACTGTTCATAGGCTCGATTCGTGACGCGCGCAAGAGCTCCCTCTCCCTTGATGGGAGAGGGCGGGGTGAGGGTGACACAAGCCGGCTCACACCTCCGCCGTAACCACCCGATCGCTTCCACCCTGGCGCGCCGCGACCGCTGCACGGGCCGCGCGTCCGAACACGTCGGCGAAGACCTCTCCCGGCATGCCGCGCGCTTGCGCAACGCCTACGCTG
Source organism: uncultured beta proteobacterium (assembly GCA_963772865.1). Lineage (GTDB taxonomy): Bacteria > Pseudomonadota > Gammaproteobacteria > Burkholderiales > SHXO01 > SHXO01. The sequence goes on along the minus strand of CAVYZA010000003.1, from coordinate 206,035 downwards.
ACGGTGATGACGACGCCGCACGGCCTGAGCTCGGCCACGCGCGCCCGCAGGCTCTCGGCTTTGATCTGAGCGTCAGCCAGGGAGCAGTGCGACATCAGCAGCACGAACTCGTCGTCCTTGCAGCGCACCGCCACGTCGCCGCGACGGCATTCGCTGCGCAGCAGGCGCCCGATGCTGCGCAACACTTCCTCGCACACCGCCGGCGTGCAGGTGTGGGTGATGTGATCGAAGCGGTCGATGTCCACCAGGATCACGCTGAGCGGGAAGCCGTGCCGGCGCGCCTCCGCCAGGTACATGGGCGCAACCTCGCCGAGGAAGCGCCGGTTGTTCAAGGTGGTGAGCGGATCGGTCAGGGCGAGCGCCTCGAAGCTGGCGCGCTGCGCTTCGCTCTCCTCGAGGCGGCGCTTGCCACGCACCAGTCTCTCCACCCGCACCGTCAGCTCCTCGGCCACCACGGGCTGGGGGATGAAGTCGTCGGCGCCGCTGCGCAAGGCCTCGATCCGGCGCGCGGGATCGGTCGGCGAAGTGATCGCCAGCACCGGCGTGCGCCCTTCCGAGCCGGGTAGCGCACGCAGCTCGCGGATCAGCCCGGCGCCGCTCACGGGCGCATGCAGCAGGGGAGCGACGATCAGCACATCCACTGGCTGGTCGCGCACTCGTGTCAGGGCCAGCGCCGGCGCTCCCACCTGGTGCACTTCCAGGCCGAGGTTGCGCAGGGCGTCCAGCACCAGGCTCGATTCCTCGGGATCGTCGTCAACGAGAATCACACGGCCGCTCAACACCGGCAACGGCGTGAGGACCATTGCCAGGAACTGCCGCACCCGCTCTACGTCGTGGCGGTCCATGATGTCGCTCGCGCCGGCCTCGCGCAGCGCCTTGACGGTGTGCGCCTCCGGTTCGGGCGACAGAACGAGAATGGGGATGGGGGCCGCGTCGGGCGCGTCGCGCACCGTGGCGCAAAACTGCGCGCCGCTGCCGTCGGGGAGCTGGTCGGCGACGCACACCAGATCGAAGCGGCGACGTGCGATCTGCTGGAGTGCTTCGGTCATGCTGGCCGCTTCGGCGAACTCGGCGCCGGCTTCGCGCAGCAGCGCGGCCAGCACGGAGCGCCGGGCCCGCGAAGGTTCGACAATCAAGGCGGAGCGAGCGGCTGGTGTCATGGTTCCCCGGAAGGTATGCACAGCTGGGTGCGGCACCGCTCCGGCCCGCGTGAGAAATGCGGGCCGGCTCCAGGGTTATCGGCCGGCGCGGTCCGGGATTGAGGCCTCGACCACTGCTGCGCAATGCCACCGCACCGCCGCGGCAACGGGATTCAGGCGCCAGCAGCCGCAATCGGGGCGGCTCAAGCAATTCTCGTGCTTCATGCGCTACGACTGTGATGCGGTGCAAGACCTGGCTCGCACGACCCCCACGCACGCAGGCCTTCTCAATCCGCGGATAACCTCTATCATTGCGCTCATTCGCCTCATGACATCGCAGCCACATCCGTGACCGATTCCACATTCGAGCCCTTCTCGCCCCCGCAAGCCCGCGTGCTCGGGGTGCTGATCGAAAAGCAGGTCGTCACGCCGGACAACTACCCGCTGACGGTCAACTCGCTCACCGCGGGCTGCAACCAGAAGAGCAGCCGGCACCCGGTCATGGAGCTGTCCGAGGCCGACGTGCAGGCCGCGCTCGAAGCGCTCAAGCGCCGCACGCTGGTGATCGAGAGCTACGGCGCGTCGGGACGGGTGCTGCGGTATGCGCACAACTTCCCCAAGGTGTTCAGCATGGGCTCGACGGCAACCACGCTGCTCGCCGTCCTGATGCTGCGCGGTCCCCAGACCCCGGGGGAACTGCGCCTGAATTGCGAGCGCATGTACCGGTTTGCCGACATCTCCTCTGTCGAGGCGTACCTCGAGGAGCTCGCAGCGCGCTCCGCCGGCGCGATGGTGATGCGCTTGCCCAAGCAGCCCGGCTCACGTGAGCATCGCTGGGCTCAGCTGCTAACCGGCCCGGTGGACGTGGAGCTGGAGACCGAAGTATCGACACCCGCGACGCGCGGCACAGCATCGGCAGAGATCGCGGCGCTGAAGGACGAGATCGCCACTCTGCGCGAGGAGGTCGCCACGCTCAGGGAGCTGGTCGAGACGCTGCAAACGCAGATCGACCCGGCCCGGTGAGCACCTAAGCCGACCGGTCAGAGTGCGACGTCATCTGTTCGGCCCGCCTTATCGGTACGTAGCAACCGACCCCTCTTTCCTCCATTTTCATGTGAGCTGACATGCCCGGCCCGCTCGCGGGGATCAAGATCCTCGATCTCACCACCGTCGTCATGGGGCCGTTCGCGACCCAGATCCTCGCCGAGCTCGGCGCCGACGTGATCAAAGTCGAGACGCACGACGGCGACAACATGCGGCACGTCGGCCCGATGACCAGTCCCGGGATGGGGCACCTGTTCCTCAATCTCAACCGCGGCAAGCGCGGCATCGTGCTGGATCTCAAGCAGCCGCAGGGACGCGAAGCGTTGCTGCGCATCGTGAGCGCTACCGACGTGCTGATCTACAACGTCCGCCCGCAGGCGATGGCGCGGCTGGGCCTCGCCTACGCGGACGTGCAGGCGGTCAACCCGCGCATCATCTACGTGGGAGCCTATGGATACTCGCAGCGTGGGCCCTACGCGGCGAAGGCCGCATACGACGACTTGATCCAGGGTGCGACGGGGCTGGCCTCGCTCGCCAGCCGCAACGAGGGTGAGGCGCCGCGCTACGCGCCGGTGAACCTGGCCGACCGCGTCACCGGGCTGCACGCGGTGTACGCAGTCACCACGGCATTGTTTTGCCGCGAGCGCAGCGGACAGGGCCAGTCGGTCGAGGTGCCGATGTTCGAGAGCATGGCGCACTTCGTCCTCGGCGATCACCTCGCCGGCCTGTCCTGGGAGCCGCCCATCGGCGGCAGCGGCTACGCCCGGCTCGAGCACCGCCGGCCCTATCGCACCCGCGACGGCTGGCTGTGCGTGCTGGTGTACAACGACAAGCAGTGGAAGAGCTTCCTGCAGGCGGTCGGGCGCGACGACCTCCTGCGGGACCCGCGCTTCTTTCCGCACGCCAGCCGCGCGGCGCACATCGACGAGATCTATGTGATTCTGGCGGAGCTGCTCAGCGCGCGCAGCAGCGCGGAGTGGATCGCGCTGCTGGAGGAGATCGACATCCCGGTGGCGCCGGTGAACAGCGTGGAGGACCTGGTTCAGGATCCGCACCTGGCAGCAGGCGGTTTCTTTTCCTTCGAGGACCACCCCAGCGCAGGCAAGCTGCGCGTGCCGCGCACGCCTACCGAGTGGTCCGCCTGCGAGCGTCAGCCGTTGCGTCCGTCTCCGCGCCTCGGCGAGCATTCCGCTGAAGTGCTGCGTGAAGCCGGTTACTCAGATGCGCAGATCGAAGAGCTGGTGCGGGGGCGTGTGACGCTGCTTGCCTCTTAGGACCGGCTGATCACCGCCAGGACTGTCGTTCTCTCGATCTGACCAGATCGATCCCCGCTTGCGCGGGGATGACACCGATCACGTATTCGGAAGCTGCCCCGCCACCGGTTCGACCGACTCGGCTTGCAGTGCCGGGGTGATCGACGTCGCCGTGCATTGCTCCAACGCCCGCAATCTGCGGTCGTACGCGATCAGCTCGCACTGGTAGCCGAGCGCCGCTTCGGGCGCCTTGCCGCACACGGCTCCGACTTTGCGCGAAAAGCGCTCGCTCGACTTGTCCAGGCGCGCGCGCAGCTCGGCAGGGAGCTGGGCCGACAGCAACGCCGAGGCCACCAGCACGTCTCTGCGACGGTGGTCAGCGGCATTGCGCAGGTTCATCAGCGCCACGGACTTGGCCGCTGGATCCGGGCGGGTGTCGGCAGCGGGTTGCAGCGCGCCGTCCTTGCCGTCTTTCTTGGTCGGGCCGTCTTTCTTGGTCGGCTTCGGCGCCGGCGCACGCGACGACGGGTTGTCCGCGAGCAGGCTTCGCGCCCAGGACCCCACTGACGTTTCCAGCGCATACATGTCGTGGCTGGTCACTTCCGGCTTGGTGAGACAGGTGCTCGCCAGCACGGGCCGATTGCGCAGCGCGATGAAGGCCTCGACGCAATAGGAGATGCGGCGGCCGCTCTGCGGCAGGAGACGCTCGTTACCCTGGAGGATCAGAAAATCCTCCACCGTCAGCAACCGCGTTTCGGGCAACGACACGCGCACGCGTTGCGACCCGAACCGCGCGTTCGCCAGGAAGGCCTGCAGCTGACGCTGCTGGGCAAGTTCGTCCACCAGCACATCGCGCAGTGAGTGCTGGTCCACATAGCGCGACTCGAGCTCGCGCTCGGTGATGATCAGTGTCGAGATCAGACCCTGCGCCGGCAGCGCCTGCCCGCGGCTCTCGAAAAACCGCGCGGTCTCCGGGGCGAGGTACACGGCGAGCGCCTGCACGCCATCGCCGGCCACGTCGTGCAACAGATAGATCGGTTCCAGCGCCGCGGCGCCCAGCGTCTGTCCAGACGGTGCCGTCAGCCGGACGGGCACGCCTCCAACGCTCGCGTCGACCGCATCGGCGTCAACGGGCAGCCGTCTGCGCCGCCGCGGCCCCGCCGGACGCCAGTGTCAGTGCCAACGCCAGGCACCTGGCCTTCGAACCGAAGATGCGTGCGACTGTAGAAACATCTGCCAGCATGATTTCTCCTTACCGTCGTCCGGATCGTGCCTCACACATGCAATGCTCCGCCGGTGGAACGATCGGGAACGTTCACTCCGCAATATCGGGCAGCAACGCTCAAGCTTGAGCGCGGGAGACGTTGGATACCGCCGTGTCCTGGGTCGATCCAGCGGGTGCCGCACGGCCGCGATCAATCGGAGATGCAGCGAGAGCAGGCACTGTGCCAGGCAGGGGGCCGTGGCCGCGGGCACCGCGGCGACGAGTCACTGCAGAGCGGCCTTTTTTGGCCGGCGAGCTCGCAGGCGAAAGGCTCACTCGGCGCAGCACCTGCCCGCACGGGTCGCACTGTAGCGACGCAAAGTTTGATCCGTATGATCGCGCGCATTACAAATGTCACGACGCCGGTTGCGGCAAGATCGTGGCGGCCTTGCGCGCATGCGAGGTCGTCGCACTCGCGCAACTCTGTTCCGCCGCTGCAGGGAGCGAGCTTGCGCGACGGCAATCTGCGCCCCGAGCGGGTACGATGAAGGCTCACTTCCATCACCTCACCATGGACTTTTCGCTCTCCCCTGAACAGCGCGCCATCCGCCACGCGGTGCTGCAGCTGTGCGCCCGCTTCGATGCGCAGTACTGGCTCGAACGCGACCGCGCCGGCGGCTTCCCCGACGAGTTCCACGCTGCAGTTGCACAGGCCGGATGGCTGGGGATCGCCATGCCGCAGGAACACGGCGGTGCAGGGCTCGGGATCAGCGAAGCGGCGGTGATGATGCAGGCGATCAGCGAATCGGGCGCCGGCTTCTCGGGTGCCTCGGCCGTGCACATGAACATCTTCGGGCTCAACCCCGTCGTCGTGTTCGGCAGCGACGAGCAGAAGCGCCGCTGGCTCCCGCCGCTGATTCGCGGCGAGCAGAAGGCCTGCTTCGCCGTCACCGAGCCCGACGCGGGTCTGGACACCGCCAGGCTCCAGACTGCCGCCCGCGACCTGGGCGATCACTATGTGCTCAAAGGCCGGAAGATCTGGATCTCCACCGCGCAGGTCGCGCACAAGATGCTGATCCTCGCGCGCAGTGCGCCGCCCGAGGCCGGGCGCCGGCCCACCGACGGGCTCAGCCTCTTCTATACCGACCTCGACCGTCGCTACGTGGATGTGCGCGAGATCGAGAAGATGGGCCGCAAGGCGGTGGACTCGAATCTTCTGTTCATCGACGAGCTGCCGGTGCCGATGTCGGATCGCATCGGCGAGGCCGGGCGCGGATTCGACTACATCCTGCACGGGCTCAACCCGGAGCGCATCCTGATCGCCGCCGAGGCCGTCGGTCTGGGGCGCGCCGCGCTGGCCCGCGCTGTGCAGTATGCCGGCGAGCGCGTCGTGTTCGATCGGCCGATCGGACAGAACCAGGCGATCCAACATCCGCTCGCGCGCTGCTGGATGGAGCTGGAAGCGGCCAACCTGATGGTCTTCAACGCCGCCGCCTTGTACGACCGTGGCGAGCCCTGCGGCGCCGAGGCCAACGCCGCCAAGTACCTCGCCGCGGAGGCGTGCTTCCGCACCTGCGAGCAGGCCATGCTCACCCACGGCGGCATGGGCTATGCGCGCGAGTACCACATCGAACGCTTCCTGCGCGAGGCCATGATCCCGCGGCTGGCGCCCGTCAGTCCGCAGCTCATCCTGTGCTTCATCGCCGAGAAGGTGCTGGGGCTGCCGAAATCCTACTGAGGCCGCCCTCCACCAGGGGCTGGCCCGGGAACCCTGAGGGCCGATTGCGCTCCAACTCGCGGGCCAGGATGGCACGCCGGCGGTAATCGCACTGGGGTGGCCGCGGGCCGCGCCTGGTGTAGTAGTCGTAATATTCTGAAAGATAGATGAAATTCAGCTTGGTCCGGGGCGAAGGTCAAGAATCTGCTAAAGACCAGCGGAATCGGGCCGAAACTAATTCCAGTCAGGCACTTCGGGGGACTTTTTGAGGTCGGTCATGAAGAGAGGTATCGAAGCGGAGTTGTTTCGGCAGGCGGTGGCTGCGTCGCAAGACGGCCTCGTCATCGCCGACGCGCGTCTGCCGGATATGCCGCTCATCTACGTCAATCCGGCGTTCGAGCGGCTCACCGGCTATCAGGCCGCGGAGGTCATCGGCTACAACTGCCGGTTCCTGCAGGCGGACGACACTAAGCAGGAAGGGCTGGAGGCGATTCGCGCAGGGCTGCACCAGGGCACCGGCTGCACCGCGACCTTGCGCAACTATCGCAAAGACGGCTCGATGTTCTGGAACGAGCTGAGCCTGGGTCCGATCCACGACCGCACCGGCCAGCTCACCCACGTCGTCGGCACACTCTCCGACGTCACTGCACGCGTGCAGGCCGAGCACCAGTTGCTGCAGAAGCAGCAGCGGCTGGAGCGCACCAAGCGCATGCTGGAAGGGCTCGCCCTCAAGGACGGGCTCACCGGGTTGTACAACCGGCGCTACTTCAGCGAGCAGCTGGTGCGGGAATGGAACCGCGCGCGGCGCGACGAAGTCCCGCTGTCGCTGTTCATGATCGACATCGATCACTTCAAACGCTTCAACGACACCTACGGGCATCTCGCCGGCGATCGCTGTATCCGCACGGTCGGCGAGGCGGTGCAGCGCTGGTTTGCGCGCGGCTCCGACCTGGTCGCGCGCTACGGCGGTGAAGAGTTCGTGGTGCTCACGACCGGCGTAGAGCGCCGCCAGGCGCGGGAGCGCGCCGAAGCGCTCCGGCAGATGATCCGGCAGGTCGAGGTGGAAGGCACCCCGCGCACTCACACGCCCGCGGTCACCGTCAGCGTGGGCCTGGCATCGGCCGTACCCGAGGACGGCATTCGTCCCGAGGACCTGCTGGCCGCCGCTGACCGCGCGCTCTACCAGGCCAAGCGCCTGGGCCGCGACCGCATCGCCGTCGCCCCTTCGCCGCGCACGCTCGCGCACGCGGCGTAGAAGCGCCGCGTCTTTTCCCGCCGCAGTTCGGGACCGCCACGGCGGTTCCGCCAGGATGTGCGATCATGCGTGACCCTGCGCACCTCCTTCCATGACGACCGCATCCTGGCTCTGGATTCCGATCACGCTCTGCGCGGCATTGGCGCAGACCCTGCGCAATGCCGCACAGCGCCACCTCACCAAGTCGCTCGGCACGCTGGGTGCGACCTTGGTGCGCTTCCTCTATGGGCTGCCGTTCGCGCTGCTGTGGCTGACCGCGGTCCACCTGATCGGCGGCTACCCGCTGCCGGCGCCGAACCTCACGTTCGCCGGCTGGGTCGTGCTCGGCGCACTGGCTCAGATCACCGCCACCGCCCTGCTTCTGCGCGTCATGCAGGAGCGCAACTTCACGCTCGGCGTGGCCTACTCCAAGAGCGAGCTGATCCAGGTGGCGGTGTTCGGCTTCCTGTTCCTCGGCGACCGCGTCGGCCCGTTCACCGCGGTGGCGATCGGCCTGGGAACGCTGGGCGTGCTGCTGTTCTCGCCCGCCGACCCGCAGCGCCCGCTGCGCGCGCTGCTGACGGGCTGGACGACCCGCTCCGCCCTGCTGGGCCTGGCCTCGGGCACCGGCTTCGCCCTGTCGGCGGTCGGCTACCGGGGCGGCGCGCTGGCGCTCGAGGGCAGCAGCTTCCTGATGGCGGCCGCCTATACGTTGGTCGCGGCGCAACTCCTGCAGACGCTCGTCCTCGGAGGCGGGCTGCTGCTGCACAAGCCTGAGGTCGTAGTCGGTGTGCTGCGAGCTTGGCGCGCTTCCCTGTTCGCGGGTTTCATGGGGGCGGCCGCTTCGATCGGCTGGTTCACCGCAATGGCGATCGAGCCGGTCGCGCACGTGCGCACCCTCGCGCTCATCGAGCTGGTGTTCGCGCTGTTCATTTCGCAGCGCGTATTCCGCGAGCGCCTGACGCGGCTCGAGCTGGCGGGCGTCGCGCTGCTCACCTGCGGGCTGGTGATCGTGACGCTGCAGCGCTGAGTGTCCAGACGGCGCAGTAGCGCCTTCCCCCTGGCCAGGGGGAAGGATGGGATGGGGGTCAGGGGTACGGGGACAGTGGACTGCACACATCCCACCCCCACCCCAGCCCTCCCCCTCACGAGGGGGAGGGAGACAGGCGCTCACATGTGGGGTGGCCTGGTGAATATCCGGGCTAGCGCTCGACGTCCATCCGCCGCAGCCGATGCACCAGGCTGCGCATGACCTCGAGCGCGAACTCCGGGCGCTGCCGCACCAGCTCGTTGAAGCGCCGCTCGTCGATGGGGACGAACACGCAGCGCGTCTTGGCGATGGCAGTAGCACTGCGCGGCCCGGAGTCGATGAGGGCCATCTCTCCGAGAATACCGCCCCCACGCACGGTTTCCACCACTTTGCCGTCGAGCAGGATCTGCGCTTCGCCCTCCAGAAGCACGTACATGACGTTGCCCTGGTCGCCCTGGGCGAACACGACGTGCCCGGGCAGGATCTGAGTGAGGGTGGCATCGCTGGGAAGCAAGTCGATGAGGGCCATAACGGCTCCTGTGAGAAGCGGCGGGGAGTGCTACGCAGCCGTCTCGCTGCAGCGGGCGGCCGCTGTCGCCGTCAGCGCAGCGCGAGCGGCAGCATACTCCCGCTCCAGGCGGGCGACCAGTTCGGCGGCCGGAAGCACTTCATCGATGTTGCCCACCCCCTGGCCGGCGCCCCAGATGTCCTTCCAGGCTCGGGCCGGGCGGTCGGAAGCGAAGTTCATGGACTTCTTATCGGCTGCCGGGAGCTGGTCTGGATCGAGGCCGGCCGCGGCCACGCTCTTCTTCAGGTAGTTGCCGTGCACGCCGCTGAAGAACGGCGTGTACACGATGTCGGCCGCGGCGCTGTCGAGGATCATCTGCTTGTAGCCTGCTACCGCATTGGCTTCCTGCGTGGCGATGAAGCGCGTGCCGATGTAGGCGAAGTCCGCGCCGATCGCCTCGGCCGCGAGGATTCCCGCGCCGTCGGTAATCGCACCCGACAGCGCGACCGGGCCGTCGAAGAAGCGGCGCACCTCGCGCACCAGCGCAAACGGGCTGAGCATGCCGGCGTGCCCGCCTGCCCCCGCGCACACCAGCACCAGGCCGTCCACGCCCGCCTCGAGGGCCTTGTGCGCGTGGCGGATCGAGATCACGTCGTGGAACACCATGCCGCCGTACGCGTGGACCCGCTTCACCACGTCGTCGGGCGCGCGCAGGCTGGTGATGATGATGGGCACCTGATGGCGGATGCACACGTCGAGGTCGTGATCCAGGCGGTCGTTGGACTGGTGGATGATCTGGTTGACTGCGAAGGGGGCGATCTTTGCATCGGGCTGCGCGCGCCGGCGCTGCGCCAGGGCAGTCTCGATGGTGGTCACCCACTCTTCCAGCATCTGCGCCGGGCGTGCGTTGAGGGCCGGGAACGAGCCGACCACGCCACTCTGGCATTGCGCAATGACCAGGTCGGGGTTCGAGACGATGAACATGGGCGCTGCGATCACAGGCAGCGACAGCTGGCTGCGCAGGTTCTGGGCGAGGGACATCGCACGCTTCCTTGACTTTCGGCAACCGCGCACCTTGCCTGCTGCGGCGCCGCCCGGTCAAGCCTAAATCCGGCCGCGATTGCGCCGATGTTGAAGAGACGATCGACCCGCACCAACTCCCCGCCCCGACTCGCCATGCCGGACACGGCCCAGACCGAGGACTTCTCCTACAGGTTCCTGCAGGACATCGCGCGCGACCTGTCGCAGAAGGACCTCAAGTTCCCCACCTTCATCGAGGCCTCGCTGCGGGTGCGCATGGCGCTGTCCAGAAAGGAGCTTGGCACCAACGAGCTGGCGAAGGTGGTGCGCAGCGAGCCGCTGCTGTCCGCACGGGTGGTCGCGCTGTCCAACAGCGTGGCGCTCAGACCCAGCGACAGGCCGGTCACGGACCTGAAGAACGCTCTGATCGTCGTCGGGCACAACGCGGTGCGCAGCATTGCCGTCTCCCTGGCGATGGACCAGATCGCGCACGCCAAGGACCTCAAGCCTTTCGCGGCGCAGTCGCGGCGGCTCTGGGAGCACAGCCTGGAGGTCGCGGCGCTGGCCTGGGTGCTGGCCCGGCACCGCGGCACCTTGGACCCGGACGAGGCGCTGTTCGCGGGCCTGGTGCACGACCTGGGGCATTTCTACCTGATGTGGCGCGCCACCCGCTTCCCCGAGCTGGTCCACCGCGCCGAGGAGCTGCGCGAGCTGGTGCACGAGTGGCACCCGGGGATCGGCGCGGCGCTGCTGCAGAACCTCAACCTCTCCGAGTCACTGGTGCGCGCCGTGGACGAGCACGAGCTGGCGCCCGAGAATCTCACCCCGGGCAGCCTGGCGGAGCTGCTGAGCGTGGCCGACCGCTGCTCGAAGTCGAGCGGCATCGCGCCGCGTCCCGACGCGGTCCAGACCGCAGCGCCCGATTTGTCGGCCGAGGGCCTGAACGAGGAGGCCGCCCGCGCCATCCTCGCCGAGGCCGCAGAAGACGTGCGCTCGCTGGTCGCGATGCTGAAAGGCAAGTAACCGCTAGCGCACCACCATCGCCGTGAACGGGTGCACGTAGGCCTGCAGCATCACGAACACGCCGATCAGCGCAGCCAGCGACAGGCTGTGCCAGAACACGAAGCGCAGGATCACCCCTTCCTTGCCGATGAAGCCCGTTGCCACGGAGGCCACCACGATGCTCTGGGCGTCGATCATCTTGCCCATCACCCCGCCTGAGCTGTTGGACGCTGCCATCAAGACCGGGTCCAGGCCCAGCTTGTTGGCCGTGATCACCTGCTGACTGCCGAACAACGCGTTGGAACCGGCGTCGGTCCCCGTCAGCGCGGTACCGATCCAGCCGATCATGGTGCCGAAGAAGGGATAGAGCCAACCAGTGTTGGCGAAAGCGAGTCCCAGGGTGCCGTCCATGCCGGCGTAGCGCGTGGTATAGCCGAGCGCGAGCATCGCGACGATGGTCAACAGCGAGAACTTCATGATCCCGAAGGTCTCCGTCCAGGTCTTGGCCATCTCCCTGACTTTGAAGCCCATCACGAAGCCGGCGATGATCGCGGCGAAGAAGATCCCCGTGCCGATCGCGGAGATGACGCCCCACTTGAATACCGCGCCCTCGGTGCGCGGCTCGGGAACGGCCGGCGGGACACGTTGCACGACATGGTCCAAGCCGGCGATCGGAATTTCCCAGTAGGTGATCCCCGGCACGTTCAGAATGCTCTTGACCTGGGGAATGCCCCAGATCGCCAGGATGACGGTGAGGATGACCCAGGGTGTCCAGGCCTTGACCACCCGCTCGGTAGCGTGACCGTGACCCTGACGCTGGCTTTGCGCTTCCGCGTAGGTGACCGTGCTCACCTCCCCGAAGCATCCAGCATCACGCGCTTGGGCTTCCAGACCTTGAGGAACAGCGCCAGCAACAGCATGGAAAGCATCGCGGAGAGTATGTCCACGAGCCAGGGGCCGTGGAAATTGGAGATGAGGAACTGCGGGACCGCGAAGCTTACGCCGGCCACCAGGATGGCGGGCCAGATCTCGAGCGTTCTGCGAAACCCGCAGAACGTCACCGTCAGCCAGAACGGCACGATCACCGAGAAGAACGGCAGCTGGCGACCGACCATGGCGGAGAGCTTCAGCAGGTCGAACCCGGTGACGCTCGCCAGCACGACGATGGGCGTGCCCGACCCGCCATAGGCCACCGGCGCCGTATTGGCGATCAGCGACAGACCCGACGCCGCCAGCGGATGAAAACCCAGGCCGATCAGGATCGCGCCCGTCACGGCGACCGGCGTGCCGCCTCCGGCCGCGCCTTCGAAGAAGGCGCCGAAGCAAAACGCGATCAGCACGAGCTGCAGCCGGCGATCGTTGGTGATCCCGCCGACGCTGTCCTGCAGCACGCTGAACAGCCCGGCCTTGACCGTCATCCGGTAGAGGAAGATCAGGTTGAGGATGATCCAGCACACCGTCGTGATCGCGAACAGCGCGCCGTAGAACCCGGCCCGTGCCGCCATTCCGCCCGGCATGCCGAGGACGAACAGGGCGATCACCATCGCGGCGAGAAGCCCGCCGACGGCAGCGTAGTGAGCCTTGATTTGGAAGATGCCGAGGCCGCCCAGCAACACCAGGACGGGAATCGCGCAGACCAGCGTGGACAGGATCGTATTGCCCAGCGGGTCGTAGACCTGGGACCAGACTTCCATCTACTCCTCCCGATCGAGTTGTTGTATGTGGCGGCTGCGCGAAGATGGATAGGCACGCGACCGATCGGGCGGAGTATATCCAAAAGCGGGTGCCTGGCTTCGGATCGCGCGAAGGGAGGCCTGGATCAGGTCTAAGGAAGGTCTGGTCAACTACTCGCCGTGGTTCGTCTGCGCGGAGACGACTACTATTTTCGAGCGCGGTGGCGAGGTAGATCTCCCTCCCCTATCGAGGGGGAGGGGAGGGGTGGGGGTGGAATGTTCGGCAGTCCCGCGCCCCACCCCCATCCCATCCTTCCCCCTGAGAGGGGGAAGGAGCACTTCAGTGCTTGAGCGGCTTGAACCGGATGCGCTTGCCGAATTCGTGAGCCTGTACTGGATGGCGGGAAAGCTTCAGTGCTTGAGCGGCTTGAACCGGATGCGCTTGGGCTTGGCGGCCTCTTCGCCGAGGCGCTTGCGCTTGTCCGCCTCGTACTCCTGATAGTTGCCGTCGAAGAACACGATCTGCGAGTCGCCTTCGAAGGCCAGGATGTGCGAGGCGATGCGGTCGAGGAACCAGCGGTCGTGCGAGATCACGAGCACGCAACCCGCGAACTCCAGCAGCGACTCCTCCAACGCACGCAGGGTCTCCACGTCGAGGTCGTTGGACGGCTCGTCCAGCAACAGCACGTTGGCGCCCACGCTCAAGGTCTGCGCCAGATGCAGCCGGCCGCGCTCGCCGCCGGATAGATTGCCGACCAGCTTCTGCTGATCCCCGCCCTTGAAGTTGAAGCGGCCGATGTAGGCGCGCGAGGGCATTTCGAATTTGCCTACCGTGATGATGTCCGCACCGCCTGAGATCGACTCCCACACCGTCTTCTCGCCTTCCATGGCATCGCGCGACTGGTCCACGTAGGCCAGCTTCACGGTCGGGCCGATCGCGATCTCGCCGCTGTCGGGCTTTTCCTTGCCCGTGATCATGCGGAACAGCGTGGACTTGCCGGCGCCGTTGGGACCGATGATGCCCACGATCGCGCCCGGCGGAATCTTGAAGCTCACGTCATCGATCAGCAGACGCTCGCCGTAGCCCTTCGACACGTGCTTGAACTCGATGACGCTGTCGCCCAGGCGCTCGGCCACCGGGATGAAGATCTCCTGCGTCTCGTTGCGCTTCTGGCTCTCGTAGGCGGACAGCTCTTCGAAGCGCGCCAGCCGCGCCTTGCTCTTCGCCTGCCGCGCCTTCGGGCTGGCGCGCACCCATTCGAGCTCGTGCTTCATGGTGCGCATGCGCGCATCTTCCTGCTTGGCCTCGATCTCCAGGCGCGCCTCCTTCTGCTCGAGCCAGGAGCTGTAGTTGCCCTTCCAGGGGATGCCATAACCGCGATCGAGCTCGAGGATCCACTCGGCGGCGTTGTCCAGAAAATATCGGTCGTGGGTCACTGCGACCACCGTGCCGGGAAAGCGCTGCAGGAACTGCTCGAGCCAGTCCACGCTTTCGGCATCCAGGTGGTTGGTGGGCTCGTCGAGCAGCAGCATGTCGGGCTTGGACAGCAGCAGCTTGCACAGCGCCGCGCGCCGCTTCTCGCCGCCGGACAGGGTAGCGATCTTGGCGTCCCAGGCCGGCAGGCGCAGCGCATCGGCTGCGATCTCGAGCTGATGCTCGGTGTCGCTGCCCGCGGCAGCGAGCACGGCCTCGTACTTGGCCTGCTCGGTGGCGAGCTTGTCGAAGTCGGCATCAGGCTCGGCGTACGCAGCATAGATCGCGTCGAGCTTCTGCTTGGCTTCGAAGATCTCGCCCAGACCGGACTCGACTTCTTCTCGCACAGTTTTGTCGGGATCCAGCTGGGGCTCCTGCGGCAGGAACCCGATCTTGATGCCCGGCATTGGCACAGCTTCGCCCTCGATGTCGTGGTCCACGCCGGCCATGATCTTGAGCAGGCTGGACTTGCCGGAGCCGTTCAGGCCCAGCACCCCGATCTTCGCGCCGGGGAAGAACGACAGGGAGATGTCCTTGAGGATTTGCCGCTTCGGGGGCACGACTTTGCCCACGCGCAGCATGGTGTAGACGTATTGAGCCATGGTGGTAACTCGATAATCGGGGTGTTCGCTCGGCGATCGGCCCGCGGACGCGAGGCCGGGATGCAGAAGAGCGCGGCATTATGCCTGATTGCCGGCCGGATGGGGCCGGCGCGCCGCAGGAGCGAGTTGTGGGGATGGCGGCCGACCAGTAGTCTACGCAAGCGAGTCGGTGCGGTTCGAATCCGGCAGCGCAGGCGGGAGAGTCTCCCGTCTGCCTTGAAGTTCCCAACAAAGATGCACGGAGGAGCAGATGTCGATCAAGCAACGTCTACCGCTGCTGGCGGGCACGCTGTGCCTGTCTGCCGCATTGATGGCGAGTCCTGCGCGGGCGGCGCAGGCAACCGAAGGCACGTTCACGACAAACGACGGCGCAAGCATCCACTACATCGAGGCCGGGAGCGGCAAACCCCTGGTGCTGATCCCCGGGTGGTCGCAGACCGCGGCTCAGTTCAAGCACCAGATCCAGGGCCTGAGCGACCGCTATCACGTCTACGCGCTGGACATGCGCGGCCATGGAGAGTCGAGCAAGCCCACCCACGGCTACCGCATCCATCGCCTGTCCGCGGACGTGCACGAGTTCCTCGTCGCCAAGAACCTCACCGGCGTCACCCTCGCCGGCCACTCGATGGGATGCTCGGTCATCTGGGGCTACTGGGAGCTGTACGGCGGCGAGCGCCTGGCGAAGCTGCTGCTGATCGACCAGATGCCGATGATCACGGTCAACCCGATCTGGTCGGAACAGGAGAAAACCGACGCGGGCGCGATCCTGACCAAGGATACGCTCTACTCGGTGACCAACGACCTCGCGGGACCTGAGGGCGTGAAGACCACCGAAGGGTTCATCACCGGGATGTTCAACAAGGACTACTCGCGCGAGGAACTGGCGTGGGTCATCCAGCAGAACCTGAAGATGCCGCGGCCGTACGCTGCCCGCCTGCTGTACGACCATGCCACCAATGACTGGCGCGACGTGCTGCCGCTCATCAATATCCCGACTCTGATCGTCGGCGGCAAGGCCAGCCTGGTCGGATGGAGGTCGCAGGTCTGGATGGGCACGCAGATCCCCGGCTCGCAGGTGGTGATCTTCGAAACCGAGGAAGGCGGCAATCACTTCATGTTCATGGAGAACCCCGAGAAGTTCAACCGCATCGTGCGCGACTTCATCAACTGAGCGAGGCGCCGCTCGGCGCTCAGCGAGAGGCGGCCACCCGTTCCTCCCCTTCAGGGGGAGGCTGGGAGGGGGATGGATTACTCGCCATATCAATCCATCCCGTCGGCTGCCGGCCTGTGATCTATCACACTTGCTTCACCATCCAGGTCTCTGATCTCAAGTCCCTCGTCGACAACGGCTTTTTCCCCCGCTGGACCGTCCAGCACACAACCCCGCTGCCGTTCAGCCGGCGTTCAGCGCACCCCCCTTACTCTGTCGCACAACCAGGACGGTTCCTGGGTGCTAACCGAGAAGGAGATTGCAATGAAATCCAAGCTTCTGGCTTCTGCAGTGGGCCTTGCCGTGCTGGGCACGAGTGCGCTCGCCCTCGCTGACAACAATCGTGGGCACGACCGCAGCGTACCACTGGGCGCCCCGCGATCGTCACGCCCCGCGCACGCCCCCGCACACTACTGGTCGCATCCCCGGCCGCCCGTAGTCGTGCACCAGCACTGGCACGGGCCGGTATGGCGCGCGCCTTACTATCCCCGCTATGGCTACGCGCCTCGACCCTATGGGCGCTATGACGACGGGGTGACCATCATCTTCAAGGGCCGCATCAACTAGTGGGCGCCCCCTCTCCCTTGCGGGAGAGGGGCACTACGGAACTGGATGCTGCAGCCCACTGGAAATTCGGCCACGACGCACTGACCGAGGACACGACCATGAAACGCACTGCCATCGCCATTGCTGTTGCGCTCGCCACCGGCGCGCCTGCGGCCTTCGCGGGCCACGACTACGACGACTACGCCCGCGTGATCGACGTCGACCCACAGTACGAGCGCATCAACGTTCCTCGCCAGGAGTGCTACACCGAGTATGAGCCGCAGAGCTACTACGAGAGCGAGCATCGTTCACTGGTCGGTCCCATCATCGGCGGCGTGGCGGGCGGGTTGCTCGGTGCCCAGGTCGGCAAAGGCAGCGGGCGAGTCGTTGCCGCTGCGGCTGGTGCGGCGGTCGGTGCAATCGTGGGCGACCGCCTCGACAACCGGGACCGTGGCCGCCAGGTGGTCTATCAACAAGAGGTCCGCCGCTGCCATACCGTGGATCAATGGGAGACCCGCATCAGTGGCTACCGGGTCGTCTATGAGTACGGCGGACGCACCTATACCACTGTGCTGCCCTACGATCCGGGCCGCCGCCTGGCGGTGCGGGTGAACATTGACCCCGTAGCAGGGGGCTAGAGACGACGTGCTCGCGTTGCGGCCGGTCAGGCAGGCAACTGCTTGACCGGCCGCCCCCGGGTTGCGAGGTGAAGCCGCATGGGCGATCATCTCCGCGATGAACAGCGCAAGACGCAACCGAACCTTTCTGATGCTGGCCCTTGTCGCTCGCGAGTCTGTGCGGAGCATCGGCGCATGCCGACCGCGGACGCTGGGCGCAAACACCCGAAACGGCCCGGGACTTTGCACCTCACCAGCTCGCCCAGCAGCGCATCAGCATCGAGCAGGCGATCGCCATCGTGCAACGCGAGACCGGCGGAAAGGTGCTGGATGCGCGTGCCCAGGGACAACAGTACCGGATCAAGGTCCTCACCCGCGGGGGTGAGGTGCGAGTCGTCTATGTGGATGCCGCCACCGGTGCGATGCGTTGACTCGCACGTTGCCTGTCACTGCAAGCTAGGATTCCATGCGCATCCTGGTCGTCGAAGACGAACCCGCCCTGCGCGACCAGCTCGAGCGCGAGCTGAAATCCCAGGACTACACGGTCGACGCTACCGGCGACGGTAAGGAAGCGCTGTACTTTGCGACCGACTATCCCTTCGACGCCGCGATCGTCGACCTCGGCCTTCCAGGCCTTTCCGGCCTGGAGCTGATCACGCAGCTGCGCGCGAAAGGCAGCCGCCTGCCCGTCCTCATTCTCACCGCACGCGGCCGCTGGCAAGACAAGGTGCAGGGCCTGGAAGCGGGCGCCGACGACTACCTGACCAAGCCGTTCCAGACCGAGGAGCTGCTGGCACGCCTGAAGGCGCTGCTGCGGCGCGCCGCCGGCGCCACGCAAGACATCCTGCAGTGCGGGCCCGTCACGCTGAATCTGAGTGCGCAGCAGGTGAGCGTGAACGGAGCGCAGATCGAGCTCACGTCCTTCGAGTACCGGCTGCTGGAGCAGCTTGCCCGCAGCCGCGGGCGCGTGCTGTCCAAGGACGAGCTGGCCGCACACCTGTACCCGCATGACGAGGAGCGCGACAGCAACGTCATCGAAGTGCTGATCGGCCGGCTGCGGCGCAAGCTCGACCCCGACGGAACGCTGCAGCCGCTGGAGACGCTGCGCGGGCGGGGGTATCGGTTCACGCTTGGCGGCTGAGTGTTCGATCGCTTTCAACACCCGAGTGGCTCTTTTCACGCACGCTGCAACCCGAATGATCTGCACGCCCGTTGGAAGCATGACGAGCAGGATTCCGAGTGGGTGGCGACCCGATTCTCGATGCGCTCCCTGAACGCAAGAGTGACGCTGGGCGCCGCGTTGGTGCTGGCGGTGTTCCTGGTGCTGTCGGCGCTGGCGCTGGAGCGCGCGTTCCGCGACAGCGCGCGCAGCGCCCGCCAGGAGCGCCTGCTCGCGCAGGTCTATCTGCTGATGGCCGCCGCCGAGGTCGATGCCCAGGGCCACCTCACGCTCGGCAGCGGGCCTGCGGAGCCGCGGCTGGAGCAGCCCGGGTCCGGCCTGTACGCGGTGATCACCGACGGCAACGGTGATGTCGTGTGGCGCTCGCGCTCCACGCTCTCAGTTGATGCGCCGCACGGTGCGCCGTTGGCAGCAGGCGTGCAGCACTTCGAAGAGACGCGGGACGGCGGTTTTTTCATCGAGAGCTTCGGCGTGAGCTGGGCCACCGCGGGCGGCAGCTTTCCCTTCACCTTCAGCGTTGCCGAGGATCTGGCGCCCTATCACGAGCAGCTCGCTGTCTACCGGCGTGCGCTCGGAACCTGGCTCGGCGCGATGGCGTTGCTGCTGCTTGCAGCACAGTGGGCGATCCTGCGCTGGGGTTTGAGCCCGCTGCGGCGGCGTGGCCGACGAACTGACCAGGCTCGAGCGCGGAGAGCAGCAGCACATCGCCGGGAGCTACCCGACCGAGGTGCAGCGGCTGACCGAGAATCTGAACACGCTGCTCGTTCACGAGCGCGCGCAGCAGAAGCGCTACCGCGACGCGCTGGCGGATCTGGCTCACAGCCTGAAGACGCCGCTCGCGCTGGTGCGTGCGAGCCCTGAAGGAGCGAGCGCGCAGCGACGCTGCGACTCGCGAGCTCGACGAGCAAGTCGAGCAGATGGATCGCATCATCGGCTATCAGCTGCAGCGCGCCTCCACCGCTGGCCGCAGCGGCCTCGCGGCTCCGCAGCCCATTCGCCCCACCGTCGAGCGCCTGCTCGCAGCGCTGGCAAAGGTCTATGCCGACAAGCCCATCGCGACCGACCTGGCAATCGACCCGCTCGCACGCTTCAGGGGCGACGCGGGCGATCTCACTGAGCTGCTCGGCAACCTGCTCGACAACGCGTTCAAGTGGGGCCGCTCGCGCGTGCGGGTGAGCGCCGCCAGCAGCGACGGCAAGCTCGCGCTGTGCGTCGAGGACGACGGCGCCGGCATCGCGCCGGAGCAGGCGCGACACGTACTGGAGCGCGGCGCGCGCGCCGACGAGTCGGTACCGGGACAGGGCATCGGCCTCGCGGTCGCGCGCGATATCGTCAGAAGCCTACGCCGGCGAATTGCAGATCGAGCGCAGCAGCCTGGGCGGGGCGTCAGTCCGGCTCGTCCTGCCTGCCGGTTGAAGCAGGCTCGTAGCGGCCGCCTGTGAGGCCATCGATTGAACCTGCCTCCTGAACGGGCGCAGTGCCGGCAGCGCATGCGGTAGACTCGCCACGCTCGCGCAAGGAGCGATCCGCGAGTACCCTCTCGACATCATGGTATCCGCCCAGCTTTGCTCGTCACGCCTGCTGCTGCGGCATCTCGGCGTGTCATTCCTGCTGGGAGTTTGGGTGTGCACGGCCGCGCACGCGGCGGAGCTCCCGAAGTTCGAAGGCAGACTCGTGCTCGAGGTCCTCGACGATATCGAGCTCGACCACAAGCTGCGCGTGCTGGAGGACTTCAGCTTCCGCGACGAGCACGGCAGGGTATGGCTGGCGCCCGCGGGCGCAGTGATCGACGGCACGTCGCTGCCGCGGACGTTGCGCTCGATCGCCGAGCTGCCCCCGGAGGCCCAGTTTCGGAAAGCTTCCGTGGTGCACGACTACTACTCGCGCGCCCGCCAGGAAACCTGGCGCGAAGTGCGGCGCATGCTCTACAACGCCAGTCTGCACGAAGGCCTCGGGCCCGCCGAGGCGAAGCTCGTATATGCGGCGGCGTATGCGGGCGGCTGGCGGTGGGAGCCGCGCACGTCGAGCTGCTACCGCAGCTGCCATGCCGCAGCGTCGATGCTGGTGTGGCAACCCGACCTCAACCAGGCCGAGTTTCAGCCCGTCGTCGATTGGCTGCGCGGCGCCGATCCCAGCCTGGAAGAGATCGAGCAGCGCGTCGATGCGATAACGCCGCGTCCCGGACCCCACCTGTTTACCCAGGTTCGACCACCCCGGTAGACCCTACAGCGGGGCGTGTGGCCTCGAATGCACCCGCAACAGGTTGGACATGAGGCGAATCGTGGCTGCGAATATCGTTTGCAAGGTCGGTAGCGAGTACGAGTTCTCTGCCCGGGCCGCTGTCGTCCCCGGATCCGGCCGCTTAGCAGGTGACAGCGACCACAGTGACAAGGCGTCTACCGCGATGAGGCCAGTCGATGTATCTCATAACTCACCTCGGCATACCCGTCGCTATGACCGCCCGGTGTTGATGCGTTGAACTGTCAAGCCCTATCTCGGGTGACAGGCCCTCTCCATCGCCGCATCGCGCGAGAAAGGCTGCTGGTCTCGGAGAAACCGAGCAGATAGGCGACTTCCGCTGCCGACAAGGTGGGGTCCTTGAAATACTGCCCCGCGAGTTCCCTGCGCGTCTCGTCCAGCAGCCGGCGAAAGCTGACCCCCTCCAACTCGAGCTTGCGCTGCAAGCTGCGCGGGCTCACGCTGAGCGCGCGCGCGACGGCCGCCTGTCCGGCTTCGCCGGAAGGCAACAAGCGTGTAAGCTGGGCCCGCACGCGCACCGCGAGCTCGCTCGATTCTCGGTCGGCGAGATAGTCCGCCAGCAGCTGGCGGTTGATTCGCACCAGCTCGGGGTTGACCGTCGGCAACGGCGCGCTGAGATCGTGCGCGCGGAAAACCATCGCATTGTCCTTGGCCTTGAATAGCACGGGGCAACCGAAGAAGCTTTCCAGCCGTGCGCCGCACCCGCCGTCGTCATCGCCAAAGGTCACGCGTAGTAGCGGGATGGGTCCGCCACGCGCCACCCTGCACAGCGTGGCGATGGCCACAAGCCCAGCCTGCGCGGCGATTCGCGTCGATTGCGCGGAGAGCGCGTGCCCTGGCGCGCGGCTGGCGAGCGTTAGCTTGACTTCCGTGCCGCGATCGATGAGGTCGAGGATCGCGCCGGTCGTGACGATGCGGCAGTAGCGCACCACGTATGTGAGCGCGTCGCGCAGAGAAGCGCTCGCCAGTGCAGCGTACCCGAGAGCATGGAACGTCGTCGGGTGCCACAACCGCCCGACCTCTAGCCCGAAGCACGGATCGCGCGTTGCTTCGACGGTGAGGCTCCATAGCTGCTGCATTGCTTCGAACGGATAGCGCGCATTGGCGTCGCGCGATTGAGCGAGCGGCATGCTGGCCCGGCGAAACAGCGCCTCCGCGTCGATGCCACGTTCCGTCAACGCCCGCGCGATCAGCAGCGCCCAGGACGCCAGCGTGGAGGGACCCATGCTTCAGGATGTCGTAACGAGGCAATCGGCTGGCGCAATCGGGTGTGGACCACAAACGTCTCAGCTATTAGATTTCAGGCTGAGCTCGCCAGTCTCGCTTGCTGTTGTCCAGTAAGTTAGTGCGGAGCGTTGAGTGCTAGCGGAAGGTTTCCGAAGCTTAGCAAATCCCAGCCTGGAAGAGATCGAGCAGCGCGTCGATGCGATAACGCCGCGCCCCGGACCCCACCTGTTTACCCAGGTTCGGCAAAGCAGGTAATGACCCGGTAACTTTGGTAGGCCGAAAGGACTATGCTCCCGCGCCTATTGCGCTTGACTCCTGGTGTGGCTCACACTAAGTGACCCCGCCAAGCAAAGGGTTGTAGGCAGCCGCGGGAAGGAGGTCGGACGTGGGGACGACTTCGTCGGGACTGGCCAAGCTCAGCCGGCCACGCCTCTATGACGCAGTGCAGCGCGAGCGCTTGTTCTTGCAGCTGGACGGCTTGCGCCAGCATCCGTTTGTGTGGATCGCTGCCCCGCCCGGGGCGGGCAAGACCACGCTGGTGGCCAGCTGGCTAGAAGCGCGCGCGATCCCCGGCATCTGGTACCAGATGGACTCGGGCGACGCCGACGCGGCTACGTTCTTCTACTACATGGGCCTGGCCGCACGGCCGTGGCAACGCCGCCGCCAGCCCCTTCCGCTGCTCACGCCGGAATTCCTCGGGGACGTCTGCGGCTTCGCCCGCCGCTGGTTCCGCGACCTGTTCGACCGATTTGGGTCGGATCATGCCCTGGTGCTCGACAACCTCAACGAGGTGCCCGAGGGTTCGCCGGTGCTGGCCGCGCTGGCGGCTGCGGCCGAAGAGGTGCCGGCAGGGGTGCAGATCATCGTCGTCAGTCGCGAGGAGCCGGGAACCTTGTTCGCCCGTCTGGCAGCGAACAAAGCGCTCGGTGTCATCGACGCCGACAGCCTGCGCCTCACCCCGGAGGAAACCGGCGCTATCGCCGCCGCGCGTATCCAGGTCGATGCTGAGCGCATCCAGCAGCTGCACGATCTGAGCGCCGGCTGGGCCGCGGGGCTTAGCCTGATCGTGGAGCGCATCCGGCGCGGCCTGACCGCCGGGGCCGCCGTCGGGCCGGATTCGCTGCAGGACGTATTCGACTACTTCGCCGGGCAGATCCACGATCAGACCAGCCCCAACCATCAGAGAATCCTGCTCAAGCTGGCGTTTTTCCCACGCCTCACCGCGGAGCTGGCGGTTGCCGCGAGCGGCGACGAACAGGCGCGCCCTCTCCTCGAGTATCTGTATTACCGCCGCCTGTTTGTCGAACGGCGGACCACGGCCGCGTGGCAAGGCTCCGGGCCGGTGTATCAGTTTCACGCGCTGTTTCAAGCGTTCCTGCGCCGGCAGGCCAGCGCCGCATGCTCACCTGCCGAGCTGCGGGAGATCGCTAGGACCACCGCGATCCTGCTGCGACGTTCCGACCAGATCGATGATTCGTTCCCGCTGTACGCAGAAGCCCAGGACTGGTCCGGCGCCGCGGAACTGCTGCACCAGCACGCCGACAGCTACCTGCGACAAGGACGGCTGCAGCTGCTGAGGGATTGGCTGGCGCGCCTGCCGCAGCAAGTCAGAGAGTCGGATCCGTGGCTGCTGTACTGGGCCGCCACCGTGCAGATGGGCGTCGACCCGGCGCTCGCGCGCAGCGGCCTCGAGCGAGCCTACGAGCTCGCCGTCGCCACGGGCGAGCGCGCATGCCAGGTGCAGAGCACCGCGACCATTGCCGCGGCCATCATCGAGTCGGTCTTCCTCGAGTACACGCAATTCAGCGCGCTCGATCGCTGGATACCGATCCTGGAGCGGGCCGTCCACGAGGAGAGCGGGTCCATGGACCCGCGCTCGGAGCTGCGTGTCTATGCCGCGCTGGTCGGCGCGGTGTGCCACCGCCGGGGCAACCCCGCTGCGCTGCGCGGCTACGTCGCACGCACCCTCCGGCTGCTGTCCAGCGATGCCGAGATCAATTTGCGGCTCACTGCCGGAGCCTACCTGCTGAGATACGGAACGAGCGTGGGCGAGATGGGGTTCGTGCAGCAGATCCTGCCCCAGGTGGAGCAGCTGGCTCAGGCTGCGGAGGCCACGCCCCTGGCCAAGGGGTTCTGCGAGATGCTGATCGGCTGGTCTCACGTGAACCGGCTCGATCACTCGGGAACGGCTGCATCAGTGGCGCGGGTGGAAGCCCTCGCCAAGGAGCATGCCCTGCCGCAGCTGCGACGCTATGCCGCGATTCCCGCCGTATGGTCGGCGCTGGTGCGGGGCGAGCCGCGCCAAGCCGATATCTGGCTGACCATGCTCGCCGAGATCTTGAGCCCGGACCGCCTCTATGACCTGGCCACGCATGCCGCGGGCCGGGCTCTGTGCGCCTTGTACAAGAGGGATTCCGCCGCTGGTCTTCGCGCTGCGCGAGAAGCGGTGCAGCTGTATGACGAGCTCGGCTCGTCGTGGCATCTCCTGTTTGGACGCGGTCTGCTGATGTGGGCGCTCGTCGAGCTGGACGAGTTCCGCGAGGCCGAGCAATGCATCGAGGAAGCCGCCGCGTTGAGCGAGCGGTTCAACATCCACGTCTACGACGTGCATCGCCACCAGGCACGCGCGATGATGGCACTCAAGCGCGGCGATCGCGAGGGGATGGAGGCGAGCCTGCGCGAGCTGTTCGAATGCGCCGCACGGCACGGTGCGGGAATGCCGGCGCGGTTTTTCTTCACCTGGATGCCGCGCTTGTGCCGCGAAGCGTTGCGGTCCGGCATCGCCAGTGGCTACGTGCGCGAGCTGATCCGCGCCTTCGGGTGGCGTTGCGAAGGCGTGCCGATCGAGGAATGGCCATGGCCGGTGCGTATCTACGCACTCGGCCGCTTCGAGCTGTATGTCGGCGACCAGCCGCTCGCGCGCACGTCCAAGCCGCCGCGCAAGCTGCTGCTGCTGCTCAAAGTGCTGATCTGCATGGGCGGAGCGAAGGTGCGCGATTACCGTCTGATCGACGCCCTGTGGCCCGACGACGAGGCCGACGCGGGGCGCGCCGCTTTTACCGTGACCTTGCATCGCCTGCGCAAGCTCCTCGGCCACAGCGAGGCGATCCAGATGGAAGACGGGCTGGTCAGCCTCGACCCGCGGCTGTGCTGGGTCGATGCACTCGCCTTCGAAGCGCTGGCGGGCGAGACGCCACCAGCGGCTGGGGGCACCTCCGGTATCGACACGGCGCTGGCCCTGTATCGGGGCAGCCTGCTCCCTGCAGACGAAGACGAGCCGTGGACGGCGGCGGCACGCGAGCGGCTGAAGGCGAAGTTCGTGCGCATGGTGAGCCTGCACGCGCGTCAGCTGGAAGAGCTCGAGGAGTGGGAGGGGGCCGCCGCTTTGTATTCCCGCGGGCTGGACGCGGACGAGCTGGCCGAATCCTTCTACCAGGGTCTCATGCGCTGCTACAAGGGGCTGGGGCGACCGGCCGAGGCCATGGCCACGTATCGGCGCCTGCATCACACGCTGGCAGCAGCGCTCGGAATGAGCCCTTCGACCGATACTGAAGTGCTGCGCCGGGCCATCGGCGGGCCAGCACTTGTCGGCGTAGTGAGCCAGTTCGCTGCTCGTTCGCGCTAGAGCGACTCGACGAACGTACCGCGCACGTCGAGTCTTGCCGCAGCTGCCACGACTGCGTCGACGCTGCTGGTCTGGCAGTCGGACCTGAATCGGGCCGATTTCCAGGTTTATCGTCGATTGGCTGCGCGGGGCCGATCGATCTCAGCCTGGAAGAGATCGAGCAGCGGGTCGATGCGATCACAGCCGCGCCCGGGATCACACCTGTGTGACCCGGGTTCGGCAAACCAGGTAGCGTGACCCTGCAGCTTTAGGCGCGCCCCACACAGATTTGCTTTGAAGCCTATTGCGCCGAGTTCGCGGTGTGGCTCAAAATGGATGAGCCCGCCGAGCGAAACGCTTCGTGGGAGCCGCAGGTAGGAGGTCGAAGCATGGGGAAAGCTTCGTCCGGGCTGGCTAAGCTCAGCCGGCCCCGCCTCTACGACGCAGTACCACGGGAGCGTTTGTTCCTCCACTTGGACCGCTTGCGCGCGCATCCACTCGTTTGGATCGCGGCGCCGCCTGGCGCAGGTAAGACGACGCTGGCGGCGGGATGGCTCGAGGCCCGCGAGCTGCCGGGCATCTGGTATCAAATCGACGTTGGCGACGCCGACCTGGCCACCTTCTTCTACTACATGGGCTTGGCCGCGCGGCCTTGGCAGGGCCGCAGCCGTCCTCTTCCGCTGCTGACCCCGGAATTCCTCCGCGACATTTCCGGCTTCGCGCGGCACTGGTTCCGCGATCTGTTTGCCCGTTTCGGCCCGGGTCATGTGCTCGTGCTCGACAACCTCAACGAGCTGCCCGAGGATTCGCCCCTGCTGGCCGCGCTAGCGGCTGCGGCAGAGGAAGTGCCGGGCTCAGCGCAGATGATCGTCATCAGCCGCCAAGAGCCTGGAACCGCGTTCGCGCGGCTCACCGCGAACAAAGCGCTCACTATCGTCGATGCTGAGAGCCTGCGCCTGACCCCTGAGGAAACCGCAGCGATCGCCGGAGCGCGCATCCAGGTCGACGCTGCGCGCATCCAGCAGCTGCACGAGTTGAGCGCCGGCTGGGCCGCGGGGCTCAGCCTGATCGTAGAGCGAATCCGGCGGGGCCTGACCGACGCGGCCGGCGTGGGCCCCGATTCCCTGGAGGGTGTCTTCGACTACTTCGCCGGGCAAATCCACGATCGCACCAGTCCCGATAACCAGAAGATCCTGCTCAAGCTCGCGTTCTTCCCGCGCCTGACTGCCGAGCTGGCGGTCGCGGCAGCGCGCGACGAGAAGGCGCGCCCGCTGCTCGAATATCTGTATCATCGCCGCCTCTTC
Organism: uncultured beta proteobacterium; assembly: GCA_963772865.1. Classification (GTDB taxonomy): domain Bacteria; phylum Pseudomonadota; class Gammaproteobacteria; order Burkholderiales; family SHXO01; genus SHXO01. The sequence goes on along the minus strand of CAVYZA010000003.1, from coordinate 179,188 downwards.
GTCGAGCGGCGGACCGCTACCGGGTCGGCGGCCGGCGAGCCCGTCTACCAGTTTCACGCCCTGTTCCAGGCATTCCTGCGGCGGCAAGCCGCCGCGACCTACTCGCGCGCTGAGCTGCTGGAGGTCGCCCGCACCACAGCGGTGCTGCTGCAGCTCGACGGCCAGATCGACGACGCGTTCCCGTTGTACGCAGAGGCCGAGGACTGGGCCGGTGCTGCAGACCTGCTGCACCAGCACGCGGATCGCTATCTGCGCCAAGGCCGGCGCCAGCTTCTGAGCGATTGGCTCGCACGCTTGCCCGAGTTCGTGAGGGACTCGGATCCCTGGCTGCTGTACTGGGCGGGCACCGCGCAGATTGGCGTCGATCCGGCGCTCGCGCGCCGCAGCCTGGAACGGGCCTATGAGCTCTCCGTGGCCAACGCTGAGGGCGACTGCCAGGTCCAGAGCGCCGCAGCGATCGTCGAGTCGGTATTCCTCGAGTACACGCAGTTCAGCGTGCTTGATCGGTGGATCCCTGTCCTCGAGCAGGCCGTTAACGAGGAGCCGGGGATCATGGAACCGCGTTCGCAGCTGCGTGCCTATGCCGCGCTGGTCGGCGCCGTGGGCCACCGCCAAGGCAACCCCGCCGCTTTGCGCTTCTACGTCGCACGCACGCTCGAACTCCTGTCCAGTGACGCCGAGATCGACTTGAGGCTCGCTGCGTGCACCTACCTGCTGAGGTACGGAACCAGCGTGGGCGAGATGGGGTTCGTACATCAGGTCCTGCCGCAGGTGGAGCGGCTGGCTCAGGATGCTGAGGCCACGCCGCTTGCCAAGGGCCTCTGCGAGATGCTGATCGGCTGGTCGCACATGAACCTGCTCGATCACGCAGGGATGGACGCATCCGTTGCGCGGGTGGAATCCCTCGCCAAGGAGCACGGCCTGCCTCAGCTGCGGCGCTACGCCGCGATTCCCGCTCTGTGGTCGGCGCTGGTGCGCGGGCAGGTGCGGGAAGCCGAGAGCTGGCTAAGCGTCCTCGACCAGATCCTGAGTCCAGAGCGCCTCTACGACTTGGCCACCTATACCGCGGGCCGGGCGCTGATCGCCTTGTGCAAGAACGAATCAAGTGCTGGCTTGCGTGCCGCACTCGAAGCGGTACAGCTTTACGACGAGCTCGGTTCCTCACCGCATAGGCTGTACGGGCGCGGACTGCTGATGTGGGCGCACGTCGACTTGAATCAATTCCACGAGGCCGAGCAATGCATCGAGGAAACCACGGCGTTGAGCGAACAGTTCAACATCCACGTCTACGATGTGTATCGCCATCAGGCACGGGCGATGATGGCGCTCAAGCGCGGGGATCCTGCTGGGATGCAAACCAGCCTGCGCGAGCTGTTCGAATGTGCCGCGCGTCACGGTGCGGGCATGCCGCCGCGGTTCTCGCTCACCTGGATGCCGCGCTTGTGCGCCGAAGCCCTGGTGGCCGGGATCGCCTGCGACTACGTGCGCGAGCTGATCCGCGCCTTCGGCTGGCGTTGCGAGGGCGTGCCAATCGAGGAATGGCCTTGGTCGGTGCGCATCTACGCGCTCGGCCGCTTCGAACTGTATGTCGGCGACCAGCCGCTTCCGCACGCTTCCAAGCCGCCGCGCAAGGTGCTGTTCCTGCTCAAGGCGTTGATCTGCATGGGTGGAACCAAGGTGCGCGACCATCGGCTGATCGATACGGTATGGCCGGACGACGAGGCCGACGCCGGGCGCGCGGCCTTCACCGTGACCTTGCACCGCCTGCGCAAGCTCCTCGGACACACCGAGGCGATCCAGGTCGAGGACGGACTGGTCAGCCTCGACTTGCATCGGTGCTGGGTCGATGCGCTTGCTTTCGAAGGGCTGGCGAGCGAAACGGCCGCAGCGGGCGGCAACGCGCCGAGCATCGAGACGGTGCTGGGTCTGTATCGGGGCTCCCTGCTCCCGGCGGACCAGGACGAGCCCTGGGCAGCGGCGGCACGCGAGCGGCTGCGGTCGAAGTTCGTGCGTATGGTTGGCATGCAAGCCCGGCACCTGGAAGAGGTTCAACAGTGGGAAGCAGCCATTGCCTTGTATTTCCGAGGGCTAGAGGCGGATGACCTGATCGAATCTTTCTACCAGGGCCTGATGCGCTGCTATCAGGGGTTGGGGCGGGCCGCCGAAGCGATGTCTGCGTACCGACGCCTGCACCATACGCTGGCAGCCACGCTGGGGATGAGGCCGTCGGCCGAAACCGAAGCACTGTGGCGGAGCATCGGCGTGCGAAGTCGACACCTGGATGTGAGCAGAGCTTAGAGCGACTCGACGAACTTCACCAGCGCGTCTCGATCCGGCTTCGGCATCGCGCTGAACGCCTCGCGCGCCGGCTGTGCCTGCCCGCCGTGCCAGAGGATCGCCTCGGTGACGTTGCGCGCGCGCCCATCGTGCAGCAGGTCGCCGTGACCGTTGACGGTCCGCAGCAACCCGATTCCCCACAGCGGCGCAGTGCGCCACTCGCGTCCGCTCGCCTTGAAATCGGGGCGGCCGTCGGCGAGCTCCGGACCCATGTCGTGCAGCAGCAGGTCCGTGTACGGGCGTACCGTGATATCGGCGGCGGCCTTCAGCGCCGGCTTCGGTCCGGTCTTCGAGCTCCGGCACGTGACAGACGCTGCACTGGGCCTGGGCTGAACAACGCCTCGCCGCGCGCGAAGACCGGGTCGGTCACGTTGCGGCGCGCCGGCACCGCCAGCCCCTGCAGGTACAGCGTGATGTTGGTGAGCCGGCTCGGCACCACTTCGGGACGATACTGGTTGCCCGTGCAGCCGCCCTGGCCGCCGCACTTGCTCGCCGACGGAACGTCCAGGCAAGCCAGTTGAGCCGGCGGACAGTTCTCCTCCGGGAACATGTACGTGGTCGCGCCGATGTCGCCCAGGAAGGCGGCGGCGGTCTGCTGGCGCAGGTTCGGCTGATTCGCCTTCCAGCCGAAGCGGCCCGAGCACCGTCTGCTCGTTCTCCACATCCCAGACGTAGTTGGGCTTGCCCGCCATGCCGAGCTTCGCCTGCTCGTTCGGCGATGCGCAGGATGGCTTCCTCGGGCACCGCTTCGAGCAGACCCATCCCCACCATCGCGGGGGCGATGCGCGGCCGACACCTGGATGTCGGCACCCAGCTCGCCGAACTGCAGATCTGTGAACTCGATGTGGGGCACGCGGAGGACGACCTTCTCGCCGTCGGCGAAGCTCACATCGCGCGTGGTGTAGGTAAACACGGCCTGTCCCTCGGCAGGGACGCGACCCGGGATACCGCGGTTCTGCAACTGGTCGCCGTAGACCGGATGGGGCAAGGGACCACCCTCCTTGGTCCGACCCGGGATGCTCAAGCGCACCAGCACGCCCTCGACGGCCGGCTGTCCGTTTGCGGGGGCCGCTGCGCTCCCGTTGTTCGCATGGCAATGGGCACAGCGGTCTTCGTTGAACGTGGGCCCCAGCCCCCACACGCCGCCGGGTTCCGGTGCCACCACCCAGGCCTCGTTGAACTGCTCCTTGCCCTTGGCAAACGCCTCGCGCTGCTCGGCGTCGAGCATCGCGACGGGAATGGAGAAGGCAGCAGGTCCCGACTCAAGCGTCGTGAAAGCGCCAGCCGACAGGGCTGCAGGGTCCAGCGCTTCGTTGTCTGCAGCCGCAACCAATCCGACGGCAAAGCCGCCGGCGACAAGAACAGCGAGGCGCCGTCTCACCGGCGCTCGCTTTTCAATGCCGGTCCCACGGACTGTGCTTGACCCCTTCCGGCAGCCAGATGGTCTCGTAGACCTTTTGGAGCTCCTTCTCCTTTTTGAGCTCGTCGCTGAGCGACAGGTTGGCGTATTTGGCCTCGGTCGGGCTGGTGTAGCCATGAATGTTCAGGCTCGGCGCCGAGATCACCTTGCGCAGCGCATTGTTGCACTTGGGGCAATTCGACGGCCCGGGCTCGCTGAGCCCATGCCGCGTCTTGTAGATGAGCTCGCACGGGTCGCATGCATATTCGTAGAACGGCACTTCAATTCTCCTGAAGCAAACGGGGCCGACCCCGCGAGGAGTCGGCCCCGGCAAACGCTAAAGCCGACAACCCGTCAAGCGTTGGCGGTCGCGACGATCTCGGCCTTCGCCGACATGGCCTTCTGCTTGTTGATCCCCCAGATGCGCGCGGCGTTTTCGCCGAACACCTTGCGCTTGATCTCGGGCGTGAGCTTGGGATAGCCGTAGCCTTCGACCAGCTGATCGGGGATCTGGAACTTGCGGAAGGCGTCGATCTGCCACTGCGGGTTGCCCCACAGCAGCGAGTCGGTGCCCCACAGCACGTAGTCGGGCCCGAGGTCGCGAAGCAGCGTGCCGAGCACGTGCGCACACTCCATCGGCCGGCTCGACACCGTGGCTGCGAACGTCGACCCGACCTCACAGTACAGGTTCTTGCGCTGCGGCTTGAAGCCCTTCAGCGCCGCCAGCTCGTTGTGATACGGCCACGCCGAGTGGTAGGCGATGAAGTTCAGGTCCAGGAAGTCGTCGGCGGTGGCGTCGAAATCCTCCGCGTGGGCATAGCGCGCGTAGAACTGCCCGAACGGAATGCCCTTGTGACAGCCGATGTTCTTGATGCCGAGCTTGCGGCACTCTTCCCACATCGGGTAGGCGCGCTTCTCGTCGTCGAACCACCAGCCCTTCTGCTTGGTCGAGTCGAACGTGTACAGCTTGAGGCCGGAGACTTTGTAGATTTCCACGTACTCGTGGAGGCGCTGTATGGTCGCTTCCATGCCTTGATTGGGGGTGAGCCCGCCCGCCAGCATGAGCGTGTTGTTCGGCCAGTTGTTGCGCACCTGGACCTGATAGTCGATCGGGATCATGTCCTGGCCGCCGTAGTCCTCGCGGAAGCCGAACGGGTTGAAGATCCCCACCGTGGTGTCGCTGTCCTTGAGGATCATCTTCCCGTAGTTCTCGACGTTCATGTCGCGGGTGCCGTTGGGCAGTCCGAACGCCTTGCCCAGATCGTCCAGCAGCTGCACGAACCACATGCCGCGGGTCGTAGTGTTCACGCCCTCGACATAGTGGCCCGGCCGCGTACAGACGTGAGTGTGAACGTCGACGATGAAGTCGCTGCCGGCGCGAGCGAGCTGGATGGCCTCCTGCTTGGCACCCAGGTCGGCGGCCTCGGCGGCGCTCACCTCGAAGAACTTCATTCCGGTGATTTCGTTGGCCGCCAGCATCGCCGCGGAAAAGCCGAGCGCGGACTTGAGGAAATCGCGGCGCGGCATGCCGGCCGCCTGGGCGTAGCCGTCCATCTTCGCGGAGATCTTTTCGCCCATGTTCCCAGCCAGGAACATGGAGGTGCCGACTTCATCTCCGTTGAACGGATCCATCGGCTGATGCTCCAGCCCTTTGAAGTGCTGAAGGATGTTGTATTCCATCTATTCTCCCCCGTTGTGATTGGTTTCGATGCGGCCGGTGTCGACGTCCAGCACAACCACAGCGCCGAATTCGATTCCGGCTCCCGGGTACAACGCCTTTCATGCCCGGCTGGAACACCGGGCAGTGCTCCGCGACCGTACTCCCGGCGGATGAGGGTGTCAATGGCAAGTCCAGCGCGCGTATGACACGACGCTGGCTGCATGGCCGCGCGATTGTGTGCGCTGCGGCAGGAAGGGCGTAGACGCGATCGAGCTGGGCTGTTGCTTCGCAGCAGGAAGGTACGTCGCTGCTCAGCTCGAAGCCCGGAGCGCTTGCAGACAGCCGAGTACGCGCTGAAGCGCCGCCGCGGTGGGTGCGGCGGCGAGATCGCGCAGACCCTCGGGCGCGCAGGCGGCAGGCTTGGCCGCAGCGAGATATGCAGGGCCGAAGCTGTCGCTCGCGAAGAAGCGCTGCGCGCGCTCCAGCCAGGCGGTGAGGTCGTGGCGGTTGAGTTCGAGGCGGGCGTCGAGCTTGCTCTTGCTGCCTGCCCAGTCCTGGCGTGCAGCGTTGTGCCGCTCGATGCCCGCGTTGAGCACCTGCTGCCGCTGCTGCAGCACGGGCCGTTGCGCGTCGCGCTGTTGCGCCTGCTTGCGGATCGCAGCTGCTTCCGCGTTGCACGCCTCCACCAGCGCCGCGTCCTGCGACTCGTGCGGACAGCGCGACTGCTGGTCCCGCGCCGTCTTCTCCAAATCGCTGAGCGCAGTGTTGAAGGCCTGGATATCCTGATTCAGTGCGCTCGAAGCCGCACGCAGCGACTGCTCGTCAGCGTCGAGCTGAGCAGCTTCGGCGGCCAGCGCCTCCGCGGGCGCGCTCAAGCGATCGAGCTCGTCGCGCAACAGCTCGCCCTCCTGCAGCAGAGCATCGATCTGGAGTCGAGTCGCGGGGTCGTCCGCGGCGCCGGCACGTGCGCTCGGCGGCGTGCACAGCATGGCCAGCACGCAGGCAACCGCAGCAGCGGTGCGGGTGGATATGAGGGTGCTTCTCACCTGAGCTGATCCAGAGCGTGCATGAGGTCGGTCAGGTGCGCGGCGGTCGCACTGTCCTGGGTGCGCTCAGCGGCCTCGCGGACGAACCGCCGCAACTCATCGGCAGCGACGCGCGCCGCCGCACGGAACTCGCTCGGGCGATCCGGGGCCGAGCGCAGGTCCCGCGCCGCCGCGGCCACCGGCGAATACAGGCTCCGGGCCGGCGGCGCGGCGTCGGTCCACGGCTCGAAAGGCCTGACGTCGAGCTGCCGCTCTGGCGCTGGCTGCGCTTCGGGCTTGCCGCGGCGGCCCGAGACCAGCAGCTGGACGTAGTTGCGCTGCAGCTCGCGGCGATAGAAGCCGACCTTCACGGGCGCCCATGCGAGCTCGTCGAACAAGCCGGCGTTGAGGTCGCGCAGCAGATCCACGCCCGAGGTAAGGGTTGGCCGACGGTGTCAGGAGCGTCGCTTCGCTCAGACGCTGAAAGACCGCGGGGTCCAGCAAGCGCTCGAGCAACTTCACGTTGGTGCCCTGCAGCGCATCCGAAGCGTCATCGGGAGCGATACGCTGCAGCACGTTCGGATCGAGCAGCTGCACCGGCGTGGTGAACCCGCGCAGCATCAGGAAGCGCACCGCGGCCCGGGCCAGCGCCGGGTCCACGGGCACGTATGGCACTCCGCCGCGCCCGGCTCCATAGCGAGTCTCCACCACCCCGCCTACCAGCCGCGCGACCGCGTCGAGCTGGCGATATCGATGCATGACCAGCACTTGGTAGGCCTCGGCAAGCTGCGCATAGTCGCGGCCTTCGGTCGTAGTAGCGGAAACCAGGATGCGCATCACTCGATCCACGTTGCGCAGCCCCAGATCGGTCGCGGCGATCGGATCGGAACCGATCACGGCGGTGGTCACGGTCGGATCGATCAGCGCTGCCTCGTCCTCGCCGCCGAAGCGCAGCATCCGCTCGGTCACCTGGCGGGCCGCCATCCGGTCGAGGGTCGGCCACTCCTCGTCGGGACTCAGACCGGGCAGCGGCTTGTAGCCCCATTCGATGGCAAAGAAATCGTAGGGGCCAAAGCGGGGCAGCAAGCTTGCACCATCCCCGGGCTGCGCGACGTAGTTCATCCTCCCGTAGCTCGTGATGGAAGCGGTGGTTCCCCACTTGCGCGTCCACTCGGGGTCGCGCAGCTGCTCAACGCTGTAGGCTGAGCCGGCCTTGAAGTTGTGGCGCAGGCCGAGGGCGTGCCCGAGCTCGTGCGCCACGACATAGCGCAGCAGCTCGCCGATCAGGTCATCGGGCAACGGCAGGTGAGCGGCCCGCGGGTCGACCGCTCCCGCCTCGGTCAGGTACCAGGTCTGCACCAGCCGGACGATGTCGTGCCACAGGATCAGATGCGAGGACAGCACCTCGCCGCTGCGCGGGTCCACCAGGCTCGGGCCCAACGCCTTCTGGTGCCCGCTGGGAACCCAGCGCACCACCGAATAGCGCGCTTCCTCCGGGTCCCAGTCGGGATCGTCCTCCGGTGCAGGGGCGTCGCGCGCCACGATCGCGTTACTGAAGCCGGCCGCTTCGAAGACGGTCTGCCAATCCTCGATACCACGTTTGATGTACGGACGCCAGCGTCGCGGAATGTCCGCACTCACGTAGAAGACGATAGGTTGGATGGGATCGGAAATGCTGGCGGTGGGATCGCGTTTCACCAACCGGTAGCGGGTGATGAACCCGCGCGGCACGCGCCAGGGAAGCTCGCTGCCGTAGTCGTCGAACGGCACGCTGAAATAGCCCACGCGCTCGTCCCAATAGCGGCCCTGCAGCGGTTCGCGCGGCAGCAACAGCAGGTTGGTGGTGAACACAAACTGCACGCTGGTCGGGATCTGGGCTTGGCCGTCGGCGGGCGGGCGAAACAGTTCCTTGGGATCGGGCAGCCAGGTCTGGAAGAAGCGCACCTGGATATTGGTGGGGAACACCTTGACGCGCTGTACGTAGGAGCGCTGGGGATCGGTGCGGACCATGTGGAAGCGCTGCTTCAGGTCGAAGGCGAAAGCGGGTGCATCGGCGACGAACAGGGGTGTCGCATCCACGATCGGGGCGCCCCCTTCGCCTTCGCCAAGAATCGGGAAACTGCGATAGAGATAGCCAAGCTGGGATGCTTCCACGCTGCGCTCGAGGGCCGCCGCCTTGCCTGCCCGCATCTGGAAGTCCATCACTTCCAGATGCATCACCGCGCCGTGCCGGCGCCAGCGCATCATGCGGTTGTCGGCTACCGCTCCAGGCACGATATCGCTGTCGGTGGCCCAGACTTGCGTGAACTCCGTGTACACCAGCATGTCGCGATCGAACAGCTGGGGCGGAATCTCGAGCAGAACGCGGTCGCATTCGACCTGGACGCGGAACACTCCGCTCAGGCTGCGCTTGACCGGCGCTTGTCCGCTCGCACACGGCTGCAGTTCGAGCGTGTGCGCGGCGTGCGCATGGCAGGCGAGCGTCGCGGCGGTGACAGCGAGCGCAGCGAGCAAGCAGCGCAGCTGCCCGCGTCGGAACCGGATGCAGATCGCAAGCATGGGTGAAGCCGGCGTTGCCCCGGCAGCGGCAGGTTCGGTGGTGGAGACATGCCGATGATAGACTGCCGGCGCCGGCAAAGGGAATCCCTGAGCGTGAAGGAGTGAATAAGTGAAGGAATGAACGAGATTCCTTTCTCATTCACCCTTCACCCTCACCTTCACCCCTTCACTGCTGTCATGCGCAACCTCGCTCCGCACATCTTCCGCCAGCGCTTGCTGATGGAAGGCATCTACAGCATCGAGATGAACCGCGACGCGCTTGCGCGCTACATGAGCGGGCTCGCCGCGCACCTGGACCTCAGGGCGTACGGCGAAGCGGTGATTTACTCGCCGGCCGGGCTCGGCAAGGAAGACAACCAGGGGTTCGATGCGTTCCTGCCGCTGATCGACTCGGGCATCGCGGCCTATGTGTGGAGCTCGGCGCGCCTGTTCTCCATCGTACTGTACACGTGCAAGGGGTTCGACCCCGCGCGCGCCATCGACTTCACGCGCGAGTTCTTCGGCGCGCCGTCCGTGGAGTCGATGCAGTTCTAGCCGATCAGGAGAATGTAGGCCTGTGCGGCGATGATCGCCAGCAGGCCGGCGGCGACCACTCGCAGCGCGCGCTCTGCCGACATCAGGAGCACGTGCGCGCACCAGCGCCGAAACTCGGGCCGCCGCGACAGGAAGTAGGCGCGGAAGTGGCGGTTGCTGTCGGGTTGGCGCAGCCGCGCCCGGCCGCGGGGGATGTGCCCATGCGTGCGGACGAAATCGTCGCTGTAGGCACGTACCGCCTCGGCACGCGCCCCGTACGGATCGGGATCGAAGGCGGCCGCGGCAGCCGCCTGGCGCGCCAATGCACCTTCAACGTCGTACGCTTCGTCCAGAAGCACCCATGCCACTGCCGCGGTGGTGATGCCCAGGACCAGCCAACCGAGCGTGTCGGAAATGTGCAGCAGATCGAGCACGTAGACCGCGCACAGGAACAGCACGAGCGCGAGCGTGCCGCGGAGCGCCACGCTGCTCAGGAACAGCCAGTGAATGTGCGCCGCCCAGGGCAGGCTGGGGCCGGCAGCGGCCGGCTGCGCGAGCCTCGGCGGACACCAGCGCAGTCGCTTTGTGTTGCTGGTCGGAACTGGAAGTTTCCACGGGCGCCTATGTCTTCGGATGTCGTTTTGCGGATCGGTGAGTCGCGTCGCTGAGCCGATTTCACCAGTCGTACATGTCGGCTTGCTTTCGCCCGGATGCCGCGCGCGTTACCGACGTAACCTGATCGCGGACCACCATTACACGACGCCTCGCTGGCAATTGCTGTCGGCATGCCGGGCCCATTCCTCCACTGCACCGCACGCCCACTGCTGTCGCCCGCTTGCGACATGCCGTTGTGCTGAGACACCTGTGCGCGCCGCTTGTCGGCCAGGACTGCCCGCTGGTCGGGCCGCGGTTGCAGCAGCTTCGTGGTGCTGTGTTAGGGTATGTGCCGTCACGCAGACCACCGCGGGATCGATGAGGAGGTAGACGCTCCGGCACGCAAGCAAACGCCGCACCAATTGCACGACGCGTCGACATCGCGTCGTGCCAAGGGCAAACCCGTCGAAAGATGGGGACGCAAAGTTTCCGGCCTACCAGCCTAGACTTGACAGGCTCAGGGCAGCGGGACCGCCGTACGCGCCAGGCTCGCGCGTCGTAGTCCTGCGGGGTAGTTCAACATCCCGCGCGGTCCGCCTCCCTCGTCCTTTGCTCCCTGCTCCGAACACGGTACGCCCGCCCTGGTGCGGCCTTGCTTCGTCCGCAAGCCGTCTGAGAAATTGCGCGCCGCAGTCATGCCAGAGGAGCTTAGCCAATGCACAGACCAAACGGATTCACGCTGCCCGAGGTGTTGATGGTCATCAGCATCATCGGGCTGCTCGCCGGGATCGCCCTGCCGACCTATCAGGGCTACATCCAGCGCGGCACGCTGAGCGAGGCGTTCGACACGCTGTCGGCGTTTCACCTGCGCATGGACCGGGCCTTCAATGACAACGGCAACTACGGCACGGCCGCGTGCGCAGTCGCCACGCCCGCAACCACCGTCAACTTCAGCTTCGCCTGCACTCTGACCAACGGCGGCCAGGGCTATCAGGTGACCGCAACCGGCGCTGGACGCATGGCCAACTACGACTTCGCGGTCGACGACACCGGCGCGCGCACCACCACCAAGTTCGCGGGCACGACCGTGTCGGCGAACTGCTGGTTGACCAAAGCGGGGAGCTGCTGATGAAAGCGCAAAACGGCATGACCCTGGTCGAGTTGATGATCGGGGTGCTGATCGTGAGCATCGTGCTGGCGAAGGGCCTGCCCACCTTGCTCGACTACATCAACAACGATCGCATCCGCTCCGCCGCGGAAGAGTTCCGCTCCGGCCTGGAATCGGCGCGCATGGAGGCGATCCGCCGCAACACCACCGTGAACTTCGTGCCGGCCACCACCGGCTGGTCGGTCGTGCTGCCGGGCGTCAACGGCGGCTCGGACCAGGTGCTGCAGGCGCGCCCGGCGAAGTCCAGCGAAGCGGGTTTGAGCGCGGTGCCCAGCCTGGCCGCCGTCGCATTCAACGGCAGCGGTCGCCTTGCCGCGCCGGGCACGTTCAGCGTGGACATCGCGCCGAGCGCGGATACCTGTCAGGCCGCGGGCGGCGCAAGCCCGTTGCCTGCGGGTGACCGTGTCCGCGGGCGGGATGGTGCGCATGTGCGATCCCGCAGTGCCCGCCGATTCGCCTCAGGCGTGCCAGTAGCCACTGCGCCGCCATACCGACCGGCGTTGCACCGACTTCATTTTCTGTAGCCGCTGTTTGCAGCTTTTCAGGAGGACCGCACCATGCGTCGATTCCAAACCGGTTCCGCAGTCATCGAAGGACTCACGGCGATCACCGTCTTCTCCGTCGGCATCCTCGGCCTGATCGGCCTGCAGGCGAATGTGCTCGAGCACAACAGTCAGGCGCAATACCGCGCCGAGGCGAGCTACCTGGCCGAGGAGATCATCGGGCTCGCCACCGCCGATGCGCTCAACGCCGACTGCTACACGGTGCCGGCCGCCGGCTCGTGCACCAACGCGGCGGCGGGGCAGGCGGCCGTCGACTGGGCGGCACGGGTGCAAGCTGCACTGCCGGGTGCCGACGCCACGCCGCCCAAAGTCGAGCGGATCGCAGACGGCACCTTCACCGTCACGATCCAGTGGAAGCGCGAGAACGAGGACACCTCGCACAACTACGTGTCCGTTACCAACATCTAGACGCGCTCGAGGAGAGACGCATGCTTTCGCATCGCCGCGGCACCGCATTGAACGCGCGCGCCCAGGCCGGTCTGTCCATCGTCGAGGTGATGGTGGGGCTGATGGTCGGGATCCTGGTGACCTTGTCCGCGTGGGGCAGCGTGATGTTCTACGAGGCCAATCGCCGCACCAGCATGGGCGGCAACAGCGCGTTGGAGAACGGATTGGCCAGCGCGCTCACCATCCAACGCGACGCCAAGACAGCCGGCCTGGGCTTCGTGTTCGCCGGCCAATCGGCGTGCCAGACCCTCAACGCGTACTACAACGGCGTCACCACCGCCGACGCGCGCCGCTTCGCCCCGGTCAGCGTGGAGGATGGCGGCGCCGCCTCGGACAAGATCTCGGTGGCCTATGCCCGCTCGATCCTGGGCGGCGCGCCGGTCAAGATGATCTCGCCCATGGCCGATGCCGGCGACCTGATCAAGGTGAACAGCACCGGCAACCTCGCCGCCGGCGACATGATCCTCGTGGCGCCCACTTCTCCCGATCAACCATGCACGCTGATGCAGGTCACGGGAGCAGCCACGGCCGGCTTCGGCACCGACCTGACGCGGGCCGCCAACATGTGGAACCCTGCGAGCCCCGCCACAGCCTTCACCAACGCGCCCGCGTACACCGCCAACAGCAGCGTCATCCGCACCGGCCCGCTGACCTGGGTGACCTACCAGATCAGCGCGCAGCGCCACCTCGAGGTGGTGGACAACCTCACCAGCGCGGTGGACACGCTGGCGGAGAACATCGTGTTCCTGAAGGCGCAATACGGGGTCAGCAACGGCGTCTCGCCGCAGATCGAGCAGTGGGTGTCCGCCACCGATGCCTGGGCACCGCCGCTGGACAATCCTCACATCGCGGCGCTGCGCGCCGTGCGCATCGCGGTGGTGGCGCGCGCGCCGCACCGCGAAAAGCCCAGCGTGGCGCACGGGCCGTGCGACGCGACGACCGTTGCGCCGCAGACCTGGGTCGGCGGACCGGCGGTGGACCTGAGCGCCGATCCCAACTGGCAGTGCTACAAGTACAAGACGCTGCTGCTGACCATCCCGCTCAAGAACATGATCTACGGGGGGGACGCATGATGCGGACGCAGAGCGGTAACTCGCTGCTCATCGTGGTGATCCTGCTGGTCATCCTGATGATTTCGGCGCTGGCGCTGGTGCGCTCCTCGCAGACTGTTGGCGCAATCGCCGGCAACGTCGCGTTCAAGCAGGCGGCCACCGAGGCGGCCGACACCGGCCTCGCCGGCGCGGGGCTGTGGCTCACCGCGCTCCCCAACGCCGACTCGGCGGTGGCGGGCGTGTACTACGCCACCCGTCAGAACGTCGACGCGAACGGCCTTCCCACCATCGACTGGACCAGCGTGCCGACGAAGGTGGTCAGCACCTTCCGCGTCCAGTACGTGCTGGAGCGCATGTGCCAGGGCCCCGCTCCGGTGGCCAACGTGCTCACCCAGTGCCTCACCACCGAGAACACGCAGCAAGGCAGCAAGAAGGTCGGCTCGCCGGCGTATACCGGCACCACCGCCGTGTACTACCGCGTCACCGTGCGCGTGCAAGGGCCGCGCAACGCCGAGAGCTACGTGCAATCGCTGCTCTCGAAATAGCACCTACAGGGAGTCACGCCCGTGAAAACCACGACCAAGCTCGCCCTGCTCTGCTGCCTGCCGCTGGCGCACGCCGCCAGCGCCGCCACCACCGACATCTCGCAGATGCCGCTGGATGCGAAATCGCAGGCCACCCCCAACCTGATCTTCGGCATCGACGATTCCGGCTCGATGGACTCGGAGGTTCTGCTCGCGACCAACGACGGCGCGCTGTGGTGGGACTCCGGCACGCGCACCTACTGGAGCGCGAGCGGCGTGCTCAACTTCAACACCAATGGAGTGGCCGGCAACAGCGGCGGAACGACCTGGTACAAGTACGTCTACCTGTTCCCCGACGGCACTGCTTCGGGCAACCGCACCTACGCGGACGCGACCTACGATCACTTCGGGATCCCGCCCACGCCGGCGTACGTGTTCCTGCGCAGCTCCGCCTACAACAGCCTCTACTACAACCCGATGGTGACCTACAAACCGTGGGAGCCGGCGTACATCAGCGGCAGCACCCGCACGTTCCCCAACGTGACGCCGGTGTCCGCGCGCAGTCACCCGTGGTTTCCCACGTCCGGAACGCCCACCACGATCGACATGACGCAGACGTTGAGCTCGACGACCACCAACTGGACGTTCCGCATGCTGACCGGCATGACCATCCCGGGCGCGACCATCACCGGCATCCAGGGACGCAAGAACGGCGGCGCCCTGACCGCGGTGAGCACCAACTATTTGATCCCCGCGGGTGAAACCTGGGACGTGACGATTCCGTACTTCCCAGCCACCTACTGGGTCAAGGACGCAACCTGCTCGGCCGCGTGGCCGACGTGCGCCGTAGCACCCGACGGCGGCAAACTGCGCCGCTACGAGATCAAGGCCGGCGTCACCTTTCCCTCGGGGCGCAGCATGCTGGCCGAACTGCAGAACTTCTCCAACTGGTTCACTTACTACCGCAAGCGCAAGCTGATGCTCGGAGCGGGAATGGGCCAGGCCATGACCAACGTCAAGGGCCTGCGCGGCGGCGCGGTGTACTTCAACAACCTGTCGGCGGTCACCATGTACGACTTCGCCGCAACCGCCGACAGCAGCAACTCGCGCGCGCTGATCGGCAACCTGTACGCCAACCCCGGCAACGGCGGCACGCCGACCCGCAGTGCGCTGAACTACATCGGCGACCAGTACATGAACAACACCAACATCATCCAGTACGGTTGCCAGCGCAACGCCGCCTTCGTCCTCACCGACGGCTTTGCCGACAATTCCGGCCCGACTCCGCCCACCTATGATCCGGCCAAGTGGGTCGGGACCAAGCCGTATCAGACCATCACCGCCACCAGCCTGGCCGATATCGCCTCCTACTACTACACGACCAACCTGCGCCCGGCTCTGCCCACCGGGTTGTTGTCCGTCGATCCCTCGGATCCAGCCCCCAACGCGGACAAGAACCCCAACCTGCACATGAACACTTACGGGGTGACGCTGGGCATGAAGGGAACCATCTACGGCACCGGTTCCGCGGCCGCCAACAACCCGTACGTGAACTACCCGACCTGGCCTGCGCCGACGCAGCCGCGCCACCCGTCTTCGATCGACGACCTGTGGCATGCCACGATCAACGGGCGCGGCGCGATGTTCATGGCGAACAACGCCTCCGAGCTGACCACGTACCTGCGCACGGTGATCAACAGCTTGCTCACCAAGGCCGGGTCGGATTCCGGCATCTCGGTGTCCAACGTCAACATGAAGGACGGCGACAACACCGCCTACGTGTCCAGCTACAACGCGCAGGAATGGAGCGGTGAGCTCGCTGCCTACCCAGTGAACATCAGTACGGGTCAGGTGGACATGACGCCGACCGCGCGGCTGTGGGGGGGAGAAGGGGCGCGCGACAAGCTTGACCGCGTGGCTGCCGACGCTCGATTGATCGTCACCTACAGCCCTATGGGCATGGGCGTCCCATTCCGGTTCGCAAACCTCAGCCCGGCCGATCAAGCAACGCTCCCCGATGCCGTGATCAAATACCTGCGCGGCGACCGCACCCTGGAGGGCACCACCTACCGCACTCGCGGCCACGTGCTCGGCGACATCGTCTCCGCCGAACCGGTGTTCGTCGCAGGCGCCATCGCCACCTACGCCGACACCGGCTACAACGCCTTCGCCGCCGGCGTCGCGACGCGCCAGAAGACCATTTACCAGGGCGCCAACGACGGCATGCTGCACGCCTTCAACGCCAGCGATGGCACTGAGATGTGGGCGTACGTCCCGCACCTCGTCTATCCGCGGCTGAACGCCCTTACCGATCCGAACTATTCGCACCAGTTCACCGTGGACGGGACCCCGACTGTGGGGGATATCGACTTCAACCGCACCGCGTCGCAAACCGGTGGAGCCAACTGGCAGACCATCCTGGTAGGCGGGCTGGCGGCCGGGGGCGCAGGCTACTATGCACTCAGGGTCACCGATCCGACTGCTCCCACGGAAGGCGGGGCTACAGGGGCCGCGGCAAAGGTGATGTGGGAGTTCCCCAATGTATCTACCGACGTAAACGACGCGAAGAACGTCGGGTACTCCTTTGGCAAGCCGGTCATCGCGAAGACCAGTGCGAAGGGCTGGGTTGTATTGGTGACATCCGGCTATAACAACACGTCGGGCGACGGCAAAGGTCACCTGTTCGTCCTCGACGCGAGGACCGGCGCAGTGCTCAAGGACCTCGCCACCACCGCGGGGAGCTCCACCAGCCCCTCCGGGCTGGCCCAGATCTCGGCGTGGGCCAACAACGCCGCCCTGGATGCGACCATCGACTTCGTCTACGGCGGGGACCTCCAGGGCAACCTGTGGCGCTTTGACCTGTCGAAGCCGGACACCGAGTGGAACGTGACCAGGCTCGCCACCTTCACTGCGGCGGATGGATCGGCGCAGCCGATCACCTCTGCTCCGGAGCTCGCCGAGATCGACGGGCGGCGCATGGTGTATGTGGGCACGGGCGCGCTCATCGGCAGCAGCGACATCGGCAACACCCAGGGCCAGTCGGTGTATGCCGTCGTCGACGATCTGTCCGCCAGCCCCACCATTACTGCGCCGCGCACGCAGCTGCGCAACAAGCCGGTCACCGCGAGCGCCGGCGGCCTGCGCAACATCGACCCGAGCCAGGTCGACTACAGCACCTATCGCGGCTGGTACTTCGACCTGCCCGGGCCGGGCGAGCGCGTGAACGCTTCGCCGTCGGCCGCCTTCGGCGTTCTGGTGTTCAGCACCAACCAGCCATCCACCACCGCCTGCTCCTCGCAGAGCTATCTCTATGCGGTGGACCTCGCGAGCGGTGGCGAGCTGCCCAGCTCTTCCTTTGCACCCGGCGAGACCGCCTGGTCGGGCAAGTCGCTCGGGCAGAGCCTGACCTCGCGGCCGGTGATCGTGGTGCTGCCCAACGGCAGCGTGCAGTCGATCACCCACAAGTCGGACACCTCCCTGACCAGCTCTCGCCTGCCGGTGCAGCTCGGGGGCAAGGTCCGGAAAGTCGGTTGGATCGAGATCTTCCGCTGACCGCGGAGTGCTCGGCGCTCGAGCGCTTGACGCCTTAGGCGCCGCGTCCTCCTCTGGGGCGCCCTCCTCTGGGGCCGGGCGCCGAGCACGCGAGGGGCAACGGCTGCAGAGCCGGGCGGCTGTGCCTTCCGATGGGGCAGCCGCCTTTTTTTGTGCCCGCAGTATCGCAACGACGAGCAGTTCCTGCCGGGCCGCCTCCCTACTGCGGCGAAGGGCGAGCGGGCCTGCGAACTCCCGCAGTTGTTCCGCGATCGACCGGTTCTCGGTGGGCCGCTGTATCCGCGATGCCTATTCGAGGCGCTCGGGCTCACCCGACAGTCGCATGATCTCGGCCTTGACGCGAGCACGCAATTCGAGCGTCGCGGCCCAGTCGCTGCCCGCAGGCCGCTCGGGCGCGCCGAACGAGACCGACACGGCGCCCGCGCGCGGAAACCAGCCCTCGCCGCGCAGGATCGAGCGCGCGCCGCACAAGCCGGCCGGCACCACCGGCAACCCCGTGCGGGCGGCAACCAGGAAGGCTCCCAGCCGAAATTCGCGCAATCCGGGCCGCCGGTCGAACGTGCCTTCCGGAAAGAACACCGGCGAGGCGCCGGCGCGCGCGGCCTCCTCCACCCGGCCCACGTCGTCCACCCCTTGCTGGGGGTCGAAGCGCTCTACCAGCACGGCGCCGATCCCGCGCAAGAACAGCCTGGGGATCCAGCGCTGCCCGAACTCGCGCTTGGCCACGAACACGTAGCCATGCCCCGGCCGCAGAACTGCGCTCAGCGCGATAGCGTCGATGTAGCTGGAATGATTGCATGCCAGCAGGTGCGGGCCGTCCGGGAGATTCTCCAGACCGCTCGCGTGTACTCGGATACCGGCGAGTGCCGCTACCACCCGGGCCGCCAGATGGCAGACGACACGCCCGAATCGCGGCCTGCGCGCAAAGGACACCAGCGCCCAGGTTGGGAACGCGACCAGCAACAACACCGTCCAGGCGTAGCCGGCGTACAACAACGCCGCGCTCGCGCGCAGCGCCCGCCGTAGCTCGGGAACGACGGCGCTGAGCGTCAGGTGCACGAACTGCAGAACCACGGGCGCGGGATGCGCGCTCAACCCGCGCCGTTCGTAGTATTCGCGACTGGCCGCGCGCCGGATCTTGCCGCTGGAGGTCTTCAGCACGGTGTGGGGCGGCACCAGCACGACGTCGTCCGCCGGCAAGCCGACGAGGTCCACAGCGACCGCCTGGATGTTGCGAGTCAGGCGCTCGCGCGCCTCTGGATCTGTTTCCCTGCTCTCCGCCAGCACCACCAGCCGTTCGGTGCCGCTGGCCGGGTCGGGGCTCGCGAACACGGCGACGCAACCCTTGCGAATCCCCGCGGTGTTGCCAATCGCCAGCTCGAGGTCCTGGGGATGGATATTGCGCCCGCCGCGGATGATCAGGTCCTTGACGCGGCCGGTGATGTAGACCTCGCCATCCGCGATGTAGGCGTAGTCGCCGGAGTCCAACCACGCGTCGTGCACCAGTTTGCGGGTCTGCGCGGGGTTGCGGAAATAGCCTGCCGTGGCCGACGGGCCGCGGAACTCGAGGCGGCCCTGCGCGCGATCCGCGACCTCCCTGCCGGTGCCGTCGACGATGCGGATCTGATGCCCCCGCAGCGGCCGGCCGCAGGAGACCACCCGCAGGCTCGGCGCAGATTGGTCCTCAGCCGGGAGCGCACGGCCCTCAAGTATCAATCTTTCGCGCTCGATCACGTCGGCGTGCGGTGCCCGGCCCGGAGGCGGAAAGGCCAATGCCACGGAGCACTCCGCCAGGCCGTAGACCGGCATCAGCGCCTCGCGACGCAGGCCGTATGGCGCGAAGCGGCGCGCGAACGCCTCCAGCGTATCCATGCTCACCGGCTCGGAGCCGTTCATCGCGACCCGCAGGCTCGACAGTTCCAGGCCCTCCAGCGCCTGCTCCGGCAGCTTGCGCGCGCACAGCTCGTAGGCGAAGTTGGGAGCCGCAGTGAGCGTCCCGCGATGGCGGTGGATGGCGCGCAGCCAGCGCGTCGGACGCGCCAGAAAGGCCAGAGGCGACATCAGGACCAGCGGCACGCCGTAGTACAGCGTGCCCAACCATGCGCCGATCAGCCCCATGTCGTGATACAGCGGCAGCCAGCTTACGAACACATCCGCGGGACCGACGTCCAGCGCCGGACCGAACGCGCGGATGTTGGCGAGCAGATTGGCGTGCGTGAGAGCCACGCCCTTGGGATTGCCGGTGCTCCCCGACGTGTACTGCACGAGCGCCAGGTCGGACGGTGCGCGCGCGATCCGATGCACGGCGCCCGCGCGCGTTGCCAGCTCTTCGGCAGTGACCACCTCGCGCAAGGATCCGACCTTGGCGCGCAGAAGCAGCGACAACGCCTTCGCCTCGGGCACCGTGATGAGCAGGCCCGCCTGGCTGTTCGTCAGGATTGTCGCGTGACGGCGGACGTGATCTTCCACCTGCGACAGGCGGGCGGGCGGATACAGGGGCACGGGCACGCCCCCTGCCATCAGGATGCCGAAGTAGGAGAACAGATAGTCCCGGCCGGTCGGCAACATGGTCGCGACCGTCTCCCCAGGCTGAAGTCCAAGCGCGCTCAGGCCGGCGGCGACGCGCCGGGCCCCCTGCTCGAGCCCGGCGTAGGTGATCTCCTCGACGCCCTCCTGTGCGCCGTACAGATGAATGTGCTGTTTGTCGGGATGCGCGCGGACGTGCCAGTCCAGCACATCCATGAGAGTCTGGGCGGCGGCGGGCAAGCCCGCGCTCGCCGCCACTGCGATCGGCTGCAGCTCCCTCGCTGGCGTAGCCGGTTCCGAGGCAGCGTGCTGCAACAGCAGCAGCAAGTCGCGGGGCGTGTCAGCTGATACCAGCGCCTGCTCCGGTACCGCGAGCCCGCAGCTGCGCTCGATCCGAAGCAGCAGCTCTGCCCGGGACAGACTGTCGAGCCCCAGATCCTGCTCGAGCTTGCTGTCGAGAGTGACCGCGCAACGGCTGTTGGGGTGCAGCTCGGCGACGAACGTCTCGATCACCTGCAGCAGCCCACCCGCGAGGTCGCCCCGCGAAGCACGCGTCAGTGCGGTTCCATCCCCCTCAGGGAGGAGGGCCGGGGCGGGCATGGGTTTCCGGCATCGCAACCACGCATTGGCGGCATAGCTCGGACCCTCGTCAGTCCGCCGGGAAGGTTCCGCGCGACCTCCAGCGTCCTCGACAACCAGCCGAGCGGGAGATTAGTCCTTCACGTCCGCGGCGACCTGCATCTTGATGATCTTGTCGGGGTTGGAGACCGCACCGTTTGCGGCGCGATCGCCCTTCTTGATCTTGTCCACGAACTCCATGCCGGACACGACCTGGCCCCACACCGTGTATTTGCCGTCGAGGAACTCGGCGGGCGCGAGGCAGATGAAGAACTGCGAGTCGCCGCTATTGGGATCGGCCGAGCGGGCCATGCCGACGGTGCCGCGCTCGAAAGGCTGGCGGCTGAACTCGGCTGGCAGCTTCACCCCGGAGCCACCCGTACCCGTGCCCTGAGGGTCGCCGGTCTGCGCCATGAAGCCGTCGATGACCCGGTGGAACACAAGCCCGTTGTAGAAGCCCTTGCGAGTGAGCTCCTTGATCCGCGCGACGTGCTTGGGTGCAAGGTCGGGGCGCAGCTCGATGACCACGCGCCCATCCTTGAGATCGAGGTAGAGCGTGTTTTCGGGATCGGCCGCGGCGAAGGACTCGGCCGCGAGCGGCAGGACGATGGCCGCGGCGAGCAACAAGCGAAGCAGGATTGAGCATGAGGTCTGGTCTCGGCGGTGTTTTGGGAGGCGCTATTGTAAAGGAAGGGTGCGAGGGGCCGGGCGGGCTCAGCGCCTGCGGCAGCGCTGGGGCGGCCTGGTCCCGCGCGGGTGGGGCTTCGCCCACGGGGTAGGCCATCGCTGCGGCGTCCTGTTTCGCGGTAGCATTCGAGTCCACTGAGTCAGTCCAACAATCTCAACCATGCTCAAGCGGTTTCCGGCAGCGCTCTGCGCTCTCCTTGTCTGCCTTTCCGCCGCGTTTGCAGGCGAGCCTACGCTCAAGGACGCGGAGATCGCCTGGAACAGCGGCGACGTCGCCACCGCGCTCGCGCAACTGGCAGGCCCTGGCGCAGAAGGGCGACATCATCGCCGCCAACAATCTCGGCTATCTGTACGACAACGGCACCGGGGTGCCCAAGGATCCCGCCAAGGCCGTCTACTGGTACCGCAAAGTGGCGGAGGCCGGCGCACCCATCGGCCAGCTCAACCTCGGCAACGCCTATCTGTACGGACGCGGCGTCGACAAGGACCTGGTCGAGGCGGTGAAATGGCTGACCCTGGCCGCCGCCGGCGGCGAGCCAGACGCCCGCAAGAGCCCTCGCCGGGGCCGAGCCGCTGCTCACCAAGGACCAGCTCGGCGAGGCGCGCTACCGCGCCACGGAGTGGCGGCGCGAGAAGCAGCGCGAGCTCGCGCACAAGCGCGACAGCGGGCCCAGGTAGCTATCCGACGAACGCTGCAGGCACCGGATTCTCCCCCAGGGCGTAGCGCAGCACGGCCCAAGTGCATGGCTTCGTCGCCGAGGATGCTGGCGGCGGCGCGTGCCAGCTCGCGATCGTCCAGCATCGGGACGGCCCCCAGGTAGGCGCTCACCGCACCCTGCTCCAGGCTGGCAGCGAACCGCAGCACGTCGGCCTGGGTGCGCAGCTGCGCGACCGGAAAGTCATACGCCTGCTTAGCGTCGACCGGCGTGCCGCCTAGCTTCCTCACGGTGGCAGCCAGCAGGTCGGCGTGCGCCTTGTGGTGCCCCTGGAACTGCACGGCGAGATCCAGCACGGGCTTTTGCAGCAGACCGCTCTGCGCCCCGACCTGGTAGGCGGCCACGCCTTCGTGCTCGGCGGCGAGCGCAGAGTTGAGGATGTGAACATCCGCGGCCATGGCCTCGGCGCTGGACTTCTTCTGTGCCGCCAGGGTATCGCGGCCGGCGAGCAGGGCGATGGCGCCGGCGGTCAGCGTCCATCCCGAGCGGGCGACGAAAGCACGGCGGCTGGCGTTCAGGTGCGAGGCGTCGGCAAAATCGAAGAACGACATGGTTGCTCCTTTGGTGAAGGCGTGAAGAATCCCGTCCCGCGCGCGGCGGGATGAGTTGCTGCTTTGGAGAAAGCGGCGGACTTGCGCCCGGCGTCAGCCGGGCGGCGGAGGCGGACCGAAGCCGCGGATGCGGAACAGAACGGCGACCACGATGCGATCGCAGCGCGCGCCTTCGAAGCCGAAGGCGTCGGTGCAGGCGAGGTCGATCTCGCGCTTGAGACCCTCGCGCAGCAGCGCCCGCGCGCGGAAATAGCGCGTACGCACGGTGGCCGGCGCAACCTCGAGGCTCGCGGCGACCTCGTCGACGCTCATCTCCTCCAGGGCTCGCAACACGAACACCGTGCGAAACGCCGCCGGCAGCTTGTCGATGTGCCGCTCCAGCAGCGTGCGCAGCTGCCCGCGCATCAGGCCGCCTTCGGGTCCGTCGGCGCTTGACACCCGCCGCGGAGTCGGGATCGAATGCGCCGTCGAAGGCCACGACTTTGTCGTCGCGCCGCCGGCGCCGCAACCGCGCCAGCGCTTCGTTGACCGCGATGCGGGTGAGCCACGTGCCCAGATTCGCTTCGCCACGGAAGCCGGGCAGCGCCTGATAGGCGCGCACGTACGCTTCCTGCACGGCGTCTTCGGCCTCGCTGTCCGACTTCAGGATGCTGCGCGCCGCACGGTACAGCGTGCGGTTGTGCCGCCGCATGATCGCTTCCATGGCAGCGCCATCGCCGTGGGCCGCGCGCGACGCCAATTCCAGCTCACTGCCCTGACTTGTGCTGCCGAGCGCTGCGCCTTGTCGCATGATCGTCTCCTCTAGCGTCCTGATACGCTGTGTCTGCCCGATTGGATGACGCGGCGACCACCGGCGTTCCCGGGCCGTTGCTGCGCACGCCCGCGACGCTCCCCCAGCTTCTGCTGCGGGCAGGCGGAGCTCCCTGCCGGAGCCTGCGCCCGCGATCGGTTTCCCGCCGTGGTGGTCGAGGATCCTGAGCAGGTCGCGCCAGGTAATCTCACAGGGCCGGGGTAGAATCGGCCCCACGCCGTTCGTCTGTGCGCCATGCCCGACAACTTCGCCGACCTGCGGATAGAGTACGCCCGCGAGACGCTGGACGAGGCGGGCGTCGCGCGCGATCCGATCCTGCAGTTCTCGCGCTGGTTCCAGGAGGCGCTCAACTCCGGCTTCGCGCAGCCCAACGCGATGTCGCTCGCGACCGCCGATAGCGAGCGGCCGTCCGTCCGTGCGCATCGTGCTGCTCAAGGGCTTCGACGACCGCGGCTTCACGCTTCTACACCAACTACGACAGCCGCAAGGGTCGCGAGCTGGCCGAGAACCCGCGCGCGGCGCTGCTGTTCCATTGGGTCGAGCTCGAGCGCCAGGCGCGCATCGACGGCAGCGTGGAGAAGGCCTCGGCCGAGGAATCAGACGACTACTATGCCAGCAGGCCGCTGGGCAGCCGTCTGGGCGCATGGGCGTCCGCGCAGAGCAGCGTGCTGGCGCATCGCGAGGAGCTGGAAGCGAAGCTCGCCGAGCTCGAGCGCAAGTACGGCGACAATCCGCCACGCCCGCCGTATTGGGGCGGCTACCGGCTGGTCCCGGACGAGCTGGAGTTCTGGCAAGGCCGACCGAGCCGGCTGCACGACCGCGTGCGCTACACGCGCGAAGGTCCGGGCCGGTGGAAGATCGAAAGGCTGTCGCCCTAGCTCGACGCGAGCAGCCATGCCCTTCAACCCGACGACGCAGGAGAATTCAGCATGCCAGCTGTTCGACTTGAAAGGCCGCGTAGCGATCGTGACCGGAGGTAACGGCGGGATCGGGCTGGGCATGGCCAAGGGCCTGGCGCAGGCCGGCGCGGCCGTGGTGGTGGCCGGGCGCAACAGCGCCAAGAATGCCGAAGCCGTCGCTGCATTGCGCTCGGCAAACCCGCAGGTGCAGCCGATGGCGGTGGAGGTGGACGTCACCCAGGAGGCGGCCTGCGAAGGGCTGGTGCGCGCGGCGCTGGAGCGCTATGGACGCCTGGACATCCTGGTCAACAACGCCGGCACCAACGTGCGCAAGGCGCCACAGGACTACTCGCTCGACGAGTGGCGCTTCCTGATCGACACCAACCTCACCAGCGCATTTCTGTGCTCGAAGTTCGCCTACCCCGCGATGGTGAAGGGCGGCGGGGGCAAGATGATCAACATCGGCTCGATGACGTCGATCTTCGGCGCGCCGTTTGCCGCGGTCTACGGCGCCACCAAGGGCGGCATCGTGCAGCTCACCCGTGCCTACGCCTCCGCCTGGGCCAAGGACAACATCCAGGTCAACGCGGTGCTGCCGGGCTGGATCGACACCGATTTGACCAAGCAGGCCCGCAAGGACGTCGCCGGACTGCACGAGCGCGTAGTGGCGCGCACGCCGGCCGGGCGCTGGGGTGTGCCCGACGATTTCGCCGGGATCGCCGTGTTCCTGGCGAGTCCCGCATCGGATTTCCTTACCGGGACGGCGATCCCGGTTGACGGCGGCTATTCGTCGCAAGCCTGAGGTCGCCGAATGGCCAAAGCTGCACCGCAGAGGTGCCGGCCGCGGAGGACGCGGAGAGAACCTCGCCAGCTGAAGAGCCTTCCCCGTGCGACGCCGCACTGCCCTTCGTTGCAATGGCCCTGGCGGTAAGTCGCGTGCACTACGGCGCCGGCGCCCAAGAGCGTGAAACCACTGGCGAACCTGTCGGGGACGGTAACCTACCAAGAGGCCATCACCCTGTCTCCCGATGCCATGCTCACGGTGGAGCTGGCCGACGTCTCGCGGCAGGATACGCACGCCAAGGTCCTCGCTGAGCAGATCATCAGCAACCCCGGGCAGCCGCCCATCCCCTTCAAGTTGTCGTACGACCCCGACGCGATCGTGCCCAACCACAGCTACGCAGTCCAGGCCCGGATCGAATGGGAAGGCCGGCTGGTATTCATCAACGACACGCGCCACTGCGTGATCACGCGAGGCTGCCCGACCTCGGTCGACGTCGTGGTCGTGCCGGCGCGACGCTGAGGGCCCTCGGAAAAGAGAAGGTCTGCCCCGCAGCCGGGAGTAGAGTACTTGGCCTGGCTTTGCCCTAGATCAAGACGGGCGGGCTCCGTTCGGAGTTTGCTTACACCCTGCGGCACCTATCGCACCGCTCGCACGGAGGGCATCATGATCACCATCCAGGACTGCATCGAGCTATCGGAGCTCACCGAGGAGGAGGTCCTCGCGATCGCTCAGCATGAGGGGATTCCCGAAATGGCGGCAGTGGAATTGGGCAACTACCTGGCCCACACCGCGGAGGGCGAGCAACGCATCAAGGCGATGATCCTGGACGACATCCTGGAAGCGCAGCGCGGCGGGTACTTGCAGCGGGTGCTGACGCTGAAGATCTGCCTCAGGCACTATGTCCAGCAGCACGCCGGGGCGGTCTGACCGAAGGCCAGGGCGAAGACACGTTCGGCTCGGAAGGTTGACCGCCGCAGGGTCAGGCACGTCACCTCGCTGAGCGGCCGGTCGAGGCAAGCACGCCGAACGCGGTTGCCTCCTATCGATCCCACCGAACCGACACGCACGGCGCTGCTATTCTTGCTGCCTGTCCAGGCACCGCGGCGTCGCGCCCATGATCAAGTCCCTCATCCGCACCATCCCTCACTACCCGCGCCCGGGCGTGATGTTCCGGGACATCACCACCCTGCTGAAGGATCCGGTCGGCTTCCGCCTGACGATCGGCGAGCTCAAGAAGCGGTATGCGGGCCGCAAGATCCCAAAGGTGGCCGGGATCGAGTCGCGCGGCTTCATCATCGGCGCCGCCTTGGCTTACGAGCTGGGCGCCGGGTTCGTGCCGATCCGCAAGCGCGGCAAGCTGCCCGCACAGACCATCGGCACCGACTACGAGCTGGAGTACGGCGCCGACCGCGTGGAGATGCATGTCGACGCAGTCACGCGGGGTGAACCGATCTTGCTGGTGGATGACCTTGTCGCCACCGGCGGCACTGCCGAGGCCGCCGTCCGCCTCATCCAGGAGGCCGGCGGCGACGTCAGCGAGTGCTGTTTCGTCATCGATCTGCCGGACCTGGGCGGCCGCAAGCGCCTGGAAGCGCTCGGCCTGAGCGTATTCGCGCTGGTGGCGTTCGAGGGGGAATAGGCGTGCCGCGCGAGCCGGTCATCGTGACGCAGGCAAGCATCGATCCTGCCCAAGGCAGGGATCGGTGCGCCGGCGCCGCCGGAGTCAGCGCCGACGGCAGACGAGCAGAACTTCGTCCACGTCTTCACTGTCGATCATGCCGGCGCGCAGCGCGAGCGCCTTCTGCAAGCGCACGCCGAGCGGCATGAAGATGCGGTTGTACCACCACATCGCCCGCTCGCGGTGGTGCTCGAGCCACCACATGCCGGCGTCACGCACCCGCGACGAGCGCGGCCGCATGCCGTACGCCGCGCTGCGCTCGACCGCGATGCCGTGCTCGGCCAGCATGCCGACCAGATGGCGCGGCTCATAGCGGCGGCGGTGTCCAACCAGCTCGTCGAACGCCGTCCAATGCGCCGGATGCAGCGGCACCGACAGCAGCAGGTTGGCGCCCGGCGCTGCGACTCGCGAGAGCTCCGCGAGCGCACCGTGGTCATCGTCGACGTGCTCGACGATATCGAACGCGCACACCAGATCGAACGACGCGTCGGCAAAGGGGATCGAGCTGACTTGAGCGAGCGCAACCCCGCCTCCGCACGCACGCAGGCGAGTGAGGGCGGCGCGGCTGATGTCGATGAACTGCGTGCCCTCGATCGGCAGGCGCGGCCGCAACCCCGGCGCCACCTCCAGTCGCCGCGGCGCAACCGGGAGCAGCGAATCCACCAGGGGCCAGGTGTTGAAGCGCTGAGGCAGGACCAGACGAGCATCGGTCCACATCCCCTCGTAGAACTGGCGGTTGACGTGGAGCAGCTCCGCTTCGCTGCGGGATCGCATCGAGATCGAGGGCATTGGCCTGCAAACCGGCGGGATGCAATGGCTCATGATACGCCCAGCGCGATCGATCGAATCAGGGCCCGGGTGGGTCTGGTCCTGGTAGTAGAATCAGAGCTCGGGTCGGCGGTCGCCGGCAGCTTCACCGATGCGACAGCAGACCGCAATGGAGGCAGCGTGGCAGTCCAGGGCATCAGCCACATCACATTCATCGTGCGCGACCTGCAGCGCATGGCTACCCTCCTGTGCCAGGGGCTGGGCGCCGCAGAGGTCTATGACAGCGGCGAGCGCACCTACTCCGTCTCGCGCGAGAAGTTCTTCGTGCTCGGCGGCGTCTGGCTTGCAGCGATGGAAGGGCAGCCGGCGCCACGGTCCTATCGTCACGTCGCCTTCAAAGTGGAGGCGGCCGAGCTGTCGATGTTCGCATCCAGGCTGCGCTCGCTCGGTGTCGAGGTCGCACCGCCGCGCCCCAGGGTGGATGGCGAAGGCGAGTCGCTGTACTTCTATGACTTCGACGACAACCTGTTCGAGTTGCATGCCGGCACGCTGGAGCAGCGCCTTGAACGCTACGCGCGATGAGGCACACCAGCCGTAGACTTTGTGGATCCAGTCCGATCCGACTTGGAGCGAGCGCGCGTGGATGCGGAAAGCACACATCAAGTGTTCGATTGGCTGTGGACCTCGGGCCAGCTGTCGGCGGACGACATCGCCCGACTGCCCCACCTGGGGGTGCGCAACGTCATCAACCTGGCCCTGCCGAGCTCGACCTATGCGCTGAAGGGAGAGGCCGAGCTGGTGACCGGGCTGGGCCTGAACTACATCCACCTGCCGGTGACCTGGGAAGCGCCCGAGCCCGCGCAGCTGCGGCGGTTCTTTCTGCTCCTGCGCTCGCTCGAGCCAGAGTCGACCTGGGTCCATTGCGCGCGCAACATGCGGGTCTCCGCGTTCGTGTTTCTCTACCGGCGGCTGTGCCTCGGCGAGTCGGAAGACGCAGCGTCCTATCCGCTGCGCGAGGTGTGGCAGCCGAATCCAACCTGGGCAGCGTTCATCAGCGAGGCGCTGCGCGCGCCTCCGGCAATCGCGGCGGGTGCATCCGGGGCGCGCTAGCAGGCGGGGGAACACGATGAAGATCACCGATCTGCAGGTCATGCAGCTGGCCGGACCGGAGCTGCCCAAGGCAATGCAGCCGGCATGGGCGCCGGGCAGCGAGTGGCGGCGGTGGGGTGCGACCCTCGTCAAGGTGTTCACTGACGAGGGCATTGTCGGCCTGGGCTCGCCCGGCTACGGCATCGCGCCGGCCATCGAGGCCTGGATCAAGCCGCAGCTGATCGGCCAGGACCCGTTTGCGCTGGAGCGCCATGCGCGCATCTTTCGCAACGCCGGCGCCGGATGGGGCGTGGAGATCGCTCTGTGGGACATCATCGGCAAGGCCTGCGGCCAGCCGGTCTACAAGCTGTGGGGAGGCTACCGCAACCGCGTCCCCGCCTATGCGTCCTGCATCGAGGTGCGTTCACCGCAGCAGCGCGCGGAGGATATCGCGCGGGTCAAGGGCGACGGCTGGCGGGCTGCCAAGCTGCGCATCCACGACTGGACCTTGAAGGCCGACATCGCGCAGGTCGAGGCCGTGCGTCGAGCGGTCGGCGAGGACTTCACGCTGCTGGTCGATGCCAACCAGGCGCAGCTGCCGGGAACGCTGCAGCCCGATCCGGGGCCGGTGTGGAGCTACGAGCGCGCGTTGCATACCGCCCGCGAGCTGGAGCGGCTCGGTGTGTACTGGCTCGAGGAGCCACTGGATCGCTATGACTTCGACAACCTGACCCGCCTGGCCGCCGCTGTCGACATCCTCATCGCCGGGGGCGAGAACAACTGCGGTCTGCACGAGTACCGCTGGCTGATCGAGCGCAACTGTTACGATGTCCTGCAGCCGGAAGCCATGGTCGGGGAGACGATGTCGCAGATCCGCAAGGCCTGCGGCCTGGCCGAGATGCATCACAAGCTGTGCGCTCCACACCACGGCGGCGGCGGGATGGGCTTCGTCGCCCACCTGCACCTGTGCGCCGCGATCCCCAACTGTCCCTTCGTGGAAGTGTTCCACGACCTTCCCGGATTCAGCAGCGACCTCTTCCAGTGGGTACTGGCCGAGCCGATCCGGCTCGATCCGACCGACGGCTGCATGGTGGTTCCGGACAAGCCGGGCTTCGGTGTAGAGCTCGATGAAGACAAGATCCGGCGCTACACGACCATTCGGTAGTGCGTCGTGATGCCTGCGCTGCGCACCAATCGAAGGAGAAACAGATGATCAGGCTGCGTCTGGCTCTGCTGTCGGCGACCTTGCTGTGCCTGGCGCAATCGTCCTGGGCGGACCAGCCGGTCCCAATCGAATTCCTGAACTCCGGCAAGGTCCTGCCGCGCAATCTGCCGTTCTCCGAACTCGTCCGGCACGGCAATACCCTCTACCTGTCCGGACAGATCGGCATTCAACCCGGAACGATGAAGCTCGTTCCCGGCGGCCTGCAGGAGGAAGCGCGACAGACCATGGAGAACATCAAGACTTCGCTCGAAGCCAACGGCTACTCCATGGCCAACCTGGTGAAATGCACGGTGATGCTGGCGGACATCGCGGACTGGCAGGCGTTCAACGAGGTCTACAAAGGTTTCTTCTCGAGCGACTACCCGGCCCGCAGTGCGCTCGGCGCGAACGGGCTCGCGCTGGGTGCCAAGGTCGAAGTCGACTGCATCGGGGCAGTCGGCGAGAAATGCTGCAAGGCCAAGCCGGGGCGGTTCTGATGGATAAGAGCTCGAGATGCAGTCTTCAGATCTGAATATCGCCGTTCTTCCAGGCGACGGCATCGGTATCGAGGTGACCGATGCAGGCCTGGAGGTTCTGAACCGGATCGCCGCGCAGGTTCGGTCTGTCCTTTCGCTGGAACCGGCTGCCCGGCGGCGCGCTGCACTACCGGGACACGGGCACCGCCTTCACCGACGCGGCCATGCGCGACTGCGAGAAGGCCGACGCCATCCTGTTCGGTGCGATGGGCATGCCTGACATCCGTTACCCGGACGGGACCGAGATCGCGCCCCAGCTCGACATCCGCGTCCAGTTCGAGTTGTATGCCGGAGTGCGACCGATCCGCGCCATTCCGGGATTGCCGGGGCCGCTGCGCGATGCTCGCGCGCACGACATCGACCTGGTCATCCTGCGCGAGCAGACCGAAGGGCTGTACTGGTCGCGAGGACGTGGCCGGATGCAGGATGCGGATACGGCCGTCGACACCATGCGAATCACGCGCCGTGGGTCGCAACGTGTGTTCGACTACGCGTTCCGGCTCGCACGGCGGCGGCAGGAGTCGGGGCGGCCCGGCAAGGTCACCTGCGTGGACAAAGCAGGCGTGCTGCTGTCGCAGGCGTTCTTCCACGGCGTGTTCGCGGAGCGGGCCAGGCAGCATCCACAGCTCAGCACCGACTTCTGCAACATCGATGCAATGGCGCTCAACCTGGTGCGGCAACCGTGGGTCTACGATGTCGTGGTGACCGAGAACATGTTCGGCGACATTCTTTCGGATCTGGCGGCCGGCCTGATCGGGGGCATGGGGCTCGCCCCCTCCGGCGACATCGGCGATCGCCACGGCATGTTCCAGCCCTGTCACGGCACGGCGCCCGACATCGCCGGAACCGGCCGAGCCAACCCGACCGCCATGTTCCTTTCTGCTGCCATGATGCTCGACTGGCTCGGCGAGCAGCACAGCGATCGAAAGCTGACAGAAGCGTGGTGCCGCATTGGAGCAAGCCGTGCGCGCGGCGTTCGCCGGCGGCGCGCTGACACCGTGCGAGCTCGGCGGCAACGCCGGAACGCGGGAGATCACGCGGGCGGTGTTGGACCAGCTGACCGCGACGTGAAACGCCCGCTGCTCGCGCAGCCACTTTTTCAACAGTCTGCTAACCCTCGTTGAGGAGCCTGTCATGCCCGGATATGTCATCGCCGAACTGGAGGTCACCGACCCCGTGGGATTCGAGGATTACAGGAAAGCGGTTCCGGCGACGATTGCGGCGTACGGCGGGCGCTACCTTGCGCGCGGCGGCGCGCTGGAGTCTCTGGAGGGAGGCTGGTCGCCCAAGCGCATGGTGATCCTGGAGTTCCCCAGCATGGCACAGGCGAAAGCCTGGTACGCCTCTGCGGAGTACTGCGATCTGATGGCGCTGCGCCAGCGCACCACCCGCTCGAAAGTCGTGCTGCTCGAAGGTTTGTAAGCCGCACACGAACGGGTCTACTAGAGCGACCGCATGACCACGTACGTGATCGGGCATATCACGGTCAAGGATCCGGATCGCTGGCAGAGGTATCGCGAGCGCGTGCCCGCGACGCTCGCGGCTTGGGGAGGAGAAGTCGTCTTGCGCGGCCGGCGAGTTGCGCTGCTCGCCGGCGAGCACGCTCACACCGACACGGTGGTGATTCGATTCCCGGACGCGAAGGCAGTCTCCGCCTGGTACGGCTCGATCGAGTACCAGGCGTTGATTCCGCTCCGCGAGGAAGCGGCCGAGATGGTGTTGATCTGCTACGAGGCCTGACCGCCGCCCGCCGACCTCGAGGCAAGCGCCAGTACTACTTCTTCTGGCTCTTGTCTTCCACCTGTGCGCCGCCGGCCAGGTCGCCCGACCACACGTAGTTCACCAGCTTGCCCTGCTGGTCGAACTTGACCTGCAGCATCTTGAACTCGCGCGCCGGGTCGCTGCCCATCTTGCCCTGGCCGTAGTACCAGGTCCACAGGTCCAGCCGCGTGCCGTCCGCGCTGACCTCCATGCCCTTGCCGATCGGCGGGCCCAGCCACTGCAACACCTGGGTGGTATCGGTCGTGCCCGGCTTCACCTTGGTCGCGAAGGTCGAGTAGTCGAAATCGCGGCCAACCTTCATCGTGCCGCAGCCGGCGAGCAGCGCAGCAGCGAAGACGATGAGCCAGAGCGAGTTGCGGGTTTGCGGCATGGTCTCCTCCATTGATCGTGCGTGCTGTATTCCCAGACAGTCAGCGAATGCACGCACACCGGCTCGCACGCGTCGCCGGAAGGCGTCAGCTTGACGGCGCACAAGCTCGTATCTTCGCTATGCGCTCGGGGGCCTTTCACTGAGGCGACTGATGATAGCATCGCAACCTCTGTCGCCCCACCCGCGCTCGTTCCGTGCACGACCTCATCGACATCGGCGCCAACCTCACACACAAGGCCTTCGCAGCTGACCTCGAACACGTCATCGACCGCGCTCGCAATGCCGGCGTGGTCACCATCGTCGTTACCGGCACCAGCGTGGCGGCGAGCCGCGAGGCAGCCGCCCTCGCGTCCGCACGCGCGCCGACGCTGTATGCAACCGCGGGCGTGCATCCGCACGACGCGTCCTCGTTCAGCGAACACACCGTAGGAGAATTGCGGGCGCTCGCCGCCGAACCGGCCGTCCGGGCGCTCGGCGAGTGCGGGCTGGACTACAACCGCAACTTCTCGCCGCGCGCAGCTCAGCTGCACGCATTCGAGGCGCAGCTCGCGCTGGCCGCCGAGCTGGCGCTGCCGGTGTTTCTGCACGATCGCGAGGCGCAAGACGACATGCTGGCTCTGCTGAGACGCTATCGCGATCGCATCGGTGGCGCGGTGGTGCACTGCTTCACCGGCGAGCGGGCGGAGCTGCACGCCTACCTGGACCTCGACCTGCACATCGGCATCACCGGCTGGATCTGCGACGAGCGGCGCGGCCTGCATCTACGCGAACTGGTAGCAGACATCCCGGCCGATCGCTTGATGCTCGAGACCGATGCCCCCTACCTGCTGCCGCGCAGCCTCAAACCCGCGCCGGCAAACCGGCGCAACGAGCCCGCCTTCCTGCCGGCGGTGCTGGAAGCCGTCGCCGCATGCACCGGCCGGCCTGCCGACCAGGTGGCCGGCGAGACGACCCGGACGGCGCGTGCGTTCTTCGCCATCTGAAGCACGTTTCTATTTTATTATCAAAGCCATACAAGGCTCTTGTATCCCGCAGGGGACACCGTGTACTATCCCTTCAGGCCCGAAAAAAGCACAATATCGACGGGGGTTCAGCGCCCTTGCAGCAGACGGCAAGGTGCAGCCCCGAGGCCGATCCATCAGACTGTGGATCCTTCGGGGAAGTGCGTTTGAAAGGGAGATGCAAGATGCGCGTAGAGATAGGCCGGTCCCTGATCTTCTTTTTGTGGACGGAAAGTAAATACCGGACCGAAGTGGTGCGACTGTTCCAAGGCATCAACGGGCACCTGCTGCAGCTCGTCCGTGCCCGCAAGATGTTCGGTCTGTGCTTCCTCCTGGTCCGCCGCACGCACGGCGGCAGCGCTCCAACGTAGGGTCCGCCCGCCCGGACTTGCCTGCAGCACGGCGGCAAACGACGCCGTAAGGGGGTCGAGTTATTCCTGTGGCGTATCGCACCGGGCGCGGTATACCTCCTCTGCGTTGCGGGATCCTAAAGCCGGTTTGTAGTCCGCGAGTGAAGCTCTGAGTCAACCACCCCAGGCGAAGCCGGGGGCTTGAGCTGTGAGCGCCTCAAAGGCGCGAAGTGTCGTGCACCTTCCCCCTCTCGAGGGGGAAGGCTGGGATGGGGGTAAATGCCGAGGTCACCCTAGCGCGCATGCGCTTTACCCCCGCCCTCACCCTCCCCCTGAAAGGGGGAGGGAATCCTTTTGCTGGATATCCAGAGTCATCGACTCGGCGGCCTGAGACGGGCACCCGCCCGTGCGCCCTCACTGACCCCTGACCCCTGATGCCTGCCACCTGACGTTGGCGCACATCCTGCATCACGCGAGCGGAATAGCCCCGCTGGCATACCCCGAGCATGACCACCATCGCACTCGTATTCGCCGCTGCGTTCGCGGTGTGGGGCACCGTCGCCTACAACCTGCTGGTGCGGGACCGTGCGCGGGTCGCGGCTGCCTGGAGTGACGTCGAGGTACAACTGAAGCGCCGCCATGACCTCATTCCCAAGCTGGTGGAGACGGTCAAACAGCACGCGGGCTATGAGCGCGGTGTGCTCGAGAACGTGGTTGAACGGCGCGCCAACGCCGTGGCCGCCGCGGGTCCTGCGTACAGGAGCGCGCCGGAGACCTCACTGGGTCGGGATCTGCAACGCCTGATCGCCGTGGCCGAAGCCTATCCCGAGCTCAAGGCGAGCCAGGGCTTCCTCGACCTGCAACGCAATCTCTCGGACACCGAAGAGAACATCCAGTATGCGCGCCGCTACTACAACGGCGCCGTCAACAACCTCAACACGCGCGTGGACAGCTTTCCCGATGTCGTGATCGCGCGCGTGTTCGGGTTTCGCGCCGCCGACTACTTCGAGCTCGACAGCGCCACGCAAGCACAGCCGGCGGAGGTGACTTGATGCGACGGATCTCGATACTCTGGCTGCTGGTGGCGACCTGCGCTGCTCACGCCGACGAGCGCATTCTCTCCTACGACAGCCGCATCGAAGTGCACGCCGACAGCAGCCTGGAGGTGACCGAGACGATTCTGGTGCGGGCGGAAGGCAGCAAGATCCGGCGCGGCATCTTTCGCGAGTTCCCGACGCTGTATACGCGCCGCGACGGCAGCAAGGTCGCGGTCGGCTTCGAGGTCGTGTCGGTGCGCCGCAACGGCGTGGACGAGCCCTACCACAGCGATCGGCGCAGCAACGGCGTTGCCGTCTACCTCGGCCGCAAGGATTACTTCCTGCCGCCCGGCGAATACATCTATCAGATCCGCTATCGCACCGACCGGCAGCTGGGCTTCTTCGCTGACCACGACGAGCTGTACTGGAACGTCACTGGAGTGGACTGGGACTTTCCGATCGACTTTGCCACCGCGCAGGTCCAGCTGCCGGCGGCAATTCCTCCCGACGCGCTGCGGCTGGAGGGCTACACCGGCCCGATGGGGGCAACCTGGCGGTACTACCGTGCACAGCTGGAGGACGGACACCCCACGTTCGAGACGACTCGACCGCTTGGCCGCCACGAAGGCCTGACGATCGTGGTGGCATGGCCCAAAGGCTACATTGCACCCCCGGGCCAGCTTGCGCAGCTCGGCTACTTGCTGCGCGACAACCGGCCGCTCACCTGCGTTGCGCTCGCCCTCATCGCCCTGCTCGGCTACTACGTCTACATCTGGAATCGCGTCGGCCGCGACCCGCCGCGCGGCGTGGTGATCCCGCGCTACCGCCCGCCCGATGGCGAGTCGCCCGCCTCGATGCGCTATCTCCTCGGCATGGGTTACGACAACCGCTGCCTGGTCAGCGGCATCCTGAGCCTCGCGGTGAAGGGCTACTTGCTGATCGAGCAGGAACCGGGCGGCCTGTTCCACAAAGGCAAGTACACCTTGCGCCGCAAGGACGGCTCGCAGACGCCGCTGGCGCCCGACGAGCGCGCGCTGCTCGGCTCGTTGTTCGAGACAGCCGACAGCCTCACCTTGGAGGACGGAAACCACGCGGTCCTGCGGCGGCCAAGGCGTCGCACGAGGCGGAGCTCAAGCGCAAGTATCTCAACCCGTTCTTCAAGCTCAACACCGGCTGGCGCCTCCTCGGCGGCCTCCTCAGCCTTGCTCTCATCGGCGGGGCCATCGCCTGGCAGGCGGTCGCGGGCGGTTATGGCATCGAGTGGTTCCTGATCACGCCGGGCGGCTGGAGCACCATGGCGGTCGCCCTGACCGGGCTGTTCGTGGTCAACACCACCTTTGCGCGCCTGCTGCCCGCGCCCACCGCGGGGGGCCGCGCATTGATGGATCAAGTCGAGGGCTTTCGCCTGTATCTGTCGGTCGCTGAGGGCGACGAGCTCAAGCTGGCGGGTGCACCGCGCAAGACACCGGGCCTGTTCGAGGCCTACCTGCCGTTCGCCCTCGCGCTGGGCGTCTCGCAGGCCTGGTCGGAGCAGTTTGCAAGCCTGTTCCGCACGCAAGCGGCCGCGGGGTATGCGCCGGCCTGGTACGACGGCGACCGCTTCGACGCGGACCACCTGGGCCAGTTCTCGACGTCTTTGTCGGACTCGTTCGACTCCGCGGTGTCTTCAGCGTCCACGCCTCCAGGCGATTCCTCCGGCAGCAGCAGCGGAGGCGGGGGCGGATCGTCGGGAGGCGGAGGAGGAGGCGGCGGTGGCGGGGGGTGGTGAAGAAGTTACTCGTCGTAGAAGATGTCCCGGTAACTGGCGTACATCGAGGCCATCCACACCGGAGCCAGGACGAACCACCCCAGCATCAGCGCGATGCTGGCGGCGACGGCCAGCACCATGCCGACCAGCCCGTACACCAGGAACGGGACGATATTCTTGAGGCATGCGGAGAAGCTCGTCTTCATCGCGTCGAACGCTGCGAAGCCGTTCAACGCCACCAGGGCAGGCGCGAACCAGTAGGCCATCATCAGCGGGATCGACAGCCCCAGCACGATCAGAACTGCCAGCAAGACGCCCAGGCCCAAGGCCTCGACGCTCCTGCCCGACCCGATCACACCCATCACGCTCACGCCGATCAGCGCGAGTGTCGCGAAGACGATCAAGACGATCACCGCGGTGCCGACCAGGTACAGAAGGCCGACGATGACCAGCTGACCGGTGCGTTCGCGGAAGCCGGCGAACAGATGCCCGACCTCCAGCGCTTCGCCTTGGTGCACCGCGCGCGCACCGATCATGATGCCAGCGCTCAGCACCGGCGCGAGCAACATGCCGGCGATGCCACCGATCACCGGCACCAGCTCGATCGCGACGAAGACGAATATGAACACCACGAAGTTGACGATCCAGATCAGCGGACTTTGCTTGAACAGGTCCCAGCCCTCCGCGAACCAGCTCAAACCGCGCCCCGCGGCAACTGCGCGGCCGCCGGGGATGAACGCAGCCTCGTCGGCCTCCTGCGCCGGATCGCTGACCGGTGCGACGGGCGGAGCGTAGGGGTTGGCTGGGCTTCCAGCCGCCTTCGCCGGCGTCGCCGGTCGCGGCCGGCACAGCCGCGGCAGGCCTGGGCAGAAGCGGGCGCAGGTCTCCGATTCAGCGAGGGAGAGCCCAGCGGGGACCTTCGGCTCGGCTGCCGGCGCAGGCGTGGCACTCGCCTCGGCGCGCAACCCCAGTGCCGCAGCCCACGCGTCCAGACCCCATGTGGCGGCCGTAGCGCTGAGCAGCTTCGCCTGCTCGAACTTGGTGGCGATCTGCTCGCGCACCTGCTCGTAGCTGCCCTTGTTGGGGCGGGTGTCGTTCGACCAGTTGGTGAGGAAGGCCACCGCCTTCTTGTCCAGCAGGATCAGCAGCGCCTTGACCTTGCCGGGGAAGCTGGCGGCCGAAGCCGCGAGCAGCTGCTCGAGCTGCGCGGGGTCCTGGAGCAGCGCCGCGCCGTGGGCAGTCACCGCCTGCCTGAGTTGAATGACGACCGGGTCGTTCATCTGTGCACCCTCCGGGTGGCCGCGCCGGAAGCGGCCTGGATCGCAGTATCGACTGTCAAAGCAACGTATATGCCATTGTTTTCCCGTAGCATGGCAGGCAGGGCAGCCGGGCCGGGCGCAACGCAGCCGCGCTCGCAAGCGGGTGCCGACCTGGAGGAGCGCGATGGCCGACAAGAAACACCTGCAGATGCTCGCGCGCGGCGTGAAGACCTGGAACGCCTGGCGCAAGCGCAGCCCGGCCAAGCCCGACCTGAGCCGCGCCCTGCTCGTCGACCGCGAGCTGCGCGGCATCAACCTGTCCGAGGCCAACCTGGAACGCACGATCCTGCGCGGCACGACGCTGTCGCGTGCGAACCTCGCCGGCGCCAGGCTGCGGCGCGCCGACTTGCGCACGGCCAGCCTGCGGCGCGCCCGGCTCGATCGCGCGGATCTCACCGGCGCCATTCTGCGCCACGCCTCGCTGGCAGAGACCAGCGTGGAGGACGCCTGCTTCGAGGGTTGCGAGATCTACGGCATCGCCGCCTGGAACCTGAAAGGCAAGCCGAGGACGCAGGCCAACCTCATCATCCGCGCCAGCCCGCGCGAGCCGTCGATCCAGGTCGACGACCTCGAAGTCGCGCAGTTCGTCTACCTGCTGCTCAACAACGAGAAGATCAAGCAGGTCGTCGACACGGTCGGCAAGAAGGCGGTGCTGATCCTCGGCCGCTTCAGCGCCGAGCGCAAGGCCGTGCTGGACGCACTCAAGGACGAGCTGCGCCGCTGCGGCTATCTGCCCATGCTGTTCGACTTCGACAAGCCGCAGGGGCGCGACCTGACCGAGACCATCACCACGCTGGCGCGCATGTCGCGCTTCATCATCGCCGATCTCACCGATCCGAAGAGCATTCCGCAGGAGCTCGCCAGCATCGTCCCCGATCTGCCCTCGGTGCCGGTGGTGCCGTTGCTCCTGGCGGGCGAGCGGCCCTATGCCATGTTCGAACACCTCCAGCGCTACGGCTGGGTGCTGCCGGTGGTGCGTTACAAGGACACCGCGGATCTGCTGAGGAAGCTGCCGAAGTCGGTGATCGAGAAGGCGGAGAACAAGGCGAAGAGACAGACGCCCCGGCCTGGCCGCAACAGATGAGTCAGACGGCGGAGTAGGACGTTCCTTGAGGCCCAGCGTTCTCCTTGATTGGGCGGACGTGGTCGAGAAACGACGCAGCAAGCCGATGACATCTCAGGCGCTGCGCCACTGTGCCCCGCAGGCAGAGCCGGAATATGGAAAGGGCGGGCACTGGGCCCGCCCTGCCGCGCAATGGCGTGAAGCTTCAGGTTCTGCGCATGCGCAGGAACGCCAAGAGCCCCAGGCCAGCCAGCAGCATCGCGTAGGTTTCCGGCTCCGGCACGAGCTGCGGGTTGCCGAAAATGATCTGCGTGCCGTTCGGGCCCAGGCTGGTCGCCGTCAGGTAGCGCCCGCCGACAACCAAGCTCGGATCATCGATCAGGGTGACGTTGATGTTCCAAGTCTCACCCGCACCGAGCTGCTGCCAGGTTCCACTGCAGTGCCAGATCGGAAAAGCACCCGGTCGACACATGTGGCGGCGATGTTCCCGTTCAGCCCGTTGGCGGTGGTGATGCGCTGAATCGGCTTGTCTCCGGCGGCATCGAAATCGAAGATCTGGAAGGTATCGGGGTCGCCAGCACCTGCGCTTCCGCCGAACCCGTGCGCCGTCCCGACGTCGAGGGTCGCCGGTTGCCCCTTGGTCTTCAGGTCGAAGATGAACCGCAGGTCGGTGTAGGGCGGCGACTCGTTGTTGGTGATCGAATAGCTGAAGGTGACGACGGACGACCCGAACGCCAGGTGTCGGGATGGGGAAATCCAGCCCGGTTCCCACGATCTGGTCGAGCGGTGGCAACGTGTCGCCGAAGTTCGCCGATGTAGAGCAACGGGCTCAGATTGGCGCGCCTGCCGTGCCATAGGTCATGCCCTGAAACGAGCCGTCGAGGAATACGTCTCCTCCCGGCAGGTTGATGTTGGCGAGCGCGGAGCCGGCCGGCAAGAGCCAGCCGACAACAGACGTGATCCGCGCGCATCGAGTCAAGTATCGTCCCAGCATGTTGCTTCTCCCTAGGTTTACCGCGGCGCCCGCGCAGCGGAGCCCGAATGATGGGCTCCGCTCGAGGGCTACGCGTTATCGGACTGCGATTGCGTTATTGACGTGTAGCGGCATCGAACACGGTCGACCAGCGAGTACTCCTTGACGATACCGGCGGTCGCCTGACCCTGGAGCTGCTTCTGCTGATCCTCGCTGAGGTCGTGCGCAACCGGCGAGACGTCAACCTGCACTGCAGGCAGCAGCAGGCCGAACGAGCCGCGCCAGTCGGAGGCGATGGCGACATGGAAATTCAGGCGGTTGACGCTGCGAATGCCGTCGTTGAACAGGTCTTCCGCGATCTCGTCGATCAGATCGTCGCCGGACTTCGCCTGATCGGCGCTCATCTTCGGGTCTACCCGCAGCTCCTGCCATCCGTCCACTATCGCGCCCGCAACGCCGGTGTCGTCGACCGCGACGATCGCCTTGCCGGGCAAAGGAACATGCGTCAGGTTCTGTTTGTTCGGGCCCTCGATCACCATCCCAAAGGCAGCCCGCGCTGGAGGAACACGACCTTCTGCACCGCGAAGGACTCCACGGCAGTCGGCGCGGCAGCCCCCGGAGTCGCTCCCTGCGCTCCCGCGCTACGCAGGGTTCGGCACCAGCGAACCCTTCGCATCCGCCGGGACGTCCGGGGATCTCGGTGAGCGGCAAGTGGAAGGTGCCGCCGAGGAACTCGAGCGCCGCCTTCAGTGCTTCGTCGTTGCTCAGCTTTGCGCTGGGTAGCTTGTCGGGCTGTCAGATTGTCTTGAACCAGGCCGCGCTTCAAGAACCGGATGTTGCCGTTGCCCATGTTCTTGCTGTAGCTGAGCTGCACGAAGGTGCCCCGACCGCCCTCCTGACCGTTCGACGCGACGCAGTCGCCCTGGTCGAAATCTCCGGACGGCGTGCCGAGCGCGCCGGCAATCCGTGGCGACGAACACGGAGCCGTCGCCGAAGATGTCCTTGATCGCATCGTTCGGATTGAAGGTCTTGCTCAGCGGTTCGGCCAGAGGCACCTTCAGCAGGTTTCCGACCAGCTCGACGGTTGTTGCCCTTGAGAAACTCGGGCATGTTGTCCCGTACCAGTCGCCTGCATGTCTTCAAGAGTTTCGATTCGGCTTGGTCTGCGCATGCGCGGGCCAGGCGCCAAGCAGCGCGAGCGCGGCCGCCATCGCTGCGAGTGTGTTGCACTTGAGATAAGTAGACATTATTGCCGACTCCGACGTGAATTGGTTCGATCGGTCTTTGACGAATGGCGGGCCGGCCTATTGCGGCACGAATGCGGTCTCGCCGACGGGATCGCAGTTCTCGTAGTAGTAGTACTGGTAGTACGAGTTGCTGGTGGGATCGCCGTAGGTGAAGTTGTAGCGCTCGTTGACCAGCCGGGTCAGCGCATCCGAAGGGCTGCTGCCGATGGATACGCGACGGGGCATTGATCCTGGCAGGTGCCGAACCAGTTCCAGGGGTCATACCATTCGCAGTCCTTGCGAATTGTTCTTGAAGTTGTTGGTGGTCCAGGACCAGCCGATGCTGACGGAGTGTCCGTCGTGGGCGGTGTCGCTGTAGTTCCCGTTGTAGCCCGACGAGATCCACATGAGGCCGTGGAAGCCGTCGAACTGATGGGCGCGCCGCGTAGTCGACGTGCTGGTATCCTGCATCGCGAAACGGATCCCGGGCAGGTTGTCGTCATCGGCGCTCTGACAAGACGAGGCGATCAGGAACATGAGCCAGGAGTCGCCCACCTTGACCTGGTCGGAGCTCCCGCCCATGCGCAACCCGCACTCGCCCTTCCACGGGTAACGCATCAGCGCACCCCAGTGATCGCCGTCGTCCCAGCCGTGCGTGGCGATGATCGCGGCGTCCATCCAGTCGACGCCCGCCGGGGACGAGGATTGATAGTCGCGGCAATCGGCGTCGTAGGTGTCGGGATCGCAGAAGCGCGCACCGTCATGTTGCCGTCGATGTACTTGTACGGGCTGCCGCCGGCCCGCTGTAGTGGCCGTGCACGCGCATGTGGTCCCACCAGGCCTGCGCCATCCCCGGCCACGACGAACGATCATCACCGCCGCATCCGCGTCGGACCCGGGCACGAAGTCGCCGATCGCATACATTCCCACGTACAGCGCCGACGCGCTCTGCGCCACTGCGCACCCCGCCACGAGAGCGCACACCTGTGCGGCGCGCGCTAGATTTCTGTCTGATTCCCATGTTGCAACCCCCTCCTGGGCAACGTTGAGGAAAATGCGCGCCGCAGACGCGGTAGAGGCGACCGACGCCGGTGCGCGCGAGCTGGTGCGTGGCGCACTGTTGACCTGCAACCGAGTCGCTCTCGCGCGACGAAAGGTGAAATGTCCTGCGACGTTTCGCCGCGCATCTGTGACGAAGAGCCTAGGCCGAAGCGCCGAGGCGCTGAACCCGACTAAAGTCATACGACCAGGCTGGTGGGGCGGTCGTCAGCGGCAGTGGCGCGAAGTATCGGAGTGCAGAGAAACAGCGGAACAGGCCGGGGCCGGCATGGGTCTGGATGCTCGACATGCATCACTTGATCACGCGAGGCGTGGCACGGGCGTTGCTCGCCTGCGTCGGGTTCTCTTCGCGTTCTCGCCTTCTCGTCCGCCGACCAACGCATGCGTGAAATACTGATTGCCTTCCTCTCCGGCTGCGGCACCCGCCTGATTGCCCTGACTGGACTGCGCAGCGCCGCACGCGGCGGCGGCACGCCCTGGTTCCTGCTGTGGGAGCTGCTACCGATGCTGCCGCTGCTGGGCTTCATCAGCGTGGTGCTGATGGCGTCCGATCCAGCGTCCAGAATGTCGCGAGGCTACGGCTGGCTCTATTTGGCGCTCGCAGCGATCGCCGCTTCGGCTGTGGTGTACGCCTACCATCGGCGCCGCACGCTCGCGCAGGCGCCTACCGCCAGACTCAAGGGAACGTCGCACGGCAATGTCGAGATCAAAGGCGTGGCCCGTCCCCTGCCTCGCGCGCTGGCGCTGCGCGCACCGCTGACCGGCGAGGTCGCGCTGTGGTATCGCGCCGAGCGCAACCGCCGCCGCGGCCTGAGCGAACCGTGGTATGTCGATCGCAGCGAAGCGAGCGACGTGCCGTTCATCGTGCACGACGGCAGCGGCCAGTG
The DNA here is from genome assembly GCA_963772865.1 of uncultured beta proteobacterium. Lineage (GTDB taxonomy): Bacteria > Pseudomonadota > Gammaproteobacteria > Burkholderiales > SHXO01 > SHXO01. The sequence goes on along the minus strand of CAVYZA010000003.1, from coordinate 136,114 downwards.
CCTGGTGTTTCCGTCGGGCCTGGCCAGCAGCGGCGCGCACGAGTGGCGCTCCAGAAGCGGCCTCGAGGAGCGGGTGGAGCGCTGGATCGCACCCGGCGACACGGTGTTCGTGGTGGGCGAGCTGCGCAGCCTGGACCGCGATCAGCTGCCCGCCACGCTGGCGGAGCACTTGCCCAGAGGGCAGACCATCCGCGTGCTGAGCGCACCCAGGGACGGCCGTCCGTTCCTGATCGGCAACCGCTCAGAGCGCGGCGAACAGTTGTTCTACCGCGCAGCCGGCACCGTGAACCTGGTGTTCCTGCTGCTCGCGCTGGCGCTCGGCGTGGCGATCCTGCGCTACGGTCAGGGCGGATAGGCCAAGCCTCGACCCGTGCTGATCAAGCTCACTATCGCCGGCGCCATCGTCGTCGCCGCGCTGATCGGACTCGCGCGATTCCATCGTTACCTGCGCGGCGAAAGCGGCGGGCTGTTCACCGGCAGCGCCACGCGCGAGTCCAAGGCGGACGCCACCGACCTGGAGGCTTTCGTCGCCGCCTACCGGCGCGACAAAGCCGCGGTCGATCGCCCACCCTCGCCGCCGCAGATTCCTGCAGCCGTTGCACCGCCGGCGGCGCCCGACTCGGCCACACCCCTCGACAAGGGCCCGCGTGCATTTCTGCAGGGGCCGGCGAAGGTGCTGTATCTGGTCATGCGTGCCGCTTTGCCGGACCACCATGTCTTCGTGTACACGCGGCTCACGGACGTCATCAAGCCGATCGGCAGGCCGATGACACCGCAGGGCCGCGCGCAGTTCGCGCAATCGCGCATGGATTTCGTGGTGTGCAGCAAGGAGCTGAATGTGGTCGCGATGCTGGACATCAGCGACGGCACCCGCCCCGATGACCCCATGAAGCAACAGCTGCAGCCGCAGCTGGCTGCGGCGGGCATCCGCTACGTCAGAGTAGCGCCCAACGCGATCCCCAAGCCTGCCGAGGCGAAGCGGCTGGTGTATCCGGGCTAGTCGAGCACGTGCGAGACGAGCCCGTCGGCGAGCTTGGGCTCGAACCAGGTTGACTTCGGCGGCATGACCAGCCCGGCGTCGGCCACCGCCATCAGGTCGTCCATGCGGGTGGGATACAGCGAGAAGGCCGCCGCCGCGGCGCCGCCGTCGACCCGGCGCTCCAGCTCGCTCAGCCCGCGAATGCCGCCGACGAAATCGATCCGCTTGTCGGTGCGCGGGTCTTCGATCGCAAGGACCGGCGCCAGCAGGTAGTCGGCGAGCAGGCTCACATCCAACCGTTTGACCGGGTCGGACGGCTGCGCCAGCTCCGGCTTGATCTCCAGGCGGTACCAGTGCTTGGGCAGATACAGGCCGAACTCGCCATGCCGCACCGGTCGCACCGCAGCGTCGCTGGCGCGGATGCTGAAGTGCTTGCCGATGCGCATCTGAAACTCCAGCAGGCCCAGTCCCTTGAGATCCTTCACCACCCGGTTGTAGTCGAGGATGCGCAGCTGATGGTGCGGGAAGGCGACGGCGAGGAAATAGTTGTAGCTCTCCGCACCGCTGTGGCTCGGATCGGCTCGTCGGCGCGCAGCAGCAACCCGCGCCGCCGCCGCGGAACGGTGATGCCCGTCGGCGATGTACAGCGCCGGCATGGTATCGAAGGCGGCCGTGAGCTCGGCGATGATTGCGGGGTCGCTCACCGTCCAGATGGTGTGACGCACGCCGTCGTCGGCCTGAACGTCAGCCTGCGCCGGTTGCAGCGTGGCCTGCTCGAGAATTGCATCCACGCGCGGCGCCTGCGGATAAGCCAGCAGGACCGGGCCGGTCTGCGCATCGAGCGCTTCGATCTGCCGCACCCGGTCGTCCTCTTTGTCGGGCTGCGTGAGCTCGTGCCTGCGGATGCGGTCGCTCTCGTACTCGACCACCGAAGCAGCCGCCACCAGCCCGGTCTGCACATGCTCGCCCATGGTCAGCCGGTAGGCGTAGTAGCAGGGCTGCGGGTCGCGGACGAGCACGCCCTCGCGCAGCATTCGCTGCAGGTTCTCGGCGGCCTTTGCGTAGACCCGCAACGCATGCGGATCGGTGCCGGCCGGCAAATCGATCTCCGGCCTGGAGATGTGCAGAAAGCTCCACGGCTTTCCCGCGGCGCGCACGCGCGCTTCGTCGGTGGACAGCACATCGTAGGGAGGCGCCGCCACGGCTGCGGCGTAGGCCGGCGCTGGACGCAAGCCGGCGAACGGTCGGATCAGATGCAAGTGCGGCCTCGGGGCGCAACGGGGCGCTTATTCTAACAGGCCCGCTTCCCCGCGAGCACTTGTGGCGCTGAGCTATGATGGATCCACGCTGAACGAACCAGCGATGGAGGTCGGCTAAATGAGCAGCGAGATCCAGCGTTACCAGGGCAGCGCCATCGTCGTGCGCTTCGACGGTGCGAAGTGCATCCACTCGCGTCACTGCGTCCTCGACCAGCCGCAGGTGTTCCGCGCCAACGTCCCCGGACCGTGGATCTTTCCCGACAGCGCCAGCACGGAGGCAGTCGCGCAGGTAGCCCACGCCTGTCCGTCCGGTGCGATCACCTACGAGCGCACGGACGGCGGCCCGCAGGAATCGGCTCCGCAGGTGAACGTGATGCGGGTCCGCGAGAACGGACCGCTGGCCATTCGAGCCGAGATGGAGATCGCGGGGACGCGCGCGATTCGCGCCACCTTGTGCCGGTGCGGCGCGTCCAGCAACAAGCCGTACTGCGACGGCAGCCATACGACGGCCGGTTTCGCCGCCACCGGCGAGCCGCCTACTCAACCTTCCGAACCTCTGCAGCAACGCAACGGGCCGCTCATCGTGAAGCCGATTGTGAACGGACCGCTCGAGGTCTCCGGGAATCTCGAGCTCTGCAGCGGCACGGGACGCACCATCAATCGCTCGCAGAAGAGCTTCCTGTGCCGCTGCGGCCAGTCCGGCAACAAGCCGTACTGCGACGGAACGCACAAGAAGATCGGGTTCCAGGCCGAGGGCAGCAGCAAAAGTTGACACGCGCGGGCGAGCGCCGATCTCCACTCGCGATCGACATTCAAGCCTGCGGTCGATCCTCCGATATAGGGATCATGCCGAGGCACCTGGATCGCCTCGGCGCAAGTTGCCGGACAGCGACAGGTGGCACTAGCAAGCGTTGGTAACAATCAGCTGTGGGCATCGGGGACCAACGCATTGTTCGGTACCATTGTCCGTGCGGCGTCCGGCTTTGTTGCGCCGGTCGCAATTCTGTTGCTCGCCGAGTATCTCGCCCCACGCTTGACCGAGCTCCCTCCCACGCTCGCAGGCCTGCGCACTTGGGGTCCCGTGCTCACGCTGGTGCTCGCCGGAGCGCTGGCCCTGTCCTTCAACCGTGGTCGCGCGCTGTTCGGCATCGCCTCCCTGGCGGTGGCTTTTGTCGCCTTCAAGCTGCAGGTGCAGGCCGGCACCGGCACGTTCACCGGCCGCACCGTGTTCGGCGCGTTGTGCGTGTTCGTGCCGCTCAATCTCGCCGCGCTGGTGTTGCTGCGCGAGCGTGGCATCTTCTCCTTCTACGGTGTGCGCCGCGGCGGAGCCATCGCCCTGCAAGCACTGGTGGTGGCATGGATTGTCGTCGACCAGCGCACCATCACCACCGAATGGCTGTACCAGCCGCTGTTCGCAGATGGGCTCGCTCCGGGCTCGCCGATCCCCCAGTTCGCGCTGATGCTGACCCTGGCTGGCGTGATTGCGGCGACGCTGGTCGCGGTGACCAGCCGCACCGCCATCGATGCGGGATTCGCCGGCGCGTTGACCGCATTCGCGCTTGCCTGCCATACCGTCGCACTGCCCAACCACTTCGCGGTGTACACCGCCGCCGCGGGCGCGATTCTGGGCATCGGCGTGCTGCACGACACCTTTCGTCTTGCCTTTCGCGACGAGCTCACCGGACTGCCAAGCCGGCGTGCCCTCAACGAGCGGATGATGGCGCTCGGGCCGCACTACGCGATCGCGATGGTGGACGTGGATCACTTCAAGAACTTCAACGACACCTGGGGACACGAGCTGGGCGACCAGGTGCTGAAGTTCATTGCCGGGATGCTCGAGCGCGTCGGCGGGGGTGGACGCGCTTATCGCTACGGCGGCGAGGAGTTCGCGATCCTGTTTCCGGGCAGAGACCTGCGCGAGGTCTGGCCGCACCTGGAAGCCGTGCGCCAGGGCATTGCCAGCTATGGCCTCGCGATCAGGGGGCGCGACCGGCCAGCGGAGCTGGGATTCGGCGAACGGCGCGGCATCGGCAATGTCGTCAGCACGGTGTCAGTGACCGTCAGCATCGGCGTCGCGCAGCGCGAAGACCGCAGCAGCCCCGCCGATGTGCTGCTGGCCGCCGATCGCTCGCTGTATCGAGCCAAGGAGAAAGGGCGCAATCGGGTGAGTCGGTAACTACGCGAAGAACGCAGTTCTCGACACCCTACTGGCGGGCGAGTCCGGGATAGAATCGGGGGCGTTGTCTTGTGCTCCCGATTGATCCGCATCCATGACTGCAGCCGCCCGCATCCTGTTCTCTTGCACCCTCGCTCTGCTTCTCGTCCCCGCGCACGCGCAGACGCGCAAGTCCTTCGACGCCTGGGCGGTTGTGTGCAGCGGTGGCGCAACCGGATACTGCACCGCCAGCAACCGCCTCAAGTCCGTTTCCGGCCCGTACCGCTTTCAGCTGAATGTCACCCGCGAGCGCCCGGGAGCGGCCTTCGAACTGGCCCTGCTGACCGGATACCAGCATCCCGCAGACAACACGGCCATCGTCATCCAGGTGGATGGCAACAAGCCCATCAAGCTCTCGCCACGCGAGGGCTATCGACGCGCCGGACGCAGCAACAGCTACGTCATCGCGACCAGCCAGGCCGAGCAACTGCTCAAGCAAATGCGCAGCGGGAAGCGCATGCGCTTCCGCTTCGAGGATGCGAAGGGAGCCGCCATCGACACCGGGTTCCCTTTGAGCGGCATCAGCGCTGCGATGGGGTTCATGGACCAGATGCAGCCAGCGCCTCAGGCGCGCGCCTCTTCGGCCGCTGCGCCGCCGGTCGCAAAGTCGCCAGCGCCCGACGCGCCACAGCCGCCACCCCAGGCCGAAGTCACGCCAAGTCCGAAACCCGAAACTGGAGTGAAGCCTGGGCCTGCGGCGAAGGATGCCGCGCCCGCGCGCGCAACCGCGCCGCTAGTGACGGGTCAGGCGAGCGCGCCCGAGCCTGGGGCGGGGGCTGCGGCGCCGGCGAAGCCAGCGCCGGCACCAACCGCGGCGGAACCAGTACCCGCTGGGAAGGAGCTCGCTCCACCACGCATCGCCAAAGCCGCGCCGGTGACCAAGGACGTCACCAACACGCCTGCCGCAGCCACCGCACCCGTTGCGAAGGAGGTTGCTGCCCCGGCGGCTGCGACCGCGCCCGCGCCGGTATCGAAAGAATCCGCTCCGGCACCCACTGCATCCGCCCCGGTCGCGAAAGACGTGGCTCCCACAGCAGCGCCGCCAGCCAAGCAACCTGCAGCAGCCGCTACGCCTCCACCCACTGGCGCGCGCGCCGAGACCAAACCGAAACCTGCTCCATCACAGCCTGACCAGGTCGCCGTGGCACCTACGCAGACGCCGCCATCCGAACCGAAGACTAAACCGGCGCAGGCCCAAAAGCAGACGGCCGCCAATATCCCGCCGAGCACGAGCCGCAAGCGCGGCGCGAAGTCCGTCCGGCAGTTCTCCTGCCGCGGCAACGAGCCGTTCTGGAGGTTCGTGATCGACGGCGAGCGCGCGCGCTACAGCTCGCTGACCGCATCTGCGCAACCCGACACGATCGAGCTCAAGGGAAAGCTCAGCGTCACCGGCGAGGGACCCACTCCGGTCATCGACTGGTTTGGCAAGTCCGACTGGGGCGGCGCCTTCCGTGCAGTCGTCACCGAGGGACGCTGCCGTGACAGCATGTCCGACTCGGAAGGGCAAACCGAGTTCGAATACGTCGCGCAACTGAGTGTGCCAGGCGGCAAAGTGGTGCGCGGCTGCTGCAACGCGGGCCTGCCCCCGGCCACCGCGGCGGCGCCGGCGCCGGCCGATACGACGCAGTTCCCGGTCGCCGATCTGCGCAACCGCGCGGAAACCGACTGGAGCCGCTACCTGTTCGACCTCTTACCTGCCATCCAGGCCTGCATCGACAAGACCCCGGAACCCGATCCCTACGCGACCAAGGCCTGGCCGATGAACCGCGGCATGGTCGGCGTGCGCACCCGCAACGCCCAAGGCGGCTGGTACGAATGCGTGGCTGACGCCAACGGCAAGAGCATCGATCGCTTCATGCAGCTTCCGCCGAGCGCTCCGCCCGCTCCGAACGAGGATCGCGTGATGTTTTCGCCGCCCGACCACCATCCGCCGGGAGGGAACTGCTTCAAGCACGAGCGCGTGATGGACGGGATGGGCGACTTCATGGGCTGGCTGTCGACCAACAGCTGCTCCTGAAAGACAAAGTACTGAGTAACGAGTACTGAGTGGTCGGGTGCGGAATGCTCAGCACTCCAGTACTGTTTTTTTCATTTCCGCGCCTTTCGCCATATCTCGTACGCCGCCCGCGTTTTCTCGTCGGGCGGATAGGTGCCCGGCACGGGTGCGCCGCCCCTGATGCGCTCGACGACGAAGGTCTCCAGCTCGTCGAGCTCTGCGCCGGTGCGTGCGACCTCGTCGGCCGCATGGCGCGGAATGCAGGCGACACCGTCGGCATCGCCCACCAGGATGTCGCCCGGCATCACCAGGACTTCGCAGCAACCGATCGGGACGTTCCAGTCCACGGCAAGGTGGCGGGCCGGGTGCGGCGGTGAAGCGGAACCACGCGCGTACACCGGGAAGCCGAGTGCCTGCACCGACGCGAAGTCGCGCACACAGCCGTCGACCACACAGCCGGCGGCGCCCAGGACCTTCAGCCGATTCATGTAGATGTCCCCGCCGATGGCAGCGGCATCGACTCCGCGCCCCTCCACGACCAGCACCTGGCCCGGCTGGCACGCTTCGATGGCGGCACGCTGGGCGTACTGGGGCTTGGTGATGTTCTCGAACGTAGCCAGATCCTCTCGCGCCGGCGCGAAGCGCAGCGTGAGCGCTTCGCCGACCATGCGCAGACTCGGCGACAGGGCACGCAGCCCCGCCAGATAGGTGTTGCGAAAACCCAGCTTGAACAGCTGGGTGGTCAGGGTGGCGGTGGCCACTTGCCGGAGTTTCTCCAGCGTACCTTGTGCGAGCGGCGGGTAACTCATCGGACCTCCCTCTCCCGGCAACAGCCGGTGCCAATGGACAATGATCTGCTGCGCCGGAATGATAGCCCTTGGCGTCAGCCCAGAGGGCTCTCCGGCGCTCGACGCGAGTGGACTGTAGCAACTTGGTTGCGCGCCCTGCCTTGCCCCTTTCCATGAACCTGCTGGGGGCGGCAAAAGGACCCCCTCTTCCACAAGGGAGAGGGAGCGTTCGTGCTGCGCAGACAAAACCCTTCGACACGAGGGCGGATCGCCTGTACACTGCGTGCCGCGCGCTGCAGCAGTGCGCACCATAGCGCATCGCGAACCGTCCCCAGCAGTACCTGAAGCTGTCCTGCCTTCTGGCGCTCCCCGATTTGGAGCGCCGTCCCGGCACCAAAGCTTTCTGTGCCGAGTCCTGCTCGAGTCTCCTTCGTCGGTTGGTGTTGCACTTTTTTCGCGTCCACGCCTGCACCAGCGGTGCACGTGGACGAGCTCACTTCATCGACGGAAGAAACCCAATGACTTTCGAATCGCTCGGCTTGCATCCTGCACTACTCAAAGCACTCGCAGATGCGCGCTACCACACGCCGACTCCGGTCCAGGCGCAAGCTATTCCCGCCGCCCTGGAAGGTCGCGACCTGCTGGTGTCATCACAGACCGGATCGGGTAAGACCGCCGCGTTCATGCTGCCGGCGATCCATCGCTTCGCATCGGTTGCGGATGCTCCAGCCAACCGTTCGGAGCGGCAGGAGCGCCCGCGCTTTCGCCCGGCACGGCCGCGGATGCTGGTGCTCACGCCCACCCGCGAGCTGGCCCTGCAAGTCACCACCGCGACGGAGAAGTACGCCGCCCAGTTGCCCCGCGTCAAGGCCGCAGCGATCCTGGGCGGCATGCCCTATCCGAAACAGATGCAGCTCCTGGCCCGCAACCCGCAGATCCTGGTGGCCACACCCGGCCGTCTGCTCGATCACATGCGCAGCGGAAAGATCGACTTCTCGCCGCTCGAGATCCTGGTGCTGGATGAAGCCGATCGCATGCTGGACATGGGCTTTATCGAGGACATCGAGATCATTGTCGCCGCCACGCCGGCCTCTCGCCAGACCATGTTGTTCTCCGCCACGCTTGACGGACTGGTCGGGAAGATGGCGCAAAAGGTCACGCGTGACGCGCAAGTGGTGAGGATCGCCGGCGCTGCGGCGCGCGGCGAGTCCATCCGGCAAAGCGTGCACTTCGTCGACGACGTCTCCCACAAGAACCGCTTGCTGGATCACCTCCTGCGCGATGTCGGTATCGACCAGGCGCTGGTGTTCACCGCGACCAAGCGCGACGCCGACAGCATCGCTGGACGCCTGAACGATGCGGGCTTCGCGGCGGCCGCCCTGCATGGCGACATGCACCAGGGCCTTCGCAATCGCACACTGAACGCCATGCGCAGGGGTCAGGTCCGCGTCCTCGTGGCCACCGACGTCGCGGCGCGCGGCATCGATGTGCCGGCCATTACCCATGTGTTCAACTTCGATCTACCAAGATCGCCCGAAGACTACGTGCATCGCATCGGCCGCACCGGCCGCGCAGGCCGCGCCGGACTCGCGATCTCCCTGGCGCATCACGCAGAGGTACGCAGTGTCAGGAACATCGAGCGCTTCACTCGGCAGCAGATCGCCGTGGATGTTGTTGCGGGGTATGAGCCCCGGCGATCTGCGCCCGCGGTTGCGCGTAAACCGGCCGGCCGTTCCCTCACCAGGAACGGTCAGGACGGACGCGCCTAAGCGCGATGGCTTCCGGCGGCCGGAGGCGCGGCGCAAGGGCGGCTACAACAGCCCGCTCTCAGCTGACGCCAACCGCCATCCCCGACAGTTCAGCGATCGTTGATCGCCCGAACGCGGCTCGCAGGGCAGACACGCAAAGGCACCACGCCGAAGAGGACGCTGCACCAGCAAGCTGCGCGGGTACTTTCTGAACTGCGCACGCCAGTAGTACCATCTCCCGCCACCACACCAACAAAGATCGGGAGACGTCCGTGGCGGCAACGCTCGGGAGCTGGGACTACATCATCGTCGGCGCCGGCACCGCTGGCTGCGTGCTGGCGAACCGCCTTTCCGCCGACGCGACCAACAGCGTCCTGTTGCTGGAGGCCGGAGGCCAGGACAACTATTTCTGGATCGACATCCCGGTCGGCTACCTCTACACCATCGGCAACCCGCGCACCGACTGGTGCTACAAGATCGAGCCCGACGCCGGATTGAACGGCCGTTCGATCGGCTATGCGCGCGGCAAGGTGCTCGGCGGTTGCTCGTCGATCAACGCCATGGTCTACATGCGCGGCCAGAAGAGCGACTACGACCACTGGGCGGCGCTGGGCAATCGCGGCTGGTCCTGGGACGAAGTGCTGCCGGTATTCAAGGGCAGCGAGGACTATCAGCACGGCGCCGACGATCTGCACGGCGTCGGGGGCGAGATGCGGGTCGAGGAACGCAGGGTGAGCTGGGAGATTCTGGACGCCTGGCGCGACGCTGCCGAGGAGTGCGGCATCCCCAAGATCCGCGAGTTCAACCGCGGCGACAACTTCGGCAACGCCTACTTCCAGATGAACCAGCGCCGCGGGGTGCGCTGGAGCGCGACCAAGGGGTTCCTGCGCCCGGTCCTGCATCGGCCCAATCTCAAGGTGCTCACGAACGCCCACGTGCAGCGCCTGCGCATCGAGAGTCGCGATGGCGTGAAGCGCACGAGCGGTCTCGAAGTGCGGCTCGGCCAGAACGCAACGCAGACCATCGAGGCGCGGCGCGAGGTCATTCTAGCGGCCGGTTCGATAGGCTCGCCGCAGATTCTGCAGGTCTCCGGCATCGGACCTGGCGCGCTGCTCCAGCAGCACGGAATCCAGGTCGTGCACGATCTCCCCGGTGTCGGCGAGAATCTGCACGACCATCTGCAGGTGCGCACGGTCTACAAGGTGCGCAACGTCGTCACGCTGAACCAGCGCGCCAATTCGCTGCTGGGCAAGGCGGCGATGGGGCTCGAATACCTGCTGTTCAAGACCGGGCCGCTGACCATGCCGCCCTCGCAGCTCGGCGCGTTCGCCAGGAGCGATCCCGGGCAGCCCGCGGCCAACATCGAGTGGCACGTGCAGCCGCTGTCGCTGGACAAGTTCGGTGATCCGCTCCACGCCTTCCCGGCGATCACGCCCTCGGTATGCAACCTGCAGCCCACCAGCCGCGGCCACGTGCGCATCAAGAGCGCGGACCCCGCCGCCTACCCCGCGATCACGCTCAACTACCTCTCCACCGAGCAGGATCGCAAGGTCGCGGTCGACGGATTGCGCTTCACTCGCCGCATCATGGCGGCGAAAGCGTTGGAGAAGTACCAGCCCGAGGAATGGAAACCCGGCCCGCAGATCCAGAGCGAGGCCGACCTGATGCGTGCCGCCGGGGATCTCGGCACCACCATCTTCCATCCTGTCGGCACCTGCAAGATGGGCAGCGATCCCATGGCCGTGGTGAGCGACCGGCTTTCGGTGCACGGCATCGGCGGCCTGCGGGTGATCGACGCCTCGGTCATGCCCCGCATCACCTCCGGCAACACCAACGCACCCACCGTGATGATCGCGGAGAAGGGCGCGGAGTTCATGCTCCGCGGCGAGCGTTAGACCCTCTGCTGCGTCGCAACTAAGTCAATCCGGTCTTGTCGCTAGATAGGACGGGCGGGCCGCCTGGCACTGTCCTTGCTGCGTTGCAGCATATCTGATCGGTGAGAGCAAGCATGGTAATCCGTGAGCTGTACGAGAAAGAAAGCGAGAAAGTGCAGGCGTTCCTACTCGCGCTGAGCGAGCAGGACCGCTATCTACGCTTCGGCCGTCCGATGACCGACGCTGCCTTGCGACAGTACGGGGCGCGCATCGACTGGGACGAATCCGTGCTGCTGGGTGCGTTCGACAAACACGCGGAACTGGTCGGGATCCTCGAATTGGCCGATATCGGCACCCTCTCGGAGATCGCGATCGCAGTCGCGCCGGCCTATCGGGCCCGAGGCGTCGGCAAGGCGTTGATGGACCGCGCGCTGCTCAAGGCCAAGGTGCATGGGCGTGACAAGGTTGTGCTGTTGTGCCAGAGGAGCAACGAGCCGATGCGGCGGCTCGCGCGCAGCGCAGGCCTCGAGGCCAGCGTGGAAGAAGGCGAGATCAGCGGATCCCTCGAGTTGGCAGAGGCCGGCCTTGCCGAAATCACCGAAGACGCCACGCGCGCGGCGATCGGTAACGCTACCTACGCCACGCTGCTTGCCACTCGCGCCTGGGCAGATCTGTTTGCCAGCGCTGCGCAGGTGTCGCGGCGGATGCTGCCGGAGCGATGAGCGCGGGATCAGACAGGCTACCCGAGCAGACCACAGTCGCGAAGCGTCACCCCTCCCTGACGCTGGACCTCCTCCTCTGCACTATCGACGAGCCTGCGCACAGCCGCGTCCAGGAGCAAGTCGCGGATCTGATCGTCGGCAGCCTCGGTCGACAGCTCGAGACCGACCGCATGCACGGCTAGCAGATAGCCCTGGACCAGCCACAGGTCGACCCGTAGCGTGACCATGACCACCGCTTCCTCGAACGTGTAGGTGTCGCCCAGCTCGAGCATGCGCTCGAGCTTCCTGAGCATATCGCGCGCTTGCTCCTTGGCAGTCTCCAGCGCTTCGGACGGAATGGGCTGCCTGAGGAGTGCGAAGGTTTGCGGGCTCCCAGCGGCCTGGGGTGACCCCTCGGTCCACCACCAGATCTTGCTCAGCCGGACGATGGCGCCGAAGAACTGGCGTTGCCGCCAGAGCTTTTGATACTCCGCTTCGAGCCGGGACAGGTGGTCCGCGTTTGCCTGCATGCCCGATGTGATGAGTGTCGTTCTGGGACGACGCAGACTCCCACATCGGACCGACAGCGTCAAGCGAGCGGGCGGCGAGGCATAGCAAGGCGTCGATCGCAATTGACGTTAGTGTATGCTTACTGTCTCGTCGGAACTATGCCGATAAGGAGGCCAGTTACCGGGAATGCTGCTGGATCAGCTTGCTCAGGACCGTTACGAGAGCATCTGCGTCTTCGACGCCGAGCGGCTCCAGGACCGAGCGTTCGTGCTCCTTCGCCAGCCGTACCAGGGGCTGCACGAGACGTTTCCCCGCGGGGTAGTCGACACCACGACTCCCCGGCCATCGGACGGGTCGCTCTCGCGCACGATCAATCCCTGCTTCTCCATCCGCGCCAACAGCTTGCTCATGGTGGGCTGCTTCGCGATCACGATGTCCGCCAGCTCGCTGACCGACATCGGGCCCTCCACCAGGCTGCACAGCACTCTCCAGTGCATGACCGGGATGCGCTGCTTCTGCAGGGTGGCGTGGAATTCCCCCGAGATGAGGTGGCTGGCGCGGGCCAGCAGATACGGCAGGTAACCGTCCACGAAGCGCGCAGCGGCCGAAGAGCGTAGCTTGGCCCTTTCGGAGGCCCCCTCCGCCACCGCTCGGTTCCGGTGCGGCCGGCCGGGATTCTGCCGTTTACCTGGGGTCATGGGATTCGATGCCGACTCGCCGCTTGACAGCAGAATACTTAAGAGCTGAAATAAAATCCATGAACTTTCATCTTTCTGGCCCGAGTGCCGCTATAACATCGGGACTCCTGGTTAGAGCAGTCATCCGCTGCGCGCTGCTCGTCCCAGCCCCCTACTGGCGCGAAACCTCACGCAAGGCCTGACACCGCATGGCAGAGCGATCCTTCAAGAAAGAGGTCCAGAAGCTGCGCCTGGGCGCGGGCGAGGTGTTCCACGGCGAGGGCATCCTGGCCGTGACCAAGGCGCTGCTGCAGTCGGGTGTGTCTTACGTGGCCGGCTATCAGGGCGCACCCATCTCGCATCTCATGGACGTGCTGGCGGACGCCAACGACATCCTTGCCGAGCTCGGCGTGCACTTCGAGAACAGCGCCTCGGAAGCGACGGCGACCGCGACGCTCGCTGCATCGGTCAACTATCCGCTGCGCGGCGCGGCCACCTTCAAGTCCACCGTCGGCACCAACGTGGCCTCCGATGCACTCGCCAACCTGGCCTCGGGAGGCGTCACCGGCGGCGCGCTGATCATCGTCGGCGAGGACTACGGCGAAGGTTCCAGCATCATGCAGGAGCGCTCGCACGCCTTCGCGATGAAGTCGCAGGTGTGGCTGCTCGATCCGCGGCCCAACCTGCCGTCGATCGTCGCGGCGGTGGAGCAGGGCTTCGAGCTGTCCGAGGCGACCAACACGCCGGTGATGCTGGAGCTGCGCATTCGCGCCTGTCATGTCCACGGCCGCTTCATCACCAAGGCCAATCGCCGCCCCGCGTTCACGCTCAAGGATGCGATCGAGAACCCGCGGCGCGAGACCGACCGTATCGTGCTGCCGCCGGCGAGCTACCTGCACGAGCGCGAGAAGATCGAGAAGCGCTGGCCCGCGGCGCTCAAGTTCATCCAGGAGCACCGGCTCAACGAGTTCTTTGCCGAGGACGCACAGGACGTCGGCATCATCCTGCAAGGCGGGATGTACAACAACGTCGTGCGTGCGCTGGAGCTGCTGGGGCTGTCCGATGCTTACGGCAACACCCGTGTGCCGCTCTACGTGCTCAACGTCACTTATCCGCTGGTGGACGCCGAGGTGGTGCGCTTCTGCACAGGTAAACGCGCGGTCCTGATCGTCGAGGAAGGCCAGCCCGACTATATCGAACAGCAGCTCAATACCGTTCTGCGTCGCGCCGACGTGCAGACGCGGCTGTACGGCAAGGACATGCTGCAGATGGCCGGCGAGTACACCGGCGGAGTCGTGCTGCGTGGCGTAGCCAAGTTCATCGAGCAAACGGCGGCGCCGCTGTTGGACCGCAATCAGCTGCCCTCGGCCCTGCGGGCGCAGCCGCCCAAGCCCGCGGCGGTGCAGGCGGCGGAGAAACAGGTGCACGGGCGCCCGCCCTCGTTCTGCACCGGCTGCCCGGAGCGCCCGATCTTCACGGCGATGAAGCTGGTGGAACGCGAGCTCGGGCCCCATCACGTCAGCTGCGACATCGGCTGTCACCTGTTCTCGATCCTGCCGCCGTTCAACGTCGGCGCCACCACCATGGGCTACGGCCTGGGCTGGGCCGGTGCCGCGGCGCTCAACACCCCCGAAACCAGCAAGCGCACCATCAGCGTGATGGGCGACGGCGGCTTCTGGCACAACGGCCTCACCAGCGGCGTAGGCAATGCGGTCTTCAACCGCACCGACAACGTGCTGCTGATCGTGGACAACAGCTACACCGCCGCCACCGGCGGTCAGGACATCCTGTCGTCGCGCGCGCAGAACCCGCTACGCACGACGCAGCACCCGATCGAGAGCGCCGTGCGCGGCGTCGGCGTGAAGTGGGTCAAGACCGTCACGCGCACGTACAGCCTGACGCAGATGAAGAACACGTTGAAGGAAGCGCTGACCACGCGCGAGAAGGGGCCGAAGGTCATCATTGCTTCCAGCGAATGCATGCTCAACCGGCAGCGCCGTGAAAAACCGCTGCTGCGCCAGCGCGCGCAACAAGGGCAGCGCGTGGTGCGCGAGCGGTTCGGGGTCGACGCCGACACCTGTACCGGGGATCATTCGTGCATCCGGCTGTCGGGGTGTCCGTCGCTGTCCGTCAAGCCCAACCCCGACCCGCTGCGCAGCGACCCGGTGGCCACCGTGCTGGACAGTTGCGTGGGCTGCGGCCTGTGCGGAGAGGTGTCGCATGCAGCGGTGCTGTGCCCGTCGTTCTACCGCGCCGAGCTGATCAGCAACCCCAACGGCTGGGATCGCTTCAAAGACCGCATCCGCGCCGCGGTGATCGGGTTCTTCCAGCGCCGCATCGATCGGCGGCTGGCCGCGCTCGGCGTCTAGGGCAGATGAACCGCAGAGGCACAGAGGCGCAGAGGATCCGCAGAGGGAAGGCGATAGCGTGGTCCGCGGCGCCTCGCCACGTTGCGCCGAGTCGCACCCGCGCTGTCTTGCGCATCCGCCTGGCTGTTCGCTTTCTCCGCGGATCCTCTGCGCCTCTGCGCCTCTGCGGTTATCGAGGTGTAAGTGACCGCGGCCAGCGACAAGGCAAATCGCTCAACATCGCCATTCTCGCCATGGGCGGAGAAGGCGGCGGGGTGCTGGCCGACTGGATCGTCGACATGGCCGAGCACGCCGGCTACTACGTCCAGACCACGTCGGTGCCTGGCGTCGCGCAGCGCACGGGCGCGACCATCTACTACGTCGAGATCTTTCCCGAGATCGGCGACCAGCAGCCGGTCATGGCGCTGATGCCTTTCCCGGGGGAGGTGGACGTCGTGATCGCCTCGGAGCTGATGGAAGCGGGCCGCGCGATCCAGCGCGGGCTGGTGACACCCGATCGCACCACCTTCATTGCATCGACCCACCGCGTCTACTCGATGACCGAGAAGACCGCGATGGGCGACGGTCGTGTGGATCCGAAGGTTCTCCTCGACGCGTGCCGAGAGGCGGCCCAATGGCTCGTCTCCGGCGACTTTGCGCGCGCCGCCGAGGACAACAACAGCGTGATCAGCGCGGTGATGTTCGGCGCGCTCGCCGGCACCGGACGCCTGCCGTTCCCGAACCAGGCGTTCGAGGAAGCAATCCGCCGCGGCGGAGTGGGCGTGGAGTCGAGTCTCGCCGCATTCGCGGCCGGCTCCCGCATCGCAACGCAGGGGCAATCCGCCGCTGTCGAGGCCAAGGGCACGCCGGTGGCTGCGGTCGGTCCCGCGCTTACCGCCCTCTCCGCTCGCATCGAGCGGGAGTTCCCAGCCGCAGCCAGACCGACACTTCTCATCGGCATCCGCCGGTTGGCCGACTACCAGGACGTCGCGTATGCTGCCGAGTACCTCGATCGGCTGGCGCCGATCCGAGCGCTCGATCGCGAACCGGGCGAGCGCCTGCTGAGCGAGACCGCCCGCTGCCTCGCCTTGTGGATGTCCTACGAAGACGTCATCCGGGTGGCCGACCTGAAGACGCGCCGCCAGCGCTTCGAGCGCGTGCGTGGCGAGGTTCGTCTGCGCAACGACCAGATGCTGCAGATCAACGAGTTCCTCCATCCGCGGGTCGAGGAAATCGCCGACACGCTGCCGGCAGGACTCGGCCGATGGCTGCTGAACACCCGCTGGGCGCGCGGACTGGTGAGCCGCATTGCGTCTCGGGGCCGCATCGTGCAGACCACCTCGATGCGCGGCTATCTGCTGCTCTACTTCCTCGCCAGCTTGCGCGGGATGCGGCGGGCGACGCTGCGATTCGCGCAGGAGACCAGCCGCATCCAGGCGTGGCTCGATCAGATCCGCGACGTGGCGCCGCAGACTACGGCCTGGCCGTCGAGATCGCCGCCTGTCAGAGCCTGGTCAAGGGCTACAGCGACACGCACGCGCGCGGGCTGCGCAACTTCCAGGCGCGTGATGTCGGCGCTGCCCGCCGTGCGCGGCAAGCCGGACGCATCCGCTCGTCTGCGCGCGCTTGCGTGAGGCGGCGCTGGCCGACGAGAGCGGCGCGCGCCTGGAGAGCGCACTCGAAGGAGATTCGGGCATGAGCAGATATCGAGGCAACCCGAAGGCGATCGCCGCACTCGTCCAGGACGACCAGGTGCACCGCGACGTCTACATCGATCCGGAGATCTTCGAGCTGGAGATGGAGCAGCTCTGGTCCAACACCTGGATCTATGTCGGCCACGTCAGCCAGGTGCCGCACCCGGGCGACTACGCCACCGCCGACATCGCCACCCGCCCGGTCGTGATGGTGCGTCACGAAGACGGGACGGTGCGGGTTCTGATGAACCGCTGCGCCCACAAGGGCTCCAAGGTGGTCGAGCGCGCCGGCCGGAAACACCGGCAGGTTCTTCCGCTGCCCCTACCACGGCTGGGCCTACAACACCGACGGCTCGATCCGCGCCATCCCGCTCAAGAACGGCTACGACGGCACGCGGATCATGGAGTGCGACGCCGGCAAGGGGCTGGTGAGCGCTGCGCAACGTCGAGATCGTACCGCGGCTTCGTGTTCGCTCGCCTGTCCGATCGCGGGCCCGGCTTCAAGGAATACTTCGGCGATTCGCTGTCCTCGATCGACAACATGGCCGACCGCTCGCCCGAGGGCGAGCTGGAGATCACCGGCGGGGTGCTGCGCTACCTGCACAACTGCAACTGGAAGATGTTCGTCGAGAACCTCAACGACACCATGCACCCGATGGTGGTGCACGAGTCCTCCGCCGGCACCGCGAAGAAGCTGTGGGAAGGCAAGCCCGCCGACCTGCCCAAGCCGATGGCCGTCGAGCAGTTCGTGCCGTTCGTGTCGGACTACAAGTTCTTCGACGACATGGGCGTGCGCGTGCTGGAGAACGGTCACGGCTGGTCGGGCGCGAAGTTCTCGATCCATTCCAACTACGCACCCGATTCCCGGCTACGACGAGCTGATGGTCGCCGCTTATGGCGAGCAGCGTGCGCACGAGATCCTGGGCACCGTGCGCCACAACACCGTCTACTACCCGAGCCTGACCATCAAGGGCGCCATCACCGCCATCCGCGTGGCGCGGCCGATCGCGGCCGACAAGACCTTGATCGAGTCGTGGACGCTTCCGGCTGAAAGGCGCGCCGGACAAGCTCCTGCAGCGCACCGTCATGTACACGCGGCTGATCAACTCGCCCATGTCGGTGGTCGGCCACGACGACCTGCACGCCTACCGGTCGATCCAGGAAGGCCTGCGTGCGAGCGGCAACGAGTGGGTCAGCCTGCACCGCGATTTCGATCCGGCCGAGATCGGCCAGAAGGACATCACCACCAAGGGCACCAGCGAGATCTCCATGCGCAACCAGTTCCGCGCCTGGAAGAAGTTCATGCTCCTCGATGCGAAGGCCGCAGCATGCGCAGAAGCGAATTCACAGGATTAACAGGATTTCTCAGGATGAAACAGGATTACTGCGGTTCCGATCTACGCGCTGCGTGTGCCCTGCTCGAGGGCCACGACACAAGAGAATCCTGTTGATCCTGAGAAATCCTGTTAATCCTGTGAATTCGCTTGTGATCAACGGCGCCAACCAGGCTCGCCGCATGAATCCGTCCGAGCACGATCTCGTCCGCTTCGTCTACCGCGAGGCGCGTCTGCTGGACGAGAAGCGCTTCGACGAGTGGTACGAGCTGTTCACCGAGGACGGGTTCTACTGGGTGCCGCTGGCGCCCGATCAGGTCGACCCGCTCGACCACACTTCCCTCGCCTACGAGGACCGGCTGCTGCTCAAGCTGCGCATCGAGCGGCTGAAGAGCCCGCGCGCCTTTTCCCAGCAGCCGCCGAGCCGCTGTCATCACCTGCTGCAGATGCCCGAAGTGGAGAAGAGCGACCCGGCCGGCAACGAGCACGTACGTTCGCACGCAGTACCTCTACACCGAGTCGCAGCGTCGACGAGCAGCACACGTACGCGTGCACGGCGTTCCACACGCTCACGGTCGAAGGCGGCACACTGAAGATGCGGTTGAAGCGCGTGAACCTGCTCAACTGCGACGCGGCTCTGCCATCGATCCAGCTGTTTCTCTAAGGCGCACATGCTGGAACAGATCGACCCACACCGCCCCGCCGAGCTGCGCCGGCACCCCGCCTCGTGAGAGGCGGGGAGATACAGGGCCCTCCCCTCCTGCCCGAGGAGGGTGTGGCGCGCGTCAGCGCGACGCGGGTGGTGGGAGCCTGCTCCGAGCGAGGGGTGGCGCGCGTCCAGCTGCGACTCGGCTGCTGGGAGCCTGCGCGGTTCGAACTAGGCACGTAGATGATCGAGCTGCACCACGCCACCGTCTTCGAAGCGTTCCGCGCCAGCGCGCAGCGCTACGCCGGGACACCCGTTCCTGCACATCCTGCCGGAGACGGCGCAGATCTACGGCATCCCGGCGGGACGCTGACCTACGCGCGATGCGCTGGCCGAAGTCGAGCGGCTGGCGGCGATCTACCGGCGCGCGGGCTACGGTCACGGTCATCGGGCCGGCCTGCTGCTGGAGAATCGGCCGGCGTTCTTCCTGCACTGGCTGGCGCTCAACGCGCTGGGCGTCTCGGCCGTGCCGATCAACGCCGAGCTGCGCTCGGCCGAGCTCGAGTACCTGACGGGCCACAGCGAGATCTGCCTGGCGGTGACGCTCGCGCAGCGCGCGGGCGATCTGCGGGCTGCAGCGAGCAAGGTGGGGCGCGAGCTGGTCATCGCAACGCCCGAGACCATCGCCGAGCTGGGACCGGCGCCGTCTCGCTCCTCCGCACTCCAGTGCGCCCGGCGTGGACACCGAATGCGGCCTGCTCTACACCTCCGGCACGACCGGACGCCCGAAAGGCTGCGTGCTGCACCAACGAGTACTACCTGCTGGCGGGCGAGTGGTACAACCGGATCGGCGGCATGTGCACCGTGCGGCCGGGCACCGATCGGCTGATCACTCCGCTGCCGATGGTGCACATGAACGCCATGGCGTGCTCCACCATGGCGATGATCCTGGCGGGCGGCTGCATCGTCCCGCTCGACCGCTTCCACCCCGACACGTGGTGGAACAGCGTGCGCGAATCGCAGGCGACCATCGTCCACTATCTCGGGCGTCATGCCGTCGATGCTGATGGGCGCCGAGCCGTCGCGGACCGACCGCGAGCATCATGTCCGCTTCGGTTTCGGCGCCGGCGTCGACAAGCGCCTGCATGCCCCCTTCGAGGCGCGTTTCGGTTTCCCGCTGCTGGAAGCATGGGCCATGACCGAGACCGGGATGGGCGCGGTGATCATCGCCAACCGCGAGCCGCGCCACGTCGGTACCGCGTGCTTCGGGCGACCTGAAGCGGACGTCGAGGCGCGGGTCGTGGACGATCAGGGCAACGACGTGGCTGCCGACCTCCCTGGCGAACTGCTGGTGCGAGCGGCCGGCTCCGATCCGCAGGCGCGGGTTCTTCAAGGAGTACTTGAAAGATCCCGAGGCGACCGCGGAAGCCTGGGCCGGCGGCTGGTTCCACACCGGCGACGTGGTGACGCGCGACGCGGCCGGCTACTTCCGCTTCGTCGATCGCAAGAAGAACGTGATCCGCCGCAGCGGCGAGAACATCGCCGCGGTGGAGGTCGAGTCGGTGCTGCGCCAGCACCCGCTGGTGCGGCAGGTAGCGGTCGCAGCCACACCCGATCCGCTGCGCGGCGACGAAGTGCTCGCCTGCGTGATCCCGGCGCAGCCGATCGCCGCCGGACGGCGCGCTGCCGCGGCCGCGGACATCACTGCGTTCTGCCTGCAGCAGCTCGCCTACTACAAAGCGCCGGGCTATGTCGCCTTCGTCGACAGCCTGCCGCTCACGGCCACCCAGAAGGTGCAGCGCGGCGAGCTGAAGGCGCTCGCGCGCGGGCTGCCGGGCACGCCGGGGTGCGTCGACACCCGGCATCTGAAGCGACGTCAAGGTTGAGCTACCGCCTAAGGCGATGAACCGCAGAGGCGCAGAGGCGCAGAGGACTCGCAGAAGTCGATACGTCGCAATGCACCAGGAGTCGTCGCGCACGCTGATCGGCGATCTCGGCAGTCGCATTCGCAGTTGTTCCTCCGCGGCTTTGCGTCTTTGCGCCTTTGCGACTCTGCGGTTCCAGGTTGATGTAGCGTTCGATGAGCCGGCGGGCAGGCTACGACGGCATCGCCGTGTGCGCGCCGGTCACCGTGCCGTACGTGCGCTACTCGATCCGCGCGGCGCACTGGTTCCTGGCGCGCGCGCTGAAGGGTCTGATCGAGCGCGCCGGCATCGGCAAGGAGCAGATCGACGGGCTGTGCGTGTCGAGCTTCACGCTCACGCCCGACACCGCGGTGGGCCTGACGCAGCACCTGGGGCTGACGCCGCGCTGGCTGGACCACATCCCCATGGGCGGCGCCTCGGGCGTGGTGGCGCTGCGCCGCGCGGCGCGCGCGGTGCAAAGCGGCGACGCCCAGATCGTCGCGTGCATCGCCGGCGACACCAATCACGTCGACTCGTTCCGGCTCATGCTGGGAAGCTTCAGCCAGTTCGCGCGCGATGCGGTGTACCCTTACGGCGCCGGCGGACCCAACGCGAGCTTCGCCTTCCTGACCTCCTACTACATGCGCACCTACGGCGCCACGCGCGAGGACTTCGGCAAGCTGTGCGTCGCCCAGCGCGACAACGCGCTGCGCTTCCCGCATGCGCTGTTCAAGAAGCCGCTGACGCTGCAGGAGTACCTCGACGCGCGCCCGATCACCGAGCCGCTGCACCTGTTCGACTGCGTCATGCCGTGCGCGGGCGCGGAAGGCTTTTCTGGTCATGAGCGAGCAACGGGCGCGCGATCTCGGCCTGCCCCATGCACGCATCCTCGGCACCATCGAGCGCCACAACGCCTTCCCCGCCGACCCCATCCAGATGCGCGGCGGCTGGGAGATGGACCGCGACGATCTGTACGCCCAGGCCGGCGTCGGCCCGCAGGACATCGACTTCCTGGAGAGCTACGACGACTATCCGGTGATCGCGCTGATGCAGATCGAGGACCTGGGCTTCTGCGCCAAGGGCGAGGGTCCTGCGTTCGTGCGCAGCCACACCTTCACCGCGGACGGCTCGTTCCCCGCCAACACCTCGGGCGGACAGCTGTCGGTCGGTCAGGCCGGGCGCCGCGGGCGGCTACCTGGGCATGGTCGAGGCGATCCGCCAGCTCACCGGTGAGCCGCTCGGCGCAGCCGTGAAGGATGCCAAGATCGGGCTGGTGAGCGGGTTCGGGATGATCAACTACGACCGCGGGCTGTGCTCCGGCGCCGCGATTCTGCCTCCGGCGACTAAGGCCTACAGATGAACCGCAGAGGCGCAGAGGCGCAGAGGTTTCGCAGAGAAGGGCGGAACCTGCAATCCGTGTCCGACGCACCGGTCGCCGACTTGACGGCTGTGACGCGCGTGCGACGCTCGATCGAGCGCTCGGCCGTGCGACCGGGTGACGGCCCGGATGCTCACCCATTGTGTCGTTCCTCTGCGGGTCCTCTGCGCCTCTGCGCCTCTGCGGTTAGCCGCTTTAGGTGGTTACGCATGACCGCACCACTCACGCGACCAAAGCGCAAGAACCCGATCCTGCGCACGCGCCTGCCGACGCTGCCGCCGGGCGGGCGCAGCCGCGTGGCGCTGGGCTTGACCGCCGCGGCGGCGCTCGGGCGGTTCGAGCTGCAGACCTGCCGCGACTGCGGCGCGGTGCAGTATCCACCGCGCGAAGCCTGCCACACCTGCCTGTCGGACCGGCTCGTGTGGAAGCTGCAGGACGGCGCCGGCGAACTGCTCGCGACCACGGTCCTGCATCACAGCAACGATCTGTTCTTCCGCGAGCGGCTGCCCTGGCGGCTGGGCATGGTGCGGCTGGATGCGGGCCCCACCGTCGTGGCGCACCTGCACAGCGACGTTCCACCCGACGCGGCACGCGTGCGAGTCGATGCGCGCCTGGACAAGTCCGGTCAGGCGGTGCTGATTGCCTTTCCCGGACAGGAGACTGCGAACATGGCCGACGACCGGCAGTTGCGCGAGATGACCTGCGATCCGAAGTTCCGCAAGGTCCTGGTGACCGACGGCAAGACCGCGGTGGGCCAGGCCCTGGTCAAGGCGCTGGTCACAGGCCGGCGCGGAGATCGTCTGGGTGGGCAACGCCGAGCCCTGGAAGAAGTTTCCCGGCATCGAGGAGATCGCCGCGTTGCCGCAGGTCACGCTGGTGCCGCTGGACCTCACCGACTCGCGCTCGGTGACGGAGCTCTCCGGCGAGATCGGCGGCAAGGTGGACATCGTGATCAACAATGCCGAGTATCACCGCACCTTCGGCATCTCCTCGCGCCGCGGAGTGGACGCGGCCCGCGGCGAGATGGACGTGAACTACTTCGGCCTGCTGCGCCTGGCCCAGGATCTCGGCCCGGCGCTGCGGGCACGCGCCGCCGACGGCCAATCGAACGCGGTGGCCTGGGTCAACCTCCTGTCGGTGTATGCGCTCGCGAACTTTCCGGCGCACGGCACCTTCTCCGCGTCGAAGGCGGCGGCCTACTCGCTGGCGCAGTGCCTGCGCGCGGAGATGCGACCCGCCGGGGTCCGCGTGATCAACGTCTTCCCGGGCCCCATCGACGACGAGTGGAACCAGCTGCTGCCGCCGCCCAAGCTCGCGCCGGCGGCCCTGGCCAACGCCATCGTCGCGGCGCTGCGCGACGGCGTCGAGGACGTGTTCCCGGGCGACGTCGCGCAGGAGTGGCTGGCACGCTGGCGCGACAATCCCAAGGCGCTCGAGCGTGAGCTTTCTGCTATGAGCTCAGGCTTGATGAACGAAATGAGCAACGCGACGCTGGCAAACCTGGTAGCCGACCTGGCCGCCGGCCGCATCCGGGTGATCGACCTGACCCAGACGCTGTCGCCGGACTTCCCGCAGATCGTCCTGCCGCCCGAGATGGGCCAGTGCCTGCCCTTCCGCATCGAGGAGATCTCGCGCTACGACGAGCGCGGGCCGGGCTGGTACTGGAACAACTTCTCGTGCGGCGAGCACACCGGCACGCACTTCGACGCGCCGATCCACTGGATCTCGGGCCGCGACCTGCCGAACAACGCCACCGACACGATTCCCGTCGAGCACTTCGTGGCGCCCGCCTGCGTGATCGACTGCTCGCGGGAGTCTGCGGCGAACCCGGATTTCCTTCTCACCGTGCCTTTCGTGGAAGCCTGGGAGGCCAAGTACGGCCGCATCCCGCCGCGCGCCTGGGTGCTGATGCGCACCGACTGGTCCAAGCGCACCGACCCGGTGGCGTATCAGAACTTCGACGAAACCGGGCAGCACACGCCGGGACCGGACGCCGAGGTCGTGAAGTTCCTGATCGACGAGCGCGACGTCCTGGGCTTCGGGTCGGAAGCCATCGGGACCGATGCGGGTCAGGGCTTCCATCTGCGTCCGCCCTATCCCTGCCACTACTACATGCACGGCGCCGGCCGCCATGGCCTGCAGTGCCTGACCAACCTGGATCTGCTGCCGCCGGTGGGCAGCGTGCTGATCTGCCCGCCGCTCAAGATCCAGCAGGGCAGCGGCAGCCCGCTGCGCGTGCTGGCGCTGGTGGCCGGATGAACGCGGACCTGGGAGGCTCCGATCCAATCCGCACGTGCGTTCCCGCGCAGGCGGACACAGAGTCGTTCACCGCAGACGGATCACCGACTGAACGGGCATGACGACGCCAGACGAGTGAAGGCTCCTTCCCGCTTTCAGGGGGAAGCCGATGGGATGGGAGGTTGAGCACACGAGGGCGCCGGCGCGAGCATTCCACCCCCACCCTACCGCTCCCCCTCGAGAGGGGGAGGGAAAGCTAGCGCGGTCCCTTGCTTACACGGGGATGATGCTCTCTGTCGGTTCGCGCTGGTTTGGTCTGCTGCCAGAAGGGTAAGGAGCGGCAATGAACATCGTATGCATCGGCGGCGGACCGGCGGGGCTGTACTTCGGCCTGCTGATGAAGAAGCAGGATCCGGCGCACACCGTGACGGTGATCGAGCGCAACCGGCCCGAGGACACCTTCGGCTGGGGCGTGGTGTTCTCCGACCAGACGCTGTCCAACCTGGTGCAGACCGACGAGCAGGCGGCGCGCCGCATCCTGCAATCCTTCAACCACTGGGACGACATCGACGTCCACATCCAGGGCCGCACCATCACGTCGAGCGGGCACGGGTTCTGCGGCATCGGCCGGCACCGGCTGCTCAAGATCCTGCAGGAGCGCAGCCGCGAGCTGGGCGTGCGGCTGATGTTCCAGACCGAGGCCACCGACGATCAGGCGGTGGCGGCGGAGTACGAAGCCGACCTGGTGATCGCCAGCGACGGCATCAACAGCCGCGATCCGCACGCGCTACGCGCAGACCTTCCAGCCGGACGTCGACATGCGCCGGTGCCGCTTCGTCTGGCTGGGCACCAAGAAGCTGTTCAAGGCCTTCACCTTCGCCTTCGAGCGCACCGAGCACGGCTGGTTTCAGGCCCACGCCTACCAGTACGACGGCGACACCTCCACCTTCATCGTCGAGGCGCCCGAGGAAGTCTGGCTCAAGGCCGGCATCGACAGCATGAGCCAGGAAGAGGGCATCGCGTTCTGCGAGCGCCTGTTCGCCAAGTATCTGGACGGCCAGGCGCTGATGAGCAACGCCTCGCACCTGCGCGGCTCGGCGATGTGGATCAAGTTCCCGCGCATCGTGTGCAGGCACCTGGACGCACTGGAACTCGATCGAGGGCAAGCGCGTGCCGGTCGTCCTGATGGGCGACGCGGCCCACACCGCGCACTTCTCCATCGGCTCGGGCACCAAGCTCGCGCTGGAGGACGCCATCGAGCTGGCGCGCTGCTTCCGGCAGCACGGACGCTCCGACCTCGACACGGTGCTCGCCACCTACGAGAAGGCGCGCTCGGTGGAAGTCCTCAAGATCCAGAACGCCGCGCGCAACTCGATGGAGTGGTTCGAGAACGTCGCCCGCTACGCCCATCTGGATGCCGAGCAGTTCGCCTATTCGCTGCTCACCCGCAGCCAGCGCATTTCCCACGAGAACCTGCGGCTGCGCGACAAGCGCTACGTCGAGGGCTTCGAGGACTGGATCGCGCAGCGCGCGTTCGCGCAGGCGGGCCTGCAGCAGCCGGCCTTGCGTACGCGCAGCATCCCGCCCATGTTCACGCCCTTCCGCGCCCGCGGAGTGACGCTCAAGAACCGCGATCGTCGTCTCGCCCATGGCGCAGTACTCGGCGGTGGACGGCACCCCGGGCGACTATCACATGGTGCACCTGGGTGCGCGGGCGATGGGCGGTGCCGGCATGGTGGTCGCCGAGATGACCTGCGTGTCGCCCGACGCACGTATCACGCCTGCCTGCCCGGGCATGTGGAAGCCCGATCACACCCAGGCCTGGAAGCGCATCGTCGAGTTCGTGCACGCCAATACCACGGCGAAGATCGCCATGCAGCTCGGGCACGCCGGGCCGAAGGGCTCGACCAAAGTGATGTGGGAGGGTGTCGACCAGCCGCTGCCCGCGGGCAACTGGCCCCTGATCGCGGCCTCGCCGGAGCAGTACCTCGAAGGGGTTTCGCAGATCGCGCACGCAGCCACGCGTGCGGACATGGACCGGGTGCTCGAGGACTTCGTGCGCGCCACCCGCCAGAGCGAGGAGGCGGGCTTCGACTGGCTGGAGCTGCACTGCGCCCACGGCTACCTGCTGTCCTCGTTCATCTCGCCGCTCACCAACCATCGCACCGACGAGTACGGCGGCAGCCTCGCCAACCGCTGCCGCTATCCGCTGGAAGTGTTCCGCGCGATGCGCGCGGTGTGGCCCGACGACAAGCCGATGTCGGTTCGCATCTCCGCGCACGACTGGGTGCCGGGCGGCATCACACCGGACGACGCGGTAGAGATCGCGCGGCTGTTCCGGGCCGCGGGAGCCGATCTGATCGACGTTTCCTCGGGCCAGGTCAGCAAGCAGGAGAAGCCCATCTACGGGCGCATGTTCCAGACCCCGTTCGCCGACCGCATCCGCAACGAGGCGGGCATCGCGACCATCGCGGTGGGCGGGATCTCCGAGGCGGATCACGCCAACAGCATCATCGCCGCAGGGCGCGCCGACCTGTGCGCCATCGCCCGCCCGCACCTGGCCAACCCGGCCTGGACGCTGCTGGAGGCGGCCAAGCTCGGCTTCACCGACATCGACTGGCCGAAGCAGTACCGGGCCGCCAAGGTGCAGCTCGAGCGCAACCTGGAGCGGCAGCGGGAGCTGACCGACGGCCAGCGCTACGCTGTCGCCGCAGGAGCTGGCGGCGCGGATGCTGGAGGGCTGAGGAGCAATGGGATCTCCCGAGACTCGCCGGAGCAGCCCCAGCAACGTCGGCGGTACCCTGGGCCCCCACCCCAGCCCTCCCCCGCTCGCGGGAGGAGGGAGAGGCGTGCGCCGCAGCTCACGAGGCGGGGTGGCGCGCACGCCGATGACTGCCTGACCAACACGACGAACAGAGGACACACATGGAATATCCTTCATCCCCCCGGCTGGGCACGGCCCAAGGGCTACTCCAACGGCATCGCCGCCAGCGGGCGCATGGTCTTCGTCAGCGGCATGGTAGGCTGGGACGCGCAGGAGCGGTTCCAGGCCGCCGACCTGGTCGGCCAGGTGCGGCAAGTCCTGAGCAACATCGTCGCCGTGCTCGGCGAAGGCGGTGCGCGGCCCGAGCACATCGTGCGCATGACCTGGTACCTTCGCGACAAGCGCGCCTACCTCGGCGCCGGTCGCGAGATCGGAGCCGCCTATCGTGAGATCATCGGCAAGCACTACCCGACGATGACCGCGATCGAGGTCTCCGACCTGATCGAGGATGCGGCGCTGGTGGAGATCGAGGTCACCGCGGTGGTGCCCGAGTGACTTCACGAGCACGAGGCCGAGGATCTTGAACCGCAGTGGACGCAGACGGGTCGGGAGGGAAGCAACTGCCGGGGATGCGTGGCTCCGTCCATCCGCGTTCCTCTGTGTCCTCTGCGGTTCAAGATTGTTTCGAGGTTAGACAATGGCACAAGACAAAGCAGCATTCCAATGGGACGACCCGCTGCTGCTGGACCAGCAGCTCAGCCAGGAGGAGCGCATGGTGCGCGACTCGGCGCGCGCCTACTGCCAGGGCAAGCTGGCGCCGCGCGTGCTGGAGGCGTTCCGCCACGAGAAGACCGACCCGGCCATCTTCCGCGAGATGGGGGCGCTGGGGATGCTCGGGCCGACCATCCCCGAGGCAGTACGGCGGCGCGGGGCTGAGCTACGTCTGCTACGGGCTGATCGCACGCGAGGTGGAGCGGGTGGATTCGGGCTATCGCTCGATGATGAGCGTGCAGTCCTCGCTCGTGATGGTGCCCATCTACGAGTTCGGATCCGAGGCGCAGAAGCGCAAGTACCTGCCCAAGCTCGCCAAGGGCGAGTGGATCGGCTGCTTCGGCCTGACCGAGCCCAACCACGGCTCGGACCCGGGTTCGATGGCCGCGCGCGCCAAGCGCGTGCCCGGCGGCTACTCGCTCACCGGCAACAAGACGTGGATCAGCAACTCGCCCATCGCCGACGTGTTCGTGGTGTGGGCCAAGACCGAGGACGGGCGCATCCGCGGCTTCATTCTCGAGAAGGGGATGCAGGGCCTGTCCGCGCCGGCCATCCACGGCAAGGTCGGGCTGCGCGCCTCGATCACCGGCGAGATCGTGATGGACAGCGTGTTCGTCCCCGAGGAGAACCTGATGCCGGGCGTGGAAGGGCTCAAGGGTCCGTTCACCTGCCTGAACTCGGCGCGCTACGGCATCGCCTGGGGCGCGCTGGGCGCCGCGGAGTTCTGCTGGCACACCGCGCGCCAGTACGTGCTCGATCGCAAGCAGTTCGGCCGGCCGCTGGCCGCGAACCAGCTCATCCAGAAGAAGCTCGCCGACATGCAGACCGAGATCACCCTGGGGCTGCAGGGCTGCCTGCGCCTGGGGCGCATGAAGGACGAGGGCACGGCCGCAACCGAGATCACCTCCATCATGAAGCGCAACTCCTGCGGCAAGGCCCTGGAGGTCGCGCGCACCGCCCGCGACATGCTCGGCGGCAACGGCATCAGCGACGAGTTCGGCGTGATCCGGCACATGGTGAACCTGGAGGTGGTCAACACCTACGAAGGCACCCACGACATCCATGCGCTGATCCTGGGACGCGCACAGACCGGGATTCAGGCATTCTCTTGACCCCGCTCGTCACAAGGAAAACCACCATGCGCAATCTCCGCAGCTTCCGATTCGCCGCGCTGGCGCTCGCCTTCCTGATCGCGCCGGCCGCGGCCTGGGCCAAGGTCACGCTGATCGTCTCCAGCTGGGTCCCGCCGACCCACACCATCACGCAGACGATCGCCAAATGGTGCGAGGAGGTTGCCCAGGCAACGGCGAATCGCGTCGTGTGCAGCATCCTGCCCAAGGCGGTCTCCGCCCCGCCGGCCACCTTCGACTCGGTCCGCGACGCGCTCGCCGACGTCTCCTTCGGCGTGCCCGGCTACACGCCCGGGCGCTTCGTGCTGACCCAGATCGCCGAGCTGCCCTTCGCCGGCGATTCGGCCGAAGTCAACTCGGTCGCCTACCAGCGGATCTACGAGCGGCACCTGGCGCCGCTGGACGAGTACAAGGGCCTCAAGGTGCTGACCGTCTTCACCCATGGCCCCGGCGGCATCTACAACAACAAGCGCCCGGTGCGCATCGCTGCAGGACCTCCAGGGCCTGAAGTTCCGCGTCGGCGGCGGCATGGTCAACGAGATCGGCAAGGCGCTGGGCGCCAACGTCACGGTGAAGCCGGCCACCGAGTCCTACGAGCTGCTGTCGTCCGGCGTGATGGACGGGGTGTTCTTCCCGGCCGAATCGATCGCCTCCTTCAAGCTCGAGAAGCTGCTGCGCTACCGCACCGACTTTCCCGGCGGCCTGTACAACACCAGCTTCGCTTTCGTGATGAATGCGGACACCTGGAAGCGCATCCCCAAGGCCGACCAGGACATCATCACCCGTCTGAGCGGCGAGCACGCCGCCCGCATGTTCGGACGCGGCTGGGACGAGGCCGACGCGCGCGGCGTGGCGGTGATGCGCGAAGCGGGCGTGCAGATGCTGCAGGCCGACAAGGCGATGGTGGAGGACGTGCGCAAGCGCACGGCGCCGCTGGAGCAGAAGTGGATCGCCGAGGCCAAGGCCGCCGGGCTTGCCGATCCGGCCCAGGTGCTCAAGGAGTTCCGGGCTGAGGTCACCAAAGCAACTAAACCTTGAACCGCAGAGGCGCGGAGGCGCAGAGGATCCGCAGAGAAGAGCAAGGAAGGCAGAGGCAAGCGTGACCATGAAGGCACACGCGGATTGTTCCCGCAGCCAGCGGTAGCCCTGCCGTGCGCTCTGGATGCAGGCCCGGTGTGCTCGGAAGACCGTCCTCTGCGGTCCCTCTGCGCCTCCGCGCCTCTGCGGTTCAGCGGTAGGCAGTAGATGAAACGCCTCGAAGCATCCCTGGGACTGGTAGCCGCCGTCGCGCTGTTCGCGATGATGGCGCTCACCTTCGCGGACGTCATCGGCCGCAAGCTGCTGAACGCTTCCATCCCAGGCAGCCTGGAGGTCACCGAGCTGCTCATGCTGGCCGTGATCTTCGTCGCCCTGCCCCTCACCTCGCTGCACGGCGAGCACGTGGTATTCGACCTGCTCGACTCGCTGCTGCCCGCAGCGACTGCGCAAGTGGCTGCACTGCATCGCCAACCTGATCAGCGCCGCACTGCTGCTGGGGGCGGCCTGGCTGGTCGCGCAGCGTGCCGGCCGCACGGTCGCCGGCGGCGATCTGACCGCCCAGCTGCAGCTTCCCGTCGCGCCGTTCCACTACGCCGTCGCCGTGCTGCTGCTGCTCACCGCGCTCATGCATCTGGTCCTCGCGCTGCGCGCAGCCCCCGAGTCCGATGCCGTCCACGTCCCGCCGGTCGAGAGGCGAGGATGTTTGAATCCGCCTGGGCTTCGCCGCCCTGTTCGCCCTGATGGCGCTGCGCGTGCCCATCGCGTTCAGCATGGCGGCGGTCGGGCTGGCCGGCATCGGCCTGATGCGGTCGTGGCCGGCCGCCTTCTCGTCGACCGCCACGGAGATCCTCGACATCGCCAAGTACACGCTGTCGGTGGTGCCGCTGTTCGTGCTGATGGGGAACTTCGTGAGCCGCGCCGGCCTGTCGCGCGAGCTGTACCAGGCCGCGTACACCTTCGTGGGGCATCGGCGCGGCGGGCTGGCGCTGTCCACCATCCTCGCCTGCGCCGGCTTCGGTGCCATCTGCGGCTCGTCCATCGCCACCACGGCGACCATGGCGCGCGTGGCGATGCCCGAGATGCGCCGTTTCCACTACCGCGAGTCGTTTGCGGCCGGCGCCATCGCGGCGGGAGGCACGCTCGGGATCCTGATCCCGCCGTCGGTCATCATGGTGATCTACGGGATCATGACCGAGCAGAGCATCGGCGCCTTGTTCGCGGCGGGCGTGGTGCCCGGCATCGTCGCCACGGCGTTCTACATGACCGCGTCGACCATCGTCACGGCGCGCAACCCCGAGCTCGGCCCGCCCGGCGAGCGCGCCGACTGGCCAACCCGCCTGGCAGCTCTCAAGGACATCTGGGGCGTCGTGCTGCTGTTCATGCTGGTCCTGGGCGGCATGTACGGCGGCTGGTTCACGGCCACCGAGGCGGCCGGCATAGGCGCCACCGGCGGCTTCCTGTTCGCAGTCCTGCGCGGCCGGCTCGATCTGCCCAAGCTGCGGCATGGTGCTGGTGGATTCCGCGCGCACGACCGCGATGCTGTTCACCATCCTGATCGGCGCGACGATCTTCGCGAACTTCGTCAACTTCACCACCCTGCCGGAGGACCTGCAGGGACTTCGTCGCGCAGTTCCAGGTTCATCCCATGGCGGTGATCGTGGCGATCTGCGTGATCTACGTGCTGCTGGGCACGGCCATGGAGGAGCTGTCCATGATCCTGCTCACGGTGCCGATCTTCTTCCCGCTGATCGTCGCGCTCGGGCTCGACCCGATCTGGTTCGGCATTCTCATCGTGTGCATCGTGGAGATCGGCATGATCAGCCCGCCCGTCGGGATGAACGTCTTCGTGCTGCGCAGCGTGCTGCCGGACGTGCCCACCGGCGCCATCTGGCGCGGGGTGATGCCGTTCCTGATCGCCGACATCTTCCGGCTGGCGGTGCTGATCGCGTTTCCCATCATTACGCTGTGGCTGCCGCGGAAGCTCGGGTTGTAACACGGGAAGACCTGATGTGGACCCCGCCTGAACGAATCCGCTACAAGTCGAGCATCGGCCCGGTGCCGACGCGCGAGGAGGCGCTGCGCGCGCGGCTGTTCAGCCCGGTTCGGGTCGGGCCGCTGACGCTGGAGAACCGGGTGTGGGTGCCGGCCATGGTGCCGTGGCGCGCATCGGAGGAAGGCGTGGTCACGCCCGAGCTGATCGAGTGGTACGGCCGCTTCGCGCGCGGGCGGCCGGGTGCGATCGTGGTGGAGGCGACCGGCATCCGCGACATCCCGAGCGGCCCGCTGCTGCGGATCGGCCACGACCGCTTCCTGCCGGGGCTGGAGGAGCTCGTCAGCGACCGTGCGCAGGGAGAGCGGCGGCCACACGCGCCTGTTCATCCAGATCATCGACTTCCTGGCGATCCGGCGCCGGCCCGAGCCGGACAAGTACTTTCAGCGCTTCCTCGAGGATCACCGATCGTCACCGCGAGCTGCTGCAGGCGCGTGACTGGCCGGAGGCGCACGTGCGCGAGCACCTCGCCCGGCTGCCGCATGACGAGCTGGCTGAGAGTGCTGACGCCGCGCGAGCTGGAGGCGCTCGACTACGGCCTGCGCGAGCGCGTCACCGACATGGACCTGCCGCATGTCCGCGACCTCCCGCAGGTGCTGCCGGAGTTGTTCGCCGCCGCAGCGCTGCGGGCGAAGCACGCCGGCTTCGACGGCGTGGAGCTGCACTACGCCCACGCCTACACGATGGCGTCGTTCCTGTCGGCGACCAACCACCGCCCCGACGGCTACGGCGGCTCGCGCGAAGGCCGCGTGCGCTTGCCGCTGGAGGTCTACCGCGCCGCACGCGAGGCGGTCGGCGCCGACTATGCGCTGGGCTGCCGCTTCCTCGCCGAGGAGTGCATCGAGGGCGGCAGCACGGTGGACGACGCGGCGTACTTCGCCGTCGAGTTCGCACGCGCCGGCATGGATTTCCTGTCGACCTCGCGCGGCGGCAAGTTCGACGACGCCAAGCAACCGGGCATCGGCTGGGCCGCCTACCCCTATACCGGACGCAGCGGCTACGAGTGCATGCCGGGACATATCTCCGATCCGTTCGGCCCGTGGGGCCGCAACCGCAGCGCCACCGCGGTCATCCGCGAGGCCGTGCGCGCGGCGGGCTTCGCCACACCGGTGGTCTGCGTCGGCGGCGTGCACCGCTTCGATCAGGCCGAGGAGATGCTCGCCCGCGGCGAGTGCGACCTCGTCGGGCTCGCCCGCCAGTCGCTGGCCGATCCCGACTGGCCGCTCAAGCTGGCGCTCGGACTGGGCGAGCAGGTGCGCGTGTGCGAGTACACCAACTATTGCGAGGGGCTGGACCAGAAGCACAAGCAG
The DNA here is from genome assembly GCA_963772865.1 of uncultured beta proteobacterium. Classification (GTDB taxonomy): domain Bacteria; phylum Pseudomonadota; class Gammaproteobacteria; order Burkholderiales; family SHXO01; genus SHXO01. Next base: position 102,762 of record CAVYZA010000003.1, on the reverse strand, counting down.
GTCACCTGTCAGCTCTGGGACCGTGAAGCGCTCGATGCACCCGGCGTGCGCCTGAGCCGCGACGGCAAGCGCCGCCTGGTCGCTCCCGACTGGGAGCCTCCGGCTTAGGGCAGGCTCGCCGCCAAGGATGCCAAGGAAACCAAGACAAGAACCTCATGGACACAGAGGACACAGAGGACACGAGACTGAGTCTGTCACTGGTAAGCAGAGCCGCGGTTGGGCATGCGCAGCGTTGGGCTCCACCGAGCCATGGCGGACCCGAGGGTCCTCCTGTCAGGCGCATCTGACGATCCTGGTTCTCCTCTGTGTTCCTCTGTGTCCTCTGTGGTCAAATGAGTTTCGAGTTAGGAGAAGAAATTGAAGATCGCAGTGCTGGGAGGAGGCCACGGCAGCTACGCCGCCGCGGCAGACCTGAGCGAGCAAGGGCACGAGGTGAGGCTGTGGCGGCGCGATGCGGCCGCGCTGAAGCCGGTGCTCGACAGCGGCGCCATCAAGGTCACGGACATCCGCGGGTCGCGCGCTATTCCGATCGCGCGCCCCACCGCGGACCTCGCCGAAGCGGTGCGCGGCGCGCAGCTGGTGCTGATCCCGGCGCCCGCCACGGCGCAGGAGGACATCGCGCGCGCGCTCGCACCGCACCTCGAGAACGGCCAGGTCGTGTTCCTGCCGCCCGGCACCTTCGGCAGCTATGTCATGAGCGAGATCGTCCGCGCGGCCGGCTCGCGCGCCGAAGTCACCTGGGCGGAGACCGGCACGCTGCCCTACCTGGCGCGCAAGCAGGCGGCCGACGAGGTCCGCATCACCATCCGGGCCGCGCGGCTGCCCACCGGGGCCTATCCCGCCAAGCGCTCCGAGCACGCCTTCGCGGTCATCCGCAAGGCCTATCCGGTGATCGAGCCCTGCGAGGACGCGCTGTCCGGCGCGCTGATGAACGCCGGACCCATCATCCATCCACCGCTGATCCTGATGAACGCGGCGCCGCTGCAGCACTTCGAGCGCTGGGACATTCACAACGAAGGCACGCAGCCGTCCGTGCGCGCGGTCACCGACCGGCTGGATCTGGAGCGGATCGCGGTGCGCGAGGCGCTGGGCTACAAGCCCCCCATTTCCCGCTCAAGGACCACTACACCAGCGACCGCTGGATGTACGGCGACGCGCACAAGCGGCTGGTGGACTCGGGCGACTGGCGCGAGCACATCGACCTGCACACGCACCGCTACATGACCGAGGACACGGTGCTGGGCCTGGCGTTCCTGGCCTCGGTCGCGCGCTGGGCCCGCGTGGACGCGCCGCTCGCCAACGGATTGCTGGCGGTGGCCGGCGCGATCCTCGGCCGCGACCTGCGGCACGGACCCCGCACGCTGGAGGCGCTGGGACTGGCGGCCCTCTCGCCGCACAGATGCGCAACTGCTTGCGGGAAGGGGCCGCGTGAGCGACCTCCGACCCAGCCGAGGCAAGGCGTGCCCCTGCCAGGGATCGACTGGCTGGCGGGCTGACGGCAGACGCGCTTCGCAGCCGACTCTGCAGGGATTGACTCCAGACTGGTCGGAGGTCACCTGATACCTGACCGCCTGCCCGCATCGCCACCGTAGGCGCCGGCCGCATGGGGCGCGGCATCGCGCTCGCGTTCGCCTACGGCGGCCACGAGATCGCCGTGGTCGACCTCAAGCAGCGCCCGGCCGCGGACTTCGACCGCCTGGCGCGGCGAGGCCCGCGAGGAGATGGAATCGAGCCTGCGCATGCTCGCCGAGCTGGACGCCATGCCGGCGGAGGCCGTGGCCAGGGTGCATGGCGCGCATCCACGTGGTGCCGGCAGGCGCAGGCCGCCGAGGTCCTGGCGCAGGCCGAGGTCGTGTTCGAGGGCGTGCCGGAGACGCTGGAAGCCAAGCGCGAGGCCTTCGCCCGCATCTGCGCGCTGGCCGCGCCGGAGGCGATCCTCGCCTCCACCACCTCCACCATCCTCGTCTCCGACCTGGCGCCGCTCGCCACCCACCCGGAGCGCGTGGTGAACGCGCACTGGCTGAACCCGGCCTACATCATCCCGCTGGTGGAGCTGTCCGCCCATGCCGGCACGGCGCCTGCGGTGATCGCTCGCCTGCGCGCGCTGCTGGAAGACATCGGCAAGGTGCCGGTATTGTGCGGCCCGGCGCCCGGCTACATCGTGCCGCGCCTGCAGGCGCTGATCATGAACGAGGCGGCGCGCATGGTGGAGGAAGGCGTGGCCACCGCCGAGGACATCGACAAGGCCACGCGCTACGGCCTGGGGCTGCGCTTCGCCGCCATGGGCGTGATCGAGTTCATCGACTTCGGCGGCAACGACATCCTGTACTATGCGAGCCGGTACCTGTCGGAGCGCCTGAGCCGGGAGCGCTACACCGCCCCTGCCATCGTCGACCGCCTGATGCACGAGGGCAGGATCGGGCTCAAGACCGGCGAGGGCTTCTACGACTACCGGGACCGCGACGTGAGCGCCTATCGGAAGGACGTGCTCGCGCGCACGCTCGGCATGCTCAAGCATGTCGGCCTGCATCGGCCGCCGCGCTGACGACAGCACCGCGTCCTGCTGCGAACCGCAGCAGGCACAGACAAAACAACGATCTGAAGGACTCCGATGATGCACCGCTTACCCGCTCTGCTCGCCGCCCTGTTCGGCGCCGCCCTCCTGGCCGCACGCGCGCCGGCCCGGGCGCAGGAGGTCACCCTGAAGGCCGCCAGCGCCTTCTCCGAAGGCACCTACTACGCGCGCAACTTCGAGCGCTTCATCAAGAAGGTGAACGACGAGGGCAAGGGCATCGTGCAGATCCGGTACGTGGGCGGGCCGAAGGCCATCCCCACCTTCGAGATCGCCAACGCGCTGCGCAGCGGCGTGATCGACCTCGCCAATACCACGACCTCGTTCACGACCGGCGTGGTGCCCGAGGGCGTGGCGATGAACTACACCCGCCTGACCATGGCGGAGATGCGCCGCAACGGCGTGATCGACTACATGAACGGCATCTTCCAGTCCAAGGGGCTGTACTACTACGCCCGCACCGCCGAGGGCATCCAGTTCTACATCTACAGCAACAAGACGATCGACAAGGCCGACCTGAGCGGGCTCAAGCTGCGCATCGCGCCGGTCTACCGCGACTTCTTCCAGCAGCTCGGCGCCAGCGTGGTGCAGACCGCCCCGGGCGAGGTGTACACGGCGCTCGAGCGTGGCGTGGTGGACGGCTACGGCTGGCCGCTCATCGGCATCTTCGACCTCGGGCTGGCAGGAGAAGACCAAGTACCGCATCGAACCCGGCTTCTACTCCGTCGAGGCGGGGGTGATCTTCAACGCCAACAGCTGGAAGCAAGCTCACGCCCGCGCAGCGCGAGTTCCTGGACAAGCAGCGGGTCTGGCTGGAGAGCCTGAACGCCGACATGGGCGGCAAGGACGCTCAGGCCGAGATCAAGCGCCAGCGCGAAGCCGGCATCGAGATCATCAAGCTCGACGACGCGCAGGCGAAGATCTTCGTCAAGACCGCCTACGACGCCGCCTGGAACGCCATCGTCGCCGCCAGCCCGCAGCACGGGGCGAAGCTGCGCGAGATGATGGCGCCGAAGTAACCCGCGCAAGCGCAACTCTCACCGCCGAGGACGCAGAGGACACAAGGAAACAGCAACTGGCCCCGGCTCATCGGGGCCGCGGTCGGGCACGGCCGACTCGCGGTGGCGCAGCTGTGGCCGCCGTCGTGCTGGCACACGACCGCAGCGGTCTGCGGCCGCTACCAGGCGCAACTGCTCGATCTGTCATGGCTTTCCTTTGCGTCCTCTGTGTCCGGCTGAGAGCTTGCTGAGTTGATTTGATCCTGTAGGTCGATGAAGCTCTATCGAGGAGTGATGCAAGCCTGCGGCGTGCTGGCGGCGCTGCTGATCGGCGTGATCGTCGTGCTGGTGTGCTACGACGTCATCGGCCGCAACCTGGGGCTCAGGAGCCTGCCGTGGATCGTCGAGGTCACCGAGTATGCGCTGCCGCTGATCACGCTGCTGGCAGCGCCGTGGCTGCTGTTCCGCGCCGAGCACGTGCGGCTCGACCTGCTCAGCAACACGTTGTCGCCTGCCGCGCTGCGGACGCTCGATCGCATCGCCTCCTCCGTCGGCCTGGCGGTGTGCCTGGTGATCGTGTGGTACACGCTCAAGGTCATCGCCGACACCCGCGGGATCGGCGCGATGGTGATGAAGAGCCTGGTGTTTCCCGAGTGGTGGCTGTTCGTGCCGGTGCCGCTGAGCTTCGGCCTGATGGCGGTCGAGTGTGTCCGCCGGCTGGTGCACCCGGGACGCGCAGCGGCCGCCTCCGCCGCTGCGGTGCACGTCGGCGAATGACCGCGCGTCCCACGCTGCGCACCTACCGTGCTGGCCCTAGTAGCTACGCCCGGCGCACGCCTGAGATCCGATGGAGTGGTGGCAAACCCTCGCCCTGCTGTTCGGCATCCTGACGCTGCTGCTGCTGCTCGGGCTGCCGGCGGGCTTCGCCTTCCTCGCCATCAACCTGGTCGGCGCGGTCGTGTACCTGGGCGGCGAGCCGGGCCTGATGCAGGTCGTGCGCAACGGCGTGGCCTCCATCACCAACTTCTCCCTGACGCCGATCCCCTTCTTCGTGCTGATGGGCGAGGTGCTGTTCCACACCGGCGTGGCGATGAAGGCCATCGACGCCTTCGACAACGTGATCTGGCGCGTACCGGGGCGGCTGTCGGTGATCGCGGTCGTGGCGGGCACGGTTTTCTCGGCGATCTCCGGATCCACCATCGCGACCACCGCGCTGCTCGGCACCCTGCTGCTGCCGGAGATGCTCAAGCGCGGCTACCACCCGAGCATGGCGATGGGGCCGATCATGGCCATCGGCGGCGTGGACATGCTGATCCCGCCTTCGGCGCTCACCGTGCTGCTCGGCAGCCTCGCGGGCATCTCGATCTCGGGGCTGCTGATCGCCGGTGTAGTGCCGGGCGTTCTGCTCGCGCTGATGTTCGTCGCCTACATCGTGCTGCGCACCTCGCTCAACCCCGCGCTCGCCCCGCGCTTCGAGCACGCGCCGGTGAGCGGGTGGGCGCGCTGGCGGCCCCTGGTGGTGTACGTCGCGCCGCTGCTGCTGATCTTCGTGGTGGTCATCGCCGCCATGTCCGCGGGCTGGGCCACGCCCACCGAGTCCGCCGCCCTCGGCGTGCTCGCCACCGTCGTCGTGGCGCGTCGCCTATCGAGCCGTCACGCTGGACAACCTGCTGCGGGCGCTGCTGGGCACCGCGGCCATCACCGGCATCATCCTGTTCATCATCATCGGCGCGACGACCTTCTCGCAGATCCTGGCCTTCTCCGGCGCCACCGACGGGCTGGTGTCGCTGGTCCAGGGCGCAGCGCTGTCGCCCTGGGCGGTGCTGATCGGGATGATGCTGATCCTGCTCCTGCTGGGCTGCTTCATCGATCAGGTGAGCATGATGCTCATCACCCTGCCCTTCTTCATGCCGCTGGTGCAGCACTTCGGGTTCGACCCCCTGTGGTTTGGCGTGATGTTCCTCATCTGCATGCAGCTCGGGCTGCTCACGCCGCCCTTCGGCATGCTGCTGTTCACCATGCGCAGCGTGGCGCCCGAAGCACATCACCACGCAGCAGATCTTCCGCGCGGTGACGCCCTATGTGCTGTTCGGGCTGCTGATGCTGGTGCTGGTGATGCTGGTGCCGGCTCTGGCGACCTGGCTGCCCGCGGCGCTGCTCGGCAGGTAGCGTGCGGTCGTCTCAAAGCAAGCCGCAGGTGAGCTCGATCCTGGAACGCTGGCCGAAGACGACCGGATTGGTTCTGGCCGTGGCGCTATCGGCATTGCTTCTGCTCGCGCTCGAAGTCGCGGTGCGAGCGTTTCTTCCCGGAAGTGAACTTCCGCGGCATCGAGCGCGGGCTGTTCGCGCCGGCCTCGTGGCCAGGCGGCTACGCGAACGCCCGTGGCTTTTCGGGGCGGGTGTTCGGAGCGCAACGGCAAGCATCGACGAGCACGGGTTTCGTGCCGACCGCACCGGGCATCGCCGCTTCGACCCTGCGCGCGACGCGGTGCTCGTCCTGGGCGACTCGGTCAGCTTCGGGGTCGGCGTCGAGGACGGCAAGACCTTCGCCGATCTTCTCGCAAAGGCCTGGCCGCGAGCGCAATGTGCTCAACGCCTCGGTCATCGGCTATGGATTCGAGGACTACGCCGCCGCGCTGCCGGCCCTGCTCGATACCAGGCGGCTGGGCTGCGGGTGCGCGAGGTGATCCTGGGCGTTTGCCTCAACGACGGCGTCCCGTCCAGCAAGGTCGCGATCCTCGCGCAGGCCGCCCGTGAGCGCGGCGAGCAGCCGCCAGCGGCTCGGAGCCCGCGCCGACGGTGCGGTCGCCCGCACGGTGGCGGCGGCGAACGCGTTTCTGCGAGAGCGTTCCAAGCTCTATCTCTTGGTCAAGTCCGGGTTCAGGGATGCGCCCGAGAGCTATTTCCTGGCCGACCGTCCGTTCTACGACGACAACGTCGCGCGTTCGAGCGCGCGTTCGCAGCATCTCGACAAGGTCGTAGAAACGCTCGCCGAACGCGGCATCCCGTTGACGGTGGTTGTGTTCCCTTATGCTTACCAGCTGCGGCCGCGCGAGCGACGCGGGCGTATGGCTGCCCCAGAAGCTGCTCCTCGATCACCTCGCGGCCAGGGCCGTGCCGAGCATTGACCTCGCGGAGGCTCTGCGGCGAGACCACGCCACGACGGGGCAGCCCTTCTCCGCCTATTTCCTGTTCGATGATCCCATGCACCTGTCCCGCGCCGGCCACGAGGTCGCGGCAAAGGCCCTGCTGGAGGTGCACCCTGTCCTCCACACCCGGTAAGACCGCTTGCGGGGGCCGAAGCTTGAGCCTGCTGCTGCTCCTGATCCTGGGCGTCCTCGCCGGCACCATCGGCGGAATCATCGGCTTCGGCTCGTCCATCATCCTCATGCCGGCGCTGGTGCTGATGTACGGACCCCGCACTGCCGTCCCGGTGATGGCGGGCGCAGCGTTGATCGCCAATGCCTCGCGCGTCATGCTGTGGTGGCGTGAAATCGACTGGCGTGCCTGTGCGGCCTACTCGATCACCGCCATTCCCGCTGCCGCGCTCGGCGCGAAGACGCTGGTTACGATTCCACCGCGGCTGGCCGATGGCGTACTCGGCGTGTTCTTCATCCTGATGATCCCGGCGCGGCGCTGGCTGGTGGGGACCGGTCTTCGCATCGGCCTCTGGCATCTCGCGGCGGCCGGGGGCCGTGATCGGCTACATCACCGGGATTGTCGTCTCCACCGGGCCGATCAACACGCCCTTCTTCCTGGCCTACGGACTGGCGAAGGGCGCTTTCATCGGCACCGAGGCGATGGGCTCACTGGGCATGTACCTGAGCAAGGTGATCGCGTTTCGCAGCTTCGGTGTGCTGCCGGACACCGTCGTCGTGCAGGCCCTCATCATCGGCGCCTCGCTGATGGCCGGCTCGTTCTTCTCGAAGCGGCTGCTGCTGAGACTGCCCGCCGAGCGCTTCTACCTGCTGATGGAAGGCGGTGCTGCTGCGTCTCCGGCCTGACCATGCTGGCTGCCGCATTGGTCTGAGGCCCTGGCGCGGGCATCGGCCGAGCCTGGACTCATCGACGGCTCGGCGCGGCTAGACCGCCCCGCGCAGCCGCCGAATCTCGCTCCGCCAGCCTTGTGCGAGCCGATCGAGGTCGGGATCCTTCCCTGCGTCGCGCACACGGCGCTTGCGGAACGCGAGCTCGTGTTGTGCGTTCACCAGGGCCGCCGACCTGCGCGGATGCATTCGATCGATGCGCCGCGTGCGCAGCACCCGATCCGCGACAATCTCCTCAAACTCCTCGGGGCTCACGGTCCGTCCGATCTCGTCGGCGAGCTCCTCGCGGATCACGCGGCGTTCCCACACACCGCTGCGCCAGAGCAGGAGCGCGAGGATGATGACAAACGGCAGGAAAATGGTGAGGTCGAGCAGCGTGGCGCTGACGAATGCGTCGAGGAAGCCGACTTCGGGCAGCGGCTCGTGCCCGGGCGGGGCCTCGCCCTTGGCGGCGCCGGAGAGAGCGGCGATCAGCGGCAACGCGTTGTTCAGCATATGCGCGCTGATGGCGAGTCCAAGTCCGACGACCGGGGCGACCGCGCGCAGCCATCTTCGTCGGGTCTGCATCGCGAATCCCAGGGACGCTCCGAAGATACCCGTGAACATGGCGTGTCCACCGAAGCCGAACAGCGCGTAGCGGCTGCCGAGGTGCAGGCCGTACGGTGCGCTGCCCCACTCGGCATATCCCTGCGCGACGTAGAGCGCTGCTTCGAACCAGTTGAAGCCCACCCCGACCAGCGCACCGTAGACCAGGCCGTCGCGCATGTTGTCGAACTCGGCGCGCAACAGCCAGAAGAGCAACAGCACCCCGAGCGCTTTGGCGAGCTCCTCGGCGATCGGGGCGGAAACAGGAGCGGCCAGCATCATCGCCGCGTCCGGTCCCAGCATTCTCAGGATCAGCGGATGCTGCGCGACCCAGGCATCGGTCACCAGGAAGAACGCAGTGTTGAGTGGAAGCGCGAGCGCGGTGGCAATGCACCCGCCCCAGAGCAACGCTACCGCGAACAACCAGGGCGTCTCGCGTTCCCGGCGGTCCAGAAACCAGAGCACGGCCAGCGGAACAATTGACAGGAGCGTCGACAGCGTCAGCGCTCGAAAGAACACTCGTTCGACGTCGACACGCATACTGGCCAGGACGACGAGCTGGACCAGTGTGGAAGCAACCAGAATGATGACGAGCACGAGGCCGACCACGATGCAAGCCCCTCGCCGCCTCAGCGGCGAGCCCATCAGGAGCCGGTCGTACTCGGGATTCTTGATACCGTCCACGTTGCTCAACTCCACGTGAAGTTGACGGTCCGGTGTCGACCGACCGGGACTATCGCCGCCCCGTGTACTCCGAGAACATGCGCGCTTCGATGTGGCGTTTCACACCCGACAAGCCTGCCTCCTGCAATGCCTCGATCACGCGTGGCGGTGGCACGCAGGCCTCGATGGTGTCCCAGAAGTAGCGATAGAGGGTCGGCGCTTCGGGCGTGCGACCCACAACTCGCGACAGCAGCGGAGCGATGCCGCGCAGATAGACCCTCAGCACCGCGCGGGACACCGCGCTGTCGGGGCGCGCGATCTCCAGCGCGCAAGCGACCCCTCCCGGACGCAACACGCGCCTGAACTCCCGGAACAGGCTGCCCAGGTCGGCGACGTGCCGCAGCCCGTAGCCCATGCTGATGAAGTCGAACTGACCGTCCGCGAACGGCAGGCGCTCCCCCAGGCCCTGGACCAGGGCAATCGGAACGGCCGCGCGCGCTTCGCGCAGCATCCCGGCGCTGGGGTCGAGGCCGATCACCTGGCCCGATTCGCCGACCACGGCGAGTGCTTCACGTGCAACCAGCCCGGTTCCGATCGCCACGTCCAGAACCCGCATGCCGGGGGCGAGCCCCGCCCTGAGCAAGGCCTGGCGGCGATACCACGCGCCCGTGCCGAAACTCAGCGTGCGTTCAATCCGATCGTAGTCGCCGGCGGTTTGATCGAAGAGCTTGCGGACGAACCCGCGCCGTTGCGCTTCGCTTTCGTAGTAAGCGGGGAGCAGCGGGTGAGGCCGATTGGACGAGGTGGGTGGCGGTTCGGAGTCTGCCATGCAGTGGTTGCGCCCTGTTTGTGCAGCGGTAGTGTAAGGCAACCGGGCGCCCAGCATGCTCGCCCGCCACACTCGCGTTAGACCTCCCTCGTATGGATATCACCCATAGCCCACCTGAGCTACCGCTCCGAGACGGATGTTACCTCAAGGTCTTGTCGAGCCAGTTGAGCACGCGCAGGTCTCTCAGTCCACAGGCTTTCGGCTCACAGTGCAGGTCAGCCCCATCGGATGCCGAGAACGGGACCAGGGTCTTCGGACACGTCAGGAGATCGTAGAGTCGACGCGACTGCCCAGGCCAGAATGCCTCATTTACCGGTTCGGTGATCAGCATCGGACATTCGATCCTCCCGACGACATCCGTGAGGTTGTAGTCCATCGCCGCCTTGAACGCGTCGTAGTACGACGTCGTTCCATAGGGTCTCATGCGGAAGACCAGGGAAGTCTTTGTGGCGGGATCCAACATCTTGGTCATGTAGCCATCGAACTCTTCCTTGCGGCCAGCCTTCAGGAGCTCGATCATCGGCGGTGGCAATGAGGCGGTCCACGACGTGGAAACGTCGATCACGCCCGGGTCTGCGATAGCGGCTACGATCCTTTTCTCGAAAGCGACAGCGCGCGGGACCCAGTATCCACCCTGGCTGATGCCCTGAATTGCGATCCTCTTCGGATCGACGCCCTCGCGACTGAGGGCGAAGTCAACCACTGGCGCAATGACATGCTCCCAATCCGGCCGGAAGTGGAGGCCCTGCTTCCATAGAGCGTAGCCTTGCCCGGGCCCATCAAAGGTGAGGCAGTCGTAGCCCCGGGCCGTCGCTCCCGCCGCTCCCCACATCCACATATCAAGAGCAGAGCCGTCGCTTCCGTTGTTGAGGATCAGCAGGGGGCGCTTCTCCTTGCGGCTCTTTCCCCGGAAATAGAATCCACGCAGAGCGATCCCCTCGTAAGGGATGCTGACCTGTTCGATCGGCGGGTCGAACAAGGCGATCGACCTCAACCAGCAATCATCCATCATTTGCCAGGCCTGGGTGATCCGCGCCGGATCTCCGGTGCCATCCGCAAAGTATGTCGCGCTGTCATAGAAGTTCTGCGCCCAGAGGTAAGCCTGCCTAGCGCTTTCGACGTGACCGCCACTCGCAGACAACCGTCGCAACGCTCCTAATAGCCGACGCGTGCACTTCGGACCCCGCTATTCGATCAACTGATTCGCCCGCAGCACGAGCGCCTGCGGGATTGCCAGGCCGAGCGCTCTGGCCGTGTTCATGTTGATAACGAGTTCGAACGTAGTGGGCTGTTCGACGGGAAGATCGGCCGGCTTGGCGCCCTTCAGAACTCGATCCACATAGCTAGCCGCCCGTTGAAAGTAACTGGCGAAGCTCGTGCCATAGAACATTAGTCCGCCATCCTCGACGAACAGCGCATCGCCGTAGATGGTTGGTAGCTTGTGTTTGGCCGCGAACTCGACAATGCGATAGTGTGCGGCGATTGTGATCGGGCTCAGCGGCACTATCAGGGCATCCGGGCGCTTCCGCGCGATCTTTGCTAAGGCTGCCTCAACGTCCGCGAGTCTGTTCATCGCAACTGGCTCAAGGTGGACGCCCAGGACCTTGGCCGCTGAGTCCAGGGCGTTCCGGACTCTTGTCGCGTACTGAGCAGTGACGAGTTCGGGGTATTCGATCCATGCCACACGAGTCACGTGTGGGACGGCCTCCCTTAGGACTTCCAGTTGCTTCGCGTGGAACGTCGGATCCATCAGCACGAGACCGGTCATGGTGCCGCCCGGGTGAGCCAGGCTCGATACCAGCCCGTCGGCGACCGGGTCCGCCACCGGCCCAAAGACGATGGGGATGGTCCGTCCCGCGGCCCGAGCGGCCGCTTCGGCGGCTCTCGCTTCGAAATTCACTGCGGCGAAGATGACGTCGACGTTGAGCGCCACTAACTCGGCTGCAAGTTTAGGAGCCCGCGAACTGTCTCCTTCGGTGGCACGATACTCGATCAAGATATTCTGTCCTTCGACGTAGCCGAGGTCTCGGAGCCCCTGTTGAAAGGCGTGGTTGTAGCGAGCAACGTTCCCTGGCCATAGTACTCCGAGACGTGGAACCGCAACCTGAGCCTCGGCAGCAAGCGCAGCGCCCAAAAGCAGAAGGCCCAGGACGGTCAGCAATCCATTTGTCGACGCTTTTACAGTCGATTGTCCAGAGAGTTCCCGAGTTCCGCAGTCAGACGCTCGACTTGTCATTGTCGTAAGCACGACATACCAGTGGCCGCCCAACGATGGGCGTAAGCCGGCGCCGGCGCAGACGACGGGTACCGAGCAGCACCGCTGCTCGGCGCTCCGCTTGACGCCAGGGTTGGGCGTCAACTCTCTGGTTTGCGGAAGCGCGACAACCATTGCTCTAAGGCTTCGAAGTCCTGTACGCCCGAGCGGCCAAAAGGCTGTGCGAATCCGCCGCCTACGAGCAGTGCGGGGCAAAGAATCCTCGCGAAAACCGCCTGGTGCCAAGCCAAGGACTCGTGCGATTGACTGGTTACGGAGCGAAGAATACAGTGTTCCATGGTAAGGGCGTTTGTTTTGCCCGGCGCCGCAGATGGCCGCTACCAAACACCCGATCAAACTTCTTTGCCAAGCGGAAAGAAGTCACAGCGAAGACTTTGTCCCCTACTCGGTTTTGCTTCCCGTTCGTAGGAGGTTCGATATGCAAATCTGGACACGACACACCCTGATGGCCCTGTCACTGGCGTTCAGCACGCCCTGCAGCTGGGCGATTGGTGAATTCAGCAGTACTAAGGCTGAGGGCAGCGCGCAGTTATGCCCGGAACCCCTCACGATGCTATGCGCGGGCCCCATGATCGAGGAGGACTCCGACGGTGCGCTCCTGCAGACTATGGCCACGGTCGCGATGTCACCCGCCAACAAGGCGCTGCATCCCGGAGTCGATTTCGCCGCGCTGGCCCAATACGACCCGCTAGTGCTGGAACTACCGGTGCTGAAGGCGTTGGCCTCCTCCAACGCTGCGGCGGGCTACCTGACCAAAGCCACCGCCGATGCGGTTCAGGCCTATACCTACACCGGTACCGGGGCCCAGAGCTTTACGCTGATCGTCACCGTAGACGCGACCATGAGTGGCCAGGACAACCGGGTGATCGGGGGCGTCGCCGCTTACGCGGAGGACTATCTCAGCGGAACAGTTATCGACGGGCCGGGCACCTTGCTGACCAACCCCGTTAGCTTCTCACTGTCGCTCACCGGCAGCAGTACCAAGAGCATTACCTTCACGCTCGACCCGGGCGAAAGTGTCTACTTGGAGGCGTTTCTGTCCTCGACCGCGCGCAGCACACGGGGCCCATCGGTTGCCGATGCCTTCAACAGCATGACGATGAGTTTCACCGATATCACCGGCCTGGCGGTCGCCACGCCGGTGCCGGAAGCCGGATCACTACCGATGCTTTGTGCCGGCTTGGCGCTGCTCGCCGGGTTCGCGTGGCGCCGCCACCAACGCCAGAGCCACAGGCTCCCGCGATCCGGGAGACTGAGGCACATAGCCAGCTAATCGTGATTGACGGTTCGCGCCGTCGCAGTTCCTGTCTGTAGTCAACGTGCCTTCCTTTCTGACGCCCACCGCCCCGCATCACCTGCCGGCGGAAGCGGGCGAAGCCCGCTGTAGCCGGTCAGGTGCATGCGGATGTTGGGCGTCTGTTGCCTTGATTCGCTACGCACACTGCGCATCAGCTCACGGTACTCGGTGTCACGCTATTCGATCACTTGATCCGCACGGAGAAGAAGTTCCCGCGGAACGCGAAGGCCGATCTCCCGCGCGGTCCTGTTATTGATGATCAACTCGAACTTTGACGGATGCTCGATGGGCAGATCTCCTGGCTTCGCCCCTCTGAGTATCCTATCAACGTACTGAGCCGCGGTTCGACAGTTCTCTCGAATATCAAAGCCGTATGACAAAAGACCTCCCGCTTCCGGGTACTCTCGAGTCTCGGAGGCACTCGGCAGTCTGTTCCTGTGAGCGAATTCTGCTATCAGTCGTCGGTGCTGCCAGTTGGGAGCGCTTCCCGCCAGAAACACCGCACCAAATCGACCTCGTTCTAGGGTCGCGAATGCTGAGGCATAGTCGTTTGGTTGATGCTGTGCCAGCGTGAGCCTGACACCAAGAGCGTCCGCAGCATGCCGGACACTTGCCCCCGTGACAGACTCCCAATCCGACTTCATTCCTAAGAAGGCGATGCGCTTGGCACCTGGCACCGCCTCCTTCAGAAGTTCGAGACGCTTGGCTTCGATTTCCGGGGAGGGTGTGGATGTCAGACCCGTCACATTTCCCCCCGGATGACCGGCGCTTCGCGCCAAGCCGGTAACAACTGGATCCATGCCGGCCACTTGAACAATGGGGATGGTCTTGGTAACGGCGTGCACGCGCTCGGTTACCCTGGTGTTGATCGCCACGATCACGTCCATGTCGAGACTGACGAGTTGCGAGGCGATCTCACCCAGGCGCTCAAAGTTGCCTTCCGCCGAGCGTCTCTCCAGGATGAGGTTACGCCCCTCGATATACCCAAGATCTCGCAGTGTGTTGAGGAACACGCGAAGGAGAAGGTGGACAGGATCGGGACCGGCCATCTCGACGACAGGCGTAGTGGTCAAGACGAATGCAACCCGGTATGTTCGGGAAGCCTGTTGGGCGGGACTCGAAGCCGGTAGCGCATTCATCCCGACGGCCGCGACAAGCGCGAGCAATCGTCTGCGGTTTGCCCTGACGGACTTGTCACACTCCATTGGGTCGCCCTTAAAAGGGTATCCTGATGTCACCGGTCTCTTTCAGACGCCCATTCGGGATAGGGAAAGGCCTCACGGCCTCCCCCTCCCACACCACCGTACGAACGGGTCACGTATACGGCGGTTCGGCAGATTAAGTCAGTGCGCACAGCAGACCGCCCGTGCATCCCAACCGGAGCGTCTCCTCTAGCCGCACCAACGTCGGCTTCATCCCAGCCACCAGGCTTGCGCCCCATGGACTCGCCGGATGCAATGCCGCCGTTCCTTGGCAAGCAACTTCTCCTCTCTTTCAACCCCTTTCGGGGAACCGTTCGGGCCTTCAGCAAGCAGACCACGCTCGCCTACTATGCCCTCTGCAGACTTCTGCCTCGCGGTCAGCGCCAATTGCTCAGCGCTCAGCCAATTTCTCTCGCACGCGAGATCCCAGGGCACAAGGCAGATCTCCCAGGGTAAGACACAGAACGTTCCGCGCGTAGACGCCGAATTTATAAAGCACGCCCCAAGGGAGGATGGAGGACTTCGCGGTCACGTGCCCGCTCGTCCCGAACGTGCCACACCTCAGATCCGGTTCGTGTACCTCGCCCCGCGCTTTTGGATTGGGCTTCCTTCAGACCCCACCTCGCGATGACGCCCTTGCCCTTCTCCTAGCCTTCGGCTCCTCCTATACCTGGCATCGGGACTTGCACCCGACGAGTTCTGTGCCATGCCTGGCACACACGCCGCCGCATCACCGGGCGGCAACAGGCGGCGAAGCCGGCTGTTGTCGGTCCGCTGCATTGCGAGGTTCGGCGTCATGGACGTACCCCTCCCGCAAGCTGTTGGACCAAGGGGCTACATGCAATTGTCCTTCCTCCCTCTCAAGTGCCGTCGTCTAGAGCCAATTACCACTCACGGACATGAACACAACGAAGCCAACGCCGATTGACCACCACGCTTGTAGAGCACCGACAGCCAGTACTACCGCCCGCGTAGCCTTGCTCAAATACGCATACACCGCAATACAGGCGAGTTGCAGAAACAAGAGTCCGTACACGACGTATGGCGCCACCCACGCAGAGGAGCGAGGCGTCCAATTCTCGCCCGTTGCGCGCTGTAGCGACCCGTACACGAGGAGCAGCACGGGGAAGGCGAACCCCGCTGTCAGGTAGCGCCAAGGCACACCAGCGAAGGACCCGCGGCGTCGTTGATAGATTGCAGCTGAAACGACGCACGCAACTAGCATCGCGACCGTAAGAGGCCACACGTAGAGGGCAAGACTGAAGGACAACTTCAGGAGCCACATGAAGTAGGTCATACGCCTCAGCCTATCGGTTGCGAGATTCGACCTTTGGCCTCATGACGCCGAACGCCGCCCATCAGCGGCCGGGCAACAGCGGCGCGAAGCGGCGCTGTTGAACGGTCAGGTTGATTGCCTTGTTGGACGAAGCCGCTACGCGGAGGAAGCGGCGCCGCGGTTCCGAATCCACAATGTAGCCTCATCCCCTCAACCAGGGGCCGTTCGATGACCAACCATGAGGTTACTGCAAGATGGAATCCTTGTCCGCAAACACGTTCGACCAGAACTACCAGGGGCATCTGAAGCACCTGAAGCTCAAGGGGCTCCAGCCCAAGACCATCGAGGCCTACGCGCGCGCCATCCGCCGGATCGGCAAGCGCTTCGATCACCAGATCGAGGAGTTGTCCGAGCAGCAGTTGACCGACTACTTCACCGAGCTGTTGGCCTCGCACTCATGGAGCGCGGTCAAGCTCGACCTGTACGGACTGAAGTTCTACTACGCCCACGTCCTGCGCAGGCCCTGGGTGGCGCCCGGTCTGATCAAGCCGCCGAAGGGTCAGCGCCTGCCCGATATCGTCACCGTCGAAGAAGCCCAGCGCATCTTTGCCGCCACCCGCGTGGTGAGCTACCGCGTGTTCTTCTTCACGCTCTACAGTCTGGGACTGCGCCTGGGCGAAGGGCTGCGGCTTCAGGTGGGCGACATCGATGCGGTGCGCTGGCGGGTGCATGTGCGCGATTCGAAAGGCAACCGGGATCGCTTCGTTCCCCTGGCCAAGGCGACCCATCGACTGCTGCAACGCTTCTGGCAGGTGCATCGCAATCCGGTGCTGTTGTTTCCGAATCGGCACGGCGGATTGTCCGGCGCGGCCAGCGCCACCACGCCTCTGGACCGCGGCGGGGTTCAGACCAGCTTGCACCGTGTGATCGGGTCGTGCGGAATAAAAAAAAGATCACCCCCCACAGCCTGCGCCACAGCTACGCCACCCACCTGATCGAGGCCGGTGTCGATCTGCTCGAGGTCCAGAAGATCCTCGGTCACCACAGCATTCTCACCACCGCCCGCTACACCCACCTCACCGACCAGACCCAGCACCACGCGATCGATCGGATCAACGCCCTGATGAGTGGCTTCACCATCGAGTGGGGGGCGGTCAAATGATCCGCCTGGCCTCGATCATCGACACCTTCGAGTCGGCGTTCCTCGCGCAGTACCGCGAGCGCCTGCGACCCGAGCACACGCACGCGCTGGCGGCGATCAAGCACTGCCGCAGCGAAGTCAGCCCGAAGATGCTGGCCACTTGCACCCAATGCGATCATCAGACCCTGGTGCCGCATTCGTGCGGCCATCGCCACTGCCCGCACTGCCAGCACCACGAGAGCGAGCAGTGGATCGAACGCCAGCTCGCCAAGCAGGTGCCGGCGCAGTACTTTCTGATCACCTTCACGCTCCCCGCCGAGCTCCGGGCACTGGCCTGGGCGCACCAGCGTGTGCTCTACGATCTGCTGCTGCGCTGTGCCTGGGAGACGGTGTGCACTTTCAGTCAGAACGACCGAGCGCTTCGCGGTATCCCCGGCGCCATCGCGGTGTTGCACACCAACACACGCGAGCACGCGTTCCACCCCCACGTCCATCTGGTCATGCCCGCCGCGGCACTGGACGCGAAGCGGCGGCGCTGGAGCACCAAGACCGGCTTCTTGTTCGACCACAAAGCCCTGGCCAAGGTGTTCCGCGCCAAGATGCTCGCGGGCATCGACACCGCAGGGCTCACCCTGCCCGCGCGCCATCCGAGGCAGTGGGTGGCCGATTGCAAATCCGTGGGCTCCGGCCAGCCGGCCCTCATCTATCTGGGCCGCTATCTCTACCGCGGCGTCATCCGCGAGGACGACATCCTCGCCTGCGACAACGGCCAGGTGCGCTACCGCTTCCGAAACGCCAAGACCGGCCGGTTCGAGCAGCGCACCGTGCCCGGTGCCGATTTCCTCTGGCTCATCGTGCAGCACGTGCTGCCCAAGGGCTTCCGGCGCGTGCGCAACTTCGGCTTCTTGCACCCCAACTGCAAGCGCCTGATCGCCTTGCTCCAGGTGGTGCTGAAGTTCGATCCTGGTCGAATCACAGAATGGATCAAGAAACGCGCGCCGATCCTGTGTGCGTGCTGTGGCGCGCTGATGACGATCGTGCGAACACGGATTCGACCCACCGACTCGACTGGAATCATCACTGCGATTCCCACCCAGGGCACACGCTGATCGTGTAACCGATCATCACTCGATGGGCTGACTGGAGATCAGTGTCCCAAAGCTGAGGCTCGCGCTCGTCTCCAATCGCGATCCATCGGTACATCAACCCACCCCGCCGCCGCCACGGCACGCTGGACACCTTCGATCCAGCGGTCGACATCCCGGTCAGCTCGACAAACCGGGATGGTTCCTCAAGAGATATCTTCTATGAACCCCGAGCGCTCTCGCTCCTGGACCGGGCTCGTCCAACAACCGGTTCAGATCGTGGCGTCGCTTCGCTCGCACGATCTAACCTTATTCGTTATGCGGCATCTCACTATTCGCCTCTGATTGTCTGGTTGCGACCCATTGCCTACTGCGTGGCATCACCATGCTACCTAGCAGAACAAGTGACGCGGCTGATCTGCACCCTATTAGTAAGCGTATCTCTCTGGTTCCATTCCAAAGTGCATGTGTGCTTCCAATCAAGCGCTCGAAGCAGCATGTCCCTCATGTCCTGATAGTGCGGTCGATTTCTGTAAAGGCATGCCCAAGCACCGCCCGGCATATTGGGATCAGTAGCGACACACAACGCAGCATCAATTTCCGAATCGATTCGGATAGATCGCACAACACCCTCATGCGACTCCGCGGCTGCAGACATCGGCATCAAGGGAATCAGTGCGCCCAACATTGTCACCGCGATCATGCGTCGCATAGTTGCAGTCCTTTCCGCACTGACCACCTCATTCGGCGCGATAGTGTATGCCTGAAGCATCCGAACTGCTTGGAAGGGAGAAGATAGCCAGATGCGACGGCCAGCGACAATGTCGGCATTTTGGCCGATAGCGGCCATCGCGCGACCAATGCTACCCGGCGTTCGGTGCCGCATAACGCCCCGCTTGACCGGCCCGAAACAGCAGCGCGAAGCGATGCTGTGAAGGGTCCGTGTCGAAGCGGAGGTTGGACGAAGCCGCTACGCGGAGGAAGCGGCAGCGTGGATCTGACTCCAAAATGTAGCCTCATCCCCTCAACGAGGGGCCCTTCGATGACGAACCATGAGGTTACTGCAAGATGGAATCCTTGTCCGCAAACACGTTCGACCAGAACTACCAGGGGCATCTGAAGCACCTGAAGCTCAAGGGGCTCCAGCCCAAGACCATCGAGGCCTACGCGCGCGCCATCCGCCGGATCGGCAAGCGCTTCGATCACCAGATCGACGAGTTGTCCGAGCAGCAGTTGACCGACTACTTCACCGAGCTGTTGGCCTCGCACTCGTGGAGCGCGGTCAAGCTCGATCTGTACGGGTTGAAGTTCTACTACGCCCACGTCCTGCGCAGGCCCTGGGTGGCGCCCGGTCTGATCAAGCCGCCGAAGAGCCAGCGCCTGCCCGATATCGTCACCGTCGAAGAAGCCCAGCGCATCTTTGCCGCCACCCGCGTGGTGAGCTACCGCGTGTTCTTCTTCACGCTCTACAGTCTGGGACTGCGCCTGGGCGAAGGGCTGCGGCTTCAGGTGGGCGACATCGATGCGCGTGCGCTGGCGGGTGCATGTGCGCGATTCGAAAGGCAACCGGGATCGGTTCGTTCCCCTGGCGCAAGGCGACCCATCAGACTGCTGCAACGCTTCTGGCAGGTGCATCGCAATCCGGTGCTGTTGTTTCCCGAATCGCCACGGCGGATTGTCCGGCGCGGCCAGCGCCACCACGCCTCTGGACCGCGGCGGCGTTCAGACTACCTTGCACCGTGTGATCGGGTCGTGCGGACTAAAAAAAAGATCACGCCCCACAGCCTGCGCCACAGCTACGCCACCCACCTGATCGAGGCCGGTGTCGATCTGATCGAGGTCCAGAAGATCCTCGGTCATCACAGCATTCTCACCACCGCCCGCTACACCCACCTCACCGACCAGACCAAGCATCACGCTCTGGATCGGATCAACGCCCTGATGAATGGCTTCACCATCGAGTGGGGGGCGGTCAAATGATTCGCCTGGCATCGATCATCGACACCTTCGAGTCGGCGTTCCTCGCGCAGTACCGGGACCGCCTGCGACCCGAGCACACGCGGGCGCTGGCGGCGATGAAGCACTGCCGCACCCAAGCCAGCCCGAAGATGCAGGCCAACTGCACCCAATGTGATCATCAGACGCTGGTGCCCCATTCCTGCGGCCATCGCCACTGCCCGCACTGTCAGCACCACGAGAGCCAGCAGTGGCTCGAACGCCAGCTCGCCAAGCAGGTGCCGGCCGAGTACTTTCTGATCACCTTCACGCTTCCGGCCGAATTCCGGGCACTGGCCTGGGCGCACCAGAGCGTGCTCTACGATCTGCTGATGCGCTGCGCCTGGGAGACGCTGCGCACCTTCAGCTCAGAACGACCGACAGCTTCGCGGCATCCCCGGCGCCATCGCGGTGTTGCACACGAACACGCGCGAGCTCGAGTTCCACCCCCACGTCCATCTCGTCATGCCCGCGGCCGCGCTCGACGCCGAGCGACAAGCAATGGCGCACCAAACGGCCAGGCAAGACCAAGGCAGGCTATCTGTTCAACCACAAGGCCCTGGCCAAGGTCTTCCGGGCCAAGATGCTCGCGGGCATCGAAGCCGCCGGGCTTCAGCTGCCCGAGCGCTATCCGAGCAGTGGGTGGTCGATTGCAAATCCGTCGGCACCGGCAAGCCGGCCCTCATCTATCTGGGCCGCTATCTGTACCGCGGCGTCATCCGCGAGAAGGACATCCTCGCCTGCGACAACGGCCAGGTGCGCTTCCGCTATCGAAACGCCAAGACCGGCAAGTTCGAACAGCGAACCGTGTCCGGTGCGCATTTCCTGTGGCTCATCGTGCAGCACGTGCTGCCCAAGGGTTTCCGGCGTGCTCGCAACTTCGGCTTCCTGCATCCCAACTGCAAGCGCCTGATCGCCTTGCTGCAGGTGGTGCTGAAGTTCGATCCCGGTCCAATCACCGCATGGATCAAGCAACGCGCGCCGATCCTGTGTGCGTGCTGTGGGGCGGTGATGACGATCGTGCGAACACAGATTCGACCCACGGACTCCACACGCATCACCACGCCGATTCCCACCCAGGGGACACGCTGATCGTGTAACCGATCATCACTCGATGGGCTGACTGGAGATCAGTGTCCGCAAGCTGAGGCACGCTCTCGTCTCGAATCGCAATCCATCGGTACACAAACCCACCCTCCACGCATCCTGCTGCCGCAACGGCACGCAGGACACGCTGCGATCCAGCGCTCGACCTCCCGGTCAGCACGTCAAACCGGGATGTGTTCCTCAAGAGATATTTTCTATGAACCCCGAGCGCTCTCGCTCCTGGACCGGGCTCGTCCAACAACCGGTTCAGATCGTGGCGTCGCTTCGCTCGCACGATCTAACCTTATTCGTTAGCCGTCATTGCTGGCAAGCTTGCGCTCAAGTTCGTCGACGCAACCATTTAGGAACTGTCTCAAGCAGAGGGTTGAGCAGAAGTAGTACTCGAACTGACCAGTAGGGACCTCTTCCGCGACCGAAACCATAGCCGAAGCTTCGGATTCCGTGCCGCCATGAGCGCCGTGGTAGCCCACAGCCAAGAAACCCTCAAGTTCGTCAGATGGCACCGACGTTCGTTTGTCGATCCTTTTCAGCGCACCACCGTTTAGGAACGCGAACCCATGTGGCTCGCCAACACGAGTTTGGCCACAGGCAGCACACTTGCCAGCTTGAACAGCAAAACCCGCACCCTGTTGCAAAGGAAGCTTCATGACGGCTAACTAGAAGTCGACCCCTTCGAGGTGCAGGCTGCCGCCCCTCGGGGGTGGATGCAAAGCCCCTTCCGAGGGGCTTGCAAACCCACCTGGAAGGTGTATAAATACACAGGTACACACTCAAGCCGATGATCCTGCTCGATTCGCACGTCCCGGAAGATACCGCCTGAAACCCTTGCCGCTCCGGAAGGCACCGTGGAGCCGAAGCTGCTGGACCAACTTCGGGGTCGACTCCGCGTCAAGCACTATAGTATCCGGACCGAGCAGGCTTATGTCGACTGGGTGCGGCGATTCGTCCTGTTTCATCGCAAACGACATCCCAGGGAACTTGGTGCGGCGGAGGTGGAGGCGTATCTCGCCGACCTGGCGGTGAAGGCCCGCGTATCGGCGCCTACTCAGAACCAGGCGAAGGGCGCAATTCTCTGTTCGGGGAGGTTATCAACTGCGAGCTGCCCGGGCAGAACGGCATCGTGGCGGCGCGTAAGACGCAGCGGCTACGGTAGTGTTCTCGCTCGACGAAGCGGGCGCAGTGCTGGGTCGCATGCGGGGTACGCGGCACTCGTTCGCAACGCACCTTCTGCAGTCGGGCTACGACATCCGTACTGTTCAGGAGCTGCTCGGCCATCAAGACGTGGGCACGAGCATCGGCTGAAGGTAGGGTAATCGCTCACCTGGATAGCCGGCGACCTTTCCAAGCCCGAGCGGTTGGATTAGATTCGGCAGGCGACCCCGCAGACCGAGGCAGCCATGAAAATCACCGACGTCACGCTGACGTTGTTCGCCTGGGACAACATCCCGCCGACCACGTACGGCGTCCATTCCGGGCAGTTTGCCGGCAGCAGCTCGCTCGGCCTGTTGCGCCTGGTCACCGACGAAGGGCTCGAGGGCCACGCTTTCCTCGGCTCCGCGATGAACCCGGCAACCAGCGACGGCCAGGCCCTCATCACGCACCTGAAGCCCGTGCTGCTGGGCAAGAATCCGCTGGATCGCGAGCGTCTGAATCAGCAGATCTGGAACCGGCAGCGCTCCGCCGGGGTCCGGCCGATCGGGGCAGTCGACGTCGCCCTGTGGGATCTTGCCGGCAAGGCCTACGGACAGCCGATCCACCGCCTGCTCGGGACCTACCGTGAGCGGATCGGCGCCTACGCTTCGTCGGCCGTGCTGAGCTCGCCCGAGGCCTACGCCGAGGAAGCGCAGGCGTTCAAAGCCAACGGCTGGGCCGCCTACAAGATCCACCCGCCGACGCGCTGGCGTGAGGACGTCAAGGTGTGCGCAGCGGTGCGCCGCGCGGTCGGCGACGACTACACGATCATGCTCGATTCAACCTGGAGCTACGACTTCCCGGCGGCCGTGCGGGTCGGCCGCGCCATCGAGGAGATGGGCTTCCACTGGTACGAGGACCCGCTCGCCGACCAGGACATCTACAACTACGTGAAGCTCAAGCAGAAGCTGCATATCCCGGTGATGGCGACCGAGTATCCGATCACCGGCTACGACAGCTATGCGCAGTGGATCATGCTGCAGGCTACCGACTATCTGCGCGGCGACGTCGCGGTGAAGGGCGGCATCACCACGCTGGTGAAGACTGCGCATCTCGCCGAAGCGTTCCGGATGAACTACGAGGTTCACCACGGCGGCAACTCGCTCAACAACGTCGCCAACCTGCACGTGATCATGGCGATCCGCAACACCGAGTTCTTCGAGGTGCTGCTGCCCGACGGTGCGCAGAAGTACGGCCTGGCGGAGGACATAAGCCGTGTCTGCCGACGGCATGGTCCACGCACCCACTGCGCCCGGGCTGGGCTACGCAATCGACTTTGCGCTCATCGAGCGCAAGAAGATGGCGGTGCTGCAGTAGCACCCCGCCGGAGCCGCCCGACGAGCGTGTAGGCGGCTACTGCTCCCGCACCAGCGACACGATCTGATTGACGTCGATGGTGCGCGCCTTCTGCTCGATCTGGGTCGCGTAGCGTCCCTGCAGTCCCTTGGCCTGCTCGAACATCGAGACGAACACCTGCTTCAGCTGCGCCGCGTCGATCGTGCGGCCGCCGGCGTAGTACTGCTTGGCCACCTGGCCCAGCGCGTAGGTGGTGGCGAAGGAGAAGCCGGCGCCGGTCGCGGCGCTCCCCAGTCCGCCGAGGAGTCCGCCGCCGACGGCCTTGAGCAACCCGCCGATCACCTTGCGGCCGATCTGCTCCACGTACTGGCCGGTCAGACCCCACCCCGAGGGTCGCGAGCAGGTCCTTGATGTGGCCGCGGTCCAGCTCGTAGCCGTAGGTCTTGCCGACGCGATAGACCATCTTCATCTGCAGCGGGATGATGGCCATGGAGGCAAGCGACTGCGGCAGCAGCTCGAGCGCGCCGTTGAGGATCGAGTAGTTCAGGATCATCTTGTCGAGCTCGGCGGTGTCGATCCGCTCGGGCGGCAGCACCTCAGGCTGGGCCAGCGGCACGCTCGCCACCCCAGCCAGCGGCACGCTCACTACCGCGGCGGCCTGATCCGCGAACGCCCGCGCCTGCTTCGTCTCCAGCTGCAACGCCGCGCGCAAACGCTCCAGGAACGCGGCTCTCGGCCGTGCTCGCGGCACCGTCGGCGTCGCACACGCATACCGCCATCTCGTAGGCGAGCTGCCTGGCTCTCCGGGTTGGTCAACTCGGCGGCCACCTGCTCCAGCGTGCGCCGCTTCAGCAGCACGTCCTGGTACAGCGCCGCCAGATCCAGCGCCGAGCCCGGCGCGAGGCTGTCGGCGATGCGCTTGATCTGCGCGCGCTCGCGCTCATCCTGGCCGTCGGCGAAGGCGGCCATCAGGCACAGCGTCAGGATGGCTTTCTGTTCGGTGTCGGTCATGTTCGGCTCCTCGAGTATCGCTCCAGAACCTCTGGACAGATGACAGGCGCGGCGGTTCATCCCGATCTGGCCCGAAACCGCGCAGGATGCACTGCCTGCATGAGATCGCGCGGCAGCGGCGCGGGCTCGGCTTCGAGTTGGGCCGCCAGCACCTCTCCGGCCAGAGGCGCGGTGATCAGCCCGCGCGAGCCGTGCGCGGTCGAGACGTACAGACCGTCGCCGACCGGGCCGACGATCGGAAGATAGTCGGGGCTGCCGCAGCGCAGCGCGGCGCGGCCGGAAAGCTGCCGACGCGACGAGCGCCGGGCCTTCGAGTGCGCGGAACAGCTCGGCAGAGAGCTTCTCCAGCATGGCAAGGTTCTCGGCGTTGTCCGCCGTCGTCACTTCGATCGAAGACTCGCGGGCGAACGTGGCCCCTGACACTGTGCAGGCCATTGCGCGCCGGCGCCACGTAGCTTCCGGCGCACAGCACGGCTTTCAGCTGGCGGCTCTGCGGTGTCGCCGGCAGCAGGGTGACCTGCCCGCGGTTCCGGCGCAGCGGGAGATCGCGTGTCTGCGGGTACGCCCCCGACTCCATCCCCCCCGCCAGCACGACCACCGGCGCCTCGGCGACGGACGTGGCCGTCTGTCACGACGCGCCAACCCGCAGCGCTGCGCTCCAGCGACAGCACGCGAATCCCCGTGCGAACGGTGATGTGCGGATGATCGGCCAGCGCACGACAGAGCGCCGGCGGGTGCACCCAGCCGCCGGCGGGAAACACGAGTCCGCCGACCGGCAGCGGAACACCCGCCAGGCGGGTCGCCTCGTCGGCGCTCGACCGCTCGCAGCAGTTCGACGGGCAGCCCGAGTCCCAGCAGCTTCGCCTGCCGCGCCGTTTCCTGCTCGTCGTAGGCGAGGTGCAGGACCGGCGCATCCGACCACGCCTCGCCATCGCACGGCAGCAGGCTGCGCAGGGTCCGCAGGCTGTATTGGTAGCCAGCGAGCACGGTCCGGCTCAACCGGGTCTCGCGCAGCCGAGAGCCGCGCGTAGAGGATGCCCTGCGGGTTTCCGGAGGCCTCGGCCGCAAGCTGGGAATGCCTCTCGATCAGCTGCACCTGCCAGCCACGCTGCGCCAGGCTGCGCGCCGCAGACGTGCCAGCAAGCCCGCCTCCAACCACGATCGCTGCGCGCCGGAGCAGTGCCCTTGCAGGGGGCTGCGTCGTGCCCGCAAAGCTCGCCCCGGAGCATCTCGCGCTTCGGCCCGAATCCCACGCTCTTCTCGACCCGGAATCCCGCCTCCTCCAGGCCGCGCCTGACGGCCCCGGCGCATGTGTAGGTAGCGAAGGTGGCGCCGGACCGGGAGTGGTCTGCCACCGCCCGCAGCACACCCGGCTCCCACAGCTCGGGATTCTTGGCGGGAGAGAATCCATCGAGGAACCAGGCGTCTACGGATGCATCCAGTTGCGCCAGCGTCTCGCGTGCATCGCCGACGACCAGGGTCAGCACGACCCGGCCCCCGTCGAACACGAAGCGGTGCCAGCCGGCCGGGA
Organism: uncultured beta proteobacterium; assembly: GCA_963772865.1. Lineage (GTDB taxonomy): Bacteria > Pseudomonadota > Gammaproteobacteria > Burkholderiales > SHXO01 > SHXO01. Next base: position 76,662 of record CAVYZA010000003.1, on the reverse strand, counting down.
GCGCGCCGTACTGCGCGAGCAATGCCGCGCGCTCACGCGCCAGCTCTGGCCACAGCGCCAGCGCGGCTTCGAGCTCGTGCGCCGAGCAGCGGATCCAGCTCGGCGCTGACGTAATGCAGGCGCGCGCCGGGCGCCGCGGTCCGGTCGAACAACTGCCACGCGCAGAGGAAGTTGAGCCCGGTGCCGAAGCCCGTCTCGCCGATGCTGAACACCGCACCAGCAGGCAGCGCGGCGAAGCGCTGCGCCAGGCGATTGCCGGCGAGAAAAACGTGGCCGGTCTCGTCGATGCCGGAAGCGCGCGAAAAGTACACGTCGCCGAAGCGGCGCGAAACGGGCTGTCCGTCCTGCCAGTCGAGCAGCGAAGCGCCGGATGCTGGGGGCTGCGACATGCGCGCGGTACGGCCTGGAGAGGCGATGCTGCAGGATTATCCCGGAAAGGCTCGTGGGCGATCGCATCCCCCGCGGGGTGCCGAGTGGGGCACGGAGCGGACGCCTGCGCAACGCGCATCACCGCATCGTCCAGTCGCACGAGCTAAGCGGTGCCCGCGCCGGCTGTACAAGCAGCAGATTATGCCGCGCTCGAACAACGGCTAGAGTCCCTCGCGTGCTTCGCTCGCGATATCGGAGGCGATGGGATGCGGCAGAACCGCATTGCCGCAGCGGAGCGACACTCCCGCGCGGCTGCCGGCGAGGCGGTCGGGGCGATCCCCGGCTTCAAGGCGCCGGGGCTATGAAGACGGCCCGGCCCGGGTTCAGGTCCGGGCCGGGAGGTACGGCTACTTCAGCTGCTTGGCGACCAGAGCGGTCATCTCGAACATCGAGACCTGCTTCTTGCCGCCGAACACCGGCTTGAGCTTGTCGTCCGCATTGATCATGCGCTTGTTCACCGGGTCCTGGAGCTTGTTCTTCTTGATGTAGTCCCAGATCTTCTTGGTGACCTCCGTGCGCGGCATCGCCTTGTCGCCGACCACCGCCGCGAGCTCCGCGCTGGGCGTCATGGCCTTCATGAAAGCCGCATTCGGCTTGCGCTTGACCGCGGGTTTCTTCTTCGGCGGCGGCTTTCTTGGCAGCAGGCTTCTTCGCAGGGGCTTTCTTCTTGGGGGCCGCTTTCTTGGCGGCAGGCTTCTTGGCCGGGGCCTTCTTCGCGGGCTTCTTCGCTGCTGGTTTCTTGGTCGCCTTCTTGGCTGTTGCCATCGTCATGTCTCCGTGAGATGAGATGTCTCTATCTTGCGGACCTCCTCCGTCTAGAGGAAGCGCGTGGAGAGAATGCCCAAGAGCGAGAGCGGAGTCAACGATTTTCTAGAGGGGAAACGCGATTTTCAGAGGGAGAACGCGCCGCGGCCCTCGATCCGCCCGTCGCCGGGCGCGCTCGCGCCCATTCGTCGCCGGGCGACACCGCGGATGCGAGCTGCACTCGCGAGCGAGTGACGAGCAGAAACTGCGCGACGTCGGTTGCCGCGCCCTATGGCGCGCACCCCGCAGAGGGCGGATCAGCGTCGATAGCCAGGCGCTTGCAACCCTGCAGGCGCCAGCGCAGCAGGCGTGGAGCAACGCTTCCACCCGCTGCCGCTCCCCCGCGCGGCTCTGCCCAGAGCCTGCTCTAGCCGGACGCGCCTGCGACCTCGACCAACGCGTCCACGACCTTGCAGGGCTCTCCCTGGCGCGCCGACCATGACCGGATTCAAGTCGACACTCACCACCTCGCAGGCGGGGTCCAGCATCATCCTGGCCACCGCCACCGCCACTTCGCCAAAGGTCTCCGAGGCCAGCGGCGGATCGCCGCGCACGCCCGGCAGCAGGGGCGCAATGCGCAGCCGCGACAGCGCCCGCACCACGTCCAGCTCGTCGAAGGGCGGCAGCAGCAGGCGCAGGTCCGGCATCGCCTCGACGTACTTGCCGCCGTCGCCGACCACCACCACCGGTCCGAACACCGGGTCGACATGGGCGCCGATCATCAGCTCGCGCCGGCCGCGCACCATCTCGGCGACGATGACGCCGTCGAAGGGCGCGCCGGCCAGGCGCACGGTCCGGTCGAAGTCGCCGTAGAGCGAGCGCACCTGCCTCCTCGCTGCGCACATCGAGCTTGACCAGTCCCCACTCGGACTTGTGCGCCACGGCCGAGGAACAGCCCTTGACCACGACCGGTGCGCCGATCTCCATGCAGGGCCGCCACCGCCTCCTCGGGAGAGCGGCACAGGCGATGGCGCATGACCGGCACCCCATGGCGCGCGAGCAACGCCAGGCTGTCGGCCTCGTTGAGCGTGCGCGTCGGCTGCGCCCGCGGCGGCGCGGCGCGTGCGCGCGGCGGCCGCCGGCGCAGTGACAGCCGCGCGAGCATCTGCATGTGCGACAGGTACTGGTTGAGCGCGGCGACCGCCTCGCTCTCGGTGGCGAACACCGGCAGCCCCTGCGCCTTGAACTTGGCGGCGATGTTGGGCTGCGGAATGGCCGTCACCAGCGGCTTGCCGGTGCGGCGCGCGAACACCGCCGAGTCGGCGGCGAAGCCGTCCACGTCGTAGCCCTGACCCGCCACCGGAATGCCGATCAGGAAGGCATCGGCGGCCGGATCCTTCGCGATGCACCGGGCAGGATCTGCCCGAACAGCCCGCTGTTGCTCAGCAGCGCCGCGGTGATGTCGATCGGGTTGGTGGTGGTGGCGAAGCTGGGCAGGATCTTCGCCAGCCCGGCGCGGGTTTCCTGGCCGAGCTGCGCCATCGGCATGCCCAGGCTGGTCGGCGGCGTCGGCCGCCATCACGCAGATCGCCCCGGAGTTGCTGATCGCCACCAGGCGGCGCCCCTTGGGCTTCCAGCCCTTCAGGTACAGCTCGGCCGCGCGCGTCAGCTCACCGACGTCGCGCGCCCGCCAGATGCCGTGCTTCTCGAGGAACGCGTCCACCACCCGGTCCTCGTTGGCGAGCGCGCCGGTGTGCGACTTGGCGGCCTGCTGACCGGCCGGGGTGCGTCCCGACTTCAGCGCGATGACGGGCAGCCCGCGCGCGTGGGCGATGCGCGCGGTCTCGGCCAGGTTCCAGGGATCGCGGATGGTCTCGAGGTAGAGCAGCAGCAGCCGCAGGTCCGGGTCCTCCGCCACGACCGAGGCCAGCTCGGACACCGTGACGTCCGCGTCGTTGCCGGTGGCGTGGACGTGACGCACACCGATGCCCTGGGCCCGCAGCAGCCCGTAGGGCACCACGCTCATGGCCCCGCTCTGGCGAGACGATGCCGACCGGGCCGTCCTTCGGCTCGGCCTCGATGAACATGGTGGAGAAGTTCAGCACCGCGCCGTTGCCGAAGTTGGCGAGCCCCTGGGTGTTGGGGCCGATCATGCGCATGCCGGCGGCGCGTGCCGCGCTCGACCATCCGCAGCTGCTTCGCCTGCGCCTCGGGGTCGGTCGTCTCGCCGAAGCCGGAGGTCATGACCAGGGCGACCTTCACGCCGCGCGCGGCGCACTGCGTCCACGGCTTCGACCGCCATGTCGCCGGGCACGGCGATGATCGCGACCTCGGGCGCTGTCGGGCAGCTCGGCGAGGCTCGGGATAGGCCTTGAAGCCCTGTGCCTTGCTGCGATTCGGATTGATCGGATAGACCTTGCCCTTGTAGCCGAACTTCGACAGGTAGAACAGCGGTCGCCCGCCGATCTTGTCCGGATTCTCGGAGGCGCCGATGACGGCGACGGAAGCGGGCTCGAGGACCGCCCGGAGGGCGGCAGCGGGGGTTGGTCATAGGCATGAGGACGTCACGAGTTGCGGTGGCGAAGGCAGATCCGTACGCCCGCTCGAAGTGCGGGATCAGGCGGCCGGCGAGGTCGACGAAGCGAGCGCGCACGCGATCGCCGATGCGCAGGCTCCTGTCGCGGCATGCGCCATGAGGCGGAAGCCCTCGTCGGCGTCGACCAGGGCGATCGCATAGGGGGCATAGGCGCGCAGCTCCTCGGTCGGGGCGCGCGTCACCAGCGTGATGGCGTGCACCGTCCCGGTCCCGGCGGCCTGCCGGGTCTGCGGGCTCGGTGTCGCCCGCAGCGGGGGCAGAAGGTGCGGTGGAAGTACCACAGCCGAGCTGCACGCCGGGCAAGCCTGGTAGGCGATGCCCTCTGCACCTTGGGTCCAGTCGAGCACGTCACTTGCGTCGACGTCATGCGTCGCCGCCTCCAGCACCAGGCTCACATGGGAGGACAGCACCCCGCCGTCGCCGTGCAGCAGCGCCAGCCCGGCGTTGCGCACCTGGCGCGGGCCGGCGCGGCCGGTCATCTGCAGGTGCGTCTCCACCAGGTGCGCCATGGCGCCGCCGCAGCCGCAATGGCCATAGGACAGCAGACCGCCATGGGTGTTGAGCGGCAGCTTGCCGTCGTGGTTGAAGTACCCTTCGCGAGCCAGCTGGCCGGCCCGAGCGCGCGGCGCGAGGCCGATCTCCTCGAGCAGGATCGCGAGCGTGATGGTGAAGCTGTCGTAGATGGCGAGCATACTCGCACCTCCCGCAGACGCGATGCCGGCGGCCTCCTGCGCGCGGGCCGCGGACGGCCGCGGCGCCGAACTGCGTGAGGCTGGGCGCGGCGGTGACGTGCTGGTGGGTGTGGGCCTGGCCCGTGCCGATGACCTGCACGCGGAACGCGTTGGTGGGCGCCTGGCTGACCACGAAGGCCGCGCCACCGTCCGAAACCGGACAGCAGTCGAGCAGCTTCAGCGGCGTCGCGATGGGCTTGGACGCCAGCACCGACGTCCACGCTGATCGCCTCCTTGAACTGCGCGCCGGGATGCATGCAGGGCGTGCCGGCGCATCAGCACAGCCAGCTCCGCGAGATCCGCCTCCGTCGTGCCGTACTCGTGCATGTAGCGCGAGGCGACCAGGCCGTAGTAGGCCGGGATCGTCGGCCCGAGCGGCACCTCGTACACGGGGCTGCCCACCTGCGCGAGCGCCTGCACGGCGGCGTCGCGGCTCTGGCCGGTCAGCCGGTTCTCCCCTGCCACCACCAGGACGTTGCGCGCGGCGCCGGCGGCCACCAGGTGATGCGCCAGCATCACCATGCCGAACCCCGTGGCGCCGCCGAGCTGCACGCGCATGCGCGTAGGTCGGGTTCAGCCCGTAGTGCTCCGCGAAGACCGTGGACAGCATCAGGTGCGGGAACGTCGTCGAGTAGCCGACCAGCAGGCCGTCGACGTCCCTGCGCTCGAGCTGGCGTCGGCGAGCGCCAGCGTCGCCGCCTCGCTCATCAGGTCGAGCGTGTCGCGGCCGGGGTGCTTGCCGTAGGGGGTCAGGCCGACGCCGGTGATGTAGGACACGGCGGACTGCGTTGACGAGGCCGTGATTCGTGACTCGTCTTCGGACTGGCGACTCGGGTCGTTTCAGCGCATTACGGTCCCGAGTCACGGTCACGGCCGTTACACAGTCGCCACGGCGTCGCCGGAGAGCCGACCGCTCCCGGCAACCGCAGCGGCGGCGCCGTGAGCAGGAACCGATAGCGGCCGTTCTTGCGCAGCCAGCCGGCCAGCTCGGTGAGATACCAGATCTCGCCCAGGTTCACGCCCGAGCTTGAACAGGCAATGCTCGTGCAGCGGCAGAGAGGCGCAGTCGTGCGGCTGGCTGGTCGCCGGGTGCGCCTCGACCGCGTAGTTGTCGGCGATCAGCGCCGCCAGGCCGCTGTCGGTGATCCACTTGAGCAGCTTGCGGTCGCGGCCGTCGAGCGCCGCGCAGGAGTTCTCCAGCTTGTGCGCGTCCGGCTTCTTGTGCATCTCCAGCAGCATCTCGGAGAAGCCGGTGTGCAGGCACACCATGTCGCCCTGCTCGACCGTCACCTTGTCCGCTTCGAGGATGCGCATGAGCTGGTCGTACCCGACCGCGGCGCGCTCGCGGCCGACATGGGCGTGCAGGTCGATCATCACGCCGCGGCCCTGCACGCACTTCACCGCCATGTTCTCGATGCCGAGCGCCTTGGCCTGCGAGGTCGAGTGGGCCGGCACCTGACCGATGGCGCCGGCGTCCTTGGGGTCGTTCGGGCCGACGATGTGCTCGCCGGGGCGGAAGCCGTTGTAGTACACCGGCTCGGCCACGCCGTCGCCATTCGCATCGAACAGCTGCCCCACGTGCGCCAGGCTGTCCCACTGCGTGGAGTACTGCAGGTGCATGATCACCGCGTCGTCGTTGATGACGTCGGTCACGGTCGGGTTGTCCTGGCGCGAGCTGGTAGTTCATGTTCGGCCGGCCGTTGCGCAGCGTCGGCCGCAGCACCGGGGGATGACGGCGCGGGTTGAGCACGTTGCCGCCCGGATAGTCGAGCGGCAGGCTCAGGCAGAAGGCGAGCCCCTCGCGCGCCTCGGCCACGCCCTGCCTGACCTTCTCGGGAGTCAGCAGATTGAGCCGTCCGAGCTGGTCGTCGGGCCCCCAGTCGCCCCAGGTCGAACCCTCCGGGCGCTTCTTCCAGCGCGTGCTTGTGGTCATGATCTCCTCACGTGCTTGCGTGCGGAACTGTAACCGCGGCACTGCGCGAGAGCAAGGAAGAGGACTTGAGGTACTCTTGGGTGCAATTAGCAGGAGGCAGCATGAAGACCAGCATCCGCATCGGCGCCGGCTCGGCCTGGTGGGGCGACCGCATCGAGCCGGCCCGGCTCAACGCCGAGCAGGGAGATCTCGACTACCTGTGCTTCGAGACCATGGCGGAGGCCACCGTGTCCGCCGCACAGGTGCGTGCGCGCCGCGACCCGACCTTCCCGGGCTACGACACTTACCTGGACGATCGCATGCGTGCGGTCCTGCCCGGGTGCCTGAAGCGGGGAACCAAGATCATCAGCAACCAGGGCTGGATCAACCCGGAGGGGGCGGCGCAACGCATCGTCCACTGGCTACGCGAGCTGGGCGCGCGCGGGCTGAAGGTGGCGGCGATCTCCGGCGGACTGATCACCGACCGCGTGCTCGAGCTGACCGACACGGTCCTGGAGAACGGCAAGCCTACCTCGACGCTGCAGGACACCCTGGTGTCCGCCGAGGTCTACCTGGGCGCGGAGCCGATCGTCGCGGCGCTGCGGCAAGGTGCGCACATCGTGGTCTCGGGCCGAGTGGCCGATCCGTCGATCTTCATGGCGCCGATGATGTACGAGTTCGGCTGGGATGCGCTGGATCACGCCAGGCTCGGCGCCGGCAACGGCATCGGCCACCTCATGGAGTGCGGCGCGCAGGTCACCGGCGGCTACTTTCCCGATCCTGGGTTCAAGGACGTGCCGCAGCCGTGGAACCTGGCGTTCCCGATCGCAGAGGTGGCACCCAACGGCGATGCCGTCATCACCAAGGTGGCGGGCAGCGGCGGCGCGGTCAACCTGATGACCGTCAAGGAGCAGCTGCTCTACGAGGTGCATGACCCGGGGTTCTACATCACGCCGGACGTGGTGGTGGACTTCACCACCACGCGCCTGGAGCAGGCCGGTCCGGATCGAGTGCGGGTGACCAACATCTCGGGCAAGCCGCGCACGCCCACGCTGAAGGTGTCGATTGGCTGCACGGAGGGGTTCATCGGCGAGGACATGTTCTTCTACGCCGGCCCCGGGGCGCTGCGGCGCGCCCAGCTCGCCAAGCAGATCCTCGAGGAGCGCTTCAAGCTGGTCAAGCTCGAGGCCGAGGAGCTGCGCATCGATTTCCTCGGCCTGAACGCGATCCACGGGGCGATGACGCCCAAGAACCAGCCGGAACCCTACGAGATCGCGGTGCGGGTCGCGGCGCGCACGCGAACGCGCGAGGAAGCGATCAAGGTCGGCCGTGAAGTCGACGGCATGGCGGTATCGGGCGTGGGCATGACCGGCAAGCGCGTCCCGCACCAGGACCGCACCCGCGAGGTGATCGGAGTGTGGTCCTCGCTGGTCCCGCGCGAGAAAGTGACGCCGACGATCGCCTACTACGAAAGCTAACCGCAGCAGGGGTAGCGAAATGAAAGTCATGCTGCAGCACGTGGCCCACTGCCGCTCCGGCGACAAGGGCAACACGTCCAACATCTCCGTGATCGCCTACGAAGCTGAGCTGTACCCGTTCCTCAAGGAGCAGCTCACTGCGGAGCGTTTCAAGGCGTTCTACGCGGGCGTCGTGACGGGGCCCGTGGACCGCTACACCATCGACCACCTCGGAGCGATGAACTTCGTGTGCCAGGGCGCGCTGGGCGGCGGGGTCTCGCGCAGCCTGTGCCTGGACAACTACGGCAAGTCGCTGTCCGCGCGCATCCTGGCTTTCGAGCTGGAGCTTCCTGAGGCGATGCGCGCCGCGTCTGCGAGGCGGTGATGTGACCAGTGCACAGTCACCAGTGACTGCCGCTGATCACTGATCCCCCGGCAGCGCGATGCCAGTCAGCGTCTGATACACCTTCATCAGCGCGGCATCGTCCTCCTGCCCGTGTCCGAGACGCGCGGCATCCTCATACAGGGTGTGCGCAGCGCGCGCGATGACCGCGGGAAACCGCTCGCTGCGGGCCGTCTCCAGAAGAATCGCCAGGTCCTTGCGCAGGATCTCGACGGCGGCACGCGGGGCATAGTCGCCCGCCAGCATCCGCGGCATGCGATCGGAGAACATCCAGCTTCCGCCCGAACTGGCTGCGATCAGTTCGAACATGGTGTGCGGGTCGAGCTGCAGCTTGATCGCCAGCGCCATCGCTTCGCAGGCCGCCGCCAGGTTCACCCCTGCCAGCATGTTGTTCACGATCTTGGCCTTCGACCCGTCGCCGGGCCGCTCGGAGATGCGCACGCGCGTGCCCGAAATCGCCTCCAGCACCGGCGCAGCGGCCTCGAGCGCGGCAGCCGTGCCCGCGAGCATCATGCTCATGGTGCCCGCGCGCGCCTTGGCCGGCCCACCCGAGCAGGGCGCATCGAGGAAATGCACGCGGCGCGCTGCCAGCGGCTCGGCCAGCGCCTGCGCCGCGGCGGGCTGGATCGTGCTGCTCATGATCACGACGCTGCCTGGCGCCAGCGTCTCGATGGCCCCATCCCGGCCGGCTACGACGTCGCGGGTCTGGGCGGCATCGACCACCAGCGTGACCACGAACCGGCATGCCCGCGCCATTTCCGCCGGCGAGCCGGCGACTACGGCGCCGGCTGCACGCGCCTCGCTCTCGGCCTCCGGTCGCACATCCCGGACGAACGTGGGGAATCCGCACTCGAGCAGCCGCTTCGCGACCTGCATGCCCATCGCGCCCACACCGATCACGCCTACGTTCGGTTTTGCCTGCATGCTTTCCTCGCCTGCCCGCGTTCTGAATGGTCGATCCCGGCACAGTTGCCTGCCTTGCACGCCGGATGACGGCCGCCCGTGTGAGACACCCGCGAGCCTTCACGCGCGCTCGCAGAGCGGGCGGCCCACAAGGCTGCGTCGATGGCTGAAGGGGCTTCCCGCCCGCATAATACCGCCGCCCTCAGCCCGAACGGAGCAATGCACCGGTGAATCCAACCTTCCTGCCTGCCCATCGCCTTGCCGCGCTCATCCGCCAGAAGCGCGTCGGCTGCGTCGAGCTGCTGAATCACTACCTGGACCGCGTCGAGACGCACAATCCGAAGCTCAACGCCATTGTCGTGCTCGACGCCGAACGGGCGCGCAAGCAGGCACGCGCCGCCGATCGTGCACTGGCCAAGGGCGAGACCCGCGGCCCTTTGCACGGGGTGCCGATCACCATCAAGGAATCCTTCGATGTCGCCGGGCTGCCGACAACGTGGGGACGCCCGGAGCTGAAGGACAACGTCCCCCAGCGCGATGCGCTCGCGGTGGAACGGCTGAAAGGTGCCGGCGCCGTGCTGTTCGGCAAGACCAACGTGCCGACCCTGCTGGCCGACTGGCAGACCTTCAACCCGATCTACGGGACCACCAACAATCCGTGGGACGCTGCACGCGTGCCGGGCGGTTCCTCCGGGGGCTCAGCCGCGGCGCTGGCGGCCGGGCTGACCGCGCTCGAGACCGGCAGCGACATCGGCGCCTCGATCCGCAACCCCGCCCACTATTGCGGCGTGTTCGGCCACAAGCCCACCTTCGGCATCTGCTCGTCGCAGGGACAGACCTTGCCGCCCTATCTGCGCGAGTCGGACATCGCCGTGATCGGTCCGCTCGCACGCAGCGCGAAGGACCTGGAGATCGCGCTCAAGGTCGTCGCCGGCCCCGACGAGATCGACGGCGCGGGGTGGCGGCTCACCTTGCCGCGGGCGCCGCAGAAAACCTGGCGCCAGTGGCGCGTGGGTGTGCTGCTGGATGCTCCAAACGCGCCGGTCGATCGCGCCGTGCAGGAGCGCATCCAGGCGGCTTGCGGAATTCCTCGGCAAAAAGGGCGCACGGGTGAGCCAGTCGGCGCGCCCGGCCATCGATCTGAAGCAGGCCCACGATGTCTTCTTCCGCCTGCTGCGCGCGGCGACCGCGTTCGCTGACCGATGCCGCGTTCGCGCGTCACCAGGACGCAGCCCGCGCTGCGCGTGCCGACGACGACAGCTATCCGGCTGCCATGGCCAGGGGCAACACGCTGTATCACCGCGAATGGCTGTATCTCAACGAGAGCCGCCACCAGATGCGGCTGCAATGGGCCGAGTTCTTTCGCGACTGGGACGTGCTGCTGTGCCCGGCGGCGGCCACCGCGGCCTTCCCGCACAATCAGCAGGGCGAGCGCTGGGAGCGCATGATCGACGTCAACGGCCGGCCACAGCCATCCACTACGCAGATGTTCTGGGCCGGCTACTCCGGGATGTGCTACCTGCCTTCGACCGTCGCTCCGGCGGGCCTCACTGCCGGGGGGCTGCCGGTGGGCGTGCAGATCGTCGGCCCGCAATACGGGGATCTGACCTGCCTGGCGTTTGCCCAGTTGCTCGAGCGGGAATACCGGGGTTTTGTGGCGCCACCGGGATTTGATTGACGGCGTACGACAACCGCAAAGGTGCAAAGACGCAAAGGTTGCGCAAAGGAGAACTCCCGAAATCGTCCGAGTCACGGAGCCCTGCAACGGGACGCGCGGATTCACGCTTTTCTTTGCGTTCCTTTGCGTCTTTGCGCCTTTGCGGTCATCGAGGCCGTCCCAGGACGTCTCGGCCCGAGGGATGACGCCGGCAGCGCCAGCGTGCATACTGGCGCCGAGAACATCACAACCCATTGCGCAATTGAGACTGTTTGACGAGTTCGTGCCCGGGGCCGTGCTCGGCCGGCATGAGGAGGAGATCAGTGCCGAGCTGCTTCGGCCCTGGCAGTCCCTGTTCCCTGGAATGCCGATCGAGGCCCCACTGCCGCCGGGGGTGAGCGTCGCGCTGGTGGTGCGCGCCTACATGGCGGTCATGCAGGAACGCCCTTTCGGGAACGTCCACACCCGCCAACGCATGCAGTTCCATCGCGGCCTCGTTCCAGGCGAGCGGGTCGCCACGGAAGTGTCCTGTACCGGCAAGGCGGTGCGGCGCGAGTGGCGGTGGGTGTACTTCCGCACGGTCACCACGGGAACCGCCGGCGATCTGGTCTGCGTGGGCGAGATGTCCATGCTGTGGACAAACTGATGCAGTGGCCGGCCAGCCTGAGCCCAGCGAGCCTCACGTCCACCGCGGAGACGGTGGCCGCCTACGCGGAACTCACCGCGGACTTCAATCCGATCCACCTCGACGCAGCGTATGCGGCCACCACGCCCTTCGGCCGGCCAATCGTTCACGGCACCTGGTCGCTCAACGCGCTCGGACTGGCGATGGCCGCCACCTTCCCGCCCGAGATCGCGGCACGCGCGGACCTCGACCTGCAGTTCGTGGCACCGGTGTTCGTCGGCGAGACGATCCACGCCGGCGGCGAGTTGCGTGCCGAGGCGACGGGCAAGTATTACGTGTGGATCAAGGCCGGGGATCGGCTGGTGGTGCGCGGAACCCTCAAGCTCGGATCCACAACGGAGCCGTCCGACTCTCCCGATCCTTGAACCGAGGCTGAGCCTTGGAGCCAGCCTCCGCCGGCGCGCCTGCTCAGGCTTTGCGCTTGAGCTTGTCGATGAAATGCTTGCGGAATTTGGCCACCTTCGGCGCGACCACCGCCATGCAGTAGCCCTGGTAAGGGTTGTTGGCGAAGTATTCCTGGTGGTAGTCCTCCGCGACGTAGAACGGGCCCGCCTCGGTCACCTCGGTAACGATCCGGTCGTCGTACACACCCTCGCCAGCCAGTGCAGCGATCTTCTCCTGTGCGATCCGTTTCTGCTCGGCGTTATGGTAGAACACGGCCGAGCGATACTGAGTGCCCACGTCATTGCCCTGGCGATTGAGCTGGGTCGGATCGTGGATCACGAAGAACACGTCGAGCAGGTCGCCGAAGGAGACGACCTTGGGGTCGTAGGTGATGCGCACCACCTCGGCATGGCCGGTGTCGCCGTCGCAGACCTGCCGGTAGGTGGGATCGGAGACCTGACCGCCGGTGTACCCGGACTCGACCGACTCGACTCCCTGAAGCTGGTCGTAGACGGCTTCGAGGCACCAGAAGCAGCCGCCGGCGAGCGTAGCGATCTCTTTGCCTGGGGGAGCCGTGTTGGGGACGAGGTTGGTCATAGGGCTAGGGGCTAGGGGCTAGGGGCTAGGGGCTAGGGGCTAGGGGCTAGGGGCTAGGGGCTAGGGGCTAGGGGCTAGGGGCTAGGGGCTAGGCAAAAGGGTACGCTGGTTTCGTCCTTTTGCAATCGCCCGCAACCGTGGCTTCAATTTGGGACCTGTCTGGTGAAACGCAAGTTCAAACGGTGATTGCACTGCTGCAACGGGTGACGCAAGCGCGTGTGGAGGTCGGCGCACAGACGGTCGGCGCGATCGGCGCAGGCCTGATGGTCCTGCTCTGCGCCGAGCGCGGCGACGATGAGGCGGACGGCGATCGGCTGCTCGAGCGCCTGCTCAACTATCGGGTCTTCGGCGACGCCGCCGGCAAGATGAATCTGAGCCTGCGCGACGTCCACGGCGGTCTGCTGCTGGTGCCGCAGTTCACGCTTGCAGCCGACACCACCAGAGGCAACCGCCCGAGCTTCACGCCTGCGGCACCGCCCGCAGTCGGGGAGCGGCTGTTCGACTACGTGCTTGCGCGCGCCCGCCAACTGCATTCGCCGGTCGAGTCCGGCCGCTTCGGTGCGGACATGCAGGTCACCCTGACCAACGACGGGCCGGTGACGATCTGGCTGCGCGTCGACCCGTCCAACCCGCCCGTCTGAACGAGGCCGAATGACCGGGGGCGAGCACATGACGCGGGCGCAAGACACGGTGCCGCCCGCGCCGAGTGGTGTTCACCATCGGCCACTCGACGCAGACGGTGGACGCATTCATCGAGCTGCTGACCGGCAACGGCGTGACGCAAGTTGCGGACGTGCGGCGCTTCCCCGCGTCCCGGCGCCATCCTCAGTTTGCGCGCGAGGCGCTGGCCGCCGCTCTGGCCGGCGCCGGTATCGCCTACGAGTGGCTTCCCGAGCTGGGCGGCCGGCGCGCTCCCCGCCCCGACTCACGCAATACCGGCTGGCGCAACGACGGCTTCCGCGGCTATGCGGACTACATGGAAACGGAGGCCTTCCAGCTCGGCGCCGCACGCCTGGTCGATCTGGCGCGCCGCGCAGCCGACCGCGTACATGTGCGCCGAGCACGCCTGGCAGCAGTGCCACCGCGGGTTGATCTCGGACTATCTCAAGGTCGCGGGATGGGAGGTGCTGCACATCCTTGCGCGCGGCAGGACCGAGCCGCATCCGTTCACCCAACCCGCGAGAGTGGTGGAGGGTGCGCTGACATACGCCTCACAGGGCGAGCTTGATCTCCCGAGCCGGTAGTACTCTACCCGACGACCTCGATGGTCGCGCGATCGGTCCACTGATTGCCGCGGTCGTCGCGCCAGGTGAACAGCAGCTCGCCGGAATCCACCGCGGTGGCGTAGAACGAGAAATACGGGTTCGCGGACACGGCGGGGAACAGCTTGACGCGCAGCACCTCTTCGCCGTTGTAGACGCAGGCGAACTCGACCACGATGTGACGTGGAATCGGCTTGCCGACGGCGTCGTAGTGGAAGCCTGACTCCATGGGATGCTTGAGCAGCGCGCGAATCTGCACCGCTTCGCCCCGCCGCGCCTGAGCCGGCACCCGCACCCGGCTGGCGTCGCTGTCGCTCGGCTCAGTCGCCACAGCCGCCTACCGTCACGATGACCTGCGCCGTGGCCGACCACAGCGAGCCGTCGGCAAGCCTGGCCACCGCGACAACCTTCTGGGAGTCGGCCAAGCGAATGCGCGTGCCCACTTGCGGAGCCGCGGCACGCGGCCCGAAATAAAACTGGACGACCTCGGGGAGCGGATTGGCCTCGGCAAAGACGTGGATGCTGGTCACGCGCTGACCCGCTGCCAGCCCTTCGACCCGCACGTTCAGCGGAACCACGGTTCCGTTTTCGGCGAGCTGCGGCAACTCCAGCACCACCTTGCCGGGGAGGATCGGAGCCTCGCCGAACGCGTCCCGCATGGCCGCCGCGACACCCTCGGGCGCCGCGCTCGCCGGCAGGATGCGCAACCACGGCAGCAAAGCGCCGGCGGCGGCACCAGCCAGCAACCGGCGGCGACGGCGATTGCAATGCGCCAGCGAACTAACGGGGCCGGCGGAAGACATGGATGAAATAAGCTCCCAGGCCCTGCTCGAAGACTTTCACCTGCGAGCGGCATGCGGACACAAAGCGGCGGGCCTGGCGTGGCGAGGCGAACCCCAACGGCGCGAGCAGCCCGCCGAGCAGGGGCACGCGGGCCACGCACGCGAGCGGCAGCAGGACGCCGGTCGCGATGGCTGAGATGCGCCCTGCCGACGCCCGTATATGCGCCGTTGCTTCCTCCTGCCGCAGCACTTCGAAGCCCGCAGCTTGCGCGTGCAGGCAGAACTCCCCCGGCAGCGGAGGCAGGGCCATGGTCCAGCCGTCCAGTACGTCCTGGACAACGCGACGCTCGTCCTCGCTGCGCGGCTCGCGCAGCCGGAAGCCGTCCAGCGACACGAATGTGCCGCCAGGCTTGAGCACGCGGAACATCTCGCGGAACAGCCTGGCCCGCTCGCTTGCCGGCGTGTAGATCAAGGTTTCGATGGTGAAGATTCCGTCGAAATGCGCATCCGGGAACGGGGTGTGCAGGTAGTTGCCGCAGCAGAAAGCGCTGCGCTCCCCCACCCCTTCCGCGCAAGCGCGGCGGCGGCCGATGTCGAGCTGGCGCCGCACCAGGCTGAGTCCCGTGACTCGCGCGCCCGGCAGCATGCGGGCGACCTGCGTAACGCCTCCACCGATGCCGCACCCCGGCTCGAACAGCTCGGGCGCTTCCACCCCCTGCAAGTCCAGCAGGGCGACCGCCCGCCGCGTCGTCTCCAGGATCGCCTCATCCAGCGAACTGGCCGACTCCAGGTCCCAGGCATAGTGCAGGTGTGCAGGGTGCCTCGAGCGCGGCCAGCCGAGCAACAGGGCGCGCAGCACGCTGCCGGGGCTGCCCCAGAACTTGTACAGGTTGGCGCCTGCGTCGAAGTGCTCTTCGAGCACTGCGCGCGCGGCCGGCGAATCGACCGACCGATACGGATCGACATTGCTGAGCGACGAGGCAGCGGGCGGTTGGGCGGCCATAGAAAAGGGACGTAGCGGTGGCGGGCAGACACGCATTGTCGGCCGCCTTGCCGGAGGGGCACCGGCCAGCGATCTGCAGCCGGCACCGCACTCCATGCTATGGTTGGATAGCCATCCCGACCTGTCAAGCACGCCCCGCCTGCGCAACCGGTCCGGGAATCGTTGGTGGTGCCCACTATCTGACCTTGAATCCCTTCTTGCGTATCAGCCATGACATCTCATCGGACCAGGTGGTTCCTCGCTCCGCTTCTGCTCCTGCTCGCAAGCCTGGCCGCGCCAGCGGCCGAACCGATCGGCAGCGGCCTCGAGGGGCTGCCCTACCCTCACCCCGTGCGCTACCTCGACCTGGTCATGGAAGGGGAGCCGGTGCGGCTCGCTTACATGGACGTGCCGCCCAGCGGCCCTGCGAACGGGCGCAACGTGGTGCTCTTGCATGGGCGCAACTTCTTCGGGCTGTACTGGGCGCAGACCATCGATTTTCTCAGCGCCCAGGGCTACCGGGTCATCGTCCCGGATCAGATCGGCTTCGGCAAATCCTCCAAGCCGGACGTGCCTCACAGCGTCCACCAGCACGTTCGCAACACCAAGCAGCTACTCGATGGGCTGGGAGTGCGCCGCGCAATCCTGGTCGGTCACTCGCTGGGCGGCATGATGGCCATCCGTTACGCGCTGATGTATCCGGAGAACATCGAGCGCCTGGTGCTCGAAGCACCGATCGGACTGGAGGACTATCGCCTCCTGGTGCCGTACGCCACCCGCGAGGAGCTGACCACCGAGGCTTTGCGGACCACGCCCGAAGCGACCGAGCAGTTGTTCCACAACTTCGTGACGGAGTGGCAGCCGCAGTTTCAGATCTACGCCGACGTGCAGGTCGGCTGGATGCTGGGGCCGGAGGCCTTTCGCATCGCCCGCACCGCCGCGCACACCTACACGATGGCCTACGAACAGCCGGTCCTCTACGAACTCCCGCGGCTCAAGCCCCGCACGTTGCTGATCGCCGGCGAGAAGGACCGCGCCGCCATCGGCCGCAATCGGGTCGGCCCGAAGGTGCGCGGCCTCATGGGGCTCTGGCCGCAGCTCGCACAACGCGCCGCGCAGGAGATTCCGCAATGCACGCTGGTGCTGCTGCCCGACGTCGCGCACATTCCGCATCTGGAGGCGCCGGCGCGCTTCCACGCCGAACTGGAGGCGTTCCTGAACCAGTGACAGGGCGAGCCCGCGCGGGCACGTCGGCTCAGCTATTCGATGCGACGAGCGCGCAAGGCGGTGGGCTTCCAGTGCATGAACTGCAGAACGGCTCGCGTCCTGTGCGTAAGCGCCGGCGCTACTTCCGAGTCGGAGCGTCTGCTGAAACAGAGAGCGCGGCACCCGGGGCATCCTCCGGACGTACCGCGATCAGACGCGAGATGCGGATCGGCACGTCCGATCCGTGCAACTGTCGCACCCGCACTTGCAGCTTGCGCTCGGCGACGGTCATGCGCGAGCGCGAGCGCACGTACTCCGCCCACGACGCGATGACGTAGCGCTCGACGAAGCGCCCCTCGTCCTCGAGGTCGCGATAGACGCGCCAGTTGCTCGCGCCGTTGCGCCGTCGGATCGGTTCGATCGCGTAGATGGCGCGCAGGAACGCCTGGCGGTCCTGCGGTGCGATCCGATACTCCACCTGGATGAGCACCGGGCCGTCGTCCGGATCCGGCTCCACCGGGATGGCGAACTCGGGGAGCTGCACGCCGGTGACATCGGCTTCCTCGCCCAGCGCGACGCGCACTCGCCGCGTCAGGGCAAGCAGCACGAGCATGGCCACCGCGGAAATCGCGAGCGCAATGCGCGTGTCCGTGGCGGAAGCGACGGCCCCCCAGATCACGCTGCCCAGCGCCAGGCTCGCCTGATTGGCGACCAGGTTGGTCGACACGGCTCGCGCCCGCACCCACGCGGGGGCGCCGCTTTGAGTCCCTGCCGAAAGCGTGGCGAGGACGCTGACCCAGGCCGCGCCCGCGGCGCAGGACCCCACCACCGCCACCGCAACGAACGGCGCCGCCGCGATGATCGACACGGCTATGATCCACAGCAGGTACCCCAACGTCACGACCGTGTTCAGCGGCATCCTCCGCAGGTGGCGTGGAATCCACAGCGCGCCCACCACTGCACCGGCACCGAAGAAGGCGACCAGCATCCCGAATCCGCCGGCGCCGAGTCTCAACTGGTCACGAGCCACCAGCGGGAGCAGCGCCCACAGCGCGCTGGCGCAGCCGCTGAACGCCAGATTGCGAATGATCAGGGCACGCAGCGGGAGAGAATGCCGGACGTAGCGCAGTCCGCTCTGGATGCCGGACAGCAACGTCTCCGGGATGCCCGGATTCGGCGGTGCAACGCGCGGCAACCCGCGCAGCGCAAAGATCATCCACACGAAGAACAGTGCGCTCGCGAGCAGCGCGCTGCCCGAGCCCAGCCATGCGGCGATTGCGCCGGCCAATGCAGGTCCGGCGGCCCGCGCGACGTTGAACGCGACCGCGGCGAGCGCGACGGCTGGCGGCAGGTCGGCGCGCGGGACCAGATCGTTGACGAGCGCCTGCTGGGCGGGCATGTAGAACGTGAAACCCAAGCCGATCAGGAACGTGAGCGCGAGCAGCGACGCTGGACCGATCAGGCCCGCCAGAGTCGCGGCCGCCAGGACCAGCGTGCTGGTCAGCAGCAGCACCTGCGTCGAGAGGACTACGCGGCGCCGATCCACGATATCGGCGAGGGTGCCCGCGACCAGGCCGAACAACAGCGAGGGCGCGGTGCTGGCGGTCTGCACCAGCGCGACCATCAGTGCTGACGGCGTGAGCGTAGCCATTAGCCACGCAGCCACCGTGGCCTGCATGGTGTAGCCGAACGCGGTTCCGATCGACCCGAAATAGAAGCGGCGGAAGCGCGCGTGCCGCAGCGCCGAGCCCTGCAGCCACCTGTGCACGAGCGATCTCACGGACGCCTGCATGGGCTCCACTCAACTGCGGGAGGCGGCGCGGTGCCGCCGTGAGCCGCCGGCGTCGGGCGGGGCAGGCAAGTCAGCGCCTCTGTACGGCGCCGCGCCGCGGCGCCGGTACGTCACCACCCCGTCACGGGCCGCGTGCCACCCCTCCTTGGAAAGGAGGGGAGAATTGTCGGTCCCCTCGCTGCTCATGAGGAGGGGTCGGCCCAAGGCCGGGGGTGGTGTGGATTGTGTCAGGGGCCAAGCTCAACAAGGCACTCGAACCCAGCTCGTCGCTAGGCCAGACCAACCGTCTCGGATGTCAATCCACGATCGCCGCGTAGACCAGCTGCTTGAACAGCTTGCGGAAGTAGGCGCGCATCGGGCTGGGCGCCTGGCTCATGTAGACCGCGACGAGCTGCTCCTGCGGATCGATCCAGAAGTAGGTACCGCCGTACCCCGCCCACATGAACTCGTTGGCGGATCCGGGCACGCCTGCCACGCCGGGGCCTTGGCGCACCGCGAAGCCGAGCCCGAACGTGTAGCCGGGCGTGCCGAGCAGCAGTTCGCCGGGCGAAAACGGTGCTGCGATGCGCGTGCCGAGCGAATCGGACGCCATGAGCGCAACCGTCGTCCGGCTGACGACGCGGGTACCGTCCAGCTGGCCGCCGTTGAGCAGCATCTGGGAGAAGCGCAGGTAGTCCGCAGCGGTCGACACGCCACCGGCGCCCCCCGAATCGTTCTTCGGCACCGCCGACACGTCGATCAGCTTGTTGGGTTTGCCGCTCAGCTTGTCCACGGGCAGCGGCTCCGCCAGGCGCGCGAGCTTGTCCTTCGGTACCCAGAACGCGGTGTCGTTCATGGCCAGCGGTTTGAACAGCCGGTCGCTGAGGAACTCCGCGAGACGCTGTCCGGAAGCTGCTTCGACGACGCGTCCCAGCACGTCGGTCGCGATGCTGTACTCCCACACGGTGCCGGGCTGATGCGCGAGCGGGCTGCGCGCCACCGCATCCACGAACTCGGACGGCGACAGGTCGCGCAGATCGTAGTCGCCGGCGGCGTCGTAGAGCCGGGCCTTGGTATAGGCTTCGCGAACCGGCGTGTTCTGCGTGATCTGCCCGTAAGCCAATCCCGCCGAATGGCGCAGCAGGTCCTGCACGGTCATCTCGCGCTGCGCCGACTCCAGAGTGAACGTGACCGAGGCGAGCACCGGATCGGTGTGCGCAACGCTCACCTGCATCTGCTTCAACGCGGGGAGGAACTTCGAGACCGGATCGGTGAGCTGGATCTTGCCTTCCTCGACCAGCATCATCGCCGCCAGCGACACCAGCGGCTTCGTCATCGAGTAGATGCGGAAGATCGCGTCCTTGGGCATCGGCTTGGTACGCTGGGCGTCCTGGGAACCGATCGCGTCCGCATACACAAGCTTGCCCTTGCGGGCGACCAGGACGACCGCTCCGGCCAGGTTGCCCTGATCGATCTCGCGCTTGAGTGCGGTGCTGATCTGGCCGAGCCGCTGCGCCGACATGCCGACCGTCTCGGGAGCGGCCGCGGGCAGGCCTTGCGCCCATACCTCCCGTCCACCACGTCAGGACGGCGATTCCTGCCAGAACGACTGCACAACGCTCGAGCTTCACGCGGGGTCTCCTTGTCGGGCGCCGATCACGCTGTGCCGATCGGGCCGGTTGTGCGCAGATTATCGGCGGATTCGCGGCTGCGCGCTCGACCCGCCTCACCGGCCGGCGGGAACGAACACCAAAGCCGCGATCCCCAGGATCACAAAGGTCGCTGCGGCGAGCGGCCTCACCACGCGCAGCGGAATCTTCGCCGTCAGCTTCTCTCCGAGCAGGACCACCGGCACGTTGGCCAGCAGCATGCCGATCGTCGTGCCCAGCACCACCGCCGCCAGCGACGGGAACTTCGCGGCCAGCGCAACCGTCGCGATCTGAGTCTTGTCGCCCATCTCGGCGAGGAAGAACGCCGTGAACGCTGCAGTGAAGATACCCTTGCCATGCAACGACGCGTCCGCCGGATCGAGCTTGTCGGGGATCAACGCCCACACGCCCATCGCGATGAACGACAGCCCAAGCACCCAGCGCATGACCTCGGGGCCGAGCAGTGCAGCGATCCACGCGCCACCGGCACCAGCCAACGCATGGTTGAGCAACGTCGCCGCGAGAATCCCCAGGATGATCGGGAGCGGGCGGCGAAATCGCGCCGCGAGAACGAGCGACAGGAGCTGCGTCTTGTCGCCCATCTCCGCGAGGGCGACGACGCCGATCGACACCAGCAGTGCTTCCACGCGCGTCCGGAGCAGCTCGGTGGTTCGAGCGCTCTATGCCGCGCCGATCCGACGCTTGATGCTCACCGGCCCGAGTGGCGCCGGCGCTGGATCCAGATGGCGGACGCCGCCAAGGCGATCAGGAGCAGGCCCATCGCGGCCGCAGGCATGGCCGGCACCTGCGCATCGGTGCCGGGGGCGCCGCAGCCGCCTGTCGGCGTGAAGCGATAGACGGCCCCAGGTCCGTTCAGCACAACATAGAGCGCTCCGTCCGGACCGGTCCGGAACGAAACCGGCGAGCTGTACGTTACGCGAACTGAACCGACGTGGCTCGACGCGAACGCCGGTCCGTGCTATCGTTGACCGGAAGCACTCGGATCCAGCCACCGCTCGAGTCCCCGAAGACGTAGTGTGTCCCGCCGAAAACCTCCGGCCAGCCGCACCGGTCCAGGATCAGGCCGCCCGTGACCGCGGTGCCAGACCGACCTGCCGTACGAATAGACTGGTGCGCGTGCAGGAGCGGGAGGGGACCATGCTCGAGCAGTTGTTGCCGGTCGGGTTCGCGCCAGACGTGGGTCCCTTCGACGAACGGATAACCGTAGTGCTGGTCGCCGCCGCCGACCGAGATCTCTTCCTGCGTGACCTCGCCCACGTCTCCCACCCACAGCAGCCCGGTCAGCGGGTCGACCCAGATGCGCCAAGGGTTGCGGAACCCCCACGCGAAGATTCGAGGGTCGGGCGCGGCGCGATCAGTCCACGCGGCCGGTCGGTGAGTGCACGCCGTCACAGAAGTCAAGCCGGACAGCGGGTTGCCGTCGGGCACGCTGCCGTCGAGATTGATGCGCAAGGATCTTGCCGTTGCCCTTGTTCAGGCAGCTGCCGTACTTGTTCGTCGGGCGGCGTCGCGTTGAAGCCGGTGTCGCCGACGCCGACATACAGCTGGCCGTTGTAGATCACCATGCCGCCGCCATCGTGGTTGGCGGGACCTTCGAGCCCGGGGCCGACGCCGCGCGAGAGCGCGAGGACGGGAGTCGGGTCGACGGCAAAGGAGGCGTCAGCGGTCGGATTCGCACTCAGCACTGCACGGTAGATGCGATGCTTGTCGTTGGTCGGACCGTTGGAGACGTAGAAATAGAATGTGCGGTTGGTGGCCACATCCGGATCCGCCACCACCCCCAGTAGACCTTTCTCCGACCCAGTGTCGAGGGTGGGAGGAAACGGATATAGGACGACATTCACCATCCCGTCGGCACGCCGCACCACGATCTGCCCGCTCTTGCGTGTCACGACCGCGCGGCCGTCGCCGGAGAACGCGATGTCCGTGGCCCCGGTGGCCCCGGTGACATACGTGGTATCGACGCTCACCTTGCCGACGAAGGCCGGAGCGAAGTCGGCGTGCGCGGGTCGTGCCGCGACAATGCCGAGCACCACGCCGATGCCGATCACCCACGCGCAGCGCAGTGAGCCAGGGGAACCGATTGGTTGTGTCAAGGTTGAATCCTCTGCCCAGCGTGGAATCGTGTGCCCCTGCGCGCGGATCGCATGGCCGGCCGCCGGCCAGTTACCAGCCCGACCAAGCGAAGGCCCTGTCGCAACAGCCTGCCGAGCCCCGATAGCTTACAGTGTACGGCCCGAGCCCGCGCAGAGGTGTCCGCCGCCCTGCTCGTCAACCCAGATCACCCGAGGGACTCCGAGAATGACCCAGCTCACCGCCTACGGCGAAACCCCGTTGCCCGCCGGCATCCGCTCCCGCCTCGTCGGCGGAATCAATGGCCTGACGATGCACGTGCTGGAGGCCGGCTTCGAGACCCCGGGACGGCCCTGCGTTCTCCTCCTGCACGGTTTTCCGGAGCTCGCCTACAGCTGGCGGAAGGTGATGCTGCCGCTCGCGCAGGCCGGGTTCCACGTGGTCGCTCCCGACCAGAGGGGCTACGGGCGCACCACGGGCTGGGATGGAAGCTACGACGGCGACCTCGGCTCGTTCCGCCTGCTCAACCTGGTGCGGGACGCGCTGGGGCTGGTCTTCGCTTTCGGCTATCGCCAGGTGGCCGCCGTGGTCGGGCACGACTTCGGGTCGCCGGTGGCGGCCTGGTGCGCGCTGGTGCGGCCGGACGTGTTCCGGTCCGTGGCCTTGATGAGCGCCCCGTTTGCCGGGCCGCCGAGCGTGCCTTTCGACACGGCGAACAGCGCAGCATCCGGCAGCGCCGGCGGTTCCCGACATTCACGCCGAGCTGGCAGCACTGGCGCGTCCGCGCAAGCACTACCACTGGTACTACTCCACCCGCGAAGCGGACGCGAACATGCGCAACTGCCCGCAAGGTGTCCACGATTTCCTGCGCGCCTACTACCACTACAAGAGCGCCGACTGGAAGGACAACCGGCCTTTCCGCCTGGCGTCATGGACCGCCGGCGAGCTGGCCAAGATGCCCACTTACTACATCATGGATCTGGACAAGGGGATGGCGGAAAGCGTTGCGCCGGAGATGCCGTCCGCAGCGCAGATCGCGGCTTGCAAGTGGCTGCCCGATCAAGAGTTGCAGCGTGTACAGCGCCGAGTACGGGAGGTTGGGTTTCCAGGGCGGGCTGCAATGGTATCGCTGCCGCACCACCGGCAGATTCAACGCCGAGCTCGAAGTGTTCTCCGGACGGACGATCGATGTCCCGTCCTGCTTCATCGCCGGGAAGAGCGACTGGGGCGTCTATCAGAAGCCGGGCGACCTGGAGAGCATGCAGACCGTCGCATGCACTCGCATGCAGGGCGTGCACCTGATCGACGGGGCAGGCCACTGGGTGCAGCAGGAGCAGCCCGAGAAAGTGAGCGCGCTGCTGTTGGAGTTCCTCCACCACAACAGGTAGCACAGCGCTGAACCGCCTCGCCCCTTCCCCCTTCTTGAGGGGAAGGCTGGGATGGGGGTGAGGCGCTGTTCGTCACGATATAGCATGCATCGCACCCCCACCCTGGCCCTCCCCCTGGAAGGGGAGGGAAACAAGCCTGCAGCCCAGCAAACGGTCTCGAGCTTGGTGACGCATCACGACCAGCTACCGCCCGCCAACGCACCTTCAGAAGGCACGCCGTGCCTCCCGCCTCTCGACACCTAGCCCTCCCCCTTGGAAGGGGGAGGGAAACAGCCGCCGATCAATCGTCCGACCGCCTGGCAGCCGATCGATGTGACTGGCCCCAGCGATCCCCTGCCGTTTCGCCTCGCTGACGGCCAGCCCTTCCGCGTAGATGAACTCGACGTCGTCCATCCCCAGGAAGGCGAGGAAATCGCGCACGTACTGGGTTTGCGTGTCGCGCGCCGTTCCGGCATACGCCCCGCCGCGCGCGGCGAACACGTACACCTTCTTGCCCTTCAGCAAGCCCACTGGCCCGGTCTCCGTGTAGCGGAAGGTGACGCCCGCCCGAGCGACGTGGTCGAAGTACGCCTTGAGCGTGGACGGCACGCCGAAGTTGTACATCGGCAGGCCGAGCACGACCACGTCGGCCCGCTTGAGCTCGTCGATCAGCGCATCCGAGTAGTCGACGACGCGCTGCTGCTCCGAGGTGCGCTCGCCGGGTTTGGCCAGGAACGCACCGAAGCGGCCGGCGTCGATGTGCGGCACCGGGTCCTTGGCGAGATCGCGGACGACGACGGTTCCTTCTGCATTCGCCTCGCGCCAGGCGGCCACGAATCGCTCGGCCAGCCGGCTCGACTGCCCGCCGTCGGAGAAGATGCTGGTGTTGATCTGAAGCAGCGTTTTCATGTCTCACCTCACGCGGTCAATTCCGGAATCCGGCCCAGCCGGCCGGCATTGAAATCCGCCACGGCCTGCTGAATCTGCTGCGGCGTGTTCATGACGAACGGCCCGTACCCCGCGATCGGCTCGTCGATCGGCTGGCCGTTCATCACGAAGACGGTCGCGTCCGTGCTGGCCTCGATCACGGCTTCGTCACCGCCGCGGTCGAACACCACGAGCTCGCCGGCGTCCGCCGTCTCGCCGTTCACGGCGACCTTGCCTTTCACGATGAACAGTCCCGCCGTGTAGCCGTCACGCAGGCTCAGCTGCACGCGATGTCCCGCATTCAAACGCACGTCGAGCAGGTTGATCGGCGTGACCGTGCGCGCCGGCCCCTTGGCACCGGCAAACTCGCCGGCGATGACGCGCACAAAGCCGCCGCCCTCCGGCAAGTTCACCACCGGAATGTCGCGGGCCAGCAGGCCTTGGTAGCCGGGCGCAGTCATCTTGGACTTCGCCGGCAGGTTCACCCACAGCTGCAGCATCTCGAAGGGGCCGCCGCGCCGCGCGTAGTCGCGGCCGTGCAGCTCCTTGTGCAAGACGCCCGAGCCGGCCGTCATCCATTGCACGTCACCGGGCCCGATGCTGCCCCGGTTGCCGGCGCTGTCCTCGTGATCGACCTCGCCCTCGTAGACCACCGTCACGGTCTCGAACCCGCGATGCGGATGCCAGCCGACACCCCGCTCCTTGCTGGTCGGCTCGAATGTCGCCGGGCCGGCATGGTCCAGCAACAGGAACGGCGTCAGTTCGCTGCCCAGATCCTGATAGTGGAAGGCGGTGCGCACCGGAAAACCGTCGCCCACCCAATGGCGTTCACCCCCGCGGTGGATGCTCAGTACCTTTTTCATGCTTGCCTCCTGGCTCGTGTTCCCCGCCTCTCGACCGGCTTCGCGGGGCTCTGATCGGTTCAATGTGAGGCCATTTGATCATTGATCAAGTCGATAGGAAAGCGCAAAATCTTAGCGCAAACCCATCTAATTAATCGATCTATCCCGTTCGCCCTCATGAGCGCCCCGCGCATCACCCTGGACCAATGGCGCGCCCTCCTCGCCGTGGTGGATGCGGGCGGCTACGCCAAAGCGGCGGAGGCCCTGCACAAGAGCCAGTCCTCGGTGACGTACGCCGTGCAGCAACTGGAGTCCCAACTCGGCGTGAAGGCCTTCCGGATCGAAGGACGCAAGGCCTCCCTGACCCCGACCGGCGCATTGCTCTACCGGCGAGCCCGCTACCTGCTGGACGAAGCGGCCGCGTTGGAGCAGTCGGCGCAGCGTCTGTCCGCCGGGTGGGAAGCCGAGATTCGCATCGCGGTCGAGATCATCTTCCCGACCTGGCTGCTGCTGCACTGCCTCGATCGCCTTGGCCAGGAGAGCCCGCAGACCCGCATCGAAGTGATCGAATCCGTGCTCGGCCACCACACCGACGCGCTCTCGCAACGCCAGGCGGACCTGGCGATCTTCAGCAGCATCCCGCCCGGATTCCAAGGCGAGGCGCTGATGCGCCTGCGCTTCGTGCTCGTCGCCCACCCCGATCACCCGCTGCATCGGCTGGGGCGCAAGCTCACCCTGCGCGATCTGCGCGCCTACCGGCATCTGGTCGTGCGCGAGTCCAGCCCGGAGCGTCCAAGCGCCGCCTCGATGGAAGCCACGCAGCGCTGGACCGTGAGTCATATGGCCACCTCGGTCGAAGCCGCGCGCTCGGGCTATGGCTTCACCTGGCTGCCCGAGGAGCGCATCCGCGACGAGCTGAAGGCCGGCACGCTGAAACCGCTGCCTCTGCGCGAAGGCGGCGAGCGCTTCGCCGAGCTGTATTTGATCTTCGCCGACCGCGAGCATGCCGGCCCTGGAACCCTGCGGCTGGCGGAGATCATCCGCGAGGCCGTGGCGACAGAGTGCAAGCGCTCTGCCGAGCCGGCCGCACGTGCTCGGCGCCGGCAGCCGGTCTAACCACCCCGTCACGCTGAGACCAAGAGGTCCCTCTCCCGCTTGCGGGAGAGGGTAGGGTGAGGGCCGCGTGCCACCCCTCCTTGCAAAAGGAGGGGAGAACTACCTCTCCCCTCCTCTCACGAGGAGGGGTCGGCCGAAGGCCGGGGGTGGTGTGGCTCGTGTCAGCCGATTGCACAAGCCCCAACAGGTAGGGCCCTTGTCAGCGCCGCAGTGCTGTGGCATGGTCTGCGGCCATGAAAATCACACGCGTAGAAGCATTGCATTGCGACGGCGGCTGGCGGCCCTGGACCTTCGTGCGCATCGAAACGGACGACGGGCTGGTCGGCTGGGGCGAGTGCAGCGATAACCGCAGCCCGTACGGCGTGGCGGGTTGTGTTCGCGACCTCACGCCTCTCCTGGTCGGCCAGGACCCGCGGCCGGTCGAGCGGCTGTACTGGGACATGCTGCGCGCCACCCGCCAGAATCTCGGTGGCGTCAGTCACAAAGCGATGGCCGGCATCGAGCTGGCACTGTGGGACATCAAGGCCAAAGCGCTCGGCGTCCCGGTGTACGAGCTGTTCGGCGGCCCGCTGCGCGATCGCGTGCCGCTGTACTGGTCGCACTGCGGCACCACGCGCGCCCGCATGTGGCAGATGCTCGGGACTCCGCCGCTGCGCACCTACGACGACATCGCCGCGCTGGGCAAAGAGGTGGTGGCGCGCGGCTTCAACGCGCTCAAGACCAACATCGTGATCCCGGGCGATCCCGCCAACGTCTATTTCCCTGGCTTCAGCGCGGGGATCAACTCCACGGACGGGGCGCCGAGCGTCGAGATTCTCGACGCCATCGAGCGTTTGATCGGAACGTTCCGCGATGCGGTCGGCCCGAATGTGGGGCTATGCCTCGACCTCAACTACAACTTCCGCACCGAAGGCGTGCTGCGCATCGCCAAGCTGCTCGAGCAGTTCAACATGCAATGGATGGAGTACGACAACTGGGATCCGCAGGCGCTGCTGCAGATCAAGCAGTCGACCACGACCCGCCTTGCCTCGTGCGAAAGCCTGGTGAGCACCCGCCAGTATCGTCCATTCCTCGAGCTGCATGCCGTGGACGTGGCCATCATCGACGTGCCGTGGAACGGCTTCTCGCAGGGCGTCCAGATCGGACGCATGGCCGAGACCTACGAGATCAACATCGCGCCGCACAACTACTACAGCCATCTCGCCGATCTGCACTCCCTGCACCTGTGCGCGGTGCTGCCCAACGTGCGCATCATGGAGATCGACATCGACGACGTGCCGTGGAAGAGCACGCTGGTGACGCGGCCGCCGATCGATCAAGGACGGCCACATCTTCCTGCCCAGTGCCCCGGGCTGGGGCGCCGACATCAACGAAGCGGTGCTGCGCGAGCACCCCTGGCCGAGCCAATCCGAGGCCGCGCCGCAATCCTTCTACGGCATGAGCAGCCAGGACATGAATCGCCGCCCGGGCGGCTGAGCCTGCGTCTTCCTCCTTTGTCGGGCAACAGCACCGCGCCTCAGACCAGCGGCAGGACTTTGGCGGCAAACCGCTCCAGGGCCGCGAGCGATTCCGCGAGATTGGCGCGAGCGAAGTTGAACAAAAGATAGCCCACACCCAGCACACGGAACTTCTGGATATCCTGGGCAACCTCGGCGTCGCTGCCGGTGAAGAGCTGCCGTTGCCCGTCTTCGAGGTTGAGGGTCTGCCCTTCCTTGTACCAGGACGCCCAGTAGGCCAGCTCGATGCTGGCGGGGTCGCGACCAATCCGACGAGCCTCTTCGTGCAGTCGCGCCACGCCCTGCGAGAATCGCTCCGCGCTGTTCAGCGGGAACTCGGGGTTGGAGCCGATCGGATACCACGCGTCCCCGAGCGCGGCCGTGCGCCGCAGTGCCGCCGGGCTCTCGCCGCCGACCCAGATCGGTGGATGCGGCTTCTGCACTGGCTTGGGGTTGAAGTTGATGTTCTCGAAGCGCGCGTACTTGCCTTCGAAGCGCGGATCGTCCTCGGTCCACAAGATCTTGAAGATCTTCAGGTACTCATCGGTCACCTTCCCGCGCTCGGAGAACGGCGGTGCGCCGATGGCGCGGAACTCCTCGTCCATCCACCCGGCGCCGATGCCAACCGTGAGTCGCCCCTGCGACAGCACGTCGAGCGTGGCGAGTGCCTTTGCGGTGAACATCGGCGGCCGGTGCGGCACCACCATGACCGAGCTGAGCAGACCGCATCCGCGTCGTCGCGCCGGCGATGAACGCCATGGCGGTAATCTCTTCGAGGCAGTCGCCCTCGCCGATGCTCGCCATCTTGCGCCCGGCGCTGTACGGATAGGGCGATTCGATCTGGCGCGGGATCACGATGTGGTCCGGGAACGCCAGGTAAGTGAACCCGAGCTCCTCGCCACGCTTGGCGAGCGCCAGCATGCTTTCGCGGTTTGCCAGAGGACCGCGCGTCGGAAGGCTGTATCCGAACTCCATAGTCGGTAGTCTCACCTGGTTGGCGACAAGGCTCAGAGTCTATCAGGAGGGAGCATTGGCAGTTCACGCCGCGTGCGACCGATTCGCTTCGCCCCTTACAATGATCCTTTTCGATCCGAGCGATCCTGGTGTCCAACCTCCACACGCTGACCCTGACGGCCCTCGAGGGTATTCCGGAAATCCAGCCCGGCCACGCACTCGACCAGGTGCTGCTGGCGGCCCTCGAGCGCAACGGCCTCAGTCTGCGCGACGGCGACGTCGTGGCGCTGTGCCAGAAGATCGTGTCGAAGGCCGAGAATCGCTTCGTCGAGCTGGACACGGTCGAGCCCAGCGCGCAGGCGCAAGACCTCGCGCAGCGCTGCGGAAAGGACGCGAGGTTCGTCGAGGTGGTATTGCGTCAATCCACCCGCGTCGTGCGCTGCGTAAAGGACGTGCTCATCGTCCGCCATCAGCTCGGATTCGTGGTCGCCAATGCGGGCGTCGATCAGTCGAACATCGATGGCGCAGGAAGCCGCGTGCTCCTGCTTCCCGAGCAACCTGACCAGAGCGCCGCCGGCATTCGCGCTGCGGTCGCCACGCGGCTCGGTGTGCGTATCGGCGTCATCATCACCGACAGCTTCGGACGCGCCTGGAGGCTGGGTGTGTCGGGAACGTGCATCGGCTGTGCCGGCGTGGTGCCGCTGCTGGATGCGCGCGGCAGACTGGACCGCTTCGGCCGTCCGCTGCGCGTCACCCAGATCGCGGTGGCCGATGAGCTCGCTGCAGCGGCCACCCTCGTGATGGGAGAAGCAGACGAAGGCCGGCCTATCGTGGTGATCTCGGGCGTACCGCGCGAGTTCGTGACCGGCGAAGCGCCGGCTGCCGCGCTGGTTCGGCCGATCCAGCAGGACCTCTTCGGCTAGACGTATCCATGCCCACCATCGTTGCTCTGTGCGGCGGCGTCGGTGGCGCCAAGCTCGCATACGGATTGGCGCAGACGCTCGCGCCGCACGAGCTGGCCGTCGTGGTGAACACGGGCGATGACTTCGACCACCTCGGGCTCACCATCTGTCCGGACCTGGATACCGTGATGTATACGCTCTCGGGCAACGACAACCGAGACGTGGGGTGGGGGCGCGCTCAGGAGAGCTGGGCAGTGATGGAAGAACTGGGCCGGCTCGGTGGCGACACCTGGTTCAAGCTCGGCGACAAGGACCTGGCCCTGCACCTGCTGCGCCGCCAGCTGCTCGGACAGGGCGCCAGCTTGACGGCCGTGACGCAGGAGCTTGCCCGCCGATTCGGCGTGCGCCACGCAGTCTTGCCCATGAGCGACGAGCCGGTGCGCACCATCGTCGACACCAACGAAGGCGAGCTCCCGTTCCAGGAGTACTTCGTGCACCGGCGCTGCGAGCCGAGGGTGAGCGGCTTCCGCTTCGAGGGCGCCGCGCAGGCCGCCCCGTCACCAGAGGTCGAAGC
Source organism: uncultured beta proteobacterium (assembly GCA_963772865.1). Taxonomy (GTDB): domain Bacteria; phylum Pseudomonadota; class Gammaproteobacteria; order Burkholderiales; family SHXO01; genus SHXO01. The sequence goes on along the minus strand of CAVYZA010000003.1, from coordinate 46,240 downwards.
TGCGCTCAGCGATCCGCAGTTGCGCGGCATCGTGATCTGCCCATCCAACCCCTACGTGAGCGTGGCACCGATCCTCGCAATCGACGGCATACGCCGGCGGCTCGAAGACGCCACCGTGCCGGTTCTCGCAGTCTCGCCGATCGTCGCCGGACGCGCCATCAAAGGGCCCGCCGCGAAGATGATGGCCGAGCTCGGCGGGCCGGTGTCGGGTCTCGCCGTGGCGCGGCTCTACGGCGAGCTGATCGACGGGATGGTGCTGGACGAAGAGGATCGCGCACTTCTCGAGCAGCGCCGCGATGACGATCCGGGCCTGTTCGTTACCCAGACCGTCATGCGAACAGTCGGCGGACCGTTGCGCGCTTGCGCGCGAATGCCTGCGGTTCCTGCGCGACTGAGCTGAGCGCGCGACAGAACGACTGAGTCGTCTCTGCTACCCTGCTCGGCATGCTGTCACTGAGGCTGAGCCTGCCTCTCGCCTATCCGCGTCGCCGTCCTCGCGCTGCTCGGCGCAACCGCACAGGCGCTTGCGGTGGAGCCGCGCGCTGCGCCGCCGCTGAACGCGACGTTGCTCGACGGCACGCGTTTCTCGGTCGCCGAACACAGCGGCAAGGTCGTGCTGATCAACTTCTGGGCCACCTGGTGCGGACCGTGCCGCACAGAGATGCCGGCCCTGGACACGTTCTACCGCAAGTACCGCGAGCGCGGGCTGGTGATGCTGGCAATCAGTCTCGACGAGCCCGCCCAAGCAAGTGCAGTTCGGGAGGTCATGCGCACCTACAGCTTTCCCGCCGCGCTATCGGCGCAGGCGCGCTACAGCGGCTATGGAAGAATCTGGCGCGTGCCCATGACGTTCGTGGTCGACCGGCAGGGCCGGCTGCGCGACGATCTGCCTGCGGGATACACTAGTGGTCGACGAAGCCTTCCTGGAGCAACGAGTGGCGCCACTGCTGGTACCGTGACGATCACCCGGCCCTGAGAACCATGCGGATAACGAGATTCGGGAGACAGATCGCGGCCTGGCTGGGCCTGCTCGCGATCGCCCTGAGCTCGCTGGCGCCGATCGGTGCAGCGGCCGAGCATGCGCGCATGGGCGCGGCGGCCGGGATCTGCACCTCTTCCGGGATCCGCTACCTGCCTGAAGGCGCGCGGGCCCCGAGCCCGCTCCCGGCTCCTTCGGAGCACGCGCAGTGCGCGTTGTGCACGCATTGCGCTCCCTCCGGCGGGCATGCCCCGCTGGTGGCCGGCGGCCCGCAGATTGCGCCAGCCTGGAGCGATGGCGCAAGCACGCCGCTGCCGCAGGTCTCGCCTCTTCCTGCTCTTCCCTGGATTCCCGGCGCGCGCCCGCGCGCACCTCCTGCCGTCCTGGCTGTGCTTTGACGCATAACGCGCGCGGCCGCACCGCGCGCGGGTTCGTCTTTCGCACGCGCGGGCCGCATCAGCGCGCCCGCGTGCCCATCGAAGCCAGTGGAGGAAAACAATGCGAACAACATTCGTGCGGCTTGCCGCCAGCGCCGGCCTGGCCGCGCTCGCGCCGTCGCTTGCCCAAGCCGCCTGCGGCTCGGCCTTCTGCAGCGTGAACACGGATTGGAACGTTCAAGGCGTCTACGCCGAGCCGGGCGCGCGCGCCGAACTGCGTTACGAGTACCTGAACCAGGACCAGCCCCGGCATGGCAGCCAGGCGGTGGACGTCGGCGAGATCCCCGCCCATCACGACGAGGTGTCGACCCTCAATCAGGTGCTGTTCGCCACTTTCGACTACAACTGGGCGTCGGGCTGGGGCGTGACCGCGATCGTCCCGGGAATCAAGCGGGAGCACGAGCACATCCACAACCACCACGGCGAAGCCATCCCGCAAGAATGGGACTTCACCGCACTGGGTGATATTCGCGTCGCCGGCCGCTATCAGTTTCCGGTGGGAGCGGCCAACCCCGCGAAGCCGCAGACGGTAGGGTTGATCTTCGGCGCCACGCTCCCGACCGGCTCAACCACCGAGACCAACGCCGAGGGCGAGCCCGCCGAACGCTCGTTGCAGCCCGGGACCGGGACAACCCAGCCGTTCCTCGGTGGGTACTACCAGCTGCGCCTTCCGGCTCGCGGTCTGTTCTTCTTCGCGCAGGGGGCCTACGCCTGGCCGGTCGACAGCTATCACGAATACAAGCCGGGCGACCGCCTGACCCTCGATCTGGGCATGCGCTACGAGGCGACGCCGCGCGTCGGCCTGCTGCTCCAGCTCAACGCGCTGTGGAAGGGACGTGACAGCGGAGCAGGAGGCCGAGCCCGAGGACAGCGGCGGGCAGTACTTCTTCATCAGCCCGGGCTTGAGCGTGCTGGTGACGCCGAAGGTTCAGCTCTTCGCCCTGGTGCAGCTGCCGATCTACCAGTACGTCAACGGCGTGCAGCTGACCGCGAACTGGGGCGCGACCGCGGGGATCGGCGTGCGGTTCTGAGCCATCCTACCCCTTCCCCCTCCTCGAGGGGGAAGGCCGGGATGGGGGTGAAGCCAGACAGCATCCGCAACTACCCCCCCACCCCTCCCCTGAGGGGAGGGAGACGAACTACCTCTCCTCGATCGAGTCCACGCGGGAACGATAGAAGGCGAGGTGATCCTTGATCGCCTCTACCGCGGCGTAAGGCTGCTCGTACGTCCAGACCGCGTTCAACGAACGCTCTCCGCCGGCTGGAATGCTGTAGTACGCGCAATCGCCCTTGTACGGGCAGTACGTGGCATGCGCGGTCCGTTCCAGCAGCGACATGTCGACGTCGCTGCGCGGGATGTACTGAACGGCCGGCAGCGAGGCCTCGCGCAGCGTCAGCGCGCTGCGCGAGTCGGCGATCACGCGGCCCGCGATGGACACGACCACGCGCGCCGGGTTGCGCTCGATCGTGATCGGATGCTCGGGTCCGGGGACTTTGATCGGCTTGGCGGTCATGGCGGTGGGCTCCTGTCGATTCCGTAGGTCGCCGGATAAGTGTGCGCCGGATGCGCGGTGGGTCGCAAGGTGTCAGGAGAGGGTCATCATCACCGGCGCGTGGTCGCTGGTGCCGACCTCGGCGAGCACGACGCAGCTGCTGGCGCGTGCGGCCAGGCGTGCGCGAGGCGAGGATGTAGTCGATGCGCCAGCCGATGTTGCGCTGGCGCAGGTTGCGCCACGGCGCCCACCAGGTGAACAGGCGATCGTTGTCGGGGTCGAGTGCGCGGCCGACGTCGACCAGATGCTCGCCGAGCAGCTGCGCGAAGAGCTCGCGCTCCTCGGGCCGCTGGCCGATGACGCCGGGCTTGCGCTCGCGTGGATGGACGTCGATCTCGGCGCGAGTGACATTGATGTCACCGCAGACGATCAGCTCCTGTCCCGCTGCGTGCACCCGCTTCACCCACTCGACCAGCTTGACCAGGAAATCGAGCTTCGCCGGGTAGTCCTTGCCGCCGTTGGGCACGTACACGGAGGCGACCACCAGGTTGCCCAGCGCCGCCTGCACGATGCGGGTCTCCATGTCGAACTCGGGATGGCTGAAGACGGGCTCGGCATCCAGCAGCCCCTTCCTGATGTGAAGAGACACGCCCGAGTACGCCCGCGCCCCGTGCCAGTACACGTGGTAGTCCGCGAGCTTGCAGCGCTCGGGAATCTGCGCAGGTTCCGCCTTGAGCTCCTGCAGGCAGACGACATCGGGACGGTCGCGCTCCAGCCATTCGCACAACTGAGCCTCGCGGGCGCGGATCCCGTTCACGTTCCAGGTGGCGATCTTCATCATCCTGCGGATGATAATTCAGACTCGTCCACAGCAGACCCGGACCAGCGTTGCGCCGGCTTGTGAGATTGCGGTTCAAACCCGCAGGCGCGGCCGCTGCAACACCTTTGTCTGTCGATTTCCCCACGGTCCGTTCGACTAGCCTTTGTGCAGGCGCGAACCTGCGCGCCCCTGTAACCGCAAGCTTCAGAAAAGAAAGGACATGCCATGCAAAAGATCACCCCGTTCCTGTGGTTCGACGGCAAGGCCGAAGAGGCCATGAACTTCTACACCTCGATCTTCAAGCATGCGAAGGTGGGCGATGTCACCCGCTACGGGGACGCCGGCCGGGCCCCAAGGGTTCGGTCATGTCCGCCACGTTCGAGCTCGAAGGCCAGGAGTTCATCGCCTTGAACGGCGGTCCGATGTTCAGTTTCACGCCGGCCATCTCGTTCTTCGTCAAGTGCGAGACGCAAGCGCGAAGTCGACGAGTTGTGGGCCAAGCTGTCCGCCGGCGGCCGGACCAACCAATGCGGCTGGCTGCAGGACAAGTACGGGCTGTCGTGGCAGATCGTGCCGACCATCCTCGGCAAGCTGCTGCAGGACAAGAATGCCGAAAAATCGAAGCGTGTCATGCAGGCGATGCTCAAGATGACCAAGCTCGACATCGGCCTGCTGCAGCAGGCCTATGAGCGGGGTTGAGGCCTGAAGGGGACCTCGCTCCCTGCCACTGAACACAGGCAGATCTCAGCGGCTCGCCTCGCGAACGCGCGACGACGACCGGCCCGAGCGCCTGAGCGCCCGGATTGCGACGCTGATCCAGTTGGCCGCGTTCAACGGGCAGAGGCAGACCAGCATGTCACCGTCGGCATGGCCGGGGTTGACTCGAGCGAAGAACTCGAGCTCCGCGGTCCGGGCCAGCTTCTCCTCCAGCGGCGCGGTTTCCGGCCGCAGCCGCTTGCGGCCCGAGCGCACAACGATGCCTTGCGCGGGCCGCCACGCAGACCCGTAGGCCTGGGCAGCCAGCTGGTCCATCAGACCGCCCTCCCACTCCGGCGTCTGGCCGGTCGAAGCGCGGCCAGTACTCGCGGAAATTGCGCGGCAGGAGCAGGTAGCTCTTGTAGCTGAAGGTGTCGAAGAACCAGTAGATCGGACGCAGCGGGAAGCGCACGCGAGCTTCGAGAAAGGTGCGCAAGCCGACTCTCTGGATGAGATTGTGGCCGCGGTACTGCTCGCGGAGCAGCACGTGCGAGGTGTAGATCACGACCAGCCGGCGGCCCCGAAAGAAGACCGGGTAGACGTCGACCGACGCCATGCCGATGAGCGCGCGCTCGGCGCGGGATCGAAACAGGACGATGCGCTGGTGTTCCTTCAGCTTCTCCTCTGCAAAGGCGCGGTCGGTATCGTAGAACGCTTCCGTCAGCCGCCAGATCTCATCCCAAGTGGACGTCGCGATCGCGGCCGTCGGGACGACGTCGATTGTCACGCTAGCCTTCACGGCGGCAGTCCGAGCTGCTTGCGGAACATCGCCTGCAACCAAGTCATGGCGAGTCCTAGCCTATCGCATCGACGAGCATTCCGCCGGCGTAGGACGTGAAATCGGCTTCGACACTCTGACGCAGAGACGTGGGCCATCGGCCTGGCAAAGTCGCGCCTATCCGGTGTTGCTTGCATGTTAATAGCTACTAACTTGCATGATGCTATCTACTAAGGTAGGATGGCATGCATGGAACGCAAAAGCTTTGGCTGGCATGCCGTGCCCGATTGCGCGCACGCTCGAGCGGGTGGGCGAGTGGTGGAGCATCCTGATCCTGCGCGATGCCCTGCACGGGCTGACGCGCTTCGACCAGTTTCAGGACAGCCTGGGCATTGCGCCCAACATGCTGACGCGGCGCCTGAATGCGCTCGTGGAGGCCGGCCTGCTGGAGCGCCGCCTCTACAGCGAGCGGCCGCCGCGCCACGAGTATGTCCTGACCGAGCTGGGGCGCGACTTCCGGTCGGTCATCGTGGCGATGTACGCCTGGGGTAACAAGCACTTCGCCCCCGAGGGGGCGAGCGTGGTGCTGGTCGACAGCGCGACCGGCAAGCCGGCCGATCCGGTGCTGGTCGACCGCAAGAGCGGCCGCTCCGTCATCGATCCGGCGTTCCGGTTTGCGCCGGGTCCAGCCGCGGGCGAGAAGGTCAAGCGCAAGCTCGCGGCCAGCCCCTGGGGCCTCGCGGCTGATCACCCGGCAGCGCGCACTGCTGCCCAGCGGCGCCCGTCTCGACCCAAGTCACGCGCATGACGGCGGCCGCGTCCAAGCCGAGCGGCGGCGTTGCTTTGGCAGGCACAAGCATGGCGGGCCGGCCGCGGTCGGCCACGGTACATCGACGGGAACCAGCCCTGCCGCAGCAGCTGCCGTGATCAACCCACGCACCCGCGTTGCTGCTGGAAGGCGCGCATCACCGCGACGCTGCTGCGTCTCGCCTGGCCGAACATCCTCGTGATGCTGGTGCAGGCCTCGACCGGGTTGATCGAGACCTGGTTCGTATCGCGACTCGGCACCGATGCGCTGGCCGGCATGGCGCTGGTGTTCCCCGGCTTCATGATGATGCAGATGCTGTCGGCGGGCGCGGTCGGCGGCGGCATCTCGTCGGCCATCGCCCGCGCGCTCGGGTGCCGGCCGGCGCAGCGACGCAGATGCGCTCGTCTGGCATGCGATCATCGTCAACCTGGCGCTCGGCATCCTCTGCTCCGTGCCCGTGCTCGTCTTCGGGCCATCGCTGTATCGCGCGCTGGGCGGCGAGGGCGCGTCGCTCGACGCTGCGCTTGCCTACTCCAACGTGGTGTTCGCCGGCGTCGTGCTGGTCTGGCTGCTGAATGCGCTGGCCAGCGTGCTGCGCGGCACCGGCAACATGCTGGTGCCGTCGGTCGCGATCTGCGCCGGCGTCGTGCTGCTGGTGCCGCTGTCGCCGTGCCTGATCTTCGGTTTCGGTCCGATTCCGGCGCTCGGCATCGCCGGAGGTGGAATCGCGGTCGTTGCTCACCACGGCCACTGACTGCGGCCGCGCTGGCCTGGTACATCTGGTCCGGGCGCAGCGTGGTGCGCCCCATGTTGCCCCGCCTGCGCTGGGCGTTGTTCGTCGACATCCTGCGGGTGGGTGCAGTCGGGTCGGTCAATACCCTGCTGACCACGCTGGTGTTCGCGCTCACCACTGCGTTGGTCGGCGCGGCGGGCGGACCGGACGCAGTCGCGGGATACGGCACGGGCGCGCGCCTCGAGTATCTGCTGATCCCATTGGTGTTCGGTCTGGGCGCCCCGCTCGTCGCGCTGGTGGGCACCAACATCGGTGCGGGCCAGCGTGCGCGCGCGCTGCGCATCGCGCTGACCGGCGGCGCGATCGCCTTTGCCTTGACCGAAGCAATCGGCCTCGCTGCAGCGCTCTGGCCGCACGCGTGGCTGGGTCTGTTCGGCAACGATCCACACATGATCGACACCGGGAAGCGCCTATCTGCGCATCGTCGGGCCGACCTACGGATTCTTCGGTCTGGGTTTGGCGCTGTACTTCGCGTCGCAGGGGGCGGGACGCTTGCTCTGGCCGCTCCTGAGCGGAGTTTCTGCGCCTGGTGATCGCGATCGGCGGGGGATGGCTCGCGCTGCGCGTCACCGGCTCGCTGACCTGGCTCTTCGCCGCACTGGCAGCGGGCCTGGTCGCTTACGGGCTCACGCTGGTCACGGCGATCGGAGCAGGTGTCTGGTTCGCACCGGATCAGCGGGCGGAGATACGGCGTGCGCTGCGCGCCGGCGGCCGCGATGACTCGCGACGGCCCGGCTCCGATCGTCGCTTTGCATCGCTTCGTTCTGCGCCAAAGGACATCTGAAATGAGTAAACCAATCGCAATCGTCGTCGGCGTCGGCGCCGAGCTGGGCCTCGGGGCGGCACTGTGCCGCCGGTTCGCCGCCGAGGGACATCACGTGTTCGTCGCCGGACGTACGCGCGGAAAAGATCGAGCGCGTCGTGGACACGATCCGCAGCAAGGGCGGCAGCGCCGAGCCCGTGGTGACGGACACGACACGCGAGCAGGATGTCGTCAGGCTGTTCGACCGCGCGATGAGCCCTGGCGCCGGATTGGCGCCCGTCGACCTCGTGGTCTACAACGCGGGCAACAACCGCAAGCTGGATTTCCGCGAAATGTCCGCCGAGACGTTCGAGGATTTCTGGCGCATCGGCTGCTTCGGCGGCTTCCTGGTCGGACGCGAAGCGGCCCGCCGGCTCGTCCCGCTGGGGCGCGGCACCGTGCTGTTCACCGGCGCTTCGGGGAGCATGCGCGGCAAGCCGGGCTTTGCGCATTTCGCCGCCGCCAAAGCCGGCCTGCGGATGATCGCTCAAAGCATGGCTCGCGAGTTCGGCCCGCTGGGCATTCACGTCGCGCACGTAGTCATCGACGGCGGCATCGACGGCGAGCGCCTGCGCCGCGCGCGTCCTCAAATTACCGAGCGAACGCGGCGAGGACGGACTGCTCGGCATCGAGGCGATCGCCGACACGTTCTGGCACATCCACCGCCAGCCGAAATCGGCATGGGCGCAGGAAATCGACCTGCGCCCGTTCAAGGAGCCGTTCTAGTACCTCTCATCCCCTCCCATGAACCTGCCGAAAGACTCCCTTCCCTTGATGGGAGAGGGCGGGAGAGGGAGCAGTCGCCAACGTCCCCCTCACCCTAGCCCTCTCCCACGAGGGGAGAGGGAATTGGTTTATGGGCTCGATTCGTCGCCCACCCGCATCATGGGGTCTCACCCACAGGTGAGAGATGCGCCCCCATGCGCACTGACTGCTACGGTCCGCCAGGGTGTGAGTGCCCCGCGCTGTCGCGATTGGGAGACAGGCCGCGTGAGCTGAATCCTACTGCCCGTGCGCGGCGCGGGCCTTCTCGATCTGTGCCTTGACCGCCTCCAGGTTGAAGCTCGCCCCGGGTTGCATCGGCGGGAACTCGATTGCGGTTTGCGCGATCTTGGCCACCTCCTGCTGCACGAACTGGAAGCGCCAGAACTCGAACACGAACCAGTTGTAGAACGCCAGCGAACCGTTCGCGCCGTTCGGTAGACCAGTACGCTCGTACGGGTCGAGGCGGAGGTTGGTCAGGATCGGCCAATCGACCTTGACGGTTCCGCCCAGCCAGCCTTGTGGCTGATCGGTGAACCGATACTTGAAGTCGTTGATCCGCACGGCGGAGAGCGTGCCCTCGGTAAAGTAGAAGATCTCGTGCCGCGCCGAGGGGCCCTTGCCGGTGATCAGGTCCATCTGGTTGTAACCGTCCAGATGCACCTTGAACGTGCGGTCGCCCAGTTGCTTGCCCTTCAGCAGCTCGTCAGTGATGTTGGGGTTGCCGGCTGCTGCGACGAACGTCGGGAACCAGTCCAGACCGGACACGATGCTGTTCTCGACCTTGCCTGCCGGCACCTTGCCCGGCCAGCGCAGGATCATCGGCACCCGGAAGCCGCCCTCGAGCGCCGTGCCCTTGCCGCCAGCGAACGGCGTCTGGCCACCGTCGGGCCAGGTGAAGTTCTCGGCGCCGTTGTCGGTCGTGAAGCCGATGATGGTGTCGCCGTCGAGACCGTTGTCCTTCACGTACTTCATCACCGAGCCGACGATGTCGTCGATCTGCGCCATCCCGGCTTCCTGGATGGTCCAGTTGTTGTCCGAGTTGCGCATCGCTTCGTACTTCGGCGACAGGTGCGTGACGACGTGCATACGCGTAGGGTTGAGCCAGAGGAAGAACGGCTTGCCGTCCTTGCGCGCCTTGTCGACGAACTTGAGCGCTTTGTCGAGGATCTCGTCGTCCACGGTCTCCATGCGCTTGGGACACAGCTCGCCCGCGTCTTCGATTTTCTGCTTGCCGATCTTGCCCCAGCGCGGTTGCACGGTCGGGTCGTCGACGTCGGTCGCCCACGAATGCACCATGTTGCGCGCGCCCACCGTGGCTTGCAGCGCTTGCGGGTACGTGGGATGGCAGTGGTCCTCCATCGCGTCCAGGTGATAGAGGTAGCCGAAGAACTCGTCGAAGCCATGCACGGTAGGCAGGAACTTGTTCAAGATCGCCCAGGTGGTTCTTGCCGAACTGGCCGGTGGCGTAGCCCATGGCTTTCAGTGCGGTGGCGATGGTCGGCGCCTGCGCCGGCATCCCGATCGGCGACCCGGCCTGCCCGACTGTCGTCAGGCCGGTGCGCAGCGGGATCTCGCCGGTGATGAAGTTGGCGCGGCCGGCAGTGCAGCTGGCCTCAGCGTAGTAGTCGGTGAAGCGCATGCCCTCGGAGGCCAGTCGATCCAGGTTCGGCGTCCTCATCGCCATGATCCCCTGGTTGTAGGCTCCGATGTTGGCCCAGCCAATGTCGTCGCCCATGATCATGATGATGTTGGGTTGCTTCGCGTTCTGCGCCTGCGCGAGTGCCGGGCATGCCACCGCGAACAGCGCGACGAGCGGTATGCACAACATCCGCAGACTTTTCATTACATTCATGCAAGGACCTCGTTGGTGGTTGGGAACCGCAGACTGTCGCGCCGAACGCAGCAATCAGCGTCGCGCGAGGCTGGGGCAAGAAGGCGCATCTGTCAATGGGACCAAGGTCCAGTATCCATCGACAGACACCCCCACCGCTTGCGGGGTGCGTGTCTTGACGATACAGTGACCTTCCGACTGCGCCAGTCCTGCCGTGACCGGATCGGTGTCGGCCTGCAAAGCTCAGTCGCGAATAACTACTCCGAGGCCAGCCTCCGCGGACTGGATCCGAACCGGCCCCATCTGTAAGCAATCTGTAAGGTCCGGGTGGTTAACCTGCTCACGTCGATGACCGGCGCTCGTCACCTCGCGCTTCCGCGGGTCGGTGTCCTGCGATCCGGTCCCTGAATAGAGGAGCCCGTCATGCCTGCACCGAAAGTTTGTTTCGACCGCATTCTCCCGCGCGATCTGCTGCGACCACGCGAAACGACCCGGGGCCCCGGCGGCCGCGTGCGTGCCATAGCGCCCAAGGGCAAGAGCTGGATCAACGGCTCGACCTTGCGCGTGCGCTTCATGGGAGGCTCGGCGGCCGAGCAGGCCACCGCCCGTACCCAGGCGGCGTGGTGGTCGGCAGTGGCCAACATCAAGTTCGATTTCGGCACCGCGCCCGACGCCGAGATTCGCATCACCTTCGACGAAAACGACGGCGCCTGGTCCACCGTCGGCACCGACGCGCGCAGCGTGCCGTTCAACCAGGCTACCATGAACCTGGGCTTTCTCGACGGCGGGACCGCAGCGCACGAGTTCGGGCACGCCATCGGCCTGGCGCACGAGCACTCCAGCCCGGCCGGCGGCATTCAATGGAACGAGCCGGTCGTGCTCAAGGCCCTGGCCGGTCCGCCCAACTTCTGGGACGCTGCGACGACACGGCACAACGTGTTCTTCAAGTACTCGATGGACCAGATCAACGGGACCGAATTCGACCCCGACTCCATCATGCTGTATGCCTTCCCGGCGCAATGGACGCTCAACGGCGTGGCCACGCACGCCAACGACGTGCTGTCGAAGCTGGACAAGGAATTCATCGCCGGTGCCAAGATGTATCCGAAGAGCCAGCCCGGGCTGAGCGCGCCGACGCAGTTGTCGGTGGGCGCCGCGCGCCTCGAGGCCTCGATCGGCAAGCCCGGCGAGGAGGATCTCTACAAGTTCACCGCCGACAAGAACGGCACGTACGTGATCGACACCACCGGCCAGACCGATGTGTACATGAAACTGTTCGGACCGAACAGCCCGACCGCGTTGCTCGACGAGGACGACGACAGCGGACTCGGACTCAACCCGCGCATCTCCGCATCGCTGCTGGCTGGAGACTACTACGTCCAGGTGCGTCACTACGACCGCAGCTCGGGCACCGGCAAGTATTCGATCGGCGTGAAGAAGCGTTGACGGCAGGCGCCGGCGCTCGTGCCTGCGCGCGCCGGCGCTTCTCCCAAGGGCAGTGGCGTTGAACGAGCCGGCGCACGAGCATCGGGTCCTTGCGCTCAACCTACGACGGCATGCTCGCTAGCCGGCGGCGGGATGGGACGCCAGCTCCATCTTGCCGATCTGGTTGCGATGCACCTCGTCGGGCCCGTCCGCAAGGCGCAGCGCGCGCGCCCACGCGTAGGCGCCGGCGAGAAACGGGTCCGCGACCCCGCCGCCTCCGTACGCCTGGATCGCCCAGTCGACGACTCGAGTTGCCATGTTCGGCACCGCGACCTTGATCATGGCGATCTGCTTGGCAGCGACCTTGTTTCCGGCGCTGTCCATGACGCGCGCGGTGTGCAACACCAGCAGGCGTGCCTGATCGATCAGAATGCGCGCTTCGGCGATGCGCTCCAGCGTGACCGTCTGTTCGGCGATCGGCTTGCCGAAGGTCACGCGCGAGCGAGTGCGCCGGCACATCATCTCGAGCGCGCGCTCAGCGAGGCCGATCAAGCGCATGCAGTGATGCACCCGGCCGGGTCCGAGCCGCCCTTGCGCAATCTCGAACCCGCGTCCTTCGCCGAGCAGCAGGTTGGTGGCCGGCACGCGCACCTGCTCGAAGATCACCTCGGCGTGGCCATGCGGTGCATGATCGAATCCGAACACCGGCAGGTACCGCACGACCTTGACTCCCGGCGCATCGGCGGGCACCAGGATCATGGACTGCTGCGTGTGGCGGGGCGCCTGCGGATCGGTCTTGCCCATGAAGATGAGCAGCTTGCAGCGCCGATCGATGGCGCCGGTCGCCCACCACTTGTGGCCGTTGAGAACGTAGTCGCTGCCGTCACGCCGGATCGAGGCGGCGATGTTGGTCGCATCCGACGAGGCGACCTCCGGCTCGGTCATCGCGAACGCGGAGCGGATCTTTCCCGCCAGCAGCGGCTCCAGCCACATCCGCTTCTGCTCTTCGGTTCCATAGCGCACCAGCACTTCCATGTTGCCGGTATCGGGAGCAGAGCAGTTGAACGCCTCCGACGCCCATTCGACGTGTCCCATGATCTCGGCGAGCGGCGCGTACTCGTAGTTGCTCAAGCCCGGGCCCGGCTCGCCGGGCGGCAGGAACAGATTCCACAGCCCCTGTGCCAGCGCTTTGCGCTTGAGTTCTTCCATCAACGCGATCGGCTCCCAGCGGTCGCCTCGCGCCACTTCCTCGTCGAACCTGGCCTCGTTCGGATAGATGTGCTCGTGCATGAAGGCCGACAGGCGCTCCATGAGCTGCTTGGTTCGGCTCGAATAGTCCAGATCCATGGTCCCGTCCGGTTCGTGAGGTCGATTTGAGGCAAAGTAGCACGGCGTGCCGTGCGGCCGGAAATGAATTGATCGAATGCGCCCCCATGAAAACCGTGCATCTATCCAGGATCGACCTGAACCTGTTCGTGGTCTTCGATGCCATCTACACCGAGGGCGGCATCACGCGCGCAGCCAAGCGCCTGAACCTGACGCAGCCCGCCATCAGCCATGCGCTGGCGCGGCTGCGTGAACTGTTCGACGATCCGCTGTTCGTGCGGCAGGGCCAGGCGATGATTCCAACGCCGCTGGCGCGCGTGACGATCGATCCGGTGCGGCACGCGCTGCACGGCTTCGAAACCACTTTGCGGCGTGCCGACCGCTTCGACCCCGCCACCGCGCGCAAACGCTTCACGATAGGAATGCGCGACGTGCGTGAGCTGACGGCGCTGCCTGATCTGTTGCGCACGATCACCCGCGCCGCGCCGTTCATCGATATCACGACCGCGCGAGTGGAACGCAGGCAGCTCGAAGCGGAGCTGGCGGCGGGTACGCTCGACGCTGCGGTCGATATTCACCTGGCGCTGTCCGACCAGGTCCAGCGCCAGCGCCTCAACACGGAGCGGCTGATCGTGGTGGCCCGGCCGCGCCACCCGACGGTGAAGCGCAGCCTCGATCTGGACACCTACTTGTCGCAGGAGCACATCCTGGTGAGCTCCCGGCGCCGCGGCCTCGGTGTGGAAGACTACGAGCTGAGCCGGCAGGGGCTCAAGCGCCGCATCCGGCTGCGCTGCCAGCACTACTTCGCGGCATGCCGGGTGGTGAGCGAGACGGATCTGATCCTGACGATGGCAGAACGCTATGCGCGCATCGTCAATCGACTGTTCCGCAACGCGCTGCTGCCCTTCCCTCTCGACGTTCCGAACTACGACGCATACCTGTACTGGCATGCGAACGCCGACGCCGACCCCGCGAATCGCTGGCTGCGCAGCGCGCTGGTCGAAGCGTTTCGGGATCGAGGCGGGGAAAAGTAGGCGGACGCCGAGCGCCATTTCACCAGCCTCTGCACCAGGATGCCCAGCCATTCGTGCAAGGCGTCGCTGCTCGCGGCGAGCGACCCCACCGATGGGAGCACCCGTGCGAACCACGACGGTGACGCAGTCGTGAAACCGGTCGGGGCCGCCAGCACATCCAATCCCTGACCCTCGAAAAGCTCGATGGCACGCGGCAGGTGCCAGGCGTGGCTGACCAGCGCGATGCGCGAGATCCCGGCTGCCTTCAGTAGAGACGCCGAGTAGGCAGCGTTTTCCGCCGTATCTCGAGAGGCGCCTTCCACCCAGGTGACATGGCCGTGAAGATCGCGTTCGATGACCTCTTTCATGGACTCGGCCACCGGGCGCCCGCCGAAGGGGGAGCCGCCGGTGACGAGGATCGGCAGCCCCGAGCGTCTCTGCAGAAGCACGCCATAGCGAATTCGCTCGAGGGTAAACCGACCCACCGTGTCGCCACCGTATTCGGGAGCGGCCGAATAGCTGTCTCCGCTGAGGATGACGATCGCCTGAGCGCGCGCAAGCATCTGTGCCGAAATGGGCCGTTCCCGTTCGAGGCTGTGGATCAACGCGTCGGCAACCGGCGGGAGAGAAAGCGCCACCAGTCCCAGGAGTGCGAGAACGCAGAGGCTACGGCCGGCGCGCGGATGCCAGCGGGCTAACCAAAGGCCGAAAAGGGCCAGCAGGATCGGCCCGAGCGGCGGCAATACGAGCGCGGAGAGGAGCTTCTTGAGGTAGAACATGGCGCGCAGTATGCCCGCGTTCGAGCGCCGATGCGGCGCACACGAGACGACGGGAAATCAGGCGCTGACCGCTGCGGCGAGGTCCAGCTTGCGCGATTGCTGCTGGACCCCGCCTGCGCGGTTTCACTCTGGAGAGACAGGCGGCCGTTACACCTTCATTGCGAGCAGCTCGTTCAGATTCCGATCGAGCTGAGCCAGCGCGCCGGGATCGGCGCCGAACAGCGCGAGATGCCCGTCGATGGTCTGGATCGGCCGGAATTCGGCGTCGCGAATGAGCCTCCACTCCGCCTGGCAGTCCGCAGGAGGGAAGAACATGTCCGACGACATGGGCATGACGAAGGTCTTGGCTTTGATGCGGCTCAATGCCTCCCGTAAATCGCCACCCGTATGCCGGCTGACGTCGCCTCGCTGCCATTTCCACGCCATGCACAGCAGGTCGTTGGGATCCATCACGCTGAAGTAGCCGTTCATGAAGTTGATGATGAAATCGTCCAACGACGAAAAGCCCAGCGCCTTGTGACGGTTCTGCTGGAAGAACTCGGTGCTCCAGCCCATGACGGCCCACATCTTGGCGTGGCGCAGCAGACCTTCCCGCACGTCCGCCGACGAGGTGTAGAAACCTTTGTTGAAACCGGGATCGGAGGTGATCGCGTCGACCAGCGTCTCGGTGAAGAGGAAATCGTGCACGGTATTCTTCGCGGTGCCGGCGATGGGTGCGGCGCGCTTCACCATGTCGGGGTAGCGCACGGCCCATTCGTAGGTCTGCTGCGCGCCCATGGAGCCGCCTACTCCTCGATCGGACCGTCGGTCTTCGCATCCACCAGCAGCACGTTGTCCCTGTTGAAGGTCTCGAAGTAGTTGGTGTCGAGCGGCTGCCGCTTAGTCCCGTAGTAGTGGCCCTTGGGGATCAGCTTGTCGGCCACCTTCGGATCCTTCACCGTCGAGCGGATCTTGCGCTTGAGGTAGTCCGCGATCACCTCGTTGGCCTCCTTGCTGAAGAACATGTCCTGCTAGTTGGCCAGCCGGAATGCGAAACCGCCCGCGTCCCAGCGCTTGTCGAGCTCGCGTTCACGCTCCTCGTTCGAGACTTTCAGCGTCGACTTCGGAATGAAGTAGTGCTCCTGGCCGAAGAACGACTCGCGGGTGCGCCTGACGATGTTGTCGTAGTCGGCCTTGCGTGCCTTGACCACCTCCTGTTGCGCGATCTCGGGAATGGCCTGCACCGCAGTCGCACCCGTACCCACCACGCCGACGCGCTTGCCGGTGAAGTCCACACCTTCCTTGGGGAAGTTGCTGGTGTGGTACCACTTACCCTTGAACTTCTCCAGTCCCTTGAACGGCGGGATGTTCGCGTACGACAGCGTGCCGACCGCGGGGATCAGGAAGCGGGCTGTGACCGTCTCGCCCTTGTCGTTGTGCACCCGCCAGAAGTTGTTCTCCTCGTCGTACTCCGCACCGGTCACGCGGGTGGCGAACTGGATGTCGCGCTTGAGGTCGTGGCGCTTGGACACGTGCTCCAGGTAGCGCAGGATCTCGTCCTGCTCGGGATAGCGCTCGCTCCACTCCCACTCCTGCAGGAGCTGCTTGTCGAAGGTAAAGCAATAGATATAGGAATCCGAGTCGCAGCGCGCGCCCGGGTAGCGGTTCCAGTACCAGGTGCCCCCGACGGTGTCGCCGGCCTCGTATACCTTCACCTTCAAGCCCAGTCTGTCGCGCAACGATTTCAGCATGTACATCCCGGAAAAACCCGCACCGATCACGACAGCGTCAAAGTCTGGAGCTGCGCTTGCCATTTTCTCCTCCGAGCGGTTGGACAGCAGAAACACCGATGCCTGCAATCGGGCCGGGTTCGGGGGCTACCCGACCCGGGTCCCGAAGCGGCGACTGGCGTGCCGCCGGAACTCGCTGGGCGTCATGCCCTTGATCTCGAGGAACCGGCGGTTGAAGTTGGCGACGTTGTTGAAGCCGACGTCGTAGCAGATGTGCGTGATGTAGCGGTTCGATTCCATCAGCAGCAGGCAGGCGCGGCTGATGCGGACGCGATTGACGAAGTCGATGAAGTTGTTTCCGGTCGCGCGCCGGAAGAAGCGCGAGAAGCGGCTCTCGGTCATGCCGAGCTGGGCGGCAAGCTCGCTCATCGACGGCGCCTGCGCGACGTTCTCGGTGAGCTGGTTCACGATGCTGTTGATCCGCTCCAGAGACAGATCGTCGTCGCAGCTCTGCAAGCGCGCGCTCGACAGCAGCTGGTACTCGGTGCAGCGCGACAGGTCCGCCATGAACTGGCAGAACACCGCGAAGCGCTCGAGGCCGCGGCTGTTCTTGATCCGCTCGAAATAGGAACGCGCTCGGTCCGACAGGCCAAAGAACTCGATGCCGTTGCGGGCACGCTCGAGCAGGGGTAGCACCTCGGACAGCTCCGGCACACTGGTGCAGGCCTTCGCGATCGGCTGGTGATGGAACTGGATCACTCGGTCGCGCAACCGCACGCCGCCTTCCGGCACGTCGAGCGAGATCCAGTTGTGCGGCAGGCGCGGACCGGTGAGGACCAGGTGCCCGGGCTGGAACTGCCCGATCCAGTCACCAACGAAGGCCTTGCCGGAGGTCGCGACGATGAGATGCAGCTCGTACTCGTCGTGGTAGTGCCAGCGTGCGAGCGGCGTGGGGAAGCCGTGGTCCAGGCAGCGGATGAAGCCCACGTCCTCGGCCGCTTCGTAGCCAAGCGACGGCACGCGCGAGGCTTCCAGCTCTAACTCGGGCTGTCGACGTCTTGGCAGGAGACGTTGCTGGGCGGGCATGGTTCGAACCTGGTGCGAGGGCTCAGCTCATCACATTCCCACCGTCTACGTTCAAGGTCTGCGCGGTGATGTAGGAGGCTTCATCACTCGCCAGAAACACCGCCGCGCCTGCGACCTGCTCGGGACGACCCATGTAGCCGAGCGGCACGGCCCTGCCCACCGCTGCCTTCTTCTCGCCGGGCTGCAAGCCCTCGTAGCGGGCGAACAGCGCGTCGACCTGCTGCCACATCGGAGTATCGATCACGCCCGGCGCGATCGCGTTCACGCGAATTCCGTAGGGCGCCATCGCCAGTGCAGCCGACTGCGTGTAGCTTACGACCGCCGCTTTGGTGGCGCAATAGTGCGCGACCAATGCTTCGCCGCGTCGGCCCGCCTGGGAAGCGAGATTGATCACAACCCCCGGCGCGGCGGAATCGTTGCGCTGCGCAATCATCTGTGCGAGCACCTTCTGCATCACGAAGAACATGCCGCGCACGTTCACCGCGAACAGGCGGTCGTACATCGCTTCATCGCTCTCCAGCAGAGGCGCCAAGTCGAAAATGGCCGCGTTGTTGAACAGGATGTCGATCGGTCCGAAGCGCCCCTGCGCCGAGGCAACGAGCGCATCGATCCGCGCCGTCTTTGACACATCGCAGCAGACATAGTGGAGCTGCTGGTCATGCTGCGCCGCAAGCGCGACGAGCTCGGGCGAGGGCGCGGGAGCTCGGTCTACCGCAGTGCAGCGTGCGCCATGCGACAGGAAGGCTGCGGTCACCGCCAAGCCGATACCGCCCGCGGCACCGGTCAGCACCGCGTGGCGGCCTTCGAGCCGGCGCTTCATGGCCGGTGCTGTCGCACGAAGGTGGCGACGCGCTCGCCCGCCGCCCGAACCTCTCGCACCAGACGTGGATCGCCCGCGAGCGGCCCCCACAAGATGGAATCACGACAGAACGCGTCGACCGGGTCGCTCGCCTCGCAGACGGCGTGGGCGGCGGCGGGATCCATCGCCTGGTCGTGGTAGGTGTAGGGAATCTCTCCACGGTGCCAGCGCTGCAGGAAAGCGAGGAACAGCGCGGGAAGCATGGCGACGCTGGGTATCGCCGCATTCTGCGCGAGACGCTCGCGCACGGTCGGGGCGATGAACCCGGGAATCTTCGAGTAGCCGTCCATCGCCACACGCTGATTGGAGTCGCGGATGGCGGGGTTGCCGAAGCGGTCCAGCACGACATCGCGATACGCAGGCAGATCGATCGGTCCAGGATGCTGCGGCGACGACAGGCAGGGGATGACGTCGTTGGTGACGTAGTCGTGCGCGATCTGCCGCACGGCGGGATCGCGCGTGCCTTCGTGAATGTACTGGTAGCCAACCAAGGTCCCCGCCCAGGCGATCGCGCTGTGGCTGGCATTCAGGATGCGGATCTTGGCTTCCTCGTACGGATTGACGGATTCCACCATCTGCACGCCCACCTGCTCCCAGTCAGGCCGGCCGTTGCAGAAATCGTCCTCGATCACCCACTGGATGAAGCTCTCGCTCATCACCGGCGCAGCGTCGTCCCAGTCGGTGGCCGCCTTGACGCGCTGCGCGACATCAGGCGTGGGCCGCGGCGTGATGCGGTCGACCATGGCGTTGGGGCTGCTGGTATGGGCTGTCACCCAGTCATACAGCGCGGAATCGTTCAACAGCCCGAGGAATTGCAGCAGACCGCTGCGGAAGCGGTCTCCGTTGTGGCGCAGGTTGTCGCAGTTGAGCAGCGTGACCTTGCCGCCACCGGCGCGCATGCGGTTGCGCAGAATCGCCGCCAGAGCGGCGTAGATCGTTCCGCCGGGTTTACCCTCCCGCGCAGCGGCAACATCCGCCGCCAGATCCGCGAAGCTCAAGTCGAGACGGTCCTTGGCATCGAGGTAGTAGCCGGCTTCCGTCACGGTGAACGAGATGATGCGCGTCGCAGGGTCTGCGCCGATTGCGATCAACCCCGCCAGGCTTGGCTCATACGGCACCACCGTCTTGATGGAAGTGATCTTGACGTAGCTGCGCTCGCCTCCCGGTGTAACCGTCTCGAGCGTATAGGCGCCCCGCTGGGCCACGAGGCTCGCGATCAGCTCCGGCGCGTCCGGCCGTGTGTTGCCGCCCGCGAGCACCCAGCTCGTGTCCCCCGCCTCGATCAGCCGGTGAATATACAAAGCCTGGTGGGCACGATGGAAGAAGCCGAGGCCCAGATGCAGCATGACGTACGGGGCCGACATGGACATTCCTTCGAGCGACAAAACTCAGCGCGGGGGCTCGGCGACGACGCGGCCCTGCGAATCGAACAGGTGAGCCGACGCGCCGTCCACCCGGACCCCGACCGCGTCCCCCACTCTCGGCAGCGTGCGGGTGTTGCTCTGTCGCGCTACCAGCTGAGTGCCGCCTGGCGTGCTGACGTAGATCAGCGTCTCGGCGCCGAGCGCTTCCACCAGCTCGACGCGGGCTTCCAGCTGTCCGCCGCCGGAGGCGGTCAAGGTCAAGCTCTCGGGACGCAGCCCCAGGTAACCCCCGGCAGGAACCGGAACGCTCAGCGCGCTCTGGAACTGACCCACTTCCGGACCGGACACCATGTTCATCTGCGGCGTGCCGATGAACTGGGCGACGAACTGGTTATTCGGCCGGTAATACAGTTCGAGCGGTGTGCCCACCTGCTCGATCTGGCCGTCGCGCAGGACCACGACGCGGTGCGCAAGCGTCATCGCCTCGACTTGATCATGGGTGACGTAGATCGTGGTTGCGCCGAGCTCACGGTGCAGCTTCGCGATCTCGACCCGTGTCTGGCCGCGCAGGGCGGCGTCCAGATTCGACAACGGCTCGTCGAACAGGAACACCTTCGGCGAACGCACGATCGCCCGGCCGATCGCCACCCGTTGCCGCTGCCCGCCGGACAGCTCCTTCGGCGTGCGTTGGAGATAGCTTGTCAGGTTGAGGATCCTGGCAGCACGCTCGACTTTCTCCTTGATCACCGCCGGATCGGTCTTGGCCAGCATGAGCGCGAAGCTCATGTTGTCGTAGACGCTCATGTGCGGGTACAGCGCGTAGCTCTGGAACACCATCGCCAGATCACGCTTCGACGAGGGAAGCTTGGTGATGTCGCGCCCGTCCAGCCAGACGGTGCCGCCGTCCACCGTCTCCAGCCCCGCAATCAGCCGCAGCAACGTCGACTTGCCGCACCCCGAAGGCCCCACGAAGACGACGAACTCCCCCTTCTCGATCGTCAGGTCGATGCCTTTGATCGCCCGGTGTTCGCCGAAGAATTTCTCTACGCCCTTGAGTTCGAGAAAGGCCATGCCTCCTGATCTTGCTCCTCGCTCACTTGACTGCGCCGAAAGTCAAACCCTGCACCAGCTGCCGCTGACTGAACCAGCCGAACACGACGATCGGCGCGATCGCCATGAACGAGGCGCACGACAGCTTGGCCCAGAACAAACCCTCCGGGACTCGAGTACGAGGCGATCATCGTCGCCAGCGTGCCCGCCTTGGCCGAGGTGAGATTGAGAGACCAGAACGCCTCGTTCCACGCCAGCACCAGACACAGCAGCCCGGTCGAGAACAGCCCGCCCATCGAGAGCGGCAGCAACACGCGCCGGAACTCCTGCCACAGTGTCGCGCCGTCCATGCGGGCCGCTTCCAGGATCTCGTGCGGGATGTCTCGCAGGCTTGCGTACAGCATCCAAACCATGATGGGCAGATTGCTCAGCATGAACACGATGATCAGGGCCACGCGTGTGTCCAACAGTCCCGCTGTCTGCGCCAGCACATAGATCGGCACCAGCGCGCCCACCGCCGGCATCATCTTCGTGGAGAGCATCCACATCTGGACGTCGCGCGTCCATTTGCTGCGGAAGAACGCCATCGAGTACGCGGCCGGGAAGGCGATGGCCAGGCCGAGCAGCGTCGAGACCACGCTCGTGATCACCGAGTTCGACGCGTACAGCAGATAGTCGCTGCGCCGCTGCACCTCAATGAAGTTTTCCAGGGTGGGCGTGAAGAACAGCAGCGGCGGCACCGCAATCGCCTGCATCTCGGTCTTGAAAGCCGTCAACACGAGCCAGCCCAGCGGAAAGAAGATCAGCAGCGTCACCACCCAGGCGGCGACGGTGCGACCGACCAGTGCAGCAGTGATGGGGGGTTTCGGCGCCATAATTTGTCGTCCAGGTGTAGTCTAGTCCAGGTTCTTGCCGATCATCCGAATCAGGAATATCGCCACGATGTTCGCCAGCACGACTGCCACCAGCGCCCCTGCCGAGGCCACCCCGGCGTCGAAGTTGAGCAGCGCCTGCTTGAAGATGAGGAACGCGAGATTGGTGCTGGCATCCCCCGGCCCTCCGCCGGTGGTGGTGTATATCTCCGCGAACACGCTGAGCAGGAAGATCGTCTCGATCATGATCACCACCGCGATCGAGCGTCCGAGGTGGGGAACATAGAGAAAGCGCAGCTGCTGCAGATAGGTCGCACCATCCATCCGCGCGGCCTCGAGCTGCTCCCGGTTCATCGACTGCAGCGCGGTAACGAAGATGAGCGTGGCGAACGGCAGCCACTGCCATGCCACCATGATGATGACCGAGAGAAGCGGCCAGTCCGCCATCCAGTCGACCGGCTGCGCGCCGAAGAAGTGCCAGACCTGCGCCAGCACGCCGTAGATCGGGTTCATCATCATGTGCTTCCACAGCAGCGCGTTCACCGTGGGAATCACGAAGAACGGCGAGATGAGAAGCACGCGCACCACGCCGCGTCCCGGGAAAGGCTCGTCGATCAGCAGCCCCAGCGCGACACCCCCGACCACGGTAATGACGATCACGCTGCCGAGCAGGAGCAGCGTGTTGACGATAGCCGTCCAGAACGACGGGTCGGTGACGAAGTACTCGAAGTTGGCCAGGCCGATGAAGCCGGTCTCGTCCGGCTGCATGAGGTTGTAGCGGATGAGCGAGAAGTAGATGGTCATCACCAGCGGGACGATCATCCACAGGAACAGCGTGATCACCGACGGCGCGAGCAGCGCCCGCGGAAGGAAGCGGGGCACCTCACCGCGCGGGCGCGCGGGCATGGCTACGGGAGGCGTTGCCGCGCTCGCAGCGCCGTCGGCAATGAGGGCAGAGCGGAGTCGGAACATGAGCAGCTCCCAGGGGAGTCGGCTGCCCGCCTCGACTCCGCCGCTCGCGCGGCGGAGCTCGGCGTGGGCAACGTCGAATGGGCTCGGTGTGAGAGGGACCGGCTGGACTACTTGTAGTACCCCGCCTTCCTCATCTCGCGGTCCGCCGCGGTCTGGGATGTCTTCAGCGCCTGGTCCACGGGGGTCTTGCCGGCCAGAGCCGCGCTCATCTGCTGCCCGACCGCGATGCCGATCGCCTGGAACTCGGGAATCGCGGCGAACTGCACGCCGACGTACGGGGACTTCGGTAACGTGCTGTCGTTGGGATTGGCGCTGTCGATCGCCTTCTTCTCGGCGTCGGCGAACTTGGCCGCCTTCAGGAAATCCTGGTTCGCGTACGTGCTCTTGCGCGTGCCGGTCGGCACACTGCCCCAGCCTGCTTCCTTGCCGACCAGCTTGATGTAGTCCTTCGAGGTGGCCCAGGTGATGAACTTCTGCGCGGCTTCCTGGTGCTTCGAGCCGGCCGGGATTGCCAACGCCCACGCCCACAGCCAGTTGGCGCCCTTCGGCGTAACCGCGGTGGGGGCCTGCGCGAATGCCACCTTGTCGGCAACCTTGCTTTGCTTCGGATCGGTGATGAAGGAAGCGGCGATGGTGGCATCGACCCACATCCCGCACTTGCCCTCGTTGAACAGGGCGAGGATTTCGTTGAAGCTGTTGGCCGACGATCCCGGCGGGCCGTACTTGTTGAGCAGATCCACGTAGAAGCTGATGGCGTCCTTCCACGGCTTGGTTTCGAGCTGCGGCTTCCAGCTCATGTCGAACCACTGCCCGCCGTTGGTGTTGACCAGCGTGGTCAGGAACGCCATGTTGTCGCCCCAGCCGGGCTTGCCGCGCAGGCAGATGCCGTAGACGCCGGCCGAGGGATTGTGGATCTTGGCGGCGAGATCGCGGACCTGCTCCCAGGTCGGCCGCTCGGGCAGCTTGACGCCGGCCTTGTCGGCGAGATCCTTGCGGTACATCAGCATCGAGCTCTCGCCGTAGAACGGCGCTGCATACAGCTTGCCGTCCACCGAGAGGCCCTGGCGCATCGCGGGCAGCAGATCGTCGACGTCGTAGGCCGCATCGGGCTTGAGCTCCTGCAGCCAGCCCTTCTTGCCCCAGATCGGCGTTTCGTACATGCCGATCGTCATGATGTCGAACTGGCCGCCCTTGGTGGCGATGTCGGTCGTCACGCGCTGGCGCAGCACGCCTTCTTCCAGCGTGACCCACTTGACCTTGATGTCGGGATTGGCCTGCTCGAAGAACTTGGTGAGCTTCTGCATCTCGATCATGTGGCCGTTGTTGACGGTCGCGATGACGAGTTCGGTAGCGGCATTCGAGACACCGGCAACGGCGAGGCCGAATGCCAGCGCCAGCGCTGATCTCAGGTTCATGCTGCGGTCTCCTCGTAGATATAGTTTTAGTTGCTCGGTGCGGCGCGGCGGGCGCAGCGGTCACATCGGCGAGGCCAATGATAGGCGGCGTGTTACGGGAATTTGATACTCGAGCGGGCCGCGGTTGATACTATTTTGCAGGCTGTGGCCGCCGCCTATCCTGAGGAGTCAAGGAATAGTATTGTGGTCAGGCTGGGCGATCCGTCCTGGCGAAGCCGGTCGATCGCCGCGAACGCAACCGAGCAACTGTGACGGCTGATTGGGCACTGCACTGACTGCTGCTTCCGGCATGCCGTAGAATCGAGCCGATGGGGCGCACTGCCCGCAATCCCGTTCATCTCACCAAAGCGCACGCGAGGCGCATCTGGCTGCACGCCCAGCGGCTCGATGAGCACGCGCCATTCGGCAATGGCGCCGGCGCCACGCCGGCCGCCATCGAGCACCTGGGCTACGTGCAGATCGACACCATCCACGTGATCGAGCGCAGTCACCACCAGATCCTGTACACCCGCATCCCCGAGTACCAGCGCGCTCATTTGCACCAGGCGCAGACCGTCGACAAGACCGTCTTCGAATACTGGACGCACGCGCTGTCGTACGTGCCGATCCGCGACATGCGGTTTTACATCAGCGCGATGAAGCGTAACGCGCAGAAGCCAAGCACCTGGTTCGCCAGGGTGACGAAGGCCGATCTGCGCAAGGTACTGACGCGCATCAAGACCCAAGGCCCGATCACGATTCGCGATATCGACGATGATGTGCTGGTCGAGAAGGATCACGCCTGGGCGAGCCGCAAGCCGTCGAAACGGGCGCTGCAGCTCGCGTTCTTCAACGGTGCCGTGACCATCAGCGAGCGGGAAGGCATGCTCAAGACCTACGAGCTTGCGGGCCGTCATTTCGGATGGGAGCGAGCGCCGAAGGCGGCCTCCGAAACCGAGATCCTGAACTACATGCTCGACCGCGCGCTGCGATCACAGGGCGTCGTGAGCCTCGATTCGGTCTGCCATATGGATGCCCCGCGCAAGCCGGGTGTGAGGCGATTGATCGAGGGGCGAATCCGCGCGGGGGAGCTGGCGCCTGTCGAGATCGAGGGCGCCGGGAAGGTGGAGCACTGGTTGAGGCCCGACACGCTCGGCGCCGAGTTGGACGCGAGCGACGAACTGGTGCATATCCTGTCTCCGTTCGATCCGCTCATCGCTCAGCGCAAGCGGCTCGAGTTCTTCTTCGGATACCGACACCGGTTCGAGGCGTACACGCCAAAGGACAGACGCGTGTTTGGCTATTTCGCCCAGCCGGTACTGATGGGAGACGAGATCGTCGCGGTCGTCGACCTCAAGACCGACCGCGAGCGCCGGAAACTGCTGATGCAGCAATGGACCTGGCTCACCAGGAGCTCGCGACGGGAGCGCAAGCGGCGAATCGAGGAGGCGCTGCAGCGCTTCGAGCGCTTTCAGCTCGCGCGCTGAAGGCGAGCGCGTTTGAGATTCCCTCCCATTCGGGCCTGCCCTTCAACGCTGAGCATTCGCCGTGGCGCTTGCGGTGGATGCCGATTCGGTCCGCCTCGCAGGGCCGTCTTGCCTTGACAAGGCAGCATCCGAAGGCAGGCTCGATGCGCTCCAGCCGCCTCCCACCGCCTTGACCAGCAGCACGCTGGCCGTCATCCTGCGTGAAGCGATGCTCACTGCAGTCCTCTCGTCGGCGAGCGCGAAAGCCTGCGCGGTCACCACGTTCAGATAGCTGACGATGCCGACCTTGTATTGGTCCGTGGTCAACGCAACCGATCGCCGGGCGGCGGTGACGGCCTGGTCCTGCACGTGGGCTTCCTGCTCCAGAATGCCGAGCGCCGCGAGGTTGTCTTCTACGTCCTGAAAGCTTGCCAGCACCGTCTGCCGATAGGAAGCGACGGTCTCGTCGTAGGCCGCGCGCGCCTGGTCCGTCTGGGCGTTGCGCAGGCCGCCGTCGAAGCACCGTTTGCGTCAGCGCCGCAGGACCGAGCGACCAGAAACGGCTCGGCCACTCCAGCCAGGTGGATGGACTCGAGGCCTGCAACCCCCCGACCGCGCTCAGTGTGATGTTCGGGTAGTACGCGGCGATCGCGACGCCGATCTGCGCGTTCGCGGACGCCACCCGGCGTTCCGCCCCCGCGACGTCCGGGCGGCGCTCGAGCAGATGCGAAGGCACGCCCACGGGAACCGGCGGCGGCGTCGCGGCGAGCGGCGCCACCGGGATCGAGAAGGTCGACGCCGGCTTGCCGACCAGGACCGCGATGGCGTTCTCCAGCTGGGCGCGCTGAACGCCGAGGTCGATGGCTTGGGCTTGCGTGGACTTGAGCTGCGCTTCGGCCTGTGCCACGTCGGCATAAGAGGCGGCGCCGCCCTTGTACAAGCTTTGGGTGAGGTCGAGCGCCTTCTGATACGCGACGATGGTCGCGTCGAGCAGCTGGCGGTCCGCATCGACGCCGCGGAGCTGAAAATAGTCCATCGCGAGCTCGGCTTGCATGCTCAGCCGGACCGCCTCCACATCCGCGGCGCTCGCCTGCGCCGCCGCCTTGCTGGATTCCACCAGCCGCCGCACGCGGCCCCAGATGTCAGGCTCCCAGGTGGCATCGAAGGCCAGAGCAAAATTGCTGTTCGGTCCCACGAATGACGGGGTGTTCGCGGGCACGTTCTGGGAGTTTCGGTAGCGCGAGGCCGAGGCTCCGGCGCTCACGGTCGGAAAATAACCGGACCTGGCAACCTGCACCAGCGCGCGCGCCTGGCGAAACCGCGCTTCCGCGGCAGCCAGGCTCTGATTGGAGATCTCGATCCGTTCCGCCAAGGCGTCGAGCGCCGGATCCTGGAAGATCTCCCACCACTTGTCACGGATGACTCCGTCCTGCGGCTGGGCGTGCTTCCACAGCTCGGCGCCCTTGAAGGCGACCGGCATCTCGACGGCGGATGGTTTGACGTAGTTGGGGCCCACCGTGCACGCGCAAAGCAGGCAGAGGACCGCGAGAGGCAGGTGCTTGGCCGGCCGCACCGTGGAGCGTGGAACTGTCGGTTCTTCCGATGAGCGTTTCATGTCGGATGCGGGGCGGTGTGCGTGCGAAGGCCCGCACGTCATCTCGCGGCCTGCGCGGCCGTGTCCTTGACGACGCGCACGAGCTGGCCGTCGGTGATCGAGTCGGACGGGTTGAGCACGATGCTCTGAGTCGCTTCCAGGCCGGCGACCACCTCGACCTCGGTCCCGAAGTCGCGCCCGAGGGTGACCTTGGCGAGCTTGATGTGCTGGTCCGGTCCGACCACGGCTACCTCGACGCCCTCGGGACGGAACAGCAGCGTGTTGACCGGGCACGATCAAAGTCGGCTGCGCGGCGCGGAAGCTCAGATGGACTCGCGCATAGGCGCCCGGAAGCAGCTCCCCGGTGGGGTTGTCCACGTCGACCTCGACCTGGAGCGTGCGAGACGTCGGGTCGATCGATTCCGTCGAGCGCACCAGCGCTCCCGTGAAGCGCTTTCCCGGGCGCTCGGGGAGAGTGAGCTCCGCCGGAACGCCCGGCTTGAGCTTCCTGCGCATAGGCCTGCGGAACGAACACGAAGACGCGCAGCCGCTGCGTATCGGCCATGTGGAAGAGCTCGGTGACCGCTCCGCCGGTGCTCCCTGCATTGATCAGCGCGCCGACGTCGGTGTTGCGAGCGGTGATGACACCGTCGAACGGTGCGTACACCTTCTCGAACGCCACCAGCTTCTCCAGCCGGGCCTCGTTGAAGCGCGCGGATTGCAGCATCGAGTCGCGCGCGTGGAAGTCGCTTACCGCCTGGTCGGTCGCCTGTTTGGCGACGGCATCGGTTTTCAGCAGCTCCTGCCAGCGGGTGGCCGTGACCTTTGAGAGCTCGTAGTTGGCCTCCGCTGTCGCGCGGTCCGCACGCGCCTGTTTGAGCTGGTCGTCGATCTCCGGCGTCTCGATCTCCGCCAGCAGCTGACCGGCCTTCACGCGTGTTCCGATATCCGTGTACCAGCGCTTGAGGTAGCCGCTGGTGCGCGCGTAGATCGGCGTGTCCTTGAAGGCCTGCAGATTGCCGGGCAGCACGATTTCCTGCGCCTGTGCGCCCGTTTTCGGGTTCAACACCGAGACGGCGGGCACGCTGAGATCGATCGTCTCCCTGCTGAGGTTCGCGCGGGCCTGCTTGCGTGGCACGACCTCCAACAGCCAGATGCTGCCGAATACCAGGCCCGCGAGCGCCAGCGCCACTGCGCGGCGGCGCCAGGATGCGCGGAAGCGCACCGGTTCCGGCGTGCGCCCCCTGTGCACTGCATCGTGGCCGCCGGCGGCCTCGTCGGAGCCGGCAACGGGCTTGGTCGATTCCATGTCAGTGCTCCAGGCGCGGCGGCCCCGGCAGCGGTGCCGGACCTTGAGATGCCGTCGAGTCGCGCAGACGACGGCTGTGGATGACGGCGAACACGGTCGGGTACGAAGAACAACGTCGCTACCGTGGCGAACAGCAGACCCCCGATGACGGCGCGGCCGAGCGGCGCGTTCTGCTCGCCACCCTCGCCGAGCCCGAGCGCCATCGGCACCATGCCGATCACCATCGCCAGCGCAGTCATCATCACCGGGCGCAAGCGTGTCACGCCGGCTTGCAGGGCGGCCGCGAACGCGTCCTGGCCTGAGCGCACCTGGTCACGCGCGAAGCTCACGACCAGAATGCTGTTGGCCGTTGCGATACCGATGCACATGATCGCGCCGGTCAACGCGGGCACGCTCACCGTGGTGTGGGTCAGAAACAGCATCCACACGATACCGGCCAGCGCACCCGGCAGCGCGGTGATGATGATGAACGGGTCGAGCCAGGACTGAAAATTCACCACCATCAGGAGATAGACCAGCACGATCGCAAACACCAGGCCGATCAGCAGCCCGCTGAACGATGAGGCCATGGTCTGCACCTGTCCGCGTATCACGATGCTCGAGCCGCGCGGCAGCTCCTTCCGGCTGTCGTCGACAATCCGGCTGACCTCATCCGCGACGCCGCCCAGATCCCGCCGCTGCACGCCCCCGTAGATGTCGATCACCGGCTGGACGTTGTAGTGAGAAAGCAAGGCCTGCCCGCTGCCGCGGTTGATCGTCGCCATGGTGCTCAGGATCTCGGGCTTCGCGCCGGCCGCGTTCGTGACCGGAATGTTCCCGAGCGCATCCAGGGAATCTATCTCGTACTGCGGCGTCTGGACCGCGATCTGGTACGCGACCCGATTGGTCGGGTCGAGCCAGAAGTTCGGCGACGTCTGGAAGCTGCCGGATAGCGAGATCAGCAGGTTGCTCGCCACGTCGCGCAGCGAGAAACCGGCATCCTGGGCCTTGGTCCGATCGACGTTGATATGGAGCTTCGGCTGGTCGAACGGCTGCTGGATCCGCAGATCCACCAGGCCGTCGACGCGGTTGAGCCTCTCCATCAACTTCAACGCATGGCGCCGGTTGCCTTCGAGGTCCCGGCCGACGATCTGGATGTCGATCGGGGCCGGCAAGCCGAAGTTCAGGATCTGGCTGACGATGTCGGCCGGGAGGAACGCGAAGCTGATGCCCGGGAAACTGCGCGACCAGCTTCTGCCGCAGATCGTGCACGTACTCCTCGGTAGGGCGATGCCCTTCCTTGAGCGACACCAGGATATCCGCGTCCGCATTCCCGATCGCCCCCGAGTTGCTATAGGAGAGATTGATGCCGCTCACCGGCAATCCGATGTTGTCGAGAATGCTCGCCAGCTCCCCTGGCGGGATCGACTCGCGAATCGATTGCTCGACGAGATCGGACAGCCGCGCCACTTCCTCGATGCGCGTGGCGGTCGCGGCACGCATGTGCAGCTTGATCTGGCCTGCATCGACCGACGGGAAGAAATCGCGCCCGAGAAATGGGATGAGGCCGAAGCGACAGCACGCAAACGCCGAGAAACGCCGCGCCGAATACTCGCGGCCGGCCCATGCAGCGCTCGAGCGTGCGGTGATAGGTATCCTGCAGCCGGTGGAAACCGCGCTCGAAGCGAGCGTGCAGGCGACCGAACCATCCGCCGGGGAGCGCCTGCGCACCCTCAGAGTGGCCTTCGCTGGCGAGGAGATACTTCGCGAGCGTCGGAATCAGGGTTCTCGAGAAGAAATACGAGGCCAGCATCGCGAACACGACGGCTTCGGCCAGCGGGACGAACAGGTAGCGCGCGACGCCGGTCAGCAGGAACATGGGGATGAAGACGATGCAGATCGACAGCGTGGATACGAAGGTCGGCACCGCGATCTGCTGCGCACCGTCCAGGATCGCGTGCTCGAGCTCTTTGCCCTGGTCGCGGTTCTGGCTGATGTTCTCGATCGCCACCGTGGCGTCGTCCACGAGAATGCCGACTGCCAGCGCCAGCCCGCCGAGCGTCATGATGTTGATGGTTTCGCCCAGCGCCGAGAGCACCGCAATCGACGTGAGGATCGAAAGCGGGATCGTCACCGCGATGATCAGCGTGCTGCGCCAGCTTCCCAGAAACACCAGGATCATCAATGCGGTCAGGCACGCAGCGATCAACCCTTCGCGGATCACGCCCTGCACCGCTGCACGGACGAAGATCGACTGGTCGGCGACAGGATCGATGTTCAACGACGACGGCAGGCCCGCGGCGATGCTCGGCAGCAACGCGCGTACGCGGCCGACGATGTCAAGCGTGGAGGCGTTGCCGGTCTTCTGGACTGTCATCAGCGCAGCACGCACGCCGTCGTGCCGCACGATATTGGTCTGCGGCGCGAAGCCGTCGCGGACATGCGCCACGTCGCGCAAGTAGACGGTGTTGCCCTGCAAAGTGCGGATTGGAAAGTCGTTCATCTCCGCGACGGTCTTCGGGCTGTAGTTCATGTCGACGTCGTACTCGCGGGTGCCGATCTTCGCGGTTCCCGCGGGCAGGATCAGGTTCTGAGCGTTGACCGCGCTGACCACGTCGAACGGCGACAGCCCCTTGGACTGCAGCGCGGCCGCGTCGATGTCGACCTGTATCTGCCGCTGCTTGCCGCCATAGGGAAACGGGAGCGCCGCCCCTTGCACCGTCGCGAGCTGCGTGCGAATGAAGTTGTTGCCGATGTCGAACAGCTGCTGCTCCTGCAGCGTCTTGCTCGAGAGCGCGAGCTGCAAGACCGGGACGGTCGAGGCGTTGTAGCTCAGTATCAGAGGCGGAGTGATGCCGGGCGGCAGCGTTCGCAGCAACGTCTGCGCAATGCCGGTCACCTGCGACAACGCGGTCTGGATCTGGGCGCCCTGGTGGAAGAAGATCTTGACGACGGCGACGCCCTCGAGCGATTGCGACTCGATGTGCTCGATGTCGTTGACGGTAGTGGTCAGCGCCCGCTCGAACGTGCCCACGATGCGCCCTTCCATCTCGTCGGCGGCCAGCCCGTTGAAGGCCCAGACCACGCTCACCACCGGAATGTTGATGTTCGGAAAGATATCGGTCGGAGTGCGCAGGATGGCGAGCGGTCCCACGATGAGCAGAAGCAACCCCACCACAATGAAGGTGTAAGGGCGGCGCAACGCGAGTTGTACGATCCACATCGGGGTGCTCAGTCGAAGTCAAAAAAAGACCCGCCGGGCGGCAGCCAGGCCGCCCGGCCGGGAAAGCGAACAATCCATGCCGGGGGGGCCGGTATGCGATTGTTCAGGGGGAGGAGCCGTTTGTGCCGCAAACGCAGCACGGGGCACCGTCAAGGGCTCATCACCGGCCCTCACTGCAATCTCACGATTCCATTCCACACTGTGATCTCGTGGCCCAGACTCAGCAGGGACAGCGGACTTGCGCTTCCCATCCGGACCATGCCGACGATGCCGATCTTCATTGCGTTCTCCTGCTTGAACAGGATGGAGTTTGAGCGTGCGCTGGCCCTCAGTCTTCAAGATTTCTGCGCTGCAGAGGTGGGGCGGCGGCTCGCGCCTTAGGCTGATCTCGCCGGTTTGCTACGGGGGGCTTTCGAGGGCAACGGTCCTCGCCGCGTCCCTGGCGGTCACCGACCGGATGCCCGCACCGCGGGCCGCGACGGCCAGGCAGGCAACGATCACACCGGCGCAGGAAACTTGAAGACGATGGTGGCGCGGATACATAGGATCGCCATCACCGATCGCCGCGTTCTATTGTTGCCTGCGCGGCGCCCTACAAGGAGCTCACATGAAATCGATACTCGATCCTTCTTTTCAGTACACACCCAGCGTCGCAACGAATGTCGCCAAGACATTCGCGAGGGTGTGGGCAGAGCTGGAACCAGGTGAAGGAGCCGAAGCGGTTCCGGTTACACCAAGGTACGCCCGGAGAGCAGCGATGCGCTCGTCGGCAGCCACAGCCAGCATCGAGGAGCTGATCGCCGATCTGAGAAACAAGCTCACGATCCTGGTCGCGACGCACAACCTGCAGCAGCGCTGAGGCTGCGCGCTTTCACGCGTCATTGCGCAAGCCGGGCGGCGCAGGGGCGTAGCGGACCTACTTCTCCAGCATCGGCCGGCCCTCGTGGCTGACCAGCAGGTCGTGCATGTCGTTGGCGTGCTCCTCCTCCTGCGCCAGGATGCGCTCGAGCAGCACGCGGGTCGTCGGGTCCTTGTCGCCGAAGTAGCGCACCATTTCCCGGTACGTCTCGATAGCGATGCGCTCGGCGATGAGGTTCTCCTTGATCATGTCGACCAGGTTCTGGCCCTCGACGTACTCCGAGGCAGCACGCGAACTGAGGCCGTCCGGGTTGAGGTCCGGCTTGCCGCCGAGTTGATTGATACGTTCGCTGAGCAGGTCCAGGTGCTGTTCCTCCTCCTTTGCGTGCTGTGCGAACTCCTGCTTGACGGCCTCGCTGGCCAGACCGGTCGCACAGACCGCATGGAACTTGTAGCGCAGGACGCACACGATCTCCGTCGCGACCGCGTGATTCAGGATCGCGATGGCGTCCTTGGCGTCGCCCCCGTAGTTGTGCGTGACGGCCCCTTGGGTGAGGTGTTGCCGGGCTCGCCTGCGAATGTCCTTGATGTCTGCCACAAATGACCCTGGAGTGCCCATGACGTATTTCCTCCATGCGTTGGAAGCGTCAGCATCGTCCCAGGCGCTGCGATGGTCTTGCAGATTCCTGCGCAGGTCGAAGGCGGCATGGTCCACGGCCTCTCCGCCACGTGGCGAACGCGCTGTTCGTGCTTATTGGAGAGCGCGCACTCCCCTTGCCGCCGGTGAAGCAGCGTTGAGGTGACTGCGGGATCTGCTGACGCTGCTTGTGGGCAGGCCGATCGAGGGTTTCGGCATCACGAACGCTGTGACGCGGTAGCCCCCAATCACAGCCCATGAGCGGCTGCGCGCAGCGCCGTCCCGTGAACCTCGAGGTGCCGACGCACATGTATGTGTCGGACAGCACGATCCTGATCGGCGCCGACGAGCAGGGAGTGTAGATCTATCGGTCCGAGGGGCCGACGTGTTCCTGTGCCGTCTTGTTCGCGGCGGCCGCGTTGTCCTTCAGCCGCCGGATGACTGCACCAGCACCCTCTACCACCCGCGCGAGGATGATTTCGCCGTGGGCGGCGGATGCGGCGCGCGGATCGCCCATGATGCCCGACGCGGATAGGCGCGGATCGTCGCTGCTCCAGGGATAGCTCGCGGCCGGATCGAATACGAGAGCTCTTGCGGCTTCGCCGCCGGGCGCCGGCTTCAATGCCGAGATGGCGTCGCGCCGCACGAGTTCCGGCGCGAGCACGAGCATAAGGGAGGTCTCGTCCTTGCCGGCGTGGATTTCCGGCACGTCCGCACCCGTGTCGGGGCTCATCATTGCGCCGAGATGAAGGGTCGCAATGTTAAGGCCGCAGTCGGCGCACATCTCGCGCATCAGCGCTTCGAGGATGCCACGATTTCCGCCGTGACCGTTGACGATCAGCAGATGCCGCGCCGGCAACGCGCGTGCGATCCCGCATCCAAGACCGTGCAGGTACGCAGTCATGCCGGAAACGGTCAGCGACAATGTGCCTGCCGCCCAGGCGTGCTCGTGCGAGAGCCCGACCGGCACCAACGGCAATTGCCACAGATCGTGCTCGTCGCCCCAGCGCGCCACGATGCGGCGGGTCAGCGCCTCCGCGATGACGCAATCGGTTTCGAGGGGCAAGTGCGGACCGTGCTGCTCGATCGAGCCCATGGGCAGGCAGAGCACCGAGCTTGCCTGCACTGCATTTGCCACTTCGCCGAACGTGAGGTGGCCGATCATCCGGCTCACGGGTGACCCCGGCATCGGATCAGCCGCTCATTCCGGCGGCTCGGACGGCGCCGCGATCACACCCCCGAGATGATGGCCTGCGCGCACCGCTTTCGCCTTCAAATAGCGGCGATTGTGGGCATTGACGGGAGCTTCGAGCGGCATCCGGCCGGAAATTTCGATTCCGGCCTTGGCGAGGCTGTCGAGCTTGGCCGGGTTGTTGGTCAGGAGCACGACGCGCGTGGCGCCGAGCATCTGCAGCATACGCACCGCCACGCCGTAATCGCGCTCGTCATCGTCGAAGCCGAGCGTGGTGTTGGCATCGACGGTGTCGAGGCCCGCGTCCTGCAGTTTGTAAGTGCGCATCTTGTTGGCGAGGCCTACGCCACGGCCTTCCTGCGCTAGATACAGGACGATACCTCCTTCGGCTTGCTGGAGCCGCGCCAGGGCAAGCCGGAGCTGATCGCCGCAGTCACAGCGCCGCGAACCGAACACATCGCCGGTCAGACATGCGGAGTGGATCCGAACCGGAACCGGCTTCGACAGATCGGGCGTACCAACGATCACCGCCACTGGGTCGTCGCCGAAGGAGTCGCGGAACACTACGAAGCGGGCGCGAACGCCCGAGGACAGCGGAACATGCGCTTCGCCGGCGATCGTCAGCGATTGCATCGCCCCCTTGCCGAAGCGCGCCACCGCTTTGGCATCGACCGTGATGATGCGCGGGCTCAGCGCGGCCGTGACTGCCGGATCGGCGTCGGCGACCAGCACTGCAGGCAACAGCTTTGCCAGCTTGACGAGATCGATCGCAGCCGCGGCGGCTGCGCCCACGGGCTCCGGCACGAACTCGAAACAGGTGCCGTTTTCCGCGACCAGCGCCAGAACGGTACGAGCATCGACTTCGTCACAGAGCTCAACGGCCACCGGCTCGCTGGTGTCGATCCCGAGCGAGCGCGCACGGCGGCTGGTCAGAACGAGGCGCGGCATCATCGGCGCGGCAAGCGCGCGAAATGCCGCCAATCGGTTCTTCTTGAGCCCTTCGACGGGGAGGCACAGCAGCGTCTTGTCGGCGCCCGCGATGATCGCCGGCCTTCCGGAACGAAATTCAGCGAGGGCCCGGCTGGCATCAACCTGTTCGGGCGTTCCGCACAGGATGGAATTTACGTAGCCGCCACCATTAGGCATAGACCGTGATTGTCTCCCAACACGCCTCGATAACAGAACGAGAATTAGCCCCTACCGCGCCTCGCACCGTTCGATCAGGCGCCGCATCTCGGCCAGCACCCTCTGGCTGACAGAGTCCCCGGCGTCGGCTGCGCGGACGGAGACCCCGAACGTGACCCTCGTGGTGACGTTGCGCAGCGCGGGCACGAGCATCTGAAGGTTGGAGGCGAGCCACCAACGGTCCTCCTCTCGCTGACGGAGATAGACGAGGGGGTTGCGGAGGGCGATGCGGGAGAAGACGCCGCTGACCGCGACCGGGACGATGGTGAGGTCCGGAGCCAGCCGGGCGAACAGTTCCACGCTCGTCGACCAGCGCTCGAGAGCCTCGACCGCCCCCGGCAGCACTGCTGGGTCCGGCTCCATCCGTCCGGCGGGAAAGCTCAGAACTGCGCCACCATGCGTCAGATGCCGGCCTGCCGCCCGCAGGACCGTGAGCCGGTTCGAGGAAGCCTTCGCTAGTGTAATCAGGTACCGCGAGGTGTTCGGAAGCGCGTCCAGAAGAGGCCACTTGGCCGCTACCACGCGAAGGTCCGGCCTGGGGATAGAGCTGAACAGGGCGACGGCGTCAGCCAGCCCCGGGTGATTGGAAACCACCAGCAGCGAACCCTGGGGCGGCACGCGCTCCCGGCCTTCGATCTCCACGCGCCGGACCATCCGCTCCAGCGCCCAGGCGCCCCCCATTCTGAGCCCCGACTCGCCGACGATCTCATCGTAGGCCGCGATCTGTCGCGCCACGCGCCGCGCCGGAACTCGGCAGAGCAACTCCAGCAGATGCCGGCCGCGGCGCAGCCCGCCGAGACCAAAGGCACCCAAAAGATCGTCAACGCACACCCGCGTGAGCGCTTCGATCTGCTCGGCACACTTCTGCGTCGCCAGCCCGCTATCGCAGGCCGGCATTCCGCGCGGCGCGCCCACTGCCAAATGTTGTGTATTCTTCATTGCTTGGCACATTATGACCACTTCGAGTCTTCTGCGTCTCGTTGGTCGTTGGTCGTACGATTTCGCTGGCTTGGCTGCGGTTATCATTGACGCACAGGGCTTACGGGACATGGACTCCTGGGCACTCGTTCCTGAATTGGTTCGCTCTGGCGCAGCTCAGTTGCCGGCACCCTGGGAAGAACTGTTCGGGCCGCTGCGCGCCGGCATGGTCGACGATCTCATGGTCGTCGGTCAGCTCGGCCAGTCGCTCGACGGCCGCGTCGCCACCGAGACAGGCCATTCGCACTACATCAACGGACCCGCCGGACTGGCGCACTTGCACAGGTTGCGGGCGCTGGTCGATGCGGTCGTCATCGGTATCGGGACGGCGCTCACAGACGATCCGCAGCTGACCGTGCGCCGGGTGTCAGGCCCGCAGCCGGTTCGCGTAGTGATCGACCCCGGGGGACGCCTTCCTCAAAGCGCCCGGCTCCTCGCCAACGATGGCGTGCGCCGGATCGTCGTGACCGCGAGCGGTGTGCGTCCGTCGCTGCCGCAGGGCATCGAGATTGTCGGGTTGCCGAAATCCGCGGGCCAGATCCCACCCTCTGCGATTCTCGGCGCCCTGGCGGAGCATGGCCTGCGCCGGATCCTCATCGAAGGCGGCGCGGACACGGTTTCGCGGTTTCTTGCAGCCGGCTGCCTCGACCGGCTGCATGTGGTCGTGGCCCCGGTCGTGCTCGGCTCCGGACGCATGGGGCTCACGCTGCCGCCGATCGAGCGTGCCGATCAGGCGTTGCGCGTGCCGATGCAGGTCCACCGTCTCGACGACGAAGTGCTGTTCGACTGCGACCTGTCGGCTCAGCGCGTACCGGTGGGGCGCGCCAGCAGATCGACATGACCGACGCGGAGCGACGAACGTCCCGCGGCGATCAGCTCGCGCCGTCGTTTGAGCCAGTCGAAGATTTCAGGCTGCGGGGGATCGCCGATCTCGCGTGCCGCAGCGGCCCAGCCCGACAGAACCTCGGTTTGGATCGCGCGATCGGCCGGCCCGAAATCCCAGTCGGCCAGACCGTGCGTCACCGCATAGCCGACGCGCTCGAAGGCCGCGATCGCGGTCTTCGCCGCCGATGGCCCCAGCGCCGGACCGAAGCCCTTGTCGGTGCGCTGATGGCGGTTTACCGCATCAACGATGCGCCGGTCGAGCAGCTCGGCAGGCGCGAGCTCCACGCGGCCGTCGTAGCTCAGCGCGGCATAGACAGGGAGCCGGCGCGCGGCGGCTTCGACCGCGAGCCGGTTCAGCCAGTCCTGTGAAACGAGATCGAGCAGCGCCGAGGTCGTTATGAGATCGGTCGCGTTGTCGAACACCGCCTCCAGATCGCGGCTGAGGTCGATCGGCACGGCGGTCACGTTGATGCCGGGCGGCGAGGAGGAGGGAACGCGCGCGAGCAGGCTGAGATCGTTGTCGACAAGGCGCCAGTGCTGGCGCGCCTTGATGCGCGGGCTGAGCGCGCGGACTGTCGAGCCGGTGCCGCAGGCGAGATCGACGATGACGACGGAAGGCTGATCGGCGATGAGATCGAATACTGCGTCCAGCACGGTCCTGTTGCGTGCGCGCAGATCGTAAGGCTCGCGCAGCTTGAGCCACTCCGCGCTGAAGCCGCTCATGCGAGCCGCTCGAGCGCAGCCGCCACGATCCGGGCCGTGTCGCGCCAGGCCGGCAGGTCAGCCGCCGCGGCCAGCGCGCCGGACGCAAATGATCGCCGCTCTTTCTCGTTTTCCATCAGCCTCCGCAGCGCGCGCGTCAGTGCCTTCACGTTGCCCGGTTCCACGAGCAGGCCGGCGGTCGGCGGCACCGTGTCCACGGTCGCGCCCCCTGTCGTGCCGATGATCGGCAGACCGTGCGCCATCGCCTCGGCGTAGGCCATGCCGTAGCCCTCGAAACGCGATGCGAGCACAAAGATGTCGGCTGACACGTACAATACGGCGAGCCGCTCCTGCGATACTGAGCCGAGCAGATCGACACGGCCGGCAAGTTTGTGCTGCGCGATGTGCGCCTCAAGCCTCGCGACCGTCGCCTGGTCGCGCGTGAGATCGCCCGCGATCGTGAGCCGCCATGGCAGTTCTGCAAGCGGCGCCAGCGCTTCCACCAGGATGTCGAAGCCCTTGCGGGGCACGACCGCGCCGACCGACAAGAGGTGCAACACATCGCTGCTGCCCTTGGCGGCCGCACCGCGGTCGGTGCCCGGCGGCGCGACTGTGATCCTTTCCGACGGAACGTTGTAGTCCTTGCTCAGCCGCTTTCCGGTGGAGGGACTCGTGGCGATGACGAGGCGTGCAGCGGAAAGAGCCGTGCGCTCGCTTTCGAACAGCTTCTCGGCGTCGGCAGGCGACAGACCCGTTTCAAGCGCGAGAGGATGATGTATCAACGCCACCAGCGGTACGCGCCGCGCGATCTTCTCCGCTTCCGCCGGCAGCGCGCCGAGCGCCAATCCGTCGACCACGAGCGGCACGCCTTCCGGCAACGCCTCGAGCCGCAACAACGCAATCGCGCGCTGCTCGGGGCTGGGGCGCGGAAACCCGTCGCCCAATGAGACGACGTCGACCAGCCAGCCGAGCGTCTGCAATTCGGCGATGATGCGCCGGTCGTAACCATAGCCGCCGGTGGGTGTCGCAAGATCACCCGGCACCGCAAACGCGATGCGTTTCACTTGAGAGCCGCCTCATAGGAGGCGCGCGCCACATGAGATTCCGCGATTTTCACGCGGATCGCTTGAAGCTCACGGCCATCGCGGCCGAGCGCGCCCGCGCGCGCGGCAGACGCGAGCTTGTCGAACAGGTACTTCGCCAGGAACTCCGTCGTCGTGTTCTTGCCCTTGAACTCCGGCAACTCGTCGAGATTGCGGTAGTTCAGCGGCTGCAACACCGATCTGAGCACCTCGTGGGCGCGGCCGATGTCGACCACGATGCCGTTCTCGTCCAGCGTCTGCGCGATGATGGCCACGTCGATGACGAAGGTCGCGCCATGCAGCGCCTGCGCCGGCCCGAACACGGCACCGCGGAACGAATGGGCGATCATCACGTGGTCGCGGACTTCGACGGCAAACACGAAGAACCTCTTGTCTTAGGGATACGCAATAAGTTGGCAGAGTACGCCGCTCTTTGGGTTGAGGATATCGCGGAGCCGTTCGGGAAGCTCGCGGAACGGCGCCGCCGGCATCAGCAGCGCGTCAAGCCGAGCGTCGGCCAGGAGCGCGATCGCCTGCTCCAGCCGCTGCCGATGAGAGGTAGTCGCGCGGCGGGACGGCGCGACCTTGCCGACCTGGCTCGACACGAGCTTGAGCCGGCGGCTGTGAAACGCGCCGCCCAGCGGCACCGGTACGTCGCCTGCGCCGTACCAGCTCATCTCCAGGATGGTCGCCTCGTCGCCTGCGATGTCGATTGCCGTCGCAAGCCCCTTTGGATCACCGCTGGTGTGCACGACCAGTTTGCAATCGGCCGGCGCATGGTCCGGCCGGGCGAACTTGAGGTCGAGCGCTCGCGCGAGTTCTTCGCGCGCGGGATTGATGTCGATCAGCGTCACCGCCGCGCCGGGCACCCGCGCGCACAGGAATCCGGCCAGCGCGCCGACCACGCCGGCGCCGACGACCGCAATCGGTCCGGCCGGAATCGGGTCGGCGTCCCAGGTCGCGTTCAGCGCCGTTTCCATGTTCGCGACCAGCACCGCGCGTGAAGTCGGAACGTCCTTTGGCACCGGCACGGCGGCATCGACCGGCACGTCGAACACGGTCTGGTGCGGATGGAGGACAAACACATTGCGGCCGATCAAGCCGTCCGGTCCGGCCTCGACGCGGCCCACCGTCGCGTAACCATATTTCACCGGGAACGGAAAGCTTCCGGCCATGTGAGGGCCGCGCATCCGCTGGTACTCGCTGGCGGGCACCTTTCCTGCGGCAATCAGCGCTTCGGTGCCGCGGCTGATCGCGCCATACACGGCGCGCACCCGCACCATACCTTCGGCGAGCGGATTGAGCCGTTCCTGCCTGATTTCGGCCCGGCCCGGAACCGACATACCACAGCGCTTCCGCCGTGAACTCACCGCCCGACACGCCCCCTCCTCGGTTCTACTCTCCGTTCGCTCCGCGTTGTATCCTGCCCCGGATGGTGGGGTAGAAATTGCTGACGTGCGCGGGCACTTGACCACGGACGCATTGCCGGACTTTACATCAAGCCGGACGGTTTTCGCGCGGTGCCTGAGGTCGCTGCCAGTGCTGAGGACCAAGTGTGGGTACAAGAGATAAACGGAACCTCAAGATGCTCGACAGCAGACGTTCGTGAACTACCGCCGTGGGTCGGAAGTGGGCACTCGACGGTCTAGTCGCACGCCTTGACGAGAACCACTGTACAGCCCGTGCAGTGACGCGATGCGATCGGAGGTGTTAGCTGCTACCACTGCCATGGTGAAGCAGGAGGTCGATTACCACCACTGCGAAAGCCGACACTGCCATCACGGCGCCGAGCGCCACGGTCCACAGCATCATCATTTCGCGCTTCTTGTCCATGTGGTTCATGCGATATCGACTGGAAGCAGACGATCGAGTGGCGATCGCGCCCACAATCTCGCTGCCTGCCTCTGAAGGGAGTTGAGATCGTAGCATCCCGGACGCGAGCTCGACTACTAGCCGATGGGCATAGCCTGTCGTCGTCCCAAGACTGTCGCCGCCACTAGACAAAGGAGCTCAGAAACTGGCGCTGGCACTACTCGTCGTGGTCGAGCCGACCGCAGCGCAGACCAAGCTGCTCTGCCATCAAATCAACGCCTCGGCCTGACACCCGCGCCGCAACGGACGGGTCGATGGCGCCGCGGCCGTCCCATAGCCCATAAGAGTTGCTAGTGCAGGCCAACCCTTGGCTGAGCGCTGTAGTCGATGTCGCATGCGTGCAATTCACGCAGAGCGAGTCGCGAGACGGGAAAAACCCACCGGATCGGGCCGCGATGGTCTCGGCAATCGGCAATACTGGTTCGAGAACATCCTGTACAGTTTGCTGTGAGCGGAAGCGCCCTGTGGCTAAGAAGACCGCATCCCGAAGTGCCGTAACCGGCCTACGCACCTGCGCAATGATCGACTCGGTAGCGTCAGCTGCCGCTGCAACACTGATTCGCGCCGGTAGCGGAGAGCGGGAGCGCATGGCCTGCGTCCAGCAGAAGACCATAGCAACCACGCAAACGAAAAGCAGCGCCCTGTGGCCCTGATCGACAATGGAGCGGGAGGTTACGGATAACATCGCGGCGAGCCCTGAGGTAAAGTCTTAGAAATCCGAGCCAGCGTAACGTGACTGGCTCCTCAGCCCATCTCTGAGCAGTGGCGTTGGAGAATTGTCAACGCCATTTAACCATGTTTACGGCGCCAGAGCAGTGAACTGGAGTGTGGTGGATAGGCCCCGCCCCTCATTCTTGTCGGTTTACCCCGCAGTCCCTCCCGGCCAGCTCGGCACGATCATCCCGCCAAAACGTGGCGGTTCACGCATGTTGGGTTGGCAGGGTTGGCGGCTGAACAGAGGTATTTTGGGGGTTATGGCTTTCTCGCTTGTCCAGCCCCGTGCGGCGTTCGCGGACCATGAGGAAACGCTGCATCGTGGCTTGGTGTGGGGATGCGCTCGCTGAAGCAGGTACCTCGGCGCCCCGCGGTGTCGCGCGGCGAGCTGGGCTCAGGCACTACTGAACTACGTGAGTGCTAGTGCAACCCCAAGCCGCAGCGCAATCGCCAGCATGACGACCGTGACGATGCCCAGCACGATGAAGGTGACACGGCTGGACAGAGCTTCCCAGATGCGTTCACGCAGCGTGAGGTTGCGGCGCAACGCGTAGTGCCAGGCGTCAGGTTGTTTGCGATTCCGTTCCATCGTTGTAGTCCCCAGCGCCTTGCAATGCGCGCACGTGCGCGGTGCACCAACGGATGATGAATAGATCGTGCGGCGTGGAGCGCAACGTTGCCATTTGCATCAGAAACCGCGTGTCAGACTCGGAAAGCTGGTTGACTTCCTCCTCGGTCCATCGGACCGCGGAGCGGTTTGCACTCTCTCCCATGCCTGCCATTGCTACCACGCCTTCACCCCAACCGACTTTGCCCGAGCAGGTTCTACGCCGGCGCCTAGACCCGCAAGAGCCTCCACCGTACCGCGGGGGATTTCGGTGCGGTACTTCTGTGAACTCTGTGTCAGAAGTCGAGACGTGGTTGATCTGTCACAGTCGTGGCCATCGAGCCAATAGGAGGGGCTCGGCAAGCACAGCGGGTTCGTGTCGATCAGGTCTTGACGTGCGGGACTGCGCAGGGTACTTGAGGTTCCGGCCAGATTGGGATGCCCGAAGGCGGACCGTCGTGAATTACCGCGAACCTGCCGGTCGCTCGCCAGAACCTAGCGTAGGCACCTCGCTACCTTAACCCCGCAACCTTCCATCTCCGATGCATCCACCACCACTGCTCGGGGTGGCGCAGGATCAGTCGCTCGAGCGCGGCGTTGTAGGCGCGCGTGTTGAGGCGGATCTCTTCGTCGTAGTCCTCGCACTCGATTGGCGTCAGCGGCTCCTCGAAGCGCAGCACGTGGCGTCCGTCGGCTTCGCGCCAGGCGGAAGCTGGCACGACCGGCGCGCCGGTGGCGCGAGCGATGATCGCCAGGCTGCGGAAGGTACCCGCCGGGTGGCCGAAGAACTCGACCGGAATCCCGTCGCGTTTGGCCGCGTGCTGATCGAACGGAAACAGGATGA
Organism: uncultured beta proteobacterium; assembly: GCA_963772865.1. Taxonomy (GTDB): domain Bacteria; phylum Pseudomonadota; class Gammaproteobacteria; order Burkholderiales; family SHXO01; genus SHXO01. The sequence goes on along the minus strand of CAVYZA010000003.1, from coordinate 3,062 downwards.
TGTCGCCAGCGGTCAGACGGTCGATGAACAGATCCAGGGACCCGCGCTTGGGCAGGGACCCGAAGCCCAGCCTGCGAGACCGGGAGTAGACGAAGTCTTCCAGCCAACGGGGCTTGAACGGGCGGCGGATGAAGTGGAAATGGCCACGTGACTCCGGGAATTGGGCGATGCCTGCGGCGGTGGCGACCTCGAAGTTGCCGAAGTGGCCGGTGAGGATCAGCACACCCTTGCCGCGGGCGTGCGCTTCGCGGAGCACACCCTCGTTCTCCACCCGGGCCAGGGCGGCGCGCCGAGACGCAGACAGCAGCGGAAACCAGAGGAACTCGACGATCAGACGCCAGATGTGGGCGTAGTGCGCCTGCGCGAGCCGCACGATCTCGTCTTCAGACACGCTGCCGCCGAAGACCCGGCGCATGTTCTCCAGCACCACCCGGCGCCGGTACGGCAGGAGGCGGTAGACCAGTTCCCGGATAAGGGGACCGGGTGCGCAGAGGAAGCGCGAGCGCTACGGCCGAGGCGCTGGTGCGGTCATGGGTCAACGACAGAGCGATGCCTTGCAGCCGGTTGCGGGCCAGGGCATCCAGCGCGGCTGGTGCGCACTCCACCTGTGGTGCGCCGTAGTTGTCGCGGCTGACCGAAAAGTCGGAGACGCTGATTGTTCCCAGCGCGGTCTCGCGTGGGAACAGCTTCAGGCACGCCTCCTTGGCAGCGAAGCGCGCGGCCAGGCTGGCGGCGCGTCCGGGGCCCTCGCCGCTGTCCTGCCATTCCTGCTTGGAGAAGATCTTGAGCAGGTCTTCGGTCGGAGTCTCGCGCAGCAGGCGCTCGATGCGGGCGATCTCGACCGAGTCGATGCCGCAGCGCTCCGCCGTGCCCGGCCTGAGGCCAGGGTAGGGGGACCCAAACGGCGGCGTTGCAGGCGCCTCATGCCGCGCGCTCACGCGCGCTGCACCCTCACCCCAGCCCTCTCCCGTCGAGGGAGAGGGAGGGTGGACGCGCTGCGCGCTGACACGGCGTCTTCACGAATTACCCGGGCTCGCCAAAGCCGCGCACCAGCAACGCTGCGTTCGTGCCGCCGAACCCGCGCGAGATCACCAGCGCGACGTCGCTGCGGGGAGTAGACGACGACGAAGATACCGGCAGCCCGGCGCAGGCGGGGTCCAATTCGCTGAAGGTCGCGATGCCGGGGACGGTTCTCGCGTGCAGAGCCGATAGCGCTACCGCCGTCTCGATGATCCCCGATGCTGCGATCAAGTGCCCGAAGGCCCACTTGAAGCCGGTGACGGGCGGAGGCTCGCGCCGGAACACGCGCAGCAGCGCAGCCGCCTCGGAGGCATCGGACTGGCGAGTGCCGTTGGCATGCGCCACGATCATCCCGACGTCGGTGGGCCGGAGCCGCGCGTCCTCGAGCGCGAGCCGGATGGCATCGGCGAAGGCTGCGCCTTCATCGTCTATCGCCAGCAGGCCCTGCGAGTCGTTGGCGCAGCCGCTGCCGAGTACCTCGCCGAGGATCTTCGCTCCGCGCTGCTCTGCATCGGCGCGCGTCTCCAGCACCAGGGCGGCAGCGCCCTCGCCGAACAGGCTGCCGTCGCGGCGGACATCGAACGAGCGGATCGTGTCGTGCGCGAGCAGCCCCAGCTTGCGTGGAAATACAGCACCGCCTGCGGCTCGACCGGCGCATCGTGGCCCACGGCCACCGCGCGGTGCGGGCCTCGCCCTGGCGCACTGCCATCGCCTCGACGATGGCCAGCATGCCGCTGATGCTGTGGTTGGTGATGCAGGCGTTGGGCCCCTTGAGGCCGTGGCGGATGCCGACGTGGCACAGGACGTTGTTGGGCAGTGTCCGGAGCAGCCACATGGGATTCACGGTGTCGCCCAGCTCGCGCCCGAAAGCCTGCAGATCGCCTTTGGCCGACGTGAGCAGCGGCAGGTAGTCGTACTGGCTCTGATAGCTGCCGCCGCCGGAGCCGACATAGACGCCGGTGCGGTCGCTGTACTCGGCCGCTGCGGTTTCGTCGAGCGCATCGCGATAGGCCGTGATGCCCGAAGCCTCGATGGCTTGCTCGCGCGCGTAGAGCCCGAACACGTCGGAGCGGCGGATCAGCTTCTGGATCTTGCGATCGCGCAGCAGGGCGACCGGATCGAGATCGACGATCTCGCCGGCGATGCGCCGCGGCCACTCGGTCGTGTCCCACTGCTGGATCGGCGACAACGCGCTGCGGCCGGAGAACACAGCGTCCCAGATCTCCGCGGGTTGCTTGCGAGCGGCGCACAACGCGCCGCTCCGGTGATAACGATGTTCGCTGCTTCAGCCATGGGTTGGGTTCTCGGCCGCGACGCCTACCGCCCATCGTCCGCCCGTCTTGCCGTCCACCTCTTCCGGATGGCGGAATGCCAGGCTGCCCTGTCCGGCCGCCGAACCCGAAGGAGTTGGACAGGGCGACCCGCACCCTTGCGCGGCGCGGCTCGTCGCGCACGATGTTGAGCCCGCACTCGGGGTCGAGCTCGCGCAGATTGGCGTTGACCGGCATCTCGCCATGCTGGATCGCCAGCGCGCACACGGCCGCTTCGACCGCGCCGGCCGCCGCGATCAGATGGCCCATCACGCTCTTGGTCGAGCTGACTGCAACGCGCTCCACTTCAGGCCCAAACACCGCGCGCATTGCCGCGGACTCGCTGCGGTCGTTCATCGGAGTGGAAGTCCCGTGGGCATTGACATAGTCCACGTCCGCGACCGTTGCCCCGGCGTCACCGAGCGCCTGCCGCATGGACTGAATCGGCCCATCCCCGGAAGGATGCGAGTCGGTGATGCGGTAGCTGCTGAGCGAATTGCCGTCGCCCGCCAACTCCGCATAGATACGCGCGCCTCGCTGGCGTGCGCTTTCCCAGGATTCCAGAACGAGAAAGCCCGCCCCCTCGCCCAGGACGAAGCCATTGCGGGTGGCGTCGAACGGCCGGCTCGCTCGTTCGGGAGTGTCATTGTCCGGCGATACGGCGCTGAGCAGGCAGAATCCCGCCAGGCCGAGCGGGGTGATCATCGAATCGAACCCGCCGGCAAGAACGCA
>CAVYZA010000002.1:0-45308 GCA_963772865.1 uncultured beta proteobacterium | reverse complement strand
CGCGCCAGCGATCATTGGCATCAGCGCCATTGGACCGCCGCACCCGCGCCCCTCAGCGGGGCTGTGTGTCCCTGTCGGGATCGGCCTCTCGGAGCGTCGTCGGCGGTTTCGTCTGCCACGGGTCACCGGTCAAAGCGAGCGACTCACCGTAGCCGAACAGCTTGGCCATTTTCGGGGATCGAAGCTCGCTACCGGCGGAAGGTCTGGATAGTCGGATTCGAATCCCCGCGATGTGATAGCCGATGCCCCCGTTTTCGTCGCTCCCTGGTACAGCAGCCCCAGCTGGCTGAGCTGCGCAGACCAGGACGTGGTCCAGAACGTCCCGCTCGCGATCGAAAACAGTCCGGGACTGATCGAATCGGCGAGGGGTGCCGGTTCCAGCGGCCCGTTGATGATTGCGTAGAAATCGACCTGCGGCTTGACACCGGCGATTCGCTCGCGCTCGATCGCCGCTTGCACGCGCAGCATGAATCCGCTGAAAAAGACATTGGCCGACGCCCCTCCGTCCACGTGCATCTGCCAGTAGCGTCGGCCGCCGACATCGACGGGGAAGTAGACCGGCGGAAACGCGACGGGAATCGACGCCGAGGCGAGCAGCACTTCTCGATAGCGCTGGTAGCGGTCCGCACGGTTGCTGGCCGCGATCGCCCCCATGTCCCAGATCACGAGCCGGTTGCCGTCGAGATCCGTCGTCCCGATATACAGCCGCCGGCCCTTGCGATGCTCGACGGCGACCTGGTCGATGAGCGCGTCCGGCATCTTCTCACGCAGGGTTCGTTTGAGGGGCGCGGTGTCCATCACCGAAACCCCGAAGAGCGCGGCCAGATAGCTGGGCCCTGAGAAGATGTCTTTGTCCGTGGTGCTCGTGTAGAAGCGCTCCAGCATGGAGTCGTACTTCGGCCCGAGGAACACGGGGGTAGCCATGAGCGCACCAGTGGAGACGCCCGTCACGACCTTGAAGTTGGGGCGCGTGCCGCGCTTCGACCAACCCGTCAGCAGGCCTGCCCCGAACGCACCGCGTGAGCCGCCGCCCGATAGTGCCAGCAGTGCGTAGTTCGGCCGCCCGTCTGCGTCCGTATCATAGTCCTCGGACCGGATGCTGCCGCTCGCCTCGCGTGAGGCTGCCGCATCCATCTCGACGTCATGCGTGCGCTCATCGATGGCGCCCCACGGCAGTGCCGACGCGCTGTCCTTCGGCAAAGCAATCGGACGTGTGGCGCAGCCGGCGAAGAAACCGACCAGGACCAAGAGCGCGAGGCGCGACGCGAATCGCTCTGCGCTGCAACCGCTCCTTTGGAAAAACATCTGCGTGCGTGATGGGTTGTCGAGGTGTGGATCAACTCTCCCAGAAGGTGGCGGCGTGAGTCCGCGACAGCATGCCTCCGGCAAGCGTGCGGGCCTTGAACCCGTTCTGCAGCAACACCCGTGTCGCGTAATACGCGCGTCCGCCGGACCGGCAGATGACCATGATCTCCCGATCGCGGGGAAGTTCGCCCAGGCGCGAGCGCAGTTGACCCAGCGGGATGTTGACCGCGCGCGGCTCACTCTCGACGGCAAGCTCCACGGGCTCGCGCACGTCGAGGAGGAATCCCTTCTCGGCGGAATCCCAGTGACTGAGCGGCATGTCGCCACGCAGGACATCGGCCGCGACCATGCCGGCGAAGTTGACCGGGTCCTTCGCGCTTCCGAACTGCGGCGCGTAGCAGAGCTCGGCTTCTTCGAGGTCGTAGACCGTCGCGCCCATCTGGATTGCCATCGCGAGGGCGCTGATCCGCTTGTCCACGTTATCCTCGCCGAGCGCCTGCGCACCGAGGAGGCGCCCGTCCGACTTGCGGAAGATGACCTTCATCGCGATCGGCTTGGCGCCCGGGTAGTAGCCCGCGTGCGAATTCGGGTAGAGATAGACCTTCTCGTAATCGCTGTCGCCGAGCCGCTTGAGCGTCTTCTCGCTGGCGCCGGTCCAGGCGGCCGACGCCGCCGAACAGTCCGATGATCGAAGTGCCCTGGCTGCCGCGGAAGCGGGAGTCGCGCCCGGCGATCACATCGGCCGCGATGCGGCCCTGCCGGTTCGCCGGCCCGGCGAGCGCGATCAGACTCCATTCGCCGGTCACGAAGTCCTTGACTTCGACGGCGTCGCCGACGGCGAAGATGTCCGGGTTGCTCGTGCGCATGTGCTCGTCGACGCGGATCCCGCCGCGTTCGCCGATCTTCAGGCCAGCCATCTTCGCCAGCGTGGTATCCGGGCGCACGCCGAGCGCGAGGATCACGATGTCGGCCGGATACGACTTGCCGGACTTGGTGAGGACAGTCGAGCGTATCGTTGGCGGCCTGTTGAAATCCGGCCACGCCGTCGTTGAGCGCCAGGCGGATGCCGTGCCGCTCCACGTAGCCCTCGACGATGCGCGCCATTTCCTGATCGAGCGGCGCCAGGACCTGATCGCCCATCTCGACGAGGGTGACGTCGAACCCGCGATGCACCAGGTTCTCCGCCGTCTCCAGACCGATGAACCCGCCGCCGATGACCACCGCACGGGTCTTGGGCCGCACCGTCTGAAAGCCCGAGTACCTGTGCATTCCGGAGAGGAACAAGGACCCTCGTTCGATCCACTCGCGGATCGCCCTCGCGTCGGGCACGGTCCTGACCTGGAAGATTCCCGGCAGGTCGATGCCGGGCAGGGGCGGACGGATCGACGGCGCTCCGGGCGACAGCACGAGCTTGTCGTAGGACTCGGTCGTCACCTCGCCGGTCGCGACATTGCGCAGGTCGACGGTCTTCTTGTCCGGTGAGATCTTGATGGCCTCGCAACCCGTTCGCACGTCGATGGCGAACTGGGAGCGGAACGTGTTCGCATCCGCGACCAGCAGACTCGACTCCCTCTCGATCACGTCGCCGACGTGGTAGGGCAGTCCGCAGTTCGCGTACGACACATACGGTCCGCGCTCCACCATGAGGATCTCGGCCTTCTCGTCCAACCTGCGCAGGCGAGCCGCGCACGACGCGCCGCCGGCCACTCCGCCAACGATGATGACTTTCATGAGTTCTTCCACCTTCAGACATCGTGTTCAAACGAGAATCTGGACCTGCCTCCACGGGGCGGCTGCGCTGGACGATTCCCGACACACCATGGGGATTTTCAGACGACGTCGCGCCTATTTTGTTGCGCTAGATCAACGAACCCACAGACGGGTAGGGTGTGCCGCAACCGGTGAGGCAGGGGCCCTCCGAACCGTGATCGACCGCGAAGAGCCGAATAGGTCGTTTGCCTATTCGTGCGGGTTGACCCTGTCCTCGATGGCGGAGAGCGCTGCCGACTTCGAATGCGCGCCGACTACCAGTAGGCAGACGCTATAGCGCGAACCCCAGCAGGACGCTGAGGTCCGACAAGCAGTAGCTGTGAATGATCGACGGCAAATCGCGGCGCGACGCCGCTCCATGTCTACTGGGGTCGGTACGCCGTCATCACCACTGCAGCGAGCTGCCGGGCGAAGCGCGCGTCGAGCCGGCCCTGCTTGAGCAGCAGACGCAGCCAGATCGCTCCGAACACCAGGTCGCGGACCAGGTCCAGATCGACATCCGGGTTGAGCTCGCCGCGCTCGACGCCGCGCGCGAGCAATGCTTTGAAGCCCTCCTGGCGCTTGCGCAAGAACGCGCTCATCAGCACTTCGCGGAACTCGTCGTCGTGCACCGCGTCCGCCATCAGCCCGCGCATGATCGGACCGGAGATGTCGGTCAGGCGCTTGCAGCCGGCGGTCAGGAACGCCTCGAGATCCGCGCGCAACGAGCCCTTGTCGGGAATCGGAATCTTGCTCGACGTATGGTTGGCATACGCCTCCAGCACCAGCTCGGCCCGGCACTTCCACCAGCGGTAGATGGTCTGCTTGCCTACCCCCGCCTCTCGTGCCACGCCCTCGATCGTGAGCGCACCATAGCCCTCGTCCTCGAGCAGCTTCAGGACGGCATCGAGGATCGCCTCATGGGAGACCTCGCTGCGGGGGCGGCCGCGACACGGCTTGCCGTTGTCCGTAGCCTTGCCGTTGTCCGGTCGGGTCTTGGGCAGGGCGGTGGTGCCGTTGTTGGACATGCCGTTGAGGTCCTGCTGGAGTGTATTCGATCAAACGCAATGGAGACTAACACAGTGGCGCAGCTTTCACTTCGCCTTCGCCAGCGCCTGATCCAGGTCCCACAGGATGTCGTCGAGGTCCTCGATCCCGACCGACAGGCGGATCATGTCGGGGGTGACGCCGGCGGTGAGCTGCTCCTCCTCCGACAGTTGGCGGTGGGTCGTCGAGGCGGGGTGGATGACCAGCGTCTTAGCGTCGCCCACGTTGGCCAGGTGGCTCAGGAACTGCACGCCTTCGATGAACTTCACCCCGGCCGGCTGACCGCCCTTGATGCCGAAGGTCATGATGGCGCTCGCCCCTTTCGGCATGTACTTGCGCGCGAGATCGTGGTAGCGGCTGGATGGGAGCCCGGGATAGTTCACCCAGCTCACCTGCGGATGCGATTCCAGGTACTTCGCCACCGCGAGCGCGTTCGCCACATGCCGGTCCATGCGCACGTGCAAGGTTTCCAGCCCCTGCAGTAACAGCCAGGCGTTAATCGGCGACATCGCCGGGCCCAGCGTGCGCAGGGTCTCCATCCGGCACTTCATGGCGTAGCCGAAATCGCCGAAGGTCTCGAAGAAGCGCACGCCGTGGTAGCCGCGCGAAGGCTCGGTCATGCCGGGGAACTTGCCGTTGTCCCAGGGGAACTTCCCCGACTCCACCAGCACCCCGCCCATGGTGGTGCCGTGCCCGCCGATGTACTTGGTGGCCGAGTGCACGACGATGTCCGCGCCCCACTTGAAGGGCTGGCACAGGTAGGGGCTGGCGAACGGTGTTGTCGATCACCAGCGGGATTCCGGCGTCCTTGGCGATCGCGGCCACCGCCTCGATATCGAGGATGTTGATGCGCGGGTTGCCGGCGGTCTCGGCGTACAGCAGCTTGGTCTTGGGCGTGATGGCCTTCTTGAAGTTGCTGGGCTCGTCGGGATCCACGAAGGTCGTGCCGATGCCGAACTTGCGAAACGTCACCTCGAACTGCGAATAGGTGCCGCCGTAGAGGGTGCTCGCGGAAACGATCTCGTCACCCTGGTCCAGCAAGGTGAGCAGCGCGGTCATCTGCGCAGCCTGGCCGGAGGCCGCCGCCAGCGCTGCCCGTCCACCCTCGAGGGCGGCGACCCGCTCCTCGAACACGGCCACGGTCGGATTGGAGATGCGCGAGTAGACGTTGCCGAAGGTCTGCAGATTGAACAGGCTGGCGGCATGGTCGGCCGAATCGAACACGAACGACGTGGTCTGGTAGATCGGCACCGCCCGCGCGCCAGTGGCGGGGTCGGGAATTTGTCCGGCGTGCAGGCACAGTGTGCCCATGCCGAATTCGCGGTCGGGCATGGCTTGGCTCTTCGCGAAGCTTGGGAAAGCTTGGATTGTAGCAGGCGTCGTAGGCCGGCTGGCTGCGCCTTGCGCAGCATCTGAACCGCAGAGAGCGCAGAGGCGGGGAGAAAAACCACCCCCTGAGGAAGAAAGCTTCGAGCCGGACCGGTAGGTGACGAGTCCGGCGGCGCAGATTCCCTGGGCCCGAATCGGCAGTCCCTGCGCCTAGCCCCTCGCGGTCGAGGCTCTAGCCAGCGGCCAACAGCTGCCGCACGTTCGACAGCAGCGCCGGCACGTCCTCTGCCGCCACCGGCATGCCGAATGCCGGGCCCTGCGCGAGGTCGCAGCCAGTCTCGCGCAGCAGGGAAGCATGCGCCGCGTTTTCGATGCCGGTCACCACCACGCCCAGATTGAGCGCGTGGACCATGTGGATCATCGAGCGCGTCACCACGGCAAGGTCGCCGTCGCGGGCGAGGCTCCGCAGGAAGCTCGCCTCCAGCCGCACCATGCTGAGCGGGTACTGTCCGAGATTGGAGAACGACGCCGGGCCGTTGCCTAAGTCGTCCAGGATCAGACGTGCGCCCATATCCTGGAGCGCCCGCATGGCATCCAGGGTGCGCAGCGAGACGCGGGTCCCGGGGAGGGAGCCGAAGCCGAGCATGAGCAGGCCGGGGTCCACGCCGGCCTGCGCGCTCGCCTCGCGCACCAATCGCGGCAGGTCGCCGCGCTCCGCGGCGCCCGGCGGAAGCGTCAGAGACAGGTACAGAGTCGGCAGCCCCATCGCGTTCCAGGCGCGCAGCTGCAGGCAGGCGCTGCGCACCAGCCAGTCGGACATCGGCGTGACCACCGTGGCGTCCTCGCTGGCCGCCACGAACTCCGCGGCCGGCAGCATGCCGTGCTGCGGGTGCCGCCAGAACAGCTGCGCATCGAGCCCGGCGATGTCGCCGCTGCGCGCGGCGATCTGCGGCTGATAGCGCAGCAGGAACTCGTTGCGCGCCAGCCCGCGCCGCAGGCCATTTTCGAGGTCGGTGCGCGCCAGCGCTGCGGCGTTCATGCTGTCGTCGTGGAACCGATAGGCGTTGCGGCCGTTCTCCTTGACCTGGTACATGGCCACGTCCGCATTCTTCATCAGCACCTCGGCCTCTTCGCCGTCGCTCGGATAGACGCTGATGCCGATACTGGCCGTGGTGCTCACCTCCGCCCCGTGCTTGAGGTTGAACGGCCGGACCAACGAGTCGAGCACACGGGCCGCCACCTTGGCGGCATCCTCGGGGCGCTCGAGCGGGGACAGGACCAGCACGAACTCGTCGCCGCCCAACCGCGCCAGCGTGGTCCCTCCTCCCAGCTCGGGCGAGCGCAGCAGCACATCGGTCTCGCGGATGCAGGCACTGATGCGCTCGGCCACGCCCCTGAGCAGCATGTCGCCGACGTCGTGCCCGTGCGTGTCGTTGACGTCCTTGAAGCGGTCCAGGTCCAGGAACAGGATCGCCGCCAGGCCTTGCGCACGGCGTGCGCGTGCCATGCCTTCGGCCAGCCGCTCCTTGAGCAGCACGCGGTTCGGCAGGTGGGTCAGCGGGTCGTAGTAGGCCAGGCGTTCGATCTGCTCCTGCGCCTGGACCGCCGCGGTGATGTCGCGCAGCGTAATGACGGCTACGGCGGGCTCCAGACCGGCCTCGCGCATGAGGGTCACGCTCACATCGAGCGTGCGGCGGCTGCCGTCCGCGGCGGTATAGTCCCGCTCGCCGAGCCCGGTGTCCTCCGATGGAAAAAACGGCTGGTGCTGCCAGCCCAGCACGTCCAGGGCAAGCTGCGTCGGTGGCAGGCGGTTCAACATCAGTGTCCGGTCGATGCCCAGGATCTCGGAGGCGGCGGGGTTCACCAGACGGACGATGCCGTCGCGGTCGATCAACACGACCCCGTCGCTCATCGAGTCCATCAGCTGCTGCGCGGCGTACGCCGGCGTGATCTCGACCAGCCGGTAGCGCCAGGTCGTGTAGGCGTTGACGATATTGCCCACCATGACCGCCAGGCCCCCGAGCGGAAACAGCCCGACGCCCAGCGCCGGCAGGAAGTCGATCGCGCCGACGGCGGCCACCGACAGGCCGCAGAACAGCAGCAGACCGCGGCGCGATGCGAAGCTGCCCGCGCGATTCCCGCGGTACAGCTGCCAGTACATCTGCATGCACAGCACGACCACGGCCAGGGTGAAGAAAACGAATACCCAGCCCGCCGGCGCATACAGCGGGTAGTAGCCCCAGCTGTAGGCGACCACGCCGGCCTGCATCTGGCCGGCGAGATGAACCACCAGCAGCAGCATGGAAGCGAGCCATGCGCCCGCGATGCCGCGCCACTGCCGCCGCCACCGCCCCGTGATGACGCTGGCGAAGTGGTATTGAAGGGCAGGAATCGGCAAGACGAACAGCGTGGTGAGCCGGGCCCAGACGGTGGCGGTAGGAAGATCGGTGCTGAGGAATTCCAGCGCCGTGGTGAGCTGCCAGGCGCCGATCGTGCTGGACAGAAGAAAGTGCAGCCACCCCAGCCGCGAGAAGCGTTCCCGCAGCAGGATTGCCGTGCCCACCGCGAGGACGGTCAGGCCGGCAAACACGAAAGGCAACGCGAACGCGGTCGGCGCGGAGCCGCTCATTGAGCTGTCGTTTCAGGTCATTGCCGGCCGCGATGAAGTCCGGTCTAGCGCGCGGCCCGGTGGGTTTTGCGAGGATTATCGGCAGGACGCCGGCTGGCTTGAGCCGGCGGGCCAGGGGGCCCGCTGAGGGACGAGGGACTAGGGGCTAGGGGCTAGGGACTGGGGACGCGGAGTAGCTACGCGGACGACTTCGAGCCGCGCCAGAAGGGCACGCATCGGCAAGCGTAGTCGAAGACTATTCGGAGATGCCCGACTTGGGACAGTGCGCGATGTCAGCCGCCGCCCCTAGTCCCTAGCCCCTAATCCCTAGCCCCTAGTAGGCGAGCCACTGCGGCCGCTTCGACGAGATCACCTTGGTGTTGACGCCGGCCCAGTTGAGACCGCCGAACAGGCGTGCATGCTCGATCTTGACGCAGCGGTCCATCACCACATCCAGGCCGGCGGCTCGCGCTGCGTCTGCCGCCGCGTGGTTGATCACGCCGATCTGCATCCACAGCACCTTGGCGCCGATCGCGATGGCGTCGGCGGCGATCGGGGGGATCTCCTCGCTCTTCCGGAAGCAATCGACGATATCCACCTTCTCCGGGATGTCGCGCAGGCTGGCATAGCACTTCTCCCCGAGCACTTCCGGATAGGCCGGGTTCACCGGGATCACGCGGTAGCCGTGCTCCTGCAGGTACTTGGCGGCGAAGTAGCTGGGCCGCCACCAGTTGGCCGACAGCCCCACCACGGCGATGGTGTGCGACTGCTTGAGGATGCGGCGCAGGGTGTTGATGTCCTCGTTCATTCGTGGCTCACCGGGTAGCAATCCTCTAGTGTACCGGTTCCGCAGCAGCGCTTGGTCGATGCGAGGCGCGGGGAACGTGATTGGCCCGAGGAACCGGTGCTAGCTCGGCGCTATGCCTTTGCGCATAGGCCCTCCGGCCGGTTCCGCCGATCCGGGCCGCGGGGCACACTGGGTGCGAGTCTCTTTCGACTCCTCCCTCGGACGACAGTCCGTTCGCCCCGGCTGCACTTGCCGGGGCTTCTTTTGTCACCCGGCTTTGTCTGCATCCCTGCCCTTTCGACGCTCCTCAGAGCCTCGTGTGCGCAGGCGCACCGTATAATTCGCGCCGAACTGCTGACGAGGACTCGCCCCATGCTCCGACTGAACGCGCTCATCTTCGGCCTGCTGGCCCTTCCGGCCCTGGCCGCCGGACCGGTCGAGCCGCTGCCCAACCCGATCCAGGTGCCAGGCGCGCCCTGGTACTTCGACAGCTTCGTCGTGGATGCGCCGCGCGAGGAAGGCTGGGCTTCGTTCTCCAAGGACGCCAAGTCGGCCGAGATGGGCAAGAAGTACGAGGATGGCCGCACCGCCTCCGCCATCGTCGAGGCCCACAAGCTCCAGGAGCCGGTGACCTCCCAGGAGGCCCTGCTCACCATCGTGAAGCAGACGAGCGGCGCCAGTGACACGGGGGCCAAGCTCACCGACTATACGACCGAGGTCATCGCGCCCAAGGGTCTGTTGTGCGCGCGCTCGGTCGCCCGTTTCGAGGACCGCCGCGAGCAGTTCGAGCACGCCGGGACCGTGCTGGTGCGCGGCCTGACCTGCGTCAGGCCGGATCGCCCCGAGATCGTCGTGGGCCTGCGCTTCGCCGAGCGCACGCAGGCGGCGGGCGGCGCCCCGGCCACCGACGATGTCGGCGAGCAGTTCCTGCGCAGCCTGCGCTTTACGCCAATCGCCTTCGACCTCATCACCCAGGCGCGCTCCGAGGTGGGAAAGAAGAATGGCGCGGAAGCCGTACGCCTGCTGCAGCCCGCCGCCGAGCAGGGCGATGGCGAGGCAGCGCTGTTCCTCGGCAACATTCTGCTGTACGGCACCGGCGTGCCCGAGGATGCGGCTGGCGCCCGCAAGTGGCTGGAGATCGCCGCCAGTCAGGGCCGCATCGACGCCATCTACAACCTGGGGGCGATCTACGACAAGGGTATCGGCGTGCCGCGCGATGCGGGCGAGGCGATCAAGTGGTTCACGCTCGCCGCGGACCAACGCGACCCGACCTCGCAACTCAACCTCGCGCTGTTCTATCTGAAGGGCGACGGAGTGGAGAAGAGCATTCCAACCGCCGAGCTATGGCTCAAGCGGTCCGCCAACAACGGCGGCAAGCGCGCCCAGGGAATTCTGGCGAGCGGGGCGTATAAGAAGCAGTGAGGTAGGTTGTTGCGAGTCCGACCCTGGCGCCAGCGAATTCACAGCCAAGCAACGCCTGCCATGGAACGGCTTCACGAGCCGCCCGCGTCAAGCACCGCCATCCGCTCCTTCTGCGGCTGCTTCGCCAGCGCCTTGACCGCCTGATAGAAGCGCGGCAGGTCGCCACCGGAATCGGCCAGCAGCTTCTGGAACCCCGGTACCAGCTGCGTGTACATCGCCACCGAAGCGATCTGCGCGTTGTTCAGCGGCTGGTCGAACCACCAGTCGTAGCCGGCGAATCCGCCCCAGCGCTCGCGCAGCGCGCGGTAGTCCTGGCGCATCTCCTCGAAGGTGCGGGCCTTGGCGTCGCGCATCGCCTGCGTATCGATGCCGCTTGCGTAGAGGGCCTCGAGCTTGTCTCGATAGCGCGCGACGAGCTCGGCGAACTCGCGCCTGCGCACCTGGCCGGCCTCGAAGTCGGCCAGCTGCTGTGGTGTGCCGTGCACCGCCAGCCAGCGCTTCACGCCCTCCAGCTCGACGGTGGTCGCGAAGGATTCATTGAACGTGCTGTCGCCCGGCACATAGACGAGCTGGTGCGCCAGCTCGTGGAACACCAGGCGCGCGATCTCGGTGTCCGGATAGCGGATGAAGGTATTCAGAACCGGGTCGTCCATCCATCCCAGGGTGGAGTAGGCCGGCACGCCGCCCACGTACACATCCAGGCCGGCCTTGCGCTCCTGCGCCGCGAATGCTTCGGCTGCGTCCTGGGCGAAGTAGCCACGGTATCCAACGCACCCGGCGACCGGGAAGCACCACTGCTTGGGCACGACGGAGAACGCCTCGGTCGCGAACACGTTCCACACCACGTAGGGCCGCTTCAAGTCGGCATAGCGGCGATAGCTGCCGTTGTCCGGGAGGTCCAGCTCACGGCTGGCGAAGGAGCGGATCTGCTGAACCTGCTCGAGACGCGCCTTCAGATCGGCGGGCGTGTGCTCGTCGTCGAGAACCTGGGGAATCGGGCGCGCCTTGCGGGTGAGCTCCATTTGACCGTTGAAGGCCTGCAGGTAGTAGCCGAGGGTCGAGCAGCCCGCAAAGGCGGCCAGCGCGAGCAGCACGATCCCGCCGACGAGACATCGAAGCAGCAGGGACCTTCTGCTCATGCTTCGCAGCTCAAGCAGGCATCTGCGACACCGCGAGCCCGACTTGCCGTGATCGGCACAACGTTCCAGCATGCCAGCGCAAACACCGACAGGCACCGGGTCGGCTGTCCCGCGACATCGCACGGGCTAGTCATGGGTGAAACGGCCATGCGTGAGGAACGCGCACACCTCCCGCGCCACTCGTGCCGACACCAGGAGACCGGTGTGGGTCACGCGCAACACGAGATGATCGCGCAGGCCGGGGAGCTGAGTCTCAGCCACCGTCACCGCACCGTCGTTGGGCCTCGGCAGCTTCAGCACCAGGCTGGCCACCCCGAACCTCACAGTGCCCGCGATCGCGCCGATCTCCACGCGCCCGGTGACTCCGGCGCTCCGCTCCGCTCGCCATTGTGGTAGCGCTCGCCCCGCCAGGACACGTCCCGCGCGCGACCCGATCAGCTGCTCGGCCGCGAGCGAGCGCGTGCTCGGGCTGCCCAGGAGCACCGCTCGTCCTGCGGAAATCGACGGCTCGCGCGCCAGCAGCTCCAGTACCACCAGCCCGCCCAGGCTGTGGCCGACGAAATGGACCGGCTGGTCCGAGCGCTCGCGCACGAACCGCTCCAGACGCTCGGCGACCTGCTCGAGCGTGGTGCGGACCGAGGGATAGGAGAACAGCAGCGGCTGGAAACCGCATGCACGCAGCCGGCGCGCAAGCAAAGCGCACACCGCGCCGGTCATCCATAGACCGTGCACCAGCACGACCAGCCCTCCGCTGCGGGAACGCGTCACGCCGGCGCTACTCACATGCATTGGCGCAAGCTCGCAGCGCCAGCGGCTGCGTCGGAGATGGGACTGGCGCGCATTCGGCCGCGTCGAGTTTCACACTGCGTTCGATTATAGGCGATACCGAGCGCGGCACGTCGGACAAACTCGCTTGGTGCATGCGCGCGACGCACAGCGCCAGCCGGTGTTCTCTTCTATAATCGGCTCACTGGTCAGGATGCCAGCGCGGTGTCCCGGTAACCCCCAAGGAGGCATCGATGGACGAAGTCAGCACCGATAAGCTCATGAGCGACCTGCGCACCGTCGTCGCAGACGCGGAAGCGCTGCTGAGGGCCACCGCTGGCCAGGCCGGCGACAAGATGGCGGAAGTACGCGCACGCGCCGAGGAATCCCTGCGCACGGCGCGGGCCAGCCTCGAGAATGCGGGCGCCGATCTGGCGGTGCGGGCGCGCGCCGGCGCGCATGTCGCCGACGAGTACGTGCACGAGAACCCGTGGGCGTCCGTCGGCGTCGCGGCAGGCGTGGGATTCCTGATCGGCTACATGATCGGCCGGCGCTGAAGGCCGATCATGGCCGAGCAGATGCAGCCCGGTGGCCTGTTCGCCTCGCTCAAGGCGCTGATCGCCACGCTGATCGCGATCGGTCACAACCGCCTGGAGCTGTTCAGTACCGAGCTGCAGGAAGAGATCGCGCGTGCCGCATCGGTGCTGGTCTGGGCGCTGGCTGCGCTGCTGCTGGTGCTGCTGGCGATTCTCCTCGCCGTAGGCGCGATTCTCCTCGCGGTGCCGCCAGAGTCGCGTGCACTGACCGCGGCACTGATCGCGTTGGGTGCGTTCGCTGCAGCGGCGGTTGCGGCGCTCGCCAGCCACAGCCGTGCGACCGCCAAGTCGCGGCTGTTCGATGCGACCTTGAGCGAGCTCAGCAAGGATCGCGACCACCTGTCCCGATGACCAGCCGCCTGGAACAGCTCGCCGCACGCCGCGAGAGGCTGGTCGCGCAGTCAGACGCGCTGCGCGCCCGACTTGCCGGCACCACCGAAGGTATCGAGCAGGTCCTGCGCGTCGCCGATCTCGGCGTCGCCGCTGGGCGCTACGTCAGAGACCGGCCGCTGCTGTCCTGGCTCACGATCGGGGCGGTCGTGTTGATCGTGAAGCCGCGGCGGGCGGTGCGCGGCATCAGCTTCGCAGTGACCGCCCTGTCGGTCTTCGGCCAGATCCGACAGATCCTCTCGGCTTTGCGCTGACCCACGCGTTTTTCCAGTCGCAGCTGAGCCCGAGACTTCAGCGATGGGCGCGCAGCGGCTGGTTGCCATGCGTCGCATCTCGCGTCGGCTGACAACATCATCGGAGGGACCACGTGAAGATAGACCGCATCGAGCCGCTGCATGCCGACGGCGTCTGGCGCAACTTCGATTTCCTCAAGATCACCACCGACACGGGCATTGTCGGCTGGAGCGAGTACAACGAAAGCTTCGGCGGTCACGGCGTGACCGCCATGATCCGCAGCCTGGCGCCGATCCTGATCGGGCAGGACGCGCGCCGCTATGAGGCGATCTCGGCCTGGCTGTATGCGCGTGGCCGCACTGCGCAAGGCGGCGTCACTCAGCAAGCCATCGCTGCGATCGAGAACGCGCTGATCGACATCAAGGCCAGGGCGCTGGGCATACCCGTGTACGAGCTGTTCGGCGGACCGATCCGCGAGAAGATCCGCCTGTACTGGTCGCACTGCGGGACCTACCGGGTGTGGGGCGAGCGCATGGGCATCCCCACCGTCAAGAGCTACGACGACGTCATCGCACTCGGCAAGGAAGTCGCCGCCAGCGGCTACAACGCGCTCAAGACCAACGTGCTGCTGCTCGGCGACGGCAACCCGCGGGTGCGCAACGGCGGGTTCGGGCGCGGCGACGGTTACCCCGACCTCAACGCGGACCGCTACGTGCTCGACGCGTTGCGCACCGAGCTGGCCGCCTTCCGGGAGGGCGCCGGCAAGGATATGGACATCCTGGTGGACCTGAACTGGAACTTCAAGACCGAAGGGTTCCTCAAGTGCGCCCGCGCCATGGAGCCCTACGACCTGTTCTGGGTCGAGATCGACACGCGCGATCCGCGCGCGCTCGCCTACATCCGCGGCCACACGAGCATCCCGGTGGCGTCGTGCGAATGCCTGTTCGGGCGCCGCGACTACCGGCCTTTCTTCGAGAACGCATCCATGGACGTGGCCATCATCGACGTGCCCTGGAACGGCTTCGCCGAATCGCTCAAGATCGCGCAGATGGCCGACACCTACGAGGTCAACGTCGCGCCGCACAACTTCTACGGCGACCTGTCGACGATGATGAGCGCACACCTGGCCGCGGTGGTGCCCAACCTGCGCATCATGGAGATCGACCCCGACGTCGTGCCCTGGCAGCACGACCTGTTCACTGTCACACCGGTGATCAAGGACGGCCAGATGACCCTGCCGACAGGACCGGGCTGGGGCACGGAAGTGAACGAGGCGGCGGTGCGCGCACACCCTCCCAAGGGCGACTGGTAACACCCGCATGCACCACGGCGTCACCCTGATCACCACGATTGCCGCGGCGTTCGGGCTCTCGCTGATTCTGGGCTTCGTGGCGGTTCGCCTGAAGCTTCCCGCGCTGGTCGGCTACTTGATCGCCGGCATCATCATCGGTCCGACGACGCCCGGCTTCGTCGCCGATGTCGACTTGGCACAGCAGCTTGCCGAGATCGGAGTGATGCTGTTGATGTTCGGCGTGGGTCTGCACTTCTCGCTGGAGGACCTGCTCGCAGTCCGCCGCATCGCGTTGCCGGGGGCGATAGCCCAGATCGCAGCGGCAACCGTCCTTGGCGCTGCCGTCGCGTCGCTATGGGGTTGGAGCTGGGGCGAGAGCATCGTATTCGGCCTGGCCCTGTCGGTGGCGAGCACGGTGGTGCTGCTGCGGGCGCTGGAAAGTCGCGGGGTCCTCGACTCGATCAACGGCCGCATCGCGGTCGGCTGGCTGGTGGTCGAGGATCTGGCAATGGTCCTCGTCCTCGTGCTGCTGCCACCCCTGTCGGGCTGGCTCTCGGGACACAGCACCGGCGGCGAAACGAGCCAGCGGGACTTGCTCGTCACGTTGGCGCATCACGCTCGGTGAAGTGTCGGCCTTCGTGGCGCTGATGCTGGTGGTCGGGCGGCGCGTGTTCCCCTGGATTCTGTGGCAGGTCGCGCGCACCGGCTCGCGCGAGCTGTTCACCCTGTGCGTCATCGCCGCCGCTGTCGGCATCGCCTACGGCTCGGCCAAGCTGTTCGGCGTTTCCTTCGCGCTGGGTGCCTTCTTCGCCGGGATGGTGATGCGCGAGTCCGAGCTCAGCCACCGCGCGGCGGACGAATCTCTGCCGCTGCGGGATGCCTTCTCCGTCTTGTTCTTCGTGTCGGTGGGAATGCTGTTCGATCCGGCGATGCTGATCCGCGAGCCGCTACGGGTGCTCGCGGTAGTCGGCATCATCATCGTGGGCAAGTCGCTGGCCGCCTTCGCGCTGGTCCTGGCTTTCCGCTACCCGCTCAACACGGCGCTCACCGTGTCGGCGAGCCTCGCGCAGATCGGCGAGTTCTCGTTCATTCTCGCGGGGCTCGGCGTGACCCTGCATGTCCTTCCGGCGGAAGGGCAGAGCCTGATTCTGGCCGGCGCGCTCATCTCGATCGCCCTCAACCCGCTGGTGTTCAACACGATCGAGCCGCTGCAGGCTTGGATCCGCTCGCGCTCTCACGCTCGCGCGCGCCTTGGAGCGGCGCGACGACCCGCTGGCGGAGCTGCCGGCGAGCGTCGAACAGGAACGCCTGACCGGGCACGTCCTTCTGGTGGGATATGGGCGCGTCGGCCAGCGCATCGGCGAGGCGCTGATCCAGCGCGGCGTGCCGATCGTCGTCGCGGAGCACAACCGCGAGGTGGTCGAGGCGTTGCGCCGGCGCGGGATAGCGGCTGTATCAGGAGATGCTTCCGAACCTGCGGTCCTCATTCAAGCTCACGTCGCGCGCGCCCAGATGCTGGTGATTGCCGTGCCGGATACCTTCCGGGCACGAAAGATGATGGAGATCGCGCGCACGTTGAGACCAGGGATCGAGATCGTCGCGCGCGCCCACAGCGACGAAGAGGCAGCCCTGCTGCGAGAAGAGCAAGCGGGCCCGGTCTTCATGGGTGAGCACGAGCTCGCGCTCGGCATGACCCGCCACATCCTCGAGCGCGTCGATCCGCAGGAAGCAAAACGGCCGCCCGCGGGCGGCCGTCCGGCCTAAGCCAACAACACTCGTCAGTTGGTCTTCGCGGCGGGAGTGCCTGCCTGTTGCACTGGCGCGGTCGAGCGCGAGCGCGCCATGTTGGTGCGTGCAGCGACTTCCTCGTCGTACGTCACGCCCACGCTTTGACCCGACACGCGATCGGTTGACATGTTGGTGCGAGCAGCGACATCGTGATCGTAGCTCACACCAATCCCCGGGTTCGAGTCGTTGGTCCGCAGTGCCGCAATGCGGTCGGCGCCGACCGGTCCACCAGCGCGGCCGTACCAGTGGTCGGCGCCCCCCACGCTGCCGGCCTTGAGGACACTCGAATCGGCAAACGCAACGCTGGCGCTCAACGCGGCGACAGCAACGACGGAAGCGAGCAAGTTTTTACGGGTGTTCATGATCGTGTTCCCCAGCAGGATTGAAATGGTTATTGCTGTAGAGCCTGACACTTGGCTGACACCGCCACCGCACGTTTCTGCCACGCCGTTCTCGGCGCGTTGCGCGGTTCGATGCTCAACCTTGATTGGCAGTCTAGAGACTCACCAGCTATGTCTCTTGAACGGCCTTGCTGTCTTTTTGGACATACTTGGCATGCCGCAAGGCCCCATGCCAACACAGGCTACAGCCTAGAGGAACACGGTTTCAGCCGGATTTCTGGCGCGTAGCGTTTGGTTTCCGGTTTGTAGCGCGGCGTTACCGGCCTCTATGGAATCTCGTCTACCATGTCCGTCGCTGATCGCGCACCGATCCTCCGCCGATAGGCTACACCGGCGGGAACGGACAAAGTCCCGGGCTGACGTGGCGAAGTTCGCCAGCGACCAGACGAGCCGCTTCACCATGCCAACCAGGCCGAGCCACCCCGTCAGCGCAAGCTCGGCGTCGACGCCGCCGCCCGCGCCTCGCGCGCCAGCTGTTGGACGTTGGCGCCGGTCAGGCTGCGCATGAATGCGACCAGATCCTCTTTCTGCCGCTCGCTCAGGAACAGCGGCATCATGAACTCGTCGAGGGCGGGATTGGGGTGACCGCCGCGGTCGTAGAAGTCGACGACGTCGCGCAGGGTCGCGAGCGAGCCGTCGTGCATGTACGGCGCAGTCAGCTCGACGTTGCGCAGCGTCGGGGTGCGGTAGGCGAAGCGGTCTTTCTCGGCGCCGGTCACCTCGAAGCGGCCTTCGTCCTGTGCCGGCGGGCGGAAAACTTTGTCCAGCATTGCTGCAGGCACTTGGGTCTCCACGCCGTCGGCCAGGCGCACGCTCACCTGCGCGGTCGAACGGTCGCCCTTGTCGAGCCCCGCGCCGAGGTTGTGGAACTTGTTGTCGGTGAAGGTCGTGTCGGTGCCTTCGAGCGTGTGGCATGCATCGCAATGCGCGATGCCGCGAAACAGGACGTAGCCGCGCCGCTCCGAAGCATTCAGTGCGCCGACCTCGCCCTTGTAAAAGAACCGGTCGAAGCGCGAACCGGCGGAGACGAGCGAGCGCTGATAAGCGGCCAGCGCCGCGCCGATCGTGTCCGGCGTCGGGCCCGAACCAGAAAACGCCCGCTCGAACAGTCCTGCGTAGTCGGGCAACCGGGCGAGCTGGTCGGCCACCGCCTCGCGGCTGCTGTTGCCCATTTCGTCGGCAGCCAGCAGCGGCCCCCACGCCTGCTCTTCCAGGGTGCGTGCCCGGCCGTCGTGGAACAGGCTGGTGTTGTAGCCGACGTTGAGCAGCGTCGGCGCGTTGCGCCGGAGGCTGCGGCCTTCGATGCCGACCGCCGTGGCCAGCTCGTTGACGGTGAACCCCTGCTCGGGGACGTGGCACATCCCGCACGACATGGTGCCGTTTCGGGACAGCCGCCGGTCCATGAACAGCTTGCGTCCCAGCGCGATGCGCTCGCGCGCCTGTGCATCGCTCGCGGCGAGGACCGGCAGGCCGAGCTGGGCATCCGCCGCGCCTTGCGTGCGCGTCAGCCGCAAACGGCGGCGACGAAACGCAGAGCGCAGCGGCTATCGCCGACAGGGAGATCGCGAGGGTTCTCAGCATCGTGCGGAGCAAACGGGCACAAATTGGATCGGAGCTCCGTCAGTTTACCTTCACGCCGTCCTCGATGAGCAGCGTCTTGATGTCGTTCACCACGACCCCCGGCACCAGATACGAAGCGGTATAGATCTCGCGCACCCAGCCGTCCCGATCGATCAGGAACAGCTTGAGCACGTGCATCAGCTCCTGATGGTCCTGTGGTTGAGCGGGCTTCGAGACGTCCTGGCCGAACCCGTCCAGCATCGGCGCGAGGTCCCGTTTCGAGGCGGTGGTGAGGAAATGCCACGGTACCGGGCTGCCGCCCTTGACGTGGTCGCCGCCGTAGGCGCGCATCACCTCGGGCGTATCGCGCGCCGGGTCGAACGACAGGCTCACCACTCGCACCCGTCCGCGTGCCGCCTGACTCTTCTCCAGATCGCGCTTGATCATGGCGACGCTGTAGAACGCCATCGGACACCCGGTCTCGTCGCTGCACGAGGTGTACATCAGCGACAGCAGCGTGACCTTGCCGCGCGTGTACGCGGCGAGCTGCCCGCGCTTGCGACTCGCATCCAGGACGGCGCCGTCGGGCGCCGGCATGATGCGCTCCAGGCGATAGGTGCCGGCCTTGGGCGGATCGAAGTCGGTGGGGACCTTGGCCGTCTCGTGCGCCGCCGCGGCGGTCACGCACAGCATCGCGGCGGCGGCTAAGACGGCAGCGGTCACGACTCGACGCTCACTGCTGCGACGCGAGGGCTGGCTGATCTTCATACGCGGCCTTGATGGCATTGGTCCCGAACTTCATGTGGTGGGCACGGCCCAGCTTCTCCTTGT
Organism: uncultured beta proteobacterium; assembly: GCA_963772865.1. Lineage (GTDB taxonomy): Bacteria > Pseudomonadota > Gammaproteobacteria > Burkholderiales > SHXO01 > SHXO01. The sequence goes on along the minus strand of CAVYZA010000002.1, from coordinate 26,066 downwards.
AGAAATCGACCTCGAACACTGGCGTCAGCTCCTTGCCGTTCCAGTTGAACGCGCGCAGGAACTGGTCGTCGTTCTCGCCGGTCTTGTCCCAGTTGGCCAGCAGCGACGAGGTGATGTACACGCGCGTGCCGTCCCAGCTCTGCGACACCATGTTCACCTGCTTGCCGGTGACCTTCTCGTAGGTCTGCTTGGGATGCTCCGGATCGGACAGGTCGAAGTAGCGGGTCTTGCCGTCCATGAAGGTATTGACCCACAGACCCTTGCCGTCGGCGCGTGATGCTGATATCCACCGGCAGCGGGATCTTGGACGGATCGCCGATGTCGGCCACCTCGCGCGCCTGCCACTGCCCTTGGCTGTCCTGCTTGATCAGCCAGATCTTGGAAGTCAGTGCGGTGGCCACCGACCGCCCAGTCGTCGCCGCGGTTGAGCGACCAGCGGACCTCCAGCGGCGCACCCGGCACCGCAAAGACCTGCTTCGGCGTGCATCGACTTCATGTCCCACAGGACCACGGTGTTGCCGAAGCGCTTCATCGCCTCCTCGATCCTGCACCAGCTTGCCGAACTCCATCATGTAGTTGTTCCAGCCGGCGAAGCTGGAGGTGAGCATGGCGTTCTTGGCCGGATTGATCGCGATGTCGTAGCCGTAGCCGTCGCCACCGTTCGTGGTGGGCATGCGATAGGCCTTGATCAGATCGCCTTTGTTGGTGAACACCGCCATCCCGGTCACCCCGCCGTGATCGTCGCTGTTGGAGAGGAACTGCACCAGCATGCGTCCCGGCGTCGCGTAGAAGGTGTGCGGTCCAACCAGGCCGGTCTTGCCCGGCAGATCGGCAAGCGTGCGCACCAGCTTCGGCCTGGCCGGATCGGTGTAGACGTCGAAGACGTAGATGATGCTGTCGTCGAGCCCACCCGCCCACAGATAGCGGCGATCCTCGGTGAAGCCCATGTGATGCGCCTCGCCGCGCCGCCCGACGGACAGGGTCTCGATGACCTTCCCGTAGCGGGGCGATCCGGGCTTCACGTCGATCGTGACCAGCTTGTCCGAGCCATCGCCCATGCCCTCGACGCCCAGGGTCCAGACGTAGACGTAGTCCTCCTGGCCCTTGATGAGATTGCGCATGAACGGAGAGTTGCAGGTCTCGTCGGCGCGCACCGGGTGGACCGGCATGAGCGCCACTGCGGCAATGAATCCTATGGCAAAGGCGCCTCGCAGGACGCGGACGCCGGGTAGATAACTGATCATCGAATCCTCCTCGGCAGCATGAGTCGTGAGAGACGGACTCAGCGGACGCCCGCTGGATCCGCGTGCAAGCAGAGTGGGAATGGGGCCGGATGAAATTCACGGTGACTCGGAGCAGCAGCACGCCGCGGGATTCAGCCGGTCCACCTTTCCCGTCTATCACTGCAGCGCACAGCCTAGAACGCGACCGGTTTCGGTTGGATGTCCGACGCGTATACGGCTTCGTTTCTGATTTGTATCCGCTGCAAATGCTGTCCGTACATCGGACGGGCAGCGCATACAGCCGTACGCGTTCACCGAGCGGGGCTACGAGACAGAAGCATCCGCAAACTCGTCTGGCCGCACGTTCGGGCTCATACGCTGAGCTACCTCGACGCTTAGCCTGGTGCTCGCCGGTGCGGCAGAGCAAAGCGGTATCAAGCCTGCCAGGCCGGGAAACTTCTGATGTGAAGGTAGTGCAAGGGAGAAGGCGGGTTGCCTCGTGTTGGTGAATCTCCTGCTTGAATCTCAAGCCGAGGCCTGACCGGCATGGCGGCAGTTGACGCCTCCTCCCGAGCAGCCCGGCGCCTGGTCCAATACGAAACGGTACCCGAGATGCCCAGCGACCCTCCGGTCAACGTCCCGAGCGAGCGCATCGAGGCCAGGATCCTGCACATCCGCGGGCATAAGGTCATGCTCGATGCGGATCTGGCAGAGCTATACGGGGTAAGTACAAAACGCCTCAACGAGCAGGTACGCCGCAACCTCGAGAGATTCCCTGCCGACTTCATGTTCGTGTTAACCGATCAGGAGGTTGCGATCTTGAGGTCGCAATTTGCGACCTCAAGTTCAGAGTCCAGACGATCACGTTGGGGCGGGCGACGTACCGCACCCTACGCCTTCACGGAGCACGGGGCGATCATGGCAGCTACGGTACTCAATTCGGGACGCGCCATAGAAATAAGCGTGTACGTAGTACGTGCCTTCGTCCATCTCCGCGAGATCATTGCGACCCGGCGGCGTCGCCTGCCACCCTGCGCCTCTGGCGGCGTTACAATTTGGGGGACAACAGGAGCCCGGAGGATGGCCCTCGATATCCGACCGTTGCATCCCGTATTCGCCGCCGAGATCTATGGCCTGGATCTGCGCGACGCACCAGACGCTGACCTGGTTGCCCAGATCGACGCGGCGATGAACCAGTACGCAGTCGTAGTGCTGCGCGATCAGGACATCGACGACGATCAGCAGTACGCCTTCGCCAAGGCGCTCGGGCCGCTCGAGCCGAACCGCGCGACCGTCGACGCCCACCTGCACCGGCTCAAGCATCGCGAGATGGCGGACATCTCGAACCTCGGTCCGGAAGGCGCGATCCTGTCGGCGGACAATCGCCGCCGCCTGTTCAATCTGGGCAACCGGCTGTGGCACAGCGACAGCAGCTTCAAGGCCACTCCGGCCAAGTACTCCATGCTGCACGCGCGCGTCATTCCGCCGGAAGGCGGCGAGACCGAGTTCGCCGACATGCGGGCGGCGTGGGATGCGCTACCCGATGCAACCAAGGCCGTGGTCGAGCCGCTCGTGTGCGACCATTCCCTGCTCTATTCGCGCGCCTTGCTCGGGTTCGACAAGTTCACCGAACAGGAACGCATCGATTTCGCGCCGGTGCCGCAGCGCCTGGTGCGCCGGCATGCGGGATCGGGGCGCCGCAGCATCTACCTGTCGGCGCATATCGGCAATATCTACGGCTGGCCACGCCCCGAGGCGATGGCGCTGATCCGCGATCTCACCGAGCACGCCACTCAGCGCCAGTTCGTGTACAGCCACACCTGGCGGCTGCACGACCTGGTGATCTGGGACAACCGCTGCACGATGCACCGTGCGCGGCCGTTCGACGATCAGCGCTTCGTCCGCGACATGCGGCGGATGACGCTGGAAGACAGCGCCCCTACGCTGGCGCAGCCGGTATAGGTGGTGACTAGTGCCCCACCCCAACCCTCCCCCGCACGCGGGGGAGGGCGAGGGAGGGGGCGATATCACCGCAGCGGCCGGAAGAACTCGCGCACTTCCCGCACCAGCGCCTCGGGCTGCTCCAGCGCAGCGAAGTGCCCACCCTTTGGCATGACCGTCCAGCGCCGGATGTCGGTGTACATGCGCTGCGCGATCGAGCGCGGGGGCCGCAGGATTTCCTTGGGGAACTCGACGTAGCCGGTCGGCACATCGACGGTCTTGCCTTCGGGGATCGGCCACGGCCCGTGCATGCGGGCATAGTAGGGCCAGAACGACGAGCCGATCGCGCCGGTGACCCAGTACAACATGATGTCGGTAAGCATCTCGTCTCGACTCAGCGCGTTCTCGGGGTTGCCGCCGCAGTCGGTCCAGGTGCGGAATTTCTCCACCAACCAGGCCGCCAATCCGGCAGGAGAGTCGGTCAGGCCGAATGCGAGCGTGGTGGGCTTGGTGCCCTGGATCCACGTGTAGCCGGTCTCCTCCTTCAGCCAGTAGCTGAGCTGGTCCAGGAAAATCTTCTCGTCGGGGGTGGGATCGGCCAGCATCTTCGGGTCGCGGCGAATGGCGAGCAGATTCAGATGGATGCCGATCAGCCGTTGCGGGAACGCGTAGCCCAGGCGCGAGGAGACGAAGCCACCCCAGTCGCCACCTTGCGCACCGAAGCGCTCGTACCCCAGCACGCCGCTCATCAGCTCGGCGAAGACCTCGGCGATTTCCTCCAGGCTGAAGCGCCGCTGACCGGGTTTGAACGAGAACACGTAGCCAGGCAGCGAGGGCGCCACCACCGTGAAGGCGTCCGCTGGGTCGCCGCCGAAGCGCGCCGGGTCGGTCAGCATCGGCAGCACCTTGTGGAACTCGAGCACCGAGCCCGGCCAGCCGTGCGACAGCAGCAAAGGCATCGGCTTGGGCCCTTTGCCGTGCTCGTGGATGAAATGCAGATCGATGCCCGCCAGGGGTACTGTGAAATGGTGAAAGGCGTTGAGCCTTGCTTCCTGCGCACGCCAGTCGAAACCGTCGCGCCAGTAGTCGAGCAGCCGGCTCAAGTAGGTCACGCTGGTACCGGTCGACCACGGCTCCAAAGGCGGCTCGTCGGGGAGGCGAGTGCGGGACAGGCGCTGGCGCAGGTCGTCCAAAACCGAGTCGGGTACGGCAAGGCGAAACGGACGCACGTTGTACGTTGGCATGGTTCAGAATCTCCTGGCAGGCTGTTGCATTCTGCCGGCACGTGCCGCGCCGGTCCGGCAATATGTTGCGAATCGACCATTGATTCGCCGTGGCGCAACAAACGCCTCCCCCAATACCAGTGCGCAGTCTGTATGATCCGCGCATGAGGGAGTGGCTGCGGCGCCTGCACCCGTTCCAAACCGCCGAAGCCCGGCGCCTGGCGGCGCTGTTCGCCGTGGTCTACTTTGCCCAGGGCATGTACGGCCTGCCCGACCAGACGATCTCGATCGGCTTCAAGGAACAGGGCCTCACCGCCGACCGGGTGGCGAACTTCTTTCTCCTGGCCTCGATCCCGTGGTTCATCAAGCCGCTGTACGGGCTGATCTCGGACTTCGTCCCTGCTGCTTTCGGCCGGCGGCGCAAGAGCTATCTCCTGCTGACTTCCGCCCTGGCTTGCAGCGCCTGCTCTGTCCGCCGGGCTGTCCGCACAGCAAGGCTATTGGTGGCTCGCGCTCCTGTACACCACCATGGGGCTGGGCCTCGCCTTCAACGACGTGCTGATCGACGCGTTGATGGTGGAGAAGGGCAAGCCGCTGGGGCTGACCGGCGCGTTCCAGTCGGTGCAATGGGCGGCGATCACGTGCGCTTCCATCCTGGTGGGATTGCTGGGAGGGCACTTCGCCGAGGTTCGCGACGTGCATGCGGCGTTCACGGTTGCCGCCCTGTTCCCGCTCACCGTGCTGCTCATGGCGGCGTTCGTCGTGCGCGAGGCGCCGGCGGGCAAGGAGAAGACTGAGTTCCTGCAGACCTGGACGGCGGTGCGCGCGGGGTTGGGAGAACGCTCGGTCTGGCTGGTGGCGGGCTTCATCTTCCTGTTCAACTTCAGCCCCTCGTTCGGACCGGCGTTCCTGTACTACCAGACCGACGTGCTGGGCTTCAGCCAGCAGTACATCGGCATGCTCACTTCGGTGAGCGCTGCCGCCAGCGTCGCCGGCGCCTTGATCTACGCGCCGCTGTCGCGGCTCACCCCGCTGCGCCGCCTCATCAACATCGCGATCGGCCTGTCGGTGCTCGCCACACTCGGGTACCTGCTCTATCGCGGCGCTTGGTCGGCACTGGCGATCCACGTCATCTGGGGCATCACCGGGATGATCACCACGCTCGCGTTCCTGGACCTCGCCGCCAAAGCCTGCCCCGCTCGCGTCGAGGCCACCTTCTTCGCGCTGCTCATGTCGGTCTTCAATCTCGGCACGCAAGCCGCCCAGAACGTGGGGCATATCTGTACACGGCCTTGGGCGAGGGCACCACGGCCTACACCTGGCTGGTGGCGATCTCGACCGTCGCGACCGCGTTGGTATGGCTGCTGGTCCCCCTCGTGCGCATCGAGCGTATCGAGGCGACTGCTCGCGCCCGCGCGGCCGATGCCGAGCCGCAACCGTCACGCTGACCGCTCCTGTCGGGGTCGATACGGTTCGATGGGGTCAGCGCCACACCCGGAGCGCCGCCCGCGCCAGCGCAAGCGGATTTACCCGTGACCGCGAATGAGTGTCCCGAGGAGGCGTTTCAATTGCTGTGCGCGACGATCCCCGGCATCGATGGCGTCGTGATACTCGGCGACCCGCTCGTGCAGGCGCGCGGCAAACTCCAGCCCGGCATCGGTGATGAAGACCAGCACCTTGCGGCTGTCGGCCGCGTCGGCGGCGCGGTGCACCCAGCCGCGGCTCACGATCCGGTCCATCAGCTTGGTCAGCGCGGGATGATTCATGAGCACGAGCTGCGCGAGCTCGCCCATCGAGCGGCCCTGTTCGTCTGACAGCACCTCGAGGACGCGCCACTGCTCGACTGTCGCGCCTTCCTGGGCAAGGAGCCGTTCGAGCGTGGCGCTGACCACGCGGTTGGCCTGTGCCAGCAGGTAGGTCAATGAGGTCGTGATCGGCGGCTGGTCCACGCGTCCCTCTCGCCAGGATGAACTTGCCCTATTATAGGAGCCATTCCTTTGATTCGAACCGGCCGGCGCCGCCTGTGCGCGAGCCGGAACGCCGCGCTCCACGTCCATGATCGCACAGGTTGCACACGGTTTCGATGCGCGCGGGGGCAATCCCCTCGCAGGTTTGCTCCGTGCAGTCGAAAGGCATCCGCGTGCGCCGCTGCGCGACCTGACCCGCACACGCGGGCCGCTCAAGGTGGGGTTGCTCGTCCCGACCAGCGGCGCAGCCGGGATCTGGGGCCCATCCACCATCGCCTGCGCACGCCTGGCGGCGGACGAGCTGAATCGAGCTGGCGGCATCGGCGGACGCGAGGTGTTGCTGACAGTCGTCGACGCCGCGAGCGAGAGCACGGAGCTCCAGTCGGTCGCGGCCAGGCTCGTGGCAGAGCAGGCCATCGACGCCGTGGTGGGCATGCACTTGAGCAGCGTGCGCAAGTCTCTGCTGCCGGCGCTCGCGGGCCGGGTTCCCTACGTCTACACACCGCTGTACGAAGGCGGAGAGCGCCATCCGGGCGTGTACACCATCGGCGAGACGCCGCTGCACCAGCTCGTACCTGCGCTGGCGGCGCTCAGCCAGGATCGCTCCCCCACCCGCTGGGCGCTGATCGGCAACGACTACGTGTGGCCGCGGGTATCGCACCGCTACGCGCGCAGAGCGCTCGCCCGGCTGGGATGTGAAGTCGTGCACGAATCCTTCCTGCCGCTCGGCTGCGACGACTACGAGCCCACGGTCGCTCAACTCGATCGCAGCGGGGCGCAGGCCGTGCTGCTGTCGCTGATCGGACAGGATGCGATCGATTTCAATCGGGTCTTTGCCGTGCGCCGCCTGGCCGGACGGATCCGCCGGCTGTCGTGTGCGATCGAGGAGAACGAGCTGCTCGCGATTGGCGCCGATCTGACCGATGAGTTGTACGTGGCCGGTTCCTATTTCGCAGCCCTCGATACCGATGTCAACCTGGCGTTCCAGGAGCGCTACCGCGACAGCCTCGGCGCCCGCGCACCGACGCTCAACGCGCTGGGCCAGTCAACCTACGAAGGGGTGCATTTCCTGCATGCGCTGCTCACGCGCGGCAACCACCCCGTCGCCCCCGGCGAGGCGCTCCAGTTTCGCAGCGCCCGCGGTGCGGTCTGGCGCGGCAACGACAGCTTGATCTGCCCGATCTACCTGGCGCGCGCGAGCGGTCACACGCTGCAGGTGGTGCGCACGCTCAGTACACCGGCCGGCTGATGGATTGAATGAACCTCGCCTCGACGCTGCATGCGGCGGCAGCCCGCCACCCAGCCGCACTCGCTGTAACACAAGGCGCGCAGAGTTGGAGCTACGGCGAGCTCGCGCGCAAAGTCGCCGGGACAGCCACGTCCTTACGGCGCGGCGGAGCGCATCCGGGCGATCGCATCGGTATCGCGATGCACAATCAGCCGGGATTTCTGCAGCTGCTGTACGCCTGCTGGCACGCCGGGCTGTGCGCAGTGCCGATGAACGCGAAGCTGCATCCGCGCGAGGTGGCGTACATCCTCGACAACGCCGGGATCCGGCTGTGTTTCGCTTCTCCTGGCCTCTACCCGGGAATTCAGGCTGAGTTGCCCAACGGGGACATCCGCCTCCTCGCAGCCGAGGCGGCACTGTTCGACGACATGGCAGGCGAAGCACCGATGCCCGCACACTCCGGGGAACCCACGGATCCCGCGTGGCTGTTTTACACCAGCGGTACCACCGGCCGGCCCAAAGGCGCGACGCTCACGCAGCGCAACCTGCTGTTCATGACTCACGCCTACTACGCGGACATCGATTCGCTCGACGAACGCGACACGATCGTGCACGCGGCGCCCCTGTCGCACGGCTCGGGTCTGTACGCCTTGGCGCACATCGCCAAGGCCTCGCATAACGTGATCACCCCGGGCGCTTCGTTCGCCCCCGCGGAGATGTTCGAGATGATCGAGCGCTACACCAACGTATCGTTCTTCGCAGCGCCGACCATGGTCGCTCGGATGCTCGACGACGCCAGTGCGGTGCACGCTCGACTCGCCGACCTCAAGACCATCATCTATGGGGGTGCGCCGATGTACCTTGCGGACCTGGAACGGGCACTGCAACTGTTCGGACCGCGCATGTACCAGCTCTATGGTCAGGGCGAGAGTCCGATGACCATCACCGGACTCGCCAAGCGCACGCATGCGCAAGCCTTCACTGCAGGCGATTTCGACACGCTGGCGAGCGCCGGCGCTGCGCGTACTGGCGTGGAAGTGCGAGTCGTCGGCCCCGATGACCGCGAAGTCCCCGATAGCGAGGTCGGCGAGATCACAACCCGCAGCGATTGTGTGATGCAAGGCTACTGGATGGATCCCACGGCCAGCCAGACGGCGCTGCGCGGGGGCTGGCTGCACACCGGCGACCTCGGCAGCCGGGATGCGCGCGGTTTCGTCACGCTCAAGGACCGCTCGAAGGACATGATCATTTCAGGGGGATCCAACATCTACCCGCGCGAGATCGAGGACATCCTTCTGCGCCATCCGGGCGTGGCGCAGGCGAGCGTGGTCGGGGCGCCGCATCCGCAGTGGGGCGAAGAGGTCGTGGCCTTCGTGGTGTCCGCCTCCGGCGCAACGGTCCGACCGGAGGAGCTCGACGCGCTGTGCCTGGACAACATCGCGCGATACAAGCGCCCCAAGCGCTACGTCTTCGTGGACGACCTGCCGAAGAACAACTACGGCAAGGTGCTCAAGACGGCGCTGCGCATGCAGCTGCAGACCAGGAAGGAGAACGAGCAATCATGAAAGACGGCAGCCACCTGTACGAGGTCGAACACCGCGCCGAGCACGCCGCGCGACCCGGATTCCGCATCACGGAGCTGCGGATCTCTCCGACTCAGAAGGTGCCCTGGCACTTCCACAACAATGTGCAGGACACCTTCTACGTACTGGAGGGGCAGCTGAGGCTGTTCCTGCGCGAGCCCAAGGAGGAGGTGCGGCTCGGCCCCGGTGAGACCTGTTCGGTTGCGCCTGGGCGCCCGCACCTGGTCACCAACGGCGGCGACGGCTCTGCGACCTTCCTGGTCCTGCAGGGTATCGGCGAATACGACTTCGTGCCGCTGGTGTAACCGCAAAGCGTCTACGCGAGCCGCGGCCGCACGCGCTCGGCGAAGAGCGCCATCTGCTCGTCCAGGTCGGCGCCGTCTGGCGCGAGAAACTCGAGGACGATGTGCTCGACGCCAGCAGCTTCCAGCTCGCGGATCTGGTCCGCCAGCGCAGCCGGCTCACCCGCCACCACGCTTCCACCATGCACAGGCGCCGGGGCGGTCTGGCCGGGCCGCAGCACGAACATGTCGTTGCGCAAGGTAACCGCTGGAGGCTTGGCGCGGCCACGCGCCTCACACAGCTGCTTGAGCTCGGCGCAGGCGGTGCGGATCTCGGCGGCGGAGCGGTTGATCGGATGCCACGCGGCGCCGATCTCGGCGGCCCGGCGCAGCGAGGCGCGGGCGTGACCGCCGACCCAGATCGGCGGGTGCGGTTTCTGTATCGGTTTGGGCTCGAAGTGCAGCCCGCTGAACTGCGTGTACTTGCCGTTGAACGAGGGTGCAGAGCTGGTCCACAGCTCGCGCATCGCGGCCAGGTACTCGTCGGTCATCGGACCGCGCTCGGCGAACGGAACCCCGAGCATGCTGCTCTCTTCCTCGAGCCAGCCGGCGCCGATTCCAAGCACGACGCGGCCGCCGCTCAACGCGTCGAGCGAAGAGACCATCTTCGCAGTGACCACCGGATTGCGATAAGGGACGATCAGCACCGTGGTGCCAAGTTGCACCCGCTTCGTCGCGCCAGCGGCGACCGCCAGCGTGATGAGCGGATCGTAGACTGCGGCGCCGAACCGCTCCAGATTCGCGTCGGGCACGACCACGTGATCGCTGACCCAGATGGAGTCGTACCCGAGCGCCTCGGCCCGCACCGCGGTCCTGCAGATGATCTCCGGCGTGGCCAGATGCCGGCAGTTGGGAACCCAGATTCCGAATTTCATGATCGGTTCAAGTAGCGAAGCGGGAGCCCGGGCCGCGGCCAGTCGAACGCCACGAGCGTGCCGCCCATGGACAAAGTTGCGTAGGCAGTGCGCAACTCGCGGCCCCCGAAACAGACATTGGTGACCATCATGTCGGGCAGCACGTACTGGTCGACGCGGCTGCCATCCGGCCAGATGTCGCTCACCGCGCCGGTGATCAGGGTGGCGACGCAGATGTGGCCCTCGCTGTCCACCGCGAGGGAGTCGAACATCTGGTACCCGCCAAGCCCGGCGACGACAGTGCCCTTTTCGCCGCGGTACGCGCCGTTGGCAGATTGGATCTGGCCGGGCGCGGAGAGCTGGAATGCCCAGCATCGCGCAGTTGGTGTCTCCACCACGTAGAGCGTGCGTTCGTCCGGAGACAGGCCGATGCCGTTGGGGCGCTCAAGGGGAAAGACGGCCTCCTGGATCAGCGAGCCGTCCGCCTTGGCGTAGTAGACCGCGCCACGATCACTGTCGCGCTCGCGCGTCTTGCCGAGGTCGGTAAACCAGAATCCACCCGCGCCGTCGAACACCAGATCGTTGGGGCCACACAGCCGGCGGCCGTCACAGCGGTCGTAGAGCGTCTCGAACTTGCCGGTGTCCGGATCTACGATCTGGATGCTGCCGCCTGTGTAGTCGTCGGCCTGCAGCACTGGAAAGAGCTTGCCGGGGCGCTCGACGAACTTGAGCCCGCCGTTGTTGGTGACGTAAATCTTGCCGCCCGGCCCCAGCGCAGCGCCGTTGGGCCCTCCACCGAGGTTCGCGACGACGTGGACTCGGCCGTCGGGCGTAACACGCGACAAGCTGCGCCGCTCGATCTCCACCAGGATGATCGAGCCGTCCGGCATCGCGATCGGTCCCTCGGGGAAGCGCAATCCCGAGGCGATTTGCCTGAAGGCAGGTTTGTGGGTGGCCATCAGATCCGGCTTCGGCGGAACCGTCGATCGGCTCGATTGTGCATGCGCAGCATCGAGCGCCCCGTCCCCGTGATTGCGTATGGTGGCGGGATCTTAGCAGGAGCTTCAGTCTGGCGTCACGCCAGCACTACAGCAGCGGCCGCCGTCCGCGGGCTCAACCATCCTCCGGCGGTCGGTACTGCGCGTCAAACCATCGACAAAGCGATCCTATCTGCCGCGGGCGGCTTGCACCTTTGGCGCCATGACCGCGGCCTGCGGGAGCAGGTAGCGGAGATCGGCCTGCGCCTGCAGGAACTTGGCGAAGCGCTTCTTGATGCCAGGAAGGCGAAAGATGGCGGCCGGGCTGCGCTTGCGGATGTCCCGGATCACGGTGGACGGGTCGAAGAAGGCCTCGGCGTTGTCCACCGTGAGGACGAAGGGCGGCTCGCCGTCGCGCACGAGCAGATAGCTCATCACCAGGGCTCCGGTGCGGTGGTTGCCTTCGATGAACAGCTGCGGCTTGCTCAGGATCCGCACGTAGACCCCGGCGGCACGCTTCCACGCCGACTCGTCCGCGTGCAGGCCGAGCCATTCGACGATGTCCTCGATGCCGCCCTCGCGCTCCTCGTAGAACCGGCGCTCGGTCGCCTCGAAGTGCTGAACGAACTGCGTGCGGGCGTCCGGCTGGTCGCCGCACAGCACGACCTTGTTGAGCTCGAGGAGGTGTTTCAAGTTGCCCATGGCAAAGACGTCGAGGCCGGCCGCAACCCAGGCATCGACCAGCGCGTAGCCCGCGCGCATGTTGGCCACGACCGCGTCGCTCATCGGGTCGCGCTGCGAGCTCAGGTGCTGGTTGATGCGGTCGAATGCCCGCTGGACCGCACGCAGCGAAATTTCGATTTCGTCGAGATTGAGGCGCGCGATGGCCACGAGTCGTTGGCAGCGCTGGTCGGTCCGGGGCTGTGGGCGCCGCGGGGCGCCGCCCTAGCGGACCGCCGCCAACGCCGCCCGCGACAGCGAGGCCACGCCGGACGGGAGTGGAATATAGCCGAGGTCGCCGCTGTAACGCTGCCCGTCGGTGAGGGCCCAGTCGACAAACTGTTTGAGCGCCGCCGCCTTGTCGGGTTGCGCGTATTGCCCGTACAGCAGCAGCCAGGTGAAGGTGACGATCGGGTAGGAGGCCTCGCCGTCCGGGTCGGGCAGGAATGCACGCAAGTTACCCGGGATCTGGGCCACCGCCGCGGCCAGCGCGGCTTCGCCGCTCGTCGCGTCCGGCGCCACGAAGCGACCCGACCGATTCTGCAGCTGTGCCATCGGCAGGCCGAGCCGCTTGGCAAAGCCGTACTCGACGTAGCCGATCGATCCCTGGCTGAGCTTGATGCGCGAAGCGACCCCTTCGTTACCGCGTGCCATCATGGCATGTCCAGGCCAGTCCACAACCTTGCCGACGCGGTCGCGCCACTCGCCGCTGACGGCGGCAAGGTGGCTGCTGAATGCATAAGTGGTGCCGCTGCTGTCCTGGCGGCCGACCAGCGTAATGGTCTGGCGCGGCAGGGTCAGGCCAGGATTGAGCGACCGCACACGCGGGTCGCTCCACTCGCGGATCTTCCCGGCGAAGATGTCGGTGTAGACGTCCCGGCTGAGCCTGAGCGGCCCGCCGAGTCCAGGCAGGTTGTACGCGAGCACGACCATGCCGGCCGTGGCCGGGATCAGCTTCGCACCCGCGCGAAGGCTCGCAATCTGCTCATCGTTCAGCGCCGCGTCGCTGGCGCCGAAGTCGATCGTACGCTCCAGGAACCGCACGGTACCCTCGCCGCTGCCCACGTCGGCATACTTGATCGCCACCCCGGGGTGTTCCTTCGTATACACCTCAATCCACTTCTTGTACAAGGGAGCCGGGAACGTGGCGCCGGCGCCGCGCAGGACGACCTCGGCCATGGCCGGCGTGATCGCGCCGGCGAGGGCAACCAGCAGCGCGAGTCCGAGCCGGGCGACGAATGAGGGTCCGGGCGTGCGCATGCTCAGCTGAACTCACCCCGAATGTATTCCCCGGTGAGCTTCTCGCGGGGGTTCTCGAAGATCTCCCTGGTGGGGCCCATCTCCACCAGGTGGCCGGTGCGGCCGCCCTTGGAGATGTCCACCGAGAAGAACGCAGTGGTGTCGGCCACCCGCATCGCCTGCTGCATGTTGTGGGTGACCAGTGCGATGGTGTAGTTCTGCTTGAGCTCCACCATCAGCTCCTCGATGCGGCGGGTGGCGATCGGATCGAGGGCCGAGCAGGGCTCGTCCATCAGCAGCACGGCCGGCTCGGTGGCCACGGCACGCGCGATGCACAGGCGCTGCTGCTGGCCGCCCGACAGCGACAAGCCGCTCGCCTTGAGCTTGTCCTTGACCTCATCCCACAGCGCGGCGCGGCGCAGGGCCTTCTCGACGCGCTCGGCGACGTTGGTCTTGACACGGTTCAGTCGCAGGCCGAACGCGACGTTGTCGTGAATGCTCATGGAGAACGGGTTGGGCTGCTGGAACACCATGCCGATGTAGCGGCGTACGACCACGGCATCCACGTCCTTGGCATAGATGTCCTGACCGTGGAACTGCACGCTGGCCCTCGAAGCGGAAGCCGCGCACCAGGTCGTTCATGCGGTTCAAGCTGCGCAGCACCGTGCTCTTGCCGCAGCCGGACGGGCCGATGAAGCCGGTGATCTTGCCCTTTTCGATCGGCACGTGGCTGTCGCGCACCGCCAGGAAATCTGCCGTAGTAGATCTTGTCCAGCTTGCAGTCGATCACCTTGGTCGAGGCGGGGGCCGTCTTCTGCGCGGCGATCGGCGGGGCGGTGAGGGTGGCGGTGGTCATGGTGCGAACCTCTGTGGTTATACTCGACGTCTTCCAATCAGCCTGCTGGCGATGTTGATCATGAGGACGATCACAACCAGCACCAGGGACGCCGCCCACGCCAGCTCGATCTGGTTGTCGAACGGCATCCCGGAAAAGTTGTAGATCAGCACCGCCAGCGAAGCGGTCGGCTGCATGAGCTGGAGCTGGCCGTCCTGGAACAGCCAGTAGTTGCTGAACAGCGCGGTGAACAGCAGCGGCGCGGTCTCGCCGGCGGCCCTGGCCACCGCCAGCATGACGCCGGTCAGGATGCCCGGCAGTCCGGTGGGCAGCACCACCTTCCAGATCACCTGCGTGCGCGTGCAGCCCATCCCGTAGGCGGCGTCCTTCATGATCTTGGGCACCGTCTTCATGGCTTCTTCCGCGGTCAGGATGACCGTGGGCAGCATCAGCAGCGCCAGCGCCACACCCCCGGCCGGCGCCGAGTAGGTGCCGGTGATCAGCACTACGGCCGCGTAGGCGAACACGCCGGCCAGGATGGAGGGAAAGCCGGTGAGGGTCTTCGCAGCAAACCGCGCGATCGAGGCAAGCTTGCTGTCCGGTCCGAGCTCGGCAAAGAACACCGCGATGAGAATGCCGAGGGGAATGCTCAGCGCGGCGCCGATCCCGACCATCACCAGCGTGCCCAGCAAGGCGTTGCCGAATCCACCGCCCATCTCGAAACCGGCCGGCGGCAGTGTCGTGAGCGCTTCCCAGTCGAGCCGCGATCCGCCGCGCACGATCAGCATGTAGAGCACGGAGAACAGCGGAACGCTGGCGGCCAGCGCGACGACCCAGGCGCCCGCGCTCAGCAGCAGGCTGCGCAGGGCTCTGCCCTCGAGCGGAGCGCGCCGCAACGATACGGTTTCGGTCGGCGCGGTGGCAGCGGCGGTGTCGAGGTCGCTCATTTCCTGACTCCGCGCGACGCATAGCTCATGATCGCGGCCCCGAGGATGTTGACCAGCAACGTGATGGCCAGCAGCACCAGGGCCGCGTACATCAGCGCCTGCACGTCGATAGGCCCGGCCTCGGGAAAGTTGAGCGCCAGCAGCGCGGCGAGCGTGTTGGCGGGCGAGAACAGCGACAGGCTGATCTGGTTGGAGTTGCCCACCAGCATCGCGAGCGCCATCGTCTCGCCCAGCGCGCGCCCGAAGCCGAGCACCAGCGCGCCGAAGATACCGGTGCGCGCGGTGGGCAGGAGAACCCGCAGGATGGCCTCCCAACGCGTCGTGCCCAGCCCGTAGGCGGCTTCCTTGGTCTTGTAAGGGATCAGCGTGAGCGCATCCTGCGACACGGCGGCGACCGTGGGGAGGACCATGATTCCCAGCACCAGCGCGGCGGGCAACATACCGGGGCCGCTCAAGGTGGTGCCGAAGAACGGGATCCAGCCCAGCGTGTCGTGCAGCCAGTTTGCCAGCGGCCGGATCGCCGGGATCACCACGAAGATCCCCCACAGGCCGTACACCACGCTCGGGATCGCCGCCAGCAGCTCGATGATGGTGCGGAAGACCTGCGCGAGCCGCGGCGCCAGGAAGTCCTGTGTCAGGAACACCGCTATGGTCACGCCGAAGAAGCCGCCGATCAGCAGCGCCAGGATCGAGCTGTAGAGCGTGCCCCAGATCTCCGGCAGGATCCCGTAGACGCGCTTGTTGACATCCCATGTCGCGGACGTCAGAAACGTCAGCCCGTGATCGTGGATGCCCGGCGCCGCCTTGCGGCCGATCTCCCACAGGATCGCGGCGAGCAGGAGCAGCAGCAGCCAGGCACCCGCGACGGCCAGCAACCGGAAGCTGCGGTCGACAAAGTAGTCCCAGCCGCTCGGCGGACCCGAGACCGACCCCGATTGCTCGACCTGTGCAAAGCCTGCCACGGCGCCGCCCTTCGCCCGCTACTTGATGTTCTCGGCGGCCTTGCCGACCTGCGAGGCGACGTTCGCGGGCAGCGGGATGTACCCCATCTGCGTGCTGATCTTCTGGCCGTCACCCAGGGAGTACTGGATCATCTGGCGCAGCGCCGCCGCCTTCGCCGGATTCTCGTACTTCTTGTAGAACAGCATCCAGGTGTAGGTCGTGATGGGGTAGGCCTTGGCGCCGTCCGGATCGGGCAACCACAACCGCATGTCCGCCGGCAGCTTGGCGTTCATCAGCGCCTCCGCCCCGCCCTCGCCTCCCGCGGTCACATACTGGCCGGCTTTGTTCTGCACCAGGGCGAAGGGGACTTTGGCAAGCTTGGCGTAGCTGAACTCGATGTAGCCGATCGCCCCCGCGGTCTGCTTGATCGTGGCCGTGACGCCGTCGTTCTTGGGCGCCGCCACGATCCGGTCGGAGCTCGGCCAGTTCACCGAGGTGCCGGCGCCGATGGTCTTCTTCCACTCCGGGCTGATGGTGCTCAGGTGATTGGTGAACACGAACGTCGTGCCACTGCTGTCGGCCCGGCGAACCACGGTGATTTTCAGATCCGGCAGGTCCACACCCGGGTTGATGGCCTTGATCCTGGGATCGTTCCAGTTGGTGATCTGGCCCAGGAAAATGGCCGGATACACCTCCCGCGACAGCCTCAGCTCCTTGACGCCCGGCAGGTTGTACGCGAGTACCACTTCGCCGGCGGTCATCGGCAGCATCTGCACCCCGCCGGGGACCTTGGCGATCTGCTCGTCGGTCATGGCCGAGTCGCTGGCCGCGAAATCGACCGTGCGGTTGATGAGGTCCTGGATGCCCGCACCGCTGCCCTTGGCCTGGTAGTCGACGGTGATGCCATCGGACTTGCGGCTGAAGTCCTTGAACCAGGCGGCGTAGATCGGCGCAGGGAAGCTGGCCCCCGAGCCCACCAGGCGCACCTTGTCCGCTGCGAACGCGCAGAGGGGCACCGACCCGGCCAAACCAAGCCCCAGCACCAACGCGGGAATGAGCGATGCTCTCACCGGCAAGTCTCCTGTACAGAGTTCGAGTTGAACCGCGATTATGTGGACAGCAGTGTTGCAGGGCCGTTACCGGACTATGACTGGGTGGAAAGGCTTGACGCCCCCGGTGCGCCACGATCGGCAACGGGCGGTGCGGATTCCAGAGGTGCGCGGCTCATTCGCCATGGCCGTGCCTGCGGAGCGATGTCCGCTATGGGATCATGGTCAGGTTGAATACTGTTCCTTACGGAGGATTCTTGATGCTCAGCGTTGGCGCAGCCGCGGAGGCCACCTTGATTGTTCAGTATGGCGACACGGCTGAGTCGCTGGCGCTCTCGCCCGAGGACACGTTTCCAGCGGTATTAGCCACGTCGCGCATGATCGCGCTGATGGAGATCGCGGCCTCCCGGTCGATGAAGCCGCTGCTGCGGGCCGGCGAGCTGTCTGTTGGCGTTTCCCTTAACGTCAAGCACACCGCCGCTACACCGATCGGCTGCGTTGTCCGCGCGGTCGCAACGTATCTTGGCCCGGAGGGGAAGCTGCACCGGTTCAAGGTGGAAGCGTTCGATGACGCGGGCCCGATCGGCGACGGCGAGCACACCCGCGCTGTCATCAGCCCGGAGCGACTGATGGCGGGGGCGGCGCGGCGCAAGCCATGAGCAACATCGCCCGATTGCGCGAGCAAGGTACGCCGCGTGCGAGATCTACTTGCGTGCTGTCACACTCGTCACCACGACATGACGTACTGGCGGATCGCCCAATCAGAGGTTCCGCAGCGGTGACAATCGCACTCTTCCTCGTACCCTTCGCGATGCGCAGCGAGGCGATCAACTCCAAAGCCTAGCCTGCGGGGAGGTCTCCAATGTGGATTATCCTGCTCGATCGCTCCGGCTCCATGGGAGACCCCTTCGCTGGCGGGGAGTTTGCCGGGCGGACTAAGCAAAGCGACGCAGCATCCAAGCTCGAAGCTGCCAAGCAAGCCGTGCGTGAGCACTTGGCGGGCTTGGGGTCGGTGTCGCGCATCGCGCTGATTGCTTTCAATAACGCAGCAGACGTCGTCTACGACGGTGCGTCGAACAACAGCGCGGGGATCGGCGCGGCTCTCGATGCTATCACCGCGACGGGCAGCACCGACATCGCGGGCGCGTTGATCCGCGCGGACCAGGTCGTGCACGACGCTTCCAATGAGCGCACGTATCGTGCGCTGGTGGTCACCGACGGCAAGTCCGATCTAGCTGCAGCGCAAGCGGCGGCGGACGTGCTCGCACGGACCGGCGCGATCATCGACGTCCTCCTGATCGATCCCACTTCCACAGGTGAAGCCGTTGCGCGTGCGATCGCCGTGAACGGGATTGTCTCTGCTGTCGCCTCGTCGGCTCAGCTTCAGGATCAGGTCGCCACCGCCAAGGCAGCGCAAGAGGAGCAGCAAGAGGCAGCCAAGGCATTCGTTGCCCGCCACGACGCAGAACGCGTCGAGCTCGCGCAAGCCAAGCCGGTCGAGGAGCGACTTGCCTTCACCGCCACTTATCCGGGCGACATCGTAGCCGACACCTGGTATCCCTTCGTCGTTTACTTGCACCTGGCCGCATTGCAGGCACAGGTCGAGCGCCAGATCCTCGAGCAAGTCCAGGCCGGGTCCCCGCTGCCCTTCGTCTCGGTCGCCCGCGCCGCTCAGGGCGTCGCGCGCGGAACCTCTCTTACGCTCACGCCTCGGGCAGAGGGGATCGAGTTCAACCCTCCGTCGGCGACCATTCAATGGTACGAGGACATCCAGGATTGCCGCTTCCGCTTTCGCGCCGCATCGAACCAGGCCGGGACTTCGGCATTCGGTCAGCTCGACGTCGCGGTCGCCTCGCTCCCAATCGCGCATCTCGGCATCGCAATCAATGTGCGCGCGGACGTTTCGGAGATCCCGAAGAGCGCCCTGAAGCCGGTGCATGCGGGTGTGTACCAGGATGTCTTCGCGTCGTATTCGAGCCAGGATGCCGCCGTGGTTCAAGCCTGCCGGGCGGTGTATTGGGGCCTGGGCGTTCAGCTCGCCGTGGACAAGCAGACGCTGCGCGCAGGCCAGGAGTGGGACCCGGCCCTGCGCGAGATCATCGACAAGTGCGACCTGTTCCAACTGTTCTGGTCGAGCCATGCGACCAAGTCGGAGCCGGTGCGACAGGAGTATCTGCACGCACTCAAGCAGGTTCCCAGGAAGCAGCCCGGCTACATTCGACCGGTGACGTGGGAGGAACCGCACCCGCGCATTCCCGAGGAGCTCAAGCCGTACCACTTCACGCCACTCGACCTGAGTGCCCTCGCACGGCTGACCAATCTGAACCTCGCGGCAGTCCTGCCCAGGAGGTGAGCCTCTGCCCCAGAGGTCAAAGCGCGCACCGGTCCCTGTCGCGGCGTTGCCGCTGCTGCCAGGTGCGGCCCCGCAGACGCTCGAAGCGGTGCGCGAGGACCTGTCAGAAGCGGTCCACTACCTGGAGGAGCTGACCGGCCTGCGCTACTACCCGGTGCCCACGCTGCTGGTCGACGAGCACGTCGTCAAGACGGTGCGCACCACGCAAACCATCGACCTCGGACCCGTTGATCCGGAGTTCGTCAAGCGGGCGCGGGCGCTGGAGGAGGTGCTAGGCGCGTTATGCATGCAGTTTCACGTGCGTGGGTTTCAGCTGCGGGGAGAGAGCTGGGAGCGCTTCGACGAGCGATTTGGCGCGGGCCAAGCCATGTCAGTGGAGCAGTTCCAGTGGTTGCGCGGAGCTTGTGAAGCATTCCCCCGCTTCACTGATGTCATTGCACCGCAATGGCGCAGCTCGATGCAGGCGGTGTCCGACCTGAGCGGCTCGGCGCTGGATCTCGGCCTTCGCGACTTCATCCAGCTATTGCTGGAGCTCGTCATCGAGCAGGTATCCAAGGACACCTCGCGCGACTTGTACGCCGATGAGTATTTGCCTGCGCATCAATCAGCAGATGTGCCCGCAGACCTCATGGCCGTGTTCAACGCAAGTGGGGGCCGGGAAAGCAACACCCGCAGCCTGCATCGGCTGGCGGGTCCGCCGAGAGCGTTCGTCGCCCTATTGTCGGCGTTGCGCGATCGGATCGTGGCTGCGCTGCCGGCGATCGAGGCGTTGGACCCGGCGCGCGTCGAGCCGCTCCCGCCCGGCGCTGAAGAAGTCCTTTCCCTGTGCACCGTCGCAAGCTTCGTCGCGCGCGAGGTACTGCCGGACAAGCATCCGCTGGTGGAGAGAACCGAGAGTTTGCCCCTGCGGCGCTGGATCGAGGAGCGTCTTCACCCCGCTTGGACCTCGATCTCTGCCGCCATGGTCGAGCAGGGGCTTGCCCGCTCCGAGTCTGTAGCCAGCCTGACCGGCACCCTCCAAGCCTTCCTGGACCTGGTGGGACGCGCCCTGGACCAAGGCCTGACGGCCGGAGACTTCTCGTTCGCCAGCTCGTCATGGATTCCCAAAGAGGCGTGGGAGGTTGTGCGTGCAGACATCGGCGGGCACGGCCTCACATTGGGCAAGTGCGAGGATCGCCGAGGCCAGCCGGAGGGGCCCCTCGAAGGGCCCTTTTCAGGCTTCGTTGCGCTGTTCCACGCCGCTCGCGCACGCGTACTCAACCTGCTGTCGAACGCGCCGCGCCAGCGCTCTGCCCGGCAGAGAGTGTTCGTTGAGATGTCGCCTACCTTCGGGATCTTCGCCCCTGCCCGGTCGGAGGCCTCGGACCGCGCACTGCATCGCTGGGCTGCCGAGCAAGGCGTAGGGCAATCGATGACGCTGCCCGGTTCGGATCGGGTATTGCTCTGTTTGGGCGCCGGCGAGCGCTTCGAGGAGAAGCTGCGGTCCGCGTCGGACAAACTGCACGAAGTGCGGCACCTTGCGGCTCAGTTTCAGCGTTGCGTGCTCGTTCACGAGCACTTCCACGCCATTCTTGAACTGGGACTCGATACCAGCGGCGAGCCGGCCCGGGTCCGAAGTCCCCCGATACCTGGAACGCGGCGTTGCGCTTGAACGAGGCCCTCGCGGTCTGGGCCGAGCTCCACTTCGTGCGCGGCGACGCAACGATGGAGCAATTGGTCTGGGACTACATCCGCGCGGGCGAATACCCGGATTGGCCTTATGCCGGTGCCAGCCGGATCGAATCGCTGTACACCTCAGCCGGGATAGATGCTGTGCGACAGCTGATCGGACAGCTACGGGACACCCCAGAACTGGCGCAGCGCGATTTCGACCGCTAGTTGGCATTTGCCAATGTGGCATGGCAAAACAGCGTCGCCGCGGAATCGTGTGCGCTTGTGAAGGCTGCTGGTTGGATCGACTCAATCGGCGCGGTAGCCGCCGTCGAGCCCGTCCGCTCCATCACAGGGCGCCACAGGAGGTTACACTCTACGATCGGCTGAAACGCCACAAGTCGATGCGTCGCAGCGCCCGACTGGAAACCCCATTGCGACCGAGTCTCACGGAACGGATCATCACATGAACGCGGAAAAAATTCAGGTACGGGTCACGAGCAGCGGCCAAATGCTGGACGTGGTGGTCTTTAACAAGCGTCTGGACTGTATCCAGGTCGTCCTCGGGGAAGGTGTTCACAACGTGCGGTGCGACTTGATCCCGACACGCAACGGCTCGGCTTACGTTGGCAACGCCATGGGGCGCGAGATCGTGTACGAGCGCAGCCGCGAGGATGTGAAGGCTGATTTGGCACGCGCGGCGGGCTTTCAGGACTTCAGACGGTAACGGCCACAAGTGTCCGCAGCCCCGACTGCGGGAAGCGTCGTTCGGCACCCCAACGCTGCTCAGGCACAGTTGGACGAGCCGCCCAGGGTTGTTCAGTCGGGTGCAAGTCGCGGCTCTCGGTCCGGCCACTCTACGCATAATCCCGTACATTGGCCGGCAGCGCGCGGAAGCGGAGGGCTGGCCTCCTCGCTGGACTTCTGGACCCTTCCTTGCTTCGAGGCCCTTCAGGCTGCTCCGTATCGATACCTATGCCGGGCTACCACACCAAGCAAGGGCGCATCGCGATCGCGGGCGTTGATGATCTGATTATTCGTTCGCTGCTCGACCGCGAACAGTTCTTCGACCCGCTTGGCGAAGCGGAACGCCTGGGCATCTCGTCTGCTGCGTGGCCCTTGTTCGGTCTGCTGTGGCCTTCCGCTGCGCACTTGGCGGCGCGTATGGCGCTTAGACCAGTCTGCTCCGCCGAACGGATCTTGGAGGTCGGTTGCGGGCTCGCCCTGGCGAGCCTCGTCGGCCATCGCCGCGGCGCCGATGTCACCGCGAGCGATTGCCACCCTCTGGCGGGGCGTTTTCTCGAGGAGAACCTGCGTCTGAACGATCTCGCGCCGATGAAGTACCGCCGCGGGGACTGGAGCGCGCTGCCGTTGCCGCCCAGCGGGAAGGCGCCTTGGCACCTTGCGTGATCCGAGGCAAGTACGAGTTGGTCATCGGCAGCGATGTTCTGTACGACCGCGATGCAAGCGTGGCTCTCGCCAGGTTCATCGCCCGCCACTCGGCACCTGAAGGAGAAGTGTGGATCATCGATCCGGACCGCGGCAATCGGCCGGCCTTCAGCCGGCAGATGGGGGCTCAGGGATTCCTCGCGCGCGAGGAACGGCTCGACCGGCCTGCCTCGGTCGAGGCTGTCGCCTACAAAGGTCGCCTGTTGGTCTACCGGCGCGCTTCGACGGTAGACACATTGCGGGGCGATCGCACCCAATCCCCTCGCTGAGTTGGGGCCAGCCTGGCAGGGCACGGGCCAAGGGCGGCGCTTCCGACACTCCGGCAGGTCGATTTCTTCTCCGGCGCCGCTTCCAACGGCTAGAATACGCGCCTTGCCGATCTTCCCGACGAGCCAGAGCCACCGGACCCAGAGACACCGGACCCAGAGCCCGGACGATGGCTGGTGGACTGCGCCACCAACCTCGCCCTTTTACTCGGGGTCGCAGTAAGCCCTTGAGCACTTGGGCCCGATCCCCACGGAGAGAGAAATGAACATCACTACAGATGCAACTTACCTGAGCAAACGGGCAGCGACTTTCGCTGTATATGAGCGAGAGCGCGACCTCGCGCTGAAGCGCAAGGAGCGCGACGAATACAAAGAGGGCGAGTTCGAGCGCGTGAGAGACGCACAGCGGGCCGATTACGTGGCTGCGATGGGGCGTGCGTATGTGGAGTTTCAGGAGAGAGAGTCAGCCCAGGCGATTGCAGCGGCGCGGCAGTAGCCACGCATTTGTTGCGTGACGGTCCTCCGTCTTCGGCCCACCTCGGGCTCCGGATCGAGTCGCTGGCGGTCTGTCGAACGATGTCTGTGTTCGGGCCACTAGCCGTAGCCGTCGCTGGCAAGTTCCATCCTTGGCAGGTAGTTGTTTCGATCCCCGAGACCTTGGGTTCGCGTCTCAGACCGCCATGCCTAGCTAGCGCCGTCCTCATGCTGCGTCTGCTGGCTTCGCTCCTGACCGCCACGCTCTCGGCGTACGCAACGGTAGCTGAGGCTGCAAAGCCCGCAGTCCCGAAGGCAGATCCGTGTGTGGAGGAGATACGGGTCGGCCAATCCAAGTGGATCCAATGCTACGGGGAGTTCGAAACCGACCCTGGTGTGCAAGCAGAGCTATCCAGGCAGACGTTCGATATCGTGAGAAAGGCCAAATGCGGCGGTACGATCCGGGTGCTGCGGGCGGCACTGATGAGCGCGCTCGCTCGCAACGGCGAACTGGAGCTTGATCCCCAGGACGTCTTGTGCCGGATCACAACAAGCGGCGACTCCGAGGCTCAAGTCGCTGTTACGCTCACGCTCGCGCCGAAGGTCCTGTTCCAAGCGAAAAGAATCGTCGACATCTCTCCGCGCCTTGTGAGCATAACGAATCTGCCCGAGTTCCTGGTCGCCCCGCTCCGATCTGCGGCGGAGTCGGAATTCGTTCGCGGTCAACTGACCAATGGGCTGAACGTCTACCTGGAGCAAGCGTTTCCGAAGTGACTTGACGCGCTCTGTCGCCTTGCCCGACCCCTTTCAACCGACCCCGGGATTCACCTTGCGTCGGCCGTCCAGATGTGATGTGATCGCAGCGCCGCTCCGAGGAGACCGCGTTCGGAGCGCTGTTTTCTGTCGTTCACTTGCGGCCGCCACGCCTGCGTGCCGGCAACACAGAGCGCGCATGCGCCCAAACACCACTCCATGGGAAGGAGAATACCAGCATGAATGCATCCATCATCGCGGGGACCGCTGCAGTCTTCGTGTTCTCGGCGACCGCGACGTTCGCGCAAGTCAGCGACAAGCCATTCCAGGAAAACTGGGCGCCGAGCAAGTGGGGCAAGGACGACTCGGCAGGCTCCGCCAATCACACCAAGAACCCGGCGAACGTCAAGCGCGCCATCAGCATGATCAAGCAAAACAAGTCGGTGACGCTGGGCAAGTACTACCACCGGGACATCCCGGCGGTTGGCACGCGGCGTTGGAATATGGTGCTAACGGGCACGCCGAACGCCGGGCCGTTCGGCGAGAACGCAATGGTCTATCACGACGAGTACGTCGCGACCGAGATCGGCCAGATCAGCACGCAGTTCGACGGACCAGGTCGCGTCGGCGTCGAACACCTCGAAGGGCATGTTTCTGTACAACAGCCGTATGTATCCAGTCCTCAGCGCGGTCCCGCTGGCCGGGCGGAAGGAATCAGGCCCAACAGCGTCGAGAATGTAGGCAAGATCAGCTTCATCTGCCGGGGCATCGTGCGGATTGACCGGTTAACGCGGGATGGATCGTATGCCAATCCCGAGAGCCCAGCGATCCAGGCATCGTCACGGCCGACGATAAGAAGGCAATCATCAAGAAGCAAGGGTCGGGAGCCGCGACCGGGAGATTGCGTATTTCTGCACACAGGCCACGGCAGCATCTGGAGCAACAGCCTCTACAGAAATGACCTCCGAGGAGCGCGCGGGGCGCGCATAGAGTTCGGGGCTGGCGAGCCGGGCTTCGGCGTCGGTGGCTGCGAATACCCTTCGCCTCGCGCGACGTTGCGCTGATGGGCGGTGACGCTTCGTCCAACGACGCCCAGCCGTACGGCGAGGGGCGAAGCCTACGCCGTGCACTGCCACGCCGAGATGCAGACCCGGCGCGGCGTCTGGAACAGTGAAAGATCTCGACCTGAAGACCTCTCGACGCGAAATCTATACGTTCGCGTTCATGTCGTCGCCGCTCAAAATCATCGGCGGCACCGGCTCACCGGGAAATCCCATCGCTATCTATTGATTGCGTAGCAGCGGGCGGCGACGCAGATAGCCGCCCGTTCTCCGTCCACCCATACGCAGGCGGCCCGCCGATGCGCGGAACCGTTTTGCGAATCTCGCCGCTCGAGGCCTGCTCGTCGGGGCTGCGCCGGCGCCTTCTTGTCGCCGCCTTTGCGGCACTCGTAGGCTGCGCCCGAGAGATCAGGATACCGCCGGCCGCGCCCACCACGGGGCATCGGCCGCCACCCGAACGGCGCGGGATGCAGCTCTCCGATTTCGGGAAGTCCGACATCGACAGCGCCGTCGAAATCCACCTCGAGGAAAGCCTCGCTTCGACCCGGCTTCTCACCGAGAAGCTCTACCGGCGCAATCCCCGCGAGTGGCGGCGCGGCGGCTACGCAAGCCTCGACGCGGCCGTGGATCGCGCCTTCGACCCGAAGTTCGCCTGGACCTTCCCCGAGCTCGGCAACGCGCGCAGCATCGACGCGCTGCAGCTCGCTTTCCAACCGGAGTTCCATGGAGACCGGGTCTTCGCCTTCGGCGTGGGAATGGGCAGCATGATCATGCTGGCGTACGGGAATCAGACCATTTCTCGACCAGATCGATCCTCAAAAACTCTACAACGCTGCACGCAACGTCGAGGTCGCAGCATGGAAGCTGGCGACCGCACGCAACGCCGACGGTACACTGCTGCTGCTGTCCAATGACATCGCGTCGGACGGAGCACCCAACCTCAGCTATGAGCGCGAGATCGGGAAGCTGATCGCCTACCAGGACACGTTCA
>CAVYZA010000001.1:0-61274 GCA_963772865.1 uncultured beta proteobacterium | reverse complement strand
TCGAGGCGGTGGCGGGCGCGCAGATCCTGCTGGTGACGACCTACCGGCCAGGGTACCGCCCACCATGGATCGACAAGTCATACGCGACGCAGATGGCGCTGCGCCCCTTGGCGGCGGGAGATAGCCGGAGCGTGGTCGAGGCAGTGATGCAGCGAGGCAAGGCAACGGACGCCCTGGTACAAGCGATCGTGGGGAAAGCGGAGGGAAACCCGTTCTTCTTGGAGGAGCTCACGCGTGTAGTGCTCGAACAGCATTCCGGTACCGTATCCGCGGTGCCGGAGACGAGATACCAGGGAGTGCTGCTGGCCCGGATCGACCGCCTTCCGGAAGGGCAGAAGCGTGTATTGCAGACGGCGGCGGTGCTGGGACGGGAATTCTCGGGCCGGTTGCTCCGGCGGTGTGGGACGGTGCGGAGGACCTCGAGGCGGAGCTGGGGGCGTTGACACGGGCAGGAGTTGCTGTACACACGAGGCGGCGCGGAGGACACGAGCTACGTTTTCAAACACGCTCTGACACAGGACGTGGCGTACGAGAGTCTCTCCTGACCGGACGCCGCCGCGCATTCCACGAGGCTGCGGGCCGCGCGCTGGAGGCGATCCACGCCGACTGCTGGAGCAGTACTGCGACCTGCTCGCCCATCACTACTCTCATAGCGCGAATGCAGAGAAGGCGCTCGACTATCTTGAGCTGGCAAACCAGAAGGCAGCCAGAGCCAACGCTATGGAGGAGGCCCGCGGGTATTTTGATGAGGCCATGAAGCTCCTGGATACGATGCCCAAGACCGAGACGAACGAACGGCGGCGCGTCGTGCTCTTGGTCAACCAGGTGCTTGTCATGCTGCTGACGGCAAAGTTCTCAGTGTATTACGAGTTCTTGACCCACTACGAACCAATGGCAGTCAGGTTAGGCGACCCTGGACTGCTGGGAGCGTTCTATGCGCGCCTAGGATACTGCGAATGGGTGTTCGGCCACCTGGACAAGGCCATCCAAACCTTCGCCAAAGCGGTAAACCTCTGTGAAACCTCGGGGAGGGCTGAGGATGCAGGGCAAGCGTATAGCCAGTGGCAATGGACTCACGTGTTTAGGGGCGACTATGACAGAGTCCTGGCCTTGAAGGAACACGCCGTTCGCGTGATGGAGCGACATTTTAACCTTCGCTGGTATGCGTGGGCGCTGGCCGCAGCTTCATGGGCGTATACGTTTCTCGGCCGCTGGAGGGGAGACACGCTGGAAGAAAGCCAAAAGGGCCTGAAGGTGGCTGAGAAATTCTCCGACAACAGCGCGATCTCCTTCGCCGCGTGGAACACCTCGATGGCGTATGCCTACAAAGGCGACCTAGTTGAGGCGCTCGTTTATGCCGAGTTGGCGGTCGAGAAGGCCCCGACTCCGGCCGACAAAGCATGGGCGCAAAGCTTCCGTGGATGGGCCTGGTGCCGTGCCGGTGAACCACGCAAAGGAATTGAGATTCTGCGTGCGCTCGTTCCGATGTATCGAGCTTCGGGCTTTGTGCCCGGTGAGATCTTCGCTTTGTTCCTCGGCGAAGGGTATTGGTTGGCTGGAGAATATGACAATGCGAGGCAGACGCTCGAAGAAGTCCTGACAATGGCAGAGCGCTATGGGCTGAAGTTTCATTGCGGTTGTGCTCACCGCATCCTGGGCGAAATCGCCCTGAAAACCAACCCTGCCCAGTTAGAGGCGCCGCTGGCGGCGCCTCACTCGCGAAGAGCGTTGCCATGCTGCGAGCTATCAAAGCAAAGAACGAGTTGGCATTGGCCTATGCGGGTTATGGCCGGCTCCACAAGCGGCAGGAACGGCATCTGTCGAGCGCTCGTAACTACTTTACCCGGGCGCTGGAGGTTTTCGAGCGCCTGGGTACGCTGATCGAGCCCCACAAGGTCCGACAAGAGCTGGCGGAGCTGGCTTCAGCGCACGCCCCATCTCGGCGGTGGCGGGCGACAATTATCTTGACCGGTCGACGACAACTATCCTGACCGGTTGACGCACACCGCCGGGGTGCGTGTTGCGATCGGGGACTACAGTGGTTCGCCTCTGGAAGGAGGCGGCCACGGTGCCTGGCAATCGCATAACGGACCTACAAGTGATCAAGTACAAGGAACTGCGAGGCGAATACACCCAAGAGGCGGCTGCGGCCAAGACTGGGATCAGCGTAAGCAGCGCGCGGCGCATTGAAACGCGCGGGGTGTTGCCCTCGCAACGTAAGCCGCGGGATTGGCGCACGCGGCTCGATCCGCTGGGCGAGGTGTGGGACAGCGAGGTCGTACCGCTGCTCGAGAGGGCCCCGGCGCTCATGGCTGTGACGGTGCTGGAGGAGTTGCAACGCCGCCATCCCGAGCGATTCGGCGAATCGGTGCTGCGCACGCTGCAGAGGCGCTTGCGCCGATGGCGCGCCGAGCACGGCACGGAGCGTGAGATCTTCTTCTCCCAGGAACACCCGCCCGGACGGCTGGGCCTGTCGGACTTTACCGTGGCCGACGAACTGGGGATCTGCATCGCCGGTATGGCGTTGCCGCACCGGTTGTACCAGTTCAGCTTCGCTCACAGCGGCTGGCGCCACGCGCGCGTGGTGCGGGGCGGGGAGAGCTTCCAGGCGCTGGCCGCGGGGCTGCAGGAGGCGCTGTGGATGGCAGGCGGGCGTGCCCGAGGAGCATCGCACCGACAGTCTGTCGGCAGCGTTCAACAACCTGGCCGAACAAGAGGAGCTGACCGAGCGCTACCGGGGTCTGTGCGAGCACTACGGAGTGCGCGCGAGCCGCAACAACCCGGGCGAGAGCCACGAGAACGGTGCGATCGAGTCGCGCCAGGGAAGCTTGAAGCGCGCCCTGGAGCAGGGGCTGCTGTTGCGCGGTACACGCGAGTTTGCCGAGTTG
The DNA here is from genome assembly GCA_963772865.1 of uncultured beta proteobacterium. Lineage (GTDB taxonomy): Bacteria > Pseudomonadota > Gammaproteobacteria > Burkholderiales > SHXO01 > SHXO01. The sequence continues at coordinate 58,386 of CAVYZA010000001.1, read as the reverse complement.
CCGGCCTACGAGCAGTTCCTCGCCGAGACCGTGCGCCGGCTCAACGCGCGCTGCGCGCGCGGCTGGGAAGTCGAGCGCGCCCAGCTCAAGCCGCTGCCTGCACGGCGCACGGTCGACTTCGAGGAGATCGATGCCAGGGTCAGCAAGTTCGGGGTGTTCAGCGCCAAGGGTGCCCTCTACAGCGTGCCCTCGCGGCTGACGGGCCATCGACTCAAGGTACGCCTCTACAGCGCGCACCTGGAAGCCTGGCTCGGCGGGGTAAAGGTCTTCGAATGCGAGCGGCTGTACGGGAGCGTGGAGAACCGGCACCCCAAGCGCATCGACTGGCGCCACATGCTGCCCTCGCTCAAGCGCAAGCCCGGGGCGTTTGCCCGCTGGGTGCTGCGCGATGCGATGTTCCCGCGCAGCGAGTACGCCCAGACCTGGCAGCGCCTGCACGAGCGGCTCGAGGAGCGCGCGGCCTGCCGGCTGATGGTCGAGTTGCTCGATCTGGCCGATCGGGCCAACGTAGTCAGCGAGCTGGCCGGGGTGCTGGCGGGGCTGCACGAGCGCAATGCGCTGCCCGACATCGAGCAGTTGCGCGAGCGCTTCGCCCCACGAGCCGCGCAGATGCCCAGCGTGCAGGTGCTCCTGCCCACGGCGGCTGTGTACGACGAACTGCTGGGGGCGTCATGAACACCACCTACCAGCAACAGCACCGATGCCGCTGGCGTACCCATCATGCTCACCGAACTGCGCCTGCCCACGATCAAGCGGCTGTGGGCCGATCTGGCCGATCAGTCCAACCGCGAGGGCTGGCCGGCCGAGCGCTTCCTGGGACATCCTGCTCGGCCACGAGATGGCCGAGCGCGAGACCCGGCGCCTGGCTCGGGCTCGGGCGGACAGTCAGCTGCCGCCCGGCAAGAGCCTTGCACAGTTCGACTTCGCGGCCGTGTCCACGATCTCCAAGGCGCACGTCATGGCGCTGGCCGAGGCCGACAGCTGGCTCACGCAAGGACACAACCTGCTCGCCTTCGGTCCGCCCGGCGCGGGCAAAACCCATCTGGTCGCCGGCCTGGGCCACGCGCTGATCGACCGCGGCCACAAGGTCTTGTTCATGCGTACCAGCGAACTGGTGCAGCGCCTGCAAGCGGCCCGGCGCGATCTGCGGCTACCGGCCGAACTCAACAAGCTCGATCGCTTCGACCTGCTCATTCTGGACGATCTGAGCTATGCCCGGCGCGATCAGGCCGAAACCTCCGTGCTGTTCGAGCTCATCGCCGAGCGCTACGAGAGGAAGAGCATCGCCATCACGGCCAACGCACCGTTCTCGGCGTGGGACGAAGTGTTCCCGGACAAAGCCATGACGGTCGCCGCCGTGGACCGGCTGGTGCATCACGCCACCATCCTGGAGATGAACGTGGACAGCTACCGCCGCCGAGCTGCGTTGCCGACTCGAAGGCAACGCGGCGCACCCAACCCGCAATGATCAACGCCCGATCGCACCGCTCAGGACAATTGACGCTGCCCGCTCAGGATAGTTGACGCCGGCTATCGGCGGGAAAGGCCGCGAATGAGAGCAGGTAGCGACCAGAAAGGCCATCGGCGTTAGGGAACCCCTAGACAGTCCGCCACTCCTTGAGGATAAGGAGGAGAGGCAGCCAACGTGAAGCAATTGTCTTTGCCGCACCGTTGTACGCCAGCAAGGGCAAGCGCACCAAGCGCCAACGATTCCTCAAGCAAATGGACAAGGGCCTAGCCGCGCATCCGCGCCGCTATCCACCAGGCCGCGGCTCCTACACCAGGGGAGTAAACGAACTTCCCACCGTGCTATTTCGCGAAGCGCGGTGTCCACGCAGTCGTTGTCTGAACCGTGCGCAGAATCCTGGGCCGAACCTACCAAGCTACGATCGCGGCGAACGGCGGCCCTTGGGCGAGAAGTCTGGGTTCGTCGATGACAGGAAGTGGCCGACTCCTGCCGATGGTGGTTCTCGTCAGCAGACAGTCATCAGCGGGCGGAGGCGACGGCCTGTTCAAGTTGCGAGGAGCTTGTCGGGAATTCACGGATGGCTTTCGCCCAGTGATCAGATTCGAGCCAAGCGCTAAGGCCAGCGCGGCGAAGATCAACGCCAGGTGTTTTCGGACTTGAACATTGTGGTTTCCTTCTGCACTTGGAGTCGCCCACGCTGAAGACCGCTTGCTGCTTGCCGTTGACCACGGTGTCATCGCCTTCCGGCTGCCCCAGGATCAGATCGAGCAGGTCCTGGGTGCTGCGAAAGCTCGTCGCCGTTCGTTGACGGACGTTCTCGACCATGCCGACACCCCGCTGGCGTCGCGGCGGTAGACCAGAACGACGTAGACGGCCTCGTCCACGCCAGGCTCCCCGTGAGGCAACCAGCGTACTCCCCGGTCACTTACAGATGGTTTACATACCGGCGCGGGAGCGGCAACGCGGGCAAAAAAAGCCCGCCATTAGGCGGGCCGAAGGGGAGGAGACCGTGAAGAAATCGAGGCGGACGACTCAGTTGGAGGCCAGCACCACCGAGGTGCACTCGATCGCGTCGCTGACCAGCACGCACTTGGAGTCGCCCACGCTGAACGCCGCTTGCTGCTTGCCGTTGACCACGCTCACTTCGATGCTCTGGTTTGCGAAGGCGGCGCTGGAGGCCAGCAGGGCACCGATCAGCAGAGCTTGGAGGGTCTTGGTTGTCATGGTCCGGGTCCGTTCGTAAGTGCGTTTGTGTTGTAAGCACTCTACGGCTGGGAACCGCCGGACCGCGCCCAAGTGCTACCGGATCGGGTGAGAGATAATCACGCCCCCTTGCCCCCATACGGCTCCTCGGATCGTCCGAAGAGCGCGGCTCGATGATTGCAACGGCAACGATCTCGGGTTGACAATGGCGGCTCGATCACCGCGAGGAGTCTCCCCGTCACCCGCTGCGCCGCGCCGCCGCCAACGCCAGAACTTGTTCGCGCAGTAGTACGTGACCGCCGCGCTCGCGATTGTCAGCAGCGCGAGTCGGACTGTTGTCCACGAGTCCAGCGCGCGAAATTCGCCATTCAAGGGGGTATCAAACGAGCAGTCGTCGCGCAGAACTCGGAATCGAACGACTGCTTTCTGGGCTTTACCGGATGAACTTCCGCTGTTGGCCGATCTGTGACGTTCGCGAAAGACAGCGCCCGACCCTGACCCGTCACTGGCAAAAATTGGGGGCGGCCATTCGTCGCGAATGCTTAAAACCGGGAAGCAGCCGTTCGCTGCGCGCAGGCCATACTTACGCGCGGAACATCAGGTTCGGAATGTATTGGGCTGCTGCCGGCAAGCTGCGCCGCTACTGGGTTTGCCGCCGATTAGCGCACTCGAAGCACAACACGTCCCTGCGCCTTTCGTTCCTGCATCAGTTCCATTGCGGTCCTGAATTGTTCCAACGGGAGCACGGTTCCCACGTGAGGTTTGAGCTTACCTTGTGCCACCCACTCGAACAACTGCTCATCGGCCCCGGCGCTGGCTTCGGGAAAGCGCTCGACCCGGGCGGGCGGCTTTGCGCCTCCATAGAATGACACGAACTTCGTGTTATACTCTCACGGTGTATCCTTGGGACGGCGCCCTCCTGCCATGAAGAATGTCACCATCACGCTCGACGAGAAAACCGCTGCTTGGGCCAGGGTCTATGCGGCCAAACACAACACGAGCGTGTCGCGGATGGTGGGGGAGATGCTCCAGCAGCGCATGCGGGAAGCCCACGAGTACGACGAGGCAATGCGCCGCTTTCTGGCGAAGAGGCCGGTCCGGCTGAAGCGGACGGGCACGCGGTACGCGACGCGAGACGACTTGCATGACCGCTCCCGTCTTCGTTGACACGAATGTGCTCCTGTACGCGCGCGATGCAGGCGAAGCGGCTAAGCAGCCACGTGCCCACGCCTGGCTGGAGTACCTTTGGCGCGAACAGCTCGGTCGCACCAGCGTGCAGGTCTTGTCCGAGTACTACGTGAATGTGACCCGCAAGCTCGCCCCGGGCCTCGCGCCGGACGAGGCGTGGGACGACGTCCAGGCCTTGCTCACCTGGCATCCGCAGCCCGTCGACGATGTGCTGTTGCGGCGTGGACGAGAGGTCGAGCTTCGATACCGCCTCAGCTGGTGGGACAGCCTGGTGGTGGGCGCGGCCCAGCTGCAGGGCTGCACTGTGCTCTTGACCGAGGATCTGCATGACGGCGCCGTGTTTGGTGGCGTTGCAGTGCGCAGCCCAGTTACCCTCGCCACAGAGGAGGCGATGACGACATACGCGGTCACACCCAGTGCAACGAAAGGACATCCGTCACGCGGCCGGCCCAAGGTTGCCCGGCGCTCAGCGCCCGCTCCGGTGAGCTCGGAATGCCTGTGCAGTCGAGTGCGCGATCTAGGAAGACCCAGCAGCCTGAGCGCAGGTGCCGCTGAGTTAGAATCGGAAACATCGTCGGGGCACTAACCCGAGGTAGCGTTCCGCTCCAGCCAAAGCGCCAGTTCCTGCTCATTGATCTCGCCGGCTGCCAGGTCGAGAAAGACAAGCACGGCGGCGGGTTCCTCTGCGCTGACTTCCCATCCGTTCAGCTCGAGGAATGTGAACGCGGCGACCAACGCGATGCGTTTGTTGCCGTCTACGAATGGATGGTTACGCGCGAGGCCGAAGGCGTAGGCAGCGGCCAGTTCGAAGACCGTCGGCTCGCCGTAGCTGGCCAGATGCTTCGGCCGCGCGGCCGCGGATTCGACCAGGCCTCGATCTCGCAACCCGGAGCGCCGCCGAACTCGGCGATCAGCTCTGCGTGGATGGCGACCAGGGCATCGGCCTCCAGCCAGCGCCACTGCTTCACTTGGCCAGTTCGCGCAGGGCGTTGCGGTAGCGCTTCGCCACGTGTCGCGCGGCCTTCATCGTTTCATCGAACGCCGGATCATAGGGCGTCAGCTCGATGCCGCCAGGCGTCTCGATGCATACGAGCTCATCGCCCTTCTGGACCTTGAGTCGTGCGGCGATCTCCTTGGGGACGATGACGCCGAGCGAATTGCCGATCTGTGTCACTTTGAGGGTTGCCATTCCCTAGTCCCGTAGTTCGTTATAACAACCATTATAATCGGCTTCAGCCATCAGAGCTTGAAATGGGAAATGCCACTGGAACAAGGAAGCGATCGAGCGCGCAGCGAACCTCCAACATCACGCGTGCGTCATTGCCGAGGTTCTCGTCGAGCTTGAGCTTCACGTGACATCTTCAATCGGGATCGGAACGTAGCGCTCCCGAGCCATCTCCGAGCCGTAAGCGATGCATGCCTGGATGTCCTCTCGTGTCAGCCCTGGGTAGCTGGCAAGGATCTCGTCGAAAGATGCTCCATCGGCCAGCAGATCCAGAATCAGGGATACCCATATTCGATGGCCACGAATGCACGGCTTACCACCGCACCGACGTGGGTCGATCCAGATCCGTTTGAGTAGTTCGTCTCGATCCATTTCTGCGTTCCTCCGGGACCTAAAATGCCCCGCGGCCCACCGCGCCAGGAAAGCTTACACGAGTTCCCGCTCGACAGCGGTCCCAGTTCGCCGCGTGGAAGCATTGCCTCGGCAAGTTGCGGCCGCGTTCCTCACGGCAGGGCGTGCATGCCTGCCCCGGTCGCTTTCGTCGCTCGCGCCACCAAGCCCGGAACAGGCTCGCCAGCCTCGAGACGCAGTTCCGCCGACACGATCTCCGGCTGCAGATTCGCATCCGCCAGCACGCGCGCGAGGTACTCGCGCGTATGGCTGTAGCGTCCGTGCGGGTTGATGGAGTACCCCGCATCGGACCCGGCGCCGATCAATTCCTCGACGGTGAAGATGAGCCGTCCGCCGGGACGTAGCGCGTTCGCTGAAGCCGCGACGACGCCCTGGAGCGATCCAAAATATACGAGGGTGTCGGCCGACACGATCACATCGAACGTCCCTGGGGAGTCGAGCAGATAGGCGGTCAATTCACTCTTGACCAGCTCGTCGTAGACGTTCCTGGCCCGGGCTTGAGCCAGCATACGCGCGGACAAGTCCACCCCTACCAGCCGGCGCGCATACGGCGCGATGAGCGGTCCGCACAAGCCGGTGCCGCATCCGGCATCGAGCACATCGAGGCTCTTCGACGCCTCGACACCCGTGTCCGCCAGCATCTCCGCGACCAGCGCCGGGGCGCGGTACATCAGCTTGGCGAGCTTGGCATCGAAGCTGCCGGCGAAGCTGTCGAAGGTCTCTTCCACGAACGCGTCCGATGCCCGTGCCGGGACATCGCGACCGGAGCACGCCGCGAGCATGTGCCGGGCAATGGGATGGTCCGGTTCCTCCTTGAGCCATTGCTTCGAAGATTCCCACCGCTTCGTCGACCTCGCCGAGCATGCAGTGCGCCAGCGCCAGCAGTCTCCGAGCCTCGGCGTGCTTCGGCCTGAACGTGATGACCTTACAGAAGCAGACGACCGCTTCCTGCGTCCGCTTCTGGCTGTTGAGCAGGATGCCGAGGTTGGTGTACGCGTCCGAGTGGTCGGGGCTCGCGCGAATGGCGGCTCGATAGGCCGCTTCCGCTTCGATCGCTTTGCCCTGCGCCCTCAGGAGGACACCGAGATTGTTGTGGGCATTGGCATGATCTGGATCGAGTGCAATCGCGTGCTGACATGCCGCGATCGCCTCGTCCAGCCTGAGTCGATCGCGCAGGACGATCCCCAGATTGCTGTACCAGTCCGCCTGATCGGGCTCGAGCTCGAGACTCCTCTCGATCAGCGTAACGGCCTGCTCGCTGCGTCCCTCCTGATGAGCGAGCACCCCTGAGTAGTGCAGAGCGGCGGGATAGTCGGGCGCCACCTCGAGGATTCTGCGGTAGATGTCACCCGCAGCCGTCCACTGATCGTTCTGCTGCAGCCGGATCGCGATCGATATCGCCTCGTCCAGGCTGAGAGCGCGGTCCGTTGTCGTCGACGGCTCCATACCTGCGTACCAACCGCGCGCTCGCGCGGCTGGTGACACCAGCGCTGCGGTTACCCTTCCTTGTTGCCCTTGATGTCGTACTTGAAATGGATTCCGACATCCAGTGATCCGTCTTTCTTCTGCGGCTTGTATTCCAGATCGACCTTGGCGAACTGAAGCGCAACGCTCTCCGCGGTGACCTTCGCATCGCTGGAAACGCTGGGATTGACGCCGGTGACGAGGATGTCGTTCATCTTGATGATCAGGAACTCCTGCTGGCCCTTGCCGGCCTTGCGCACCGTGATGGTCGCTTCCTTGATGTGCTCACCGGTCGCGCACGCTTTCATCAGACTCGGCGACGCCTTGTCGATGTGATGAGTAAAGGAAAAATCGTTGAAATTCGCTTTGCCTGCACCACCGCCGCCCCCACCCCCGCCGATGGAACCGCTCTGCGAAATTCCCCACGACCACGAGAGCACCTCGACCTCGCCTTTGTGCTTGCTGTCGAGCGACTCGCCCTTGATGTCCCCGATCTTCGCAAAAATGTCCGATGCCATAGCATTGCTCCATGTCATCTCGTCGATCGTCGACGACGATTGGCCAGTATAGTCCTCGCACGCTGGGATTGCAGGATGAACTGGGGAATGCGTAACCCCCGCGCTTCCGCGGTGACGCAGGGGCGCGGGGGGACCGCGAAGTGCTCGGCGAGGTGATCGACGAACGCACGGACGCGGCCCGCGAGGTGCTCGAGCGTACCTATGGCCGAGGCACCTATTCCGTTGCCCCGACGAATCCGGACGTGCCTGGAGCTTCCATAGGGAAGCTGCAACAGCGAGTACCTGGCTTGGTCGGCGCGTGTTCCTTACTGTCACAAACCGACTAGCGCGGATCCTTCCCCTTGAGCCGGGCCTTCAGGTCGGCGAACGGTTGATGTGTTGCCGGTGGCGGCTCCGCGGCGCCGGGCGCGTCTGGCGCCCGGCCGTGCTCGGTCAGGAAGCGCTGGTGCTCGTTTTCGTGACAGTAGGTGCACAGAAGCTCCCAGTTGCTTCCATCGGGCGGGTTGTTGTCGTGGTTGTGGTCCCGATGATGAACTTCGAGCAGCTGCAAGTTGGCGTGGGTGAACCCGCGGGCACAGCGCCCGCATACCCACGGATAGATCTTGAGCGCCCGTTCGCGGTAGCCCTTTGCACGCTCTTCGCTCGCGCGCCGCGCCTCGGCGACGACGCGGTCGAGGCGAGCATTGTCGGGTCCGGTTTTCGGTCCTGGCATGTCGGCTTTCCCCGCTGTTGCCCTCTATCCACGATATCAGAACGTGAGGCGTGACATGGCGAATCACAGGTACCCCTCTCCCCTGCCCTCTCCCACAAGGGGAGAGGGAGTGTTGTCGCTCTCACGGTCGAGGCGACGCGTGCCTTCGCGGTCGCATCCCCGCCCAGCGGGGCCCTGCTCCGCGCTCCAGCGCGCCCTCTCCCGCGAGGGGAGAGGGAGTGCAGCCCATTAATGGCCTGCAATAATAATTCAGGAATAGCAGCGAATACTCCCTCTCCCCTTGTGGGAGAGGGTAGGGGTGAGGGGTAGGCACAAGGCAGTACTGAATCAGTCGCTTCAGCCCGCTAGTCGTCAATCCGAAACCCGCAACCGATCTCCCTCGACCAGCACCTCGTCTCCGACCTGAACCAGCGCTGGATAGTTTTGCCGGAACGTTTGCACGCTGCCATCACGCCTGCGGATCTCGATGATCCAGACCTCTTTGCGCTGCTGCACGTTGGAGCTCGGCTGCGTGATCGTCGGCAGACGCGGGTTGAACGGGCCCAAACCCGGGTTGCGGCTGATCCCATGCGCGTTGACGGGGGTGGAGGGTTCCCACGGGGCCTGGTGACGTACGGCCACGACGGTGGCGCAATTTGACAGCGTGCAGGGATGTCGCGCAGTGCCCTCTGTCATCTTGCCCAGGATCTTGCGCTGCGCTGGAGGTGCAGCATCGTCTGCACACGCCGCTGCGATCAAAGCTGCTCCAGCGATTGCAGTGATCAGAGCTTCGACCACCAGGCGGCGTCTCGCCATCCAGTCACCCTTCAAGCCGCCAGCTCCAGTATCTCCCGCACCTGTGCCGGGCCCGCGATGGGCCTGGGGTTGTGCGGGACCCAGGGCGTGGCCATTGCCTGCTCGGCGATGCGGTCGAAGGACTCGGGCCCGATCTCGACCGAGCGCAGGCTGCGCGGCAGGTCCAGACCGGCGATGAAGCGGTCCAGCACGTCGCCGGCATCTTCGCCCGGGTGGCCCATCGCGTCCGCCACCAACATCTGCCGCTGCGCGTTGGCCGATTTATTCCAGCGCATCACTGCGGGCAGCATGATGCACGAGGTGTGTCCGTGCGGGATGCCGAACACAGCACCCAGCACGTAACCGATGCCGTGGCTGGCGCCCATCGGCACGCCGCTCGCCAGCGGTCCCATCGACAGCCAGGTCCCCATCTGGCAGTCCAGACGCGCCTGCAGGTCTGTCGGATTGTCCTTTACTCTCGGAAGGCCGCGCGACAGGAGCGTCAATCCGTGCAGAGCCTGCGCATCGGCAAACGGATTGGCTCTGCCCGAGCAGATACCCTCTACGCAATGGTCCACCGCGCGAATGCCGGTCGACAGCCACAGCCACGCGGGGGTGTGCACGGTGACGGCCGGGTCCAGTATCACCGCGCGCGGCATGATGCCCGGATGTCGGAACATCTCCTTCACCTTGCGACTTTCGTCCGTGACCCCGCTGATCGCGCTGAACTCGCCGCCGGAGAGTGTGGTCGGCACCGCGATCTGCCTGACCACGGGTGCTTCGCACGGAGGCGGGCCTGGCGTCCCGTCCGGATTCGTGATCGGGCGATAGGCGTCCAGCGCCTCGGGCGTGCGGATAGCGTTGGCGAGGCACAGCTGTACCACCTTGGCGCCATCGGTGATAGACCCGCCGCCGATCGTGACGATCAGGTCGGCGCCGGCCGCGCGCGCTTGCTCGGCCGCAGCGATCACCGCGCCCCTGGGCGTGTGCGGCGGCATACGATCGAAGGTGCCGGCGCAGCGGCCGCCGAGCGCACGCCGCACCTTCTCGATCTCATCGGTCTCGCGGTTGAGCGTGCCGCTCACCATCAGGAAAACTCGATGCGCATCGAGCCTTCGCGTCTCCTCCGCGACAGCCTCGGCGGCGGCCGCGCCGAAGCGCACTGCCTCCATCTGACCGAAGACAACCCGCCCGGACTGCAGCATACGTATTCCTCCTGACGATAGCCGCGCGAAGAATCGATGATCTCCGCCCGCGGCTTTGAGCGCGCCGGCACGATCAAGCGCCTGCTGTGGCAAAACAAATGCGCCGACGTCGCACCGCCGAGGTATTGCCTGCAGCCGCCTGCGTGGCCGTGATCGGCAATAATACGGCTTCAACCCTGTCGATGAGGAGACGACGATGCCCAAGGCCTATCTGGTGACCACCTACCGTTCGATCAAGAACCCCGAGGCGCTTGCCGCCTACGCGAAGATCGCATTACCCGCGATGCAGGCCGCGGGCGGGCGATTCCTGGTGCGCGGCATGCCCGCCAAGGTGTACGAGCTGGGTATGAAGGAGCGCACGGTGGTGGTGGAGTTCGAGAGTCTCGCCAAGGCGCTCGCCGCCTATGACAGCCCCGGTTACCAAGAGGCGCTGCGCGCGCTCGGCAAGGACGCGGTCGAGCGCGACATGCGGCTGGTGGAAGGCACCGAGTAGGGCGGTGCCGGCGCCCTGGAGCCAGGCCGTGGTGACGGGGGGCTTGGCGTGCGTCCGGTCGGTTGCGAAATCGACAGACCTAGAGAAGGTCTTGGCGATTCGCGCTTATCCAGACCAGAACACACTCCCGCAGCTTCGTCGCAAGTCCCTGGAGTTCCGCGACCTCCTTCTCACTCGTGGTGAGCATTCCTTCGTAGGCGCCGCGGTGACGCTTCTCCTTGAACGAATCGAGCGCGTTGGTATCGCTCTGCGGGAACGAGACTGTCAGCGGGAGGGACTGGATTGCGATGCTGTGTTGGCCGGGCTGATGCGAACTGGTCCGATAGCCGCGAGCGCGGAGCGCGATCAGGCTGAAGCCGAGGGCAGCCTGGTACGCCATTGTGAAGCGAGACGCAACGCTGACCCCTTGGATCCTGCTATCCGCGAGGGTTGCATCAGCGGCGCCCAGCAGCCGAGCGACTTCGTCCTTGCGTGCGGGCTCCTTTTGAAGCAGCCCGCGCTGGACCAGGTTGTCGAGATTCTGCAAGCTCATCGCTTACTCCGATGAGATCGACACGCGGCTTGCCCAGCACTGCATGCAGGAACGAGTGGCCGTCGGCGAACTGCCGGCGAAATTCCTTCGCTCCATACAGAGTCGGGCTGATCGCCCGTCCGATACGCTCCGCGACAGGGCGAACGCCATCCACCACTTCCCCGAAAGAGACTGGTCCCACTACCATAAGGTCGACGTCGCTGGTTGCCGTTGGCGATCCGCCGGCATGCGATCCGTAGATGAACGCATAATCGATACGATCGGCCAGGGGCACAAGGGAAGCCTGAAGCTGGGGTGCTATTCCCGCGGTCTTGTCGAGTAAGCCTTTGACCTCAGGGAAACACGGATGGCTGGGATTGGCGCGGTAATAGACCAGATTTGCCTGGCCGCGCTGTTCGACCATACCTGCGCGCAGCAGTGGAAGCAGTTCGCGCCGCAAGCTGCTGGTGCTGAGCCCGGTCATGCGAGCGAGCTCGCGGAAATAGAACTCGCGCTCTGCCAGCACGAACAGCACCGCGAAGAGCCTGGCCCGCGCACGTCCGAACAGCAGCTCGGGCAGCCAGTCGCCGGTTGCAGCCCTACCCGTCGATGCCTCTGATTCCATCCTCGAATCGACTGATGCTGAAATTGAATCGATTGTGTCAGAAATTGTGGCAAGTAGCAAGCGAGCCGCATATCCCCTGTGACGGCGTCGAAGGCGCGGATCGCAGGTTCGCCGCACCGCCACACGGTGACAACATGGCCGGACTGACCCTGCTGGACGACGCGCTCGATGTAGTATTCCGTGACTTCGCAGCCGGTGCCGGCGACAGATTCGACATCCTGGACTGCGCCAGTCTGAGGAGAAATTCCATGCATCGTGTAGCCGTTTCCTTGGTCGCAATCGCTTTGATCTGCACAGCCTCCAGCTCGGCTTGGTCCCGAGGAAGGGACCCGTTGAGCAAAGAGGACGTCGAGCGCAGAGCAAAGTACAAGGAGGTCTACAGATTCAATGTGAGGGGCCTGATCGAGGCCACGCTCACGAAGAGCAAAGACCTGGCAAAAAAGGGCAGGAATACTTACTTCTGCACATACGACAGCGCTGCGCAACCCAGGGCCTGCGATCGGATGGACACAGTCAGTGGGCAATACGAAGACTATTATCAGTCCCAGATGGCGTGCAAGGAGCGGTGTCCACGCGCAGACATCAGCCAGAGCTCCTGGACATACATGGCCGGGAAGAGGCGCATCTGCAAGGATCTGGCAACCGGCTCTTGCGACAAGGCAGCCCTGACGGTCGACCAGATGCGCGAGGAGCTGATTGACCTCTTGGAGATCGAGCAAGAAATGAGTCCAAGGCCCGGATCTTCGGCATCAAATCCAGGGCAGCCCTCGAACGCGGACAATCAGTAGGGAAGCGGGCGGCAAGCCGCAAGCGCACCGATGGCGGCGGAGGGGAACGGCGGCGTGTCGCCCCTCATCCCTTCGCGATCCGCGCGATCTGATCCGCGAAGTTGACCTGGCTGTCGTCCTCGGGCGCGTAGCCGATCACGCGGCGCGCGTTGGCGATGCTCCAGAAGTTGTGGGTGTTGCCGCTCACGCCGTAGAAGATCTGGAACGGCACCCCGTGCTCGTTGGTGATATCCGGCGCCTCGATGCTCTTGATGACGAGCTGCGCCTGGTCGCGGCGGCTGAGGTAGGCACCCAGGCCGCGGTGCATCTTCTTGATGTCGCCTGGCTTGACGTTGGGGAGGTCGGCATCATCGCGTGGCCCGCCGATGCGCAGCTGCACCACCTCGAGCTTGCGCGGGAAGCCCTGTCCGGTGGCGAACACGAAGCCGAGGTGTTCGTACGCCGCCTTCGCCCAGCCGTACCAGTTGTCCGACAGCGGTGCCATGTCGGGCGTCACGTAGTCCCAGCGGTCGGCCCAGATCAGCCGCTCGTAGAAGTCCGCGGCGTGATTCGAGCTCGCCACCACCACGCGCTTCACGCCCGTCTCCAGCGCAGTGCGATAGACGTTGTAGGCCATCGCCACATTCGCGAGCTCGGAGCGGAACTTCGGATCGCTGTTGTCCAGGAACGTGGTCGCATCCAGTCCCGGCGCCTTGACGAAGGCAGAGTGGTACACCGCGTCGGCGCCCTGGAAGTGCTGACGGTAGGTGTCGCGGTTCTCGTTGGTGAGGTCGCACACCTTCACGCCTGGCACCTCGCGCCCATCGCCGCGCCGCGTCGTCACGTCCAGCGCCACCACGTCGTAGCGCTCGTTCAACTCTTCCCAGTTGCGCTGCACGATGTATCCGCATGCACCGGTGATGACTACTCGCTTCTTGGCCATGTCTGCTCCTCGGGCTGGGCGCTAACAAATTAGGTCCTTCAGAGTTTCGTGTGGGTCCCGGCGACGCCGCCGACTGTTCCCTCCCCTTCAAGGCCGGAGGGCCAGGGTGGGGATGGGTGAGCGATGCGGCCTACCCATCCCCCTCCCGACCTCCCCCTTGAAGGGGGAGGAGAACACCGCGACATTGCGTGGTTTAGCCAGTCCGTTCGACCCATACAGTTGTCTGAAGCACCACAAATTAAAGTCCGGATTGCCGCCGGACAAAGATCAACCGTACCACAGAGAGGGGAGCGCGGCCGACGCCCGGTGCTAGCGCATTCGGCGGGATCCACACCCTCCACCCGGCGTCGGCCAAGGGCAGGCCACTTGGACGCGACCACGAAGAGACGTGAGAAAATAGCCCCGTACCCACGGTACTGGAACCGCCGACACCGGCCATGACGATCACCAAACAACAACTAGACCCTTCCGCCATTTCCCCAGAGGCCATCGCCGCGCCCTCCACCAGCGCCCGCCTCGATATGGCGCCGCCGCGCATCCTGCGGCGCATCCTGGCGCTGGACGATTTCGAGGGCGCCGCGCGTGGCGTCATTCCGCGCCCGATTTTCGGCTACGTTACCGGCGGCGTGGAGACGAACGCATCGCTGCGTGCGAACCGCGCGGTATGGGACGAGATCGCGTTCGTTCCCAGGACTCTGGTGGATACGTCGGGGCGCACGCACCAGGCGACGCTTTTCGGGCGCACGTACGCTGCGCCGTTCGGCATCGCGCCGATGGGCGGGACCGCGATGGCCGCCTACCAGGGCGACCTGGTGCTCGCGCGTGGCGCGGCGGCGGCCAACGTACCGATGATCCTCAGCGGCGCTTCGCTGACGCCGCTGGAGCGCGTCCGTGAAGCGGGCGCGACCGCCTGGTTTCAGGCCTATCTTCCTGGCGACGACGCACGCATCGTGCAGCTGGTCGAGCGCGTCGCGCGCGCCGGCTACGACACGCTCGTCCTGACCGTCGACGTGCAGGTGTCGGCTAACCGCGAGAACAACGTGCGTACCGGGTTCACCACGCCGCTGCGCCCCTCTCTGCGCCTCGCATGGGACGGCATCATCCGCCCGCGCTGGCTGTTCGGCATGTTTCTGCGCACGCTGTTGCTGCATGGGATGCCGCACTTCGAGAACATGGGACGGCGCGTCCCGCTGGTCTCACGCAGCGCGGAGCGCGAGGCCGGGCGGCGCGACAAGCTTTCCTGGAGGCATGTCGAGCTGATACGACGCCTGTGGTCAGGGGCGTCTGGTGTTGAAGGGCATACTCGACAAGGACGACGCCCGCATCGCCCGCGAGAGCGGACTCGACGGCGTCATCGTCTCGAATCACGGCGGGCGGCAGCTCGACGGTACCGTCGCGCCGCTGCGCGTGCTTCCCGAGATCGCAGCCCAAGCCGGCGAGATGACCGTGATGATGGACAGCGGCGTGCGGCGCGGCACCGACGTATTGAAGGCGCTCGCTCTGGGTGCGAAGTTCGTCTTCATCGGGCGGCCGTTCCTGTTCGCGGCGGCGATCGCGGGGGAGGCCGGTGTGGAGCACGCGGTGAGGCTGCTGCGCGAGGAGATCGACCGGGACATGGCGCTGATTGGAATCAACGCACTCTCGGAGATGCGCCGGGACCTGCTGACCGCCGCGCGGGGTTCGGGCTTTCTGGGCATTTGACGACGCCCGCCACATTCGACCAGGACCAGCCATGTCCTACAAGTTGCTGCTCTACCGCGAGGAGGCTTATGCGGACTCGCACATCGCCGACCGCTATCCGGCGGCGCTGAAGGATACGCTGCCGGACGTGCAGGTCGTGCTCGCGCGCACTCGGGCCGAGGCGGACGCGCACATCGCCGACGCCGACGCGGCGTTCGGCAGACTGCCGCCGGATCTCTTCGCGCAAGGCAAGCGCCTGCGCTGGATCCAGTGCCCGCAGGCGGGTCCCGATCCGAGTTTCTACCACCCGGCGCTGGCGGCGAGCGCCGTGGTGGTGACCAACATGCGGGGAATCTTCAACGATCACATCAGCGCGCACATCCTGGCGATGATGCTCGCCTTCGCGCGCGGGTTGCCGCAGTACTGGACACAGCAGGCGCGCCGCGAATGGAAGATCGGCGCGCCGACTTTCTACCTGCCCGAGTGCACGGCCGTGATTCTGGGCGTGGGCGGTATCGGTGCCGAGACAGCGCGCCTGTGCGCGGAGCTCCGCATGCGCGTGATCGCAGTGGATCCGCGCGTGGAGTCGCCGCCGGCCGGCGTGGCCGAGCTCGTGCGCCCCGAGAAGATCAACGACGTCCTGCCTCGCGCCGACTTCGTGATCGTCACCGTGCCGGAAACGCCGGCCACGCGCGGCATGTTCGACAGCGCCTTCTTCGCGCGCATGAAGCGCGGTGCGGTGTTCATCAACATCGGCCGCGGCGCCACCGTCAGGCTCGCGGACCTCGACGCCGCGCTGCGCTCCGGTCACCTGGCCGGCGCTGGCCTCGACGTCTTCGAGATCGAGCCTCTCCCTTCCGACCATCCCCTCTGGGATGCACCCGGCATGCTCATCACCCCCCACGTCGCCGCCGCCGGCCCCTACCTCGACGACCGCCGCGCCGAAGTGTTCCTCGACAACTGCCGCCGCTTCCACGATGGCCAGCCGCTGCGTAACGTCGTGGACAAAGCCAACTGGTTCTGAGCAGAAGTTGTTCCCCTCCTGGCGGAGGAGGGGTGGCACGCGCAGCGTGACGGGGTGGTGAGAGCCTGCCTGAGGTCGAATCATCCAGGCAGGCGGATCACCCGCCGGCGCTGGTCGAGCGTGCTTGAAAGGATGCTGTCCTCGTCCGCGGTCTACACCACCTACCCACACCGCCCCGTCGCGCTCACGCGCGCCACCCCGCCTCGTGAGAGGCGGGGAGAAAAGGAAGCTCCCCTCCTTCCGGAGGAGGGGTGGCACGCGAAGCGTGACGGGGTGGTGGGAGCCTCAGCGGGCCGAGATGC
Source organism: uncultured beta proteobacterium (assembly GCA_963772865.1). GTDB lineage: Bacteria > Pseudomonadota > Gammaproteobacteria > Burkholderiales > SHXO01 > SHXO01. The sequence goes on along the minus strand of CAVYZA010000001.1, from coordinate 41,873 downwards.
ATTCGCCGCCCGATCGGGTTGGCGTTCGCGCGCCCGCATTCAATCCCCTCGCTTCGGCGCCCTGAACATCCACGCCAACGGCAGCGCAACAGCCGCCGCCAGCGCGGACATCACAAACGCGTTGAGATACCCGCCGAACGCTGCCTGGCGTTGAATCTCCTCCTGCAGCGCAGTGAGACTTCTGGCGTCGTCGGAGGCAAGCTTAGCGGCAAGGCTGGAGAACTTCAGCGCGATGTCCGGCGAGGAGACCGCGGTGGTGAGACCGGCATAGTTCTCCGCCGTCGTTCGCACCAGCACCAGCACGCTCAACGAAATGAACAGGCTGCTGCCGAAGTTGCGCAGCAGGTTGAACACGGCCGAGCCTTGCACGACCAGCGGGGTGGGCAAGGTGGAGAACGCCAGCACGGTCATCGGCGTGTAGGCCAGGCCGAAGCCGAATCCCTGCACCAGGTTGGTCCAGTAGATGTCGAAGTCGGACATGTTGAGGTTGAACGTCGTCATCTTCCACACCGCGAACCCTTGCAGCAGCAGGCCCACGGTGAGCGCGAGGCGCGCGTTGTACCGTGTGGCCCACACGACAACCCCGAAGCTCAGAAAATTGCCCAGGCCGCGGGCGGACATCAGATAGCCGATCGTCGACTCGGGGTAGTGGCGCAGGTCCTGCAGCAGCGGTGGGAACAGCACGACCAGCGTGTAACTCATCGCGCCCATCACGAAGACGACCAGCAGGCCGATGCAGAAATTCCAGTCGCGGAACAGGCGCGGATCGAGGAAAGGCGTGCGCGACCACGCCGTGTTTGCGATGAAGACGACCCCGCCGGTTATCGCGAGAATCAGCTCGATCGTGATCTCACCGGAGTCGAACCAGTCCAGGTGATGGCCGCGATCCAACATCAGCTGCGCGCTGCCCATGCACAGGGCCAGCGCGACGAAGCCGATCGTGCCCAGGCGCCCGGCGGTGCCGCGCTCCTGGTCGCCGAGCGCGAAGGCCGCCAGCACGGTGGTCAGTGCGCCGATCGGCACGATCAACAGAAACGCCCAGCGCCAGTTGAGTGATTCGGCCATCACGCCGCCGAGGATGGGTCCCAGCGTCGGCCCCATGACCGCGCCGGTGCCCCACAGCATCAACACCAGCGGGTGCATGTGGCGCGGAAAGGTTGCGAGCAGCATGCCTTGCCCCAACGGCATGAGCGGCGCCACCGAACAGCCCCTGTGCGACCCGCGCGAACAACAAGCCTTCGAGCGAGTTCGCCAGTCCGCACGCGAGCGATGAGAGGGTGAAACCGGCCAGCGCGGTCACCATGAAACGGCGCCACCCGAATTTGCCGGCCAGCCAACCGGTGAGCGGCGTGGCCACGGCCGCGGCAGCGAGGAACAGCGTGATGATCCACGCGCCTTCTTCGTGCGTCAGGGACAGGGCGCCGCGGATCTGCGGCACCACGACGTTCGTCGAAGTGATCGCAATGCCGAAGCTGAGCGTGGAGACCTGCACCAGCACCAGGATCCACCACCGGCGCGAGGTGGTTACCCGAAGCGGGTCGGCTTTCCCGCCGTCCAGATCGTCGACGGCGGATGCCTGTGCATTACCCATCGACGAAGCCGATGGGGCGTGCGCCGGTCATCGTGAATTCCCAGGGTGTGGTGGCGCGGCGCGCTCGTTCCGTGAGCGCGTCCGCGCGTTGAGTTTGATCTTATGTGCGGAAGTGTACCGGAGACTGGATGGGCCCACCCGTCCTCCTGATCGGCGGGTCGAGCGGCAGGCTTCTCTGCGTTGGGAGCATACTCACGGAGGTTGCGCGCCTACTGACCGGCCAGACGGTGCTGCGCCCGTCTCAATCCCGCGAGGATCGACCATGCATGGAATCAAGAGTTGGGCCGGCCGTGTGCTGCCGGCGCTTATGATGCTCGGGCTCGGCGCCTCTACACTTCTTCTCCAGAACGCCTTGGCCGATGAGGGAGCAAAGATGATCAGAATCGTGCGGATCTACACGGGGCCGGACAACCAGTCCCATTTCGAAGACATCGACGTACCGCTCAAGGCCGCCGGCAAGACCGGGTTCCTGTCCGAGATGGTGAAAGCCAAAGGCGTCGTGTTTCGCCAGACCGAGGGGGACTACAACTACGAATTCCACACGGCGCCGCGCCGTCAGTACGTGGTGAACCTGGAGGGCGAAGTCGAAATCGAGGTGGGCGACGGGACCAAGCGCATCCTGCGCAGCGGCGACATCCTGCTGGCCGAGGATACGACGGGCCAGGGGCACATCAGCCGCGCGGTCGCCGGCAAACCGCGCAAGTCGCTGTTCATCATCCTCGAGTGAATGGCGTGCCAGAGGGCTGACGCCTCCTGAGACACTGTCGGCGGGGTCGGCCGTTCGCCGCGGGTCAGCTGAACCTGAATCCCTCGTAGCCTTTGGCTGCGATGTCGGCGCAGATCCTGCGGAAGCGGGCCATCCCGCCCGCATAGGGCATGAACACGCGTGGCTTGCCGGGGATGTTCGCGCCCAGGTACCACGAGTGCTTCGCCTGCGGCAACAGCGTCGCATCCGCCGCATCGTTGACCCGCTTCACCCAGGTATCCACTGCCTCGGTGGTGGGCTCGACGCGTTTCACGCCGTGACTGCGCATGTGCGCGATGCAGTCGGTGATCCACTCGACATGCTGCTCGATCGCGACCGGCATGTTGCACAGCACGGACGGGCTGCCCGGCCCGGTGACCGTGAACAGGTTCGGGAAGCCGGCGATCTGCAGGCCGAGATAGTTGCGCGGACCGGCGGCCCATTCCTCCGCCAGGGTCCGTCCGTTGCGTCCGCGGACGTCGATGCGCAGCAGCGAGCCGGTCATGCCGTCGAAGCCGGTGGCGAAGACGATGATGTCGAGCGGGTACTCGGCGTCCCGCGTTCGAATGCCGGTCGGCGTGATGCCGCTCGATGGGCGCTGCACGCACGTCGACCAGCTCCACGTTGGGGCGGTTGAAGGTCTCGAAGTAGTCGGTGTCGATGGGCGGGCGCTTGGCGGCGTACGGGTGGTCGAAGTCGGACAGCTTGGCGGCCGTCGCCGGGTCCTTCACGATCTGGCGGATCTTGGCGCGGATGAACTCGGCTGCCGTGTCGTTGGCGGCCTTGTCGATCAGCAAGTCGTGGAACGTGGCGCGGAACCGCAGACCGCCTTCCTCCCACGCGCGCTCATAGATGGCCTGCCGCTCCTGCGGCGGCGTTGTCCAGCGCCGAGCGCTCGGCGACCAGCCAGGGATGACCGTTGACGCTGGCGTGCATCACCTCGCGGATCTGGCCGGCGTTGTCCTTCACCCACTGCTGGAACTCGCGGGAGAGGGGGCCGTTGCGCGCAGGGACGCTGTAGTTCGCGGTGCGCTGGAAGACGATCAGATGAGCGGCGGTCTCCGCGATCACCGGCGCGGCCTGGATGCCGGTGGACCCGGTGCCGATCATGCCGACGCGCTTGCCGGTGAAATCCACGCCCTCGTGCGGCCACTGCCCGGTGTGGTACCAGCGGCCCTTGAAGGTGTCGCAGGCCGGGGAAATTGGGAACGTTGGCCGACGACAGGCAGCCGACGGCGGTGATCAGGAACTGCGCGGTGAAGACCTCGTCTGCCTCGGTGGTCAGCCGCCAGAGATTCGCCGGCTCGTCATAGTAGGCGGACTTGACCCGCGTGTTGAAGCGGATGTCGCGCTTCAGGTCGAAGCGGTCGGCGACATGGTTGAGATAGCGCAGGATCTCCGGCGGGCCGGGGTAGCGCTCGGACCACTCCCACTCCCGCGTCAGCTCCGGCGAGAACGAGTAGCAGTAGGCGTGGCTTTCCGAGTCGCAGCGCGCGCCGGGGTAGCGATTCCAGTACCAGGTGCCGCCGACGCCTGCGCCCGCTTCCAGCACCTGGACGGACAGGCCGAGCCGGTCACGCAGGCACAGCAGCTGATACAGGCCGGAGAACCCGGCGCCGATGACCAGGGCGTCGAACTGCTGCGCGTGCCGGGGCCTGCCCTCGGGGGCCTCTACGGTGGTACTCGTTGCTGCCATTCATATCCTCAAGAGCTCGAACGTCCGCACCAACCCTATTATCTCGCAGCAAGGCGCTGGCTGTACGTCGGTGGGCGGGTAAGGTTCGCCCGCGCCGGGTCGTTATTAGGGGTCTCAACGGCACGTAGGCCGCCGCGATCGGTGGCATGCCGGCATGGCCGCGGCCAAGGGTTGAACTCGTTAAAGCTTGTACAAATGCCTGACCACCCCGTCACGAACAGACCAAGAGGTCCCTCTTCCGCTTGCGGGAGAGGGTGGGGTGAGGGCCGCGTGCCACCCCTCCTTGGAAAAGGAGGGGAGAACTACCTCTCCCCTCCTCTCACGAGGAGGGGTCGGCCGGAGGCCGGGGGTGGTGTGGTAGGAGGATTGTCGATGCACGGCTCGATCATTCCGCGCCTTTCGAGCATGCTGGCGGTAGCGCTTCTGGCGGCGGGTACGGCGCAGGCGGACACCAGGCCGGTCGAGGACCTGCCGCCCGAAATGGTCCGGCAGATCGGCAACGCGATGTACGAGCAGGACCGGTACGCCGCACAGGCGACCGATCTGCTGTTTCGGGAAAAGGGCGGGCCCGAGCGCCTGGAGCAGGAAGGGCTGCGAGGCGACTGGGTACTGATCCGAGGCAAGGATTCCATCGTGGTCCGCTTCGTCAGAGAGACCAGCGGTGGCGACGTCGCTGCGTACGATGTCGTGTTTCCGTCCGGCGCAGCTTCCATACGTGCGGCGTCCCACCGACGGACGGTTGTCGGAAGCCGCGGCTGCCCAGCTTCGTGCGAGACGCCTGGCGGTCGAGCAGGTAGGTGCAGGGTGTTCCGAGAACTACAACACGGTCGTGCTGCAACGCCGCCCGGATGCCGACTTCCTGGTCTATGCGCTCGCCGCGATCGCGGACCCCGGCCAGATGATGATCGGCGGCCACTATCGGGTGACCGTGACGCCGGATGGGAGGAAGGTCGTCAAGGCGGAGCAGCTGTATCGGTCCTGCCTGACCTTGCCCGCGAGCAGCGACGCGTCTGCAATACCGTGGCTGACCCATCTTGTCAGCGCCAGACCGATGGAGACCCACGTGTACTTGAGCCTGCTGTATAAGCGCCCGTTCTACGTGGGGGTGGGCAAGTCGGCGTGGCGGGTTGAGAACGGCACGGTCGCGCTGGTCGAGAAACCCAAGTAGCGCTCCCACGCAGGAGCGGGGGCAAATGAGGGGAGAGGCGCATCCACACCACCCCCGGCCGTCGGCCGACCCCTCCTCATGAGAGGAGGGGAGTTCTATTTCTCCCCTCCTTTTCAAGGAGGGGTGGCACGCGGCCCTCACCCTACCCTCTCCCGCAAGCGGGAGAGGGACCTCTTGGTCTGTGCGTGACGGGGTGGTCGGGACGTGGGCGGCTAGCTCCTCAAGCCCGATCGGGTTTGCTGCCCTTGGCGGGCTGGTCGGTGCGATTCAGGGCGATCGTCTCGAACTCCTGCAGACTGAGCTTGCCGTCGTGGTCGAGGTCGGCCTTCTTGAAGTTCGCGGCGACATCGGGGTGCGCCGCCGCTTCACTCTCGGAGATGTAGCCGTCACCATCGACATCCAGCTTGTGGAACGCATCGGGACGGTCCTGCGGCTTGAGTTCGTCAGCTGTCCACGCGGTGTGTACCGATGTCAGTATGAACGCCGCGGCTATCACATTGGCTAGTTTCATGGTTACTCCGGCAAAGGTCCTCCGATGCGATCAATTGGTCGGAGGCTGGTTCGAACCGGACTGTCCGGTGCGCTGATCGAACTTCTTCTCGCCGAACTGCCCGGTTGCGGCACCGTCGGCAGGATGGCCGACGCTGGGCATGCTTTGGTTGGGGATGCGTTTCTGCTCGTTCTGACCGGACTGATCCGGCTTTCCGGATGGGGCTGTCTGGCCGCTTTGCCCCGACTGGCTGTCGCGCGCGTGCTGGTCACCCGTAGTGGAACCACCCGACTGGCCAGTTGCTGCTCCCGGCTGCGTGGGCTGCATCGTTACATCGCCTGGGCTCGGGCGAGCGGTTCGCCCCGGCTTGGCGGTCTGATCCGGACCCGGCTTGCTCTTCGATTGGTGGCTGTTGTCCTGCGTAACTTGCGGCTGCACCCAATCTGCGTCGTCCGGATCAGCTGACCCATTGGCGTACGCACCGGCTGCTGCAAGCGCGAATCCCGCGCCGACTACGGCTGATATGAACTTGGACATGGCGGTCTCCTCTTCTGTCTGAGCTGGGAGAGCAGCGCCGTCGAGGCTGCTGCCCTTGCCCTCTGAGGCGCAATGCGCATGCCCGGCGTTTGCTTCCGATATTCAGGAGGTTGGAGCGGACGCGGGGTTGCCTCGTGTAAATGTTGCGCCGGGCGGCTGCAAATCTCACAGCGCTGAGGGAGCCGCCGCGGCTACCCCTTCACGCACAGCACCTGCTTGAGCGTGTGCACGACCTCCACCAGGTCGGTCTGGTTGGCCATCACCTGGTCGATGTCCTTGTAGGCGCCCGGGATCTCGTCGATCACGCCGCCGTCCTTGCGGCACTCCACGCCCTCGGTCTGCGCGGCGAGGTCGAAGCGATTGAAGCGGCGCTTCGCCTCGGTGCGGCTCATGCGCCGGCCGGCGCCGTGCGAGCAGGAGTGGAACGACTGCGGGTTGCCCAGGCCGCGCACGATGTAGGACTTGGCGCCCATGCTGCCGGGGATGATGCCGAGCTCGCCGGTGCGCGCGCTGATCGCGCCCTTGCGGGTGACGAACACGCGCTCGCCGAAGTGCTCCTCCTGCGCCACGTAGTTGTGGTGGCAGTTGATCGCCTCGCCCGCCGATCTCGAACGGCGGCAGGTGCGGTGCGAGCGCCGCGAGACGATCAGCTGCATCATCTGGCGGCGGTTGGCGGCCGCGTAGTCCTGCGCCCACTCGACCGCCTCGACGTAGTCGTCGAACAGAGTCGAGCCCTCGCTGAAGTAAGCGAGGTCGCGGTCGGGCAGGCGCATGCTGATGGCGCTCCATGTCCTTGCGCGCCGCGGCGATGAAGTAGCGCCCCATCACGTTGCCGATGCCGCGCGAGCCCGAGTGCAGCATCACCCACACCGCGCCGGCCTCGTCCAGGCACAGCTCGATGAAGTGGTTGCCGCCGCCGAGCGTGCCGAGCTGGCTGATCCAGGTGCGAGCGAACTGGCGCTGCATCTTCGCCACGCCGGGATGCTTCGCCGACGATGCGGTCGAGGCGATCGGCGAACGGACGTGCCGCGCGCGCATGCGCACTCCCGCGCACCTTGTCGTAGTCGTGCTGGCCGAAGCCGACCGGAACGGCAGCCTCGATGGCGCTGCGCAGCCTGGCGAGGCTGTCGGGCAGCTGATCGGCGCGCAGCGTCAGGCGCACGGCGTTCATTCCGCAGCCGATGTCCACGCCCACGGCCGCCGGGATGATGGCGCCCTTGGTCGGGATCACGCTGCCGACGGTCGCGCCGATGCCGGCGTGCACGTCGGGCATGGCGGCGACGTGGCTGTGGACGATCGGCAGCTGCGCGACGTTGATCAGCTGCTGCAGCGCTTCGTGCTCGATGTCTTCGGTCCAGACGTGGACCGGCACGCGGCCCTTGTCGATGGTCTTCTGGACTGGCATTGCGGTACTCCTCTCGCACGCCGTCGCACGGACCGGCCGGGGCGCAAAGCAAAAAGCCCCTGACGCAAGGTAGTGCCAGGGGCTCTTCGAAGGAACACGCACGCGCTCCGCTGCCGCCCGGCCGGGTGGAAATCCACGCTCCGGCCGCGAGGCGGGGCGTGGTCTAGTTTGGTTCTATGCGCGATCGGCTCACTTCGGCTCCGAGTTCGTTTGGCTGCTGCTGGAAATCAGGAGCGCGCATTGTAGTCGCGTCGAGAGCCATGTCAAGGGTGCGAGGGGTGTAGGATGCCCGCTTCGCCGCAACTGTCGGCGGAACGTCAAAACAGCATGCCCCAAACCACAGGAGGAGAGCCGTGAACCGCAGACATTTCCTTGCCTTTGCATTCTGGGCGGTGCTCGCCGCAGCGCTGCAGACCGCCGCGCACGCTGCCGACGACTGGATCGGTACGTGGACCGCGACCCCGCACGAGGTCTGGGCGCCGGATTTCCTCGCGCCGGTCAAGGTACCGAGAAACCTGTGGGGTCAAACGGTCCGGCAGGTCGCCCGCATCAGCATCGGCGGCAAGCAAGTCCGTGTCGTGCTGTCGAATGAATTCGGGCCCTGGCCGGTCAAGATCGGCGCGGCGCACATCGCGTTGAGCGACAAGGGCTCGGCGATCGTCGCCGGCTCGGGCAGGCCGCTCACCTTCGGCGGACAGACCTCCATCGTGATTCCGCCCGGCGCGCCGGTCGTCAGCGATCCGGTCGATCTCGCCGTTGCGCCGCTGTCCAGCGTGGTCGTGAGCTTCTTCGTGCCCGACGTGACGCCGGTGAACACTTTCCACTGGGACGCGGTGCAGACGACCTTCGTCGTGGCGGGCAACAAAGTCAGCGAGACCGACTTCAAGGCCGACTCGACATTCACAGCCAGGATTCTCCTGAGCGAAATCCTGGTCGACGCGCCCGCGAATGCGCGTGCGATCGTAACCTTCGGCGACTCCATCACCGACGGCAACAACTCCACGCCGGACACCAATCGGCGCTGGCCCGACCTGCTGGCGCAGCGGCTGGTCGAGGCTGGCGGTCCCCCTGTCGCGGTCCTGAACGAAGGTATCTCCGGCGCCCGCATCCTCACCGATCGCATGGGGGTGAACGCACTCGCGCGTTTCGATCGCGACGTCCTGGCGCATCGCCATGCCGACACCGTGATCCTGATGATGGGCATCAACGACATCGGCTGGCCGGACAGCATCCTCGATCCCAACGCCCCGGCACCCTCGCCCGAGGACATCATCGCCGGCTACAAGCAACTCATCGCCCGCGCCCACATGCACAACATGCGCATCATCGGAGCGACGCTCACGCCGTTCGAGGACACGTTCAAAGGAGGGCCGCTGGCAGGCTATTACAACGCGGCGAAGGAACAGAAGCGCCAGGCCGTGAACAAGTGGATCCGCGAGAGCGGTGCGTTCGACGCCGTGATCGACTTCGACGCCGTCGTGCGCGATCCCAACCGCCCGACCTTCATCCAGAAGGCCTTCGATTCTGGCGATCACCTGCATCCCAACGACGCCGGCTACAAGGCGATGGCGGAGTCGATCGACTTGAAGTTGCTGACAGGGAAGCGTTGAGCGGGCTACCGGCACGAACTGGATCTCTCGAATTGACTCTCCGTTTAGACTAGTCTAAACTAGTCTGAATTGTTTGTAAGGTCCAGCTATGGCCGAAATCGGAGCGTACGAAGCCAAGACCCATCTACCTCGGTTGTTGGAGCGAGTGCAGAAGGGTGAACGATTTGTCATCACGAAGCACGGCCGGCCTGTGGCGGAATTGGTTCCGGTCTCATCTCGTGACGGTGACCGAATCAGGCACGCAATTGCCGAGGTTCGTGAGGTGCGTGCCGGCCTCGCCCGCCGCGGGATACGGTTGAGCAAGCTGCTGAATACGGGAGAGAACCTGCGTGACTTGATGCACGAAGGGCATCGATACTGATGCCCTTCGTTCTTGATAGCTCGGTCGCATTGGCATGGCTGCTTCCCGACGAGGGGAGCGATGCCGTAGACCGGCTGGCGGACAGGTTGGAGCAGGACATAGCGAGTGTTCCGGCCATCTGGGCGCTCGAAGTCGGCAACGCCTTGCTCGTGGCCCAGCGGCGTGGACGTATCAAGGACGATGAGCTTGCCCGGCTGATTGCTGCTCTCGACAGCTTTCCCATCGAGGTCGACTCGGAGGCTGCCCAATCGGGCCTGCTGCAGATCGTCGACCTAGCCAAGCGGCTGGGCCTTACTACCTACGATGCCGCGTACGTCGAGCTGGCCCAGCGACGCGCGCTGGCGCTGGCGACGTTGGACAGCCGCCTGAGGAGTGCCTGTGCCGTACTCCAAGTGCCGGTTCTTCCCTGAACTGGGACCCGGCTGATTGAGCGTACTCCCATGAACGACCCCGCTCGCCAGCTTTCCCGCAGCCATGATGGCGCGTATTTTCGCGACCCGCGCCAAGCCCGAGACACCCGTGATCAGATCGACCTCGTCGAGCAGCCTGCGGTGCTTGCCCTTCACCACGACATCGGTGCGCCGCAGTTCCTCGAGAACTCCGTAGGACAGCGCGGCGGCGCGGGTGCCGCCTCCCGAGAACGCGAGCACGAAGAGCGTACCGGGATCGTCATGAGGGCGCTTGGCGATGCGTACGCTGGCGCGGTAGCCATCTGGCCGTATCGACGTGAGCGATCGGCCTCGTTGATCGGGCTGCTGGCACAGCCGGCAGCCGTCGCCGCAAGCACTGCGGCTGCCAGCAGGCGTCCCACAAGTCGCTCGGGAGATGCCATCGATGTGCCTCGCTTTGCCGTGGCAGGTTGACGAAACAGCCACCTGCGCGACTTTCGCCCGCGCGCTGCGGTTTCTTCGACACACTTTCAGCGTTCTATTCCCGCGCTAAGCCGGGGCCAACGGGACTGCAGCAGCTGTTCACGCCGCCTACCCGGCGCCAACGGATCTATTTCCACCCCATCACGGGCACCCATGCCCTCAGTCGCGCGACCGCGGTAGATGCGACCTTGAATGCGCTTGGCCAATGCGTCCGCCTGCTCGCGTGTCATCTCCATCTCGATGATGGCCGAAGGTGTGCCGCTCTCCTTCAGCAGCGCAATCGCATCCACCGGCGCAAGCGCGCCGAGGGACTCGCGGATACCTTCCTCGGTCCCGTCGTCTGGGAGATTGCCGATCACAATACGCATGGCCTTTCCTCCGTTTACTGCTTGGCCGCTAGCGGGTCCGGGTCGAAGCCGACGCTAGTGCAACAGACCGGACCGATGAGTGCTAAGCATAACCACCTGTTCCGATTGAACAAAAGCGAGAAACCCCGCAGAAGCTCAACACCTGACAAGGGTCAGCGTGCGCTGGCCTGCCCCAGCCATAGTTGCGCCAGATCAAATAATCCTCGCTCAAGAGAGCCCATAGTGCTGCATTGCGGTAGAATGCTGCGCCGCGCAAACCATGCGAGAGAACTCATGAACGACCCCACCCGCCAGCTTTCCCGCAGCCACGATATCGCCGCCAAGGTGGCGCGTATCTTTCAGACCCGCGCCAAGCTCGCCCAGGAACGCTTCACGGAGCGTGTCCAGAACGCGTACGAGGAGCAGGTCGCCGCGCTGACCGGCGAGGCCGATGTCGCCGTGGGACATCTGGACCGGCGGCGCGCGCTACGCGGTCGATTTCGCGCAGCGCTCCGTGCTGTTCTGGGACACGCTGCGCCAGCGCGGCAACAACTTCGTCGAGCGCGCGCGGCAGGGGCTGCCGCCGGTGCTGCATTTCGACTACGAGATGGTCCTCGACGGACGCACGCTCGAGCGCCCGGTCAACTATGCGCTGGTGCGCATCGTCCCGCCGGACGGCGTGACGGTGGACGCGAAGCAGCGTCCCTATGTCGTCATCGATCCGCGCGCCGGCCACGGTCCCGGCATCGGCGGCTTCAAGGACGATTCGCAAGTCGGCGTCGCGCTGCGCGCCGGCCACCCGGTCTACTTCGTGATCTTCTTCCCCGAGCCGGAGCCGGAGCAGACCATGCTGGATGTCTGCGATGCAGAGCGGCAGTTCGTGGGCCGCGTGCGTGAGCTCCATCCCGAGGCTCCCAAGCCGGCGATCATCGGCAACTGCCAGGGCGGCTGGGCGGCCATGATGCTGGCGGCCGCCAATCCCGACGACACCGGCCCGATCGTCATCAACGGCGCACCGATGTCCTACTGGGGCGGCGCCTGGAGCGAAGGCGAGGGCGACAATCCGATGCGCTACGCCGGCGGGCTGCTCGGGGGTACCTGGCTCGCCTCGCTCACTTCCGACCTGGGCGGAGGCAAGTTCGACGGCGCCTGGCTGGTGCAGAACTTCGAGAACCTCAACCCTGCGAACACGTTCTGGGACAAGTACTACCACGTGTTCGCCAACATCGACACCGAGCCCCCGCGCTTCCTCGACTTCGAACGCTGGTGGGGCGGCTTCTACCTGATGAACCGCGAGGAGATCGAGTGGATCACGCAGAATCTCTTCGTCGGCAACAAGCTGTGGTCCGGGACCGTGAAGACCGGGCACCACGGCGTCTTCGATCTGCGCGAGATCAAGGTCCCCATCATCCTGTTCGCTTCGATGGGCGACAACATCACCCCGCCGCAGCAGGCCTTCAACTGGGTCGCGGACGTCTACGGCAGCACCGATGAGATCAAGGCCCGCGGGCAGGTGATCGTGGGACTGCTGCATGAGGACATCGGCCATCTGGGTATCTTCGTGTCAGGCAAGGTGGCCAAGAAGGAGCACGCCCAGATCGTCTCGGTGATGGAGTCGATCGAAGCGCTGCCGCCGGGCTTGTACGGCATGCAGATCACCGAAGACAAGGGCGCCAACGGCAAGGTCACGTATCAAGTGAACTTCGTCGAGCGCCGACTCGAAGAGATCGGCGCCCATCTGAATCGCTTCAAGCGCGCCGATGAGAAGCCCTTCGAGGCGGTGAGCGCGGTCTCCGAGCTCAACCAGCGCGCCTATGAGCTGTTCGCGCGCCCGCTGCTGCAAACCTTGTCGAATGACTACAGCGCCAAGCTGTCCCGCGAGTTCCATCCGCTGCGGTTCCAGCGCTGGGCCGTCTCCGATTTGAATCCCTGGCTCTGGTGGCTCGCCCCGACCGCGCAGGCGGTGAAGGCGCAGCGCCAGCCGCTGGAGGCCGACGATCCGACCCGCAGGGCCGAGAAGTTCGCGTCCGAGCTGGTCAGCGCATCGCTCGACTACTACCGGGCCCAGCGCGATGCGATGAGCGAAGCGGCTTTCTTCCAGATCTATGGGAATCTGTTCTCGCTGTACCTCGCCGATCAGAGCGAGGCCGAGCAACCCAAGCGCCCGGCCGATCCGCGCGAGCTGCCGTTCGTCAAGGAAGCTCTGGCTTCCATCGCGGCGGGCGGCTATGCCGAGGCGGTCGCGCGCGTCGCGTATCTGCTGGCGCGCAAGGGCGAACCCCTGCCGCTGTCCCAGCTCCAGCTCAAGCAGGAATTGATGGCAGACTACCGCGAGTTGCTGCCGGCGGTATCACGCGACGAGGCGCGCCGGATTCGCGGCGAGCAGGAGATCATCGTTCGCTATGACCCGGAGAAGGCGATCGCGACCCTGCCGGTGTTGCTGAGCGAGCGCGAGGACCGCGACCGCCTGATCACGCTGCTCGACCGCTTGCTCGCCGACAAGCGCATGCAGCACGTCGACCCATTGCCGGAGCAGGTCGCCATGCTCGAGCGCATTCGCCGCGTCCTGGCGGCGGGCGGCGCGCGCCGCCCGCGCGTCGTGGCAGCGTAGCGGAAAGGCAGCGCGCCAGATGGATCGCAAGCACGAGAAGTACGAGCGCCTGCTGGCCCGCGCGAAAACGCTGCCCCGGTGCCCACGGCGGTGGCCCACCCGTGCGACGACTCGTCGCTGACCGGTGCGGTGGATGCCGCGAAGATCGGCCTGATCGCTCCGATCCTGGTCGGACCGGCGGCGCGCATCAAGGCAGTGGCCGACAAGTGCGGCCTGAACATCTCCGCCTTCGAGATGGTGGATACGCCGCACAGCCATGCCTCCGCGGCCGAGGCGGTGCGGCTGGTGCGCGAGGGCCGTGCCGAATGCCTGATGAAGGGCAGCCTGCACACCGACGAGCTGATGGGCGCGGTGGTCGCGCGCGAAGGTGGGTTGCGCACCGCGCGTCGCGTCAGCCACTGCTTCGTGATGGACGTGCCGACCTACTCCGAGGTGCTGATCGTCTCCGACTGCCGCCGTGAACATCGCGCCTACGCTGGAGGACAAGGTCGACATCGTGCAGAACGCGATCGACCTCGCCCACGACCTCGGCGTGCAGGAAGTGCGCGTCGCGATCCTCTCGGCGATGGAAACGGTCAATCCCAAAGTCCCCTCGACGATCGAAGCAGCCGCCTTGTGCAAGATGGCCGACCGCGGGCAGATCACCGGCGGCTATCCTGGACGGGCCGCTGGCGCTGGACAACGCCATCAACCTGCAGGCCGCGGAAATCAAGCAGATCAAGTCGCCCGTAGCGGGCCGCGCCAACGTGCTGATCGTGCCCGATCTCGAAGCCGGCAACATGCTGGCCAAGAGCCTGACCTTCCTGGCCGACGCCGATGCCGCCGGGATCGTGCTCGGCGCGCGCGTCCCGATCATCCTCACCAGCCGGGCCGATTCGGTCACCACGCGGCTTGCCTCCTGCGCGGTGGCTGCACTGGTTGCCAATGCGCGGCGGGAGGCGTTGTCGAGGACGGTGGTGTAGAGTGAAGAGGAGGCCACAGCTTTGCTTCGGGGGGAGAGGGTTTGACCTGTGCAGCAGCGCCTGAGATGAGGCCGTGTGGATAAGCAGATTCCCTCCCCCTATCAGGGGGAGGGCGAGGGTGGGGGTGGATGCGTTATCGTGATGCCAGCGCCTTACCCCCATCCCCGCCTTCCCCCTCAGGAGGGGGAAGGAGCAGATCACTTCTCCGCTTTGGCAGCTGTGTTCGTGTCTTCGAGGTCCTCGTAGACTCAGCCCCCGACCTCGCTGGGGGCGTTGACTCCACTGATCACCGATTACCGTGCACTGATCACCGCTTATGTCCGACGCCATCGCTGTCCTCAACGCCGGCTCTTCGAGCATCAAGTTCTCGCTGTTCGTGCTGAGGACATCGGCGCTCGAGCTGGAGTTGCGCGGGCAGATCGAAGGGATCTACACCGCGCCGCACTTTGTCGCCAAGGATGCGAGCGACAAGCTGCTGGCAGAGAAATCCTGGGGGGAGGGCGCCAAGCTGGGGCACGCCGGCGCGCTCGACCACCTGGTGGCTTATGTTCGCGAGCACCTGGGAAGCGACCGCCTGGTTGGCGTCGGTCATCGCGTGGTGCATGGCGGCCTCGAATACTCGCAGCCTGTACGCGTGGACGCCGCAGTGCTGCAGGCGCTGGAGAAATTCGTCCCGCTGGCCCCGCTGCATCAACCGCATAACCTCGCGCCAATCCGCCTGCTGGCGGAACGAGCGCCGCAGCTGCCCCAGGTGGCCTGCTTCGACACATCGTTCCACCGCAGCAATCCCGAGATCGCGCAGATGTTCGCGCTGCCCGCGGAGCTGCACGCCCAAGGCGTTCGCCGGTACGGTTTCCACGGACTGTCCTACGAGTACATCGCTTCCGTCCTGTCCGGCTTCGATGCAAAGGCCGCCGCCGGCCGCACCGTCGTGCTGCACCTGGGCAATGGAGCCAGCATGTGCGCGATCACGGCCGGCAAGAGCGTGGCGAGCACGATGGGCTTCACCGCGGTGGAAGGGCTGCCCATGGGCACGCGCTGCGGTTCCGTGGACCCCGGTGTGCTGCTCTATCTCATGGACCAGCGCGGGATGGATGCGCGCGCGATCGAGAAGCTCATCTACAACCAGTCCGGTTTGCTGGGCGTATCCGGCATTTCGAGCGACATGCGCACGCTGCTCGCGAGCGACGATGCGCGGGCCAAGCTGGCGGTCGACCTGTATCTCTACCGGATCCGACGCGAGCTGGGTTCGCTCGCCGCGGCGTTGGGCGGCCTGGATGCAGTCGTGTTCACGGCCGGCATCGGCGAGAACGCGGCCGTCATTCGCGAACGCGTGTGCCGCGACGCGGCCTGGCTCGGTGTGGAACTCGACGCCGCGGCGAACAGCACCGGTGGCCCTCGCATCAGCACCCCGGCCAGCGGAGTATCCGCGTGGACCATCCCCACCAACGAGGAGCTGATGATCGCGCGTCACACACGAGCGCTGCTCGCGGGCTGACCCGATAGGCCGTACGGACGGCATCGTGGAGCTGAGCAACTATTCGGCGATGGAGACGCTCCGGGACGGCCGCGCGCTCGAGATCCGCGCGCTGAAACCTGCCGACCGTGGCGGGTTGCTCGGCACGCTGCAGCGGATGAGCGACGAGTCGATCCAGCGCCGCTTCTTCGGGCCCAAGCGGCACTTCAGCGAGGACGAGGTGGCTTACTACACGAACGTCGATTTCAAGGACCACGTCGCGTTGGTGGCACAGATCGAGGAGGCTGGAAACGCGCTCATCGTCGGTGGCGCCCGCTTCATCGTTGCGAAGCCCGGAGTCGCCGAGGTCGCCTTCGCCGTGGACGACGCACACCAGGGGCAGGGCATCGGAGCACTGCTGATGAAGCACCTTGCGGGGATCGCTCGCCAATCCGGTCTCGCGGAGCTGTACGCGGAAGTGTTGCCGAGCAATGCGGGGATGCTCAAGGTATTCGAGAAAAGCGGCCTCGCGATGAGCACGAAACGCGAGCAGGGCGTGGTGCATGTCACGCTCCGCGTATCCTGATTTGCCATCTGGTCCTTCAGAGTTTCGTGTGGGCCCGGCGACGCCGCCGACTGTTCCCTCCCCTTCAAGGGGAGGGCCAGGGTGGGGATGGGTGAGCGATGCGGCCTACCCATCCCCCTCCCGACCTCCCCCTTGAAGGGGGAGGAGAACACCGCGACATTGCATGGTTTAGCCAGTCCGTTCGACTCACACAATTGTCTAAAGAACCTTCCATCTTCATCCTTCGACTGAACCTATGACTCTCGAAATCCCGCGTCCCGTTCTCAAGGACAAGAAGGCGCTCGTGGTGGGCATCGCCAACGAGCACTCCATTGCCTATGGCTGCGCGACGCCTTCCGCGAACTGGGCGCCGAATTGGCGATCACCTACCTCAACGAGAAGGCCAAGGCCTATGTCGAGCCGCTGGCGCGGACGCTGAATGCGCCCATCTTCGCGCCGCTCGATGTCTCGCAACCAGGCGAGCTGGAGGCGCTGTTCGAGCGCATCGCCAAGGACTGGGGGCGACTGGACATCCTGGTGCACTCCATTGCCTGGGCGCCCAAGGAGGACCTGCAGGGCGGGCTGCTCGACTGCACGGCCGAAGGGTTCGGCCGCGCGATGGACATCTCCTGCCACTCGTTCATCCGCATGGCGAAGCTGGCGGCACCGTTGATGACGCGAGGGCGGCACGCTCTTCGCCATGAGCTACCACGGCGCGCAAAAGGTCGTGCCCAACTACAACGTGATGGGCCCGGTCAAGGCTGCGCTCGAGGCCGCTTGCCGCTATCTCGCCTACGAGCTGGGGCCCAAGGGCATCCGCGTCCACCCGATCTCACCCGGACCGCTCAAGACCCGCGCCGCATCGGGGCTCAAGGACTTCGACCTGCTGCTCAACGAGGCGGTGGAAAGGGCGCCGGTGGGTGAGCTCGTCGACATCATGGACGTAGGCTTCGCTTGCGCCTATCTGGCTACACCGTACGCGCGGCGCATTACGGGCGGGACCACGTACGTGGACGGGGGTGTTCACATCATGGCGTGAGTGCCGCGCGAAGGCGGTCTCGCTGTCCACCTAGCGACTGCGACCCAGGCTAAGCGAGCCGCTTGTAGCGTGCAATCTGGTGGCCGTGCCCGGATTCGATCAGCTCTTGCGGGATGAGCAGGTAGGCTCTGCTTCCCACGCGCATCTCCAGAGGCACGGACGGCGAGAATGTACCTATGGGCAGCAGCAACGTCATTTGATCGACCGCTGCGGATGTGTCCATCAGAAGCATGCCGACGATGTTGCTGGGCCGCTCGTCGGCCTTGCGCTGGAAGCGAGGCGACAGGATCACTCCGGAGATTTCCGCGGTCAGCTTCTCGATCCCGACGCGACGGGTCTCCTGGTCCTGGCGCTGCACACGCCGGACGATTCCAGCGTGCCAGACGGCCAGGTTGGGGTAGCGAAAGGCAATCAGGGCGCCCGCTTCGATCCGTCGCCCCTGCCGACGCGACAGCAGCGCGAGCAAGCCGCCGTCGCTGTGATCCTCGACGACCCACTGCTCCTCCGCGCTGCCCGAAAGGTTCTTGAGCGTCGCTCCGACCACCTTCGCTGCCACTTCATCGAAATCGCGCACGACAGCCACGCGCAGTGCGTCGCGACTACGCGTATGGCGTCGCTCCAGCGACGGTCGGCTCCAATACCGCAGCAGGTGACGAGCCGTACTGCGGACCAGCTCGGGGCTGTAACGCGGGTCGAGGCCGAGGTCGGGTGTCGTGAGCGCGCCCTCGTCCAGGTCGGCAACGAGCTGCTGCAGCGTCGCTGCAGCACCGGAGAGGACGATAACGCGACCAGCGTCGGGCAGCTGCTGCGACGGCAATAGCCGCTGCGGTCCGTCGGTCGCGCTCAGATCGATGAAATAGCGTACCGGCTCGAGCGATTGCCGCGTGAGCGCGAGATGCGACGCGCACCGCTCGATGAGGCGCTCGGCAACCTCGATCTGCGGCGGGGGCAACCCGCCCGGAGATGAAGCGGCCAGCACCAGCGTTTTCACAAATTCCTGCTCGGCCGTGGAGCTGCTCGCCACGACTTCGGGGAGCACAAACGCTTCGCCAGCGACATCCGCGCGCTCGACCAGGACATATATCCTCGTCAGGGTTTGCCACTGGGCGGGCACGACTGGATCGTAGCGAAGGTACGCCCACTTCAGCCGCGCGGCGCAGGCCCGAATGGCATTTCCCGCGACCGGCGCCAGCGTCGATGCAGAGGCTTTCCCCGCAGCGCCATCCGTTTCGCATCTCTTCAGGCACCACTGGTAACCATGCACCAGCTGGTCGAGGTAATCGGTGACCGTGCTCCAGATCTGTTCGTTGCGGGAATCCTCTGGGTCTTGCGTTCCGAGCACATACTCGTGCAACAGACTCGCACCGTCGGAACGGCCCGCTTGATTGATTTGCTCGACGAGCTTGCACGCGCGCTCCGACGACATCTCGTCTGTTGCAGCGAGTCTCTCGAGCCGGACGGAGAGCTGCTGCAACGTCGGCAACAGGTCCACCCCCGGCGTTTCCGGCGGGGCGCCGCCGCTGAGCGTAGTAGCGTGTCGGACTGGCTTTTGCATTCCACTGAATATTGCCCTGGACCACGGTCTGACGGCTCTGCGCTCCTAAGCAAACGCCAAGCCGGTCCGGGTTCTCGTCTACTGCAGGAGGATTCTCAGCCGCTGACCAGGACGGCGGCCGCGGGGCTGGGGGGGCTTTGGCGGCCCGCCCAGAACCGAAGAAACGCGCGATTCGTCGAGTGGTGCCGGAAATCGAGCTTCGGCAACGGACTTTGGCACAAAACTAGCTAATCCATGCCCAGAAACTGCAGTGTAGATCGTGGCGTCTCTGCCAGTGTGATCAAGCACGCCCAGATCGAAGACGGCGAGAAGCGGCCTTGCGCCTGGGTTTGCACCGAGACCCTGGATCACGGCGTCCACAGGTCGCAGGCGTCGATCCCAAGGTTGTGCGTCGATCCCAAGGTTGTAGGCGTCGATCCCAAGGTTGTAAGCGTCGATCAAGCGGTGCCCATTCCGATTCGGAGTCGCGGTTGGAAAAGCAGTTGGCAGTCGATGAGCTCGCCGTGGGCATGTTCGTGTGTGCCCTGGACCGGCCATGGCTGGACACGCCCTTCCTGGTTCAGGGGTTCCTGATCGAGGACGAAGAGACGCTTGCGCAACTGCGGCTGACATGCCGGCAGGTCACCGTCGATCTCAGCCGCTCGGCCAACGACGACACCGACTGCGCGGCGGATCGCACCGCGGCCCCGGTGGCCATTGAGGCGAAGGTCGGTAGAGTGGTCTCTTTACCCGCCCCGGCCACCAGCAAAAGCCGCCGCGCAGCCTGCTTCCCCGGTGGTTGCAGGCGCTGTTCGCGAGGCGCGTCGGCCCGATCGAGCCGGAGCTGTTCGTAAAGCCGTCAGCGGCACATTTGCTGGAGAAGGAAGCGCAGCGCCCGCCGGTCAAGCATGTCAACCGCCCGGCGGCGCGCAAGTTCGAGCCTCGCGCGCTCTCGGTGCCTGCATCGGAACGCAGGCCGCAGGGCATTGCCCTCGGACTGCGAGGAGACCTGCTTGCATGGTTGAGCGAGCAGCTCGAGCGAGCTCGGTTCAACGCGCCGGAGGGACGAGATGCCGACGCCGATGCCCCCGCACCTTCCAAGGCGTCCCGACCCAAGCGCGGCGCCGGGCCGACGATCTATCAGGACAGCGTGCCCCTGGAGCAGGAACTGCAGCACGCGGACAAGAGTTTCGGAGCCGCGATCGACATGCTCGGGACGGTCATGCACGACATCCAGGTTGGCAAGGGACTGGAGATCGAGGCCGTCGAGACCGTGGTCGAGGATCTCGTGGAGAGCATCATCCGCCACCCCGGCGCGCTCCAGCTCGTATCCCGCATGCGGGAGGCGGACGAATCGAGCTACACCCACGCCCTTCAGGTCGCCGTGCTGCTGGCGAGCTTCGGCCGCGAGCTCGGCTTTTCGCGAGAGGAGCTGACCCATCTTGGCCAGGTCGGCATGCTGCTGGACGTCGGGAAACTGCGGATCAATCAACGCATCCTGAAGAAGCGCGGCAACCTCTCGTCCGGAGAGTTCGATGAAGTCAAGCGGCACGTTCAATACGGCCTGGAGATCATCGAGTCCTCGGCGGTCGCCCACCCGGACCTGGTCACGGGCGTCGCACAGCACCACGAGAGGCTCAACGGCAGCGGCTATCCGCAAGGTCTGCAGGACGCGGACATTTCCCCGATCGGAAAGATGGCCGGCATCGTAGATGCGTTCTCTGCGCTCACATCGATCCGCCCGTACGCAGAGCCCCTGTCGCCGTACTCTGCGATGCAGCAGCTGCAAGGCTGGACCGACACCTACTTCAACGCCGGTCTGGTAGAACTGTTCATCCAGGCCATCGGGATCTTCCCGGTTGGCACGCTGGTCGAGTTGTCCACTGGGGAGCTCGCCGTGGTGTTGGAGCAGAGCAGACCGCGGCGGCTCAAACCCAAGGTGCTCGTGGTCGCGTCGCCGGACAAAACACCTCTGGAGGTCCCGTTCGTCCTGGATCTGCTGCACGGCGAGGGCGCCTCCGCGGATCGGGTGCCGTACATTCGCCAGGGCCTGCCAACGACCTCGTTCGCGGTGGATCCGACCGAGTACTACCTCTCGCACTCCTGAGCCGGTGGCCGCCAGAATGGCAGCATGGCTATTGCCGAGGAGGCAGAAGCAACCCGGCGCGCAGCAGATCGCAGCGCTCTCGTCTCGTTTCGGTCGTTGCGGAAACTATAGCAAAGGCGAGCCCCGCGAGGCGCTGTGTCGCGGTGCTCATGCTCCGGCTCAAGCCGAAGGATCGGCTCTGGCTTCTCACACAGGAACACGTGGGAGCGCAAGCGGAGAAGGAGTTCGCGCAGCTGGCCCAGCTGCTCAGGCCGGCAGACCGTTACTGTGTTGTGGAGACGCTGCAGCTCTGCATCCTGCTGCCGGATCTCGTAGCAGCTGCACAGGCGACGCTCGCCGCTCACAAGCTCTCCCGGGCGATGGCGCATGCGGCGTGGAACCTGCCGGGGGAGACCTGGGGACGTGTGCTGATCGGCATTGCCTGTTGGCCGTGTAACGCTGAGGACGCCGAGTCCTTGTTGATGCGCGCCGATACCGCAGCGACCCAGGCTGAGCAACGTGAAGACGGCATTTGGCTGTTCGAAGAACAGTCTACCGACGGAAACGACGAACAGCTGCCGAGCGCGCGTGCAGAGGCGCTCGAAGCCTTGCGATCCAACGCCTTTACCCTCGCCTACCAGCCCCAGCTCGAGCTCGGGAGCGGCCGCTGCGAGTCTGTCGAAGCGCTGCTGCGGGCAACGTCGGCAGATGGCAGGCCGCTGCCACCGCCGTTGCTGGTCGCCACGGCAGAGGAGGAAGGCAGGATCGGGCAGCTGACCAGCTCCGTCCTGCACGCCGCACTACGGCAGGTCAGCGTATGGACGAATGCTGGTCTGCCCATACGAGTGAGCGTGAACTTGTCGACCCACAACCTGCGGGACCGGGGTTTTCCCGACCTCGTAGCACGCAGCCTTGTGACTTGGGGCGTGAATGCGGATCGTCTGACCTTGGAGATCGTCGAAAGCTCGATGATTCACAACTTCACCGAAGCGGCCGCGAGCCTGCGTCGCCTGAAGGACCTGGGCGTCAAGCTTTCGCTCGACGATTTCGGAACGGGGTATTCCTGCCTGGCGTATCTTCGTCAGCTTCCGTTCGACGAGCTGAAGGTCGATCGGGCGTTCGTGCGCAACCTGAGTCAGTCGCTGGAAGACCGGCGCCTGGTACAGGCGACCATCGATCTCGCGCACAATTTCGACCTTCGCGCAGTCGCCGAGGGCGTCGAGAACGAAGCCACGCTGGCAATGCTGCGGGGCATGGGCTGCGACGTGATCCAGGGGTATGTGCTGAGCGAGGCGCTGCCGCCGGAGGGATTCACGCGCTGGCTCGAAGGCTTCGCCGGCGGGCAGGCAGGGTCCGGCAACCCACCCACGGATTGATCGTCCTGGACAGCGCCAGGTGATCTGCTCCAGCGCGGATCACGCTGTGTTGCATTTCACCATGCTGCTCTTCTACTATCTGCTCCTGTAGGCGGCACGCCTGCGGATGGGCCAGGCAGAGAGCGTGTCGTTCTCGCACAAGCTCGCGATCGCACCGGGGGGACGTCATGTTCGAAGTCAGGAAGGGGTTCGTGCCGCGTCGGCTCGTCGCCGTGGCCGCACTGCTGGTTTTTGTCATTGCGCCACTGGCCGCCTCGGCCCAGGGAATTCCCAGCGCGCAGGTGCTCGAGCCGCGCG
Organism: uncultured beta proteobacterium; assembly: GCA_963772865.1. GTDB lineage: Bacteria > Pseudomonadota > Gammaproteobacteria > Burkholderiales > SHXO01 > SHXO01. Next base: position 19,125 of record CAVYZA010000001.1, on the reverse strand, counting down.
GTGCAGGAGGCCTACGACAAGTTCAAGGACGTCAAGGACGGGGCAAATGCCGACTACATTCCGGAGCTCGCCAAGGTGCCTTCGGAGCTGTTCGGCGTAGCCGTCGTCACTGCGACCGGGGATGTCTTCACTGCGGGTGACGTCGACTACGCATTCAGTATCCAGTCGGTCTCCAAGCCGTTCACCGCCGCACTGGTGATGCAGCAGGAGGGCAACCCCGACGTCATCCTGGAGAAGATCGGCGTGGAGCCGACCGGCATGAAGTTCAACTCGATCCTGGCCACCCAGGTCGATCAAGGGCGTGTCGGTGAATCCCCTGGTGAACTCGGGGGCCATCGCCTCGGTGAGTCTGGTGAAGGCCAAGAGCGCACAGGAGCGGTTTGCCAAGATCCACAGCTTCTTCGAGCAGCTCGCCGGCGCCAAGCTCGGCGTGATCGAGGACGTGTATCAATCAGAGGCGGCCACCAATCAGCGCAATCGGGCGCACGCCTACATCCTGTTCGTGTCCGACCGCATCTATTCCGATCCGATGGAGGCGGTGGACGTCTACACCCGGCAGTGCTCCATCGGCGTGACCGCCAAGCAGCTCGCGGTAATGGGGGCCACCCTGGCCAACGGCGGCGTCAACCCCCTGACGCAAGACCGGGTGCTGGAGACGAAGTACGTGCCCAAGGTGCTGGCGGTCATGATGATGGCCGGGTTCTACGACGAATCGGGCCTGTGGGCCTACACTGCGGGCCTGCCGGCGAAGACCGGCGTCGGGTGGCGGGATCGTGGCGGTGGTGCCTGGCAGGATGGCGATCGTCGGATTCTCGCCACGCGTGAACGAGGCCGGCAACAGTGTGCGTGCCATGAAGGCGATCGAGTACATCAGCGATCAGCTCGGTGCAAACGTGTTCGGCAGCGGACGCTAGGACGAACACAGCCCCCGGAGCGGGGCCGTCTTGACCGGTGTCAGCCCGTTGCTTACATTTCGGGTCCTTCAGAGTTTCGTGTGGGTCCCGGCGACGCCGCCGACTGTTCCCTCCCCTTCAAGGGGAGGGCCAGGGTGGGGATGGGTGAGCGATGCGGCCTACCCATACCCCTCCCCGACCTCCCCCCGGATCAAGTCCGGGGCAAGCTCTTGAAGGGGGAGGAGAACACCGCGACATTGCATGGTTTAGCCAGTTCCGTCGACCCAACAATTGTCTGAAGAACCACATTTCGATGCCCGGAGCACAGCCATCGCGCGCTCGGCCGGGGCAACGCGCGCGGCGCCCGATGTTGCCGCCTTCGGCGGTTGCGAGGTGTAACGTGATGCGAAGGGAGACGGGATTGGCGGACACATCGGTTCAGGGGCTCGTTCTCTGGCGCAAGCGCGCCATGATGCTCTCCTCCAGGTTGCCTGCGCGAGCCCGCCGGCAGCCGGCGCGCTCATGCTCGTACTCGCCCTGCTGACCGGCTGCGGGAAATCCGAGCAGCAGGCTCCGCAGCGCCGCCCGCGCCGGTCACCGTGATGACGGTGGCGCCGCAGACGATCCCTTACATCGCAGACCTTCGTGGCCCAGACGGAGAGCTCGCAGCAGGTCGACATCGTCGCGCGCGTGTCCGGCTTCCTGGACAAGATCGCCTACCAGGAGGGCGAGCTGGTCAAGGCCGGTCAGGTGCTGTTCCAGCTCGATCCCAAGCCGTTCCAGGCGCAGCTCCAGGCCGCGCGCGGCGAGCTGCAGTCGCAGCAGGCGCGCCTCACCACGGCGCAGCGCCAACCTCGCGCGCATCAAGCCGCTGGCCGAGCAGAATGCGTTGTCGCAGTCCGACCTGGACAAGGCGCAGGGCGAGTTCGACTGCGGCGAAGGCCGCGGTGTTCTCGGCCGCAGGCGACCGTCAACGAGGCCGAGCTCAATCTCGGCTACACCACCATTCGCTCGCCGGTGACGGGGCTCGCAAGCCGCTCGCAGCAGCGGCAAGGCGCGTACATCAACGCGATGGCGCCGAGCGCGCAGCTCACCTACGTGGCCGCCGTCGATCCCATCTGGGTGAACTTCAGCATCTCGCAGAACCAGATCGGGAACTATCGGGAGCTGATCGCGGCGAAGCAGGTGGTGCCTCCGCCGAACAACGACTACAGCGTCGAGGTCGTGCTGGCCGACGGCAGGTCTTCCCGCAGACCGGCACGATCAACTTCGCCGATCCCTCCTTCAGCCTGGACACCGGCTCCTTCCTGGTGCGGGCGGTGATCCCCAACCCGAAGCGCGACCTGCGCCCGGGCATGTTCGTCACCGCCAACGTCAAGGGCGCCATGCGTCCGAACGCGATCGTGGTCCCGCAGCTCGCCGTGCAGCAGGGCGCCAACGGCCACGTCGTCTACGTGGTCAACCAGAGCGGCGTCGCGGAGGTGCGGCCGGTAATCGTCGGCGACTACTACGGCGAGAAGGACATCGTGATCACGGCGGGTCTGAAGGCGGGCGACCGGGTGGTCGTGGAGGGGATGCTCAAGGTGGTGCCCGGCCAGCCGGTGCAGATCGCCCAGGCGGGCGCAGCGGGCGCGCCAGCGGCTAGGCCAGCGCCCGCCGCGTCGAGCCAGGCGTGCGGTCAGCCTGACAGGTCGCCGCTCGCCAAGCTGCCGAAGTCGAGGACCGCCGAAGCCAGAAGATAGGCGTCGCACGCCGATGTTCACCCACTTCTTCATCGACCGGCCGATCCTCTCGGCGGTCATCTCGATCCTGATCGTGCTGGCGGGCGCGGTGTCGATGTCCGTCTCGCCGATCGAGCAGTACCCGGACATGGCGCCGCCGCAGGTCACCATCGACGCGCGCTATCCCGGCGCGACCGCCGAGGTGATCGCCAACAACGTCGCCGCGCCGATCGAGACGCAGCTGAACGGCGTGGACAACCTGCTGTACTACTACTCGACCAGCTCCTCCAGCGGCAACGCCCAGATCGTGGTCGTGTTCAAGCCGGGCAGCAACCCGGACATCAACCAGGTCAACGTGCAGAACAAGCTGAGCCAGGCCATGCCTCAGCTGCCGCAGGTGGTGACGCAGCAGGGGCTGGTGGTGGACAAGAAGTCGCCCAGCATCATGATGGTGGTCTCGGTCTACTCGCCCGACGAGCGCTACAACGCCGCCTATATCGACAACTACACCAACCTGTACGTGCTCGACGAGCTGAAGCGCGTGCCGGGCGCGAACCGCTCCTCGGTGTTCGGCTTGCCCGACATCGCGATGCGGGTCTGGCTGCGCCCCGACCGCATGGCGCAGCTCGGCATCACCGTGCAGGAGGTGACCGCGCGCGATCCAGAGCCAGAACCAGGCCTTCGGCATCGGCCAGATCGGCGCCCAGCCCGCCCCGCCCGGCGTCGAGCAGCAGTTCGTGGTCACCGCGCAGGGCCTGCTCACCAAGCCGGAGGAGTTCGACGACATCATCGTGCGCACCGGCAAGGAAGGCGCGGCGATCGTGCGCATCCGCGACATCGGCCGCGTCGAGCTCGCCAAGCGCGACTATTCGATGTCGAGCCGCATGAACGGCAAGACCGCCACCACCATCGGCGTCTACCAGCAGCCCGGCGCGAACGCGGTGGCCACCTCCAAGGCGGTGCGCGCGCGCATGGAGGAGCTGAAGGCGAAGTTCCCCACCGGCCTCGACTACAAGATCGTGCTCGACACCAGCCAGTTCACGCTCTACTCGATCGACAAGGTGGTGCACACCTTCTTCGAGGCGGTGATCCTGGTGGTGCTGGTGGTGTTCGTGTTCCTGCAGTCGCTGCGCGCCACCGTCATCCCGATCCTCGCGGTGCCGGTGTCGATCATCGGCACCTTCGCCGGCATGCACCTGCTCGGCTTCTCGATCAACATGCTGACGATGTTCGGCATGATCCTCGCCATCGGCCTGGTGGTGGACGACGCCATCGTGGTGGTCGAGAACGTCGAGGTGAACATCACCAAGAAGAGGCTCGCGCCGCTCGAGGCCGCCAAGCAGGCGATGACCGAGATCGCCGGCGCGCTGATCTCCATCGTGCTGGTGCTGCTCGCGGTGTTCCTGCCGGTGGCGTTCCTGGGCGGCGTGACCGGCACGCTGTACAAGCAGTTCGCCATCACCATCGCGATCTCGATGGTGATCTCGGGAATCATGGCGCTGACGCTGTCGCCCGCGCTCGCCGCGATCATCATCAAGGCCCATCACGGCGAGAAGAACCGCTTCTTCCGCGCGTTCGAGCGCGGCTTCGAGCGCGTGCAGCAAGGGCTTCGTCGGCGGCGTCGCGCGACACGATCCGCGCCTGGCCGATCGCGCTCATCCTGTTCGGCGCGGTGATCGCCGGCATCCTGTTCATGTTCCGCATCCTGCCGTCGAGCTTCGTGCCCGACGAGGACCAGGGCTACTTCTTCGTCGTCGGCGCAGGTGTCCGACGCGGCGAGCCTGAGCGTCACCGGCCGATTCACCAGCGAGCTCGAGAAGATCATTCTCGCCGATCCGGCGGTGCAGGACGTGGGCACGGTCAACGGCTACAGCTTCATCGACGGCCAGCAGAACAACAGCGCCGGCGATCATGTTCGGCCTGCTCAAGCCGTTCGACGAGCGCAACGACCCGTCGAGCTCTCGTCGTTCGCCGCGTTGAAGCGGCTGAACGCGCAGTTCTTCGCGCGCAAGGACGGCATGGCCTTCGCGCTCAACCCGCCGTCGATCCCCGGCCTGGGCACCACCGGCGGCTTCGAGTTCTACATCCAGAACCGCGGCTCGGGCGACCCGCGCGCCACCGACGCAGGCGGTGCAGGCGTTCCTCGCCAAGGCGCGCCAGCGCCCCGAGCTGCAGGGCGTGAACACCACCTTCCGCGGCCAACAGCCAGCAGCTGTTCGTCGACCTCGACCGCAACAAGGCCGAGGTGCTGGGCGTGCCGGTGCAGCGACGTGTTCCAGACCATGCAGGCGTTCTTCGGCTCGCAGGTCGCCGGCCAGTTCTCGCAGTTCAGCCGGGTCTGGTTCGTGATCGTGCAGGCCGACGCGCGAGTACCGCATCAACCCCGACGACTTCCGCAAGGTCTACGCTGCGCTCGAAGAGCGGCGCCAACGTGCCGCTGTCGGCGCTGATCACCACGCGCTACGTGGCCTCGCCCAAGCTGATGACGCGCTTCAACGGCTTCCCGGCGGTCAAGGTCACCGGCAGCCAGGCGCCGGGCTACAGCTCGGGGCAGGCGCTCCACGCGATGGAGGAGGTGGCGCGCGAGGTCCTGCCGGGCGACTTCGGCTTCGCCTGGGCCGGTCAGGCGCTGCAGGAGAAGGAGTCGGGCAGCACCTCGTCCTCGGCGTTCATCTTCGGCCTGATCGTGGTGTTCCTGCTGCTCGCCGCGCAGTTCGAGAAGTGGACGCTGCCGATCGCCGTGGTGCTGACCGTGCCCTTCGCGGTGCTCGGCGCGCTGGTGCTCACCTGGCTGCTCGGGCTGCAGAACGACGTCTACTTCCAGGTCGGCCTGGTGACGCTGGTCGGCCTGGCGGCGAAGAACGCGATCCTGATCTGCGAGTTCGCCATCGAGCGCGTGCGCCACGGCATGGCGCGCGCGCGAGGCGGCGATCGAGGCGGCGGGCCTGCGCCTGCGCGCCATCGTCATGACCTCGTTCGCCTTCATTCTCGGCTGCGTGCCGCTCGCGATCGCCACCGGGCCCGGGCGCCAACAGCCTGCGCGCCATCGGCACCGGCGTGATCGGCGGCATGCTCGCCTCGACGCTGATCGCGATCTTCTTCGTGCCGCTGTTCTTCTGGCTGCTCGAGTCGATGAGCGAGCGGTTCGCGCGCGAGAAGACCAGCACGCGGCGGAGCGCGCGCAGCGGCGACGGCGGTAGCTGACCAAGCGGACGTGAGGCGAGCGGTCCACGACCGCCCGCTACGCGGGCACGCCGAGTGCCGAAGGCGCGGAGTCGGCGACTCCTCGCGGGCTCCCACCACCCCGCCCACGCCGTGGACGCCTCTCCTCGGGCAGGAGCTGGCAGCGCTTTGCAGCTCCCCTCCTTTCCAAGGAGGGGTGCCGCAGCGCGGGTCGTTGCGCTGCGCCTCACGCCTCACGCCTCGCGCCTCACGCTACGGCGTCGGTCGCGCCGAGCGTTCGCCGCCGCCTGCACCGTCGGCCCGAACTTCACCAGCCGAAGATCGACCGCCGAGGCCTGGCGCGTCGAGTACGAGCAGGCGGCCGAGGTCGCCAACACGCGCTGGTGGGAGGCGTTCGGCGATCCGGCGCTCGATCAGCTGGTCGACGACGCGGTGCGCGAGAACCTGGACGTGCAGATCGCCGCGGCGCGCGTCGACCAGTTCCTCGGCGCGCTGCGCACGACGCGCTCGCAGTTCTACCCGCAGTTCGACTACGGCGGCGATGCGAGCCGCAACCGCGCGAGCGCGGAACGGTCCCGGCCCGATGCCGCCGGCACGGATCGCGACTACAGCCTCTACCAGGCCGCGCTCGGCGCGTCCTGGCAGATCGATCTGTTCGGCCGCGTGCGACGGCAGACCGAGGCGGCGCAGGCGCAGGTCTACGCGAGCGAGCAGGGCCGCCGCGGCGTCATCCTCTCGGTGGTCACCAGCGTCGCCACCGGCTACATCGCGCTGCGCGCGCTCGACCGGCAGCTCGAGATCGCGCGCGCCACCGCGGAGAACTACGGCGAGACCGCTGGAGCTGTTCGAGCTGCGCCTCAAGGGCGGCGTGGTGTCGGAAGTGGAGCTGGCCCAGGTCGAGTCGCAGTACCAGCAGGCGCTGGCGGCGATTCCGTCCCTCGAGCGCCAGATCGCGCAGCAGGAGAACCTGCTGTCGGTTCTGCTCGGCCGCAATCCCGGGCTCATCCCGCGCGGCATGGCCATCGAGCAGCTGATCGACCCGGGCATCCCGGGCGCGCTGCCGTCGAGCCTGCTCGAGCGCCGGCCCGACATCCTGCAGGCCGAGCAGAACCTGCGCGCGGCCAACGCCCAGATCGGCGTGGCGAAGTCGCTCTACTACCCGACGCTGTCGCTGACCGGAGCTGCTGGGCCTCGCCAGCACGTCGCTCGGCGACTTCGTGTCGGGCGATTCGGCCACCGGCTACCTGGCCGCGACGTCTGACGGGTCCGATCTTCACCTTCGGCAACATCGAGGGTCAGGTGAGCTCGGCGGAAGCCGGCCAGCGCGAGAGCGCTGGCGTTCTACCAGCAGGTCGTGCTCAACGCCTTCCGCGAGACCAACGACGCGCTGGTCGGCGTGCAGAAGCGGCGCGAGGAGTACGAGGCGCTGGCCAAGCGGGTCGACGCGCTGCGCCAGTACGCGCGCCTGTCGCGCGCTGCGATACGACAATGGCGTGACCAGCTACCTCGAAGTGCTGTACGCGGAGAACGAGCTGTTCGGCGCCGAGCTGAACGCCGTGGCCGCGCTGTCGGGCGCTACGCCGAACTGGTCAACGTGTACAAGGCGATGGGCGGCGGCTGGGTCGATCTGGCCGATCCGCTGGCGCCACAGTCGAAGCCGTCTTCCGCCGCAGGCGCATCCCGGCTGCTGCGCCCGCTGCCGGCGGCGTCTACCGCCGCAGCTGCCGCGGCGACCGACGGCCGCTGCCGCTGCTGCGGCCGGCCAGGACCGCACGGCGGTCGTGCAGGAAGGCAAGACCTCGGTGCTGAACGTCTACCGCGAGCGCGGGATCGGCGGCGTGGAAGTGCGCGCGCCCAAGACCGGCTGGCCGCCGGCAGCTGGTCGTGCGTTTTCATGGTTTCCCCGGGCTTGGAGAGCTTCACCGCGAGAACTGCGACGACTTCCCTGCTGTGCCAGACCCAGCGTCCCGAGGGCCGGCCTGCCGAAGACGTGTGCACCATCAACGGCGACGCGCGTCGAAGCCGTCCGCAAGTCGGGCGACCTGTACGAGGTGACGCTTCCCGCCAGCATGCTCACGTCCGCCACCGCGCGGTCGAACTGCGCTGGGTCGATCAATGGCGTTGATGGACGTTCCCACCGCGTCCTCTCCTCGGGTGCTCGGCGCTGTCCAGCCGAGCTGAGCAACCTCGGCTGGAACCGCCAGTACCGTTCGAGCCGCTGCGGGCGCTCGGCTCTGAGCCTGCAGCGATGCTATAGTTGAAAAAATTTCTCCCGGCCGGCGGGCCAATAACGAGGTGCCCATGTGAGTGCGTTCACGTATCTGCAGGAAGTCCTGACCGACAAGTACGACATCAAAGCCGACGCCATCCGCCCGGAAGCCACCCTGGAAGAGCTGGGCCTGGACTCGTTGTCGGTCGCGGAACTGCTCTTCGACGTCGGCGACAAGTTCGGGATCGACGTGCCCGACGACCGCACCGATTTCAAGACCCTGGGCGAGGCCGCTGCCATCGTGGACGAGCTGATCCAGGCCAAGGGAGCGTAAGCCATGGCCGGTCCCCGGCGCCGCGTTTTCGTCACCGGGATGGGGCTGGTGTCGCCGCACGGCGGCGACCCGGCAGCGGCGTTCGACCGGCTGTACGCCGGCGAGTCGGCGGTGCGCAAGGTCTTCAGCGGCAGCGCCGAGAGCGGCAATGACGTTCTCATGGCGGCGGCCGAGTTCGATCCGTCCGGACTGATCCCCAAGGCGCAACTCTTTGCCATGGACCGGGTTGCGCAGATGGCGGTGGTCGCCGCGCATCGGGCGTTGAACAGCGCCGGCCTGCTGGCCGGCGAGCACGGGCCCGCCGATGCCGGCACCTACATGGGTTGCGCGCTGGGCGGGGCGCAGGCCCTTCAGGACGCTTATGGGATCTACTTCCTGCGCCGCAGCCGCAAGGTCAAGCCGACTTCGGTCCCGCTCATCATGCCCAACGCATCGGCGGCGCACGTGTCCATGCGTTACCGGCTCCTGGGACCGTCCTTCACTTACTCGGTTGCGTGCGCGTCCTCGGCGATCGCCATCGGCGAGGCCTTCCGCGCCGTGCGCGACGGCTACCTCGAGCGCGCGCTCGCCGGCGGGACGGAGGCCATGCTCAACGACGGCTCGGTGGTGGCGTGGGAGAGTCTCGGCGTGCTGGCGAAGGAGCATCCTGACGGGCCCGCTGCGTCGAGCCGGCCGTTCGCCGCGGACCGCACCGGCTTCGTCCTCGGCGAGGGCGCGGCCATGCTGATGCTCGAATCAGAGCAGGCGGTGCGCTCGCGCGGTGCGCAGCCGCTGGCCGAGATCGTGGGGTTCGGCGCCTCCAGCGATGCCCGCAACCTCACCCAGCCGGCCGCGGACGGCCAGGTGCGGGCCATGCGCCTGGCGTTGGGCGGACGCCGCGATCGACCCGGCCGCGATCGGCTACATCAATGCGCACGCAACGGCGACCCCGGTCGGCGACAAGGTCGAGATCGACGCGGTCAAGGAAGTCTTCGGGCAGCACGCGCGCGCGCTGGCCATCAGCGCCACCAAATCGATGCACGGGCACCTGGTCGGTGCGGCCGGGGCGCTGGAGTTCGCCATCACGATCCTGGCGCTGCAGCAGCGGCGCCTGCCCCCCACTGCGAATCTCACCGTGCCCGATCCCGGCTGCGACCTCGACTGCGTACCCGGCCGAGGGCGCGAAGCACCCGGGCTGGAGTACGCGCTGTCGAACTCGTTCGCGTTCGGCGGCTCCAACGCGGCCCTCATCGCCCGCCGCGCTTGATCTGCCGGCCGAGCGTCGGCCTGCCCGAGGGCGAAGTTACCCGAGGTCCAACCTAGCCAGGGTCGAACCTACCTGGCGCGCTTGATCCGTTCCGGCGCCGCTCGATCATCGGGCGCGGGCGGCGAAGCCGCCACCGCCAGAGCACCGACATAGGCCCTGCCGAGCAAGAGGGTACGCAGACGCCACCGGCCGCCTGCGGCGTCGACATCCTGCGGATGCGCAGGAGAGAGCCGCGCCGGCTCGATGCAGATGCTGGAAAAGCCGCTGCTGAACCCGCTGCCCGCGGCCTTGGACACCGCTTCCTTGCATGTCCACAGGCGCAGGAACGCGCCGTTACGCTGTGTTTCCGGTCGCCCTGCCAGCCATTCCTGCTCGGGCGGGGACAGCACCCTGCGGACCATTGCCTGCAGATCGACCGGTCTGCGAGCGCGTCTTTCCACGTCCACGCCCACTGCTCCGCTGAGCGACACCGCGATCAGCGCCAGCTCGTGCGCGTGAGTCAAGTTGAACTCCACGCGCGCGCCAGGCAGGTACGGCTTGCCGTGGGCCTGCGCGGCGAAGACCAGAGCGCGCGGCCGCTCTCGCAGGTGATGCGCCAGCAGCAGGCGCAGCGCCCCGTGCGCAACCGCGAAACGGCGCTGGTTCGCGCCGTCGCGAATCGCATCCATGCGCTTGCGCTCATCCGCAGGCAGCAGGTCGACCAGGCCCGCCAGCACATCCTTGCCCGCCCGCAGCGGCACACGCCACAGCTGCACGTTCGCCTCCTGGAATGGCAGGCGCACAGCTCCGATCGCTGTCATCGCCGGCACGTCCAGAAGCGAGTCCGGCAATGCATCGCGCGCGGATCGGCGTGCGGGACGATTCGTCATAGTGCTCATTGTGCTGGTGCTGTGCGCCTTGTGCCAAGATGCGGCTGGTGGTTGCGGACGGGTTGCAGCCTCCGGCTCGGGGTTCATTCCCGCTCGGGACGGATTCCCAGTAGCCCCACCGCGCCACCTTGCGGCACAATAGCTCCCTTGATGATCCCCGGCAGTCCTCGGAGACAAAGCATGAAGAACCTGGTTCGGAACCGCTCGGTCGGTCTCGCGATGTGCTTGATCGTGCTGGCCGCATGCGTCGCGGGCTGCGCATCCACCGAGCTCGATCGGTCAATGGAAGAGCCCTGAGTTTCAGGGTCCGCCACTGCGCAAAGTGATGGTGGTCGGCGTCAGCAGCCAGCCGGCTACGCGCCGCATCTTCGAGGACGAGTTCTCGGCTGCGCTCAAGGCCGCCGGGGTGACGGCCGTGCCCAGCTACACGGTGATCCCGCAGGACGGCCAGGCCGACCAGGCGGTGCTGGAGCAGGCGGTGAAGAATCTGGGTGCGGACGGCGTGCTCATCACGCGCCTGGTCAGGCGCGAACAGAAGACGCAGGTCAGTCCCGGCTACTATCAGCCGGCCCCGATGGGCGGATTCTACGGCTGGTACTCGTCCGCGTGGATGGGCTACTACGAGCCGCCCACGGTTTATCAGTACGATGTCGTAACCACGGAAACCAGCGTCTACAGCGTGAACGCCAGCAAGCTGCTCTGGTCGGGCACGACCGAGACGTTCTCACCCACCGACGTCGCGAAAGAGACGCCGGGCTTTGCCAAGATCATCATCGCGGCGCTCCAGAAGGCCGGCGTCATCTGACCGGCGTCCTCGGTCGAGGACGCGCCTGGCATGAGCTGCGGCCTGCGGGAACGCGCGTCCAATCTCGAGGCGATCTGCGCGCGCGCTGAACCGATGCGCTTCGCTTGCATTGCTCGCCTTGCTGCTGACCCTGCTCGCAGGCAGTGTGCAGCACGGCCGCGCCGAGTCCAAGCCGACCGCGCCGGCGGCATCGAAGCCGGCGGCGGCGCTCGCCGAAGGCACCCCGCTCGTGGTGCACAACCGCGAGATCTTCGTGTTTCGCTCCACCCTGGGCGGCTACACGCCGGAGGAGCGGGCGCAGACCGCGCAGCGCCGTCTGCAGAGGGTGCTCGACAAAGGTCTCAGCCCGACGGTGTCCGTCGTCCCGGTCGGCGATTCCCGCTCGGTCGAGCTGGACGGACAAGGGGTGTTCTTCGTCGCGCCGGGTGACGTCGATACCGCCTCCGGCGAAACGCTGGATACGGCCGCCAACCGTGCTGCCGAACGGCTGACCCAGGTGCTCGCGGAGAGCGCCGAAGCGCGCGACCCCAAGGCGATCGCACACGCGGCCGTGGCCGTGCTCGTCGCCACGCTGTTGCTGATCGCGCTGGTGTGGCTGCTGATCTTGGCGGGCCGCTGGCTCGGCGGCCGCGCCTACTCGCTCGCGTGCGGCGCCGCCGAGCGCGTCAAGATCGGCGGCTTCACGGCCATCAACCCGCAGCAACTGGGCAGCGTCGCGCGCAACGCGGTGCGCGTGGCGGGATGGGCGATCGGGCTGTTCCTGGGCTACGCCTGGCTGACGTTCACGCTCAGGCGCTTCCCCTACACGCGGCCGTGGGCGGAAGCCCTGTTCGAGTTCCTCCTGGACGTGCTGGACACGGTTGCCAACGGCATCGCGCACGCCATGCCGGGCCTGGTGTTCGTCGTCGTGATCGTGGTGATCACGCGCGCGGTCGTGCGGTCCCTGGAGATCTTTCTGCAGCGCGTGGAGAGCCGGCATGTGGCGATGGGCTGGCTGGATGCCGACACGGCTGCGCCTACCCGCCGCATCCTCACGCTTCTGCTGTGGCTGTTCGCGCTGGCCATGGCCTACCCGTACCTGCCCGGGTCCGGCAGCGAGGCCTTCAAGGGCCTGTCGGTGCTGGTCGGGCGTGATGATCTCGATCGGCGCTTCCGGGATCGTCGGGCAGGCGGCCGGCGGCCTCATGATCACCTACACGCATACGTTGCGGCTGGGCGAGTACGTGCGCATCGGCGATACCGAGGGGACGGTGACCGACCTGGGCATCTTCGCGACCCGCGTCCGCACCGGGCTGGGCGAGGAGGTGACGCTGCCCAATGCGTACGTCGTGGCGAACACCATCAAGAACTACTCGCGCATGTTGAGCGGCGCGCGCGGCTTTGCGCTGCACACCCAGGTCACGATCGGTTACGGGACGCCGTGGCGGCAGGTGCGCGCGATGCTGCTTCTGGCTGCCGAGCGCACGCCGGGCGTGCTGCGGGAGCCCAAGGCTTTCGTGGTGCAGACTGCGCTGTCGGACTTCTACGTGGAGTATCGTCTGATATGCTGCGCGGGGTCGGAAGGGCCGCAGCAGCGCGCGCTCGCGCTCGATGCGCTGCTTGCCAACATCCAGGACGTGTTCAACGAATACGGCGTGCAGATCCTGTCCCCGCACTACATGGTGGATCCCGCGCAGCCGCAGGTCGTGCCCAAGGACAAGTGGTACGTCCCGCCCGCGCAAGCGCCAGACAGCTGAGGCAACCATGGCCGTTCCCGCCAGGCAAGACCTGTTCCGCATCGTCCTCGCTGCGCTGTGCCTGATCGGGTTGATCGGCGCCTGCTTCCTGATCCTGCGGCCGTTCCTGGGCGCTACGATCTGGGCCGCGATGATCGTGGTGGCGACCTGGCCGCTGATGCTGGGTGTGCAGAGGCGTCTGTGGAACCGTCGCAGCCTGGCAGTCGGCGTCATGACGTTGGGGTTGCTGCTGGTGCTGGTGATCCCCCTGCTGCTGGCGATCGTGGCTCTGGTGGAAAACGGCGAGCGCCTGGTCGTGTGGGTCGAGTCGCTGGCCGCCGCCAAGCTGCCGCCGCCTCCGGAGTTCCTCAGCCACGTTCCCTTCGTCGGTGAGAAGGTCACCGCGGCCTGGCAGGACGCCGAGCGGCAAGGCACCGGCCAGCTCGCCGAGCGCATCTCGCCCTACGCCGGGCGCTTCGCGCAGTGGCTGGCAGGCAAGGTCGGCAGCGTGGGGTTGATCATCGTCCAGTTCATGCTCATGGTGATCATCGCCGTCGTGATGTATGCGGGCGGCGAGAGCGCTGCAAGAGCGCTCCTGATGTTCGGGCAGCGGCTTGCCGGAGAACGGGGCGAGGCCGCCGTGCGCCTGGCCGGGCGGGCCATCCGCGGCGTTGCGCTCGGCGTGGTGGTGACCGCGCTGGTGCAGGCGGTGCTGGGCGGAATCGGGCTGGCGGTCTCCGGAGTGCCGCTGGCCGCATTGCTCACCGCTGCGATGTTCCTTTTGTGTATCGCGCAGGTCGGGCCGCTGCTGGTTCTGGCGCCGGCCGTGGTCTGGCTGTACTGGAGCGGCGATTCGCTGTGGGGCACGGTGCTCCTGGTCGTCAGCATCGTGGTGGTGACGCTGGACAACGTGCTGCGGCCCATCCTGATCAAGAAAGGGGCCGATCTGCCGCTGCTGCTGGTATTTGCCGGTGTCATCGGCGGCCTGATCGCATTCGGCCTGATCGGCATCTTCGTAGGCCCCGTCGTGCTTGCGGTCACTTACACGCTGCTCGAGTCCTGGGTGCGCGAGGGCTTCGACCGCCCGGCTGATGCGGCCGATACCGTGGACGAGATCAGCCCCACGGGGTGAGCCGCCCTTGCAAGAGTCCCTCTCCCTGGGCGTCGCGTGAGGCATGCCAGGCAGCCCCCACACCTCGCCCTCCCGGCAAGAGGAAAGCGGATTGAGTGGACTCCCTCTCCCTTGATGGGAGAGGGCAGGGGAGAGGGTGAAAGCGGGCACACTGAGCCCGCTCGCGCCGACTGACTCGAACCAGCTGCTTCCTCGCCCTCGAAGGTGACGCGTTGCCAGGGTCTCCTCGAGGCCAGCGACTCAAGTATCATCGCCGCTTTGTTCGCCCGCCCCCGTCGGAACATGCTGAGACTCGTCTCTATCGCCCTGGCTCTAGGCACGCTGCTGTTATCTGCCTGCGGATCGAACAAGCCGCAGGCCCTGCCGCCGGTGGACATGCGCGAGATCCTTCCCGGCAGCGTCGCCGCTGCGCCCGCGCCTACGGCCACTACCGACGTCCTTCCGGCGGTGGGCGGGGCCGCTGCGCCAGCGCGGCGCCGTGCGCCCGGGCGGGGCCGGTGCAGCAGCGGGCGGGACCGGTGCGGCCGTGGGGATGCAAGTCAACCCGGCCACTGCTGCGCTGGCGCCGCCCCCCATCGCACCTCCCGCAGCGGCCCCCCAACCGGAAACCGCCAGTGCAGCGGGCTCGCAGACCTTCACCCTCCCGCTGTCAAAGCCGGGTGAAGCGGCGGCGACCGCCGACGCTTCGCAGGAGTTCACGCTGTCGCTGTCGAACAGCAACCAGACCGCCGCGGCCCCCGCGGGAGCAGGTGCCCCGCGGAGCAGGTGCCACCGCGGCAGCCGCGGCGCCGAGAGATCGGGCCGGCTGGCCGCGCAGCTTCACCGCGACGGGTGTCGCTTTCGACATGCACGAGCCGCAAGTGCAGAGCTGGGACGGCAACAAGCTGGTGGCCGACGCTGCAGTCGTGGCCCATCCGGACGGCCAGCCCGAGGCGGTACCCGGCATCGTGCGCATGACGGCGCGCACCGTCGTCGACAAGGCCGCGGGCACGGTCGCGGTCGAGAACCTAACCCTGACCGATGCGAGCTTCCCGACCGCCCGCCGCCAGGAGCCGGAATGGCTGGGCCTGCTGCGCAACTTCGCGCCGCGCGGCGTGACCCGCCTCTCGCTCGCGCATCTCGAGGCCAGTGCGCGCCAGGCTGCAGCGCTGGCGCAGAGCCGCGCCGTCGCGCAGAGCGTGCCGCCGCGGGTCTATGTGGCCCGAAACCCGGCCTTGCTGGTGGCCATCGACGGCGAGCCGCGCTTCGTTGAGTTGCCCGGCACCCGGCTGCAAGGGGCGCGCAACACGCGCGTGGTGCTGCTCAAGGACCCGACCGCCGGCAGGTTGTATCTGCGTGTGTACAACGGCTGGCTCAGCGCGAGCTCGCTGCGCGGGCCGTGGAGCATCGCCGAACGAGCCGCCGGGCGCAGTGAGCGCCCTGCAGGCGGCGCGGGCGAGCGGGCGCGCGGACCTGCTCACCGGCAAGCCCAACGCCAAAACCGGCAAGCTTCCCACGCTCGGCAAGAACAATGTGCCGCAGATCGTCGTAGCCACGCAGCCCGCGATCCTGGTCGGCGTCAGCGGCGAGCCCAAGTTCGTGCCGATCCCCGACAGCAGCCTCGAGTACGTGAGCAACACCAAAGCCCACATCTTCCGCGACACCAGAAATCAGCGCGTGTACGTGCTCGCCGGCACGCGCTGGTTCACGGGAACGGCGACGCGCAGTGTGTTCGAGCTGACGCCCATTGCAGTGGACAAGCTGCCGCCAGACATCGCCCGCATCCCCGCCAGCAGCCCCAAGGGCCTAGTCGCCGCGTACGCAAAGCCGGGCGCCATGCCAGCTGCGCAGGCGCAGCTGCCGCCAGTGCCGGCGGTCGTCGCCGCGCCTCGCAGCAAGGCGCACTTCGACGTGGTGATCAACGGAGATCCGCAGCTGAAGCCGATTGCGGGCACGCAGCTCAACTATGTCGCCAACGCGTCGGCGCCGATCATCCAGGTGGACATCAACAACTGGTACGGCGAGCAGAGCGGAGTCTGGTTCAAGGCGCCGGATGCCACCGGACCATGGACCGTGACAGACCAGGTGCCGCCGGAGATCTACTCCATTCCGCCGAACGTGCCCATCTACCACGCGATCCACTCGCGCGTGTTCGCATCGACCGAGGACGTGGTCTACTACGGCTACTCATCCGACTTCAATGGCACCACGGGCGGTGCGACCGGCGTGAGCGTGGAAGGCGAGGACTACCAGACCACGCCGCCGTCGGGATTGATGTGGGGATGGTTCTATTGAGTTGAGAACCCAGCTCCCTCACCCCCTCGCTCGAGCGGGAGGTGAGCGCCTGGCGGCGCGCGGCTGCGCCTAGTATAGGCTTGCCGAATGTTGCGATGCTGCGCAAGGAAAACGGCGCCCGCGCAGCGGGCGCCGTTTACAGGCGCGTGATTCCCGCCAGGCCGACCTGCGCCTGGCGGGCTTGATGCGGCTACTTCATCGCGATGCCCAGCTTGGACAGCGTGTCGGCCGTCATCAGGCCGGTGGGATTCAGGCCGTTCTTTTGCTGGAACGACCTGACGCTCTCCGTCAGGTTCTGATCGAGCTCCCCATCCACGCGCAGCTGGGGCGAGGCGCCGCGCTTATTCAACGCGCGCTTGACCTCCTGGATCTTCGCCGGGGAGGAGTTGTCGAGGCACAGCACCTGCGTCCACTCGGCGTGCTCGGGCCTGACCATCACCTGCTTGTTGACGGTAGCATACTGCGCGTCTACCGGCACCTTCACCGGCTCGGGCGCCTTCACCAGCTTGCGCACCTTGACGGTCTGGTACTCCGCCGGCACTTCCACTTCCTGCGTGCTCTCCGGCTTCGTCATTACCGTCTTTTTCACCGTGGCGTACTCGGCCGGAACGTCCTCGTAGCGCTTGCTCGCCGCGCGGAACAGCTCCTTGCGCTCCACCGTCTTGTAGATCGCATCCTCATGCACCAGGCACAGAATCTCCCCGGTGGTGGGATCGACTTTCTCGATGGTGCCGCGGCCCGGCTTCCACACATCGCGCGAAGGCTTCTCCATCACCCTGTCGAAATAGGTGTTGTACAGCGCCGGGACCTCGATCTCGCGGCGATAGGCCTCGCGCACCAGCACTTTTTCTTCCACCTGCCCGAACTCGGCCGGCACCACCGTGACCCGCTTGCTCGCCGGCTTGATCAACACGCGCTCCTCGGCGTCCTGATAGACCGGCTCGGAGTACTCGGCCCGCTCGCCAGCAGCCCTCACCAGCTGCTGCGTCGGCTCGTTGCGCCATTCCGCCGGCAGCATGACCTTGGTGTAGCACTCGCCAGCCTTGTTCGGGGGCGGGCCCGGCTCGACCACGACGACCGTCTTCTCTTGCGGCTGCACAGGGGCAGGCGCAGCGGCCGGAGCCGGCGCCGGCGCGCTGCCTGCTTGCCGGAGCATTGGGGCGCATCGCCGTATCTGCTGCAGAAGGTGTAGTCGGATTCTGCCGAAGGCTTGTCGGTGGTGGCGCAACCACCGAGCGCTGCCGCAACTGCCACAGCCAGCGCCTTGTGTACCAAATACTCGCCCGTCTTCATTGTGATCCCCTCTTTACGTTGGTGAACTCATTGCCATCACGGCCAAGTGCACCGGAGCTGCCGTCGATTGCCAGCCGCATCGCGCGACATGCCCGCGGACTGCCGTCGCGACCGTTCGCAGCCTCCCATACAAGCCTGCCGCACACACGGTAGCAACGCGTGGAAGCGTGTCCAACTGGACCTTGGTCCAGGCTCCAATCGCGTTGCCGTGCGGCTAGACTACGCTCGCGCGTCCCCGGTGGGGTCCGCATGGTGCGCCATCTCGAGGACATTGGCAAGCGTCTCCACCGGCGATGTTCGAGCGGGTCATCAAGTTCCAGCGTCAACCCGATGAACGATATGGAGACGTCATTGCGGCCGTTTCGGCGCGGCGACCGCAAAGCTGCGGCATAATCCTGGCCGAGCTGGGTTGGGCCAGCGATCCCGGCGCGTTTCGAGACCGCTGGTGCGGGTCATATTCGGGCCAGGGCGGCAAATCCAAGGATTGGAGAGGGGACGATGAAGGGATTGCAACTCGGTGTTGCCTGTGTGCGCTCCATCGGCGTGGCTACGCTGGCGGCTGTACTTGCCGGCGGCTGCGCGAGCGGCAGCGGCGGATTCAAGCAGGAGATGGGGACCGACACAGGCAAGGGGGTTGCCATCGGCGCAGTGGGCGGCGCCGCGCTCGGCGCGATCATTGATCACGCTGATCCCTGGGCCGGCGTGCTGGTCGGCGCAGCCAGCGGCGCGCTGATTGGTGGCGTGGCCGGCCACTTCATGGATCAGCGCAAGCAGGACCTGGCCAAGGAACTCCAGCCGCAGGTCAACGCCGGCAACGCCCAGGTCGAGCTCCTCAGCGGCAACGCCGTGATGGTGAGCATGACCGGCAATACGCGTTTCGCCCCCGGGTCCGCCGTGATCAGTCCCGCGTTCCTGCCGACGCTGCAGGAAGTGGCGTCGGTTCTGAAGACGTACGGCAAGATGACCATTGCGGTGATCGGCCACCCCGACGCGGGCGGCACGACCGCCGAGCGTCAAAACCTCGCCAATCAGCGCGCCGAAGCGGTGCGCGTGCAGCTTCTGGGGATGGGCGTTCCTTCCGCGCTGATCGCGTCGTCCGGGACTGCCACCAGCGACTACAACGATGGCCGCGTCGTCCTGATGCTGCATCCCATCACGAAGACCTGACTCGACGACTGCACTCCTTCCCCCTCTCAGGGGGAAGGCTGGGATGGGGGTGAAGCGTCGGCATCATGCACCGCATGCGTCGCACCCCCACCCTGGCCCTCCCCCTGGGCAGGGGGAGGGAGTGCATGCTAGAGGGCCTCGCTCTCCGCGAATGCTGCAGAGGTCAAACCCTGCATGTGCAGTTGATGTTCCCGAAATAGCTGGCAGGACCGACTGCGCATCGCGCTCGGGAGGGGTAGCGCACGCTGTGGAAAGCACGGCACGTGTCCTGATCGGAACGCTGT